>CAWDVZ010000009.1:0-107478 GCA_963805955.1 uncultured Acidobacteriaceae bacterium
ATTAGACAAGAACTCGGACTGGTTAACCCTGATCCCCCACCCTTTGTCGCCCGCTTCCAGCCGGAGATGGAAGTACCGGACGGAAATAGAAAATGTAGGTCGGGTCATTGTTGTGGCGATTCGTCTGGCGCCCTGAGGGGGCCCTACAGTGCACGTTGTAAATCTGCAAGCGTAGACAGGTTCGCTGCTTCATACAGACTGAGCAGCCGCCGGGTCATGACGTAATATTTAGCCACCGCGCGCTGCGCATAAAAGGGAAAGGAGATTTGCAGGTTACCCCTTTCGGCAGCTCCCCGCAAACGTGCAACATGCCACTTCAGCTCTCGGGCATCCAGGCGCAACCGTTCGGCAATGGGCAGCGCCTCTGGATACCACTGCTGGACATAAAAGGCCAGATCGATCAAAACCTCGCTGTTTCTCTCCAGCACTTCAAGGCCATCCAGCCCACCGATCAGATTCCACAACTGCGATGGTTCCAAACTCGCAGCGTCCTCATCTATCTTGAGTTGGCCATTCACGTCGACGAGATCCAGGGCGACTTGAGCTATGTTGTTTCGGTCTATCCAGGTCAGCTTGGTGAAAAGGTCTTCCCAGTTCGCCGGCGTTGCTTTGCGGCGGCGGAAGTAGAAATATCCTGCAACGAAGAGGAGAACACTTAGGAAAATCCCGATTGCGGCTGCGAAGTAGAGATTAGGCGTGTTCACCACTTTTTCCGTGAACGTAAATCCTTCAAATGGTAGTCCACTTGCATTTGCAATGTAAACATTTTTTTGCGCATTTCGTGCGTCATCATTCGAGCCGGTTGTTCGTTAGGCCATAAGTTAATCATCCAGTAGATGACGCAGCCCAGATATGCAGCCATGCTGACATGCGAGATCAGAACAAAGGCGGGCTGCTGTCGACTGATGCCAAAGTAACTGTCTCCGGTGTCGACCAGCACGCTGATGAGCGAAAACGCACCCAGCCCTTGGGCAATCTTGGCTACATGCGTTTTCCACGGTAGCCCTGCGTTGATCGATAGGGTCATCATGACGATAAAAAGCTCGCTCAGCAACAGAGACGCAAATAGATTGCCCTTGGTCGTCACGTTCTGCATCCATGTTCTCCCCGGCGCACTTGACAGCCAGGTGAGACTGGACGCTACCAATACACTTAGGCTTAGCAGCCAGACGAAACTACTGCGCACGTCCTCGGCCCAGACGTCGAGGGGCTTGAAAACGCGAGAGGCAACCTCGTAAACCACGCAAAGTTGCAGGATGGTATCGACGATGGCTAGTGACCAATAGGTATAACGGTAGTCGAAGATTGTTCCGTATCGGTGCAAGGAATACAGCACGATCGTTCTGATCACATTCAGAGTGATGAGCGCCGTAAAGAAGGGAAAAAAACTGGCTCGGCGCCGGTACCAAAGAACGAAGAGCAAACCAACATGCAATACGAAACCCGCCGCCCAGTAAAAGAAATCCAGACCACTAAGAAGCATTCCAGAGCTCCTTTCAGGGCGGCGAGCCGAGAGCAAGCGTGAAGTTAGGCGCTTAGCATTTGGCATCAGACCGCTTCGGGAGTATCTTACCCCAAACCCAAAAGTGACAGGATGGTCTGTAACGTGTTTGGAACGGGATCCGTCCCTGTCGGGTTGGCAAGAGCAGCGGGAGCAACCATCGCGGCCAAGGCCGCGCCGATAACAAGTTTGCGTGCGATGCGTGTGAGCATTTGGTGTTTCTCCTTAGTAGCGCAGATGTGCACTGCACGGAGACTACAAACCAAATCCGGAAACGCGAACAATCTGACTAAGCTTGTTGCTTACACGTAACAACCTGCTCTCAATAAAAGTGTTAGTGGCATTGTCAGGCGAAGCGAAGATGCCTTAGTTGTTTCTTAGTTTTGCGGCTGCTTACTCATCTTTGTGTTTCTGATACGCAACAGTCAGAAATGCCTGCTCGCACTATAGTCGGTGCATAGTTTATTCATCAGGTGGGCTGTATCGCACATCATCAGCGATGCAGCGCTCCCTTCTTTTATGCGCTTATCTTAGGGACAATTACCTGACTATTGCAGGATGAATAAGATACAATTGACAGAACAAATAGACTTCTGTTATTGCTTTTCAACTATGTAACGTTTCTCCTCATGTACTGAGGTTTCGCTTCTGTCTGGTGTCTTGCTCCAAGCTCTACGGGGAGTACAGAATATGGCGGCTTAGTCAAAACCTGCGCGGTTTGCGGGTTCTCATGGAGCGGTCTTTTCTTTACCTTCACAACCCTGGCGAATCTGGCCTGCCGCTGCTGAAGTGCTGTGTGCTGTTTATCGGGCCCCGATCCACCCTGGAGGTTCCATGAAAGTGCTCACTTTTCTCCCCCGTTGTGACCTGCAAAGAAGAGTCGCTAAGGCGCTCAGCTCGGCCCAGTTTGTCGTCGAAACCGTGGTCTCCGCCAGGGAGTGTCTGCAGCTTACCCGGTTCGCCCCCTACGAGGGTGTTCTCGTCGATTCCGATTCCCTCATCTTTGGAGATATTGTGCTCCTGGTGAAACTGCTGCGACAGGAAAACTCGGACGCATCCCTCTTCGTCTTTGCGCGATACCTTGACCTGGAACAGCGTCTGCAATTATTTGAAGCCGGCGTCGATGATTGCGTGCGCGAGCCGTTCTTTGCCTCGGAGCTGGCAGTCCGTCTGGGTCTCTCGATACGCTTGCGTCAGGCAGCTGCCGATCTTGCCGCTTCGAATACGGTGAACGTACTTCGCTCTGGCGATCTTGAGCTGGATCTGGTGCGGCGAAGAGCCGCGCGATTGGGTAAGACGATTGATCTGCGGCCGAAGGAATTCCTGTTGCTTGAATATCTGGTAAGAAACGTCAACCGTCCGGTCACGCGAACCATGATCCTTGAGCACGTCTGGAACTCCTCGTTTGAGGGCTTGACCAACGTAGTTGATGTATACATCAGCGCCTTGCGAAGCAAGGTCGATCGCGACTTCCCGCAAAAGCTGATTCAGACCAACCGTGGCATCGGGTATACCCTTACCAACGGAGGCGCCCTACCGCCGCCCGCCAACGCCCTCGGCAAGCGGCCGCCGCAGGCAATCCTCGAGCCATTGAACGGGCACGTCCAGAGGGCCTGACCCTTCTGGAAGGACTCCGCTGGACTGATGCGGGCTTTAGAGTCTGCGTGAGAACCTCCTCGAAAAGGATGATGGGTGCCCCAGGTCTCGCGTTTGAGACCTGGGATCCTCCACGCGAATGCCGGCCGACAGCTCCGAGTATCTGGGTCCGACTTTAGTCGGGCCGCAACATTTGAGCGAGATTGGGCTTTTAGCCCCTGCTAATGCGCATTTGCAGAAAATGCCTCTGTCCCGAAGTCAGAGCTCCCCAAATTGATCTTCCGGCATTTGCGTGAAGGATCCCAGGTCTCAAAAGCGAGACCTGGGGCACCCATCATGCTTTTCGGATGACCCTACCGCCCGCCCCGGCCTGCCGTGGGAGCGCCGTAGGTGCGGCATTCCGGAGCCACGCTGAACGTTTCGAAGTCTCCCTCTGCTACCCTCCGCCTAGTTCCCCTAAATGGTTTGACCCCCCAACGGTCGCTCCTATAAAAGCTACAATGACGGTGTCTTAATAAACAATTTTTAATATCGCAGCGCATACAGCCTTCAGGTTTTCCTATTAGTCTCCGCTTTGTCCACAGACACAGTCAGAGGCGCAAATGGCTTCGGTAACCGCAGTTCCGACAGAAGTACCCTTTCCGCTCATTGGGCTGCCGAAAATCCGTTGCCTCCCATGGCTGTCTTCGACGGTCTTCTTCGTCTGTGATGTTGTCGCCATCATGCTTACAGGAAGTCTGGTCTTGTGGGACAAGCATGGAGGAGGCGGAAACCTGGACTTGAATCAGTATTTTGCTCTTTGGCCGGCCCTCGGAGTATTCATCGCTATATTCCTTTCTTGTCATCTCTACCCCGGTGTCATCCACAACGCGGTTACCGAACTTCGCCGTCTTGCCTTCGCATTAACCCTTAGTTTCCTCGTCATCGCCATCTTGGCGACTCGAAGTGCCGATGACTATCCCCGTCGGGTGCTCGTCCTATGGTGGTTAGCGTCGATGATTGTCACCCCCCTCCTGCGATGCTGGGTGAGGGGGCTAATCTGCCATCGATCGTGGTGGGGAATGCCCGTCGCCGTCTTCCACACCGGCGATGAGTCGGCCGAGCTCATCCGGGAACTGGAACTACATCCGGAGATTGGGCTAAGGGCGGTGGTCATCCTTTCGTACCCTCATGTGGCTCGACTCAGCCATAGCCTCCCGGTAATTGACATAGCTCGTGCTCCGGCGGTCAGGGCCTGCGGAGTGGAACGCGCCATGATTGCTCTGCCGGATGCAGGTTCCGGAAAGCTCTTGGAAGATCTGGAGAAGTTCGAAAGTATCTTCCCTCGCCTGATGATCGTCCACAGCTCTGCGGCGCTCTACAGCCTCACCGTGGACGCCCGGCAGTTAGCCGGCTGTTTGGCTGTCGAGGTGAGAAGAGACCTGCTCCTATCTCTTCCCAGAATCACCAAGCGGGTGATCGATCTGTTCCTTATTTCCCTGGCCGTCCCGGTGGTTGCACTCACTATTCTTCTGGTTGGCATGCTGGTAAAGCTTGAGTCACCGGGACCTGCCTTTTATGGCCAACGCCGTATCGGCCGCAATCGCTCCACTTTTCGCATCTGGAAGATCCGAACCATGCAGGTGAACGCGGACGAACTGCTGCAAGATGCTCTCGCCAAAGACGGAGCCCTACGCGAGGAATGGTTATCCAGCCGCAAGCTGCGGCGTGACCCGCGCATTACTCGGGTGGGCAGGTTTTTACGGAAAACAAGCCTCGACGAGCTTCCCCAGGTATGGAACGTAGTGCGAGGTGAGATGAGCCTGGTTGGACCGCGCCCGATTGTGGAAGAGGAGATAGCGAATTATGGGCCAAATTTCTCGTTGTATTGCCGGGTTACCCCAGGCCTGACGGGTTTATGGCAGGTCTCCGGGCGGAATACGGTAAGTAGTCGTGACCGCGTCCGCATGGATAGTTATTACGTCCGCAACTGGTCTCCATGGCTCGATCTTAATATCCTGGCGCGTACCGCAAGGGTGGTGTTAACCGGACAGGGAGCTTACTGATCCAATCCAACGGAAAATGCTCGGTCGGCGCCCCATGCGCATCACGCATGCAGTCAGTAGGTAAGGGCAGAGTGCGTTCACTGTCAACCATTCGCGATAAGTGAGGGAGAGAAATGCTGCAGGTAAGTGACAAACGAATTCTGGTCACCGGTGCTGCTGGCTTTATTGGCGCGCACCTTGTTCAACGGCTTCTGGCGGATGGGTTTGAGGTGGTTGGTGTCGACAACCTGAACAACTATTACGACCCCAGGCTCAAGGATGCACGGCTTAGAAAGCTCTGCATGGGCCCCCGCTTCTGGTTCTTTCCGCTTGACCTGGCAGATAGGGCGCGGGTGGAAAGCCTCTTTCGCAACGGCGATTTCGAAGCCGTGGTTCATCTGGCCGCCCAAGCTGGGGTACAGCGCTCCCTTACAAGTCCTGAAGAATACGTCGCCAGCAATCTCGTTGGCTTCGTCAATGTACTCGAGGGCGTTCGGGCCTGCTCGTGCCGTCATTTCGTCTTTGCCTCTTCCAGCTCCGTGTACGGAACGCAGAACAAAACTCCTTTTTCCGAAGAAGACTCGACCGATGATCCGGTCAGCCTCTACGCCGCAACCAAGAAGAGCAACGAGGTGGTGGCCCATGCTTACAGCCACCTCTTTCATATTCCGACCACGGGACTGCGGTTTTTCACGGTCTATGGTCCGTGGGGGCGGCCCGATATGGCGATTTTTAAATTCGTCGATGCGATCATGAGCAATCGCGTCATTGAGCTCTATAACTGGGGCCGCCTCCGGCGCGACTTCACCTATATAGACGATACGGTGGAAGGAATTGTCCGCGTTTTGCCCCTGCCGCCGAAGGAGGGGCCTGGCGTACAGGCTCCCATGCGCTTGTGCAACATCGGGAACCAACGGACCGTCGAGCTCCTCCACGTAGTTCGCGCCATCGAGTCGTGCCTGGGCAGATCAGCGGACGTGCGTTTAATGCCCATGCAGCCGGGCGACGTCTACGAAACTGAGGCCAAGGTGGACAAGCTGATAGAGGTTACTGGATTTCGACCTGACGTCTCTATCGATGACGGCATACGAAGATTCGTGAACTGGTATCTCCGCGAATATCTTCCCCTCGGTCTGGCAGACGCGCCTCATTTCCCTTTACCTGTGCCGGTGCAGAGCTCCTACCCGAATGCTGCGTCAACTATTCGCGAGGTCGGTTCTTGACGGCCAGCGATAAAGGCCGAGTGCCCCACATCTCGCGAAAATGAGCGAGATGTGGGGCACCCGGCCTTTTTAAGGCTGCAGAGGCGTTCCCCTCGCGAGACTGTGTTCTTGGTCGAATTGAGCAGTCGCGCCAGATCCCAGCGCTTTTCTGCCTCCACCCGGGCTTACCCGCATCCAATACCGTGAATGAGGGAAAGCCATGTCTATAGGCGCACGCTTCCGTTTGTTTCTGCTCGCTCCTCTGCTTTGCACTGCAGGGCTTTACGCTCAGCAGAACGTCCCGTCAACGTCGGCCCCTGCGTCCAAAATCGACCTCGACGTTGTGGTTACGCCGAAATCGGGGCCACCGGTCGCCGATCTCCAGCAGCAGGACTTCACTCTTCTTGACAACAAAACCCCGAAGCACATCACGTCCTTCAAGGCCATCAACGGAAGCCAGGATCCCGTCCACGTCATCCTCGTTATCGATGCCGTTAACAGCCCCTACGAGAGAATCGCCTACGAGCGTGGAGAGATCGACAAGTTTCTGCGCGCCAACGGTGGCCGTCTCGCTCAGCCGGTCGCGCTCGCATTCGTCACGGACTCAGGCGCGCAGGTACAGAAAGCCTTTTCCACCGACGGCAACGAGCTCACCTCTTCTCTCGATGATCACGCCATCGGCCTGCGCGACGTCCGCCGGTCCTCGCAGTACCAGGGCATCGATCGCTTTCAGCTTTCCATGAACGCCCTGCAGGAGATTGCCGGGAACGCGGCCAAGCTCCCGGGCCGTAAGATGATCTTCTGGGTATCTCCGGGCTGGCCTCTGCTTTCCGGACCGGGCATCCAATTTAGCGGCTAAGCAAGCGAACGAAATCTTTGCCACCATCGTCGGTCTTTCCACTCAGCTCCGGCAGTCGCACGTGACCCTCTACAGCGTCGATCCTCTTGGCGCCGGCGAGGGAGTAGGGCGCGAGTTTTATTATCAGGATTTCCTAAAGGGCGTCAGCAAGCCAAGCCAAGTCGCCGTGGGCGACCTCAGCTTGCAGGTATTAGCGACGCAGAGCGGCGGTCTCGCCCTCAACTCAAGTAACGATGTCGCCTCGCTCTTGCAGAAATGCATGGCAGATGCTGCGGCATATTACGAGTTGTCCTTCGAGTCAACTCCTGCCGATCACCGCGACGAATATCACAGTCTGCAAGTCCTGGTGTCGAAACCTGGCTTGACCGCACGGACCCGGCAAGGGTACTACGCACAACCTTAGCTAGATAGCGCGGATCAGGCGTACGGGCAAAGTAATCAGGGCGGTGACCAGCTCCAACGCTCCGTGTACGGCGATGCCAACCAGGCGAAACGGTAATAGCACCAGCCACACCACCGGATACAGGATGATCGCCAGCAACGCCAGGGGCCAGCAGAAGAGAAAAAGAATACACCACAGCAAAAATTTGATCATCGATCTCACTCCATCCCTATCATTCATACGCAATTCCAAGTCTGCAAGTTCCGGGACGGAACTTATCCTGAAGCCGCACATCTGATTGCAGGGGGCAACTGGTGGCCAACAACGGAATCGTTCATAAACCCAGCAAGCATTCGGTCGATGAAACCCTGGGGAAGCTCCAGGCTATTCTCCAGGCGAAAGGAATCGCCGTTTTCGCGCTCATCGATCACAGTGGGGAAGCCAAAAAGGTAGGAATGGAAATGCACCCTACCAAGCTTCTCATCTTCGGTAACCCTAAAGGGGGCACCCCCCTGATGCTAGCCGCGCCGAGCATCGCCATTGACCTCCCACTCAAGATCCTGGTTTGGGAGGATGATCAGGGAAAAGTCCTGGTTTCTTACAACAGCCCGGAATACCTGGCAGAACGGCACGGTCTGCCGCAGAACCTGGTGCAGAATATTGCCTTTGTGGAGACGCTGGCGGCCAACATTACGGAGTGACCTAGAATGTAGGTTCATGCTCCAGGCCGCAGCTCGCGATCAGATTGCCATGCTCGCCAGGGAGGCGGGGTTTTCACGGGCGGGCATAACTCCAATCCCGCCTCCCGGGGACCCGGCTGACTTTCCTGACCCGAGCCACTTCGAGGCGTACTACGAAAAATGGATCGAGCATGGCTATGCCGGCGAGATGGAATACCTGAAACGTCGTGACCAGGACAACCGCCTGCTGCGATCGTCTCTACGCGTTGCTGTTCCGTGGGCCCGTTCCGTGATCGTGTGTGCCGCGAACTACCACGCGGACGCGCCCAAATCCATAGATCCGGCCCCGGCTGAGAGCGCCTGGATAGCGCGCTATGCCTGGACTGGTCATCAACAGACGGGCGATGCCAGCCAGCCAACCGATTACCATGACGTCCTGCTGGCGCGCCTTGAGAGGCTGGAGCAGAGTTTGCAGCAAGCGCTTGGTCCCTTCCCGGCCAGGTGCTATGTGGACACGGGTCCCCTGGTAGAGCGGATCTACGCCATGTATGCAGGCATCGGCTGGATCGGCAAGAACACCTGCATCATCGACCAGCAGCTTGGGTCGTGGCTGTTCCTGGGCGTGATTCTTACCGGGCTCGAGCTGGCGCCTCCGATTACACTACCGCAGGACCGTTGTGGCAGTTGCACCCGATGCATTGATGCCTGCCCCACGGGCGCGTTGATAGCGCCGTACCAAATGGATGCCAGCGTGTGCATCTCGTATCTGACCATCGAGAAGCGCGGGCCCATTCCGGAGCCCTTGCGTTCTCAGATGGGCCGTCAGGTCTTCGGCTGCGATATTTGCCAGGACGTGTGCCCCTGGAATCGACGGGCGCCCGTGAGCGGAGATGCGGAGCTGTCCGTGCGTCCTGAACTGATAAACCCGGCGCTGGCCTGGCTTGCGGAACTGGACGCGGAGAGTTTTCGCAAGCTGTTTCGGCGTTCTCCCGTGCAGCGCGCCAAGCTGGGCGGCTTGCTGCGCAATGTAGCCATCGCCATGGGGAACAGCGGACGGACGACCTACCTGCCGAAGTTGCGTGAGTGGGCTGCCAGCCCCGATGCGGTGCTCGCGGAAGCAGCACAATGGGCTTTGGCCCGCCTCTCAACCACCGAGACGGAACCCAGCGCTCCCCTCTAACCTAACCTCAGGCGCTGCGCACCACGTTGGCGGCGTTGAGTCCTTTGGGGCCCTGCTGGCATTCGAACTCTACCGCATCGCCCTCGTTCAATGTCTTATACCCGTTCTCCTGAATAGCGGAGAAGTGTACGAAGACGTCCTCACCAGTGGAACGCTGGATAAACCCGTATCCTTTGGCTCCGTTGAACCACTTGACCACGCCATTTTCCTTCAAGCGAACTTCCTTTCAACCTTGATTAACCATCTCCAGCACTCCGCAGGAACGCTTCCTGGAATGCTTTGAGAACGGGGAAACAATTACATCAATTGGCCTTCCGCGCTCCTCGAACTGTGAACTTTCGTTCGAGCTTGATGATGTTATGGCAGGAATTGGAATTTCGTGCAAGAAAAATTTGCCAGCTGGAACCATGGGATAGAAGGTTGTAGACGCTGGCTCATGCGGGTGATTTCGAGACAGTGGCCCTGCTGCTAGCATGGATGGCTATGACGCTCGGCATCTCCGTCCCCCGGATTGTGACAAGGCCTGTTGTCGATGAAGCCCTTGTTGGTGTGCCCGCAGAACCACAGCCGCCCGCGAAACTTGCTAACAGTGCGAGCCTGGGGGATCAGATCTGGAGCCTTGCCCGCTACATGTCTCAGACAGAAGTGCATACCTATGCCTTCAGCGTCGCCGCCAATTCCATCTTGTCGTTGTTCCCATTCATCGTGATGATGTTCACGATTGCGCGGTTGGTCTTCCATTCCCACGCGATGGAGGGCGCGATTGCGGATATGATCCGCTACTTTCTGCCCACCGGTCAGGAATTTGTCACCAAGAATATGGAGATTGTGGCCCATGCTCGCAGCGGGGTACGCATTGCATCGGTGGTGATGTTATTGATTTCATCGACCGGCGTCTTCCTTCCGCTTGAAGTGGCCTTGAACCGGGTCTGGGGCGTAACCAAGAACCGCTCCTACTTCATGAACCAGCTGGTTTCGCTCGGGCTAGCCGCCAGCATTGGCACCATTGCCATGTTGAGCGTGGCCGTGACGGCGGGGCAGCAGTCGATTTTGAAGTTGCTGTTTTTAGGCCATATCAATAATGCCGCATTTAGCTTTCTTTCCCACTGGCTGTTGCAGATCTCAGCGGCCGTGGTCAGCATCCTGCTCTTCTTCCTCATCTACTGGATTCTTCCCAACCGCAAGCTGCCTGTCCGCGCAGTGCTGCCGACGGCAATCGTCATTGGGCTCTTCTGGGAACTGGCAAAAATGCTCTACATTGGGGCGCTGCCCTGGATGGACCTTCATTCCGTTTACGGCCCATTTTCAGTTTCGGTGAGCTTGATGTTGTGGGCCTTTGTGACCGGCCTGCTGTTGCTGGCAGGGGCCCATTACTCCGCCTCGCGCCATACTCTCCACCTCGCCCACCTGGCAGATCTCGAGCGCGCCGAGCAAGAAAAGCAAAACTCGTAGCATTCACAGTCTAGTCAGGGGACACCCGAACGGGCTGAATGAAGGGTACGGGCTTCAGCCCGTACATTTACCAAGACGATTCAGTAGGCTTTAGCCCCTGAGGGAACGATCTTCATCACATCTCCGCGAAAAATGCCCCTCAGGGGCTAAAGCCAACTTTTTCCGTTCCTAAATACGCACGGGCTGAAGCCCGTGCCCTTCATCGCTAAGGTGATATCCGGCTGACCCTACGGGACCAGGAAAGCCTTTACGACAATGTCATTGGGTCCTCGACCGGCGGGGAAGAGCGTGAACAGGGAAAGATTAGAAGTGCGCACCACAGCGATATCCCCCGACTGCGCATTCACCACCAGAAGGAAGTGTCCGGAGCCGGAAAAGGCCAGGGCATCCGGTCCCTCGCCAACCCTCACCCCCGGACCAATCAGCTTGCCGTCGTCAATGCTGTAAACACCCACTCGCCCGGCGCTGAAATCGCTCACATATAAAAGCGAGTTGTCCGCGCTCACCAAACCGCGCACGGGGTGCCCGCCCATCAGATAAGCGCCGCCGACTTCATTCGAAGAGGTTGTGAGCTCAGAAATGGTGTCGCTGTCGTAGTTGGAGACGAACGCCTCTCCCCCATCCGGCTTCAGGGCGATGTGGAGCGGCGTCTTGCCTACGTCGAGAAAAGTGAGAAGAACGTCGTTAGGCGTGGGATCGCTGCCCGTGGGGTGGGCCAGCCCGATCACCATAATCTGGTGTCCTCCGGAGCAGGTGACGAAAGCCTTGGAGGAGTCGGGCAGGATAATGGCATCCGTGGCCCCCGGGCAATGGTCGAAGCTACTTCTGACTTTGAACGAGTGCACATCGGCGATGCTGACGCTTCCACTGGCACGGTTGGTAATCACCAGCGTCTTGCCGTCGTTGGCAATGCGAGCCATACCGGGCCCCTCACCGGCGCCAATCACCCCAATCTCCCGGCGAAGCGCGAGGTCCAGCACCGAGACATTGTTGGACTTCGAGTTGGCCACGTAGGCGCGCTTGCCCTCGGCATCCACGTCGATAAAGTAGGGCTGACGTTGCACGCGCATGGTGGCCGCGACAGTATTGGTCTCCGCGTTGATCACGGTGACGGTGCCGCTGCCGGAATTCACAACATAGACCTCGTTCCGGCGAGGGTTCACTCCCAGACCCGAAGGGTTGGTGCCGACTGCAATCACGCGTTCCTGGCGCATGTTGACCAGGTCGAGCACGGTTACTGTATTGCTGCCGCCATTGCTGATGTAGGCGTACTCGCGATAGTTCGCGGGATAGTTGGGGAAATCACGTTGCTGGCAACCGGTTGTGCCCAGCGTGATCAGGACCAGCCAGGCGAGTACCCACTGTCTTTGGCCCCAGCACATCTCAGAGCGGAGTGGGCTGGGCGACTTTGATTGCGCGGGGCAAAGACCGGCGAACGGGTCCTGCGATCTGGGAAACCTCATCCATGAGTTCAATAAACTGATCGGGGTAGAGGGATTGAGCCCCATCGGAAAGGGCTTTGTCCGGCTGGTGATGCACTTCGACCATCAGGCCGTCGGCCCCCACCGCAATGGCCGCGCGAGCCAACGGCAGAACCATGTTCCGCTTGCCCGTGCCATGGCTGGGGTCCACGATGATCGGCAGATGGCTAAGCCGCTGCACCGCCGGCACAATGCTCAGGTCAAGGGTATTGCGGGTGTGATCGGCAAACGTGCGCACTCCGCGTTCGCACAGGATGACCTGATAGTTGCCTTCGCTCATCACGTACTCGGCAGCCATCAAGAGCTCGTCGAGGGTCGCCGACATGCCGCGCTTGACCAGCACCGGCTTGCGCGTACGGCCAGCGCGCTTGAGCAAAGAGAAATTCTGCATGTTGCGGGCCCCGATCTGAATCACATCGGCGTAGTCGGCAACCAGGTCGAGACTTTCGTTGTCCAGCGCTTCGGTAACGATCCGCAGGCCGAACTTGTCGCGTATTTCGGCCATGATCTTGAGCCCGTCCTCGCCCATGCCCTGAAAGGCGTAAGGGGAAGTGCGTGGCTTGTAGGCCCCACCGCGGAAGAACTGGGCTCCAGCAAGCGCGATCTGCTCTGCCACCGCAAAAGCCTGCTCCCGGGACTCGACCGAGCACGGTCCGGCAATCACCGCCAGGTCACGGCCGCCGATGGTCGCATTCGTCCCTGGGAAGGTAATGACCGTGTCTTCCTGCTTTACGTCGCGGCTGACCAGCTTGTAGGGTTTTGAAACCCTGATCACCTCTGCGACACCGGAGAGTTCTTCGAGGTCGCCCTGCTCGACAGCGCCGCTGTTCCCGGTGATTCCGATGGCGGTGCGCTGTGCCCCGGGCATGGGATGGGCGCGATAGCCCAGGAGTTGAATCTGCTCGCAGACGGCCTGAATTTCTTCCGCCGTCGCCTGCGGTTTCATGACCACGAGCATGGGGTTAACGACCTTTCGTTTGCACCTTAAGTGTACTTGTCTCGGGTGAACGGCGGCAAACATCTGATATACCTGAGCAGATGAATTACCCACCCAGGCTGCGCAGGTTGCGCCGCCAGATGCAGCAACGGGGCATTGAAAGCTTGCTCGTCAGCCATCTGCCTGATGTGCGCTATCTCTGCGGGTTTACCGGATCCAACGCTTTCCTCGCCATTACAAGCAACCGCGCCGCCATGTTCACGGACGGGCGGTACATCGCGCAGGCGCGACAGGAAACCCAAGCCGCACGGGTGGTGATCGCGGCCAAGTCCGCACGCGATGAGTCTTGCCGGTGGCTGGCTTCGACAAACGCCAAGCACTGCGCCTTCGACCCGGAAACCACCACGGTTGCCAATCTTGCACTCTACCGCAAAGCACTCCCCGCCGGGCACCGCGGTTTTTTTGAGCCCCGGGCCTCATCCTTGGTCCGCGACCTGCGCCTGATAAAGGACGAGGATGAACTCCGGCTGATGAAACAGGCTGCTCGACTTGGCGTGCTGCTGTGGGAGGAAGTCCTGCCTCAGCTGCGACCGGGAATGCCGGAGACGACCGTTGCCGCCTTACTGGAGCACAGCGCTCGTGCGCGCGGAGCCGAGGGCATGTCGTTTGAAACCATTGTCGCCAGCGGTTCACGTTCGGCCTTGCCGCATGGCCGTGCCACCGCCCAGCGGTTGCCCCGTAAAGGCTTCTTAACCATGGACTTCGGTGTTATTCTCAATGGTTATTGCTCCGATATGACACGCACTGTCTTCCTGGGGCAACCAACACGCCGGGAGCGCTTCACGTATGATTCTGTGCGGGAGGCGCAGCAGGCGGCCGTTGCCGCGGTCAAGCCTGGTGTCTCTTGTGGAGAGGTAGACGAAGCAGCGCGCAGCGTCCTTCGCAAGGCTGGCTTGGCTGAGTACTTTACTCATTCCACCGGTCATGGTGTTGGGCTTGAGATCCATGAAGCACCCCGCATAGCCGCGGACCAGTCGCAGTCCCTTTTGCCGGGAATGGTCGTCACCATCGAACCCGGCGTCTACATTGCAGGTCAATTTGGAGTGCGCATTGAAGATATGGTTGCCGTTACCCCGAAGGGTGGGCAGGTGATGACACCGGCTTCCACCGGGTGGACGCAACTCTGAAGCAGACGAGAGATTCATGACTTCTGATGAAATAAATGAGTTGAGGGAACTGATTGAGTTCCTGAAAGAAAATGATATCGGCGAGTTCGAGTTTGAACGCGGCGACCTCAAGATCCGCTTAAAGTTTGGGCATGCGGGGCAAGGACCGCCTGCTTCGGCCCTCGATCTCGCCCGTCTGGGGCAGTTGTTGTCCCCCGGGCCGCATGCACCGGCCGCAGGGTCGCAAGGCATCCATGCAGTGGCTTCTCCCGGCCCGGCTGTCTCAGACGGGTCCTCTGCGGTGGCGGAGGAGGAGCAGTTGCACATCGTCAAGTCGCCCATCGTGGGCACGTTCTACGAGTCGTCGTCTCCCGGTGCCGCTGCTTTTGTCAAGATCGGGGACGAGATCGAGAATGGGCAGGTCTTGTGCATCGTCGAAGCCATGAAGCTGATGAACGAGATCGAATCCGATGCGGCTGGGGAGGTTGTCAAGCGCCTGGTCACCAACGGCCAGCCAGTGGAGTACGGCCAGCCACTCTTCGCTCTCCGGCTGCGTTAGCTCCTTCTGCGTCGTAAACGTGACAACAACTGTACGGATGCACGGGCCCTGAATGGAACCTATGTTTCGCAAACTGCTCATCGCCAATCGAGGCGAGATCGCTCTTCGCGTCATCTGCGCCTGCAAAGAACTGGGGATACGTACGGTTGCCATCTACAGCGAGGCGGACCGCAACTCGCTCCACGTCCGCTTTGCTGATGAGGCAATCTGCATCGGGCCGCCGCGATCGGCAGAGAGTTATCTCAATGTTCCGGCCGTGATCTCGGCTGCGGAAATTGCTGACGTCGATGCCATCCATCCCGGCTATGGCTTGCTGAGTGAGAATGCCAACTTTGCCGAGGTTTGCCGCGCCTCGAACATCAAGTTCATCGGGCCCACTCCCGAGGCCACGCGGCTCATGGGAGAAAAGGAAAAGGCACGCCAGGCCATGAAGAAGGCCAAGGTCCCGATCCTGCCCGGTTCCGATGGCGTGCTGCAGAGCGAGGAAGAAGCCCTGGAATGGGCGCGCTCGGTTGGTTTTCCGGTCATCCTCAAAGCTTCTGCGGGGGGCGGTGGACGCGGCATGCGCGTCGTTCGTTCCGAGGAAGAGCTGCCGCAACTCTACCAGGCGGCCCACACCGAGGCGTCGAATGCCTTCGGCAACGGCGACCTATATATGGAGAAGTTCATTGAGCGGCCCAGGCACATCGAATTCCAGATCCTGGCCGACGAGCACGGCAACGTGGTTTCGCTGGGCGAGCGTGAGTGCTCCATCCAGCGCCGCCACCAGAAGCTGATTGAAGAGGCCCCCTCCCTCCAGGTCACCCCCAAAATCCGTGAGGACATTGCCAAGACCCTTAAAAGGTGTCTGACCGCCATTGGGTATCAGAACGCCGGTACGGTCGAATTCCTCATGGATGAGGACGGCAAACTCTACTTCATCGAGATGAACACCCGCATCCAGGTGGAGCATCCCGTCACCGAGATGGTGACCGGCATCGACCTGGTGAAAGCGCAGCTGCGGATTGCGTCGGGCGAAACCCTGGCCAGCATTCTTCCTGATACCCTGCCCATTCGCGGGCACGCCATCGAGTGCAGGGTCAATGCCGAACACCCGGAGAAGTTCACCCCCTCGGCCGGGCGCATCACCGCCTTCAACGTGCCTGGGGGGAACGGCGTACGGGTGGACACAGCGCAATATGCTGAAGGCATCGTTCCCCCTTATTACGATTCGTTGATCGCCAAGCTTATTGTCCACGGGAAGGACCGGGCGGAGGCCATGGCCCGCATGTCGCGGGCGCTGGAGATGTTCGTTGTCGAGGGCATCCACACCACTATTCCTCTGCACCGCCGCATCCTGGAAGACGCGGAGTTCCGCGACGGAAACTTCGATACCAAGTTCATGGAGCGCTTCTTCGAACGCGAAAAACTTCGCCGCGAGCAGCTTCTTGCCCAGGTGTAAGCTACCCCGTCTGTATCCCATTCTTGATGCCGGCCTGCTGCTTCGAACCGGGCTTTCGATAGAGGACTTTGCCTGCGAACTGCGTGAGGCCGGCATTCGCTTCCTGCAATACCGCGACAAAGAGGCAACCGACGAAATCGTGCTGGAGCGGGCAGCAATTCTCCGCCGTATCTTCCCACCGTCGGACAGCTGTCTTATCCTGAATGACCGCGTCTCGCTGGTTCGCGCTGCGGGCTTCGACGGGGTCCATGTCGGTCAGGAAGATCTGTCTCCAATCGAAGTCCGCGCCACCCTGGGATCCGACTTGCTCATCGGCGTCTCCACGCATAGTGAGCGCCAGCTAGTCAGCGCGGGGACGGGCCCGGCGGACTACGTTGCCATTGGCCCTGTGTTCGCGACTTTGTCCAAGCAGGTTCCCGATCCCGTGGTAGGTCTCGAAGGAGTTCGAAGAGCCCGCCTCATGACCGTAAAGCCACTGGTAGCTATAGGTGGCATAAATCGAGCCAATTGTGGGGCCGTGATCGAGTCCGGCGCCGACTCGGTTGCCGTCATCTCCGAGCTGCTTCCCGCTCCGGGCAAGCGAGTAGAGGAATTCTTCTCTCGCCTCGGCTAACCGGCCGTGGTGCGCTGGCTCCAAGAAAAAGCGCTAAAAGCGCTATAAGCGCCATAACTAGTCGCTACTTATTTCGCCAGTCGATAAGGCAGGTAGCGGGGCTCCCAAATATTGCTGTGAACCGCTGTTTCGAGATCCTCTCCGGGACCGATCAGCGCCAGGTTCTCTTTCCTGGCCTGTTCGGCCACGGCCACCGCAATGGCAATGGAAACCGACGGAATCTCCGTGACCGGAGGCAGCAGACGCCCCTTTTTGTCCTTTACCGTGGGAGAAAGCTTCGCCAGCGTTTTGGCTGCGACCATAAACATCGAATCCGTGACACGCCGGGCCTGAGAGGAGATAAGGCCCAACGCCACCCCCGGAAACACATAGGAATTATTGGTCTGGTCGATGGGGATCGAACGGCCGTCGATTAAAACCGGCGGAAAGGGACTGCCGGTACCTATCACCGCGGTGCCGTTGGACCAATTCAGCAGATTCTGAGGCGTGGCCTCGCTGCGCGAAGTGGGATTCGAGAGCGGGAAGATAATCGGCCGCTCAGCATATTTCGTCATTGCTCTGACCATCTCCTGGGTGAAAACCCCAGGCTGCCCGGACACCCCGATCAAAACCGTTGGCTCCGCATTCTGAACCACATCGAGCAGGCTGATTTTGTCAGGCTGAGCAAGCTTCCACCCTGCAACCTCCTCACGTTTCTTCACGAACGGCTGCTGCGTTGGATGCAGGTCGGCATAGCCTTCCACCAGAAGCCCATCCTTATCTACTGCGAACACCTGGCTTCGTGCCTGGGACTGGCTCAGGCCTTCCTCCTCCATCGCCTGGACCATCAGCGAGGCAATGCCCACACCGGCGGATCCGAAGCCGAGCATGGCAATCCGTTGGGACTTAAGCGGTTTGCCGGTGACGTTGATAGCCGCCAGCAAAGTCGCCGTAGCGACAGCGGCGGTGCCCTGGATGTCGTCGTTAAAGGTGCAAAGCCGGTCGCGGTACCGTTCCAGCAGCCGGGCGGCGTTGCCTCCGGCGAAATCCTCCCATTGCACCAGCACATGCGGCCATCGCTGAATAACAGCGGCTACGAAACTTTCGATGAAATCGTCGTAGTCCTGGCCCCGTACCCGCTGGTGGCACCAGCCGATGTAAATGGGATCGTGCAGTCGATCCTGGTTGTCGGTGCCCACGTCGAGAAGGATAGGCAAGGTCGCGGACGGGTGGATCCCGGCCAGCGCGGTGTAGAGAGAGAGCTTGCCGATGGGTATGCCCATTCCCCCGGCGCCCTGGTCCCCAAGGCCAAGAATGCGTTCTCCGTCGCTGACCACGATGCAGCGGACCTGATCAAACCTGGGATGGGCCAGGATGCCGGCTATCCGATCCCGATGAGGATAGCTGAGAAAGAGACCTCGCGGCTTACGCCAGATTTCGCTGAAGCGCTGGCAGCCTTCCCCCACCGTCGGGGTGTAGACCAGAGGCAGCATCTTTTCGATATTCCTCGCCAGCAGCGCGTAGAAAAGGGTCTCATTGGTGTCCTGGAGCTCACGCAGAAATGCGTACTGCTCGAATCCCGGCGGCAGCCCCTCCAGCGCTCGCAAACGCCGTTTGAGCTGGTCTTCTATAACCCCGACATGGGGAGGTAGCAGGCCGTGCAGGCCGAAAATGTCCCGCTCCTCGTCGGTGAACGCGGTTCCCTTATTCAGCATCGGCTGGTTGATCAGGTCATAGCCGGAGAGTGAGGTTTCGACCACAGTAGGTGAAGGGATCACAAGGTTTCCTCTCGACACGCTTACGCGAAAACGGTATAGAACATACACCAGCAGCAAGCATAGCTACCATAAATTCTTTATTGAAGGTGATCCGGCGGATGCCCAGATTCCTGGCAACGAAGCCCCTCTCCACACTCACCAAAGAGGCCTACGAGGTGGGGGAACACACACTAAGGCGCTCGCTTGGCCCGGTCAACCTGATAACCCTCGGCATCGGCGCCATTATCGGCGCCGGAATCTTCGTGCTGACTGGCCAAGCGGCTGCGCTCCACGCGGGCCCGGCGGTCGCGCTCAGTTTTATCTTTGCCGGCATCACCTGTGCCTTTGCCGGTCTCTGCTATTCGGAATTCGCCTCCATCATCCCCATTGCCGGCTCCGCTTATACCTATGGCTATGCCACCCTGGGCGAGCTAGTCGCCTGGATCATCGGCTGGGACCTGGTTCTCGAATACGCCTTCGGCGCCGCCACCGTTGCCTCCGGCTGGTCCGGATATTTCGTGAGCTTGTTGCAGCAACTGCACATTTACCTGCCGCCGCAGTTCACGACTACTTATGGAAACGTCCTCTACTTCTATGCCGGTAAGTGGCAGCCCGCGGCGATGATTCCGTCTACCATCGACGCGGCAGCTCTACCCCACGCCGCCGGCATCTTCAATTTCGTGGCGTTCTTTGCCATCCTGATCGTCACCGCGGTCCTGGTCATCGGCATCAAGGAATCCGCTAACCTCAACTCCGCCATCGTAATCGTGAAGCTCACGATTGTCGGCATCTTCCTGGTTCTGGGCGGGGCTTATCTCTTTCACCACCCTGAACTCGGCCGGGTCAACTGGCATCCCTTCATCCCTCCCTCGCAGGGCCCGGGCAGGTATGGTTTCGGAGGGATTACCGCCGGCGCAGCGTCGGTTTTCTTTGCCTACATTGGCTTCGACGCGGTCTCGACCGCTGCTCAGGAGGCCCGCAACCCGCAGCGCGACATGCCGATCGGGATCCTGGGTTCCCTGGTGGTTTGCACTCTCCTGTATATATTGGTGTCAACCGTGCTGACTGGCCTAGTCAACTACCGCAGCCTCGATGTAGGCGATCCGGTGGCCGTAGGCATCGATGTCACAGGCATCACCTGGGGCAGCCTGCTGGTGAAGATTGGCGCCGTTTTTGGCTTGGGGACGGTGATGCTGGTGATGCTGCTGGGGCAGTCTCGCGTCTTCTATTCCATGTCGAAGGACGGGCTTTTGTGGAAATGGGCTTCCGACATTCATCCTAAGTTCCGCACGCCTTGGATTTCTAACATCGTGGTGGGCACGATCGTAGCGTTTCTTCCCGCTCTGCTCCCCATTGATAAGCTGGCCGCCCTGGTAAATATGGGTACCTTGCTCGCCTTCACTATTGTTTGTGCCGGGGTATGGATCCTGCGCCGCCGCCATCCCGACCTGGAGCGGCCGTTCAAGACCCCGCTGGTTCCGCTGGTTCCCATCCTCGGTATATGTAGCGCCTTCTATCTCATGATCAAGCTTCCCCTGCTCACCTGGGAGGTGCTTATTGTCTGGCTCATCATCGGCTTGGGAATCTATTTCAGTTACAGCATCAAGCACAGCAAAGTGCAGGCGATGAGTCCGGCCGAGACGACTGGCCGCACGCGCTGACTTATCGACGAATATTCGCACTTACTTTAGAGAAATGGCCGTATACTTCTGAAACCTAAAGCGGTTTCACAATTGGCATAGCCAAAGTGAAGGCCTTTGAATGGTTTCCTTCAGGGAACCATTTCTCGCGCGCTTCCGCTTTAAGGGGGAGGCGTCCAATGAATAAATATTTCGCGGAACTGGTCGGTACGTTTGTCCTGGTTTTCGGGGGCGTCGGCAGTGCGGTGCTTGCGGGGAGCCATATCGGCTTCGCCGGCATCTCTGCGGCCTTCGGGCTTTCACTGCTCGCTATGGTTTATACCATCGGGCCTATTTCCGGCTGCCACGTGAATCCTGCGGTCACGCTGGGCGTCTTTCTCGCCAAGAAAATCAATGCCCGCGATGCTGGCGCCTACGTAGTGGCGCAAATCATCGGCGCAATCATCGCATCTGGGGTCATTCTGTTAATCGCCAACGGCCTTCCTGGCGGATACAGTGCCTCGGTGAGCGGCTTGGGTGCTGATGGCTACGGCCTGCATTCTCCGGACCACTACTCACTGGCTGCCGGCTTTATTGCTGAGACGGTCCTCACCATGTTTCTTGTGGTCACCGTTTTGGGTGCGACCGACATCAGTGCCCCGGTTGGTTTTGCCGGCCTGGCCATCGGCTTGGTGCTGACCCTGATTCACCTGGTAGGAATTCCCATCACCAACACCTCAGTCAACCCGGCGCGGAGCATCGGTCCGGCGCTCTTTGTCGGCGGTTGGGCGTTGCAACAGCTATGGATGTTTATTGTCGCGCCTTTTGTGGGCGCGGTCCTTGCCGCGATCGTCTATGCCGGCCTTCGCCATCCTGCTGTGCTGATTACCACCCGCAAGGCAGAGCAGGCGCTGCCTGGGGAACAGATCGACCGCATCGCCTAACGGGCCTTTAGGCCGGACGTATCCGGATCTGCAACGAACCTCGGGTGCCCCACACCCCCGATTTCCTGTGAAGTTCAGTGGGTTCCACGCGCCTCATGCGCCTTTCCTTAAAGAAAGGCGCACACGTGCGTTCTATCTAGTGCAGCGTGCAGGAAATTCGGGGCATCTCGCTCGTTTTTCGCGAGATGTGGGAACCACGGCTCTGGACCCGCAAGCTTTCGGCGCCCAGTGGGCAATTAAGGTTGAGATCCGTGGCATCCCACATCTCGCAAAAAACGAGCGAGATGTGGGGCACCCAGCCTTAGTGAGGGAACAGAGGCGGACCAGTCTAGCTCGGCTCCTTACGCAAGTTACAGTACTTTGCGTACCGCCCGGCGAACCACTTCGGTGGTCACGCCATAGATGGCGTGCGTCACCAGTTCACTGGCGTGCTCCCGCGCAGGCTGGTTTTCCGGGCTTTCCGTTAATCCCATGATGGGTAATGTGCACGCATGGGTCATCCCGCAGAGAGTCAAGCCGAAGTTAGCTCCCAGCCGCCCTGTGATCACTGGCTGATACTCAGCCACCGCGCCATACGCCCCACCCACCAGCGCTCCGAAGCCCCAGTGAATTGCTTGCACCGAAACGACCTCTTCGGTCTCGCTCAGGGGGCGGGAAGCCATGCGATTTACCAGCACCGCCGGGGGAGGAATCTGCCCCTGAGTCCTCGGCGGGTAAACAGCCTCGGCTACGGCCTTCGCGGCGGCCCCCACCAAACCCCCGATGGCTCCGGCGAGAAACCCCTTGAGGATGGACCGCTTACGCCCGGGAGGGGCAATTTCTGGGCTTGTTCTCATATGGAATGCGGCCTTTCCGTCCTGTTAACCTAAATCGTCATCGTAGCAATGCAAGGTTGGTTGGAGAGAGCATGGCCATCAGCAGGCAGTGGACCGAGTGGCACTTGACGCCGGCCGGATGGGTTTCCGGATCCACTCGCCGCGACGGAAAAGGTAATGTTTGGCGCGATGAGCCGGAGGACCGGGTCATCACTTTTGTCTACCAGGAGCAAATTGATAAAGCTCACCCGGACCCGCATGCCACGGTGCAGGAGTCCTGGCGATCCAAAGCCGTAGGGGCCGCGCTCAGCGTGGAAAAACTACTCGCAGAGCACGGTCCGTGTCCGAAAAAGCTCTAGCCGGTCTTGATTACGCAGTTGTCTTGGAGCACAGCTCGTTCATTGCCCGGGTCAATTCCTGTGCGATCATCGGTGCGGTCGCGGTCTCGATCGCGGAACGCTGCATCAGGTACACCAGCTTGCCATCGCGAAGGATTGCGATTGCGGGCGAAGTCGGAGGGTGGCCCTCGAAGTAGGAACGGGCGCGTTCCGTCGCTTCGCGATCCTGCCCGGCAAATACGGTGATTGCCTGGTCGGGCAGCGTCTTATTCTGCAACGCCAGCCGGACCCCGGGGCGCATCTTGCCGGCGGCGCAGCCGCAGATCGAGTTGACCACCAGCATGGTGGTGCCTGTTTTGGCCAGCGCTGCGTCGACTTCCTCTGCCGTCCGCGCTTCTTTGATGCCCGCGCGGGTAAGCTCTTCGCGCATCGGTATGACCATCATCTCGGGGTACATGCTCGCTCCTTAAACTCTGTCCTGATTGTAAAGATTCGACCCAGGTTTCGCCAGTGTATAACCTTGGCTCCGCTCCTGATACCTTGATGGAAAATGCAGTTCCTTGAGGAAGTACCGCTCGCCCCCTACACCACCTTTCAGATTGGCGGTCCGGCGCGTTGGTTTGCGGAGGCGGTGAGCGAAGCCGACATTGTGGCCGGTGTCGCGTTCGCCGGTCGACCGCCGGTTACCGCTCTTCATTCTTGGCGGCGGCAGCAACCTGCTCGTTTCTGATGCCGGCTTTCCGGGTCTCGTCCTGCGCGTTGGCTTTGCGCGGCATCGCCTCGACTCAGGAGGGCGAGCGTTTGATCCTTTCCGCTGCCGCCGGAGAAGATTGGGACGGCCTGGTCGCCTATGCGGTCGACGCGGAGGGCGCGGGAATCGAATGTCTCTCAGGTATTCCCGGAACCGTGGGGGGAACGCCGGTGCAGAACGTGGGCGCTTATGGCCAGGAGGTTTCGCAAACCATCGTAACGGTACGCGGGTTCGATCGAAAAACCGGGCAGTTTGTCGACCTCCCCGCCGCCTCTTGCGGTTTTTCTTACCGCCGCAGCATCTTCAACACCACCCAACGAGACCGCTACGTGGTAACCCGCGTTGACTACTCACTGCGCAAGAATACCGCCGCCAATTTTAGCTACGCAGATCTTTCCCGCTACTTTGCTACCCGCACCATAACCTCGCCGACGCTGGCCGAAGTGCGCGACGCGGTACGCTTCATCCGCGCCCAGAAGGGTATGTTGCTGGTGCCTGGCGATGCGGACTGCCGCAGTGCTGGTAGTTTCTTTAAGAACCCGGTCGTCCCGGTAACGGTACTGAATTCCCTCGCTCTGGCATTGGGCATCGAAGAGCGGAGCATTCCCGCCTATCCAGCGCAACCCGGCGAGGTAAAGCTCTCCGCGGCTTGGCTGATCGAGCGAGCGGGCTTTCAGAAGGGTTATGCGCTCGGCGAGGCAGGAATCTCCAGCCGACATACTCTTGCCCTGATCAATCGCGGCGGCGCCAGCGCGGCCGCGGTGATTGCTCTGCGCGACCAGGTCATCGCAGCGGTCGCATCGCGCTTTGCCATTCGCCTGGAACCGGAACCGGTCTGGCTGGCGTAGTGCCTACGCTGCGCTCAGATCGAGTAGCTGGTGCCGGACCATACCGACGTACTTGGACGGGTGCCCCATGTTCGCCCCAGCGTACATGGGACGAAAACGATGGGGCGCAGCCCCTTCCAAAGCTCTGCTATGGGGGTTGGAACGGTAAGCCTCCTAGCAAAAGAGCGAAAGCATTTGAAACACCCATTTTCGGCCCATGTACGCTGGGGCGAACATGGGGCACCCGTCCATAGTCGGTTAAGAAAACGAGAATCATCGTCCGCCTCAGAGCTCCCGCCCGTTCGGAAAGAGGTCGAGCCAGAGGCGATCTTCTTCGCTAACCGACTCGTCAGCGCTGCACTTTGAGAGCAGCTCATCGAGAGTGTATCGTGGCTTTGGTTGTGGCTGAACACCCAAACATTCTTCATCCATAACTAGCCCAACACTTGCACCTTTACAACATGCTCATCGGCTCAGCCAAGCTGGCGCAGCAGTTGCTCCCTCCGGGCGGCCAGCACCACCTGCGCGGGCCCATGAGCCTGGATTTGGCCGTGATCGATCACCATTACATCGGCGGCCGTCTGGAAGGCCTCAGCCACATCATGCGAGACGTAAAGCGCGGGAACCTGCCGCTGCGCGAGCGATGCCGTCAGTTGTTCCATGATGGAAACCTTCAGGTCCGCATCAAGGCCAGTGAATGGCTCGTCCAGCAGCAGCAGCGCCGGTTCAGGAGCGAGCGCGCGCGCCAGAGCCACGCGCTGCCTCTCGCCACCCGAAAGATCTGCCGGCATCCTCCTGGCCAGATGGCCGGCTTGGAATAGCTCCAACATCTGCGCCACGCGCTCTTCGCTCGACCGCCGGCTGAGCCTAAAAAGTCCAAAGGCAACATTGGCGGTTACATCCATGTTGGGAAAAAGCGTCGGCCGCTGGGTGACAAAGCCAATCCCGCGATGCGCGGGACGCACCCACACTCCGTTCGCTGTATCCACCAGCGTTCGTCCTCGTAAGACGATCCGCCCGCGATTCGGGCTGATCAAACCACCAAGAACCCGCAGCAGGGAGGTTTTGCCCGCGCCTGACGGTCCAAAGAGCACCGTCCATGGCGCCGACAATGCGCACGACACGCGCAGCGACAAATCGCCCAGCGTGTGTTCGATTTCCAAATGCAGATATTCAGACACCCGCTCTCCCACGGCGCCCGTAGATGACCAACAGCGCCACGAAAGAGAGGGTCAATAGCAGCAGAGCCGTGTGGTTTGCCTGCGTATAAGCAAAATCCTGGACCTGATCGTAGATAGAAATGGAAAGGGTCCGGGTCACACCGGGAATGCCGCCGCCAATCATCAGCACTACTCCGAACTCACCCACAGTATGGGTAAAGGTGAGCACCGCGGCAGTAAGCAGGAAAGGCCGGATCAAGGGCAGCAAAACCCGCGCCAGGACCTTGCCGCGGTCAGGGCACAGCAGCTCTGCGGTTTCCAGGATCTCTCCATCGACCGAGCGGAAGCCCGAGGTAATGGGTTGCACGGCAAAGGGCAAGCTGAAGATAACGGAACCGACCAGAAGCCCGGCGAAAGAGAAGGCCAACGGATGACCGAACACCGCCGAGAGAGCTCTCCCCGCCGAAGTTCGGGGAGCCATCAACACCAGGAGATAGAAACCCAGGACGGTCGGCGGCAGCACGAGCGGGAGCGCAACTACCGCTTCGATGACCGCTTTCCAACCGGCGCGGCCGTAGGCCAACCAATAAGCGAGGGGAACGGAAATCGCCAGCAGGATCAGGGTAGTGAATGTGGCCAGGCGGAAGGTGAGAAAGATAGCTTGCTGGTCCATAGGGATGAGAGGGAAAAGGAACTAAGGCGCTTTCAATCCGCCAGCCGCCAGCTGCTTTCTGACCGGAGCGGAAAGCAGGAAATCAAGAAATTGGCGAGCCTCCTGCGCAGCGGGCGCCTGCTTGATGACGACGGCGGCCTGCAGCAGCGGAGGATAGGAATCCTCGGGCATTGGAACGTATTTCCCGTCTGCACTCAAGCGCGGTGTCAACGCCGAGGTAAGAGAAATCAAACCGGCATCCGCATTGCCGGAATCAGCGTATTGCGCTGTCTGTGCGATGTTTTCCGCGACCACCAGCTTGGCCTTCAATATGTCCGTCAAACCCAGTTTCTCAATGGCTGCCTTGGCCGCACGACCGTAAGGTGCATGTTCCGGATTTGCCACCGCGACGGTTCGCAATCCAGGGCTGCGCAGCGAGTCGATACTGAGCGGTTGAACCGGGGAATCGTTCCGCGCCCAGAGCACCAGGGTTCCCCGGGCATAGGGAACCGGGCTATCGGAGAGGCCTGCGGCCGCCACCTTCTGGGGGAAGGACAGATCAGCCGAAAGGAAGAGGCCGAAAGGCCCCCCGTTAAGGATCTGCGTGGCCAAAGTGGCCGAGGATGCGTAGGAAGCCTCGACTTTGGCATGGGTCTGCTTTTCAAACTGCTCGATGAGCGCCGGCAGCACTGGTTGAAGATCCGCGGCCGCGGCGACCTGGAGCGTGTTCTGTTGCGCGCTGCAGCAGAAGGAGCCCTGGACGCCGGCCACAATCGCAAGCAGCAGAAATCCCCTTCGGCTATACACGCAGCACCATCACTTCGGTGGACTTGATGAGGGCGGCTGCGGTTTCGCCCACCTGAAGCCGCATTTCCTTCGCCGCTTCGGCGGTGATGATGGAGGTAATAATCTGCCCCCCGATCGACAGCTTCACCTGTGCCAGCAGGCCATCGAACTTCAATTCGACGATCCGGCCGGTGAGCTGATTGCGGCCGCTGAGCAGTCGCAGCATCTCCCGCTTAGGGGTCTCCGGGCGTTTCGCCTGGTGCAGCAGGCTATCCAGTTCCGCTTCGGGAATGCGATAGTGGCCGCCCGGCGTCTTGACCGCCTTCAACTTCCCGCGATACAGCCACTGCTTGATGGTGGGATACGAAATCCCTAATCGTTGAGCGGCCTCGCGCGGTGAGAGCAACATTAGCGAAATGATACGATACGATCTCGCAAACCATACGAATTTATCTCGACTCGCCAACGGGGCGGGGTACCCAAGTCCCCCGGCCGCGGAATTATGAAACTCGTTCTAAGCTAGGCTTAAACCATGCACGAATCTTCTCATCAACTGCGCTGCGTCGGCTGCAGCGCCGTCATCCCCCCGGACAAAGTAGAAAGAGACTTTCGTTGCATCGATTGTGGCGAACTTCTCGAGGTCGAATATCTCGTCGTGGAGCGCGGCCGGCGCCCCCGTTTCGGCCCTCGAATCAGGACCGCGTCGTATGCCCAACCCGAGCGCTTTGCGATGGCTGTGGCAGGAGAGGCGTCAGTCCAGACTCCCCATTGATCAAAGCGGAGTGTGGCGCTTTCGTGAGTTGCTGCCGATTCTGCTGCATCCCGAAGAGGCGGTCACGCTGCGTGAAGGAAATACGCCTCTCTACCGGCTTTTACAAAGCGCCGAGGAGCTCGGGGTGGAGCAACTCTACGCCAAGCACCAGGGCATGAACCCAACCGGGTCGTTCAAAGATACGGGAATGACGGCGGCCCTTTCGCGGGCCCGGGAACACGGCTACCAATGGGTAGCATGCGCTTCCACCGGCAACACCTCGGCCTCGATGGCGGCCTACGCCTCTCGAGCCCGCATGAACAGCCTGGTCTTGCTCCCCGAGGGCAAAATCTCCTGGTCCAAACTCTCCCAGGCGCTCGATTACGGCTCCTTCATCTGTCAATTGAATACTGACTTTGACGGCTGCGTTCGTGTGCTGGCGGAAGTGGTCCGCAGTGCTCCGGTCTATTTGCTCAACTCGGTCAATCCTTATCGTCTGGAAGGTCAAAAGACAGCCGCTCTCGAAATTGCCGAGGAGTTCGACTGGCAGCTTCCGGATCACGTGATTGTCCCTGGCGGAAACTCTGGCCAACAGCTCTGCGCTAGGCAAAGGCTTTCTGGAAATGATGCACCTGGGGCTCTGCAGCAAGGTCCCGAAAATCAGCGTAGTGCAAGCCGAGGGCGCCAACCCGCTCTACCTTAGCCTCCTGCATCAGGAGGGACGAGAAATCCAGCCCATGCAGGCCAACACCCGGGCCAGCGCCATTCGGATTGGAAACCCGGCTTCCTGGCGCAAGGCAGCTCGCGTGATCCAGCAAACCGGCGGCTATTGCGAGCAGGTAAGCGAGGCGGAGATTGCTCTGGCAAAAGCAGAGATTGGCCAGGAAGGTATCGGTTGCGAGCCGGCATCCGCCGTAACCCTCGCCGGCTTGAAGAAGTTCGTTCGCCAAGGCAAGATACACCGCGACGAATCGGTCGTGCTCCTGCTCACCGGCCACACGCTCAAGGATTCTGAATACATTATCGAGTTCCATCAGGGGACCTTGTTGAGTAAGGAAGAGAGTGCCGGGCAGGAGCGGGAAATCGCGGAGAGGCGCCGGGCTACGATCTCGCTTGAGCCCTCCGCCGATGCCGTGCTTCGAGTGCTGGAGGCGGCTATCCAGATATGAAGACGGTGCAACTGCGGCTCCCAGCTACTTCAGCCAACCTGGGCCCGGGCTTTGACGCGATGGCCCTCGCCATCGAGCTTTACCTCGAGATCGAGGCCGCGGCTGCCCCCCGGTTCTCCATTGATGCCAGCGGGCGTGATCAGATCGTTTGCGGCGCGTTGCCCAAAAACCTGCTGATTGAGACTTATGAATCGGTGCTGGCTGCCGAGCAACGACAGGTAGTGCCGCTCGAAATCCGCGTGCGCAACGGGATTCCTCTGGGTATGGGCTGTGGTTCCTCGGCAGCGGTGCGGTTAGCCGGGGTCGCGCTCGCGTCTGTATTTGGAGATCTTGGCTGGGGCGCAGCTCAGATCGTCGACCGGGCGGCGCAGCTCGAAGGGCATCCGGATAATGTCGCGGCCTGCTGGCATGGGGGCTTGACGATTGCGGCCAATGCGCAGCAGCTAGCCATTGTCTCTATTCCCCCGCCTCCCCATCTGGCGGGCACTCCTGGTCCTGCCTGAAACGCCGGTGCCGACCGCCAAAGCCCGCGGGATGCTGCCCCAGAGCTACGGGCGACAGGACGTGGTTATGAGCGTGCAATGCGTAGCCCTGTTAACCGCGGCATTTTCCCAAGGCAGAGCGGACCTGATGCAGCTGGCTACGCGCGATCGCTTGCACCAGCCCTACCGCGCGCAGCTGTGCCCGCTGCTCCCGGCTCTCCTGCCTCTGGCCGGTAGCCATGGAGTGATGTCGGTCACGCTAAGCGGGGCTGGGCCGTCGGTCATGCTGCTGACGAAAGAGCCGGAGCACGGCAACGGACCCCGGGAGGAAGCCCTGAACAGCGCGATTCTTGAGCTTGCACGACCTGTTTGCCCGGTAGAGATTCTGCCCGCCGGGCTCTGCCGTGAGGGCGCTACGATGAGTCTGGCTCAATGAGCAGGAGTCATAGCCAAAGGGTTATCGCTATTTCTTGGGTATTACTTCTCCGTTACCTAAGTTTTGTTTACAAATCTGCATCCGTTGGGCCTAATTTACGCGTCGTGGGCAGTCCTGGGGGAGGGTTGCTCTAGCGCCTGGGCCGTAAGGTCCGGGCGCTTTTGCTTTTAGGTGCGGGTTTGCACCTTTTGCCTGTAGAACGCATCCATTGTTCAGGCTAGAGTGTGGCCTGGGTGCTATTCTCAGCCAGGGACACTGAAGGAGGAACATGGCAGGACCAGGGGTCTTTGAAGTGAACGACGCGACATTTGAGCAGGAGGTGTTGCAATCCGAGCAGCCTGTTCTGGTCGATTTTTGGGCCGCCTGGTGCGGGCCGTGCCGGGCGTTGGCGCCCGTCGTGGACGAAGTTGCCGCGCAGTATCTTGGCAAGCTCAAGGTGATGAAGATGGACGTGGACCGGAATTCCGCAACCCCGATGCGTTATGGCATCCGTGGCATTCCGGCACTGCTGCTCTTCAAGGGTGGCAAAGTGGCGGAGCAGATCGTCGGCTTTGTCCCCAAGGATACGATTGACAAGAGTATCAGCAAGCTGATCACGGTTTAAGCGTTGCAATCAGGAGCGAAAAGCCTCGGCAAAAGCTGAGGCTTTTTTGTGTCAATCCAACGGACCGTGGGGCACCCGAGGTCCGTTGCAGATCAAGCGTATCGGCGCAAAACCCCGAGGACGCGGCCCTGGATCGCAATCTGCGAAAGTGGAACGTAGATGGGTTCCATCTCGGTATTTGAGGGCTGCAATCGAACCATGGTTCCCTCAATGTAATACCGCTTGAGGGTGGTCTCACTCCCACGCACCAGAGCGACAATAATCTCTCCCTGCCGCGCTGTGCTGGTGTGCTCCACCAATACAAAATCGCCATCCACGATGTGCTCATCGCGCATCGAGTCCCCGCGCACCTGCAGAGCGAACACCTCACGATTTCCGATGATGTCAGCGAGGGCGATCGTTTCATTGGTCTCCGATGCCTCGACCGGTTGGCCGGCTGCGATCCGGCCCAGCAGCGGAAGCCGATCCGAGCGCCTCGTCTTGCTACGAGGCGGTAATACGTCGATCGAGCGGCTGCGATTGTGAGCGCGCTGCAGCAAACCCTTCTTCTGCAAATTCGTAATGTGTTTGTGCACCGTTGCCAGCGATTTGAGACTCAACCCGCGCGCGATCTCCTCGAAGGAAGGAGAGTATCCATTGCGCTGGACAAAATTGCTGATGAAGTCCAGTACCTCTTTCTGCCTGCGAGTCACTGACATGTCTGCATTATAGCGAACAAAAAGCGAACCAAGAAAAATTCTTTTTCCACCGCTTCCGCGACCGTGTTTCGTTTTAGAACGCAGCCTGCGCGCCTCTCCCGTTATGAGACGGTGCAGCAAGCGAATTATCCCGCGCCTCTTGTTTTGCGAGCCATCGCGATGCAGGGTAGAGGTGCAACGCCGCAATCAAGCAAAGTTGGAAGGTGACAGTCGTCGAGGTGGGCACCAGATAGTAACGACGGTACGGGTCGAGTGCGTCTGGGCGATGGTCGATGAACAGACAAAGCTTTCGTCCATCGGCATCGACGGCCTACCAAAACACCCTCTCGCCGGAAGAAAAGCGGCATCTCGGCACTTCGCAGCTCCTCAATGTTTCGGTCCCACTTCTCGGCTCCAGTTGTCGCATGCAGGTTGGATGGTGAATATGCAAGAAGCAGGAAAAGGTCACAGGCGTCCCCGTCGCGGCGGACCATCGACGCAAGATATCAGCGCGGTTAGCCAGATCGTCCCGGAAAACGCGAAGAAAGAAGCTCCGGCTGTCGCGTCCGCGACCGCCCAAGGGCAGCGGCCGGGCGATCTGCTGACCGCCGAACAAGAGAAGCTCATGATCGAGCATCTCCCCATCGTTCGCTTTATCGCCCGGCGCATCCATGAGCGATTGCCTCAACATGTGCCGATAGAAGATCTCTACAGCGCCGGCGTGGTCGGGCTGCTGGATGCTTTCGGTAAGTTCGATCCGTCCAAGCAGGTCCAGTTCCGCAGCTACGCCCAATTCCGTATTCGCGGGGCAATTCTGGATAACTTGCGTACCCTCGATTGGAGCCCGCGGGAGTTACGCCGCAAAGGGCGGGCCATTGAGCAGGCAATTCAGACTCTCACTGCCCAGTTCGGCCGGGCCCCCAACGACATGGAAATCGCTGCCCAACTGCACATCGATCTAGCCGCCTACCAACAGCTGCTGGGGGAACTGAAAGGGCTTGAAATCGGCACCCTGCATTCCGAACGGTCCGAGGATTCCGGGGAAGAAGAGTTGGTCTACCTGCCCAACCGGCCGGAAGACGATCCACTCTTTCGCTTCCTGCACGCCGAAATGCGAGAGCGACTGACCGAGGCCATCGGCGAACTACCCGAGCGTGAGCGCCTGGTCATGACTCTCTATTACTACGAAGAGACGACCATGAAAGAGATTGGACTGATCCTGGGTGTGGTGGAATCCCGGATTTCGCAGATTCACGCCTCCGCTGTGTTGCGCCTGCGTGCGCGTCTTGCCGACTTCGCTGCCCGGCCGCAGCCAAGTACCGGCCCGTCCTCTTGTCGCCGATCTGCAGTTCCTAAGAACGCTTGTTGAGGTCCTTTCACGATGGTTGTCGAGCAGGTTACCAAAGTCGCCCTTTTGTATGCCGATGATGCTACGCTAAAGTCCGGTATGGACTCACCCAACCAGAACGCACTCGATGACACCTTCATCGATGAGGAGCGCCTCAAAAAAATAGCAAAGCTGAAGCAGGCTGTGGCCAACGGAACCTATTACGTAAGCGCCGAACAACTGGCCGACAAGCTGCTCGAGCACATGCTGGAGCCTAAAGAATAGTCTGAGGCCTTCATGGCGGTTCGCTTTTTGTGGAATGCGACCAGAGGCCATCGGCTGACTCCGTGGCGGAGCGAATACCTCAAGTGGCGTATCGAAACCTACTCCGGCCGTAAGGCTGACACCATCGATGCCAGGTACTTCTGGTCCTTTCTCTGGAAAGAGAGGGCCCAACTGATGAGGTTCCTCGGTTGGACACGGAATTTCGGAACCAAAAATTCCGGAAACAGGAGCCGGCAGCGCTCTTGACTCTTCTCCTCCACAGGCTTAGCTGCTGTCTGCTGCTGGCCTCCACGTTCTTCCTCAGCTCGGAAGCGCATGGCCGGCAGGCACCGTCACCTGAAACCACGATTCGGGTACAGACTTCGGAAGTGTTGGTCCCGACACTGGTCCAAATGCCATCGGGAGAGATCGTCTACGGCCTGGGACCGGGCGATTTTCAACTGCTGGATAACGGCGTGCCGCAGCAGCTCCACGTCGACGATGACCTGGACAACGAACCGGTTTCCGTAGTGGTCGCGGTCGAAAAGGGCCGCATGGCCGCCCTCGAATTCGACAAAATCAATCGTCTGGCTCCCTTGATCGATCTGTTTCTAGGAGATGGGTCGAGTGAAGCAGCCTTCGTAAGTTTTGATTCCAAGCCTCAACTCGTGGTGCCTTTTACCAAGGACGAAGATCGTCTGGGTCATGAGCTGAAGCGAATAGAGCCGGGGGATGGCGGAGCCGCGATTCTCGATGCGGTGGGCTTTTCGGTGAAGCTGTTGGAAGACAGACCGAAAGACTACCGCCGCGTGCTGCTGCTGATCAGCGAAACGCGCGATCATGGTAGCCGGGATGTGGACGAGAAGCGCCTGGTGGAACAGATCGGCACCAGCAACACGCTGGTCCTCAGCGTGACTTTTTCTCCCTCCAAAGCTCTGCTGTTGCATGATCTGAAGAATGGCGGCCAGTCCTCAAGTACGGCTGATCTCCTCGTCCCCCTGATGATGGCAGTCCAGTCGATGCGCAAGAATGCGGCGCGGCAGATTGCCCTGATGAGCGGAGGGGAATACGCTCCCTTCACCACCGAGCGCGGCTTTGAAACGCGCGTGCAGGAAGTCGCGAAACATGCTCGCAATCGCTATCTGCTGAGTTTTCGGCCTTCCGACAACACTCCGGGCCTGCACCTTCTGGATGTTCGACTCACCCGCGATCTGGGTGCCCGGGTGGTGGCCCGCGCCAGCTATTGGGCCCTGGAAAAGTCAGCCGGTTCAGTAAATGCAGCGGAGCTGCTGCTAAAGGAATGATCCCGTTCCCGTTCCAGGCATCGAAGCAAAGGAACGGTACGGCTAAGGAGATGAGATGAGCAAAGTAGTGAAGTTGCAGGCCAGCGACGGCCACGAATTGGATGCCTATGTGGCGGAACCAGATGGTAAGCCCTGGGGTGGACTGGTCGTAATACAGGAGATCTTTGGCGTTAACCAACATATCCGTTCCGTGGCGGATCGATTCGCGCAAGAGGGTTTCTACGCCGTGGCTCCGGCGCTGTTCGATCGCGTGCAACGCAACCTCGAACTCACGGATGCCGGCGAAGACATGCAGAAGGGAATGGCTGCCGCGCAAAAAATCAACATCGACGACGCAGTCAAGGATGTGGATGCGGCTCTCCAATACGCCGCCAAGGAGACCGGGAAACCAGCCGGCGTTGTGGGCTATTGCTACGGAGGAACGCTGGCCTGGTTGAGCGCAACCCGGCTGGCGCCGGCCGCCGCGGTGGGCTACTACGGTGGTCACATCGCCAGGTTCGCCGGCGAGAAACCGCGCGTTCCTGTCATGCTTCACTTTGGGAAGCACGATAACCACATCCCCCAGGCCGATGTGGAGAAGGTCCAGGCGGCTCATCCGGAGGTGGAGATCTATTGGTATGACGCCGGGCACGCATTCAACAACGACACTCGCGCCAGCTACAACGAGGCGGCAGCGACGGAAGCTATGGCCCGGACGCTGGCATTTTTCAATAGGCATCTTTGATCCTTCGATGAAAGGAATGGCGCCGACAGAAATGGCGTCGGGAGGGCCAGGCAGTGCATCTATCAGACTGACTTCGGTCTGAGGCAATCCATAAAGGGAAAACGGAGAAGGATGGCCGCAGCGACCACGACATGCCACCGCGAACGAGGCGATGTATGCATGGAAGCCGAAGACCAATCCGTGGCTCATCGCCGCCTCGGTGGCCCTCGCAGCTTTTATGGAGGTGCTGGACACCTCCATCGCCAATGTGGCGCTTCCCCATATAGCAGGTAGCCTGGGCGCCAGTGTCGATCAGAGCACCTGGGTCCTCACCTCGTACCTGGTGGCGAATGCGATCGTACTGCCGATGGGCGCCTGGGCCGCCAGTGTGATTGGGCGGAAGAATTTCTTCATGCTGTGCATCGTCATCTTCACCGTTAGTTCATTTTTGTGCGGAATCGCCCCCACCCTGGGTCTCTTGCTGCTCTTCCGCGTCTTTCAGGGAGCGGGAGGCGGAGGCTTGCAGCCGATGGCGCAAGCCATCATGGCCGACTCCTTCGAGCCGGCGAAGCGCGGTCTCGCATTTTCGCTTTACGGGTTGGTTGCCGTGCTGGCACCTTCCATCGGCCCTACCCTGGGCGGGTGGATCACCGACAACTATTCCTGGAATTGGATTTTCTACATCAACATCCCCGTGGGCATCCTGACGCTGTTTCTCACCAATCGCCTGGTAGAAGACCCTCCGTACCAGAAGGCCGACCGGAAAAATCTTTACCGCATCGATTACATCGGCGTTGGCCTGCTGGTCGTCGCTATGGGCGCGCTGCAGATCACGCTCGATAAAGGCGAGGAAAAGGACTGGTTTGGATCGAACTTCATCGTCGGCTTTGGCTTAACCTTCATCATCTCGTTCATCGCCCTGATCATTTGGGAATTTCACGCCGAAAAACCGCTGATGGATTTGCGACTGTTCAAGTTCAGGAATTTTGCCGTCTGCGCCTTCCTCATGTTGTTGACCGGCGGATTGCTGAATGCGACCACAGTACTGCAGCCGCAGTTCCTGCAGCAGGAACTCGGCTATACGGCAACCATCGCGGGGTTGTCCCTTTCCGGCGGTGGGCTGGCCCTGCTCGTCGTGATGCCTTTGGCGGGCCAGGCCGTGAGCCGATTCCCGGCTCGCAATCTGATTGCGATGGGGTTCGTGCTCTTCGCTCTGTCGTATTTCTATACCGCGACGCACATCAGCCTGCTCATCAGTTTCGGTTTTGCGTCCTAGTTGCGTGTCTTTCAAATCGTCGCCATTCCCTTTGTCTTTATTTCCGTGACCACGGCTGCCTACTTTGGAATTCCTCCGGAAAAGAACAACCAGGTGTCCGGACTCATCAATTTCGTCCGCAATATCGGCGGCAGCATTCTCATCTCGCTCACGAACGCCCTGGTGACGGAGCGGGCGCAGTGGCATCAAAGCCAGCTTTCAAAGAACACCACCCGGCGGGTCAGTAATTATCAGCAGCAGATAGACGCATTGCGCGGCATTTTCGACGTGACGCGGGCAAAGCAAATGGATTGCATCTGGCGCAGGGGCAGCTGTACGGGCAGCTTCAGTCGCAGACTCAAGCCTGGCTTACGTCGATGTCTATTACGTGCTGGCCTTTGTCTGCCGTCCTGATGATGCCCATGGCCTTCTTGCTCGATCGCAACCGGCCAGGTGGCGGACCGGTGATGATGGAATGACCTTCCTGTAAGGGTACGTGCCTTTAGGCCGTACGTACCCCTGTAACATTAAATCGGCTTTCAGTCCGCTGAGCGGTTGGGCTGAGTTTCGTTCGACCGTAGCGACTGCCCTGCAGGGGCTAAAGCCCCTGTCGCTACGTTGGTCGCGAATACGGGATACGCGGCTGAAGAGCCCTGTCACTCCTTCGCACACGGCGAGAGCCCATTTCTTCGCTTCGATCAATGTGAAGGCCGTTAAGGCCGTACGCGTACTCAACTGCATGCCAAATTGGGCTTTTCGCCCCTACTGGCACCCCTTGCTGCGTGGACTGCACCACCGAAGGCATGTTATTCTTTGTCAGACACTTAGAGAGTGGACTCGATTTAACGTAGAGGAGTAACGCGCTGCCGTGCTGGCAACTGCAAAGAAGACCGAGGTTATTACGCGCTTTCGCACCCATGACAGTGACACGGGTAGCCCGGAAGTGCAGATTGCGATTCTCAGTGAACGTATTGGCGAGCTGACTGAGCACTTCAAGCTTCACAAGAAAGATCACGCCTCCAGGCGCGGTCTGTTGATGCTGGTGAGTAAGCGCCGCCGTCTGCTGGACTATCTCAAGACGAACAATTCTGACCGCTACCGCGATGTCATCGGTAAGCTGGGCATCCGCAAGTAAACAAGCGAGCAACTTGTACTCCACAATAAGGCGAAGAGACTGGATCAAGGGGTACGCTGAGACGGCTGGTGCACACTGGTTTGCACCGGCTGGCAAGCGCGCGTCCGGCTGATCCGTCTGCGCATCTTGCCTCTCGCGCTCGTACCATCCCCGCCCTCCGCACGCGCCCCGCCCTTTGTGCACATACGAAATGAGGATTTTATGAAACAAGAAGTAACAGTCGAACTTGCCGGTGGCAAGCGCTTGACTTTTGAAACAGGCCGCCTGGCCAAGCAGGCCTCTGGTGCAGTGGTGGTGACCCAGGGCGACAACGTAGTTCTGGCCACCGCGGTGGCCGCGCCGGATCCCAAAGAAGGACTCGATTTTTTCCCCTTGACGGTGGACTACCGTGAATACACCTACGCCGGTGGCCGCATTCCCGGCGGCTTTATCAAGCGCGAAGGCCGGCCCAGCGAGCGTGAGGTTCTCACCTGCCGCCAGATCGACCGCCCCATTCGTCCCATGTTCCCCAAAAATTTCCGCAATGAGACCCAGGTGATCGCCCTGGTCCTGTCTGCGGATAAAGACAATGATCCCGACGTGGTGGGCATCAACGCCGCTGGAGCGGCCCTGGCTCTTTCCGATATCCCCTTCGGCGGCCCCATCGGAGCGGTCCGCGTCGGCCAGGTGGATGGCCAGTTCATCGTCAATCCTTCCTACGCTGAGCGGCTCGAGAGCAAGTTGAATATCACCGTCGTTGCTACAAAAGACGGCGTAGTGATGATCGAGAGCGGCGCTACCGGCGTCAGCGAAGATACGGTGGTCGATGCCATCGAATTCGGCCACAACGAGGCGAAGAAGATCTGTGCCGTGATCGAAGAGTTGGTTGCCAAGGCAGGAAAGCCGAAGCGTGTAGTGCCTCCTCTCGAGTTCGATCACGGCTACTACGCTGCGCTTCAGGCCAAGGTCGGCGACAGGTTGAAGGACGCGCTTGACACCAAGACCCATCCCAAGGCGGAAAGCTACGCGCTGGTCAAGCAGATCAAGGACGAGCTGGCGAAGGAGCTGCCCGAAGGGGACGCGGATGCCAAGAAGAAGCTCTCTAAATATTTGGAAGTGGTGCGCGAGAAAATTTTCCGCGAGCAGGTGACCAAAGAGCGCATACGTCCCGATCGCCGCAGCTTCGATCAGATCCGGGAAATCACCATTGAAGTCGGCGTCTTGCCCCGTGTCCATGGCTCCGCGCTGTTTACCCGCGGCGAGACCCAGGCCCTGGTTACCGTAACCCTGGGGACCTCGGATGACGTGCAACGTCTGGAGACCTTCCAGGGCGAACAGCGTAAGCGATTCATGCTGCACTACAACTTCCCCCCGTTCTCGGTAGGTGAAGTGGGCCGCATGACGGGCGTAGGCCGGCGCGAGATTGGCCACGGCGCTTTGGCCGAGCGTGCCATCGCCGCGGTGCTGCCCGGCGAAGATGAATCTCCTTACACCTTGCGCGTGGTTTCCGACATTCTGGAGTCGAATGGCTCCTCGTCGATGGCCAGCGTTTGCGGCGCCAGCCTGGCACTGATGGAAGCCGGCATTCCGCTGAAGGCAGCCGTTGCCGGTGTGGCGATGGGACTGGTCAAGGAGGGTGATGACTACGCCATCCTGACCGACATCGCCGGTGCGGAAGACCACTATGGCGACATGGACTTCAAGGTGGCCGGCACCCGCGAGGGTATTACCGCCCTGCAGATGGACATCAAGATCAGCGGCGTTACCGGGCAGATCATGCGCGAGGCTCTCGAACAGGCTCGCCGCGGACGGTTGTTCCTGCTGGACCAGATGGATGCAGTGCTGGCGAGTCCGCGCACCGAGCGTTCCAAGTTTGCTCCGCAGATTCACACCTTGCAAATACCGACAGACAAGATTCGCGATCTCATCGGACCGGGCGGCAAGACAATCCGCGGCATCATCGAGGCTACAGGCGTAAAGATCGATGTCGACGATACCGGGCGCGTCAATGTGGCCTCGACCGATGAAGAAGGTCTGAAGAAAGCGTTGGCCATGATCAGCGACCTCACCGCAGTTCCTGAGGTAGGCAAGACCTACCTGGGCAAGGTGGTGCGGCTGGCCGAGTTCGGAGCGTTTGTCGAGATTTTCCCTGGCACCGACGGGCTGTTGCACATCAGTGAGATTGCCGAGCATCGCGTAAAAGACGTGAAGGATGAATTGCGCGAAGGCGATCAGGTCCTGGTTAAGGTTTTGGGAATCGAGGGCAATCGCATCAAGCTTTCGCGCAAGGCGCTTCTGAAAGAGCAGCGTGAGAAGCTTGGGTCTTCCGGAGCCATCCCGAGGCGGCTCGGGCGGAGAAGGTGGTGGCGGCGAAGTCTCAGTCTCCCCGCGCTCCGCGCGCCGCAAGCGCAATCTCCTGTGGAGCGGCAGCCGGCGTCGAATGCCAGCACCATCACCATCGAAGGCGGGGAAGAGTTCGATGACGATGAGCCCTTTATCGAGGGCGGAGACGAGCCAAACTTCAATCGTGCCGATGGTACTTCCGATGCCGCACCTGCCGAAGCTCGGAGGCCTGCGTCGGCCGGTGGTCCAGGCGGTCCTGCAGGTCAGCGCCGCCGGAGGCATCGCAGCCGCGGCCGCGGCCCGGGTGGCGGTGGCGGCGGGGGCAGCCGAGGACCACAGTAACGGTACGATCTGCAGAGCCGAGTAAAGGGTTGCGTGTTATGCGCAACCCTTTCGTTTTTTGGACCGGTGCACTCTGAACGAAGGGCACGGCTTCAGCCGTGCCGTAGATGTCAAACTCGCCACACGGCTTTAGCCGCCGAGGTACGCTTTTCAAGCATGTAGGAAGAAGTTCAACATGAACCATCGGGAAAACGTACCTCAGGGGCTAAAGCCCTCATCAGTCCAGTTAGGATGTGGCACGGCTGAAGCCGTGCCCTTCGTCCAGGGGCCTCTCCCGCAGCCTGTAAAATCCAACTCCGCCAAGCACTGGTTGGCCTTTGCGGCATTGGGCGTCGTTTGGGGAACGAGCTGGATCGCTGCCGAGACGCTGGCCGAGTACGTTTCGCCCTTGCGGGGAGCGGCTGCCCGCTTTCTGTTGGCTGCGGTGCTCTGCATACCCGTGATTCTGTGGAAGCGGGTGAGGCTTCCCCGCGGCCGCACTCTGGGCTTCGTCCTGCTGCTCTCGGTTACCATGATCGTTCTTCCGTTCGTGCTGCTGCTTTGGGCGCAGCGGTTTGTTCCATCGGCAACCGTAGTTGTTCTATTTGCAGCCATGCCACTGCTGCTGGCGTTGTCGACGCCTGGCGTGCCGAGCCGTGCGTTGCAAGCGACGATCGTAGCCATGGGAGCAATCGCGCTGGCGGTCGGCGCTTCGTTTTCGACGGCTCAGGCCGGGGGCTGCCGCGGTGGCGCTCCTGGCGGTCGCATCTACCGCCGCTTCTCTTCTGATCGCCCGCCGCGAATTCATGAGCACCAACCCGATCGGCGTGACTTTTTTGCTGATGGGCACCGCCGCAGCGCTGCTTTTTCTTGCCAGCTTGGTTCTCGAGCGAGGACAACCGCCGCAATGGAACCGCAATGCAATCGGTTCCTTGGTCTTTCTGGCAGTTGTGGCGAGGCGCCCCGGCCTATGCCTGTTACTTCTGGCTCCTTCAGCAGCAAGAGGCGTATCAAGTCGCCACAGTGCAATGGATCGAGCCCTTGGTAGCTATTGTCGAGAGCGCGTTGCTCCTCCGCTCGGCCTTGTCGTTCAGCATGATCGCCGGTTCCGTGGTTACCTTGGCGAGTTTGCTACTGGTGGTGCGCGCCCGGACAGAAGATGACAATAGCGTTTCCCTCCTGGGCAATTCCTGAGGCAAGAAAGCGATATTCAGCGAGGGATGCGATAAACTGCAGGCGATGGGCGCTACTTTATATATCGTCGTCGAGGGTGAGGATCCGGGCTTCGATATCTTCGTGAACGGCAGAGCCCTGGCTCGCAACGAAGACGCTCTGGAGAAGATGGCGCAGCGGATCGGGGTCAAGCCGCTACTGGAGTTCTTTTCCGCCGATGAGAATTCCATGGCTCTGTTGCTGGAAGAAGGTGCGGGTGATCCAGAATGGGCCAAGACCTTGCCTCCGCCCCAGTGGTTTTCGCCCGAAGATGGTCTGATTACCGTTTGCACTCTGCTCGACCACCTGAAGGCATCACCGACCGCCCTCGGAACCGAGACCCCGGCCGTTTTGCGCGAAATGGAAGAGTTCGAGCGTGTCCTGCGCAAGACAGCCCAGCGCCAAATGCGCTGGCAGCTAGCCGTAAGCTGGAAGTAAATTCCTCTCTGCACGCAAATGCCGGGTGCCTCATATCTCGCTCGTTTTTTGCGAGATGTGGGATACCACTGCGCCTAAGTCGCGAGAGGCTTTCGGTACTGCCAACCCTACATCAAGATTCGTGGTTTCCCATATCTCGCCAAAAAACCGAGCGAGATATGGGGCACCCGGCATTTGTTGCAGGGATGGCGGTTTAACCCTTCCAGGCGCCCAGCAATCGGCGGAGAAATATCAGCTCCCCGGTGTGATAGCTGTTGTGATCAGCGGCGAGTAGCACCTCACGCAACAGAGTCTGACCTTCTTTGGCCCACGGAATGGGTGCATAAAGATTGCTGCTCGGATTCTTGACCAGCTCGCCAAACGCCTCCAGGTCTTCCTTAAGCGCTCTCACCGAGCTGTGCCACGCTTCGTTCGAAGGTGGCGCTGCAGACGGAAGGCCAGTAATCATCCGGCCACTTCTTCTCGACGTACTCGGGATTGGTGGAAAAATCCCACAAATCCCGCAGCGCGATGCGCATGTGCTCCAGAAGCTCCCAGGCGGAGTGGGGCGCGTTCTCCGGCTTAGCGCCATACAGTTTTGCGGGAAAACCCTTCAGCGCCGCAAGCACGTCGACGTGTGCATTGCCGCCCAGGAGCAGCTGGAAGAGTTGATCTCGAAGGGAAGCGTCGTTATCCGGCATACCCTTGCTCGGATGCAGAAACAGGCGGCTAGGAAACCTGCGCTTCCAATGCCACCTCGCGCTTGTTGCTGCTGAACAGGTCGCCCATGCGGCGGATCTGCGCCCCCACACCGCGGAGCTTCTCTTCAATCCGCTCGTAGCCCCGGTCGATATGGTAAACGCGATCGAGAATGGACTCGCCGTCAGCCACCAGCGCTGCCAGCACCAGCGACGCCGATGCGCGCAGGTCAGAGCACATCACCACAGCCGACGACAGCGGTGTCTTGCCGCGCACAGTTGCGGTCCTGCCGTCCACCTTGATATTCGCGCCCATGCGGACCAGCTCCCCCACGTGCATGAAGCGATTCTCGAAGATGTTCTCCACCACCGTGGTGGTGCCTTCGGCCTGCGTGGCCAGAGCCATGTACTGGGCCTGCATGTCGGTGGGAAACCCTGGGTATTCTTCGGTGGTGATGTCGTTGGCCTGGAAATTGCCTTCGCTGCGCACGCGCAGCGAGTCCGAGCCCAACGGCGTGATGCGCACTCCACAGGCTTCGAGCTTGGTAATGATGGCGGAGAGATGCGCCGGCTGGCAGTTGGCCACCACCAGATCGCCGCCGCTGATAGCTCCCGCCACCAGAAAGGTTCCGGCTTCGATGCGGTCAGGATTGATGCGATGTTTGGCGCCGTGCAGCTTGTTCACGCCCTTTACCTGGATGGTGGCCGTTCCCGCGCCCTGTATATTCGCGCCCATGGCCACCAGCAGGGCGGCCAGGTCGACCACCTCCGGCTCGCGCGCGCAATTCTCCATCAGCGTTTCGCCCTCAGCAAGAACCGCCGCCATGAGCAGGTCTTCCGTGCCGGTCACGGTGATCTTGTCGAAAACAATGTGCGCGCCGTGCAGCCGTTGGGCGCGCGCTTCCAGGTAGCCGTGTTCCTGCAGGATGGTAGCGCCCATCGCTTCCAGCCCTTTGAGGTGCAGATCGATAGGCCGGTCGCCTATGGCGCAACCGCCAGGCTGAGCCACGCGGGCTAGTCCACAGCGCGCGACCAGGGGACCGAGCACCAGCGACGAGGCGCGCATGGTCTTGACGATTTCGTACTTGGCGGTTGGATCGGAAAGAACGCGGCAACTGATGGTGGTGCGGTGCTGCGCCCGGCCATAGCCGAGTTCGACCTCGGCGCCCATCGAAACCAGCAGCTTTCGCTCGGTCTCGATATCCCTGACCTGGGGGATATTCTCCAGCACCACTTCGTCTTCGGTGAGAATCGCGGCGGCCATGCAGGGTAGGGCGGAATTTTTGGCTCCGCTCACCCGAATCGTTCCTAGCAGCGGGTTACCGCCGCGAATCACAAATTTATCCATGAGCCCGGGGGTGCTCCTAACTCGTATGTAGTTCTATAACTCCAGCGTTGTATCTTCGATTGCCAGCCGAACATTACCGTCTGACTTAGCCAGGCGACGTACCGCCTCGGGTTTGTCTACCCCAGCCTTGAGCATCACCAAGGCCACCGGCACGCTTCGCCCGGCAGACTTGATGGTGAGCACAGCCGCCTCGCGGTCGATGTTGCAGGCGCGCATCAGAATGCTGATGCCACGCTCCACCAGCTTGGTGTTCTGCATGTGTACATTGACCATGAGGTTGTCATAGACGTAACCCAGCCGGGTCATGGCGCCGGTGGTGATCATGTTGAGCACCATCTTCTGCGCCGTGGCGGCCTTCATCCGCGTCGATCCGGAAACCACTTCTGGTCCAACTTCTGCCACGATGCAGATGTCTGCCGCGCCGGCAAGCGGGCGTGTTGTGATTGCAGGTGACGGCGGCCGTCTTGGCGCCGCGCGCGCGAGCATACTCCACCGCAGCGACCACATACGGCGTGCGGCCACTCGACGAGAGGCCGATGACCACGTCTTTGCGGGTCGGGCGGCGGCGGGCGATATCACGCTGTCCCAGCTCGGTTGAATCCTCGTTCACCTCGACCGCGGATGCCAGAGCCTTCGGGCCTCCCGGCCATGATGTACTGCACGCTTTGCGGAGGGGTGGAAAAAGTGGGTGGGCACTCGGACGAGTCCAGCCCGGCGATGCGGCCGCTGGATCCAGCGCCAACATAAATCAGGCGCCCTCCGTCGCGCAGGCTGCGTGCGACCATGTCGATGACCAGAGCTATTTCGGGGAGGGATTTCTTAACTGCGGCAGCAATTTTTGAGTCTTCGTGGTTGATGATGCGGGCGATTTCGAGGGCGGATTTGGTGTCGAAGCCCATCGAAGCTTCGTTGGAACTTTCCGTCGTCAGTTCATGCAGGTCTTGCGGCTGATCGTTATTCGCTTCCTGGCCGGTGCCTGTCTCCGTGTGAATAGTACTTGTTGTGGCCATGTTGGTTTACTCTGCTCCCACTCAACTAAATGATTTTATCTCTAAGTGACGAAACTTTGCTCTGAAATTAGGGCTTAGCGTGCCATCCCCACAAACACTTTTGGGTTATGGCACTAATCCCTGGGTCTAATGCTTCCATCACCGCGTCGTGAAAGGCGGGACGGACCGCACGAATGGCCTGGCTCTGGCGGCGGGGCCAGGTGCGATTGGTAAGCAGCACGACCGCCACGTGGCGTTCGAAATCGATCCATAGGGAAGTTCCCGCATAGCCGAGATGGCCCGCCGAGTGGCGGCTGAAGAATCGGCCCGACGAGGAGGGCTGGGAAGGCGTATCCCATCCCAACGCCCGGGAGCTGTCCGCCGGCAGTTCCGCCCGGGTCGTAAACAGTTGGACGGTTTCCGGCGCGAAAGGTAGCTCCTTCTGGAGCAAGCAATCCGCGTAAAGCAGCGGATCCAGGGCATTGGAGAAAAGGCCGGCGTGTCCGCCAATTCCCCCCAACACAAAACAATTTTCATCCTGCACCTCTCCCTGGATGACGCGGTGGCGGAAGGTTGTGTCTTCTTCGGTCGGCGGGATGGACGTTCGCCAGTCAGAGGGCGGTCGAAAGCAAGTGCTGGTCATGGCCAGGGGGGTGAAAACCTCGCGTCCGCAGAAGCGTTCCAACTCCTCGCCGGCGACGGCTGCGAGCGCCTCGCCCAGAAGGATGAATCCCGGATCGGAGTACTCGGCCCGCTCTCCGGGCGGGGACTGGAGTGGAAGTTGAAGGCAGGCGTGGAGCAAGTCCTCACGCCCTTCGCAAGCCTCGAACAGGCGCGCGTATCCGGGCAAGCCTGATGAGTGGGCGAGTAGCATGCGCAGAGTCACCCGATGCCGCGCACTTCCCGCGGCTTCGCCCTGGGCAAAACCGGGAAGAATTTGCACCAGGGGCTGGTCGAGTGACAGCTTCCCATTCTGGTACAGGAGCATAGCCATGGAAGTGGTCGCGATCACCTTGGTGAGGCTGGCCAAATCATAGACGGTTGATGAGGTAACAGTTACCTGCGGCTGACCGTAGGTGAAGCTGCCAACACCATCGAGTGCGAGTACCTGGCCTCTGGCGAGGACACTAAAGACCGCGCCCGGAAAAGCCTGCGCCGAAACCGCGCGTTCGAGAACGGAGTACGCTTTGGCAAACTGAAGCCTTTGTCCAAAAGCAGACGCTGGAATTGTGAGTTGCGGCGGAGGCATGCTTACTACCAGTGATGTTACCGGTTTTAATTCGGGACAATTAGGTAATACGCTCGCCGATGGCTTTCCAGAGACGTCTATACTTTGAAATGAGGTTGGCGTGATGAGCGTTAGGGACCGGTTTGCCGTTGTGGGGCTGCTAGCGGGAATCCTGGCCACCCACGGACTGGCGCAGACCGCATCTGTCCCCACGCCTTCAGTCCAACCACCTCACACTTTCACCGTTCCCGCCGGAACCAAGGTCTTGTTATCGCTCAAAAGCGCGATCAACACCAAAACTGCGCAGCAGGGGGATGGCGTCTACCTGATTTCTTCGTTCCCTGTGGTCGGCAATTCTCGGATTATGATTCCTGTCGGTGTTTACGTGCAGGGGATTGTCGACCGCGTCGTGCGGCCTGGCCGGGTAAAAGGACGGGCGCAACTGGACCTGCACTTCACCACCATGATCTTTCCGAACGGCCAGGTGATTGAGGTACCGGGAGTCCTCAACAGCTTGCCCGGCTCTGACGGGCCCAAGGTAAAAGGAAACGAAGGCACGGTAGAGCAGGCAGGGAACAAAGGCCGGGACGTGGGCAATGTGCTGAAAGGGGCGGCGATCGGTGCCGAGGGGGGTGTCATTGGTGGCGCCGCGACGGGAGACGTCGCCAAGGGAGTCGGCTACGGTTCGCTGGCCGGGGCGGCTGCGGGCACCATTTACACTCTGTTTACGCGCGGCAACGATATTGTGATTCCTACCGGAACTTCGGTGGAGATGGTTTTGCAGCGCCCGCTTGTGCTTGAGGAGTCGCAACTCGCCGGGAACGACCAGGCACGTGGGCAGGCGCAGATGGTGCCCGCCAACCAACAGCAACCAATGCAAAAACGGAAACAACAAATGCTGTGCCCGTTCGGCAGTCCGGGCTGCAACTGATGGAGAGAGAAGACTCAGGACGCAGTTTCTGGCTTTGGGGCCGCGACATGGTGTTTTCCCTCGCCGTCTCTTTTTTCATCATCACTTTTCTTTATCAGCCGGTGAGGGTTGAGGGCACCAGTATGTTGCCTCGCCTGGGAGACCAGGACCGGCTCTTCATCAACAAATTCCTGTATCACTTTGCTAGCGTTCATCGCGGCGATGTGGTGGTGTTTCACTACCCTCGCGATCCCCGGAAAAGCTATATCAAGCGCGTGATCGCGGAGCCTGGCGATGAGCTCCGCATCGATGACGGCCGTACTTATATCAACGGCAGGCTGCTACCTGAGCCTTACGTACCCCGGCGATATCACGACAGCCGATCGTTGGACGCGATGATTATCCCTCAAGGTGAGTACTTCGTCATGGGCGATCATCGCTCCATTTCGAGCGACAGCCGCGACTTCGGACCGGTGCCTCAGGATCTGATTTACGGCAAGGCCGCCTTTGTCTATTGGCCCGCGGAAGACATGGGCATTATCCACTGACTCGCCGCTGATACCTGTTAAACTTGACTAAATCCACTCGACGGAGAAGCCATGCAGGCAATCCTCGCGCTCGAAGACGGGCGCATCTTCCGCGGTGAGAGCTATGGCGCCAAGCGCGAATGTTTTGGCGAAGTGGTTTTCAATACCGCCCTGACAGGCTACCAGGAAATTTTCACTGATCCCTCCTACGCTGGACAGATTGTCGTCCTGACCAATCCGCAAATCGGAAACTACGGAACCAATGCTGCTGACAACGAGGCCAGCCGTCCTTACATCGAAGGCCTGGTAACACGCGAGTTTTCGCCGATCAGCTCCAACTGGCGCTCCCAGCAGGTGACAGAGGAATACCTCGAACGCTTCAACGTCCCTGTAATTGCCGAGATCGACACTCGGGCTGTGGTTCGCCATTTGCGTACGTATGGTGCGCTGCGCGGGGTCATTTCCTCGCAGGAAACCGATCCGGACAAACTCATCCTCAAGGCCCGCGGCATCCGCAAGATGGATGGCACTGATTTGGCCAAGGTGGTGAGCACCAAGGCTTCTTATGAGTGGGACTGCAACGACCGGCGAAACTTCAACGGAGATCCCTTGCAGCAGGGCGACGAGAGCCTCAAGTTGCCCCCCCTGATCTCCATGTGGTGGCCTATGATTTTGGCATCAAGCACAACATCCTGCGCATGCTGGCCCGCGAAGCCTGCCGCGTCACCGTGGTGCCGGCGGAGACCTCGGCGGAGGATGTGCTGGCCCTGAACCCTGACGGCATTTTCCTATCGAATGGGCCTGGTGATCCGGAGCCGGTGACCTACGCTCAGGAAAACATCCGCAAGCTGATGGGGCGGCGGCCTATGTTTGGCATCTGTCTTGGCCATCAGGTAATCGGCTTAGCTCTTGGCGGCAAGACTTACAAACTCAAGTTTGGACATCATGGAGGGAACCATCCCGTACAGCAGACGCAGACCGGCAAGGTGGAGATCACTGCGCACAACCACAATTATGCTGTCGATCCGGACTCGATCAACCAGAGCGAAGTCGAGCTCACTCACGTCGACCTGAACGACAGCACGCTCGAGGGCCTGCGCCATCGCACCTTGCCGCTTTTCAGCGTGCAATACCATCCGGAGGCAAGCCCGGGCCCCCACGACTCTAATTACCTCTTTCGCGACTTCCGAAAAATGATGGAAGAGTGGAAGAGGTGACTTGGGCAGTGAAGGGGACGGGCTTTAGCCCGTCCGTATTCTGGATCTACGACGGACCTCGGGTGCCCCACATCTCGCTCTTTTTCCGCGAGATGTGGGATACCACTAACCTCGACCTTAATTGCCCGTTGGGAGTCGAAAGCTTCGGGGTTAGAGCCGTGGTATCCCACATCTCGCGAAAAACGAGCGAGATGTGGGGCACCCGAAATCCATCGCTGGTCTAACGGCGAGCTTTAGCCCGTCCGTTTGAATACCAACAGTGTGGCTTTAGCCACAGAGGAACGTCAAAGCCACACTTCGAACGGAAGATAAAAATGCCACGCAGGAACGACATAACCAAGATTCTCGTGATCGGCTCAGGACCAATAGTGATTGGTCAGTCGGCGGAGTTTGATTACTCCGGAACCCAGGCCTGCAAAGCGCTTAAAGCCGAAGGCTACGAGGTAGTGCTGGTCAATTCCAATCCAGCCACGATCATGACCGATCCGGAGCTTGCCGACCGCACCTATATCGAGCCATTGACTCCGGAGTATGTCGAAGAGATCATCCGCCGCGAGTGCGAGCGAATGACTGATGACCACGGCCGGCGCTCGGGAAAATTCGCCCTTCTGCCCACCGTAGGAGGACAGACAGCTCTGAATCTTGCCGTCGATCTAGCCGATGCCGGCATCCTCGAGAAATATGACGTAGAAATGATTGGCGCCCGCCTTGAAGCCATCAAGAAAGCGGAAGACCGGCTCCTCTTCAAAGACGCTATGGCGCGCATTGGCCTCGATGTTCCCCGCTCTGCGCTGGTAAACAACATCCGCGACGGCTCGGAGTTCGCGGCCAAAATCGGCTTCCCGGTCATCATTCGGCCATCCTTTACGCTGGGTGGCTCTGGCGGCGGCCTGGCCTATAACCGCGAAGAGTTGATGGAGATCCTGGCCCGGGGACTCGATCTTTCTCCCGTCCACGAGTGCCTGATCGAAGAGTCGGTGCTGGGCTGGAAAGAATACGAGCTCGAAGTCATGCGCGACCTCGCCGACAATGTGATCATCATCTGTTCCATCGAGAACATGGACCCGATGGGGGTGCACACCGGCGATTCGATCACCGTGGCGCCGGCTCAGACCTTGACCGACCGCGAGTACCAATCCATGCGCGACGCGGCCATCCGCATCATGCGCGAAATCGGTGTCGAAACCGGCGGTTCCAATGTGCAGTTCGCGGTCAACCCGGCGACCGGCCGCATGACTGTCATTGAGATGAATCCGCGTGTATCACGCTCTTCGGCGCTCGCTTCGAAGGCCACCGGCTATCCCATCGCCAAGATCGCCGCCAAGCTGGCGGTTGGCTATACGCTCGACGAAATTCCCAATGACATTACCCGCAAGACCCCGGCTTGCTTCGAGCCGAGCATCGACTACGTAGTGGTAAAGATTCCCAAGTGGCAGTTCGAGAAGTTTCCCGGGGCTGATGAAAATCTTGGTCCGCAGATGAAGTCGGTCGGCGAAGTGATGGCGCTGGGCCGCACCTTCAAAGAAGCGTTGATGAAGGCGCTACGATCGCTCGACACCGGCAAGCGCATCAGTACCGAGGTGATCGAGCCGAGGCGTCTAACCCAGCGCCTGGTGACCCCGCAGCCGGAGCGGCTGAACTACATCCGCTATGCACTGCGCAGCGGGCTCTCAGTGCGGGAGATAGCCCGCATGACGTCGATGGATCCGTGGTTTCTTTATCAAATCAAAGAAGTGACAGACGCCATTCAGAAACTTGCCGACTACACGCTCGAGACCATGCCGGCGGATGTTCTGCGCAAGGCCAAGCGGATGGGCATCTCCGACGCAAGAATCGCCGAAGTCTGGGGCATGGATAATGTGGAGGGAGCAACTGCGGTAAGAGAGTTGCGGCAACGGCACGGCGTCACCCCGATCTTTAAAAAGGTGGATACGTGCGCCGCGGAATTCGATAGCGACACTCCTTACCTCTATTCAACCTACGACGAGGAAGACGAAGCGCCGCCCACATCGCGACGCAAAGTGATTATTTTGGGCAGCGGGCCCAACCGCATCGGCCAGGGAATCGAGTTTGACTACTGCTGCTGCCATGCAGCGTTTGCGCTCAGGGAAGACGATTACGAAACCATCATGGTCAACTGCAATCCGGAGACGGTGTCGACCGATTACGATACCAGCGACCGGTTGTACTTCGAACCACTCACCCTCGAAGATGTGTTGGCTGTCTATGAGCACGAGGCTTCGTCTGGCGCCGAGATCGGAATGATCGTGCAGTTCGGCGGTCAGACGCCGCTGAACCTCGCCCTACCGCTAAAAGCAGCGGGTATTACCATCCTGGGCACTTCTCCTGAATCCATCGATCTGGCGGAGGACCGTAAACGTTTCGGCCGGTTGCTCGAGGAGCTGAATATTCCCCAGCCGCCGGGCGCCATGGTCACTACTGTTGAGCAAGCTCTAGAAGGTGCAGAGCGTGTCGGTTACCCGGTGCTGGTCCGGCCCTCCTATGTGTTAGGCGGCCGGGCGATGGTCATTGCCTATGATGCCGATGCGGTGCGCCGCTACATGGGGGAAGCGGTCGAGTACTCCCAGGAGCGCCCTGTGCTGGTCGATCACTTTCTCGAAGACGCGGTCGAAGTCGACGTAGACGCACTGTGCGACGGCAGAGACGTGGTGATTGCCGGGATCATGCAGCATATTGAAGAAGCCGGCATTCACTCCGGTGACTCTTCGTGCGTCCTTCCCGCAGCCGATCTTTCCCCCTCCACGCTGGACACGATTCGTAGGTACACTCGCGAGCTTGCACTGGCCTTGAACGTGGTCGGTCTGGTGAACTTGCAGTTCGCCATCCAGCGCCGGCAAGGAGAACAGGATAAGGTGTTCGTTATCGAAGTGAATCCACGTGCGTCCCGCACCGTTCCGTATGTTTCCAAGGCGACTGGGGTGCCCCTGGCTAAAATGGCGGCACGCCTGATGACCGGCCGTACTTTGCGCGAGCTGATGCCGGACCAGGTAGCCGAGCGGACGGATCTCGCCACCGGTAGCCACTTTTTCGTCAAATCCCCCGTCTTTCCCTGGAACAAGTTTCCCGGAGTGGATACAGTTTTGGGGCCGGAGATGAAGTCGACCGGCGAAGTCATGGGAGTGGCCGATAACTTCGGCGAAGCCTTTGCCAAGGCGCAACTCTCGGCCGGGCAGATGCTGCCTGTAAAGGGCACGGTCTTCTTCAGCGTGAATGACCGCGATAAAGCAATGGCGGTAGACGTCGCCCGGCAATATGTGGAGTTGGGCTTTCGCCTGGTAGCGACGCAGGGTACTGCCGATGTGCTGGAGCGGGCCGGCATGATGGTGGAACGTGTCTACAAGGTGAAGGAGGGCCGGCCGAACGTGGTCGATCTGATCAAGGGAGAGCGTATTCAGCTCATCGTGAACACCCCGCACGGTCAAGACACGTTCTTTGATGAAAGAGCAATAAGGCGGGCGGCGGTGACCCAGAGAATCCCCACCATCACGACCATAGCAGCGGCCAGGGCGGCGGCGGAGGGAATAGCCGCGACGCAGCGGCGCCAAATTACCGTCAACGCTCTGCAGGAATTACGCCGGGAGCCGGTCGCCGCCCATTAGAGCGGCTTGTGTAACCGTCCTAGTTGCGAATATCCGCCATTAACTCATCAACTACGCGCTGCTCGTCCGCGGTTAAGGGCAGCAACGGCATTCTAGGCCTTCCGCCGTAATAGCCGTTCAGGTCCAGCGCATACTTCACGCCGGGAATCCCCATCTTGCCCGCAATCTCGATGCCCGCCTGGGCAATCCGCTCCTGTTTTGCGGCCGCCAGCACTGGATCCTTTTCCGCCCAGGCCGTGTATACCTCACAGCATGCCTGCGGAGCAAAGCTTGCGAGCGCCAGCACTCCACCGGTGGCTCCGGCTTCCAGCGAGGGATAGAGCTTTTGGGCAGAACCGCAAAGTAGCTGGAAACCCACTTCCCGGGTACGGGTCTTGAGCGGAGGCCGAGGGGGTGCCACTGCAACTGCCGTCGATCCCGAAATAAGCTGCTCCGCGGCTACGAAAGTCGGCTTTTCCTCGTCCGTGGTCTGCGGCGTCAGCATTCTCGATGTAACTGCGGCAAAGATCGTGGTGACCGGGACCGTCCGCCTCCTGGCTGAGCGGGTGGTTTGGACCAGCTCCGCAATCCGCTCCACGCTACCGCTCGAGTCCTTCATCCCAATGATGTTGGGATGCATGGCTAACTCGGCGACCACCTCGACCGGCAGGTCGTACGCAGTGCAACCAGGCACGCTGTAAAGCAGCACCGGCAGCGGCGAACGGTCGGCAACCGCCTGGTAATAGGTCAGCATTTCCCGATTTCGCATCTGTTTGCGGTAGTAATGAGGAGTGCGCACCAGGACGGCATCGTATTGCAGCTCGGCGGCATAATCCGCCAGGCGCAGGGTCTCAAATACGCTCTCGCGCCCCACCCCTGCCAACAGAACTTTCTCAGGAGCCGCCGCATATCCTGCCACGCGCAGCGCCTCTCGCGACTCTTCATCGCTCAACATCACGGCTTCGCCCGTCGAGCCCAGCAACACCATCCCGCTCATCGCGGTGCGGGAGTAGCGCTCCATGTTTGCTTCGAGCTTGCGCCAATAGGGGCGCCCGTCGGGGTAGAAACAGGTCGTTACGGCGGCAAAGATACCTTCTAGCAGCATGACATCATTCTAATTCCGCCCCCGAACGCGTCTCAAATCGGGATTTCCCCGTCCAGTGGCAAATTAGTGCCATCGGGTGCTCCGGACAAAAGCAGGAGAAAGCGCTGAACTATAATGATCGCAGCGGAGATCAGGGTCCTTCTTGACCCAGACCGGAGTTACAGCGGAAGTCTAGCTGGCGACCAGCGCCGCTCAAATCATCTCGGGGAAGGAATCCGGCCAAATGGCGACAGGAGACGTTGCCGTGGGCGTACCCGGAACGGGTAGCTCAGCGGTACTACAGACGCCAACATCCGAACGGATCATCAATGACTTCAGCATCCAGGTAGCGACCGTCAACGGGTCCGGGTCGCAATCTGCCAACCTGGTGCTACTCAAGAGCATATTCGGGATGGGTATCCCGGTAAGCGGAAAGAACCTTTTTCCATCGAATATTGCCGGGTTACCAACGTGGTATACCATTCGCGCCAGCAAGCGAGGGTACGTTGCGCGCAGACGAGAAATAGAACTGCTGGTGGCGATGAATGCCGAGACCGCGCGCGAAGACATCCTCTCGCTGCCATCAGGCGGCGCCGCAATTTACGACGAGGCCTTGAACCTCAAGCAGTATCGCGACGACGTCGTCTGTTACCCGGTTCCTTTCGACAAGCTCACGGCTGCGGTTTGCCCTGAGGCCAAGCTGCGCAAACTAGTGCGGAACATGATCTATGTCGGTGTAGTGGCACAGTTGCTGGGCATGGATCTTACCGAGGTGGAGAAGGCGGTGCGCCGCCAGTTTGCGAAGAAACAGAAGGCTGCTGACCTTAACTGGACAGCTGTGAAAGCGGGCCACGACTTTGCTGCCAAGTCCTTGACCAAACAAGATCCCCTGGCGCTCGAGCAAATGCACGAGACCCAGGGCAAGATCATTATCGACGGGAATTCGGCCGCTGCCTTGGGGGCGATGTTCGCCGGCGTGACGGTGGTGACCTGGTATCCCATCACGCCCTCCTCCTCGGTGGTCGAGAGTCTCATTGATTACATGAAGAAATACCGTGTCGAGGAAGATGGCAAAGCGAATTTCGCCATCGTCCAGGCGGAAGACGAGCTTGCCGCGATTGGCATGGTGCTGGGCGCAGGCTGGGCCGGCGCGCGTTCCATGACCTCGACTTCCGGCCCGGGAATTTCCCTGATGGCGGAATTTGCCGGCCTGGGCTATTTTGCAGAGCTCCCTGGGGTCATCTTTGATATCCAGCGGGTTGGCCCTTCCACCGGCATGCCAACACGCACCATGCAGGGAGACCTGCTGTCGATTGCCTACCTTTCCCACGGCGACACTAAGCATGTCATGCTGCTGCCCGCCTCGGTCAGTGAATGTTACCAATTCGCGATGGAAGCCTTCGACCTGGCTGAGCAACTGCAAACCCCGGTCTTTGTCCTCTCCGACCTGGATATCGGGATGAACAACTGGATGTCCGACCCGTTCGTCTATCCCGAGAAGCCGTTGAAACGGGGCAAGGTTCTGTCCCGCGAGGATCTGGAGCGGTTGGGCGGCTTCGAGCGCTATAAAGATGTAGATGGCGACGGCATTCCCTATAGGACTCTTCCGGGAACCGATCATCCGAAAGCTGCCTACTTCACCCGTGGCAGCGGCCATAACGAGAAGGCGCTTTATACCGAGCGGCCTGATGATTACCAAAATCTGATGGAGCGTCTGGCGAGGAAATTCGAGACCGCGCGCACCTTGGTCCCCGCGCCCGAGGTGGTGCAGACAGGCAAGTCCAACATTGGGCTGATCGCCTTTGGCAGCTCTGATTTCGCGGTGCGTGAGAGCCGCGATCAGCTCAAGGAAGAATATGCCCTCGAAACCGACTACCTGCGCTTGCGCGCCTTTCCCTTTTCTGCCGAAGTGCACGCTTTTATAGCGGCCCACTCCAGGGTCTACGTGATCGAGCAGAATCGTGATGGTCAGATGCTGAGCTTGCTCAAGCTCGACCTGTCCGTTGACGACGTCAGCAAACTGAGAAGTATTCGCCACTTCGACGGCTTGCCCCTCGACGCGCGAACCGTGACCGACAAGCTGGTCCTGCAGGAGGAAATCTAATGGCGACCACGATGAATCCGCCGGTGGCTCCCGGCCCCAAGAAGAACCGTCTAGGGTTGCAAGTGTTGGACTACCGCGGAGGCAAGACCACGCTCTGCGCCGGGTGCGGACACAATGCCATTTCCGAGCGCATTGTCGATGCTTTTTACGAGATGGGAGTCCCGCCGGAGCGAGTGATGAAGCTCTCGGGCATCGGCTGCTCCTCCAAGACGCCGGCCTACTTCATGAGCCGGGCTCACAGCTTCAATAGTGTCCATGGGCGCATGCCTTCAGTGGCTACGGGAGCGCTGATGGCCAACCACACCATGCTGGGTTTGGGGGTCAGTGGCGACGGAGATACAGCCTCCATCGGCTTTGGCCAGTTTGCCCATGTAATGCGCCGCAATCTGCCCCTGATCTACATCATTGAGGACAATGGTGTTTACGGCCTCACCAAGGGCCAGTTTTCAGCCACTGCAGACATCGGTTCGACGCTAAAAACAGGGGTCATTAACGACCTGCCGCCGATCGACACCTGTGTCATGGCTGTGGAACTGGGCGCGACCTTCGTGGGCCGGTCTTTCTCTGGAGACAAGAAGCAGCTGCTGGCCATGCTTAAAGCGGCGATTGCCCACCGCGGCACCGTTATGCTCGATGTCATCTCGCCTTGCGTAACCTTTAACGATCACGAGGGCTCGACCAAAAGCTATAAATACGTGCAGGATCACGACGAAGCGGTCAACGAGGTCGGTTTCGTTCCTTCTTTCGAAGAGATCGCCGTCGACTACGATCCCGGAACCACCTACAACGTGCAGATGCATGACGGGTCACAGCTGCGGTTGCGCAAGCTTCACGAGGACTACGACCCCACCAACCGCATCGGCGCAGTCACGGCCCTGATGCAGGCTCATGAGCAGGGTGAGGTCTTGACCGGCGTCTTTTACGTCGACACGTCCAAGCCCAGCTTTACCGACATGCTGAATCTCGTGGATGCGCCTCTGGCCACCCTGCCGGAGTCGCGGGTTCGGCCTTCGCGCCAGGTGCTCGACCAGATTATGCAGAAGTATCAGTAGCCACAGGGTAAATTTGACCGTGGTTACCAGGGCGGCGTGCAGTTTCTGGAATCATGGGTACTAATAAGCTGCAACAAATGTTGTTCAATCATGCCCTAAAAGTTGTATCATCAGCTCGTTTCTCCAAGCAGAGCAAGGTGATGGCATGCGTAAGAATTTCCTTCGTGGGGTATACCTTTGTGTCATCACCGCTAGTACCTTAGCCTTGGCCAGCGATCATCTGGAAACCCCGAAGATTGCCCCCGAAATAACCAAGATGGACGTTTGGATAGGGACTTGGGAGTCCCAGACCCAGGTCATGACCACGCCCTACAGCCAGGCCGCCTCGGTCACCTCTGAGATGACCTGTACCTGGTCTCCCCACCACGGGTTTATCCTGTGCGACCATCTGATGAACAGCCCCACCGGCGTCAGCAATAGCCTGTCTGTTTACACCTACGATGAGGCGAACAAGACCTACAAGTTCTTCGGCGTCAACAAGGATGATTCCCCACGCGAAGTACCCATGCAGGTAAAGGGAAACATCTGGAGTTTCGGCACCGAGGTGCAAAACCAGGACAAGACCATCATGTTCCTGACCAATGATGAGTTTCTATCCGACAAGGTGATGCACTTCCGCACCGAGTTCAGCGAAGACAACGGCCGAAACTGGAAAGAACTGAACCAGGGCCAACTCACCAAGATCGGCTAAACCCATCCTCTAGCGGTGCTCGCCGCTGTGCTCCGGGCTTGATCCAGGCTCAGGAAAATCCGTGTCCGCATCTTTGAGCATTTCATCTTCGTCGCGGTGGCCCAATTGGCCTTGCAGGTTTGGATCGCCGCCATGGGAAGGCGTGCTGATTTCTTCCTCAACTGCTCCCTTGTGGGCGTCACTGTCTGGGTGTTCTGTTTTTGGCATTGTGCTCTAGAGATGAAGGATTGGGTCAGGGCGTTGCCCCGGGCCGGAGATATCCGGCCCGGGGCATCCGATCTATAAAGCCGCGGTGACGGCCTTTATTTCGGTGTAGTTGTGGAGGACTTCCTCGCCCATCTCGCGGCCCCAACCGGATTGTTTATATCCGCCAAAGGGCAGGGAAGCGTCGAAGACGTTGTGGCAGTTGATCCATACCGTGCCGGAGCGGATGAGCCGCGCCATTTTGTGAGCGGTGCTCAGATCCTTTGTCCAGACACTGGCTGCCAGGCCATAGACAGTACTGTTCGCCTCGCGTGCCATGCGTTCAAGGTCGCTATCAGAAAAAGATTCGGCGCATACCACTGGTCCGAAAATCTCTTCCTGAACCACCTTCATGTCCGGCTTGGTGTTGGTGAGTACGGTGGGCTGGACGAAATACCCGCGGTCTCCATGGCGTTTGCCACCGGCGGCTACCTTGGCGCCCTGCTTGATGCCGGAGTCGATGTAGCCGGTGACTTTGTCGAACTGCTCCTCGCTTACCAGGGGTCCCATCTCTGTCTTGGGGTCGATGCCGTGGCCCATATTGATGCCTCCAGCGATGTCGCTCATCCCTTGCAGAACCTTGTCATAGACGCTTTCATGCGCGAAGAGACGTGATCCGGCGCAGCAGCATTGTCCTTGGTTGAAGAAGATGGCGCTGGCCGCACCGGGGATGGCGCGTTCCAGGTCGGCATCCGGGAAGATGATGGCCGGGCTCTTGCCACCCAACTCGAGGCTGACCTTTTTCAGGTTGCCGGCGGAGGCTTTCACGATCAACTTGCCAACTTCGGTCGATCCGGTGAAAGCAATTTTGTCGACCAGCGGATGTGCGGCCAGGGGCGCGCCTGCACCTTCGCCATAGCCGGTAAGAATGTTGACTACGCCTGGGGGAAATCCTGCTTGATCGAACAGTTCAGCCAGGCGCAGCGCAGTCATGGGCGTTTGCTCAGCGACCTTAAGCACGACGCAACAACCGGCGGCGAGGGCCGGGGCAAGCTTCCACACTGCCATCAGCAGCGGAAAATTCCAGGGAATGATCTGGCCAACAACGCCGATGGGCTCGCGCAAGGTGTATGAGTGGAAGGCGCCGGGAGTGGAGAAGTTAAGCGTAGAGCCGGAAATCTTCGTTGCCCAGCCCGCCATGTAGCGGAACATATCAATCGCCAACGGAAGATCAGCGACGCGCGCGACCGAAAACGGCTTGCCGTTATCGAGCGATTCAATCTCTGCGAATTCCTCCAGGTTGGCCTCGAGCAGGTCGGCCATTTTCCAGATCAGCTGGCCGCGTTGCGAGGTGGACATCTTGCTCCACGGGCCGTCATCGAAGGCGCGCCGTGCAGCGGTGACCGCGCGATCTACGTCTTCTGCCTCAGCTTCCGGGACTTGAGCCACCACTTCGCCGGTGGCGGGATTGTACACGGGGAAGGTTTTACCGGATGCGGCCAGGACGAAGCGTCCATCGATTAGCATGCGGTGTTGCCGGGAGAAAAACTCCGCGGTCTTGGAATTAACACGTGAATCAACGGGGATTGTTGCCATCAAAAACCTCCGGCGCGGCAGTTGCCGACTTCTGGCGCCGAAGGAACGATAGCACCGGAGCGGAATGACAGTCCAGTCGGGGGGTTCAAGGGTTCAGCTTCAAAAAGTTAGATTGCACATTAAGGCGCGTGAAAGGCGGCGGCTTGCGGTCTGCAACGCTCGGGGAGCAGATTTTGTCTTCTCTGAAAGAGTGCTGAAAGGCGCTATAAGTTCTTGGGTACCGCGAGTTGGCTTCGGCGGAAGCTAAGGAAGACCTTTTCTCTTGAGGAGCCCATATGTTCAAGCCAGGTCTTGCGAAGCAGATCCGTTCCTTGCTGATCGCGTTGGCTGTGCTCTTGGCGCTGAGGAGCCACGCACAGACCGAAGGATACGATCAACCCTTCCGGCCGCAGGTTCACTTCTCTCCACAAAAGAACTGGACCAACGATCCAAACGGGCTGGTTTATTACAAGGGTGAGTACCACCTTTTCTACCAGTACAACCCCTTTGGCGATGAGTGGGGCCACATGAGTTGGGGGCATGCCGTGAGCCGCGACCTGCTGCATTGGCATGAGCTGCCGGTAGCCATCCCTGAGCAGGATGGCATCATGATCTTTACCGGAAGCGTGGTCGTCGATCGCGGCAACAGTAGCGGCCTCTGTGCGGCGAAAAGTGAGTGCCTGGTGGCGGTCTATACGGGACACGGAAATACGCCCGAAGGCATAAGGCAGACGCAGAATGTCGCCTACAGCCGCGACCAGGGTCGTACCTGGACGCGCGAGTGCCTGGTGGCGGTCTATACGGGGCACGGAAATACGCCCGAAGGCATAAGGCAGACGCAAAATGTTGCCTACAGCCGCGATCAGGGTCGTACCTGGACGCGCTTTCGCGGCAACCCCGTGCTCGACTTGCACATGACCGATTTCCGCGATCCAAGCGTGTCCTGGGACGAGATGGCCCACCACTGGGTCATGGCGGTTTCTCTGCCCAAGGAGCACAAGGTTCGCTTTTACTCCTCACCAAACCTTATCGCTTGGACGCAGCTGAGTGACTTCGGACCTGCCGGCTATGTAACCGGAGATTGGGAATGCCCGGACTTGCTGCAGGTGCCAGCCGCGAACGGAAAGGGAAGTATCTGGGCGCTTAAAGTAGGACTGAACCCAGGCGCACCGCAAGGAGGCTCGGGCGAGCAGTATTTCCTCGGGCAATTCGACGGAAAATCGTTCACGGTGTCCAAGGAGCCCGGTTCCCACGGCCTGACAAACTACGGCAAAGATGATTACTGTGCCATCAGCTACAACGGTCTGCCGAAAACTGATAAGCCGGTCCTGCTTGGCTGGATGAACAACTGGCAGTACGCGGCCAAGCTGCCAACCTCACCCTGGCGAGGGCAAATGAGTCTACCGCGGCGACTCTCCCTGCTGCAGGACAGTGCCGGGCTGGCTCTGAAGCAGGAGCCTGTGATCGCCGCGCTACGTGGAGATAGCAGAGCGGTTTCCCTCGCTTCCGGATCCGTCGTTGAAGAAGCACCTTATGAACTCGATCTTCAGTTTGACGCTTCTTCCGCGGAAGCCTTCGGAATCCGGATTTATTCCGATGAGCAACACTGGACGGAGATAGGATTTGATCGGCAAAAGCGGGAGTTTTATATCGATCGCACGAAGTCCGGCTTGGAAATTGCGTCTGAATTCCCGGTAAGAACGAAGGCGCCGGTTATTGCGGAGCGTCCTTACGATTTGAAATTGATTGTGGATCGCTCTTCCGTTGAGGCCTACGCACAGAACGGTACGATCGCGATGACCGATCTCATTTACCCTCCTTCGCAACAAAGCAGGATTCAAGTCTTCAGTTCCAATGGAAAGCCTGTGACTGCAACAGGCCGGCTGTGGAAGCTTAACTCCATTTGGAAGTGAAGCCCACAGCCGAAGAATTTGTATTCGCATGGCGAATCCTACGCCCGCGGCCAAACATCATCAGTGAGGGGCCGCCGTGCGAATACTCTACTCGTCGACGCTTTCTCATCTGCTTCTCGCCGTGCTTTGTGGATTGCCGGCACGGGCGGTGTATGCTGCTTCCATTCCAACCAATGCGCTGGAACCAGTAAGTGCTGATCTGACTCTAGGGAAGGCTGACGACGCAATCTCGCGTCTAAGCTCGTCGCTGGCGTCAAACCCCAGCGACGCGGAGGCGCACAGTCTGCTTTGCCGCGTGTACTACCAGGAAGAGCGATGGGATGATGCAATCCGAGAGTGTCAAACAGCGGTCCAGCTTATGCCCTTGAACGGCGGATATCACCTTTGGCTAGGGCGAGCCTATGGCGAAAAGGCTGACAGCATCCACTCGATAAAAGCCTACGGACTGGCGAAGAAGGTGAGGGAAGAATTCGAGCGGGCAGTCCAACTCGACAGCGAGAATGTGGATGCACTTTCCGACCTGGGCGATTTCTACACGGAGGCCCCGGGCATAGTCGGGGGCGGCAAGAAAAAGGCGCAAGGAGTAGTGATGACATTGGAGCGATACGGGCCGGCGCAGGCTCATCAGCTCAATGGCCGACTGGCCGAGAAGGATAAGAATTACTCGCTGGCAGAAAGCGAGTTCAAAGCGGCGGTTGAAGCCTCCAACCAGTCCGCCGACGCTTGGATGGCGCTAGCCTCCTTTTACTCGCGCCGCCGGCAATGGGATCAAATGCTGCAGGCGCTGCATGCGGGGATCGATGCCGACGCAAAGGCAGCAAAACCACACGGACCCGCACTGGTGGATGGGGCTGACCTTCTCAGCCGCAGCAACCAGGAACCGCAGGTCGCTATCGAGCTGCTCAGGCTGTATCTAGCTTCTCCGAACAAATCGGCGGCTTCGCCCGCTTTCCAGGTGCATGCGCAGCTCAGCCGTTTACTAGAGCAGCAGGGCGACCATGAGGGCGCCCTGCAGGAAAGCGAAGCCGCCAACGCTTTGGCGCGTGAGTACCATCCAAAGTTGCCGCGATCAATTTCACGTTGAGTGCTGCATGGGAAGAGTGCTCTCATCCCTAACGAAGGCCGGGTGCGCGACATCTCGCTTGTTTTTCGCGAGGTGTGGGATACCACTGCGCCTTCCCTCAGACTCTTGATTCATCCGATGCACTTAGCGGGTCAGTATCGGCGGTATCCCACATCTCGCGAAAAACAAGCGAGATGTCGCGCACCCGGCCTTCGTTACCCGTCCCTTCGTCAGGAACCAGAGGCAGACTCTCTATTCTTTCAGGCTGATTAACGGCCTGAAGTTCTGCATATCGAAGGGGACCGAGGCATGCTCCGTTACAACCAGCCATTTGCCGGCAGCCTTTTCGAAGCACAAGGTTAGCCGCGTACGCAGGTCCATTACGGCACCGTCCTTCTTTTTACCAACGATGTGGCTAAACCCGTTCACAAACGCAACCGAATCACCCGCGACAATCGACAACTCCTCCGGTTCACCCTTGAGCGGTTCAACAAAGGTGTCGAACCAACCCTTCATATTTTCGATATAGTTGTGCTTGCCGCGTGTCCATAGGGGCGGCGCAAGGCCTGCCGCAACTACATCGTCCGCATAAGCAGTCGCTAGCCCGGCCGCGTCGCCACGTCCAAGCGCCGCATACCAATCGTTGATCAGTCCACGAATTACCTTCACTTCCGCATGATTGCTCGCCATTCGTCTCCTCCTTACATCGCCTTGGGGTGAATGATTGACCACAGTACACCGAACTTGTCGCGAAGCTGCCCAAACCGCGTCGCAAAAAAAGTTTCAGCAATCGGCATCGTGACTTCGCCGCCATCTGCAAGTGCTTTCCATGTCTCGTCTGCACTCTCTGCGGAGTCGAGCGTAAGGTACAGATAAGAGCTGCGGATGGGTTGAAAGTAGTTTGGCGGAACATCGTTGCCAATCAGCTCCACACCCGCTACATTCATGCGCGCATGAACAATCGCCTTCTCCATACCCGGTGGCACGTTATATTGCGAGGGCAGTTGCTCTTGTCTCATCATCACGGTGATCTTTCCGTCGAGATTTTTCTCATAGAACAGAAACGCTTCTTCGCAGTTTCCGCCAAAGTTCAAGTGCGAGTAGAGCTTCACGAATTACCCCCTGCTTGTTAATATTTGGGCGGGCTCGGCCTTAATTCGGCGCTGCTCCCGGTATTCCGACCATCCACGCCACTCCGAACTTGTCAGTGCACATGCCGAACATCGGTGACCAGAACGTAGGCGCCATTGGCATCTGCACACTGCCGTTCTCTTTGAGCGCTTCATAAAGGCGCTTCACTTCGGCTTCATCCTTTGACTCCACTGAGATCTGAAAGCCTCCGAGCGGTGTGGAGCGTCCTGGCGGTGCATCGCAGCCCATCAGCAGACCGTCTCCCAGCGGAATCGAGGTATGCATAACCTTGTCCTTCCAATCCGGCGGCACCGGCATGCCGTGAGGCGCCTCTCCGTACTTCATGGTGAAGGTGTTGGTCGCGCCGAATACCTTCTGGTAGAACTCAAATGCCGCTGCGCAGTTTCCCTGAAAATTCAGGTGCACATTCATTTTCATGCTTCTCTCCTTTTCCTTTTTGTTCTCAATCACCGTCCGACACAGTGCGCTTCAAAAGCTGCGCCAGCTTTTCCAGACTCTGGCTCCAGCCTTCCTTCATTCCTCTCAGGTACCTCGGGGCTGAGTCCGTCATACGTCATGACGTGCACGTCCAGAGTCACCTCGGTGCCGCCTTCCTTCTCTTCCAGGAAGACCGAGTTCCAGGTCTCAAAGATAGCCTTGCCATCTTTATCCAGCGGGGTGGCGGTAAAGTGAAAGCGGTAGGGCGCATAGAACTCCACGATGCGGCCCGACATGGGATACACCGTTCCGTCTGGCGCTTTCATCTCGAGGTACACCTTCCCGCCGCCTTTAGCTTCAAACTCGCAGCGCGGAATGTTGAAGCCTTTAGGCGCCCACCACGCGGCAAGCAACTCCGGCTTTATCCACGCTGAGAAGACAAGATCCCGCGGCGCTGCGAAGAAGCGGTGTAAATGCAGCTCTGTTGGCACTTCGTTCGAATCCGGCACATGCGGCGGCTGCTCAGCCAGCAAAAACTCAGCGAACTTATCGAAGGCGCTGTTCCACCCGCCGGTGTGCCCGTCGCGGGCGCCCGCGCTGAGGAACGGACCTTGGGTAAACGTCATCAGGGTTTTGTTACCCTGTTCTTCGAGCCGCACGGTAACGGTGTTCTCTTCGAAGTCCATATTGCTCAGGCCGACATCGCTCGGAACGTCCCACGCAAACGAGAACACGATCAGTTCCGGCGGTCTCACCTCGCGAACCGTACCGTGCTGCTTCAGCTTTACTGGCGTGCCTTTCGCCGGCACCAGGCCCTCCATCGTTCGCCGCCAGGGTGCCCCGGGAGTTTTCGGCATCTCGAGTTCGGTGGTGACGAAGCCGCGCGGGCCCATCCACTGCATTTGCATTGCGGGATCGGTCCACGCTTTCCATACCAGATCACGCGGGGCATCGAACACCCTTGTGATCTTCAACTCATAGCCTTCGTGAGATTCCAATCCCTTCTGCTCTGGAGTCGTCATTGCTGTGCTCATGCCGCAACCCCCTTCTGGGCAAGGAACTTCGTCAGCCGCTCGAACAGATCACGCCCGCCCTTAATAGAGCCATAGGTGCGCACGTTCTCGTCGCGCAGCTCGCGGCTACCGAACTGGTTGCGCAGCGTCAGACGAGTACCGTTACCTTCGTCTTCCCAGGTAATTGTCCTGTGGATGCGCACCGGCTCGGCGCCTTCTTTGCCGCCGACCAAGTCCAGCTCAATACGTTCGTTGGGCACCACTGCGGTAAATGTCATCTCGTTGGGATAGTTTGTGCCGTCGGGGCCATGCATCACGATGCGCCACTTGCCTCCGGGCCTCAGATCCATCTCCAGGATCGTAGTGTTGAAGCCATGCGGGCCCCACCACTCGACCACCTGCCTGGGGTCAGCGAACGCTTCGTAGACCATCTGGCGCGGCGCGTTGAATACGCGCGTCGACACTATGGTCCGCTCATCCTCTTGTAGCTCCGGAATGTCTTCCAGCAGCTCTCGCATCATGATTTCTCCTTTTTGGTTGGGGTCTTTCGTTTCGTAGGTTTCGGCTTTGTCTTGTTTTCCGCTTGCAGCCTCTGCAAATACGCATCGAGGCGGTCGAAGCTCTGTTCCCAGTACTTGCGATACTCGTCGATCCAATCTGCTGCGGTCTTGAGCGCCACCGGATTGAGCCGAGCTGGCCTGGTCTGAGCCTCGCGGCCTCGTTCGATGAGGCCGGCCTTCTCGAGCACCTTGAGGTGCTTGGAAATTGCCGGCATCGACATCCGGAATGGCCCGGCCAGCTCTGTGACTGAAGTCTCGCCGAGCGCGAGCCGCGCCAGAATCGCGCGCCGGGTCGGGTCGGCCAAAGCTGAAAACGTGGCATCCAGATTAGCTTCACTCATGGGTGTTCCAGGTGTCCTATGTATTTCACCAATCGGTTATGTAACCGATGAGTGAAATATAGGCCGAGGCTGCGTTGGATGTCAACTCCCGGTTCGACATATCTTTATGGAGGCGAACAGATTTCCGCTGGAGCGCGCTGAAGTAACTCTGATTTCTTGAAACTTCGTGCGTAATTTTGGCCCCCTTAGCCGTATACCCTGCGTATGTTCGAATACGATGTGGCGTTGGCGGCGAGGGTGAACACAGATACGCACCAGATTGCGCGTGGTCTTCGCCAAAGAGATGTCGCTCTTCTGCACGCTTTGGTCGGACAATATCAGTATCGGCTCATCCGCTACTTCACCTACCTTGTGGGGAGGCGAGATCCCGTCGATGACCTGGTCCAGGAAACGTGGTTGCGCATCCTGGAGCGCGGTCACTCCTACAACGGACAATCTCGCTTCGAGCCGTGGCTGTTTACTGTTGCCCGCAATCTTGCCTTCGATTACATGCGGAAGCGGCCAACCTTCAGCCTGGACTCGAAGGACTCCCCAGAACCAGATCTCGAATCTCTCTCGCCTGTTTCTCCTGCGCCCTCGCCTTTCGAACAGGCAGCACGAACTGAGGATGCCCAGCGGCTTGCCCATTCGCTACAGATGCTGGAGCCCCTCTTCCGAGAAGCGCTCGTGCTTCGTTTTCAGGAAGATTTGTCACTGCAGGAAATGGCGGACGTGATAGGAACGTCCGTCTCGACTGTATCTTCAAGGATCTATCGCGGGCTCGCAGCCCTACGAGCGCAGATGGAGGAAGGAAATAATGGAAGTTGATCGTCACCAACGGATCCGCCACATCATCGACCAGTCTCTCGCGGGCGCAGCCTCAACGCAGGACGAGCAAACTCTGCGCGAGCATGTTCTTACTTGTGCCCAGTGCAAGAAATATCTGGATGCCAGCCAACGAGTGATCGCCGGCCTTGGAGGTTTCTCCTTCGAGGTCAATCCGGATCTTCATGAGAGAGTGATCGCTGCTATCGGGCTGCGCGCGAAACAACTCGAAAGCCAAAGGATCAAGCGCATGCCGCTGTGGTGGAGTTACTCTGCCGCGCTCATGCTCACCGTGGCCGGTTCGTTCGCCGCTGCGCGATTCAGTGGTCTCGCTGCCGCTGTTCTTCACCTTGAGCCCGCCCCACTCCACGTTGGATTGCTGGCCTTCTGGACGGTGCCCTCGGTGTGCTTCTGTCTACTGTTTCCCCTCCTGCACCGCTTGTCAGCGGGCAGAAGGAGCGAGAAAGGATCATCCCAATGAGGGTTCCTCAGTTCCTGGATCTTGTTCCGAAAGCCGTTAAAGCAGGAGTGTTCATCATAGTGGGCTGCGCACTCCTTATCGGCGTCGCGGTATCCATTGGAGGCATGAATCATGGTCGAATCTCTGCCCACGGAGCTTCGTTGTCGGTGCTTTCGGCTATTGCCGCGAAGGGTCTCGGCTTCGGCCTGCTGGCGGGCGTGCTGATCGCAACCTGGGCTGTCTGCCTGGGCTACGTGTATGCAGATGCTCGACGGCGTGTCATGCCGCCGATCCTCTGGACATTGGTGGCCGCTTTGATTCCCAATTTACTCGGATTTCTACTCTACTTTGCCTCGCGCCGGCCCATTGCGCTGCCTTGTCCGCGTTGCGGCCAGGCGATTACGCCAGGTCAACGATTCTGTTCGTGGTGTGGTCATCAAGGATCTGCAACGGTTCCCAACGATACTTCTGCTCCTGCAGCGGACTCGTGTTAGGTTTCACTTACAGGAGACAAGAACGATGGACGAACTACGGCCCGATCACATTCTGCAGGTGGGCATGGGATTTCTGGCCTCAAAAACGGTGCTGAGCGCTATTGAAATGGGACTATTCACTGAGCTGGCCAACCACTCCCAATCTCTCGAAACACTGCAGGGGCGGCTCGGCCTCCATCGCCGCTCAGCCCGAGATTTCCTCGACACGCTGGTGGCGCTGAAGTTTTTGGAACGCCGCGACGGCACATACTCCAACACGCCGGCTACCGAGTTCTTCCTGGACAAGCGCAAACCGTCCTACATCGGCGGCATCCTGGAGATGGCGAACCACCGGCTCTATCCATTCTGGGGCCAACTCACGACGGCGCTGCGCACCGGCTCTCCGCAGAACGAAACCAAGGATGGAGGCCCCGACCCTTTCGTGGCTCTGTATGCCGATCCAGCGCGTCTAAAAGATTTCCTGCGCGCCATGACGGGCGTGAGCCATGGAGCCAACATGGCCATCGCCCGCAAGTTCCCCTGGCACCAATATCGAACTGCTGTAGATGTCGGGACCGCCCAAGGTGACTTGATTACTCAAGTGGCCTTGGCCAATCAGCATATCGAAGGGATTGGGTTTGATCTCCCGGCGGTAGGTCCCATTTTTGAAGAGTATGTCGAAGCTAATGGACTATCAGCGCGGGTGAAGTTCGCTCCCGGGAGTTTTTTCGAACAACCATTGCCCAAAGCGGACGCGGTTATGATGGGCCACGTTCTCCACGATTGGGACTTGGAGACAAAGCGAATGCTGATCGCGAAAGCATGGGAAGCGTTGCCGCCGGGGGGCGCCTTTATCGTCTACGAAAGCATTATTGACGATGATCGTTCGAGCAACGCTTTTGGGCTCTTGATGAGCCTCAACATGCTCATCGAAACTGCCGGCGGGTTCGACTTTACTGGGAACGACTGCGCGGGGTGGATGAAGGAAGCAGGATTCCGCGAGACCCGGATAACGCATTTGGCGGGCCCCGACTCGATGGTTGTTGGTATCAAGTGACAGGGAATTCGCCGCCCAGTCCTTCGACGTCCATAACCGGCAGGGGTTTCTGTTCGACCCGCGTATCTGGAATAACGTCTGCCTTGGCGGCGGCAGTTTGTTCCGCAAGCTGCCGCGCTTTGTTTTTGGAGATTCTTTCGAAGTGTCTCCTGAGGTAATTGTGCAGCGTTTCTTCCATTGCGATTTGGACCATTTCCATCAACCTTGGGTTTCGAGAGAGTGGGGAGAGCGGAATCAATGACCAGATCTCTCTCTAAGCACTAACAGCGATTCTCTTTGTTTTTTCTGATTGAATCCCTCCCCCGAAGGAATCGATCAGAATGTTCTCAGAGAATCGCCGCTTGTTCATAAGCATACTGGTTCTGGCGCAGCTGGCCATAGTTCTTGCGTGACAGCCGGAAGTATCGTAGTTGTACTCTCCACAGGCGATCGCCGAATACCAAGAACCTTTGTGGGACCGAGCAGTAACACGACCGAAGTGTTGCCAAGAACCACATGTTGACACTCTGCCTATGGCAGGTGCATCGTATATGTAGAACGGCAACAGAGGACGCCTTACTGCTGGTTCGGTTCAGGAGTCGGATATGGAGCGGATACGCATTTTGCTGAGCCGCTGCGCAGCTCTACTCCGCAGGCGCAGCCTGGACGAAGAGCTCGACGCTGAGCTGAGTACGCACCTTGAATTCGCCATCGAAGACAATATGAAACGGGGCATGTCTGCGCAGGAAGCGCGGAGCCGGGCGCTGCGGGAGTTCGGCGGCGTCACGCAGACCAGGGAAGCATACCGAATGCAGCAGGGTCTTCCATTTCTGGAAGCGTTCCTCCTCGATCTGCGTTACGGGCTACGGCAGTTGCGTAAGTCGCCGGCCTTTGCCGCCACCGCCGTACTGACATTGGCGCTGGGAATTGGCGGTATGACGGCGGTCTTTTCCGTAGTGGAAGCCGTGTTACTGCGTCCTCTGCCCTTCAAAGACTCCGGCCAACTCCTCACTTTGCATGAAGGGGTTCGGGAAGATCCTCATCCATTCAATGTGACGGCTCCCGACGTTCTCATCTTTCAGCGCGAAAGCAAGGCTTTCTCGGGTGAAGGTGGGTATGTCGGTGCCGATTACGATGTGACCGGTGCGGGCGCGCCATTTCACGCAGTCGCAGAACGAGTAACGGCATCGCTATTTCCAGTGCTTGGAATCGACCCGCTGCTAGGGCGCACCTTCACCCAGAAGGAGGATGAGAATGCGGTGCCGGTGACCGTGATCAGCTATTCGCTCTGGCGAGAACGATTTGAGAGTGATCCGGGCGTATTGGGCAAGACCATCGATCTGGATCGGCGCCCGTACACGATCATCGGGGTTATGCCGCGAGATTTTGAGTTCCCTCTCGACGCCGGCCGATTGAGCCGTCGCGATCTCTGGGTTCCTATGAGTTTTACTCCAGTCGAAAAGAACTCTGAAGGCGAGAACTATGACTACGGGCTGGTGGCGCGGCTAAGACCGGGTATAAGCACGGCCCAGGCCCAGATTGATGTGGACCGGGTAGTCGCAGGCATTCAACCCACATATACGGCGATATCAACCGGTTTGCACTTGCAGGGGTACTTCAGAACGCTGAAAGAGGAAACAGTCCGCAATGCGCGGCCGTTGCTGAACATCCTGCTTGGAGCCGTCAGTCTGATCATGCTGATCGCCTGCGTGAATATCGCAAATCTGCAGCTGGTGCGTGCGGCATCGCGGCAACGCGAGTTCGGAGTCCGCCTGGCGTTGGGTGCTGCACGACGGATTGTGTTTAGGCAACTACTGACAGAAAGCTTCTTGCTGAGCGCGATTGGTGGCGCAATTGGTGTTGCCCTTGCGGTGCTGTTGGTGCATGCAGCCGCTGTTCGCTTACCAGAGTCGCTGCCGCGCCTGGGTGAAATTACGATACGCTGGCCTCTGTTTGCGGCTGCGTTTGGATTAGTTGGCGTGACCGCAATGCTAAGCGGAGCGGCGCCGGCCCTTGCCGGCATGCGAACTGAGGTTCTTGATTCGTTGCGTGACGGCAGTCACGCGGCAGGACAGGGGCGCTCGCAATACAACCTGCAGAGCATCCTGGTCATACTCGAGGTAGCTTTGGCGCTGTTGCTGCTGGTTGCATCAGGCCTGCTGCTGCGCAGCTTTCAAAAGATGCTCGAAACCGATCCCGGATTTCAACCGCGACATGTTCTGACTGCATCTCTGTCGCTGCCACGACACGATTATCCGACGCAGCAGAAAGTAGATGACTTCTACGCAGAACTGCAGCGAAGAATAGAGATCCTGCCGGGAGTGAGAACAGTAGGCTTCTCCTCCAACATTCCGATTGTCGGCCAAAATGGTGGACGCCTGATTACTCCGGAAGGCCATGTGCGGTCCGCCGGCGAGGGCTTTCTGATTGCGTCGACCTATCTCGTGCAAGGGAACTATTTCCAGGCCCTGGATATTCCGCTGATTCGCGGCCGTCATTTTGAAGATCGAGATCAGCAGGTTGGTGCTCCCCTGGTGGCGATCATCAGCCAGTCTTTTGCCAACGCCTACTTCCGTGGCAAGGATCCGATCGGCCTGCGCATGAAGGTGGGAGACCGATTTGACGGCCCAATGCCTGCCATCACGATTGTTGGCGTCGTCGGTGATGTCAAACAAGGTGCGCTGGATCAGCCGACTGTGGCGCAGATGTATGAGCCGATTTCTCAAGCCGCGGCCGCCCTGGGACCGATGGCGGCAATGTTGGGAGTGGCGGGCAATATGGATGTGGTAGTCGAGACAACAGGCGATCCAATGCTGCTGATACCGAGCTTGGGAAAGATCGTCCACCAACTTGATCCTCTGCTTGTGGTATCGCGGCCCAATACGATGGAAGAGATCGTGACGGCAACCCAGTCGTCGCGCCGATTCAATACAGCGATTCTGACGGCCTTTGCGGCAATCGCACTGCTGCTGTCGTTGCTGGGGATTTATGGAGTGTTGACCTATGCGGTCGCACAGCGCACCCGCGAGATCGCGATCCGCATGGCATTGGGAGCCTCGCGGAAAGTTGTGCTGCTGCGAACCTTGCGCAATGCCTTGACGGTCGCCGTCATGGGCATGGCCGGCGGCCTGATAGCCTCCGTCGGCCTTATGCATTTTCTCAATAGTCTGCTCTATGGCGTTAAACCGCTGGATACCGCGGCGATTGGGGGTGCGGTCCTGATTCTGTTCTGCTGTTCCGCCCTGGCGGCCCTGATCCCCGCGCAACGTGCAGCGTCCATCGATCCTATGCGGGCGCTCAGGGCGGAATAGAAAGGGTCGATCGCCGCTATCGTTCTGTCTCCCCGCTCAAAGCGAGCCGGATCGCCTGTTCGACCAGCGAATAATCGCTGTCGCTGCGCTCTAACTCGAAGGGGACTCTTGGATGCAGCGGTGGCTGCGCCAGAAAACGGGGAGTCGCACCGCAATGCGCCTGTGCCGCATGCACCAGGAATGGATGACACAGATACACGGTTCCGGCCGGTCCGGTCGCAACGGCCTCAGGCAATCCGCCCGTAAGCACCTCCAGCTCCGCAGCCAGGTCCCTGCCGGACATTCCGGCCGCTCCCGCCAGAGCGAGCCGGCGCGCAATGCGCAAATGCGAACCCAGCCGAATGCGTGTGGGAGCATCCTGGTCGGTGACATCGGAAAATAGAAACAGCATCAGCAAAGCTCGTCCCCTTGACGTCACACTGACCCGCCAATCGAAATATGACTCGACGGGCTCCTCTGGCGGAAAGCTCGTGTCTACATGCCAGCCCGTATCTTTCGGATCATCGGCATGGGGAAACCGGATGGGGAAGCTTCCCAGGCTCTCGCGCGGAATCCACCGCTCCGGGCCAACCAACTCATCGAACGCGGCCTGCAGCACCGGGGTGTTCGCGGCTGCGCGGAACGGCGCCTGGTTATAGTCGTTGAGCCTGATCACAGGCCGGATCCATGTCAACGGGTCATCGGGATCGCAGCCCGTGTCCCGCCAGAGAATGGCTCGCGCCTCGGCCGCAACCTCAGGAGAAAACGCGTTGTTTACCCGGATGTATCCATCGCGAACGAATTGTTGCTTCTGCGCGCTCACTCCAGGGGCGCTGTTCCATCTCGGTTCCTGCGTACATATCGACAGAATATCAACCACCAGCGGGCTCTGAATTGGCGATCGGTCTAAATATCGTCTGGCTATTTGTCTGGAGGAAAGCGAAGGTGTCGCGGCTTGGTGGCAGGCTGGTCTGCTGGGGCACTACTGTTTGGGACGGTGTGTATCCAAAGCGCCGTCATCGTTGAGAACGCCATCCTGTTCTGCAAGCTGTCGTGCTTTCTTCTCGGAGATTCTTTCGAAGTGTCTCCTGAGGTAATTGTGCAGCGTTTCTTCCTTCTTGAGCGGATCCATTTCCATCAACCTGGTTTTCTAAAGAGCGAGCCGCGGAAGCAATCGCAAGAGCTCTCTCTAAGCACTAACAGCGATTCTCCTTGTTCCTTCTGATCGAGTCCCTCCCCCGAAGAAATCGATCCGAATGTTCTTAGAGAATCGCCGCTTGTTCATAAGCATACTGGTTCTGGCGCAGCTGGCCATAGTTCTTGCGTGACAGGTGGCGGCGTCGTAGTTGTACCACCCGGAGATGATCGGAATTCTCGCGAACCTTAGTGGGACCGGACGTAACACGATTAGACTTACGCCGGATAAGATAGCCTGCAAGGAGAAACATCATGTACGAGATGGCTAAGTTGAAGAACCTGAAAACACTTGGAGCCGGAGCTCCGAAGGCGGTGGACGCTTTCTGGGCATTCGATAAAGCGGCAATGGCCGACGGGGCGGTTCCCAAAAAATACAAGGAGCTGATCGCCCTGGCGGTAGCGTTGACGACGCAATGTCCCTACTGCCTGGAGGTGCACAGATCGGCCGCGGAAGCTGCAGGCGCAACCCAGGAGGAAGTGGCGGAAACTGCGATGGTCGCCGCCGCCCTGCGCGCCGGGGCAGCGGTCACTCACGCCACACACTTGCTCTCCGCCGCGCCCGCCGAAGCCAAGGCTTAAGTCGTTCCAGGTAAAGCCCAGGTCTCAAAGCGAGACCTGGGAGCACCCACCATCAGACCTGTCCAAATCATGTTTTCGACAGCTTGGGAAATGCTCAGGACCAAGGTCCAGAGGTGTTTTCCGCCGTCCCTACGGGCCCGGTTCACCGACCCAGGACGCAGTCCCAGACGATAAAAATCTAAGAAGACGTTGGTTGTTTGCATCTCCAACTCGCCACAAAAACGTCATCCTGAGCGGAACGGCTGAATCCGTGCCCCTCTTACCCAGCCCCGCAACTTCCATTTGCTATTTCGAAAGCTTCTTGTTGCACTCAGCGACGCCCGCCTCCACGTTGCATTTTGCGTAAAGCTCTCGCGCCTGCTCGAAGAGCAACCTGGAGGCATCCCGTCTCCCGAGGGATTCGTTCACCAAAGCTAATCCTCTTAGAGTATTTGCCAGGTCCAGCGCGGCCACTTCGCCCTGCTGACGATAGACTCCCTCCGCTTCCAGGTATAGTGGTTCGGCCTCGGTTGGCAGGCATGCTTCCCGGAGTATGTCGGCCTCATGGCGGATCGCATAGGCCAGTCTCTCCGGTGGTCCGATCTGGCGGTAGAGAACCGCGGCTCCGGCATAGTGGTGACGTGCGGCCTCAAGGTTTCCTATGCCACGCTCCGCCTGGCCTAGACCGCTGAGTGCCTCGGCCAGAGACGGGCGGTCCCCCTCTTCGGCAGCGCTACGCACCGCCTTAAGAAAGATTGCGCGTGAGTCCGCTAGACGATCTTCTCTGCGCGCCTGATAGCCCCGCGCGAACTGCTCCTGGTAGGTTTCCGCCATTTACCGTAGCCTAGCATTTCGCTAATCTCGCTCGATCGAGACGCCGCCATTTACGGTCTGGAAATGAATGGTTGGGCCGCCCTGGCCGATGTTGGTGTCGATGTGGTGGTTGATCTTACCCTGAACGGTGATAGGGAAGCCTATGGAGATGCCGCCGTTGACCGTCTCCGCAACCACATGTGCGGAATAGCTTTCCGGAGCCTTCACGGACACGCCGCCGTTGGTTGACTTCGCGACCAGGCCGGTTCCATGCCACTGATTGCCGTCAAGCCTCACATCCAGGCCGCCATTGGTGGTCGTGGCATGTACGTCCCCGCCCAGATCATCGAGATTGAGACCGCCGTTGGTTGTTTCGGCATCAATTGCGCCAACTATATTCGTAAGCTGGATGCCTCCGTTCACCGTGCGCAGCTGGGCGGCAACATGACGCGGCACGCGCAAACTGAAGTTCACATACCAGCTGCGGCGCGACAAGCCCCACAGCTGTGGTCCTTCGGCATGGATTGTGTCGGTGGTGACGATCTTTACTTCGCGTGCCAGCGACAGTGCGGCGTCGCGGTCTGAGTCCTGCGCAATGACCCTCGCCTCCAGGGCGATGTCCTGGCGCTCCTCGCCAATCACTTCAATCCCGCCGTTCTTTGCCGACACGTTCACTTGCCCGTTGACCAGGGGAATGGTCGCGCGCCGCAACTCGCAAACACGCTCCTGGTGGCCCGGGAGCCAGGTTTTGTTGTTCGTGTTGCCTTCGTCGCCCTTACACGGGCCGGTGGTGAAAGTCTGCGCGGGAACGCGGCCTGCGCACAGCAAGGTGAAGAGACATCCGACAACAAATATGCGCATAGATACCTCCGTGGAGCCAGCCACGAAGGGATACGCAGGGGAAAACTATTAGGTTCCTAAAAAGGTGGAGTTCGGACTAGGGCGAGGTGGGGGGATATGCGCTTGGTTTGGCGGCGTAGATGCGAACGCCCATTCCGTTCAACTTACTGCGGGCTTCCTGGGCTTCGGGAGTCTGCGGATAGCGCTGCACCAGGGTGCGCAATTCACGGACGCCGGCATCTTTCTGACCCATTTCAATCAAGGACTGTCCCTTGCGCAACTCGGCGGCGGGCGCCTTGGAATTGCCTGAATACTGCTCCAGAACCGCGTCGTAGGCCTTGACCGCCGCCGGCGTACTTGCCTTGCCGGTAATTGATTTCACCGATATAAAATTGGGCGTTTCCTGCCAGAGCATCCTGAGGGTAATAGCGGATGACATCGCCAAATTCAGAAATCGCAATGTTGTACTTGGCGGAGTTATAGTCCCGCAGAGCACTCTGGTAGAGCTGGTCGACGGGAGGGGCCGCAGGCGTCGCCAGCGCTGGCGCAGGCGCCATCGCTTGACCGCCCGGACCCTGGTTTACCGGCATGCTTCCGGCCGGTGGAGGGGCGCCCCCAGGCTGGGCCGGCATACCGTTCACGTTCTGCATCTGGCCCTGAATGGACTGCATCTGCGTGGTCAGGTTGGCGATCCGCGTCTTAAGCTCATCCACCGAGTCGTTCAGCGACTGGATCTGAGTGGAGAGCTGGGTGTTGCTGGTGCCGCGCTGCTCATTCTCCATCTTTAACGAGGTTTGCAAGGCATTGACCGAGGCCATCATTCGGTTCACATTATCGGTGTTTTGCTGCACCAGGTTGACAATCACGCCCATGCGCTCGTCATTCGATGTCTGCAGATGCTGCACCATGTCTTGTAGTTGCTGCACCTGGGTTTGCAGCTGAACCATTTCCTTGGAGACGGCGAAGGCGCGAGGTGAGATGACCGGCAAAGCAAACAGGGTAATGGCTGTGACGCGGACGATGTGGTTACGCATGAAGCTCCCCCATGACGGAGCGGCGGAAACCGCTCCGTCTTAAGTTTAGAGCAATTTCACTTCTCACCTAGCGATCGAGCGAGAAGCCGGCACGGCGGTTCTGCTGCCAGCAAGCCTCGTCGTTGGTGGTGCAGAATTGTTTCTCCTTGCCGTAGCTCACGGTACGAATGCGATCCGGAGCGATGCCTCCGTTGACCAGAGCCTGCTTGGCTGCATTGGCGCGGTTTTCGCCCAAGGCCAGGTTGTATTCAGCCGAACCGCGGTCATCGCAATATCCGCCAACGACAATCTTGAGGGTAGGATGCGCGGCCAGGAAGCTGGCATCCTGAGCCAGCACTGTCTGGGCATCGGGGCGGATCTCGTAGCTGTCGTAGTCGAAGAACGCCGGCTTGACGTTCTGCTCAAACATCTGCTCGTCCATGTTTTCGCCGGTAGCCTGCGGCGGTGCAGCTGGGGCGTTGACCGTCAAGCGCGCGGTCGCGTCGGTGGAACCTCCCGGGCCGCGAGCGACCAGGTGATAGGTTGTCGAAGCGGTAGGGCTGACGTTCTGCGTACCGTAGGCATTCACGCTCCCGATGCCGTCAATCGAGACATCCGTAGCGTCGGTGGTCTTCCACGCGAGCACCGCACCGCCGCCCGGACTGATGGTGTCCGGTGTCACTGTGATGGTGGCGGTCGGCGAGGGGGATGTAGCCGCAGGCGGAGGCGGCGGTGGAGGCGGCACCGCTTTCTTGTGGCAGCCGGCCGCAAGGGTCAGCGTGGCGACGGCGAGGAGCGAAGCAAAATGCCTGTGGTGCGTCTTCACGATATTCTCCTGATCATTCGTTCGTTTTCCGGGGCTAATGCTGTATCGGCTTGTCAGCCGAGTACGCCAGTATGGCTATTTCCAACTCCAGTTAGGCATCGAATTTCCGCTGCTCTGGGTGAGACGATGCTGCTCGGTACCATCCGCAAGCATGGTCCAAATCTCGGATCCGCCACCCTTTTCGCGTTGAAATACGATGTGCCGTCCGTCCGGGGACCAGGACGGGAAATCCTGCCGGCCCTCATCATGGGTGAGCTGGGTCCAGCGTTTGCTCGCTATGTCCATGATGTAGATGTCCTGGCCTCCGGGCGCGCCCGGACCGTACTTGCGATTCCAGGCGAAGGCGATGAACTGGCCGTTGGGCGACCATGAGGGCGAGGTGGCATAGCCACCGTCGGTCAAGCGCTGCACGTTGGTTCCGTCGGAGTCCATCGTGTAGATCTGCGGCAGACCGGTGCGGCCGCTGCACCAGGCAATCTGTGAATTGGTCTTGGGGTTCCAGGTGGGCGAAACATCGGGTCCGCGGAACGTGGTCACTTGCTTGACGCTGCCGCCGTTGGCATCGGCCGTGTAAATTTCAGGATCGCCGGTACGTGAACCGGAAAACGCAAGCTTGGCGCCGTCGCTCGACCATGCCGGAGAAAGGGTGGTGCCCACCATGGAAGGAAAGCTGACGACGCGGCCCAGCACCAGCGAAAACATCTTGATCGACCAACCCCCGCGTCCCAGGGACGCAAAGGCGACGCGATCGTTGTTAGGAGAAACGCGTGGGGAAAGGGAGATGGTGCCCAGGTGGGTGATCTGGTGCGCGCCTTGCCCGTCGTAATCCATTTCCCAAACTTCTTTGTTTCCACCCCGTGATGCGATGTAGAAAATATGCGTCTCGGCAATGCCGGCAATACCGCCGCCCAGTCGGGTGATGATCTCATCGGCAAAGCGGTGAGCAATCAGTCGCGCATTATCCTGGGTGGCAACCTCGTTGTACTGCTTGCCCAGGATCTGCGGTGATGCGGGATTCTTGGCGTCGAACAACCATCCGTAAACCGCGACACGCCCCCCGGTAACCGAAATAGACCCGAAGGCTACAAAGGCAGCGTTCGCGGGTGCCGCGGCCCATGGGGCCAGGTTCATCTGTTGCGGAGAGGCCGGCATCAGCGGCGGAGCCATGCTCTTCGAAACCATGTCGAAAATGCCGGCACTATTCAGGTCGTTATAGAGAGTGGTGTCGAAGGTAGTTTTCAGTGCCGGAGTTTGTGGGTCAGCGGAGGCGGGATTGAAATCGGCAGCGGCCAGGCGTATGCGTGCCGCGCCCAGATTGGTTCCCGTGCGGACCCAGTCCTGTGCACCGGCCCCGAGGGGCAGGAATAGAAGGATGAGAAACAAAACTCGGGAGTGGGGGGATCTGTTTCGGATTCTCATGCCCAACGCAGTCTTGAGTTTATATGATAAAAATCGCAATTGGTTACAGTGGTAACCTCATCGTGTACCTTCATCGCCCACCCCTTTATCGCGCTCCCCAAACTCCGGAACATGCCTTATACGAAGGGCACGGCTTCAGCCGTGCCGCAAAAGGCCATGCTCGCAACCCGGCTTTAGCCGCTGAGGTACGCTTTTCCGGACATTAAAAGACTGTCCCCAGGGGCTAAAGCCCTCATCAGAATAGCTGGCTACGGCACGGCTCAAGCCGTGCCCTTCGTAGAACGTTTTTCGTCCCCCTGTCTCATCAAGCTCTTCATCGCCCACCCCTTTATCGCGCTCCCGCTCCGGGATAGGTGCAGTGATAGAGCACATTCAAGCTGTTCTCGTTGTAGCCGGCGGGCAGGGGACCAAAGGTATCCACCCGCTGCACCGCATGCAGACATGAGGAGTTAAGTGATGGCGAACTGCTCGGCGTGGCCAGGCTTATGCTGCCGGGAGAGCCGTCGCGCGCGACGGTGAACTGTACAAAGACGGTAGCTCCTGCCGGTGTACTGGGCTCTACCTCCTGCAGATACCAATCCTGTGCAACTTTGCGCTTGATCACATCCACGTACCAGCCAAAGCGGGAGCCAAAATCTCCTCCTGTTTGTGCGATGGGGCTGTTCGCTGCGTTGTTGGCCGCAGTTGCGCGGGGGACATTAGCCGGCGCTGCTTCTCCATAATTTGCTTTGTTCTGCGGTTTAGGCGGCGGCTGGTGCTGCGGCGGGGCTTTTGGAAGTGGCTTGGCCTGGGGCTTCGGCGGGGGCTGCTTTTCAGGGATGGGCACGGCTTCGGGCAGAGGAAGAGGTTCCTGTTTCTGCTCCTCTAACGCCGGGGCTACACTCGGGGTTTCGGTTGCCAGCACGTTGTCCGTCGGCGGGTGATCCTGAGGCAGAGGCAGAGCGGCTGTCGAAACCAGGGTGGCCTGGATGGCGCCTTGCTGGAAGGCGTTGGCGCCCCACTCACTGCCGTGGAACAGGTTGTGCATGTAGCCATAGCCGATCAACAGGCCGACAACCAGCCCATGCAGCAGGGTGGACTGGAAGATGGGCGAGGCGATGCCATCCGGCTGGTCAAGAAGGTCGTTGGAAGAGAACCCTGCCATGGCCTGCTACTTCGCCGTCTTTTGCAGCGGCTGAGTCACAATGCTGATGTTCGTGATGCCGGCTTGTTTGACCGCGTCCATGACCGAAGCGAATGCACCAAAGGGAACTCGCTCGTCGGCCCGCAGATAAATGACCTGGTTCGCTGGATCGGTCTTGGGTTGGTGCAGCAGCGTGGGCAGTTGAGCCAGGTTGACGGGCTTATCTCCCAGAAAGACATTCTGATCGCGGTCGATGGTCAGCACCATCCGCTGCTGGGTGATCTCTTTCACGCTGCGCGTTTTTGGCACGGAGACGTCGATGCCGGACTGCAGCACCGGCGCCGTGACCATAAAAATGATGAGCAGGACCAGGACCACATCCACCAGCGGGGTGATGTTGATTTCCGCAAGCGAGGTTCGGGTATGGCCGGTACTAGCGGTGAAGGCCACTCGCGGCCTCCCTCTCCATGGCTTCTTGTTTGGGACTGATTTCTTCCAGGCTATTCAGTAACTCGCGGGAGAAGTCGTCCATGCGGGAGGCGAACTCGCGCAGCGAAGCAGTGAACTGGTTGTAGGCGATTACCGCGGGAATGGCCACCAGCAGACCGGCGGCGGTCGTGATCAGGGCTTCTGAGACTCCAGGAGCTACCGCCCGCAGAGTGGCCGCGCCTTCCGTGCCCAGGCCGTGGAAGGCATCCACGATCCCCATCACGGTGCCGAATAGACCCACGAACGGAGCGACTGCGCCGATGGTCGCCAGCCAGGTCAGACGCCGCTCGAGAACGGTCAGCGATTCGCTGGATGCCGCTTGCGCTGCGCGCTCCAGCGTGACGATGTTCTTGGGCGGTCCGAAACCCCCGGTCTGGCGGCGATAGGTGTCATATACCTCATCGAAAACCGTAACCAGGGGACTGGGTTTGAATTGGTCGCTAACCGCGGAAATTTCCTGCAGGCGGTCGGCCTTGCGAAATGCGCGCATAAAACGGCGGCTTTGGTTGCGAGCCCGGCGGAACATAGTCGATTTACCCAGAATGACGGCCCAGGAGTACAGGCTGGCGATCAACAGCATAACCAGCACGGCGATCGCTACCGGGCCGCTGTTGCGCACCATATCGATAACAGCGCTGAATCCAGAGGTAGGGGAATGGGCTACAGGCGTCGATCCGTCGTCAGCCTGAAGTAGAAGAAAAACCGCGATATGAAAGGGGGACATCATCACTTCCTCTTTCACGGTAGCAGACAAGCGATGGCGAAACCAAGTTGCGGCGTAAGATGCCGGCGCAGGGTAACCCGTGCAATTACTCTCATGCTATGCTGCGCCTTGCCTCGATGATGCTGTGAGGCTTGGAGTTACGATATTGGTTGCGCCGCACATCTGCTGCACAATCTAGGAACCTGGTCCATGCTGCTCGAATTGCGCGCGGAAAATTATGCCGTCATTGATCACGCCATCGCTGTCTTTGGTCCCGGCCTCAATCTACTGACGGGGGAGACGGGTGCCGGCAAGTCCATTCTGGTGGATGCGCTGGCGCTCTTGATGGGGGATAAGGCCTCTTCCGAAGTCGTGCGCCACGGAGCAGAACGGGCGGTGGTGGCCTGCGTGTTTGAGAGCACGCCGGGTGCTGAGAACACCCTGGAAACGAATGGCATCGATGCCGAAGGCGCGGAGATCATTCTGCGCCGCGAAATACAAGCCGGCGGTAAAGGCCGGGTCTACGTGAACAACCAACCCGCCACGGTCAACGTGCTGCGGCAACTTGCTCCGGAACTGGCCCTGGTTCATGCGCAGAGCGAGACCATGGGCAGCTTTGACCAAGCCCAGCAACGTCAGCTGTTGGACCGGAGTGCGGGCATTTCCCCGGAGCGGGTGGCAACAGCATTTCAGGAGTGGTCCGATACCTGTGGCCGGCTGCATCGTCTGGAAGGCGATGAACAGATGCGCTTGCGCGAAGCCGACCTGTGGAGCTTTCAGAAGAACGAGATTGAGGGCGCGGCGATCAAGGAGAAAGAAGACGAAGCGCTGGAGGTAGAGCGGCGGATGTTAGCCAACGCCGAGAAGCTGCTCGCTGCTGCCATGAGCGCGCACGAGTTGCTGTACGAGAGCGACCGGTCGGCCGAGGCTGCCTTGCGCGCCGCGCTCAAAAATCTGGAGGAGCTTGCCCGCTACGATCCGCAGTTTGACGAGGCAGTACAGCAGGCGAAGTCAGTGCGCGCGGTGGTCGAAGATATAAGCGCAACGGTGCGGGACTATGCATCCAGGGCTCAGGCCTCCCCAAACCGGCTGGAGGAAGTGGAAGATCGCCTGGAACTCCTGAATCGCTTGAAACGAAAATATGGCCCGTCTCTGGAGCATGTGATGGCTCATGGGCAGGAGGTGGCGGCGAAACTGGCGGAGGTCGAAAACCGTGATCAGTTGCTGCTGGAATTGCGGTCGGCGCAAACACGGGCTGCGGATGCTTACCGCCTGGCGGCGTCGGCACTCACCGCGGAGCGCACAGCCGCGGCCGCTAAGCTCGAAAAACTTGCCGTAGCCCACATCAATGATCTGGCCATGAAAGCAAAGTTTGTGGTGCAGGTCACAGCGCAGGAATCGGAACCTCATTGGACCCGGCAGGGGTGGGATGCGGTGGATTGCAGGATCGCAACCAATGCCGGCGAGCCGTTGAAGCCGTTGGAGCAAATCGCCTCTGGGGGCGAGTTATCGCGGGTGATGCTGGCGCTCAAGGTCAGCGTGGAGGAAGGGGCAGCGCGGGGGCAGGGAAACACGCGGCGTAAATCACCCATCCCGCGCACCTTGGTCTTTGATGAAATCGATATCGGAATTGGCGGCCGCGCGGCGGAGGCAGTGGGGCAGAAGCTGAAGGAGCTCTCCCGTGCGCAGCAGGTACTTTGCGTAACCCATTTGCCGCAGATCGCTGCTTTTGCCGACCAGCATTTTCTGGTAGAGAAGCAGGAGCGCCAGGGCACAACCAAGACCTCTGTTCGGCTACTCAACGAAAAGGAGCGAACCGAAGAGGTGGCGCGCATGCTGAGCGGAGCAAAATTGACTGAGACCTCGCTGCGCCACGCGGAACAGATGTTGAAGAGCAGCCGCAAAGCGGGCAAGCAAAAAGCCTAGGCGGGTTTCCTACCGCGGATCCCGGGTGCCCCACATCTCGCTCGTTTTTCGCGAGATGTGGGATACAGCGAAGGTCAGTTTCTAGGCTTTGCATCCCGAGCCAATCTTGGCTAATAGCAGTGCTATTCCACATCTCGCGAAAAAGCGAGATGTGGGGGACTCTCCCTGTACCTGATGCAATTTGGCGCAATATGGCTGGCAGGGTGGCAACTGGGTTCTGGGCTAGACTCCCTGTCACACCGAAGATGGCGCGTTATACTGGTAAATGTGATAAGTCCCCCATTATCCTCGGCCAAGAGGGTTCTTCTTCTCAAACCGCGCGGCTTCTGTGCTGGCGTGGTGCGCGCCATCGACGTGGTGAACATAGCGCTCGAAACCTTTGGCGCTCCCATCTACGTTCGCAAAGAGATCGTTCACAACCGTTTTGTCGTCAATGAGCTGGCAGAGAAAGGCGCCATCTTCGTCGACGACATCGACGATGTTCCAGAGGGAATGCGGGTCATTTACAGCGCGCACGGGGTTTCCCCGGCGGTGCGCGCACGCAGCAAGTCGCGCAAACTCAAGGTGATCGACGCTACCTGCCCGCTGGTGACAAAGGTGCACGTAGAGGCGGTCAAATTTGCCCGTGGAGGCTATTCGCTGGTGCTGATCGGGCATCGCGACCACGACGAGATTGAGGGCACCCTCGGCGAAGCTCCTGAAGTGACCCAGGTGGTTTCTACCGTAGAAGAAGTGGCAGCCCTGCAAGTCCCAGATCCTGAACGGGTTGCCTACCTTACGCAGACCACCCTGAGCCTGGATGAAGCGCGGGACATCATCCACGCTCTCAAGGCAAAATTTCCCAAAATCGTCGGGCCCCACACCCAGGACATCTGCTACGCCACGGAGAATCGCCAGGTAGCGGTCAAGAACGTCGCCCATCAGGCGGATCTGGTGCTGGTGGTGGGATCGAACAATAGTTCCAACTCCAACCGCCTGGTTGAAGTCTCGCGCAATCTAAGCACTAACGCATTTTTGATCGAAGATTCCGAAGCGATCAATCCTGCGTGGCTGGAGGGTGCCGACCACCGTGGCGGTCACGGCGGGGGCATCGGCGCCTGAAGTTTTGGTCGCCGAAGTAGTGACTTACCTGCGTGGACGCGGGTTCTCAGACGTCGAAGAAGTGGAAGTGATGCCGGAAAATGTTCGCTTTGGGCTGCCTCCGGAGATCGTGCAGGCCATCCGGCCTGTGCCGGTTTAACTCCGGGTTTGCAGTCATTTCGAGAGAGAGCGTCAGGTCCAGATGAGTAGACCGTTTGTAAGTGGGCAGTCAGCGATTCCGCGTTTTGGGCGTATTGACGCGGGGTTAGACCAGGTAGAATCCTCCGTCTCACGTGCCCGGGATTTTCTGTTTTCCCAGCAGCACGCGGATGGCTATTGGTGCGGCGAGCTGGAGGCCGACACCACCCTCGAATCCGACTACATCATGGTGCATACGTTGCTGGGCACCGGCGACGAGCGCAAGATGAAGCGGGCAGTGACCGAGATCCTGCGCAAGCAAAACGAAGATGGCGGCTGGAGTATCTTCGCCGGCGGCCCCTCCAACATCAGCGCTTCGGTCAAAGCTTATTTCGCCTGCAAACTCATGGGATGGCTGCCGGATCATCCGATCATGGCCCACGCGCGCCAATGGATTCTGCAACATGGCGGCGTTGTGGAATGTAATACCTTCACTAAGATCTACCTCTGTTTTTTCGGCCAGTACGAATACGACGCAGTACCCGCCATTCCTCCGGAGCTGGTCCTCTTTCCCAACTGGTGCCTACTTCAACATCTACGAGATTTCTTCCTGGTCAAGGGCCATCCTGGTACCGCTTTCCATCGCATATGCAAAGAAGCCCTTCAAGAAGCTTGCTCCTGAGAATGGAATCGACGAGCTGTTCGTTGGCGGCAAGACGAATGCCAAGCTGCACCTCCGCTGGGATCGCAAGATACTAGGCTGGCGCAACTTCTTCCTGATAGTGGACCGGCTCTTCCACTGGGCGGAGCGGGTGCATATCCGGCCCCTGCGCACCATCGCCATCAGGAAAGCGGAGAAGTGGATTCTGGAACGCCTGGAGATGAGCGACGGACTGGGCGCGATCTATCCAGCCATGCTCAACGCCATTCTCGCGTTGCGATGTCTGGGCTATTCGATCGACGACCCGCAAACCATCCGCGCCATGGATGAGTTCGAGAAGCTGGGCATCGAAGACGAAGGGATTCCCGACTTTACAGAGCCCACTTTCCGCATGCAGCCCTGCATGTCTCCGGTATGGGATACCGCTTACGCGGTATATGCGCTGGGGCAATGCGGCGTTTCGCGCACCGATCCGCGGCTGCTCAAAGCCGCCGACTGGATGCTGTCCAAGGAAGTGCGGCACAAGGGCGACTGGGCGGTGAAGGTAAGGAATGCGCAGCCTGGCGGCTGGTACTTCGAATTCAATAACGAGTTTTATCCCGACACGGACGATTCCGCCCAGGTGCTTCTGGCACTGAACAAGGTCGACAACCACGCCCGGGAACGCTATCAATACGATGTCTGCCAGCGCGCGATTGCCTGGATCTTCGCCATGCAATGCAAGAACGGCGGCTGGGCCAGCTTCGACAAAGACAACACCAAGATGGTGTTTGAGAACATCCCGTTTGCCGACCATAACGCCATGCTCGATCCGCCGACGGTCGACATCACCGGCCGCATCCTGGAGATGCTGGCCACCTACGGCTATACGCAAAAAGATCGGCGGGTCGAGAAGGCCATTCGCTTCATCTATAACGAGCAGGAGCCAGATGGAAGCTGGTTCGGCCGCTGGGGCGTCAATTATCTTTACGGCACTTTCCTGGTGCTGCGCGGCCTGGAGGCGATCGGGGTCTGGAACCACGAGCCGCAGATTCAGCAGGCAGCCGAGTGGATACGCATGGTGCAGAACGCGGACGGCGGCTGGGGTGAAAGCTGCGGCAGCTACGACGATCCGACAACCCGCGGCGTTGGGCCGAGCACGCCGTCGCAGACCGCCTGGGCGATTCTGGGTCTGCTCTCGGCCGGGGACACGCGCAGCGACTCGGTGGCCAAGGGAGTTCGCTGGTTGTTGGAGCGGCAGCTGCCCGATGGTTCATGGGATGAAAGCATGGGAGAAGGCGCGGCGCGCCAGGCGGTTGTGACCGGCACCGGTTTTCCCCGGGTCTTTTATCTTTCCTACCATCTTTACCGGAATTATTTCCCTTGCTGGCGCTGACCGATTACCGCCGGGCAATGGCGAGAGCTTAAGGAGATTTGAAACGATGGCAGTGCCGATTTCACAGATGTGGACCGTGGCCAGCTATGTGCTCAAGAAGCGCTGGAGCGGCCAAAAGCGCTATCCGCTGGTCCTCATGCTGGAGCCGCTGTTTCGTTGCAACCTGGCTTGCGCCGGATGCGGCAAGATTCAGTATCCCGCGCACATTCTCAAGCAGGAGCTCTCGCCCGAGGAGTGCTTCCGGGCGGTCGAAGAGTGCGGCGCGCCCATGGTTTCTATTCCCGGCGGCGAACCGCTGATGCATCCGCAGATTGCCGAGATTGTGGAAGGGCTGGTGGCGCGCAAGAAATACATCTACCTGTGCACCAATGCCTTACTGCTCAAGGAAAAGATCGGCCTCTTCAAGCCCAGCAAGTATCTGACGTTTTCGGTCCATCTTGACGGTCAGCGGGAGCACCACGACTTCTCCGTCTGCCGCGAAGGCGGTTACGACAAGGCGGTGGAGGGAATCCGCGAGGCGGTCAAGCGGGGATTCCGGGTCACCACCAACGCCACGCTTTTCGATGGCGCCGACCCCAACAGCGTGCGCGCCTTCTTCGATGAAGTCATGGCGATGGGCGTCGAGGGCATTGTGATCTCTCCCGGGTTATTCCTACGAGAAGGCGCCGGATCAGAAACATTTCCTGGGCCGGGCGCGCACCCGCAGGCTTTTCCGCGCGATTCTGTCCAACCGGGAGAAGCACTGGAAGTTCAATATGTCTCCGCTGTTTCTGGAATTCCTGATGGGCAAGCGCAATTACCAATGCACGCCCTGGGGCAACCCTGCCTATAACATTTTCGGCTGGCAGAAGCCCTGCTATCTGCTGCAGGATGGCTACGCTTCCACGTTCAAGGAGTTGATCGAGGAGACGGAGTGGGAGAACTACGGCACCGAGTCGGGCAATCCGAAATGCGCCAACTGCATGGTCAGTTGCGGATATGAGCCTTCCTCGGTCAACGACATGTTTGGCTCTTTCCGCGGATTCATGTCTGCGGTCCGCGCGACCCTTTTCGATAAATACGTCGATCGGGGTGCGCGTGATCTGCTGAACTCTCCGCAGTTTTCCGGGCATTCGTCGCCATCGCTGGTGCAGATTTCCGGGGACACCAAGCGTCAGATGGAAGAGACACGGGTATGACCGGGCAAAAGGGGGCGACCACGCCGCAGCTTGATCCCGATTCGCTGGAGCTGGCGCCGGGAACCGAGCACGAGAACCTTGAAGGCTGGGCGCCCGTTTTGGGCAGCGATGCGGAGGTGCTTGACGCGCTGGAGAAGGCCTTCGATTATCGCGGCGACGTCACCATCACCTGCAAGGATGGCTCGGTGGTAGAAGGCTATATCTTCGATCGCAAGACGGGAGCATCGCTCGCCCAGTCCTGGGTGCGGCTTTTCCCAAGGATTCGCCGGAGAAGCGTTCGATCGCTTATAGCGAAATCGCGGGGTTGACCTTCAGCGGCAAAGACCGCGCCGCCGGCGCAAGCTGGGAAGCCTGGGTGAAGAAGTGGAACGAAAAGAAGGCGGCCGGCGAAAAGGGCTTTGGTCTGCATCCTGAAGCACTGGAATAGCGCTCGGGTGAAGGGTACGGGCTAAAGAGTGTGCGTGACAACTACTCCGATGCTTTGTATCAGGGCCTGACTTTAGTCGGCCGTGAAGCAACGGAAAAGGAGTGGGCTTTAGCCCCTGCCAGGTCGCATCCTGCAGAAAGACCGCAGGGACTCAAGCCCAGATGTTAGTTGATCTCAAACGGCCCGAGTAAAGTCGGGCCCTGATATAAAGCATCGAAGTAGTTGTCACGCACGGCCTAAAGGCCGTATGCTTCACATGCTCCGGGCAATAGAGGTACAGGTCTGAAAGTTTTCATCACAGGAGCTACAGGGTTCGTCGGGAGCCACGTAGCGCAAGAACTGTCCCGTCGCGGTGCTGATTTACGCATCCTCATCCGCCCTACCAGCAAGCTCGAAAATCTCGCCGGGCTGCCCGCCGAAACCGTTACCGGCGATTTGTTGCAGGTGGAAGCGCTGCGCAGAGCCATTTCTGGCTGTGATGCGGTCATGCATGTGGCGGCCGATTACCGGCTGTGGGTGACCGATCCGGAACAGATGCACGCGACCAACGTGACCGGTACGCGTGAATTGCTGCGCATCGCGCGCGAAGAAGGCGTTGCCCGGGTGGTTTACACCTCGAGCGTAGCCACCATGGGGTTTTTCTCCGACGGACGGCTGGCGGATGAGGCGACGCCGGTCTCGCTCGCCAACATGATCGGGCACTATAAGCGGTCCAAGTACCTGGCGGAGCAGGAGGCAGTGGCCGCGGCGCGCGATGGCCAGCAGGTGATCATTCTCAATCCCACGACGCCCATCGGTTCCGGCGACATCAAGCCCACGCCGACCGGCCGCATCGTGGTGGATTTTCTCAAGCGGAAATTTCCGGCATATATGGATACCGGACTCAACCTGGTGGATGTGAACGAAGTAGCCAGGACCCACGTCAATGCTCTGGGACGGGCCGATCCGGCGAACGCTACATTCTGGGCGGTGAAAACCTGACCTTGAAGCAGCTTCTGGATAAAATGTCCGCGATCACCGGCTTGCCTTCTCCTACCATGCGCGTTCCGCATAGCGTGGCCATGATGTTTGCACTGTGGGATCAAACCGTCACCGGGAAGCTGCGCGGGCGCGAGCCGCGTGCTACCGTGGAGGCCGTGCGCATGGGCAAGAAAAAGATGTTTGTCTCCTCCGCCAAAGCGGAGCGCGAGCTGGGGTTCCGCGTGGTCCCTGTTTATGCGGCGCTGCGGTCGGCCATTGATTGGTTTCGCGCGCATGGGTACGCGCCTCCCGCATGAGACGCATTGGCATCATCGCGGCCATGGCCGGCGAATTGAAGCCGCTGGTGCAGGGATGGAAGCCGATGCCCGCCCGCCAGGGAGAGTCCGCCTGGCAAGGCACGGTGGACGGGGATTCTTGCATCGCGGTTTGTGCGGGCATGGGTAAGGAGGCAGCGGAGCGAGCCTGCGCGATTGCCGCTCAAGATGTTCCGCTGATGCCCTGGTCTCCGTTGGGTGGGCTGGAGCCCTCTCCTGCGGCATGCAGCCAGGCAGCGCCTACGTGGTGAACGAAGTAGTGGATGCCGCTACCGGAGAGGGGTTTGCCACCAATTCTCCGCCACGCGCGGGAAACGCGGGCGCCGCTCAGGTTAGTAACCATTGACCATGTGGCCCTGGCTGCGGAAAAGCGGGGGCTTGGGGAGAAATACCAGGCCGTCCTGGTTGATATGGAGGCGGCCGCGGTGGCCCGTTTGGCTCGCGGCCAGGGGATCGCATTTTATTGCCTGAAGGCGGTTTCGGATGCCGCGGGAGAGATGTTGCCGGACTTCAGCCGGTACACCGACGACCAGGGCCAGTTGCGGCTGGCGGCCCTTTTGGCTCACGTCGCCATCCGGCCCCGTTATTGGCCGGGCCTGGCGCGTATGGGCAAGAATGGCAGGAGAGGCGCAGTAGCCATGGCTGCGGCCTTGGGCCCGCTGATGGGTGGCGCTACCGCGGCGGCGGCGAGGTGACAAGGATGCAGACCGCAGCGGAAATCGTGAAGAATGGACCGGCCGCTCTGCCCGCGACCATGCAGGCCGCGGTCTATCGCGGCGTCAACGATGTCCGTATCGAGACCGTTCCGGTGCCCGCGATCGGGCCGGGAGAAGTGCTCATCCAGGTTCATGCTGTGGCATTTGCGGCACTGACCTGAAGAAGATTCACACCGGGTCGCACTCCGCGCCGCGCATCTTCGGTCATGAAACCGTAGGCACGATCGCGGCCGTGGGAGCCGGAGTAGAAGCGTTCGCCGTGGGCGACCGGGTGGCTGTGTTCCACCACATCCCCTGCGGGACTTGCTACTACTGCCGCAAGAAAACCTTTGCCCAATGTCCGGTTTACAAGCGCGTAGGCTGCAGCGCGGGCTTTGAGCCCTCCGGCGGCGGCTTCGCCGGCTATGTGCGGGTCATGGACTGGATCGTGAAACGCGGGCTGATCAAGATTCCTGACGGCATCCCTTTTGCCCAGGCCGTGTTCGTCGAGCCGTTGAATACCTGCCTCAAGGGCGTGCGCAGCCTCAATCTTGCAGCGGACGAGACCGTTTTGGTGATTGGTCAGGGGCCGATCGGAATCATGCTTGCGTCCCTGGCCAAACGCTCGGGTGCAAAGGTGTTCACGTCGGACCTTTACCCGGAGCGGCACGCCGTGGCCGGCGCGCTTCGGGCTTGATTCGCCCATCGACGCTTCACGAGAAGACGTGGTTGAGGTGGTCCGCGCCGCCAGCGAAGGCCGGGGAGCGGATGCCGTCATTCTGGCGGCGGCAGGGAATGCGCTGATTCGTACTGCAATGGATGCGGCCCGTCCCGGCGGCCGCGTGCTGCTGTTCGCGCAGACCCAGCACGGGGAGGCAACTATCGATCCCGCCGCGGTGTGCGTGGACGAGAAGACGCTGCTGGGTTCCTATAGCGCCTCGGTCGACATTCAGGACGAAGCCCTTCGGCTGGTTTTCGAGGGTTATGGCCAGGGATATGACCTGACCCGGCTGGTCTCGCATCGGTTTCCTTTGTCCGAGGCGGTTGAGGCCCTCGCCATTGCCTCCGAGCCCAAAGCGACTTCAATGAAGATCATGATTGAAGGCACGCCTGCCCGGATTGGGCGAGAATAGGAAGGCATGCTAAGTGAGATGAACGCTGCCGTGCTCTACGGCAAAGAAGACGTCAGGATTGAACGGGTTCCTATTCCCGCCGCTGGTAAGGGGGAGATTGTCATCCGCGTTCATGCCGCGCTCACTTGCGGCACCGACCTGAAAGTCTTCCGCCGGGGCTATCATGCCAGGATGATCGCGCCGCCGGCGCTATTCGGGCATGAACTGGCCGGCGTGATCCACGAGACCGGCGCCGGCGTGCGCAGCTTCAAGCCAGGCATGCGGGTGGTGGCGCTGAATTCGGCGCCTTGCGGCGTCTGCTTCTGGTGCGTCCGCAAACAGGAAAACCTGTGCGAGGATCTGCTCTTCAACAACGGCGCTTACGCCGAATACATCCGCATCCCGGCCCGCATCGTCTCCAAAAATACGCTCATCGTTCCGGAAAGTCTGCCACTGGAGCATGCAGCTTTGACCGAGCCGCTGGCTTGCGTAGTGCGCGGCCTGGAGGAGACGGGGGCCAGGCGCGGTGACAGTGTGGTGGTGATCGGTGCGGGACCGATCGGCCTGATGTTCATGCACGTGGCGCAGCTTTCCGGCATGAAAGTGATCGCGGTGGTTAAACGCGACGAGCAGATTGCCTCGGCAACGACTTTCGGCGCCAGCCACGTGGTGCATACAGCGTCTGTGATTGATGCCGTAGCCGCGGTTCGCGGCCTGACCCCCGATCACCGGGGCGTGGATGTGGCCATTGAAGCAGTGGCGACCCCTCTTACCTGGCAGTGGGCAGTGGACATGGTTCGTCGCGGGGGCACGGTGAATTTTTTTGGCGGCTGCGCGGCGGGGACCAAAGTGGAAATCGATACCAATCGCCTGCACTATAACGACATAACGCTCAAGGCGAGTTTCCATCACACGCCGGCAGCGTGCCGCAAAGCCTTTGACCTGCTGGCGAGTGGGCGATTCAAGTGCAGCGAATACATCACCGGGAGGGCGCAGTTGTCGGATCTGGAAACCGTGCTGCGGCGGCTGAAGGATCGCTCCAACGACATCAAGACGGCTATCATTCCTTAGGGAGGCAGCTATATGTCCGTGGAATTTACGCTCCGGTGGGGATGCCACAATCTCGTGTTTTGGAGATGCCATTCCACACCTCAGCAACGAATTGTTATCGCGACAGAGCGTAGCGTGAGCACTGCGCAAGGAGATCTGCGGTTCTATTTCGGGTGAACGAGGCAGCAATGACAGTCGAGAGTGTTCAGTATGATCGGGAACTGCTGGAGCGGGGCTGGTCCGCGCTGCCGGCGGAATACCGCATGCCCGAGCAGCGCCCGACCCTCGATCAGGCGCGCGCCTACTGCCAGCCGGCTGGCCACTACGCACTACGAGAACTTTCATGTCGCCTCGTGGTTTCTCCCGACGCGGCTGCGGCCTCATTTCTACAGCATCTATGCCTACTGCCGCATCTCCGATGACTTGGGCGACGAGGTAGGGAATCGAGAGCAATCGCTCGCGCTGCTGGATATGTGGGGACGGGAGCTCGACGCCTGTTACCGGGGTGAGGCGCGCCATCCGGTCTTTGTCGCGCTGGCGGAGACCATACGCGCCTGCGATATTCCTCAGCAGCCCTTTGCCGACTTGCTGGTCGCCTTTCGCCAGGATCAGAACGTGCCGCGTTACCAGACGATGGACGATGTACTGGATTACTGCAGATACTCCGCCAATCCGGTCGGGCGGCTGGTGCTTTACGCCTGCGGCTATCGTGACCCGGAGATGTTCCGGCTCTCCGACTTCACCTGCACCGCTTTGCAATTGGCAAACTTCTGGCAGGACGTAAGCGCCGATTATGCGCGAGGCAGGATCTACCTGCCACTCGAAGATATGCAGCGTTTTGGGGTGGACGAAGCGACACTTGCCAAACATGAGCCGACCCCGGCTTTTCGCGAGTTGATGCGGCATGAGGTCGACTATGCGCGCCAACTCTTCGCCCAGGGCCTGCCCTTAATCGCCATGGTCGATCGCGAGCTGGCCCTCGATCTTGATCTATTCAGCCGAGGCGGGCTGGAGATTCTCAATGCCATCGAGCGCAGACAGTACGACGTGCTCACCAGCGCGCCCGGCGATCTCAAAGACGACGAAGCTCGGCCTGTTGGCATGGGCATTCTGGAGCAAATTCAGTGGAAGGCGGCCGGTGTGACCGCGGAGGTTCAAGCGGCGTACGCGACCTGCCGGGCGATCGCGCGCAAAAAAGCAAAAAATTTTTACTACGCCTTCATCGCCCTGCCGGCGAGCAAGCGAGACGCAATTTGCGCCGTCTACGCCTTTATGCGCCAGGCTGATGATCTTTCCGACGATGAATCCCAACCCATCGCCGACCGCCGTATCGCGCTGGACCGCTGGCTGGGTAACTGGCACCAGGCACAAGCCGGTGCAAGCACGAGCGACCCGGTTTTCGTCGCCCTGCTGGATGCGCAACGCCGATTCGCCATTCCGGCGCAGCTTCTGGATCAGCTGGTCCAAGGCACAGCCTCGGACCTGGAGCCGAGGGTCGCTGCCTATGCTACCTTCGCTGACCTGTACCGCTACTGCTACCTGGTTGCTTCGGTCGTCGGACTGGTCTGTATTCGAATTTTCGGCTACCTCGATCCGCGGGCAGAGAAGCTGGCGGAAGAAACCGGCATTGCCTTTCAGTTGACCAACATTCTTCGCGACGTGGCAGAAGATGCGCAGCGCGGCCGTCTCTATTTACCGCTCGAAGATTTGGAACGCTTCGGTGTGTCCGCCAGCTCCATGAGCGAAATCTCCAGTGGCCGGCAATTGACGCCGCAGCAGCGCCAGGTGCTCGCCATGCAGGCCGAGCGTGCGGGACAGTTTTACAAATCCGCGGAAGCGTTGCTGCCCTTGATCTCACCTGACAGCAGGGCCGCAATGTGGGTTCTGGTCACCATTTACCATCGTTTGTTGCGGCACATCGAACAGCGCAACTTTGATGTTTTTTCCGCGCGGGTTGGGGTGCCGGCGTATGAGAAGCTGAGCATATTGGGATGCGGCCTTTTCAAGACGCTGGCGCAGGGAGTGTGGGCCTGACAGGTTTGCGCTCTGTCACAGTGGTCGGCGGTGGACTGGCGGGGCTCTCAGCCGCGTGCGCCCTGGCGGACGCAGGATACCAGGTCCGTTTACTCGAGAAACGGCGCTATCTTGGCGGCCGAGCCTCCTCTTACGAGCACCCGGGCACAGGAGAGGTGATCGACAACTGCCAGCACGTGCTGCTGGGCAACTGCGTCAACCTCATCGATCTTTATCGCCGCCTCGGGGTCAGCGATGCAATCCGCTGGTTCGATCGCCTTACCTTCGTAGAGCCGGGTGGGCGGAGGAGCGTCCTTGAGCCGTCGTTTTTGCCCGCGCCCTTGCATGACATGCCGGCCTTTCTGCGCGCGCCGGCGTTTTCTTTTTCCGACAAGCTGGCCATCGGCCGCGGGCTGAGCGCGTTTGTCGCCGGCATTCCCAACGACACAGAAGAGAACTTTGCCCAGTGGCTGGCACGGCATGGTCAGACTCGGGGGGCCATCGAGCGTTTTTGGAAGCCGGTGTTGGTGAGTGCGCTCAATGAGGATCCGGATCGCATGTCAGTGCATTATGCGGGGCAGGTGATTCGGAAGTCGCTCCTGCTTTCCCCGGGAGCGGGGCGCATGGGTGTTCCCATCATTCCTTTGAGCGAACTTTACAGCCGCGCCATCGATTACCTGGAGAGCCGCGGCGGGCAAGTGCAACTAAACTGCGCTCCGGAGTCCTTCCAGTGGCTTGAGGATACGCAACAGTGGAAGATCGCGACCCAGGGCGCCCAGCTCACCAGTGACGCCGTGGTTCTGGCGCTGGCGTTTGAAGGGTTGAGCAAGTTGCTGCCCGCTCTGCCGCGCAACTCTGAAGCCGATCAGCTGGCGAAGGACCTGGGGGCGTTTGAGCATTCGCCCATCACCGGCATTCATCTTTGGTTCGATCGTCAGATCACCGATCTGGAGCACGCGATTTTACTGGATGCCACCATCCAATGGATGTTTCACAAGTCACTGCTGCAAGCGGAGAAGCGACGCGGCGAAGCCTGGCAGCTATGTGGAGCTGGTGGTAAGTGCGTCCAAGTCCATGGTCGGAATGCAGCGTCAGGAGATCATCGATCTGGCGCTCAAGGAACTGGCTCTATTCTTTCCCCTGGCCGCGCAGGCGAAGCTGCTTAAAGCCGCGGTGGTGAAGGAAGTTCGCGCCACCTACTCCATTCGTCCGCAGCTGGACACTGGTTCGACCGTCGCCTGCGAGTCCATGGCCGCGCATCTTTCTGGCCGGCGACTGGATTGCCACCGGATGGCCCGCCACGATGGAGGGCGCCGTCCGCAGCGGATACATGGCCGCCGAGGCCGTGGGCCGCGCCGACGGGCGGCCAGCGAGTTTTGTGCAAGCCGAGCTAGCAGCCAGCGGATTGATGCGCCTGCTGCCCTAAAAGCCCAATTTTAATTGGGGCCTCGCATAAGACACAGCGCCGCACTGGTCACGGCGACGTCTTGGGGTGTAGGTCTAGCTAGGAATGACGGAATGTGCCTGCCAAACATAGCCCAGCCCGGAAGAGTCTGTGTGAGACCTTCCTGGAAAAGACGATGGGTGCCCCAGGTCTCGCTTTTGAGACCTGGGATCCTCCACGCAAATGCCGGCGGACCCGACTTCTCACGCACATTCCATCCTGGCTTTAGAGTGTGGCATCAGTACCTAGGGCTTTCTCGAAGTTAGAGTTCTCCAATTTGGCCTTCCGGCATCTGCGTGGAGGATCCCAGGTCTCAAAATCGGGGACCTGGGGCACCCATCGTCTTTTCCAGGAGGTTCTCACACAGACTCGGAGAGGTGCGGCACTCTACCGCTCTTGCTATCTCGGCCTGGTTTCGCCATTGGGCTCGACTATCTCCATAAATCGATCCACCGGAACATCTTTGAGCTGCTGCCGGGTTCCTGAAGGCCAAATAACTTCGATCGTTGCCGTGGTTGAACTTCCCAAACCAAAATGGATGCGCTTATCGCTGGCTGACAAGTAACTGCCCGCCGTACTGGCGTACTGGGTCTGGCCATTCGCATGAACAATCGCACCTGCTCCATCCCGATTACTCCGCGTTCCCCGTAGAGAGATCGTGAGCCAGTGGGCGCTACTTCCCTGATTCATGAAAATCAGCGGATGCCCACCAAGGACACCGATCACTGCGTCGGTGGACCCGTCGTTGTTGAGATCCCCAATCGCTAACCCGCGGCCAGCCACGACTGCAGATGCCCCGCTATCGGCTCGCTCAAAACGCTCTCCGCGATTCATAGCCAAAAGAGGCAGCTCGCGATAATGTTTGGACGGATCGATCCGCTCGACATTGTCCAGGACATGTCCCTGGGCGATAAAAAGATCTTTCCTTCCATCATTATCGAAGTCTTCAAAGCGTACGCCCCATCCGGAGCTAGGCGCTGATAGTGTGCCGATACCGGTCTCGAGGCTCCTGTAGGCGAAAGATCCGTTGCCTTCGTTGTGGTACACGGCATAAATCTGTTTGGCTAGGTTGGTGATGATGAGGTCGGGCCGGCCGTCGTTGTCGTAGTCGCGAAAGTCGACGCCCATGCCGGCATAGGGGCTTCCATCATCGCTGAGAGCGACCCCTGCTTCAAGTGCGCGTTCACTAAAGGTGCCGTCTTTATTGTTGTGAAACAGGAACTGCTGCATGCCGTCGTTGGCAACAAAGATGTCGGTGTATCCATCGCCGTCATAGTCGTTAAATGCGACGCCTAACGAACGTCCCTTCACTCGGCCGATACCCGAACCGGCACTCACATCGGTGAATGTTCCATCGCCATTGTTGTGATAAAGAAGGTTGGTTGTGGTGGGGAAGTCTATGGGAGGACAGTAGGTTCGATACTCCCCGTTACAAACCTTGCTCTGCTTGGTGTTCCACTCCATATAGCGAGTAACGAAGAGATCCAGGCGGCCATCGTTGTCATAGTCAAGAAAGCCGGCAGACGCGGACCATCCTCCGCCGGCTACGCCTGCTTTCGCAGTCACATCGGTAAAGGTGCCGTTCCCATTGTTGTGATAGAGCACGTTGCTGCCATAGCTGGTGACAAAGATGTCCGGATAGCCATCATTGTCATAGTCCGCTACCGCCACTCCCATGCCGTAGTTTCCATCGCCAGCCCCGGAAAGCCCGGCAGCTTTGGTGACGTCGGTAAAGCTTCCATCGTGGTTCTGCCGGTACAGCCGATTCCAGTATTTAGGCTCATGGCGAGCGAACTTCTCCGGCGTCTCCATGTGGTTAACCAGCTCACCGCTATTGACAAAGAACAGATCGGGCAGCCCATCATTGTTGTAATCAAGGACTGCTACCCCTCCACCCATGGTCTCAATAAGGTATTTCTGCGGAGTGGGCGAATTGAAGTGCACAAAATCAAGGCCGCGCGGCGACTCCAGTCTGAAGACTGCTTTCACCAGAAACATTGATCCAATGGCTGCCGTGACGTACGCCAGAAGCATGAACCGCGGAATGAACACCAATCCATTGTAAGCGTCCCATCGTCCGGAGGCTTACTTGGCAGCTCAATTGACATAAATGAACGTTCGTCTCCGCCACGGTTACTTATCGTTATCGGTTGTAGCCCCACCTGGAGCGACGAACGGCCAAGGGAAAGGAAACCGATCGGCAACGACGTTTTCGCCTGCTGCACCAAATCGGCCAGAGCCACGGCGATCAAGGGGGCGAACTTGAAACCGTGGCCAGAGAAGCCCGCGGCAAAGACCACGTTCTTGAACTCCGGGTGATGATCCACGATGAAGTCCTCATCCGGCGTCATGGTATAGAGGCAGATCGCCGAATGCCGCAGGCGGGAACGGGCCTCAGCCGTAGTCGCCCGCAAGCCTGGGCATATATTTCGCAGCGCTGGCGGCAATCGGGTTCAGGTCGGCTGGTCCCGGAGGCGAAATAGGGTCATCAGCGTTGGGCAGGTAATCACCGCCCAGGTGCTCCGCCAATCTGACGCCCAGGCCGGGCACGCTGGGGAACCCATAGATGAAATTGTCTGAAAAGCTAAAGACGGGTATGCGGTCCGGCGCGAAAAGCTCAGGGTCCAGGGGGTCGAACCAGGCCACCACCTTGCGCTTTACAGCCAGCGGCAGCTGAAGATCGCGCAGCAGTTCGCTTGCCCAGGCACCCGCGGTGATGATCAGATTGGCCGCAGTAATGGTTTCCTTCTCCAGATGTACTCGAACCTCGCTCGTGGTCGCGTCCCATCCTTTGACCCGCTGATCGAAAAAGCAGCGAACGCCAAGGCTCTGAGCATACGCGTGGCTGGAAGCGATGGACGCGTCCACGTCGATCCAGCCGGCCTGCACATCAAAGAGTCCGACGTGGTCTTCCGGAATTTCGAACGCAGGATAGCGGCGGAATACCTCAGCCGGCGAGAGCGTCTCCACTTGCAAACGATTGGTGGATGCGCTCTCCCGCACTTCGGCGATGAAGGGTTCGCCAGGCCGCCCCATATAAAGCATGCCAGTGCGGTACAACAGCTTTGTGCCCAGTTGCTCAGCGGCTTGGTCCCACAATTCGCCCGCGCGCTGCGCCAGCGGCACGTAGCCGGTGCCCTCGGGATAAGCGAGCCGATAAATCCGCATTCCACCGGAATGGCTGCCGCGGCTGTGAGGGGGAGTGAACTGATCAAAGCCTGCCACGGAAAAGCCGCGCCGCGCCAACTCGACTGCGGCAAAGCTGCCCATAGTCCCGAGCCCGATGATGGCCACATCGTAGGGCGTCGTCATTCAAGCGGCTCCACGATGCTTGAGTCTGTGGACAGGGCGTCATGCTGTCATACCTCTGTTATCTTGATAAGCGATGCGGGCCAGGACGGGTGCGACTATGCTGTACCCTAGCACATCCTGAAATTTAGTCGAGCAAGGGAGAGCTTCATGTTGGAACGTTTACAAGTGAAAGGTGCGCCGAAGCCCCAGGGGCCTTATTCAAGCGTCGTGCGCGCAGGCGATTTCCTCTTCGTTTCCGGCCAGGGTCCGGTCGATGCGGAAACGGGAGAGATGCAGTCCGAGGCAACTGTGCAGGATCAAACCAGGCTGGTGTTGCACCACGTGCAGACGATTCTCCGTGGCTGCGGAGCCGATCTGGCAGATGTCGTGAAGTGCTCCGTGTTCCTGCACGATGTCAGAGACTTCGAGGCGATGAATGAGGTATACACGGAATTCTTTGGCGCCAACAAGCCCGCCCGCACTACGGTCGGGGCGGGAATGGTAGCAACCGGAATGAAAGTGGAAATCGACTGTATCGCCTACCGGCCCAGCGACCGCTTAGGTACATCGGTGGCATCTTCAGAGACTCGGCTTATCGTGATTACCGGGGGTGGCGGCGGCATTGGTCGCGCGACCGCGCTGCTTTGCGCAAGGCGCGGCGACCGCGTCGCCATTCTGGATAAGAATGGCGAAAGTGCAGAACAGGCCGCTGATGCGGCGCGGGAACAGGGTGCGGCCGGAGCGGTTGGCTTGGCCTGTGACGTAGCTGACGAAGCGCAGGTGGCGGATGCCTTCGCGCTTGTCCACCAGCGTTCGGTGCACCTTACGGCATATTTGCAAACGCCGGCATTGATATAGGTGGGCTGATCCATGAGATGCCGTTGGAACGCTGGCAGCATATTATGGACACCAACCTGACCGGCATTTTTCTTACCTGCAAACATGGCCTGCGGCAGATGCTGGCGGCGCAGACTTCAGGCTCGATCGTGTGCACCTCTTCGCCGGCCGGGTTCGTCGCCTTGGCTGCGGGAGGTTGTGGTGCTTACAGCGCAACCAAGGGAGCTATCTCCTCACTGGTTCGCTGCATGGCAATTGACTACGCAAGGTTCGGCATACGAGTGAATGCAGTTGCTCCCGGAGCAACGCAGACGGCGTTGATGTGGAACAATGTCCCGGCGGAAGACATTGAAAACATGCGCCTGCAACTTTGCAGAGAGATTCCGTTGGGGAGATTGGCGGAGCCGGAAGATCCAGCACGTATTGTCGTCTGGCTTCTCTCCGATGAGACCGCCTACATGACAGGTTCGCATGTAGTCTGCGACGGCGGAATCCTGGCCAAGTCGTCAATCAGCGTGTAATTCCTGGCTCTTTCCCGATGCCTGAGCGGCACCGAAGCGATTTCCTTGCAATAGAATTGTCATCCCGACCGGAGCGAAGCGTAGTGGAGGGACCTGCGGTTTCTCCAGTTCTCACGCAGACTCTAAAGGCCAAAGGGACCAGCCCCTTAATGCTTGAGCAGAGCGACGCCACAGCAGACGAACACCGCTGCCAGCCAGCGCCGGCGATCGACATTCTCGTGCAGCATCCACTTCGCCGCCACAGCGTTGGTGACGAAGGTGAGCGACCCCGCGGCGGGGGCGATGAGACTTACATCGGCGTGGCTGAGGGAAAAGAGCAGAGAGAAAAAGCTGAGCGCCATAAACGCACCCCCGGCCAGGAAACGGCCTTCACTGAGTACGGCCCAGATCGCGCCATGCAGCCCGTGCGCTGCCTTGATCTGGTCCAGATCACCCACGGAACGCATGGCGGAGGCGAGCAGCACATCGCCGGCAGTAGCGGTCAGGACAATCGCCCCGATCATCACCGCAATCGCCGGACCGGAACCCAGGTTCATCATGCAGGATTGCGAGTAGTAAAGGCCGGACCCCGGGTTACGAAGCCTACTCCGGCCGTGATCAAGGCTATGCCCGCCCAGCGTGCGGGCGAGATCTGTTCGTGCAGCCAGAACCTGGAAAGCAGCGCTACGGCCACGTAGGCGAGAGAAGTAGCGGGCAGCACAAAGGTCAGGTCTGCCCAGGTGAGCGCCGTCAGGTAGCAGGCAGTCCACAGCAACAGCAGCAGAACTCCACTCAGCACCCAGGGTGTTCGAAGTGCAGTGATCAGCGCATCAGGATGGGTCAGAGAGACCGGCCCAAGGCGCTTCATGCCAACTGCGAGCGAGGTATCTCCGAAGGCGGAGGCAAGCGTCACCACAGCCAAAACCAGATACCTCCGCAGTGTCATGCGCCGGCGTTAACCACCGGGCCCGGTGTTTTGGACGGCCTTGTGCTTACCGTCTGCCACGACCTTATTGCGCGCGGCGCGAAGCTTGAGGAACGACTTAGCCTCGACATACAGTCTCTTCACGTCTCGATTGACAACAGCCTTGCTCACGATGCGCCATGCCGCCTTGGGACGGAAGTAATACTCGTCGTAGAAGCGGTGCACCATTTCGAGCACGTAGTCTTTTGGCAATCCTGGATACTCGATGTGCGCCAGCTGGTGTCCGCCTTCATCGACCATGGCTCCATTGTTGATGATGAAACCATTCTCCGCGGCAAAGTCATAGAACTCCGTGCCGGGATACGCATGGGCAATCGATACCTGGATGGTTTCGACATCGAGAGCCTTGGCGAAGTTGATGGTATTGCGAATCGACTCTTTGGTTTCGCCGGGAAGGCCGAGGATGAAATCACCATGTATGGTGAGGCCGAGCTCATGACAATCGCGGGCGAAGTCGCGCGCCCGTTCTACCGTAGCGCCCTTCTTGATGTTTTTGAGAATCTGCGGATCGCCGGATTCAAAACCCACAATCAGCAACCGGCATCCGGCCTCACGCATGGCCTTCAGGGTTTCGCGGTCGGTGGTCACGCGCGAGGTGCATGACCAGGTGAGCTTCAGCGGCTTAAGCTTGGCGCATAGTTCGACCGTTCGCGCTTTCTGGATGTTGAAGGTGTCGTCGTCGAAGAAAAACTCCTTCACCTCGGGGAACAGCTCCTTGGCGTGTGCCATCTCGGCCGCAACATCATCGGTGGAGCGCTTGCGCCATGCATGACCGCTCAAGGTCTGCGGCCACAGGCAGAAGGTGCACTGCGCCGGGCATCCGCGGGTGGAGTAAAGGGCAACGTAGGGGTAGAGCAGGAAGGGTACGTTGTAACGGGTCACATCAATGTCGCGTTTGTAGACATCCGTGACCCATGGCATTTCATCCAGGTTGTCCACCTGGGGGCGGTCGGGATTGTGCACCACGCTCCCGTTCTTGAGGTAGCTGATGCCCAGAATCTGGTCGAGCGGCTTGCCATTGGCAAACTCAACCACGGAGAAATCGAACTCGCGCCGGCAGACAAAATCGATGGCCGCGCATTCGTTGAGGGCGCGATCCGGCGAAGTCGTGACCGGCGGTCCAACAAAGGCAATCTTTATTTGGGGATTGGCGCGCTTGATCGCTTCGGCCAGCTTCTGGTCGCCGGTCCAGCCCGGAGTGCTGGTGAACAGCACCAGGAACTCATAGCTCTTCGCAATCTCGATGGTCTCGGTCGCCGAGATGTGATGGGGCGGAGCGTCCAGCATGCGGGAGCCTTCCAGCATCCCAGCCGGGTAGGCAAGCCAAACCGGGTACCAGTAGGACTCAATCTCACGCGTAGCAGGCCAGCGAGAGCTGGCTCCGCCGTCAAAATTCTCAAACGATGGGGGATTTAAAAGTAACGTTTTTAGCGTCATAAGCGTAGCTTCCAGTCTATCAGTATTAGACGGCTGTAGCTCCCGGAAGGGTTCGCAAATTAAACACAGGCAAAAGGTTAAGGCGCCTGGGGCTGGGCCGCGGGTACGGCCTTGGCCCAGTCTTCGATCCTTCCCATGGCCCGCAGCAGGGAGAGCCTGGCCTGCGTCAGCTGAAAGCGCGTTTCGAGCATGTCAACAAAATGGCCGCGCTCGCGGATGCGGGCAGCCTGCTCGTCTTTGGGCAAAGGGGCCGCCGCGCCCGGGATGCCGCTGCCCAAGTGAAGCTGGGTGGTGATGGCGTCGAGTTGATCCTGGGCCAATTCGTTTTGTAGCTCTGCCACTTTTTCCTGCGCCCCAAGCTCGGCTACGTTCTTCTGCAACTGCAGGATTTGCTCTCCGCTCTGATCGCGTAGTTGATCGGCCTGGGCGCTGGCCTGCGCAGCCTCCGCACTCGAGCCCTTGGCTTTGGCCTTGCGCGTCGCGTCAAAGATCGGCATCGTGATCTGAATGCCTACATTGAAGTTATTGTGCTGAAAGCGCAGGTAGTACTCGTTGTAGTTATTGAATTTGGCGTAGCGGTTGTACTCTCCACCAAAGGCAAATATGGGCCGGTTGTTCTGCCGCGCGTCTCCAACGGCAGTGTAGAACTTTGATTGGGCTGAGGCGTATGCAGCCTTCACGTTGCTGTTGTCCGCGATTTGATCCTGCGCCGAGATCTCGGGCGTTTTGGGAATGGTCTGCGGTTCAGAGACGATGTCTCCCGGGCTTAGACCCGTCAAATGAGCAAGCCGCAGCCGCACCATGTCAGCCTGGTCTACAAGATGGAGTCGCCTGAGCGCGATCTGGGCTCCGATCAAACGCGCCTGCGTCAACTCAACTTTGCTGTCCAGCCCGGCATCGACACGATCCGTTTCGATCTCCACCAGTCTTTGAACGAAGCCGGTTTCCTGATCGAGTGCGGTCATCTGCTGGTTCACCCGGGTCAGCTCGATGTAGTCCAATGCCGTGTCCAGGATGACTTGTTGCCGGGTATCCTTCAATTGAAGTTGCGCCGCCAGCAGAGCTTTCCGGGCGGCGCGGATGTAGCTGGGTTGGGAAAAGGAAAAGGCCAGTGAATTAGCCGAGACGCTGTAAATCGAAGGCTGTCCTACCGGAAAACCGTACGAATATCCCAGGCTGGAGCCTACCGAGAAGCTTGGTTTGTAGGCGTCTACGCTTTCCATGACCGCAGCCTCGGCGTGCCGCACATCGGCCGCGCTTATGCGCACCTGCGTACTGTTACGCAGAGCAAGGTCAACAGCCGTGTAAAAAGAAACCTGGGCACGCGCGCCGCCTGACACAAGCACGGTGACGATACCCAGCAATACGAACTGGCAGGCGCGTCTCACCCATATCCTCAATTGACGATGCGAAGAGGAACACCCTCAGTGATCGGCGCGCCATTGGTCGAGCCCAGGGCGACAACCGTATGCTCCTTCAGGCCGCTCACGATCTGCACCAGGGTGAGGTTGATAGCGCCCACCTGGACCGCGGCGCGATGCAGCGTGCCGCCCGACACCACGTAAACATAATCCCGGCCACCCTCAATGTGGAGAGCCTCGCGGGGAACCGTGAGCGCATTGCGCACCTCGTGCGTGACGACGGTGACCACCACGTTGGTGTTTGGCAAGAGCACTCCATTCGAATCTTCCACGCTCACCAGCACCTCGCCCACGTTGCGGGTGGTGTAGGTGATGATGGTGGAGGGCAGGCGGATGATGCGCCCGTGGAACGTCATATCCGGTTTGGCGTCCCACACAATGGTGACAGGATTGTTGAGTTGCAGGTCGCCGATCTCCGGCTCGTCGAAATAGGCGCGTACCTGGAGCTTGGAGAGGTCAGCGAGTTGCAATATCTCCGCTCCGGGCTCGATATAGGCGTAGCGCGTGACGGGAAGGGAAAACACCGTGCCGGCAAAGGGAGCGTGCACATTGCACTGCGCGATGACTTGGGCCGCGGCGTCAATCGCCGCCTGTGCTTCGGCAACGCTCGATCCAGCGCGGGTAAGATCAAGCTTGCCGAAGGGTTTGGTTTTCTGTTCCTGAAGCGCATGCAACGATGCGGTGGCCACGTTCAAGCGCAGTTGTGCCTGGGCCACCTCGCTGGGCGCCGCCGCTCCCTTGGCCGCCAGCTTCTGGATTACGTCGAGATCCCGTACCGCCTGGTCATAATCGATTTGCGCTTTGGCCAGGTTGCTGGATAGGGCGAGCTGTTCCTGGTGTGTGCCGCCACTCTCAACACTCTGGTAGTTGGCTTGGGCTGCGCGCAAGGCCGCGGTTGCGGCGGCTAACCGGGCTCGCGCGTTGCTGTCATCCAGGGTCACCAGCAGCTGGCCTGCGCGCACCTGCTCGCCCACGTGGACGTAAATCGCCTTGACGGTCGTTGCTTCAGGAGCATGGGCCTCAAAGGTTTGCTGAGGCTCGACCCGGCCGTTAGTGCTGCTGACCTTGGTCAGATCCTGCACCTGGGCCTCAGCGACCCGCAGCGGCAACTTCTCCCGCGTCATCCGGCGGACACCGAAGAAAATGAGAACAAGCGCGATCGCGGCAGCAATCCAGAGCGCACCGCTGCTGATTCTTTTTCGTCTTACTTCTGCCATTCAATCGCAACCGGTGCCCAGTATATAAGACTGGAAGAGATGCCCGTCTTCTAGGAGGACAAGGAAGTGGAGATAGATCAGGAGCCATCCGGAGCTGAGGCCTTCGTACTCGCCGGAGGGAGGAGCACGCGCATGGGGCAGGACAAAGCTCTGCTCCAGTTGGCCGGCAAGTCCCTGCTGGAGCTTGCTCTGGACAAACTCCGCGCCCTGCCCCTGGCTGCTGCGCCACGCATCGCAGGCGCTCCTTTAGAGCATGCGGGCGTCGTTGCCGACCTGCATCCCGGGTGCGGTCCCTTGAGCGGAATCGAAGCGGCCTTGGCCGCGAGCACCCAGGCGCTCAATGTTTTTCTGCCCGTGGACATGCCGCTATTGCCGCCCGGCTTCCTGCTTTGGATGCTTGCGGCGCGCCCAAATCACCGGCGCGCTGATGACCGTGGGCCGCATCAACGGCTTGCCTCAGCCCCTCTGTGCTGTTTACCACAAGCATTTGCTGAGCCACATCACCGATCGCTGCTTGCCGGCGATTACAAAGTTATGCCCGTCGTCACCGCGGCTGCCTCTAGAGCACGGAAACATCGACCTCTTCGATGTAGAACGAGTGGGTTCGGCCCAGCCCTTTGACTTTTCCCCTCTGCCTCTCTACCGCTGGTTCCACAACTGCAATACCCCCGGCGACATGGCAGGGATTGAAAATGCTTTAGTCTTGACCCAATGAGTATGCTTCCCGACGCTCCCGAACCGATGGCAGGAATTCCCGCCGGCACACCCATCGAGATCGTCGGCAAACATGCCAATGAGGAGAAGAAGGAAGAAGAACGCCAGGAGGATCGTCCCTATATTGCCTTTGAACATGTTTCGAAGTCATTTGGCGACGTGCACGTGCTCGACGATGTCAGCTTTTCTGTTCAGGCTGGCGAGACCCTTTGCATTCTGGGCCGCTCCGGGGTCGGCAAGTCGGTATCGCTGCAGCAGATCATGGGCTTCCTGAAGCCCGATTCGGGGAAGATCATGGTGGCGGGCCAGGACATCACCGACTTGAACGAAGATCAAATGGAGACGGTGCGCAAGAAAGTCACCATGGTCTTCCAGAGTGGCGCTCTCTTCGATTCGCTCTCGGTGGGCGAGAACGTAGCCTTTCCCCTAAGGGAGCGCGGCCAACTGCTGGAGGATCAGATTCAGCAGGTAGTGAACGGATTGCTTGACATGGTGGGCGTAGCCGGAATGGCGGATCTGCTTCCCTCGGATTTATCTACCGGCATGAAGCGCTCCGTGGCCATTGCGCGCGCTCTGTCCGCGCAACCCGAGGCCATTCTTTATGACGAGCCTACGACCATGGTCGATCCGCTCATGGGCCGGCTGCTAGGCAATCTGATTCAGAAGCTAAAACATCAACTCCGCCTAACCAGCATTGTCGTTACCCATGACATGCGCTTTGCTGAGCGTCTGGCGGATCACGTGCTTTTCCTGCATGAAGCCAAAGCCTACTTCTTCGGCACCATGGAAGAACTCAAGCGTACGACCGACCCGTTCCTCAGGGAATTCCTCGACATGGATAAGCTGGTACTGCCCGAGTGATGATTCTCTGGCTGTGATGACTTCCTGGTTACATCGTCCCCTAATAGTAACGACACGCAAGTCTTACTTATGCCCCAAATAGTGGCACCCGATGGTATGCTTTGTGGGTAAGGCGGCTGTTCGCAGGTTCGCCTTTGGCGCTGCTCTTTCTTGTTGAATGCGCCCCTGAGTTTCTACCGGATAAACGCTCAAGTCATGCTTTAGGGGTCTGGCTTTAACTCTTGAAAAAAAGGTTTAATCGCAATGCAACCCGGACATTTAAATCCCTCTCGAAATCCTTCTGGGCTTCTTTCGCATCACAGTTACTGCTTCAATTGCCGCTCCTGGCATTCTCTTTGCCTGGGCACGCAGGCTCGTCCATTTCAACCACCGGTACTGTAGCAGGTGGTGATCGTCCACGTACCTGATTAGTAACACAGTAACTTCGACAATTTCTGCGATTCGGCTCAACCGAGGGGCAAAGTGTAGTTAGACTTCTGCGGCCTCTCCAGCTTTGGCGGGGACATCGATGGCAACATCCGGACTTCTAAAGCGCTCGGCGACCAACAGCCGCGAAGAATTGCGGCTGGGAAACGTTGCTGTCCGGCAGCGGCCGAGCACACAGGGAAAAGGCGCGCGCATTGGGGTGCTTTGGATTTTGGGCGATGTTTTGATCGTCCTCGCTGCCCTGATGATTGCGGTTCGCGGCTGGCTGGGGGAAGGGCTTTTTGGAGCAGATTCGCCTTACCGCACGAACGTAATGTTCCATGACCATCCCACCATCTTGCTGGGCTGCCTGGCATGGTTCATTCTTTCTCTCATTCTTGTGAGCAAGCGTTACCACCTGTACGGCCCGATGCAGATGCGCAATACTCTGCACGAACAGCGGCTTACGATCCAGGCCTGCCTCACGGCGGGGTTGCTGCTCTCGGGCACGCTCTATCTGGTGCGTGGCGAGGTGATCTCTCGCGGCGTGGTCATCATCACCGTAGTGGCGACCACGGTTTTGCTCTGCGGCCGCCGCCTGATATGGCGGATGATGATGTACCGCCGCTTTGAACGTGGGCTTGAAGTTCGCAACATCATCATTGTAGGTACGGGCAGGGTAGGCCAGGCGATGCGCCACCATCTGGATAGCATCCGGCACCTCGGCTATAGCTTTAAGGGTTACGTACATATCCCCGGAATTGATGCGGATAATCCTGAGTTTGGCCGGCGACATCCTCGGTTCCATCGAGCAGCTGCTGCCGTTGGCCCGGCAATTCTTTGCCGACGAAATTTTTCTCTCCGCGCCCTGCGATGCCCGGGTGGTGACGCAGATCGTAACCCAGGCAAGGGAAGCGGGAGTCGATATCCGCGTCGTGCCTGAGCTTTATGACGGCTTGGCCTGGAATAGTCCGATCGAATATATCGGCCAGTTTCCGACCATTCCTTTGCATCGCGGGGAAACGCCGGTGGTCGGGTTGTTCCTTAAGCGCGTTCTCGACGTGCTGCTCTCTTCGGTTGCGCTCCTTGTGCTTTCGCCCTGATCGCTGCGATTGCCGCTATGGTAAAGCTCGATTCGACCGGGCCCATCTTCTATTGCTCCGATCGGATCGGAAAAAAGGGCCGCGTATTCCGCTGCATCAAATTTCGAACCATGGTTGCCGATGCGGAGCGCCGTCGGGCTGAGATTCTGCACATGAACGAGCGCGACGGAGTCCTCTTCAAGGTCAGCAACGACCCTCGCATCACCAGCCTTCGGGCGTTTCCTGCGCAAGTACTCGCTCGATGAGCTCCCCCAGTTCTTGAATGTCCTGCGCGGGGATATGAGCATGGTAGGCCCGCGGCCGCCCATAGCCAGCGAAGTCAAGCGCTATGATCTGAGCCATTTGCGGCGTCTCGACGTGCTGCCGGGAATGACCGGCCTGTGGCAGGTACAGGCCCGCCAGGATCCTTCCTTTGACAGCTACATCTCCCTGGATACGGCCTACATCCAGAACTGGAGCATCTGGCTCGATCTCAAAATTCTCGTCCGCACTCTGTCTGTGGTCGCCGGCGGCACCGGGTCGTAA
>CAWDVZ010000010.1:0-203699 GCA_963805955.1 uncultured Acidobacteriaceae bacterium
ACGAAAACCCCGGCGAATGCCGGGGTTTCGTTTGTTCCAAATGTAACGTCCTACGCAGGTACGGCATGTACATGCACTGGCCGTGTTAGCCGTTGCACGAAGTGATAGGGTGGCCACGGTCCGGAGAGTTGCATGTGGCAATCCTTCAACAGCTGGCTGGCGCTTGAATACTTATTCTGGTAGCGCTCAATACCCTTGTGATCAATCAGGTGAGCGATGTCGAGCAGCATCTTGCCGGAATCCATCCGGCGGCAGCTGATCTCTTCATCGAGTGGGCTGAACATGCGATGCATCTGTACCGAGACGGCCCGCGCCTTGGTTTGACGTTCGCGTTGCCGTGTAGCACTCTCCCGCAAGCTGGACAGGTATTCTTTGCCCACCCGGTCCATCGCCACTGGAGTTCCCTGATCGCGGCAGCAATCATCCAGCAGGACTTTCAGGTGCATCTCCGCCTTACCGCGCAAACGCTCAACATTGGCAAGAAACTGCCGTTGATTGGAGCGTATCGATTTTCTCAGCGCTTCATCATCCGCAAAAACAGTGCCAAAGCGGAAAGGGAGAACAGTGGACATTTTGAAACAATCGCTGATCACACGTGCGTGTTCAACGGCTGCTTTCTGGTCTAAGTTTTCTAAGGGGTGGTGTTCGGAGACGATTACGGCTAAATCACTGGCTGGATAGAGGAAGATTTGATTTCCTGAGATTCCCATCACCGATTCCATTGGTATGGGTTTTCGGTGACGGCTAAGTTCAGGAAACGCCTGCTTTTCACTAATACAATAGGCATACCATGCCATAGAGAGTCACTCCACACACGCTGACGAAGGAAGTCGCCAGCTTTTTCTTTGCTATCGTGAGGCCTGGAACGACTTCGTAGGGGATATCCTGGCACGTCCAAGGAAGAGGACTGCACCGAACTATCGCGTATCCTAGTCCCGGATTTATACGACTGGCAACAGAAAGGGTTCGAGGACACGGCACAATTTGACGTTCACGAAAACTAGGATTCGTGCGGCGAACATTTATTTTCTTAATATCAACAATAAGCCAAAGACCCGGCCAAAACACGACGACTAGGGGCGGATCACCAGGAAAGCGACCATCGCGGCTGTGGCCAGAAAAAGCGCCGCGATCACCACTGACATGGCGATAAGCCAGCGGCGGAGGGTCTGCAAATCGGCAAAAAGCTTGCGGCTCTCTTCGACGCTATTCTCGTGCACGACACGCAGCCGGCCCATTTGCTGTTCGATCCGCTCCAGCTGGAGCGCCTGATTTCTGGCCTGGACCTCCAAATCACGTTGGCCGGTGCGCATCTCGATGATTCCCTTGGAAAGTTCGGGGGAGTCTGAAGGCGGCTTGAGCAAGCTCGATCAACCCCGATCAAGCAGCGGCACCAGGCGGGCGAGGTAGGGCAGCAAAACGCGCAACTGAAGGAGAAGTTCCCACATAGAGCGATGCGAACCTTTCTCTGCTTTTTCCAGCAAAAGTGGGGGTGCGGCAGGTTCGGCGGCAAGGATCAGCGGTTGAGTTTTTCATCATCGAAGTGCGGCAGGGCGATCTGCCTTCGCCCATGGTATCGAGTTGCCCCAAAACTTGCGCAGAGACGGCGCATATTCCATTTTTGGGAACCAACCGAGTAATATCTATGAAAAAAAGTGTTGACCCCAACTTTCGATCGCGTTAAGTTCTACTTGGCCTAATGAGATTGCGCCTTTTGGGCATTGACTTAGCTAACCGCCCCTTTCTGTGATTTTCCAGCTTCAGTAGAGGCATCGAGCATCCGGAGACGGAACTTCATTAGCCACGATTACAGCAGCGCGACATGCAGAAGATTGAGACGCATGCGCGACCTTAAAACAGAAGCCAAGCCTGTTTAAAGCGCTTCTGCATAAGGTTTTCGCGCTCACGAAATTCCGCCGGAAGCGTCGTTACGACGCAGGGAATCTTTCCAGTCACCGGTTGGACAACAAGAAACCCAGACGAAAAAATTGTTCCCGCAAGAGAGCATTCGCGTCTAACAAATAGAAAACGACCGACGCCGCGCGAGGCAGATCCTTTGCCGACTTCCGGATGCGCCATGGACGGTCAAAGGATGAAGGAGAATAAAAGATGCGCTCTGACCTTATCTTTGGGGCACTTGCCCACGTTGAAAATCGCTATACACTGTGTCAGCTAGCCTCCAAGGCGACTCGTAAGCTGCACAAGCCCAATACCCGTCTACAAGACACTACCAATGAGGTTCTAGTCCGCTTCCACCATGAGAGCCCGGCGGCACCAGCCGCCGTTACCCCGGAAGCATCTCCGATCCAGCAGCGCCGCGCAGCGTAAGCGCGGCCCTGTTTGGGCCCTTTTCGACCCCTTCCCTGGAACACTCGACCTGCTTAAACCAGCAAGATTCCTTCCCGATAAACCCCTCCATTGTTTTCCGCCGTAGGTGAAAATGACCATTTCCGAGTTAAAAGAAAAGAACATAACCGAGCTCAGCCGCATCGCACGCACACTTGAAATTCCCGGTGCCAGCGGGCTCCGCAAGCAGGATCTTATCTTCAAGATCCTGCAGGCCCAGAGTGAAAAAGAAGGCCATATTTTTGCCGAAGGGGTATTGGAAATACTTCCCGACGGGTACGGCTTTCTTCGTTCCCCTGACTACAACTACCTCCCCGGTCCCGACGACATCTACGTCTCGCCCTCGCAGATCCGAAAATTCGATCTCAAGACCGGTGACACGATCAGTGGCAACGTCCGGCCTCCCCATGAGGGGGAGAAATATTTTGCCCTGGTCAAAATCGAAGCTATCAATTTCGAGTCTCCTGAAGAGACGCGGAACAAGATCCTGTTTGACAATCTCACCCCTCTCTATCCCCAAGAACGCATCAAGATGGAGACCATTCACGAAAACACCAGCGGCCGGGTCACTGATCTGCTGACGCCGGTGGGCAAAGGCCAGCGCGGCCTCATCGTCGCTCCGCCGCGAACCGGCAAGACCATGCTGCTGCAATCGATAGCCAACTCCGTGACCACCAATCACCCGGAGGTCGCGTTGATCGTTCTGCTGATCGACGAGCGCCCGGAAGAAGTCACGGATATGCAGCGTTCGGTCAAGGGTGAAGTCATCAGTTCCACGTTTGACGAGCCTGCCGCCCGCCATGTGCAGGTGGCCGAGATGGTGATAGAAAAGGCCAAGCGGCTGGTCGAACACAAGCGCGATGTGGTCATCCTGCTGGACTCCATCACCCGCTTGGCGCGGGCTTACAACACCATCGTTCCTCCTTCCGGGAAGGTACTGTCGGGCGGCGTCGATTCCAATGCGTTGCAGCGGCCGAAGCGGTTCTTTGGCGCCGCTCGCAATATTGAAGAGGGTGGGTCGCTTACGATTATCGCCACGGCCTTGGTGGACACCGGTTCGCGCATGGATGAAGTCATTTTTGAGGAATTCAAGGGCACCGGCAACATGGAAGTCATCCTGGACCGCAAGCTGGTCGACAAACGGGTGTTTCCCGCCATCGACATCCAGCGCTCCGGCACCCGTAAGGAAGAGTTGCTGATCCCCAAGGAAGACCTGCAGCGCATCTGGGTTCTGCGTAAGGTCCTCAATCCGCTCTCGCCGGTGGAGGCGATGGAGTTATTGGTCGACCGCCTGGGCAAAACCCGTAATAATGCCGAGTTTCTGCTCAAGATGAACTCCTTGTAGGTGCTTGCCCCTGCGGGCGGAGCTGCTTCATGCGCTTCGTCTTAGGCGGCTTTGTTCCCGGCGCGGTAAGCTGTTAAGCACATGGCAACAGAGTCCAAGCACCGGAGGAGTGCGGTCGTAGCGCTCGGTGGAGGCATGTTTCTGCTTCTTCTGGTGCTGGCTGCCCTGAATGCCTTCAACTTGCCATTTCTGCGCCCCCACGGCACCAGCCAGATCTTTCTGTTCAGCGCGCTTTCCGTAATCGCCTTCCTGCTGCTGCTTACATTGCTGGTTCTGCTCTTCCGCAACATCGTGAAGTTGCTGGCCGACCAGCGCAGCCGGGTGCTCGGATCCAGAATTCGCAGCCGGATGCTGGTGGGGGCTCTCCTGCTCTCCTTCGCACCAGCCGTGTTCATGTTCCTGTTCAGTTTCGGGCTGCTTAATCGCTCCATGGAACGCTGGTTTTCACAGCCCGCCTCACAACTACGGCAGGACTCGACCCGGGTTTCGATCGAGCTCTCGCAATACGCGGCCGCAAACGCCAGGGCGGAAGCTGAATCGCTGGCCAGCTCCCCCACCTTGATTCACGCCGTGCAAACGGGTAATTCCGAAGCTCTGCTGCGGGAGATAGGCACCCACCGCATCACCCTCGAGGGCGGTTTTGCCGTCGTCTTCCGTAATCGTGCGCCCATCGGCCAATATCAACTGCCCCAGGATGACGGCCGGGCAATCATTCGTTCCTGGATGGACGAAACGGAGAGCGATGTCGCCCAAGGACAGCAGCCGCTGACCACCACTGTATTGCACGCCGCCCAGCGCAGCGACGTGCCCATGCTGGTGACCGGCAAAGACGAATACGTATTAGGCGAGGCGAGCACCGGCGATGGCGCCGTGGTGGTCGCGGGTTTGCCCCTCCCGGCCGGGCTAAGCGCCACGGTCCAGGACATTCGCTCCGGCACCCGTGACTATCAGACCCTGTATCGCGCCCGCAACCGCATCCGCAGTACCTACCTGCTGCTGTTGTTCCTGCTGACCACGCTGGTGTTTTTCGCCAGCAGCTGGCTGGCGCTCTTTCTCTCCAAGCAGGTGACCAGGCCGGTGGAGGCCCTGGCCGATGCCATGGATGCCGTGGCCGCCGGCCACTACGCTCACCGGGTCAGAGTAGCGGCGACCGAAGAACTGGGCGAACTGGTGCGATCCTTCAATCGCATGGCAGAGGACCTGGAAGAAAGCCGTGCCCTCGCGGAAAGATCCACCACCCAACTCTCGGCCGCGAATCGGGCACTCGAGGAGCGCCGCAGCGAACTCGAAACAGTGCTGGAGACAATTCCCAGCGGAGTGGTCACTCTCGATCACCAAATGTGCGTCCTGCAGGCCAATCGCGCGTCCCGCAACCTGCTCAGCCCGCGTGATCACCAGGACCTTTCCGGCATGCCGCTGGAGTCCATTTTGCCCCGCGAAATCGCCGACGAGCTCATCGTACTTCTGCGCCGCAGCAAGCGCATGGGACTAGCCGCCACCGAAATCGAGTTGCCCGGACCGCGCGGGCCCCTGAACGTAACCGCCACCATCGCCCGGCTGGAGCTGGACAAGGATCGCGAGGGCTGCATTCTGGTGCTGGAGGATGTCACCGATTTCCTGCACGCCCAGCGCCAGGTGGCATGGAAAGAGGTAGCCCAACGGGTGGCCCACGAAATCAAAAATCCGCTGACGCCCATTGCGCTGTCCGCGGAACGAATCCGCAAGCATGTGGACCGTCCCACCGCGGAATCAGACTCTGTGATCCGCAAGTGCAGCGACGTTATTTTGGGCTCAGTGCAAACCATGCGCAGGCTGGTCAACCAGTTTGCTTCGTTGGCGCAGTTCCCCACTTCACGCCCCAAGGTGTGCGATCTGAACTCCATCGTGGAGAGCGCCCTGGCATTGTTCGCCGGCCGGCTGCAGCACATTCGCATTGTGAAACGTCTCGGCGGCGGCATACCCCCGGTGTTAGCCGATCCGGAGGCGTTGAAACGCGCTTTGGCTAACCTTATCGACAACGCGGCCGAAGCCATGCAAAGCAGCCTGCTGCAGGAACTGACGATTGACACCGGGGTCATCGAAGGGCACACCACGGCGGAGATCGTCGTCGCCGATACCGGCCATGGCTTGAATGACGAAATGCGGGAGCGGCTGTTTCTACCCTATTTCTCTACCAAACAGCGGGGCACCGGGCTGGGGCTCGCCATCGCCTCGAAAATCATCCAGGAACACAGCGGGGCCATTCGCGCGGAACAGAACAGTCCGACCGGAGCGCGATTCATCGTCGAACTGCCGCTGGCTGATGCCAACAAAAGCACGCACGAAGCGGCTTTGGCAGGAGCTAACGGCAGGCTGACGTCATGAACCACATTCTGATCGTCGATGACGAGGCGGAGATCCGCGAGTCTCTGGGGGAAATCCTTAAAGAGGACGGGTATGCCGTAACCAGCACCGCTACAGCTTCCGAGGCCATGGTGCTGCTGCGGGACGCTTCCTACGATGTAATGCTGCTCGATATCTGGCTGCCCGACCGGGACGGCCTGGACGTGCTGACGGAGATTCGATCGCTGGACATCGAGAGCACTCCGGAAGTCATCATTATTTCCGGTCACGGCACCATCGAAACTGCGGTGCGTGCCACCAAGCTGGGTGCCTTCGATTTCCTGGAGAAGCCTCTCTCCATCGACCGCACGCTGATCCTGCTTAAGAATGCCGTGCAAGCGCGGCGGCTCCGCAGCGAGAACCAGGAGTTCAAGCGCCAGCTGCTGATGCACGTGCCGATTACCGGCGAGAGCGTCTCCATCAAGGCGCTGCGCCAGCAAATCAAGCTGATGGCGCCCACCAATGGGAGGGTGCTCATTTATGGCGAATCCGGTTCGGGCAAGGAGCTGATTGCCCGGGCCATGCACAGCGAGAGCCTGCGCAGTGACCGGGTATTTGTGGAGTTGAATTGCGCCGCCATACCCGAGGACTATATCGAAAGCGAGATCTTCGGCTATCGTCATGGCGCCGTGCCCAACGGGCCAGTGGAAAAGCTGGGAACCTTTGAGCGAGCCAACGAGGGAACACTGTTCCTGGATGAAGTCGGTGACATGAGCCTCAAGATGCAGGCCAAGGTTCTGCGCGCGCTCGATGAACAGCGCTTCACTCCGGTGGGTGGCACGCAGACCATCCAGGTCGATGTCCGCGTCATCGCCGCCACCAATAAGGACCTGGAGGAGGAAATCGCCAAAGGGAACTTTCGTGAGGATTTTTTTTATCGCCTGAATGTCATTCCTTTCTATGTGCCGCCTTTGCGGGACCGGAAAGAAGATATTCCGTTGCTAGTGCGGGAATTTTTGCAGGAGTTCGGACGCCAGTATGGGCGGCCACGTATTGAGATGAGCGACGAGGCGGTAAGCGTGCTCAAGCAGTACCATTGGCCCGGGAATGTGCGGGAATTGAGGAACGTGATCGAACGAGTGATGATCCTGAACCCGCAAACGATACGCATTGAACGCAAGCACCTGCCTATGCTGGTTTTCAGGGGCAACAGCCGCAAGGGAGAGGAATTCAGCACCCTGCACCAGGCTCGGGAAGCCTACGAACGGGATTACATCCTGAAGAAAATTGATGAGTGCCACGGGAATGTTAGCCGGGCTGCGGAAGCGTTGGGACTGGAGCGGAGTCATCTTTACCGCAAGATGAAGAGCTTGGGCATCAGCGTGCGCGAGTGACTACAACGGCCTAGGCGAACGGTCAACGGTTGCGGTGCTGATTAAGCTGGACGGGTGCCCCACGTTCGCCTACCTGCCCCGGCTCGCCGTGGGAGCGTACGTGGGCCGACAAAGACGGGCGAAGCCCCTCAAAGCTTTTCTCTTTACCCGGACCATCTTCGGAATTTGATCAAAGCATTGGTGGGGCTTCGCCCCGCTTTTTCGTCCCAGGTACGCTGTGGGCGAACCTGGGGCACCCGTCAGTTTTGCGACTGGTTTTCGTTCGCTTTTCTGTTCGGTTCTAGGGGCGGTTTGAGGTTTTTCTTCGGGGGCGGGCTTGGCTTGGGCCAGGTCTTCCAGCTGTTTGCGCCAGTCCAGGGAGTCTACAAAGTACCTCGACTCCCTCCAGTTTTCTTCCACAATCACGTGCAGCTCGAGATAGACCCGGGTGCCCAGCAGCGACTCTATCTCCTTGCGCGCACCCGTGCCTATGCTCTTGAGTTTCGTGCCGCCCTTCCGATCAAAATCGCCTTTTGACCCGAGCGCTCACAATAGATCACTGCCGAAATACGGGTCAGCGGCGATTTTGAGGCTGGTTCCGGCTCCTCAAAGCGCTCAACCACCACCGCGGAAGCATAGGGAACTTCTTCTCCCGTCTCGAGCAGGATCCGCTCCCGGATGAGCTCCGCAACCAGGAAGCGCTCCGGCTGATCGGTGAACTGCTCCTTGGGGAAATAGCGCTGGCCCTGCGGCAGATACTCGACCAGCTTCGCCAATAAAGTATCCAGACCATCCCTCTTGGTAGCGGAGATCGGGATGACTTCGGCAAAGGGATGCAAGGCGCTGAAGCGCTCGATCAAGGGCAGAAGCTTAGACCGTAAAACCAGGTCAATCTTGTTGATCACCAGGAACACAGGGCAATCCAGCTTCTGAATCAGCTGCAAGACAAACGCATCTTCACTGCTTTCGCGCTCCGCCCGGGCCGATGGCTTCTTTCCCGGTGGGGGTGGCTCGCTGTAGCGGGCTGCGTCCACCAGCAGGATGACAATGTCCCGGCTCTCCAGGGCCTCGTAGACTTCCTGCATCATGCGGCGATCGAGTTGAGAGTTTGGCCGGTGGACGCCGGGAGTGTCGACAAAAACTATCTGCGCCGCGCTCTTGCCCTTGCGCGCCGGGACTTCTACGATTCCCTGAATTCGGTTGCGTGTGGTCTGCGGCTTGTTGGTGACGATGGCAATCTTTTCGCCGATGAGCGCATTCAGCAGCGTCGACTTGCCCGCATTGGGACGACCGAGGATAGAAACGAAACCGGAGCGCACGCCTTAGTGTAGACCCTGCGCTACGAACGGCCGACACTCTCGATGGCCGACACACGCACCCGTTCGATACGGCGATCGGTCGAGGCCACCACCTCGAAACGTAAGGAGTCAGCAACGATGACCTCGCCGGGCAGCGGAATTCGACCGGCAATCTCGCTGACCAATCCGCCGACTGTCGCGGCCTGGTATTCCTGCTCAACCTGGTAGCCGCCGCTGAGCAGATCCTCCAGCCGGGCTACCTCGAGATTTCCGGAAACCAGCCAGGTGCCGCCCGCTTCGTGCACTGGCGCGTCCTGCTCACTGTCATATTCGTGCTCATCGCTGATGCGGCCGACAATCTCTTCGAGCAAGTCCTCGATCGTCACCAGACCGGCCACCCCGCCGTATTCATCAATCACAATGCGCATGTGCTGCTTTTCGCGCTGCATCTCGCGCAACAATTCATTGACCCGCTTGGTTTCGGGGACCAGGGCCGCCTTGCGCTGGATGCTGGCCACGGTCTGGGTGCTGGCGGCAGCATCGGCGATATGAAGCAAGTCGTGAGCGAAGACAATGCCGGTAACGTGATCAAGCGAGCCTCGAAACACCGGCACGCGTGAGTAGGGATGCTTTTTCAACCCGGCAATAAAGTCTTCCAACGTCATGTCCCCAGGAACCGCAAAGACATGCGGCCGCGGGGTCATGACCTCACGCACCACCTTATCCCCGAATTCAACAGCGGAGCGGACCAGGTCGCGATCGCTCTCTTCGATGATTCCTTCTTCCTCTCCTGCTTCGATCAGGGCCTCTACCGCAGCTTCGCTGGCATCCTCCTCGACGTCGCCTGGCCGGGGTTCCGCCAAGGCTGCGATCGAGAGCAGGAAGGCCAGCAACAGGGTGACCGGGAGAACGAGGTAGAAGAGCAACCGGATGACAAAGGTGAGGCGCACCACCCAGTTCCCAGTGGTGCGCGTAAAGAAGACAAACGGCAGGAACTGGTTGAAGAGCACGATCACCAGTACGGCCCCGAGCACGGCCTGTGCCACCTCTGCCGGGCTAGGCCGCACTCCCCCGTTCTCTGCAAAGAGCAGCACTCCGAAATAAAGGGCCAGCGAGGCCAGGGAAAACTGGGATAGGACGGCAGCGGAGAGCGAAATCCGTTCCCGGCTGAGCCCCAGCCGCGGCTCTACTTTCGCCTCCCACACGTCGATGTTTTCCTGGAACTCACCAGAAAGAAACTTGCCCGTCTCCGCATACAGCCTGGCGATGTAAGACGACAGAGTGAGGATAAAGAGCAGAAGGAGAATGATTATCCCGGAAAGCAGGCTCATGGCTTAGCGCCCCGCCGCTTGCGTTGACGACTGCGCTCGACCAGGCCGGCAGGCAGAGCGAACTGCTTGCGCAGCAGGGTTTCGCGACGCCGCATCTGCCCCTGATCGCGTTCGTGATCGTAGCCCGCGAGATGGAGCAGTCCGTGCAGGATCAATATCTTAACTTCCATCGCTAACGTATGCCCAAAGTTGGCTGCCTGCACCGACGCGGTTTCCAGCGAGATGGCCAGATCGCCCCCCGGGCTGCCGTTTGGAACCTGGGAGAGTGCCGGAAAAGACAGCACGTCGGTGGGCTTGTCCACACCCCGAAACTGCAGATTCAGTGCACGTAATCGTTCATCTCCCGTCAGAAGGACGGAGAATTCGCCGGCCAGACCAAGCGCCTCAGTAGCGCAAGCCAGGAAACGGTTCAAGTCACGCTTACCGAGAGCAGAGGCGGCCGGTAAGGTCTTCGCTCGGGCAGCTTCGATAACAATCATCTTGCCGGGCCCTCTGCGACGATCTTCCTCGCCACAGAGTGCAAGCTTATTGTATGTCAGGTTTGAGAGGAGCATCCCGGCCCGTCCTTGCAGACAATGCCTGGGTGCCCCATATCTCGCTCGTTTCTCGCGAGATGTGGGATGTCACAATGCTCAACCGGTAGTCTTCGATTCACAACGGGCAATCCAGGTCGGGTATCGTGGTATCCCACGCATTCTCTGCAAGGACGGTTGCTATCCGGCTGGGTGGGGTGCGTTGCCGCCGGCTGCTAGCCCTGCCGGCGCCGGTAGGACAGTTCCAGGCTTGACGCTTGCCCAAGCACCGCTCAACCGGCGCCCTAGCGCCAACATCCGCCGCTCCAGCAGATAGTGACTGGCGCATGCGCAGAGCAAAATGCAGACGACGTTCAAAGGAAATTGTTGCAAGCGGTAAAAGCCGCTTGTTCGCTCGAGAGAACCAAGGCCACGTGGCGGCTGCAGAAACAGTTGCTGCCACAAATAGATGCTGTAGGAAAGCGCTCCTGCCCAGCGCATGAACGGGAGTTCCAACAGCCGGCCCAATGCACTTTGGGGAAAGAGAACGGTGCTCATCAGCAGACAAGGAAAGAGCAACGCCAGTTGTAACTGAAAGAGGGGAAGATGATAGCGCTCCAGCACCACCAGGTAAATGGAGAGCGGGATCCATGACCAGGCCCAGAGGCGATGACGAAGTAAGCTCCTGATCTGGGGAAAGAGCAGAGCTGCCAGGCAGCCCCACAGCAGCGCGTCGAGCCTGGAATCGGTCCGCGTACCCATCTGCGTCGAGGGCATCAGCGTCTCCATGAGCCGGTAATGTCCATCGACCGCCCTCCACAAGACAATGGTGGCGGCGAGTATCAAGGCTGCTTTGATGGCACGGCGAGGCTTGAGCAACGCCAACAAGGGCGCCCATATCAGGTAAAAGTGTTCTTCGAGCGAGAGCGACCAGAAATGGACGGTATAAAACCCGGCAGGGTCGTAAGGGCCTCCTGGAGGCGCGACGGTGGGCTCGTAGTTACGCAGAAAGAGCAGGCAACTGGGAATCTCCCATGACTGAAGGTGAATGAAACCCAGCCACGCGACCAGGCCTATCCCTGCCAATGCCGCCAGGTAAGGGGGAATAATGCGGAAGAATCGCCGGATATAGAAAGCTTTGAGGTCGATGTGTTGGTTTGCGGTGTATTCCCGGATCAAGAGCGTACAGATGAGAAAACCGCTGATAGCAAAGAACGCGTCGACGCCGAGGTAACCGTACTCAGAGACAGAGCGAACAATGGAAGGGTCGGGGAAGAACACGTATCTGCCATGAAAGCAGATCACGGCGAAGATCGCGACAGCACGCCATCCATCCAGAGTCGGAATACGGGCACGGATGTGCGCGCTTGCGCTAGCCGGCTCTTGCTGCTGTAAGGATCGACGTTGCCCGAAACTCATACCATCCACTCCCTTCGGCACGGGAGAGCGAAAAGTAGCTCAGAATCTTCGCCTAACACGGTGAAGCTGCAGTTTTGTTCGGAGGAGGAGACAAAACCTAGGCACTAATGCAAGTGTTCAAGTGACTGATCTTCCCGGGGGTGGAAAATCTTTGCTAAAAGATAACTACTAATTAAAAAAATCATGCCTGAGGAGTGATTCACTGTCCAATTATCTTTCGGACATAAGTAACTATCGCCACGTCGATTCTAGGACGCTAGATGTGCGGAGGCATATTGCGGCAAGGGTTTCGTGGATGTTTCCGTTGGCAAGGAGGAACCGGGTCCACTAAGTGCCTGGTCGCGCTTGAGCATGGTTTCGGCGACCTTATCCCAAGTGAAATGGGCCAATCGCCCGCTCTCTTCCGGCTCTGCCCATCGTCTCCCGCAGGACATCATCCTGCAGCAGCTTGAGAAGCGCCTGCGCGAGTTGGTGGGCATCGTTTTTCTCTACGATAAATCCGGTTTCGCAATCTTTTACGGTTTCGACAACACCGCCTGACCGGCTGGCCACTACCGGGGCCCCGGCAGCCATCGCTTCCACCACGGGTATGCCGAAGCTGTCGTTGCAAATAGAGGGCAGCACGAAAATGTCACCTTGATAGTAGTGTTCGATCAACTGCGGGCGGTGGCCCACCCAGCCGTGAAAGGATACTCTCTCCGCCACTTCCGGCGGCATCATCGCCTCCAGAGATGGACTTATACGACGCTCGATTGGGAGACGATGGGAATAGCTTGCCTTTGAGTAGCGACCAAGGCTTGAATGCGTAATAGGGAGCCACGCTTTTCCGCAACGCACTATCTCTGATATCAAAGGTTTCCTGCAAGGCATAATCTCCCTGCGGTCCGACCAGGTCGAGGTGAACATTGGGAAATTGCTGGACGACAATGTTGAATGCCTGCAACAAAACATGCAATCCCCGATGGGGAGAGATTGCGCCGGCGTACAGAATCCGCTTCGGCTTGCCGGACGCCGGCCGCGACATAGTCCTTCACTCGGGTAAACTCCCGCGCGTCGATGCCGTTGTATATAACTTCGCAGCGGCCGGCGATCGCAGGAAAGTCTTGCCGCGTCTTATTGGCCACATAGCCGCTCACCCCGATAACCAGGTCAATGTTTTTCAGGCGCCGCTCGAAGATCCTCGCATCGCCCTGCGAGAACCACTCCGCATGCATATGCAGCACGATCTTTGCCTTGGGGTTGTACTTGCGGATTACCGGCACGCATTGCGAACAGTGTTGGATATGAATCACGTCGCATGCCTGCTTTTGCAAGTCGATGGCTACCCGACGGGCAAAGGATCGGTACAGCAGGCTGGAGGTAGAAAGAGGTGCAGCGCCCGGCGCAAACCGCGAATACTTCTTCCGCGCCTGGAAAAGCCATCGATCAGAGCGCGAGGCCGGGAAAAACTTGTAGGTCACTCCCTGGTCGGAGAACTGTTCTTCCAACTCTTTATGGCTATCCCTTGAACCATAGACAATCACCTCACAGGACTTAGCCAGGATAGGAGCGACGCCATAAGTACATGCGCCCACGGAGTTCTGCCGGGGAGGAAGAATGGTGTCGATAGGCTGGTTGACGAACGCTACTTTCATGTGAACCCTTCCGCCTTCACCCCCGGGTTGAAGGCCGCCTGGATTTGTCAGGCGACGGACGGCTCCTCTTCTACCAGAGCCGGCGCCCGATTTGCTCGCAAAATGCTGCGGATCTTATAGAGCTGTATGGGGCAAGAGGTGAGGATCTTGCTGAGTGCCATGGCAAACGCTACGCCTCCCACGCCCCACCAACGGGCAAAAACGATGCCCAATCCTATCGCGCCGAGCGCGGCGAGCGAAAGTGAATAAGCCAATACGTCGGCGCGCTCCAGACCGCACAATAACTGGCCCACGGATAACATGCCGACGCAGATCAAGCGTATAGACACCAAGCCACAGAACAAGTTGCGTGTTCGGAACTGCGGCTTTGCCTGCCCAGATCCTGATCAGCGGTTTCGCTACCAGGGCGATGCCAACGGTTGCCGGCACGCCGAAAGCCAGCGAGGCGAGCATGGAGTTCTTGAAAGCGCGGTGGATCCATCCCCAATCCGCTCTCGCTTTGGCTTCGCCGTAAGCGGAAATGAATGGCTGCCGTTGCCATGAACACCAGGTCATTGGGAAGGGTTACGATCTTTTGCGCCACCACAAAGATGACCACGTACGACGGGCCCAGCATTTGCGTAATGATCATGGGTTGGCTTTGGTAGATACCCAGACCCGCCAACTGCGTAATCATGTAATTGCCGCCCAATGACAACAGGCGCTTGATCGAAGTCCAACGCACCTTTGAAGGCCACGGCATAAGCCAGGGATACTTGCGGAAGAACATGTAATAGATATTGGCTAATCCGACGAGAATCCGGGTTCCGGAAATCGCCAACACCAGTTGTGGCAATCCGCCCTTCATCTGGGCTACGACAATCAGGCTGATCAACGCGATTGCGCTGCCCGCGATGTTCCAGATATTGGCCATGAAGCCGTCCTGGTAGGCACCGTAAACCGAACTGACCATGCTCAGAGGAAACCCCACGACGAAAAAGATCAGCGAATACGCGCACGCACGATCCAGTTCGGCGACCGGCACAGCGGAGGAAACATGAAATACCGTTTGCCACGGAATCAAGTGGAAAGTGAACAGGAAAATGGCCCCAATGCTCAGACTCAAAGCCACAAGAGCCCAGAAGGCTGAAGAAGCATGCTGGCCCGCAAGACGCTTATCCTCTTTGCCGTGCGCGTCGGCCAACAGGTTCACCAATGCGTTGCCTGCGATGCCGAAATCGGTCATGGACATCCAGGTCAAAAGACTGCCGATGGTAAGCCATACTCCATACCGTTCCGGACCAAGATAGTGCACTGTAAGCGGTACGGATACAAAACTGATGACAATGGTGAGCGCTTTGGAAATGAACGACGCCGACGCGGTCAGACCGGCCCGGCGATAGCGCTCGCGCCCGGCGTTCCCGTGCCTTTTGGTAAGAAAAGATTTTAGGGCGTCAACGGTCAGTGACCGCTTGAGCAGTTGCAGCAGAGCGCTTGGCACCGAGGTCTTCTTGTAAACGTAAAGCGGACATGGATTCCCTCGCGCCTGGATTTCTCGCGCAAATAGCGGCTGGTTGGAGCGGCTTCCGGGCAGAGCCCCTACAAAGACCAAGCAATTAAAAGCATAAACAAATCCCGCTTGCCGACTCCAGCGTGGCTGAGCGAAAAGCAGTCAATCTTTCGGCCAAGTCGCGCCATCCTCCGTCAGGCTATCGAAATACGCCGTATAGCGGGTCCCTGCTGAAACAGGATACTTAAGCATGCAGCATGCCAAGGGCAAAGCGCCTTAGTCTTTCGTAATCTAGCTTCACTCTATAGTCATGTCAATTGGTTTGGCTGCCGGCTTGGCGGCTGATCTGTTGCAATTGCACCGTTTAGACACTAGTCCAGAAGGGGCTAAAGAGTCTCTGTGAGAACTAGGCGGAGGAATATCGGAACCAAGAAAGACAGGATGATCACCCTGATTCCCTCGCCAAGGCCGGGTGCCCCATATCTTCGCTCGTTTTTCGCGAGATGTGGGATACCACCGATGTTGACCGCTCAGTGCACCGAATGACTCGAGAGTTAGAGGGTAGGTGCAGTTGTATCCCACATCTCGCGAAAAACGAGCGAGATGTGGGGCACCCGGCCTTGCCGAGGGAATCAGGGCACTCGAACCGAGCAGCTCTCACGCAGACCCTTTAGCCCTGGGCCTTTCATGCAGGAGGAAAACATCAGACCGGTGACCGCAGAAGCGTAGTGGAGGAACTTAGACGCCCGGAGCTGAGAACACCACATTGGCTTCCTGGCCTACCACCGGACTTGCTTCCAGCGCGGTTGCCAGTCTCCGCACCTGCTCATCAAGCCCGCTATAGCAGCGGCGGACGTCGGCCAGTGTGCCCAGGTTGGGGTCGGGAACCTCAGGGTTGCGCGAGCCACGCTCCTGCCCGAAAGCACCCAGGTAAAACACCTTATCCTTAGCGGCCCCAAATGAAACCAGCATTCGGGCCTCGTTGAAATAATCCATGATGAAGATAAGATCAGCCTGGTCAACCAATTCGGACGTCAAGCGCTGCGGTCGGTGAGATTCGAGCGACACTCCGAATTCGCTCGCAATGGCCCGGGAGCGGGAGTCCGCCCGCTCCTGAGGCTGGTCGGTCAGCCCCGCCGAGGCTACGTCGATGGTTGGTTGGCCAGAGGACGCTTGCAGGTATTTGCGCAGCAGCGCTTCCGCCATGGCGCTGCGAATGATGTTGCCATGGCAGACAAAGAGGACGGAGCGGACACCCGCCAGGTCGCGCGGCGGGTAGGCGCGCTTTAGGCCGGTGGCATACAGAGCGCGCAAGCGAAGAGCCACCGCGGAATTCCGCCGGCCATGATAGCGGTATTCGGCGATGGTGTGTTTCACCTTGCGAATGAGACCTTCAAAGATCGCTCCGATCGCGCTCCTGATGGCGCCTCGGCAGTCCTCGAAGGCAGGCTTGGGGTCCGACCAGGACCAGATCGCATGGCAAGACGGGTGGGTAAAATCCTTGAGGAAACTGATGGTCTCCGTAGTCTTAGAGGGCAATGGAAACCCTCCCTCCCCGAGGCCGTCGTTGAAGAGACTCCCCAGCCGGCGGATATCTCCGCCCAGCCAACGGAAACGCAAACCGGCGGGGTAAGACGCTGGAATGACCGGCCGCTCGCCATGAGCTAACTGCCACTCGTAAAGCGGAAAGTCGATGCCTGCGCCAATGGCGAGTGGCAAAGAACCCCAGTAGCGTCCATTCACTTCCATCAGCACCGATCTTTGCTCAGCTCGATCGCGCTTGAACTCCACCATGGCCACGCCTTCCCAGTTGAGTTTGCGCAGCAACGCGACGGCCTGCTCGGCGAGGAGCGGATCGAGCGGCTCGGAAATCGAGGTCACGCTTCCTCCGCCGGTAACTGGCAGCTCTTTGAGCCTGCGGTGTTGAAACATGGCCAGGGGCTGGTTATCGCGGAAAAGCACTTCGATCCCAACCCCCTCGCCCACGCAGTATTCCTGCAGGAGATTGTCTTCTCCGAACCGCGGATCGAGCAGAAAGGCGTCCCGCAGATCCTCAAAGGTGGCGAAGTACCGCATCTTGAATGCATGCTTGCTCTCATCCTCTTTGCTGAGAGGCTTGGCAATGATGGGAAATCGCAACAAGTTGCGCAGGCTCTCAAGCGTCGCCAAGTCAGGCAGATCGCACGCTTCCGGGGTCAGAATTCCGCAGGCCCTGGCAGCTTCTATGGTCTGGCTCTTGTCCAGTACGCGGCGCACGATCTCGGGCGACGGGCAGCCGATGTGGAGTAAGGAGGAAAGGCGATCGTAGTGCTCCAAGGTCGCGGCTAAACCGGGATCGCTGCAAGGGATGAGCATGTCGTGGCCCCGGCTCTTGATCGCGTGCACCAGCCCATCAATAAACTCCTCGGGCGCATCCCGATGGCCCGGCAACTGCAAGCAGTCATGAATGGAGCGGGAAGCGGGCGGGCGGCCCCTGCCGTCGACGCTGACAAAGGTCACTGGGATTCCCCGACGGCCAAGCGATCGAGCGACCGCGACCACTACATGGGGAACGGCGTTAAATACCAGTACTGGCCGCGCCATCACTCCCCCCGTAGGTGTAACAACGAAAAAACTCCCTATCTTGGTAGAAGCAGTCCATCCATTCGCCGTTCGAGAGCTCTTCCAGCGTAACCCAACCGGGGTCATCGATCAGCTTTTCCGTCTGTGACTTATGTTGCCCTATCGCAAGACGCTTCTGCTGCAACACATCGGCGATATTGACCTGATATTTAAGGTCCAGGAGGGCACGCGCCCCAAAACCAGCCAAAACTGAATTCTTCAAGATATGTTTGGGTTTGATGGGTGGAGTGTTTTGCGCGAATCCCACCCACGGCCAATGCAGCCAGAACCACACCGGGTATTCCCATACGGTGACCGGCCTGGGCTGGCGGCGGAGAGCCGCCAGCACAATATTGGTGACAGCAACATGATCCGAAGCCTGCTTCATGGGTTCCCGGGAATAAGGGACAAAGATCTGTTCCGGCGATTCCCTGCGCAGGATCTCGTCCACCCGTTCAATCGCCGCCGGAATGTGTTCCCAAAGGTGTCCATCCGGAAAGTCCAGGAAGTAGATGTCATCGATCCCCAGGACGCTGGCTGCGTTTACACATTCCCGCTTGCGCATGGCCGTCAGTTCTTCCCTGGGGATGAGCGTGGTCGAAGCGCCCCCATCGGAGACGTGCACCAGTTTGACGCTTGCGCCGGCTTGTTTCTTCTTCAAAATTGTTCCGCCGCAGCCGAGTGACTCGTCATCAGGATGCGGGGAGAAAACAACTGCGGCCCGGCCAAGGTCAATCGCTCCTACTTCCTGAGCTGCGCGACTCAAGAAGTTCCTGGCCAACCGCCTGAGGAAGGGGTTAGGGACCGGTGTCGATGCAATTGCCTTGTGATCAGCGACCGCTGAGCTGCTCTCCATTGCGCGTTTCTTGGCAGCGCGAAAATGACTTGGTGGCGCCTCCCTATTTTACTTTTGGGAAGTGCTTTAGCCTCCGCTAGTTACTGACCCCTACCCGAAAGATAGTTGCTGAGTTTACAGCTGTAGGGGGATGAGACCGGACAAGCAGGTTGAGGCTCAACACTAAGCTTTGCCCTGATGTGGGTCCCGGGGATAGATGCCAAAGCAGAGACCCAGGGGAAACCGTTCCCCTAGGCATTTTGGGGTGGCTTCGGTACGTGAAGGATGGTACCAGAAGTCATTACGGCGAAATAATTTACTGCGGTTTTGCGGCCGGCTTCGCCGGGGCTCCTTCGCGCAGGTTTAGCGGCAGCTCCCTCTGCGCCCGACCAAAGCTGTCGTATGCCCGGATGACCCGTTGCACGAGGTGATGACGCACCACGTCGCCGTCTTCGAAATGGCAGAAACGGATTCCGTCCACGCCGCGCAAAATCTCGATGGCCTCCACCAGCCCGCTCTTCTTGGGGTTCGGCAAATCAATCTGGGTTACATCGCCAGTGATTACAGCCTTGGAATTGCTGCCCAAGCGGGTAAGGAACATCTTCATCTGTTCGCTGGTGGTGTTTTGTGCCTCGTCCATGATGATGAAGGCATCGTTGAGTGTCCGCCCACGCATGAATGCGAGAGGAGCCACCTCGATCACGTTGCGCTCCAGCATCTTGTCGACGCGATCCTGTTCCAGCAGATCGTAAAGCGCGTCGTAGAGTGGCCGGAGATAGGGATCCACCTTTTCCTGCAGCGTTCCGGGCAGAAAACCCAGGCGCTCGCCGGCTTCCACCGCTGGTCTCACCAGGATAATGCGGCTTACTTTCTTGGCCAGCAACGCAGAAGCCGCCATGGCCACTGCCAGGTAGGTCTTACCTGTGCCCGCGGGGCCGACTCCGAAGACCATGTCGCACTCCTCGATGGCTTCGAAGTAGCGCCTCTGGTTGATGGAACGGGGGTTGACCATGCGCTTGATGCCTGCGGAGCGCTGCTTGCCGCTCTCAACCAATCCTCGCAGGGTTACCGCGGGGTCGGCGGTAACCAACTTGAGCATCCCGTGCAGCTCGCCGTTGCACAGGAGTGTACCGTTGCGCCGCAAATGCTCGTAGTCGGCAAAGACCCTTTCGAACCGGGCTATTGCCTCCGCAGAGCCTTCCACATGGAGCGCATCGGAACGCAAGTCGATGCGGACATGCAGATTTTGCTCCAGAAGCCTGAGATTTTCATCGCGAGTCCCGAACAGGGGCTCCAGGTTGGGCGTGATTTCCAGCGCTTTTTTCATCAAGCGGAGAAATGACCTCCTATTAGATCCGTGTCAACCGACATTATTGGGGGAACTTCAGAACGCGGGGCAGAAGACCGCGCTTGCAGCGGATGCTTAACCGGGTTGGCGATGATCACCAGATATTTCCCGAGGATGCGCACAGAGTAGCGTTTGCCGGTCAAGGCGTCAACGCTTATTCGGTGAATTCTTGCTGTTAGATGCACCAGAGTGCCCGAGAGGAGTAACACTCTTGGCTGGGCGAGATTGACCCACAGGGGCAAAGCCCGTAAACTTAAGGTTCGTAGGCGTCCTGCCTGCAGTTTCGAGAAAGCAAAAGGTTTACGATGGCAAATCATGTGTCGGCGCTGAAGCGCGCCCGTCAGACAGTCAAGCGCACCGCGGTGAACCGCGCCAATAAAAGTCACGTCCGCAAGTCACTTCGCGCCCTGCGCGAGGCAATTACCAATGGGGATAAATCCGGGATAGCCGAGCAGTACGGCAAGACCGTCTCCGCGCTGGACAAGAGTGTGCAAAAGGGTGTGCTCCACAAGAACACCGCCTCCCGCTACAAAAGCCGACTGCATGCGCGGGTGAAGGCCCTCACCCAAAAAGCCGCCTAGGTCTCATTTCTTGGCGACTGCTGGGGGCGGGACGGAAGGCACGTTGTAGATCTCGATCGCTCCCTCACGCAAAACCGCCAGATGCTCTCCATCCTCAGAGAGCGCGAAGTTCTGGCCGCCGGTCAGGATGGGCGACGCGTTGGTCGACATCAAGAGCGAGCCGGTCGCCGCATCGAAGACCTGCACCACCTGCTCCTTCACATCTTCGTCGTTGAGCGAGTCGACCAGGTCGATGGAGTGGGAGACACGCAGCAGGCTCACGGCAAAGCGACCGCCGCTGCGTGAGTAAGCAAACGTGGCCACACCAGGCGGCCTTCACGATGCCCGCTCCATAGCTTCTTTCCGGCTGTAGTCCAGGTATCGAGATAAACGTCCGAAGACTTGGGGCCGCAGCTCTCGATCATCATTGCGTTCGGATTGACAAAATTCTCGTGTGGCGTGCAGGTGGACGCTACCCTGCCCAACACCAGCTCCTGGCCTCCGAAGGAGATGAAGCGAACCAGAAACTGATCTTCGCCCTTATCTTTCGCCACCCCGACATATCCGGTTGAGGTGATGGGCACATGGATGGGCGTTTCCGTTCGCAGCGCCGCCAATACCTCTCTTGTCGCTATATTGATTAACGTGATCTGGGTGTCCTCGGCGGGCGGCGGTTCTCCGTATTGCACCGCCTGCGCTTCCAGCTTGCTGTGCTGTTCAGGAGTATGGCGCTCGTATTCGTGCTCGACCACCAGGACGCGGCCATCCGGCGACACTTCTGTTTCCAGCACCGGGGTGGCAACTTCGATATAAGGGTGCAGCTTTAGGGAGCCGTCGGTGACCAGGTAGCTGTTTCGCTGTCGAATTAGAAATTTGCCGCCGCCCAAGGACCACAGATATCTGGATCGATCGTGCATCCGCCACTCTGCAGACGCCTGAACCGTGCCGTCAGGAAGAGCAAGAGTTACGGCATGGATGATCTGGTCGCTGTCGTTCCGCCCGGGGTGTTCCTCGCGTCGCATCAGCCGCGGCTGATGGAAGGTGAACAACAAGTGCTGGTCATCGATGAAATCGAGGGAACCGAACGCCTTTCCCGACAACATATAAAGCGGGCCGGGGGGCCGATACCCCAACGGTGCAACCAGAATGCGTTCCTCGGGCCCAGGGCCGGCCGGCTCTTTGCTGTGTGAAGATCCCCAGAACCGCGCCCCGGCCGGCCATAAGACCAGCACAATCACGGCGGGCAGGAAGAGGCGTCTTGGCATACGGTGCACGCTTAATTTGAGTGTAGAAGATATTTGGGTGGCTGCTTACGACGGTCTCGCAATAGATTGGCGTGAGACAAAGTAGAGGAAAGGCGGCTAAGAGGCCGAGATCGAATTGCAATGCGATACGTACGGCCTGAAGAGTGAGCGTGAGAACCGAGGATTGCGAAAACCCCAGTCCCGTAAATGCGGAGTTACAGATCCATGGCGTACTGGGCTCCGGCGAGGGCGGTAGCGCGAGGACGCGGTTCGCTGGCAAGGTCTATCACCAGCCGCTCCAGCACCAGCCGCTTATCCGGCGGCGAAGAACGTAGTTCCAGATCGGCATGGGCTATGAGACGGAGCTTTTGCGTGAGCTCTCGCCGCGAGCTATAGCGGCGGGCCTGGCGGATGAGATCCTCGGCCGCGAAGGGAGGCATGCGAAAACCCTGCCATAGCGCCTGCCAGATGGCGCGCGAATCGCGCACATTTTTTTCCAGGATGACGACCATCTGGCGAAAGGTCCGAGCCAGCATATAGAGGTGCCCGATGGCTGAATCCTCACCGCCATCGGAGGCATTCAGCAGGCCATGCAGCAGGGCCAGGGCCCGTGGTTTGTCCCGCGCGGAAATGGCGTCGGTGAGCTCGTAGAGGGAGCGCTGCTTGGCCGCCAGCACCATGGTCTCCACATCGCCCAGGGTGATGCGCCGCCGGTCAGAAGCGTAGAGCATGAGCTTCTCCAGCTCGCTGGCAATGAGCATCATGTCCGCGCCCAGGGCATCGGCGAGCTCCCGGGCCGCGTCGGCATCGAACTTCATCCCCCGGTTCTCCGCGGTCGCCAGCAGCCAGCGCACGGCATCCGCTTCATCCACCCGGGCCAACTCCACCACGCCGCAATCATCGCCCAGGGTTTCGCGGATCCGCTCATAGCGATCTTTGTCCTGCAGGTCCATCCGCCTCAGATCGGCGGGAATACGCAAATGGTCGGCGACAAAGATCAGCACTGCCTGGGGATTGGGGGAGCGAAAGTAGTCCTTCAGCGCCGCGAACTCTTCCTTCTTCGCGCCCCGGGTATAGAGGTTTTTCAGGTTTCTTACGAAAATGACCTGAAACGGCGCCATGAGAGAGGGCGTGCGGGCGAGGTCGAGCACGTGGAAGATGCTGGTCTCGGCCAGATCGAGATCGCTGAGCGAAAACTCCCGCAGCGTCGGGTCGATCAGCGAATCGACCACCGCGCGGCGGCAGCGTTCGTAAAGGAAGATCTCATCCCCGGCGAGGACGTACCCGGGCCGCAGCGGAGCTCGACGCCGCGGCGGCTTTCACCTCGGCTACAAAGCGATCCGAAGAGGCGAAGCTGCGGAGTTTGCTTGCGTCGTCCGTAGGCATTTAGAAGGATTCCAGAATATCGCTCACCAGGGCTTGCGCAAAGTCCCGCGAGAGGCGTTGCACGGCAGGTGAATCTTCTTCGATAAAGCTGGTCAGATCGGTGGTGGTCTCAAACTGCTCATGAAACACGTAGTTGTTGTGCTGGTAGAGAACCCGCTGGTCACGGTCGGTCACCAGCACGTTCACGTTGATAGTGATCAGGAAGCTGGAGGTGACGCTGGTGGTCTGCCCCGCCTGGACGGCAGTGGTCTCTGTCCGGTAAGTCAACGGCTGCACCGATTCGGAGATGATGGTGCCCTTGACGGTGGCGTCGGCGTCCTCGCCGGACTGGTGTCACGTTCAGGCGGGTGCGATCGGTAAACTCGCGGACCACCGCCTGGGTCATAGGAACCTCGGTGTGGTAGGGCTGCGTCTTGTTTTTGAAGATGGGAACAGCGAGGGTATGGACGGTGTCGGGCAGATGAGCCGCGGATCCGAGGGTGTGATATCCGCAACCGGAGACGGCAAACAGAGCAAGACAACCAGCAGAACAAAAGGACCGCGCATGCTGTGCCTATTGTCGCATTAACCCAGAGTGACTCGAAAAAGGCAGCTCCGGATGCAGGTGCGCTATAAGAGGCTTTTCCGTCGTATGGGTGAGAATGAGCGCCGTAAAGCGCAACAAGCACCATCAGGGACAGTTACTGGATACCTACAGACACTCGTCCGTGATAGTGACTGATTCGGATCTCTACAAACTCAGCAGACTGCGCTCCATCTTCAACGACAAATGCCCCATTTCCGGGGAAATGGGGCATTCTTGCTGACGTTAACTCGGTCTAGGCGGGTGAAGGCTGGCTTTCGCCGCCGAAACCAGGAGCCCGTCCTGGCTCCGGCTTGATGACATGCTGCACGTCACCCCCGGGGTTGCCAGGAGGCGGTCCAAGCGGAGGCAGCGGAGGCAGTTCCTCGCCGGCGATGATCATGCGAATGTCATTCGCATCCAGGGTCTCACGATCCAGCAGGGCCTGCGCCATGCGGTGCATCGTGTCCTTATGGTCGCCCAGGATGGAGTAGGCAGACTTGTAAGCCTCGTCCACCAGGCTGCGTACCTCGGCATCGATCTGGCGCGCTGTTTCCTCGGAGAAGTCGCGGTGTTGCGCGATTTCGCGGCCGAGGAAGATCTGCTCTTCCTTCTTGCCGAAGGTCAGCGGGCCCATGCGGCTCATGCCGTATTCGCAAACCATCTTGCGTGCCAGATCTGTCGCCCGCTCGATGTCGTTGCCGGCACCGGTGGTCTTGCGGTTCATGAAGATCTCCTCGGCACAGCGGCCGCCCATCAGAATGGCGAGCTGGGTTTCGAGATAATCCTTGGTGACGGTGTGCTTGTCTTCTTCGGGCAATTGCATGGTGACGCCCAAAGCCATTCCGCGCGGAATGATGGTGACCTTGTGCAGCGGATCAGCATGATCGCGCATGGCCGCTACCAGAACGTGGCCTGCCTCGTGGTAGGCCGTATCGCGCTTGTCGTCCTCGGAGAGGAGCATCGACTTGCGCTCCGCACCCATCATGACCTTGTCCTTGGCCAGCTCAAAGTCGAACTGGTGCACGGCCTTGCGGTTAGCACGCGCGGCATTCAGCGCGGCCTCGTTCACCATGTTGGCCAGGTCGGCGCCGGAGAATCCCGGGGTGCCGCGGGCCAGAATCCGCAGATCGACATCTTCCGCCAAAGGAACCTTCTTGGCATGAACGCGGAGCACTTCTTCGCGCCCGCGTACGTCGGGCCGGCCGACGACCACGCGGCGGTCGAAACGGCCGGGGCGCAGCAGCGCGGGATCAAGCACATCGGGACGGTTGGTGGCGGCGATCAGAATGACGCCGTCGTTGGATTCAAAACCATCCATCTCGACCAGCAGCTGATTCAGAGTCTGCTCGCGTTCATCGTGTCCGCCGCCAAGACCAGCGCCGCGGTGGCGTCCGACAGCATCGATTTCATCGATGAAGATGATGCAGGGCGCATTTTTCTTGCCTTGCTCAAACAGGTCGCGTACCCGGCTGGCGCCCACGCCGACGAACATCTCTACAAAGTCCGAACCGGAAATGGAGAAGAAGGGAACATTGGCTTCGCCGGCAACTGCGCGGGCCAGCAGGGTTTTACCGGTGCCTGGAGGTCCTACGAGCAGCACACCCTTGGGAATGCGCCCGCCCAGCTTCTGGAACTTCTGCGCTTCGCGCAGAAACTCGATGATTTCCTTCAGCTCTTCCTTGGCCTCATCCACGCCGGCCACATCCTTGAAGGTGATTTTCTTCTGCTGCATAGAGAGCAGGCGGGCGCGGCTCTTACCAAAGGACAGGGCCTTGTTGCCGCCGCTCTGCATCTGCCGCAGCATGAAGAACCACAGGGCGGCGATCACGATGATGGGAGCGAAGTTGAGCAGAATCGGGAGCCAGGAATTGCCCTGCGTGTCCTTCACCGTGATGCTGACATGGTTGTCTTGAAGGATCTTGAACATGTCAGGGTAGTTGGCGGGCACAGTGGTGTGGAAGGCTTCGCTGTCATTGGCGTAGTGACCGTGAACTTCACTGTTGATGACGGTCACGTCACTGATTTTGCCTTGCTGACCGTCCTGCATGAATTGAGAAAAGGAGATCTCCCGGTCATGACTCATGCCCGTGCTCTTCTGGACGATCTGCCAGAGAAGAACCAGGCAAGCCAGGATGAATACCCAGAAAATAATTGTCTTGACCGTCGAATTCACGAAAAACCCTCTTTCTACTGCGCCTCATCGGAGAAGGGACCATTCGCGGCGGAGCCGACGCTTCACCGGAAGCTTTGCAGCTGTTACGCTATTAGACGACAGTAACCTGCCGATGATTCTAAAGACTTTTCGGGGTGTTGGATACGGCCAATAACCGTATCCGTGCACACCTCCGTTTGCCTGACTATTCTACTCCGCAGAAGCGGAAACGCCTCCAAAGCCGCGGGAATCGTGTCCGAAGTTATACGCGGCGGGTACTGACCGTGCGGTTACTGCTCTGAACGGTAAACCGGAAACCAGGGGCATCCACTTCGACTCCGCGCATCCAGACAATTTTGCCCTCCGACTCGACCACCGGCCAGTTTTTCCGCTCCGCGCCCACCACGTGCAGCCGGTCCAGAACCTCTGCAACTTTCTTGGGACCTCGGCTGTGCCGAAGGGTCACACGATCTCCTGCTTTCCATGTCCGTAATATCGCTCGCAGGGTGTTAGGGGGCGTTTCTGCCGGCTCGCCGCGCAGGCAAACCCCGTACTCGGGAGCACGAACCTCCCCTGGGATGAGGAACTCATGCGTCAGGCCGGGCTCGGGGAGAGTCGAACTCCGGGTCAGACGGATTTCCCGTGGGCTACGCTCGACCGTAATACCTCCGCCCAGGTCGAATTTGCCGCCGCGCGAGGAACCCGCCAACGCCAACATCTGTTCTGTGTGCTCGAAGTTGAGCCGCGCACCCAGGCTCCGCGCCGCCGCGCGCAGTACCCGCCGGGCCACGGCGGGATGCAGCTCGCGCAGGCGAACTTGCTCAATGGCCACGGTTTGTTCCTCGGGATGCGTGCTGGCCGAACGGCCACCGCCTCGGGTGGGCCGGCCAGGCAGCAACAGAGCCGGCAAAAGGCGCTGCAATTCTTCCTGCCAGTAGGCCTCCTCATCAGCCGAGATCGTCGCCAAGCGCGCCAGTTGCCCGGCAATCTGGGGATTAAAGGTGCGCAACAAGGGCAACAATTGCCAACGGATGCGATTGCGGGTGTGGGCCAATTCCTGGTTGCTGGAGTCTTCCCGCCATGGCTGGGGCAAACTCCGCAGCCACTCCTCGATGGCGGCATGGTTATTCTCGAGGAAGGGGCGCAGGATGCCCCGGGCTCCATTGTCAGAACTGGATGGATGCCGCTCAGCCCCTCGGTCCAGGCTCCGCGCAGAAGTTTTTGCAGCACCGTCTCCGCCTGGTCGTCCAGGGTGTGCGCGGTGGCCACCGCGTCCACCACCCCGTCCACCATCAACTGGCGGAAGAATCCGTAGCGGAGGTTGCGGGCGGCCTCCTCCAAGCTCTCATGCAGGGCTGCCGCGGCCGCTGGAGCATCGGTGCGATAAAGATGGAACGGTAAGTCGTGCGCCGCTGCCAGGCCGGCAACAAATGCGGCCTCTTCTTCGGCTGCCTCGCGGATGCCGTGGTGTACATGCACCACGGAGAGTACGATGCCCAGCGCCTGGCGCTCCTCGAGCAAGCGCCGGAACAGGGCCACGGAATCAGCCCCGCCTGAGACCGCGACCGCGATTCGCTGCCCAGGCCGAAAAAGACCGCTGCGGAGAGTGAGCGAAGGCGGCTGCATGGCTGCGCTCTATGTTATCCCCGGATTTCCTGTTGAGAGCTGTTTGATCGATGAACCGCGTGCGGCTCTTTTCACGAAGAGCCGCATACATGGGCCGCCTTCAGTGCCGTGAAGCAGGAAATCCGGGTTAGAGCAATCGGTCGCGCGTCTATACTGCGGGCATGTACCAGATAAGAGTAGCGACGCCCGCAGACGCGGCTATCATCACCCATCACCGGCGACGTATGTTTGTGGACGCCGGGCGGCAAAACAATCGGGTACTGGATGTAATGGCGGAGCACTTTAAACCCTGGGTCGAAACCAGGCTGGAGGATGGACGCTACCTGGGTTGGCTGACCAGCGAAAACGGGACCGTGGTCGCCGGAGCCGGCTTGATCGTCCTCGACTGGCCTCCGCACCCGCTGGATCCGCGGCAGAATAAACGCGGCTACTTGTTGAATGTTTATGTCGAGCCCGAGCACCGCCGCAAGAAGCTGGCCAGCCAGCTCATCGATCAGGCGCTGGCTGAGGCCCGCAGGCAGAAAATACGTGTGGTCGCGCTCCATTCCACCGATGCCGGAAAGCCTCTTTACGAGAGCAATGGATTCCGCAGTACCGATGAAATGTTCTATGTAGAACCGGTGGAAGGCTGAACCAGCCTTCCTGCTATACTCCGATGTTTATGCGCGTTTTCGTTATTCTGCCGGCCGCCGGAATGGGCACACGGATGGCGCCGGGCCATGCTACGCCGAATGCCCCCAAGCAGTTTCTCGCCCTGCAGGGTCTGCCCATATTGGTCCACAGCTTACGGGCGTTTGCCGCTGTGCCGCGCGTAAGCTGCATTTATGTCGCGGTCCGGAAAGCGGAAATGGGCCGTATGGAAGCGATGATTGCCGAATATGCCCTGGCTTCCCGGGTGCGGGTGGTGGAAGGTGGGGACACACGACAGGAGTCAGTGAGCCGGGCGCTCAAAGTCCTCTCCGCTGCAGACGATGACATTATCCTGGTTCATGATGCGGTGCGGCCGCTGATTGACCCGGCAACGATTGAACGAACCATCGAAGCAGTAGAAAGTTACGGCGCGGCTATCGTGGGCCTGCCGGCTGTGGATACTATCAAACAAGTGGAGCGAACGGCCCGCGGGGCCATCGTTACCGCGACCATTCCCCGGGAGTACATTGTGCAGGCGCAGACGCCGCAGGGTTTCCGTTGGGCCGTACTGCGTCAGTCCTTTGCGGATGCGGAGGCGGATGGCTTTGTGGGCACCGATGAAGCCAGTATTGTGGAGCGGTCGGGTGTGCAGGTTGCTGTAGTTATGGGCTCACCGGCAAATTTGAAAATCACCCATCCTGGCGATCTGCAGCTGGCAGAGTTTTATTTACAACACCGGGCCTAGAGCAGTTTCGCAATAACTGTGGTCTGATAAAGATCGCGAGGAGTGGTTTTCCTTGGGAGAAAACCACGAAAAGGCCTGTTGCTTCGATCTACACCAATTGCGAAACTGCTTTGACGCTGAGAGAACGAATGAGCATGAGAATAGGCTACGGCTGGGACTCGCACGCATTCCAGCCCGGGCTGCCGTTGAAAATTGGTGGCATCGCGATCGACCATCCGGAGGGCCTGGCCGGCCACTCCGATGGCGACGTCCTGTTGCATGCAATCACCGACGCTCTTCTGGGCGCGCTGGCGGTCGGAGACATCGGCAGCTTCTTTCCGCCTGGTGATCCTCGATGGAAGAATGCCGATTCCGCAATTTTCCTCAACCTCGCGCTGGACGAACTGCGAACCGCGGGTTACCGCATCGTCAACGTGGATACCACGCTGGTGCTGGCGGCTCCCAAGATCGGACCCATCTCGGGCGACATGCGGCAGCGTGTGGCGGAGCTGCTGGACATCCAGCCCAACGCGGTGGGAATCAAGGCCAAGACGCCTGAGGGCCTGAACCAGGATCACGTAGCCCAGGCCCACGCCGTGGTTCTGTTGGAGACATTCGACGGCACGGATGAGATAGGCCTGCTTGAAGCCGAGATCGACGATCCCAAAGCCGTGGAAAAGATTCTGACCGAAATAGGGACCGAGGTCGGTGGCAGCCGCAGCCCACGCCGACGCATGGTGCCAATACCGGCCTTCGATACCGAAGACATCACGTAGGGAGGCAGATCGGTCGACTGCCCTCTACGCCGCGCTCCGGTGCTTTGTATCAGGACACGACTAAACAGGCTGCGGAAAAACTCCTTGTACGAAGGGCACGGCTTCAGCCGTGCCGCAAGACCATGCTCGCGACGCGGCTTTAGCCGCTGAGGTACGCTTTCAGGGACATCAAGAGTTGAAAAGACGTACCCCAGGGGCTAAAGCCCTCATCAGAGTAGCTCGATACGGCACGGCTGAAGCCGTGCCCTTCGTATAAGGAGTTGTTCCGCAGCGTGTTTAGTCGGGCCGTAAAGAATTGACAGAGATTGGGCTTCAGCCCCTGCAATGGCGCATCCAGCAGAAAATATCTCGTGGAGACAGGTAAACCAGGGGCTAAAGCCCAATCTTTGTTGGGCCTCAACGGCCCGACTAAAGTCGTGCCCTGATACAAAGCACGCGCGGAGTGGAGGGCGTTTGGTTTGCTCTTGCCCCCGTAGAAAGCCATTGCTAAGCTTGCCAGCACCTTATTGTGGAGACTTAACCCATGCACGCAATCTATGGATTCGGCCCCGCGCATTCGCTCCTTTACCTCATGTTCTTTGGCTTTTTTGGAGCAATGATTTCCATCGTTGTGCTTATTCCGTGGTTTTTTATTTATAAGAAAGCCGGCTTCAGTCCGTGGTTGGCCCTGTTGATGTTCGTGCCGCTGGTCAACATCATCATGATGTACTTTCTGGCCTTCGCGCGCTGGAATGTAGTTCCCGCCGGGCTGGTTTATCCCGCGCCGCCCGTTCCCTATCGGCCGCCGGTATGATCTAGCATCGTAGTAGCGATGCCAGACTTGACCCAAACCCCTCGTGTTCGTTTCGCACCTTCGCCGACCGGCTATCTGCATGTAGGCGGCGCCCGCACAGCCCTTTTCAACTGGCTCTTCGCCCGGCACTTTGGCGGAGTCTTCATTCTGCGCATCGAGGACACAGACTTCGAGCGTTCCTCTGAGGATATGGTGCAGGGCATCCTGGATGGCATGCGCTGGCTTGGGCTGACATGGGACGAAGGGCCGTTTTTTCAATCGCAGCGGCTCCCTCTCTATCAGTCCACAGCCGAGACACTGCGCCAGAGCGGGCACGCTTATTACTGCTTCTGCACCAAAGAAGAATTGGAGCAACGGCGAATCGCGGCCGGCGCTGCCGGCAAGCCACCGATGTATGACCAGCGGTGCCGCGCCATTGATCCAGCGGTGGCCTCCCAACGGCGGCAGGCGGGAGAGTCTTGCGCCCTGCGCTTTGCCGTCCCCGAGGGAGGAGTGACCGCGTTTGAAGATGCTGTCTTCGGACGGGTGGAATTCGCCAACGCGGAGTTGGAAGACTTCGTCCTGCTGCGCTCGGACGGTGTGCCTACGTATCACTTGAGCGTGGTCGCCGATGATTTGGATATGCGGCTTACGCACATCATTCGCGGGGCCGACCACATCTCCAATACGCCCAAGCAAGTATTGCAATACCTGGCGCTGGGGCAGCCGCTGCCGGTCTTTGCCCATCTTCCGCTGATTCTTGGACCGGACAAGAGCCGGCTTTCGAAGCGTCACGGCGCAACCAGTGTGCTGGCGTATCAAGATATGGGTATCGTGCCTGAAGCCATGCGCAATTTTCTCGGGCTGCTGGGTTGGACGCCGGCCAACGCGGGCAAGGAGATCTTCAGCTCCGACGAGCTTATCGAGCTGTTTTCGCTGAGTGGGATCGCGCGTTCGAACGCTGTCTTTGACAATGACAAGCTGGCTTGGTTTAACACGGAATGGATCCGCCGCTACTCGCCGCAGGAGCTGCTGCCCCTGATTAAACAGGAGTGGGCGAAGAGTGGATTTAGCCCTGACCGAACCGAAGAAGAAATTCTCGCGACAATCGCTTTGCTGCAACCGCGAGCGCGCAGTCTCAAAGATTTTTCCGGGGCGTTTCTCGGTTATTTCAGCGATGTCTACGAATACGATACTGCTGCGGTGGCTAAATTTCTTGGCGACGAGAATACTCGCGGGTTGCTGGTGGAATTGGGCGATCGTTACCAGATCCTTACTGGGTTTACCGAGCCGGCGGCGGAGAAGTTGCTGCGGGATTTCGCCATGGAGAAGGGTGTCAAGGCAGGCGCGCTCATCAACGGCTCGCGAGTGGCTCTTACCGGTCAGGGCGTGGCCCCTAGTTTGTTCGCCGTGATGGCGGCGTTAGGGAAGGACAGGGTGGTCAAGAGGCTAAGGGCGGCTGGGTCAATACCGCAGTCGGCGGAGCTGGGTGCGCTCAGGGAATAAGCGGGTGTGATTTCCAAACTTAGTCCCGCAGGGACGGCTGAGTGTAGCCCAGGACGCAGTCCTGGGTGATCTGTTCGAAACTTGGTCGAGTCCCGTTAGGGACGGCTGAAGATTACCCAGGACGTAGTCCTGGGATCTGCTGAACTTTGGAGAATACTCAGGACTGGCGTCCTGAGTTGTTTTCAGCCGTCCCTCCGGGACTCCTTCTACTGAGCCGCAACTGTCACTGTGACGGGAATGGTGTGCGGCGGCAAGCAGGAATTGGCATCACAGGCCTGGTAGTGAAGGCCTCCCTGCAAAACATGCTCGCCGCGCTGCGCCGTTAGGTGCACATGCAGAACGAACTCGCCTGTGTACACGCTAAGCTTCTCCTTGGGTGCAACTTGCAGGGCGTAAGCGGAACCAGGCGGGAAGTCGACCGCGGAGACGCTGAGCCCAGGCACTTCAACGACCGCCAGCCGGGCCGGGATCAGCGATTTCTCCAAGGGTTCGTGGGAGTTGATGTGAAAACCGTCGGCTACGCGAAAGTGAAGGTCGATCTGGGTTGCACGGCGCACAGGCACGTTTACCTGCGCGGGAGAAAGGAACTGGACGGCCCCCTCTGCGGGTAACGGCAAGGGCGGGTCCTTCAGTACCTGCAACCAAGCCGCAAGACCAGCGAAAACCAGCACGGCGCAGCGAAACATCTATTTGCCCCCGGCGGCTAAGGCCTTCTTGATGCTGGCCTCCACTTCACTTTTTGAAACCAGCCCCGCAGTCTCCGCCACGATCTTTCCATCCCGGCCCACAAAGTAAGACGTGGGGAGAAACTCTACCCCTCCGTACTTGCGTGACATGGCATCATCGCCCACCAGCAGAGGGTAGTTGAGACCCTGCTCCTGGCCGAACTTGGCCAGCTTGGCCCGCGGGGTACCAGCATCATCCGCATTGACGCCGAGGATTTCAAAACCCTGTCCGGCATACTGATTGCGCAGAGAAACTAACCACGGCATTTCAATCTTGCACGGCGCACACCAGGTCGCCCAGAAGTTGATCAGGACCGCCTTCCCTTTGTAGTCGGAGAGCGAGACCTTCTTGCCTTCGACGCTTCGCAGGCTGAAGTCGGGAGCGCGTTTGCCGCGCAGATCGGGAAGACCCTCGTCAGCGGCAACGTCCTGCTGGACAGATTGATTGTTAGCTGTTTCAGGAACCAGCGTGCCCTGCGCCTGGCGCTGCGCATATTGCTTGCGGCGTTTGTAGTTGGCATAGCCCGACCACACCATTAGCACGAATGCGGCCAGGACCAGCACGATAACCCATTGATTGCGCTTCACGTCACCCATTCTAATGGAGCGCGCGAACGGGCCGCGCCCAGCGTGCTGTTACGATCAATTGTTTGCTTGATGAACGCACTCACTCCAGCTCAGCTGATCCGCATCGAAGCCGAAGCCCTGCTTAGACTTGCGGCCCGTCTCGAGGATGGCATGTCGGCCCACTTCGCACGCGCGGTGGATTTGGTGGTGGATTGCGGCGGCCGACGCGGGCGGGTCGTGGTCACCGGCATCGGCAAAAGCGGAATCATCGCGCAAAAGCTGGTTGCCACCTTCAATTCCACCGGAACACCCGCCTTATTCCTTCATCCAGCCGAGGCGTTGCACGGCGACCTGGGCATGTTGGCCAAGGGCGACTTGGTGCTGGCACTTTCATCCAGCGGCGAAACCGACGAAATCCTGCGCCTGTTGCCCGCCCTGAAGCGAATTGGCGACGGCCTGATCAGTTTCTGTTGCGCTATGAATTCGACCCTGGCGCTGGCCAGCGACGTGGCTCTGGACCTGAGCGTTGAGCAGGAAGCTTGTGGAATGGGTTTAGCCCCTACCGCGTCAACCACCGTGATGCTGGCCCTGGGCGATGCACTGGCGATCGCTGTTTCGCTGAAAAAGGGCTTCCGGGCGGAAGACTTCGCCGACCTGCATCCGGGCGGGAAACTGGGCAGGAAATTGGCCCGGGTGCGAGAACTGATGCATTCGGGAGAAGCGGTGCCGAGGGTATCCGCAGCCACGGCGATGCCGGCGGTGATTTACGAGATGAGCCGCAAAGGCCTGGGAATGACCACGGTGACGGAAGGGGAGACCCTGGTCGGCATTTTGAGCGACGGCGACCTACGCCGCCTGTTGGAGTCAAAGGGACCGGAGGCACTGGCGATGACGGCAGGCGATGCCATGAATGCCGCGCCCAGGACCATCGCCGCGGACGAACTAGCCGCCCGCGCGCTCAAGATGATGGAAGAAAAGAAGATCACCTCGCTGGTCGTTGTTGACCCTGCCCGCACCGTGAACGGCGTTCTCCATCTTCATGACCTGTGGGGACTTGAGCTGATCTAGCTGGTGGCTGCTTCGGCCGCGGCAATGCTGTCGTAGGTCTTGATCAACATATGAGAGCTGGTCAGTTTCAGCAGTTCGGCGACCCGGTAATTGACCGCGACCAGGCGCAGACTGCGCCCGTGGCGTTTACCGGAGACATAGTAATTAAGCAGAACACCCAGCCCTGCTGAATCCATGTATTCCGACTCGGTAAAGTCGATGATGGTGAGTTTCTCCGTGCCGGCATTGAGCGTCTTTTGAAAATCGAACAAATTGGCGAGGGTAATCGGTCCGTTCAAGCGAAAAATGCGGATGTCGGCGTTACTTCCGGGAACGACTTCGAAGGTTAAAGGCTCGTTATACATAGCATCCGTGATTGTAAAAAGCATGCCTTCCGGTTTGATGACAGTCCGATGAATACCGCCGGGCGGCCTCTGAACCATTTAGAATTGACTGAGTTGGCCCAAGAAAGTATCCCCTGAATGCACCGTTGGTCGAAGCTGTTTATTCCTACTCTGCGTGAAGCCCCGGCCGATGCCGAGGTGGCCAGTCACAAATTTCTCTTGCGCGCCGGATACATTCGTCAGCTAGCCGCGGGGGTCTACTCCTACCTTTTCCTGGGACAGCGCTCGATCAACAAGATCCAGAATATCGTTCGCCAGGAAATGGACCGCATCGGTCAGGAATTCCTTCTGCCCGCGCTGCATCCGCGCGAGTTGTGGGAGGAAAGCGGGCGCTGGGCCATCATGGGGCAGAACTTGTTCAAGCTTCAGGACCGTAAAGGCGCCTGGCTGGTGCTGGGCATGACCGAAGAAGAGGTTATGACCGATATCGCCCGCAAGGAACTACGCAGCTACAAGCAGCTGCCCCAGATCTGGTACCAGATTCAAACCAAGTTCCGCGACGAGCCGAGGCCCAGGGCGGGGCTGCTGCGGGTGCGCCAGTTCATCATGAAAGATAGCTATTCCTTCGATCTGGATGCGGCCGGACTGGATGTCAGCTACAACAAGCACGACGTGGCGTATCGCGCGATTCTCAGGCGCAGCGGTCTCAACTTTGTCGCCGTGCAGGCCGATTCCGGCGCCATGGGCGGTTCGCAGTCGCAGGAGTTCATGGTGTACGCGGAGGCCGGGGAAGACCTGATCGCCAGCTGCCCTGCCTGCGACTACGCGGCCAACATGGACAAGGCTACTTCGCAGCTGCCGCGGTCGAAGATTTGCCCGGGGACGAAACACCGGAACTGGTGCATACTCCCGGTCAGCGCACCATCGAAGCGGTAGGAGCGTTTCTACAATTGGAGCCGACTCACCAGGTCAAGACCATGGCGTATATCGCCTTGACCCCGGCGGCAAAGGTGGGCGCGGCGGACGTCGCCAGTCCTGTGGTGGTCCTGCTTCGCGGGGACCACACGCTCAACCCGGTCAAGCTGGCTGGGCTGTTTCCGTCGGCCAGGGAGATCCGTCCCATGGCGCCGGAGGAAATCCTGAATACCTTTCATGCGCCGGCTGGCTACCTGGGGCCGATCGGTCTCGACATATTGGCCGGCGGCGAGCAGGCCGAGACGGGGAAAGTGGCTGTCATTCTGGATCGAGCTCTCGCGGGGCGCCGCAACCTGGTCGCAGGCGCCAACCAGGAGGAATATCATCTCCGCAACGTAACGCCGGGCCGGGATTTTGTTCCCACTCTCACCGCAGACGTCCGCAACGTGGTGGAGGGGGAAAGTTGCCCGCAATGCCGGCCGGGCAGTCCGCTGAAGGTGGCTAAAGCCATCGAGGTGGGGCACATTTTCAAGCTTGGCTACCGGTACTCGGATGGCATGGGGGTACGGGTGTTGGACCCCAATGGCAAAGAAGTCACCCCCATCATGGGCTGCTATGGAATGGGAATCGAGCGCATCCTAACTGCAGCCATTGAGCAGAATCATGATAGCAATGGCTTTTGGCTGGGACGCTCGATTGCGCCCTTCGATGTAGTCGTGACGGTAACCAATACGGGCGACGCGCAACTGACGGCCACAGCCGAGCAGGTAGCGATGAAACTCGAGGAAGCTGGATTTGAGGTTTTGCTGGATGACCGGGACGAGCGTGCGGGCGTCAAATTTAAAGATGCGGATCTGATCGGTATCCCCTACAGGATCAATGTAGGAAAAAAGCGGCAGAAGGGCGGCTGGAGCTGGTTACACGCTCCACTGCGACCAGCCAGGACGTGGCGATTGCCGAGATAGTCATGCGGCTTAAGGAAGTCGTCGAAACACGGTAGCGGAGATTTTCATTTGGCCCTAAAAATCAAGGTTGTACGCAAAAGCTTGCTGCAGCACCCGGTGCGCAACATCATCCTGCTGGTGCTGGCGAGTACGCTGCTGCTCGGCCTTGTGGTCTGCGAATCGATCTTCGGTTACTACTACTTCCAGTACCGGCACATTGTGGATGAGCGGCTGCAGAAGCCGCTTTTCGAGCAGACGGCCAAGATCTATGCCGCGCCCAAGGAGCTGCGCGTTGGCCAGAAGTTAACCCCGCGCGCCGTGGCCCAGCAGTTGCGCAACGCGGGCTACAGCGGGGATGGGGATCACGATAAATCCGGGATGGGCACGTACTCCCTGAACAAAGAGACCATCAGCATTCAGCCTGGCCCGCAGTCGTACCACTCCGAGCAGGGCGCCAGGGTAACTTTCAACAACGGCATGGTCAGCCAGATCTCCGGCGACGGCGGGCAGGCGTTGGAAGCGTATGAGTTGGAACCGCAGCTCATTACCGGGCTTTCGGAGGGGCAGTATCGTACCAAGCGTCGCCTGGTCACCTTTAACGAACTGCCTCCGAACCTGGTAACGCCGTCACTTCGATCGAAGACCGGCGTTCTTTGAGCACGGCGGCGTGGATTACTTCCGTTTGTTGGGAGCGCTGCGTGACGATCTGCGGCTGGGCAAGCGGCGGGAGGGTGGTTCCACGCTCACCATGCAGCTGGCGCGCGGCTTCTTCCTCACCCCCGAGAAGCGCTTGAAGCGGAAAATCATCGAGATCGCCATCACTTTTCAGCTGGAGAACCGCTTTAACAAGCAACAGATTTTTCAGCTCTATGCCAACGAAATTCCGCTGGGGCAGCAGGGGAGCTTTGCCATCAACGGCTTCGGTCAGGCAGCGCAGACCTACTTCGGCAAAGACTTGAAGCAGCTGGACCTGGCGCAGTGCGCGATGCTTGCGGGAATGATCCAGCATCCCAGCTACCTGAATCCGTATCGTCATCCTGAGCGGGTCATACCCCGGCGCAATCGAGTGCTGGACGCCATGGTCGAAACCGGCAAGATCACCAAAGAGGAGGCGACACAGGCCAAAGCCGAGCCTCTCAACCTGGCGCCGATGAACATCGATGCCGGTGAGGCGCCTTATTTCGTGGACCTGGTACGCGACCGGCTGGTGCAGCGCATGGGGGATACGGATTTCAACCATTCGGGCCTGCGCATCTACACTTCGCTCGATCCGGATTTGCAGCGGGTGGCCGCTGAAGCGGTGACCCAGGGCATGAAGGGGGTGGACGAGCAGGTCGAAAAGCTCCATGCGCGGCGGGTGAAACAGGGTGATACGACCCCCATCAATTATCCCCAGGTAGCGCTGGTGGCGCTGAATCCTCACACCGGGCAAGTGCTGGCATTGGTAGGGGGGCGGAACTACGGCGTCAGCCAGCTCGATCATGCCATTCGCCATCGTCCCACCGGTTCGATCTTCAAGCCTTTCGTCTACGCCGCGGCGTTCAACACCAGCCTGGCCGGCACCATCCTGACCCAGCCGCCCACTCGGCCCCAGCTGGCGAGGAACTTGTCTCAGCCGATCCTGCGCCTCCCGATCCGGGCAGGCCAAGCGGGATCTTCACCGCAATCACCATGCTCAACAATAACCTGACTACGTTTGAGGGCGGTTATACCCCAGGCAATTACCACAACGACACACGCTACGCTGGGGATATCACCGCCCGGACGGCGCTGCAGTTTTCGGAAAATAACGCTACCATATCGCTGGCCCAGATGGTGGGTTACAACAATGTAGCTGCGCTTGCGCGGGATGCTGGAATTAAGTCTGCTCGTGGAACGCCCTCAGTCGCCATAGGGGCCTATGACGCCACTCCATTAGATATGGCGGGAGCCTATACCACGTTCGCCAACGGCGGGGTCAGGATTGACCCCTGGTTGGTGGCTTCGATTCGCTCCGCTACTGGAGATGTCCTCAACGATTACCCGCCAGACTCCAAGCCAATTCTCGATCCGCGCGTCGCCTATCTGACACTCGCTCTCATGGAGAACGTAATCAATGCCGGACTGGTGCCACCGTCGTGCCCGGGGCTTCACCGCTCCTGCAGCCGGTAAAACGGGCACTTCCAACGATGCATGGTTCGCCGGCTTCACCAGCAATCTGCTGTGCGTGGTCTGGATAGGGAATGACGACTATACGGATCTCAAGCTGGAAGGCAACAAGATAGCGGCACCGATATGGGCGGAGTTCATGAAGCACGCCGTCCAGTTGCCGGAGTACTCTGATACCCGCCAGTTCCTGGCTCCCCAGGGGGTCTCGACTGTGCGGCTGGACAAAGTAACTAACTTGCTCGCAGACGCCAGTTGCCCGCAGGATTACGACGTCGTTTTTCTGGACGGAACCGCGCCCACACAGACCTGCGACCAGAGTGCCGGCGATCAGCGTAATATGTTCCAGAAGATTTTTGGCATCGGCAAACAGGCCACCGTCGCCCCGGTTACCCCGGCGAACGGGATGCCCCCGTTGCCCGCGCCTGCGTGGGTCCCAGGCGGCAGCCGCTCCGCCCCAACCGGGACCGCCCCGCCCCCTCCCGACCAGCAGAAAAAGAAGAAAAAAGGCTTTTTCGCGAAGTTGTTTGGGAAGGGCGACAACGACAACAAACAACCGCAGCCGGACCCATCCAGCCGCATTACGAAACCAGACTCGACGCTGGGGCTTGAAGCCCAACTTTGTTGGGCATTCGGAGTCGCATACTAGAAGGCCGAAACTATATTTGTTGAAGGTCGCCCGGTACGGGCTTCAGTCGCCCAAAAGCTCTAAGCAGCATGAGTGGGATCAGCACCGCCGAGGTCCTTCGACTCCGCGCCACAACAGCTGACTTCACGCAGATAAATCTATGAGCGCACCGCTCAGGATGACGTTTTTGCGGCGAGTTGGAACGAAGCAAAAAACCAGCCTGTCTCGGATTTACTATTGCTGGCAAATCAGTTTATCTGTCTCCGTGGCGGTTCTTATTCTTTTTGGCAATCCGGGCACCAGTAGGTTGAGCGGGCTCCGGTTCCCTGTTTGCGCATGAGGATGGTCGTGCCGCAGCGGCGGCAGGGTGCGCCCGCACGGCGATAGACCCAGAGCCTGGCCGCGGGATTGCTCGACCCAGTGGTTCGACGGTCTCCGGTGTAGGTCACGATTCCATCGCCCGCTCCTCCGCGACATTGGCTGCCAGGAAGCGGCGCGCAGTCCCTAGCAGGCATTCAATCTCCTGAGGACTCAGGCTGGCGATGTTGCGAAAGGGATGCACTCCACAGGCGAAGCAGATTTCGGATTTGAAGACGTTCCCGATGCCGGCCAGCACGCGCTGGTTGAGGAGAACATTGCCCACCTCTTCGCCTGCGTGCTCGCGCAGACCGCGCGGCGGCCTCGTCCGCAGCAAACTCACGGCCCAGCACATCAGGGCCCAGACCCGCGACGCCAGCAAATCGCTGCAGCGTCCGCGCGGTGTGAAAACGGGCCACCGGCACATTGAAGGCAACCGCCACAAAATCAGCCGTGCCCAGCACAATCCGCATGTGGCTGCGAGCGCGCTTCCACCGCTCGCCCGCCCGGTAGATGTGCCAGCTGCCGCTCATCAGCATGTGCGTCGCCAGGATGAGATCGCCGGAAAAATGGATGAGCAGCCACTTGCCGCGCGACTCCACTTGCTCGATGGTCCGGCCGGCCACCGGGCTCTGATCGTTCACGCTGGCCAATGGCGCGTACGCCGTCTCAAAGAGCGTGACCTGATGACCAGCGAAAGCCTGGTGCAGAGCACGGGCAGAACGGAAGATGGTATCGCCCTCAGGCATTGGGAGCGGCGACGCCAACGATGCACGACGAAAGTTCAGACCATGCACGGCAGGATGGAAACCCGCGTCCTGCAGGAAAGGAGCGAGAAAGTGCTGCGCCGCCGGCTGGCCATTGATCGTCGAAATCAGCATGCCGCCGCGCTGATCTTCGCGGCGTTCCATCTCCTGCTGGGCCAGGGAGGCGAGAAAAAGACTCAGGTCGCGCGCCGTCGTCGAGCGCTCCGGCTCTTCGGCGGGCAGGAAAACCTGCAAATTGGGATTACTTCGCCGCAGGTACGCCACCAACTCTCCGTTACGCAAGACCACACTGGCGCCGACGCTGCGGGTGAGCGCCGTGGAGCCATCCTCTTCTTCACTCGAGGCCAGCGCAGCACGGAGCCATATAAATTGGCCGGATCGGTGGCGGCAAGAGTTACCATTTCCGGCTTCTCCAGGGCGGCCCATCGCGCAGCGAACGCAGCAGATCGACTGCCGCGGGCAGAGCAAATTGGGTCGCCCCCAGGCCAGCCACGAAATAGCCGCGGCGTATGCGGCCGCTCTCTTCCAGCGCCTTGAGCACGTCGTAAATAGCGCTGAAGCCTCCGGGCAGATTCTCGCTGGCAGCCGACTCCCGAGTGAGAACCCCGTAGCGATTGAGCAACTGGTTGGCGAAAGCATGGCTCCATTCCGTGGGCGAAGCCAGCGATGCGGGAACCAGGCTCCAGCGGCCCTGGGCGCTGGGCGGAGTGGTACGCCGGGAGCGGAAGGAAGGCAGGTTGTGCTGCCGCTTGGGCTGGCGTGACGAGGCCGGCCGGGCCACAAACGCGCGCAAGGCGTGAAAGGTGTCATTGGTCACCAGGCCGCGCCACACCAGGTTCCACAACGCATCGAGCGTCTCGCCCGGGTATCCGCCGCCGACCGCCTCATGCAGTTGGGTAAAGAAAGCGGCGCCGCTCCGGGCCAGCTGTTCCATCACTGCGAGCTCTCGCGGGCTCAACGGGTTGTCTGCCGGCGGATCGACGCGCGGGGGAAGCAGAGTGCGCAGTTTATCGGCCAGGAACAGGCCAATGCGCCCATCGTGCTCGCCCAGCGAATCGAGGCCGCACCAAACTACTTCGCCTGCGGCAATCAAGGTGTCCAGACTGTCGGGCGAGTATTTCGCCAGGCGCGCGGGCAGTATAGAAGTTTCAATCAGCGAAGCGGCCAGCGGCGCGCCCTGCAGATGCTCGATGGTGTCCAGCAGGGCATCGAGACCGCGCCTTCGCTGCAGCACGCCCTGCCAGTGGGTCTCCAGGCGCGCCAGTGCCTGCTGCTCGATAGGCTCCACTTCGCGGCGCAGACGCGCCAGGGATTTGCGCCGGATCAGGCGCAGCACCTCGGCATCGCACCACTCGCGGTAGACCCCGCCGGGGCGGAATCCTCCTTCCACGATCCGGCCGTCTACCAGCAACGTGTTCAGCGCGCTTTCTACCTGCGCTGCATCGAGCGAAAAGCGCGCCGTGATCTCGCGCAGGGTGAACGGTCCGTGGGTGCGGGCGTAGCGGCGAACCAGCTCCAGCACCGGCGCTGCCACCGGCTCCAGCAGCGCGGTCGCAATTCCAGGGGGAAGCGGAATACCCAGCGCGTCACGATAGCGAGCCGCATCTTCGATGGCGATCAGACGCTTCTCTCCGGCGATCTTGATTTCGAGCAGGCGCCGGGAGCGAAGCAGCCGGTCCAGCTGGCCGGCGAGCTCAGGGTCGGCGAGACGGCGCAGGAGCTCCTCGCGCGAAAGATCCCCAATGCGGAGCAGCAGGTCATGGATGCCGTCCGCGGAACGCACGCGCTGGGTTTCGAGCAGGCCCTGCAGCTGCTCTTCCACTTCGCTGATGGCATCGGCGTCCAACAGCTCGCGCAGGTCGGCATCGCCCAGAAGGTCGCGCAACTGCTCCTGATCGATGGAAAGCGCCTGGGCCCGCCGCTCGGCCAAGGGTGCGTCGCCATCGTAGATGTAATTGGCCACATAGCTGAAGAGCAGCGAGGAAGCAAAGGGTGAGGGGGTTCGGGTATCGGTAACATGCACGCGCACATTACGCTGGCGGATGGCGCGCAGCGTCTCCAGCAGTGCGGGCATATCAAAGACGTCGCGCATACACTCGCGGTACGCCTCCAGCAGAATGGGAAACGAAGGATAGCGGGAGGCCACCGACAGCAGGTCGTACGCTCGCTTGCGTTGCTGCCATAACGGCGCGCGCCCCTGTGCCCGGCGACGCGGCAAGAGCAGAGCCCGCGCAGCACTCTCGCGAAATTTCGCCGCGAACAGCGCGGTGCCGCTGAGCTGGCGCAGCACCAGGTCGGTTGCCTCTTCCGCATCGATAAGAATCAGCTCGGAGTCGGGCGCCGCATCGCTATCGGGAAAGCGCAGCACAAAACCATCGTCGCCCCACATGGCTTCCACATCCGCGCCGCCGCCGGCACGAATGCGGCCGGTAATCGCCATCGCCCAGGGGGCGTGAATGCGGCTACCAAACGGGGTGAGCACGCAGACGCGCCAATCGCCCATTTCGTCGCGCGTGCGCTCAATCACGATGTTGCGGTCATCTGGAACCACGGTGGTGGCAATTTCCTGGTCAGCGAGAAAGCGGATAAGGTTTTCCGCCGCCATGGAATCAAGATCGTGCTCACGGGTAAGGCGGCTCAGCGCTGCATTGCGCGGCATATCTCGCAGTTCGCGCACTAGCTGGCCAATGCGGCGGCCGAACTCGAGCGGCCGGCCGGCGTTGTCTCCATGCCAGAACGGCATTTTGCCTGGCTGGCCGGGCGCGGGCGATACCAGCACCCGATCGTGCGTGATTTCGTCGATGCGCCAGGTGGACGCGCCCAGGATGAAGGTGTCGCCGGTCCGGCTCTCAAACACCATCTCTTCGTCCAGCTCGCCCACGCGAATCGGCTTGCCTTCGGCTCCGGAGAGAAATACGCCGTAGAGCCCGCGATCAGGAATGGTGCCGCCATTGAGGATGGCCAGCATTTTGGCTCCCTCACGGGGCGCCAGCGTGTCATGCACCCGGTCCCAGGTGATGCGCGGCCTGAGGTCGGCAAATTCGTCCGAAGGGTAGCGGCCGGCAAGCAGATCGAGCACACCCGTGAAAGCCGCGCGGGTAAGGCTGCTGAAGGGCGCCGCGCCGCGGACCAGGCGGAAAACTTCTTCCACGGCAATCTCTCCGGGCGCGCGGGGGCTGAGCCACGATGGCTACGATCTGCTGCGCCAGCACGTCGAGGGGGTTGCGGAGAAAGCGGGTCGATTCCACCAGGCCTTCGTGCATAGCGTGCGTTACCGCGGCGCAGGCGACGAGGTCGGCGCGATACTTGGGAAAAATGACTCCTTCGCTGGCTGCGCCCACCTGGTGCCCGGCTCGGCCGATGCGCTGCATGGCGCTGGCCACGGAAGGCGGAGCTTCAATCTGTATCACCAGGTCGACTGCGCCCATGTCGATGCCGAGTTCGAGCGAAGAAGTGGCCACCAGCGCGCGCAGGCGGCCGGCCTTCAATTGCTCTTCGATCTCGGAGCGCTGCGCGGCGGCCAGCGAACCATGATGGGCGCGGGCCAGTTGTTCACCCGCCAGTTCATTGATCGCGCCGGCCAGCCGCTCTGCAATGCGCCGGCTGTTGACGAAAATGATGGTGGAGTGGCGCTGGCGGATGATCTCCACCAAACGGGGATGGATGGCGGTCCAGATAGAAGTCCGCTTAGGGCCCTGGGAAGCCGCGCCGCTGGGCAACTCCTCCCGCTGGCCCATGCGCGCCATGTCCTCGACCGGTACTTCAATGCGCAGATCCAGCTTCTTCGGTTCGCTGGCGTCGACGATGGTGACCGGGCGATATTGGGGGGAGTCGTCGTCGATTGACCCGGCTGTTCCGCCGAGGAAGTGGGCTACTTCTTCGAGCGGCCGCTGGGTGGCGGAAAGTCCAATTCGTTGCACCCGTCCTTCGGTGATCGCTTCCAGGCGCTCCAGTGAGAGGGCCAGGTGCGCGCCGCGCTTGGTCGGCACGACGGCGTGGATTTCATCGATGATCACCGTATCCACCCGGCGCAGGCTGGCGGCGGCGTTGGAGGTAAGCAGGAGGTACAAGGACTCCGGGGTGGTGATCAGGATCTCGGCCGGGTGGCGGCGGAAGCGGCTTCGCTCCTGCTGGGTTGTGTCACCGGTACGGATACTTATTTCCGGCTGAGTGGAAAGCGACCCCTGCTTGCCGGGCCATATTGGCGATGCCGGCAAGCGGTGAGCGCAGGTTGCGCTCCACATCCACAGCCAGAGCCTTGAGGGGGCTGAGATAAATAACCCGGCAGCCCTCGGTCTCGTCGGGCGGCCGGTGCAGCATGAGCCGGTCCAGACACCAGAGAAATGCGGTTAGCGTCTTGCCGCTGCCGGTGGGGGCAAGGATCAGTGTATTTTCGCCGCGCGCGATGGCCGGCCAGCCGAGCCGCTGGGGGGCGGTGGGCTGCTCGAAGACGGCGCGAAACCAGGAGGCCGTTAGCGGGTGGAAGAGCTCCAGGGCATCGCTGGGCCGCCGGCCGGGTTTGCTTCTTTGCCGCCATAGTCGCTGCTTCAAGGATAGCGGCAGTGGGGGTTTGGGTTGCACACGAGGTCTCAGCGGGTGCCCCACATCTCGCTCGTTTTTCGCGAGATGTGGGATACCGCAGCTGCCAACCCGAAATCTTTCGATTCATCTCAAAGGTTTAGGGGTCAAGACTGTGGTATCCCACATCTCGCGAAAAACGAGCGAGATGTGGGGCACCCGGCCTTTGTTCGAGGGAAGGCGTCCTGAGTTCGGCGGCGTAACAAACGATCTGTGTTGCGCCGTGCCATCGGCTGCCATTAGGCTCAGGGGACAATGCAAACAGGTGAGATCGGATTTACCCCGGAACTGCTGCGGCAGTTGACCACCCAGGCGGCCGATGCCGCTGACCATGCATACGCGCCCTATTCGAAATTTCGTGTTGGAGCCGCATTGCTGCTGCAGAACGGAGCCCTGGTTACCGGCGCCAACGTGGAGAACGCGTCTTACGGCCTCACTATTTGCGCGGAGCGTTCTGCTGTGGTTCGCGCCGTCGCCGAGCACGGACCGGAAATGCGCGTGCTGGCGTGCGCCATTACCAATTTGAACCAGGCGGCTAGTCCGCCGTGTGGCGCTTGTCTTCAGGTGTTGAGCGAGTTTATGCTGCCCGCCTCCCGGGTCATTTTTCGCGGCCTCGCGGGCTGGGAAGACTATCGCTTCGAAGAGGTCTTTCCCCACCGTTTCAAGCTCGCGAAGTAAGGAGAACCGCTTGGCGCGATTTACCGGGTTGCTGGGGCTGGTGGCAATCTTACTGCTGGCATGGCTGCTTTCGACCAACCGAAAGGCCATACGCTGGCAGACCGCAGCCTGGGGGCTTGGTCTGCAGTGGATCTTTGCCGTGCTGGTGCTCCGCTTCGACGCCGGAGAGAGGGCCCTGGCGGCCGCGGGCGACGCGGTGAATCGCATGCTGGCCTATGCCTTCGTCGGTTCCGGATTCGTCTTTGGTGAGCTGGGGAAGCAGCACTCATCCTATGGGCTCATCATCGCTTTCCAGGTGCTGCCGACCATTATCTTTATCTCCGCCTTTTTCGCGGTGCTCTATCACCTGGGCATCATGCAGATTGTGATTAAGGCCATGGCCCGCTTGATGCAGATGACCATGCGCATCAGCGGCGCCGAGAGCCTGAACGTGGCGGCCAGTATTTTCATGGGGCAGACCGAGGCCCCGCTCAGTATCCGGCCGTTTTTGCCGGGAGCCACGCAGTCCGAGTTGATGACCATCATGACCAGCGGCATGGCGCACGTCTCAGGCGGCATCATGGCGGCTTACATCCTCTACGGCATCGAGGCCAAACACCTGTTGGCGGCGGTGATCATGACCGCCCCGGGCACCGTCCTGATCGCCAAAATGCTGGTACCGGAGACGCACACACCGGCCACCCTGGGCCGGGTCACCATGCCCATCAACGAAGAACACAGCGAGGAGAATCTGCTGGGCGCCATTGCCCGGGGAACCATTGACGGTGGCCGCCTGGCCTTTCAATGTGGGGATTATGCTGATCTCATTTTTGGCGCTGATTGGGCTGCTGAATGGGATGCTCGGCGGCGTCCATAATTGGCTGGGCGGCCATCATGTCCCGTTTCCTTCGAGCTTGAATGTGATTCTCGGGTTCGTGTTCGCTCCGGTCGCGTGGCTCATTGGGATTCCGTGGCACAGCGCACATCAGGTAGGGAATCTTCTGGGCACGCGCACGGTGACCAACGAGTTGGTGGCCTACGCAATGTTGGGCGCGGAGAAGTCGTCGCTCGACTTTCGGTCCTTCACCATCGCCACGTTTGCTTTGTGTGGGTTTGCTAATTTCAGTTCGATTGGGATGCAGATTGGCGGGATTGGCGCGTTGGCTCCGAACCGGCGTAATGATCTGGCCCGGCTGGGACTGCGCGCTATGCTCGCTGGAACCATGGCCAATTTGTTGTCGGCTTCCATCGTCAGCGTGTTGTTGCGCTAGTCCGCACCGGATTAGCCAGTCCCGAAAGGGACGGCTGAATTCGTCGGCCTACCGTTTCAGTCGTCCCTACGGGACTCTTCCGATTGGGTCGAACGGTACCCAGGACTGCGTCCTGGGCTAAATTCAGCCGTCCCTGCGGGACTGGTTTCAGAACCGTCAGGTCAAATTAGGGCTGCAGTTAACCAGCTTCACGGAGGAACGGTTGGCGCAGGGCATTTTTGAGAGGCGGAGGAGGCGGCCGCAGCCATCCGCGAGCGGGTCGCGGTTAGCCCGCGGGTGGCTATCGTGCTTGGGTCCGGACTGGGGTCTTTCGCGGAGCGGGTTGACCAGCCGGCCGCCGTTGCTTATAGCGATATTCCCCATTTTCCGCGGCCTACCGTCGAAGGGCATAGCGGCCGCCTGGTTCTCGGCACCGTTGCGAACACTCCCGTCGCGGTGATGCAAGGCCGCGTCCACGCGCTACGAGGGATACACCCCGGAAGAAGTCACCTTTCCCATTCGGGTCCTCGGGCGCCTGGGAATTACCACCCTGGTGATCACGAATGCAGCCGGCGGCATTCGGCTGGACCTAAAGCAGGGGCAGCTGGTCCTGCTCGCCGACCACATCAATCTCACCGGCCGCAATCCCGTCTCCGGCCCTAATGACGAACGCCTTGGGCCTCGCTTCTTCGACATGAGCGACTCCTATTCCAAGCGCCTGCGTCTGCTCGCCCACTCCGTCGCTGAGCTCGCGGAAGGCGTCTATCTGGGCGTCTCCGGGCCCAGCTTCGAAACGCCGGCGGAAATCCGCGCCTTCCGCAGCTTGGGAGCCGATCTGGTTGGCATGTCTACAGTCCACGAGGTGATCGTTGCCCGGCACATGAAGATGGAGGTACTTGGCATCTCCTGCGTCACCAACATGGCTGCCGGCATCCTCGATCAGCCGATTAACCACCAGGAAGTGATGGAGACAGGAGCGCGCGCGCAAGCAGAGCTGACAAACCTGCTGGTGGCTCTGCTGCCCGCGCTCCACGGCGCAAATTAACCAGGCGCTATCCCCCTGTTTTGCTATGCTCAATATTGCTATGCCTACGAAAAAAGAGCTCCTGACGTCTCCCATCCAGCACATCGACATCAAGCAGCACAACGTGATCCCGCTGGTGGATGCCATGCAGTCCATGGCCTACAGCTCCCGTGACCTTGCCCGGGCTGCTTCCATCTACGAGCGCATGCTGCGCGACCAGGATTGCGGCGTAATTCTCTGCCTGGCTGGATCGCTGATCAGTGCCGGGCTAAAGCAGATTTTCGTGGATCTGATCCGTAACAACATGGTGGATGCCGTCGTCTCGACCGGCGCCAACATGGTGGACCAGGACTTCTTCGAGGCGCTGGGATACAAGCACTGGATCGCCGACGACCTCTACCGCCAGGGGACGGAAGACGCCACCCTGCGCGAGCTGATGATCGACCGCATCTACGACACCCTGATCGACGAGGAAGAACTGCGGCTGTGCGACGATACCTGCCGCATCATCGCCGACTCCCTGGACCCGCGCCCCTACAGCTCGCGTGAATTTATCCGCGAGATGGGCGCCTACCTGGAGAAGCAAGGCAAGACCCCTGAGAAGGGAGGCGTCGACAGCATCATCTTCGCCGCCTACCAGATGGATGTGCCGATCTTCGTGCCCGCCTTCAGCGATTGCTCGGCCGGTTTCGGCCTGGTGGCGCACCAACACGGACGCGGCGACAAGCCCAAGGTCTCGATCGATTCGGTGAAGGATTTCTACGAGTTAACCCAGTTGAAGATCGCCAACCCCACCACCGGCCTGCTGATGATCGGGGGCGGGGTACCTAAAAACTTCGCCCAGGACATCGTGGTGGCGGCAGAGATCCTCGGCCTGGACGCGCCCATGCACAAATATGCGATCCAGATCACGGTCGCTGACGTCCGCGACGGGGCACTTTCCTCCAGCACCCTCAAGGAAGCCAGCTCGTGGGGTAAGGTAGACACGACCTTCGAGCAGATGGTGTACAGCGAGGCCACCCTGGCGCTTCCTCTGATCACCGGCTATGCCTTTCATAAAAAAGCACATGCGGAGCGGAAGCAGCGGCGCTGGTCGCGGCTGCTGGAGCCGGTCGTCGCCTAGTAACCAAAACACTAGTGTCTGACGCCATTTGTCGTAGTACTAAAGTGGCAGCCAAACCCTTTATTTGTCTATAGCTTCCAGAACTGAGACCGATATACTTCGAGGCATCCCCCAAGGGCTGTGCATTTGAAGTTTTTGGGGGTACTAACTTGTCTCTGCTTCTTGGTGTAGCGGGTTTTGCTTATGCAGTGCTTTTTCTCGGATTTTGGTCCCTTGGCCGTATGTCGGCCTTGTCAGATAGACTTGTTGCAAGCCGTGCCAACGTAATTCCGTTCCGTCGCGGTTAACGTTTCAGAAGAAGAGCCAGCGCGTCCGCGATCCCAAAATAATGGAACGCGCTGCTCAATAGACTGCGTTTTTCCCCCGATCCGACCCGTTGGAGGTGCGTGAGTTCTTCCGGCGTGCTTACGTGGACTACGGTTAGTCACTGTGTAGGCCTGTCTCCAGCGCCTATACTCCCCAAAGTAAACGTTTAGCATGGGCCAGTACCGTCTCTTCTACTGCGACGACTGACTTGGCGAGAGCTCATTAATTAGACCCGCATCGATCGAGTAAGAGTGACCTGGCTTCGGGATAGGCTGCCTTCCACCATATTTTTCGCGGTCGCGCTGCTGCTGTCGGCCTACGGCGGCTTGGTGCTATTGCTGGGCCGTGGCGGCACTTTTTCCGCTGCCGTCATCACTTGGGCTTGTGCCCAGGTGCTGCTGATCGGCCTGTGCGTGCATAGCTTCCTGAATGCCGGGCGCCAGGACGAAGCCGAATGGCAGGTGCAACAGGTAGCCCAGCTGCAACGCAGCATTCTGGACTCCGCCGGCCCGATGATCCTGGCCACCGATCTCCAAGGCAACCTGCTCATCTTCAATCCCGCCGCCGAACGGATGCTCGGGTTCCGCAACCATGAAGTACTGGGCCAGCTGAACGCCCACGATCTTTTCCCCGAAGGCGAACTGGAACGCGTCGGACAGCTGCTGGTTTCCCGCCTCGACCGTTCCCCGGCCATCGACCTGGACAACGTCTCGCCGGAGTTGAAGCATTATGTCCAGTACGTCACCAGCTTCCCCGTAAGCCGGGTGCGCGGCTTTGAAATACTTTGCCGGCGCAAGGATGGGACCACCTTCCCCGCCATGGTTTATCTCTCCGCGGTCAGGAATACCGAAGGCGCGCTGACTGGGTTGCTGGCCATTGCCACGGACTTGACGGCGACCAAGCGGGCCGAGCACGCCTTGCGGGAAAGCGAAGAACGCTACCGCGACCTGTTCGACAACTCGCAGGAAATGATTGCCACCCTGAGCCCGCGCGCCAAATACCTCTACGTCAATCCGGCCTGGCAGACATGCTTTGGCAAGAGCGCGGCCGCCTTTGAAAGCCTCATCAACTTCCAGGCTGCGTTTCCTCCGGAAATGCAAGCCAGCGCGGCCAGCCTGTTCGACCGCGCGCTGCGCGGCGAGCGGATCGATCACGCCAATTTACGGGTGCAGGACGCCAATGGGATGTACCGCGAGCTGGAAGCCAGCCTGAGCTGCCGCCAGGACCGCGGCGAGCCGGTCTCGGTGCGCTGCATCTTCCGCGACGTCACCGCGCAGTACCAGCGCGAACGCAGACTGGCTATGCAACTCGCGGTCAGCCAGGTGGTAGGTGAATCCACCACCTCCGACGAGGCGCTGCCGGCCATGCTCGAATCGCTGGGAACCAACCTGGGCTTCGATATGGCGGGGCTCTGGTTCGTTCAGCAGCGATCATCACTGCCGCTACCTGGCGGGCTGGTACGCCCCCGATCGGGCATGTACTGAGTTCCACCGCGACAGCATCGGGCGGGTATTGCAGAAGGGCAAGGATCTGCCCGGCCAGATCTGGGCAGCGGAGAGCCCCTGCTGGATTGAAGACCTGCAGGAAAACGGCAACTTTCCCCGCGCGGAATCTGCCCGGGCGGACGGGCTGGTCACGGGCTGGGGGGTTCCGGTCCGCGTCGGCAACCAGGTCATCGCCGTGGTCGAGTTCTTCAGCCGCCAGAAACAGCGGGAAGATACGGAAATGATGGCCACGGTCGAAACGGTGTGCGCCTCGATCGGCCAGTTTATGGCGCGCTCGGCGCAAGAGAGCCGGCTGGAAGAGCTGAACCGGCAAAAGGAGTCGATCCTCAACTCCGTGGCCGACGGGATTTTCGGCACCGACTCCGCCGGCCGCATTGTCTTTGTCAACCCGGCGGCGGCCAGCATGCTGGGCGCGCATGCCTTCGATCTGATCGGCCGCACGGTCCACTCCGTGGTCCATGAAGAACGGAAAGGGCGGGAAAAGTGTTCCGACCAGTGCCGCACCGGACGCGCTTTCCTGGTGCGCGAGGGCACCAGCGGGCAGGATGTGTTCTACCGCCGAAATGGCGCCTCCTTCCCGGTGGAGTTCTCGGTGACGCCGATGGTCGAGCACAACGTGGCCGTGGGCAGCGTGCTCAGCTTCCGCGACATCTCCCAGCGCTATGCCCTGGACCGCATGAAAGATGAGTTCGTCTCCACTGTGAGCCATGAGCTGCGCACCCCACTCACGTCGATTCGGGGATCCTTGGGACTGCTCTCGACCGGCCTGCTGGGAGAGATGGGGGAGAAGGCGTCGAATCTGCTGCGTATCGCGGTGAGCAACTCCGACCGGCTGGTCCGCCTGATCAATGACATCCTCGACCTGGAGCGTATGCAGTCGGGCCGCGCCCCTCTCACTTATCGCAACTGCGATCTGGAGGAGTTGGCCAGGCAGGCCATCGACGCCATGACGCCCATGGCGGAAGCCGCCAAGGTGCAGCTGCTGTTGGAGGCCGGCCCGGCGCATGTGGAGGTAGATCCCGACCGGCTGCAGCAGGTGATGACCAATCTGCTGAGCAACGCGATTAAGTTCTCGCCGGCAGGATCGCAGGTCACGGTATTGATCGAACGTCTGCTCGACGGAGTCACCATCAGCGTAAGAGATAACGGCCGCGGCATTCCCAAGGACAAGCTGGAATCGATTTTCGACCGCTTCCAGCAGGTCGACGCCTCGGATGCCAGGCAGAAGGGTGGAACCGGCCTGGGGCTGGCTATCTGCCGCACCATCGTCATGCAGCACGGCGGCCGCATTTGGGCAGAGCGCAACCCCGATCGCGGCTCCACTTTCCGCATGTTCCTGCCTTCAGTCACGCGCGATCCCGACCTGTTGCGTCTCAACGGCAGTTCCGCTACCTCGATGGCCAGCACCACCTCGGTCCTGGTCTGCGATGAGAACCCGGAAACTCGCGCATCGCTGGCGCAAAGCCTGCGCCAGAACGGCTATTCCGTGCTCGAAGCTGCGACTGGCGACGAGGCCGTCGTAATGGCCCGGCAAACCCCTATCCAGGCCATCCTGCTGGATATGAGCCTGCCCAGCCTTCATGGCTGGGAGACCCTGCACCTGTTGCGCGACGATTTGAAAACAGCGTCCATTCCGGTCGTGGTCTTGAGCGCCTTTGGCGCGCTGAACGATCCCGAAGTAGAAAAAGCCGCGGATGCCTGGCTGGAGCAGCCGCTCGAAACGGAATCGATGCTGGCAGCGCTCTCCAGGGTATTGCAGGTGGAACGGCAGCCCTCCCGTGTGTTACTGGTAGAGGATGACGCCGATTTAGCGAAGGTCATCCTGGCCACTTTTGAGCGGGCCGGCATCCAGATACATCACGCCTCCACCCAGCGCAGAGCCATGGAGTTGTGTGTGTCCTCGCGGCCGGACCTGTTAATCCTCGACATTGCGCTGCCCGACGGGGATGGTTTCGGATTGGTCGACTGGCTGCGCCAGCAACAGGAGATGAAGCGGCTTCCGCTGGTCGTCTATTCCGCCCAGGATTTGAGCGAGAGCGAACGCAAGAAGCTACGCTTAGGACACACCGAGTTCCTCACCAAGGCTCGCGTCCAGCCGCAGGATGTGGAGACACTGGTTCTCTCCATGCTGCGACTGCCAAATGGACCGAACGAAGTACCACTGGGATGGGAAGGAAACGCTTCTCCCGGTCTTTAGCACTGCCCTGAAATTCATGACTCACCGCATCCTAATCATTGACGATGAAGACGATATACGGCAGGTGGCTGCCATGAGCCTGGAGACCGTCGCCGGCTGGGACGTCTTGCTCGCCGGTTCCGGCAAACAAGGGATCGAACGGGCCAGTAGCGAGCAGCCGGATGCGATTCTTCTCGACGTCATGATGCCGGAGATGGATGGCCCCACCACACTGCTCAAACTTAAAGCCAACGGAAGCACCTCGCACATTCCCGTTTTGCTGCTGACGGCCAAGGTTCACGGCCCGGATCAGCGAAAATTTGCCGAAATGGGAGTAGCCGCTATCCTTTTCAAGCCCTTTGATCCACTGACCTTAGCGCGGCAGATTTCGGCCGCGTTAGGCTGGAAAGAAGGCGGGTGATTCCTTGAACAACAAAGACCGCGTTTCTCCCGAGGATAACGGGCACTTCACGGAAGCCCAGAGCCAGGAGCAAAAGCTGCAAACCATGATCTCCGCCCTTTGGGAGCGGAGCCGCCACACCGTCGTCGAGCGGGCGGCGCTGCTGCGAACAGCAGGGGATCTCTTGAGCGACAACAGTCTGGACCAGGCCACCCAGCAGAGGGCAGTCGACTCCGCTCATAAGCTGGCAGGCGTCTTGGGGACCTTCGGCCTGCCCAAGGGTACAGACCTGGCTCGGGAGGCGGAAGTGCTGTTTGGTCAATCCACGCCACTGGGCAGGGACGAGATCGAACGGCTGCAGCTGCTGTTGGCAGAGTTGACCCGTCTGATCGACCGCGGGCCTGTTGGGCCGGCCTGAAGGTTTCGATAGAGCCCGCAGGCGGAAGCAGCCACCAGGGCTAAAGCCCCGAGGTTTGTTTAGAAGCGTTTCCGCGGGTTTGAAAACCCGCTCCCCGGACTGAAGTCCGGGGCTGGCACAATGATTAGCCCATACCCTTGGCAGCCGCCAGGACTAAAAGAGCCGCGAGGAGTGGCAAGAATGAAACCATGAATGATTTGGGCCGGCTGCTCATCGGGCTCGGGTTCGTGCTGCTCATTGCCGGTGGCCTGCTCTTGCTGTTGGGCCGAACGGGGATACCGCTGGGTAAACTTCCAGGAGACATTTCGTACCGGGGCAAGAACATGTCCGTGTACTTTCCTCTGGGCACGTCGATTTTGCTGAGTGTCCTGCTCTCGGTTGTCTTCTATTTCCTCTCTCGCTTTCGCCGCTAAGAAGGAGTCATTTGTGCCCAATCCGGAGCAATCACTGAGCCAGCTGGGACTGGTTTTCCCGGAAGCTCCCGCTAACCTGCGTCGGGTGTGGCGGGTGGGCCAGCTGGTGGGCGAGGTTAGAATCCACATCGAGCGAGAGTACCCGGATGTTTGGGTAGAAGGCGAGATTTCAAATTATCGTCCCGCTCCTTCCGGGCATGTTTACTTCACCTTGAAGGACGGCGATGCGCAGCTGCCGGTGGTGCTATTTCGCCGCCAGGCGATGCTGCTGCGATTCAAGCCGGAAGATGGCCTGCAAGTGCTGGTGCGTGGACGAGTATCCGTTTACGAGCAGCGCGGCCAGATGCAGCTGGTGGCCGAGTTTGTGGAGCCGGTGGGCGCAGGGTCGCTGCAAATCGCCTTCGAACAATTGAAAGCGAGGCTGCAGAAGGAAGGGCTCTTTGCTGCGGATCGTAAGCAGCCGCTGCCCGCCTTTCCCCACTGCATTGGGATCATTACTTCTCCCACCGGCGCTGTGATCCGGGACTTTCTTAATGTGGCCGGTCGCAGGCACCTGGCGCTGCACGTTCAGCTTTACCCTTCCGCAGTGCAGGGCGAGACAGCCGCCCTGGAGATTGCCGCGGGCATCGCCTTTTTCAATCGGTCGCGCACGGTGGATGTGATTGTCGTCGCCCGTGGCGGCGGCTCGCTCGAAGACATGGCACCGTTCAATAGCGAACTGCTGGCTCGAGCTATTGCCAAATCTGAACTGCCGATCGTCTCCGCCGTGGGCCACGAAACGGATTTCACGATCGCTGATTTTGTTGCCGACCTGCGGGCGCCCACTCCCTCCGCTGCGGCGGAACTGCTCACTGAGGCACAGCACAAGGTGGAAGAGCGGCTGGAGCAACTGCACCGGCGCCTGAACCATGCCTGCCGCTACTCTGCTAATGCGTGCTCAGGAGCGCTACGCCCGGCTCTCTGCGCCCGCGGCCTTCGCTCGCATGCGCAACGCTCTGGCGCGCCGCCAGCAGCGTGTGGATGAGTTGCAGTACCAACTGGACGCAGCCTGGCACCGTCACAGCCGGGCGGTGACGGAAAAGTTGCAGAAACTCGAGGGCCGGCTGCTGCGTCAGGATGTAAGCCACCGCATGCGCATGGTCCGCGAACGGTTGGCGATGCTGGATGGACGGATCGGCCGCGCGCAACAGGAATTGCTGCTGCGATGCGCGGCCCGGCACGCGAATGCGGAGGCACGACTGCATACCCTCTCTCCCCTGGCGGTGCTGAGTCGCGGCTATGCCCTGGTGTTCGACGAGGCCGGAGTGCTGATTCGGGATGCGTCGGCTGCGCCCGATGGTGCGCTGATCAATACCCGATTTGCTGAAAGCACGCTGACCAGCCGAGTAATCAAATCATGAGAAAGCTTTTTGGAACAGATGGTATTCGTGCGGTCGCCGGAGAGGCTCCTCTGGACGCGCCCACTATTTTCGCTACCGGGCTGGCACTGGCTTCGACTCTGAAGCATCTCCACCCGACGCCTCGGGTTTTGCTGGGGGCGGATACCCGCGAATCCAGCCCCTGGATCTCGGCCGTGATTGCCGCGGGATTGGAGCGCGGGGGCGCCGAGGTGCTGAACGCCGGGGTAATCACCACCCCGGGTGTGGCCTATTTAACGCGCCAACATCGGTATGCCGCGGGAGTGGTGATTTCGGCCTCGCACAATCCCTGGCAAGACAACGGAATCAAGGTATTTGGCGGCGATGGCTACAAGCTGCCTGACTCGACCGAGATGGAGATTGAGGCGGAAATTTTTCGCCGGCTCAAAGAAGGCCCATCGCCGGAGATCAACGGCCTAAGCGCACCCCCAGCCAACAAAGACTTCCGTAAGGAGTATGAGGCCTTTCTGCGCAACGTTGTCCCCGGGCTGAACCTGGCAGGCAAGAAAATTGTGATCGACTGCGCCAATGGAGCTGCTGCAGTCATTGCGTCCGAGCTCTTTACTTCCTTTGGGGGCGAGATTCACCTGACGCACGTAACCCCCAACGGACGCAACATCAACGACAATTGCGGCGCTCTGCACCCTGAAACCGTGGCCCAGGAGACAAAGTCGCTGGGCGCGGACCTGGGAATCACCTTCGATGGGGACGCCGACCGCGCGCTCTTTGCCGACGCCCAGGGCCGGGTGGTAAATGGGGACGGAGTGATGCTGGTGGCGGCTCGTGACATGCAGGCCAAGGCCGAGCTGGCGGGCGACCTGGTGGTGGCGACGACCATGTCCAACATGGGCCTGGAGGCCGCTTTGCGCTCCAGCGGCATTCGCATGTTCCGCGCTCCTGTAGGGGATAAATACGTGCTGGAGATGATGCAGAAGCACCACGCCAGCCTGGGCGGGGAGCAGTCCGGCCATATATTGTTTCTCGCGCCGCGCCACCACCGGCGACGGTCTGCTGACCGCGCTGGTGTTGCTCGATACACTGGCGCGTTCCGGAAAGCCGCTGCACGAGCTGTTGAGCGATCTGCGTGTCTTTCCTCAGGTGATCGTCAACGTGCGGGTGCGGGAAAAGCGGCCTCTCGATCAAATTCCGTCGGTGGTTGAGAGCATTCAACAGGCGGAGACTGATTTGCATGGCAATGGCCGGGTGGTGGTGCGCTATTCCGGCACCGAAGCCCTGGCACGAGTGATGATTGAAGCCGAATCGGAGCAGCAGATGCGCGAACACGCGGACCGCATTGCCCAGGCGATTCGGGGAGAGATAGGAGTTTAGGATAGAGTCATGATCACCGCCATCCTTTTGCTCGCTTTAATGCAGCCGCAAGATCCTGGTTCGGCCCCTGCCCCCGTGCCCGACCGGACGGAGAAGCTCACGCCGGCGGAAGCGAAGTCTCTTGCCGATGCCAACCAGGCAGTAGCGGACGCCCAGGCCAAGCTGATCCAGGCGAAAGCCGCTCTGCAGGGCACGACCGAGGGCATAGAGCTCGCTCATCACGCCAATACGGACTGCGGCTGTTACGTTGACAGCACGGGACGGGATTATGACAAGGTGGAGTTTAAGGGCGACACGATCGTGATCCATCACATCCACGAAGCCCCGCCGAGCCTGACCAAGACGACTACGCCGTAACTGCAGTCAAGCTGGACGGGTGCCCCATGTTCGCACCGGCGTACATGGGCCGAAAACGACGGGGCGCAGCCCTTCGAACGCTCCTGCTGAGCGGGCAAAAAGACGGTTGCTGGAAGTGTGAATCCTGAAACCCGTGGAGTAAAAGCATTGGAAAAAATCATTTTCGGCCCATGTACGCTGATGCGAACATGGGGCACCCGTTCAGGGTAGTGGCTTCTACCGGCAATCGCTCCCTCACTTCATGTCACGCCAGTTGAGGCCTGCGCCGCAATCCACCACCACCGGCACTTTCAGCTCAATCACTGTTTCCATTTCGTGGCGCACTAGCTGCTTTACCTGCTCCACTTCCTTCTCGGGAACATCGAAGAGCAGTTCGTCGTGCACCTGGAGGGTCATCTTTGCCGCAAATTTTTCTTCCCTGAGCCGTCGATCGATGCGGATCATGGCTATCTTGATCAGGTCTGCTGCTGTTCCTTGCAGCGGCGTATTCACTGCCGTGCGTTCCGCAAAGCCGCGTAGATTTGCATTGCGGCTCTGCATATCGGGGATAGGCCGGACACGGCCGAACAGCGTGCGTACACGCTGCTCCTTGCGCGTCTCCTCGAGCAGCCGATCGATGTAGCTGCGCACACCGCTGTAGCGCGCGAAGTAAGTTTCGATGTAAAGCCGGGCGACGTTTTGCTCGATGCCCAGCTGCTGCGCCAAGCCAAAGGGAGAAATACCGTAGACGATCCCGAAATTGACTGCCTTGGCGCGATCGCGCGTCTGTTTGTCCATCCCTTCAGCCGAAACGCCGAACACCTCCGCAGCCGTCAGGGTATGAATGTCTTGCCCTTCGGCAAAAGCGCGCACCAACAAAGGATCTTCACTGAAATGCGCCATCAGGCGCAGCTCGATCTGGGAGTAATCCGCGGAGATGAGCAGATTCCCGGGAGCCGCGATGAATGCCGCGCGGATCTCGCGGCCCAACTCCGTCTTGATGGGAATGTTCTGCAGGTTCGGATTGGTGGAAGACAGCCGCCCGGTAGATGTGCCTACCTGATTGAACGTGGTGTGGACGCGCCCCTCCGCATCAGCCAGCAACGGCAAGGAGTCAATGTAGTTGGACTTGAGCTTGGCCAGCTGCCGGTACTGCAGCACCTGGCGCGGAACCTCATTGTGCTCCGCCAGCTCTTCCAACACATCCACGGCAGTCGAAACCACCTTGCCCCGCCCATATTTGATGGGCTTAGGCAGGCGCATTTTGTTGAACAGCACATCGCCCAGCTGCTTGGGTGAATTGATGTTGAAGCGATGACCGGAGCCCTCGAATATCTGCTCGCTGACCCGGCTCATCTCTACCGTCAGCCGGTCACCCATGGAGGCGAGAACAGCGCGGTCAATGCGCACGCCTGCCTCTTCCATGCGCAGCAGGACCGGCACCAGGGGCAGGTCGATATCGCGGTAAACCTGACCTGCGCCCAGTGTCTCCACATCTTCTTTGAGCATGGGCGCGAGACCGCGGATAGCATTCGCGGAAGCAGGCAACAGCTCATCGCCCGGCGGCGGCAAGGCCCGGCCGCTAAAGCGCGCGACCACATCGGGCAAAGGATGCGTGGTGTGGGTCGGATTGATGAGATAGGAATAAAGCATCAGGTCATCGAGTGGACCCGCCAGCCGTAATCCATGCTCGGCTCCATGCCGCTCAAGAATGCGCAGTGCCGCCTTCAGATCGTGCAGCGATTTGGAGGTTTGCTCCTCTGCCAGCAGGGCGCGCAGGGGAGCTGTGATCGGATCATCGGTAGCCGCCGCATCCAGACAAAAGACAAGCGCCTTAGCCCGGCTCCGCCGAAACCGCAATCTTGAACGTCCGGGGAGCGGGTGGCTGCTCACCCGCAGGCGGTGGCGCATCGAACAAGCCCAGCGACATGGTCTTCAGTTGAGGCTCTTCTTCTTCGATCGCCTCGCTTTCCTCTTCCGCCACCTGTTCCAGCGCGACCTCAAGCAGAGTCGTGTCGAAGGCCAGCGCGAAGCCATGTGCGCGCGCCTGCTCAACAAAGTGGCTGATCTCTTCCGCGGACGGATCGACGGAGATGGAGAGCGGCGTCGCCTCTTCTTCCGGGGCCAGCTCTTTCAGCATGGTGGTGAATTCAAGCTCGTTGAAAAGGGCCCGGCAGGCGCTTATATCCGGGGCCTGCGTGCGCATATTCTCGAGCTCCAGCTCGACCGGCACCTCACAGTGGATGGTGACCAGCTCTTTGCTAAGCAATACCGTGTCCCGATTGTTCTCGAGCGACTCGCGATAGGTTTTTCGCTTGACCTCCGAGGCATGATCGAGGGCTGCCTCCACGCTCCCGAACTGCTGGATCAGCTCGACCGAACCCTTGTCTCCGATTCCCGGGGCGCCCGGAATGTTGTCGATGGAATCGCCCCGCAGGGCCATGACGTCGATGACTTGTTCCGGCGGCACTCCTAATACCTCGACCACTTTCTCGCGATCGAGGATGAGGTTGTCTTTCACCGGGTTGAGCACCTTAACTTTGCCGGTGACCAGCTGCAGCATGTCTTTGTCGTTCGAGACGACGAAGACATCGTGGCCTTGTTCTGCGGCCTGCCGCGCGAGCGTGCCGATCACGTCGTCGGCTTCGAAGCCTTCGGATTGCAGGATGGGAATGCGAAAGGCCTCCAGCGACCGGCGGATGAAGGGCAGCTGCTGAGCCAGGTCCGGGGGCATCTCGGTGCGGTTTGCTTTGTAACCACCGTAGTCGAGCTCATCGAATTGCTGCGTCTTGATGTTCCACTTGCGCACGGTCGCTATGCTGCGCGCGCGCTCATCGCGAAAGACGGAGCCGCTCACATCGAACACGGCAGCAAAATACTCCGGCCGGAAGTCGCGGCGGAGCTTGTTGATCATGTTGACGAAGACGAAGGTGGCCGCCGTAGGCACGCCGGAACGCGTGGACATGGGGCGCTGCCGTTGCATCGCGTGGTAGGCGCGAAAGATGAACGACATCGCGTCGAGCAGGAAAATAGGGGGCTTGGTTTCCGCGGCCATCGCCCTTCAGTCGAGCAGATTCTTGAGCTGATTCATGTCGAAGGCGATCCCTTTTTCGGCGAGGGAGAAGGAGTCTTTGCGCTGCAGCTGCAGGTCTTCATAGCGGTAAAAAGTGCTGTCCTGGGGATCGATGACCCAGATTTCCGGAATACCCATTGCCCGGTAGTCTTCCAGTTTGCGCTTCAGCCGCTGCAAGCGTGTCCTCGGGAGAAAGAACCTCAAAAACAGCGAGCGGTGGATGGGTGAGGATCTGCTCGATGGGCCGACTGCGGTCAAGCACCGTGACATCAGGAACGCGATAGCGGGTCGCTGCAACCTGAACCCGCAACTCCGGCAGCACCCGAACTCCCCATTCCTTTTCATGCTGCCAGAACCACTTCAATATCGCCTGTTGCCAGGAGCGCATGATCACACTCTCCCATTGGCCGTTCCTCGATCTTCCCATCCACGTATTCCGCGTCGGGCTCGTAGGAGGAGCGGAGATAAACCTCAACGGGAACGTGCGTTGTTGTCGCCATCATGACCTCCACTCGCTACCTTGAGGATACCCCTGAATGGCCGCTTTCATACAATCGGACCTGTGCTGGTCTCCGATTTCGACTTCGAGCTTCCGCCAGAGTTGATCGCGCAGCAGCCCCCGGCCGAACGCGGGGGGAGCCGCATGCTGATTCTGAGCCGGGAGAGCGGAACATGGCAGGACTCGTGGTTCGACCGGCTGCCTGAGTTGCTGAGCCCAGGTGATGTGCTGGTGTTGAACGACAGCCGTGTAATCCCTGCGCGGCTGTTTGGCGTGCGTCAGGGGAAAAGCGGCTCTGGAAAGGTGGAAGTGCTGCTCACCGAGCAGATCGACGAATGGGAATGGCGGGCACTAACCCGCCCGGCGCGCAGGATGGCGGTGGGGCAGCAATTGTCCTTTGCGGCGCCCGATGGAGTTCCACTCCTCCAGGCCACTGTCACGGCTCAAGGCGAATTCGGCGAACGTCTGCTTCGCTTCACGCCGGTAGAAGACTTCTTCGCCCGCCTGGATCTTCTCGGGCATATCCCGCTGCCCCCTTACATTCGCCGTCAGGATCAGGATCTTGATCGTGAGCGTTACCAGACCGTCTTTGCGCGGCAACGCGGCTCGGTTGCCGCGCCTACTGCCGGATTGCACTTCACCCCCGAAGTGCTGGAGCGGATTCGCGCCCGGGGCGTGTTCATCACCTACCTGACACTTCATGTGGGGCTGGGCACGTTCCAACCAGTGCGGGTGGCGGAAGTCGCGCAGATCCGGCTCCATGCTGAGCGATATTCTCTGCCCGAAGAAACCGCGCTGGAGATCAATCGGGCGCTGCTCGAAGGGCGGCGCGTGGTGGCCGCCGGAACTACTACGGTCCGAGTACTGGAACACTGTGCCCGCATCGGCCGCCTGCAGGCCCATAGCGGCACGACCGACATCTTTCTCTCTCCGGGCTGCCGCTTCGAGGTAGTCAAGGCGCTGCTCACCAATTTCCATCTGCCTCAATCGACGCTCCTGATGTTGGTGAGCGCGTTTGCCGGGAGAGAAAACACCCTCGCCGCCTACCGTCATGCCGTACAGAGCGGTTATCGCTTCTTCTCCTACGGCGACTGCATGTTCATCGCTTGACGAAGTGCCGCTCGGCATTCAGGCGCGCCCGTTCTAGCGCTGCTTCTACCTCCAGCCTCTTGGCTTCGATGACCAGCGGGTCTTCAGTCTGGGGCACCTCGATTTGCCGCCCCCAACTGACCGCCACGCGGGAGAAAGGTTTAGGTATCAGGAAGCGATCCCACGACCGCAACATCCAGGCGCTTTCGGGATGCAGGTAGAAGATGCCGATGGGGTAGCCGGTGAGCTGGGCCAGCTTCACCGCCCCGGGCTTGACCTTGTACACGGGACCGCGCGGGCCGTCCGCGGTAAAGACCGCCCCATGCCCACGCTCCACTGCCTTAGCCAGCGCCAGCAGACCGCTCCCTCCGGAGCGGGTGCTCGATCCTCGCGCCGTGGGAAAGCCAAGCCGTTCGATGGTGCGCGCGATCAATTCGCCGTCAAAGCTGCGGCTGATCAGCACCACCGGCCTGATCGTATCGTGAAAATAGCAAGCGCAGGGAATAAGGCAGCGGTGCCAGAAACACCACACCTGCAGAGCCGGCGGAGTCGCCGGCTCTGCTCCCGGCTCAACCACCACCTGGTAACGTAAGGTGCGATGGAGTGCCCGCAACAGCAAAGCCACCAGCGGCGGAACGATGGTTATGGCGAGCCGCTGGCTGTAGCTGAAGCTGGAGTCTTTCACCGAGCGATTCTACAGTCGGCTGACGCCAAGGTAACCAGAGTGGATGGTCCAAAGGGGCGGTCCGGTGCCCCCTTAAGGCGCATTTCAGCTGAGGCCGGACCTCAGGTATACCAATACTCATTATGAGTACACACAAAATTGCTTTCACTGCACGTGACTACTCTCTGCCTAGATCTGGAAGTAAGCCGTCTCTGGATGACAAGCTGGATAAGGTCTTCCAAATGGCCGAGCATATGGACGCCAAGTGTGTCTACATGCTGGACCACGCCACGCACAAGCGGCGGACAGGCCTTTCCGTCCGGTAGGTTTTCCGGGTTGTGCAAAGAGTCTGGTGAGAAAAAATCGCTTTTGAAGGGTACGGGATTTAGCCCGTACGCAGTGGCAACCAAGAACAGCGGGCTTTATCTTAAAACTGTGCAGTACGGCCTAAAGGCCGTACCCTTCACAAGATTACGTTCTGCCCTGGCAAATCGAGCGCCGGGGCAGCTCGAGCCAGCGCCGCTGATAGCATCGCAGATGTGCTATTGACTCTGGAAACGTCTCTTCAGTTCGTCAAGGGCATCGGTCCGCGCATCGCCCAGACGCTTAAAGATAAGCGCGTCACCACCATCGAAGATCTGCTCTACCACCTGCCCTTCCGTTATGAGGACCGCCTCCGACCACAAGCGATCGAGGAACTAGTTCCGGGCGAAATGGCCAGCCTGATCGGCGAAGTGCGGGGCATGGCTCTGTTGCGCACCCGGCGCATGCCCATTTTCGAAATGACGGTGGGCCAGGGCCTGAGCAAGGTCAAATGCATGTGGTTTCACGGGACCTACTGAAAGACCGCTTCAAAGCTGGACAATGGGTGGCCCTGTACGGAAAAGTGGAGCCCTCCCGCAGCAGCAATAGTTTCAAAATGATCCAACCCCAGGTGGAAGTCCTGCCCGATGACCACGACGACGAAGAGTCGAAGCTACTGGAAGTAGGGCGTATCGCGCCGGTCTATGAATCGCTCGGGCAATAAGCTGGCTTCCCGTTGGCAGCGCCGCGTCCTGTGGCGCCTGCTGGAAGACCTGAAAGGCCGCATCCCGGAGACTCTGCCGCAGGCGCTTTGCCAACGGCTGGAGCTGCCCAGCCGCGAAAATGCACTGCGCTGGGCCCATTTCCCCGAGCCGGGAACCCCCATGAGCCAGCTCCAGTCCTGGACTACGCCGGCACAAAAGCGGTTGATCTTCGAAGAGCTCTTCTACCTCGAGCTGGGCCTCGAGTTGAAGCGGAAGAAATTCCGCCAGCGGCAAGGGATCCCCTTCGAAACCAATCCTGAAGTGCGATCGGCGCTGCGCCAGGTGCTGCCCTTCCACCCCACCCAAGCGCAAAAGACAGCCCTGGGCGAGATCGTGGCCGACATGCGGGCGCCAGAACCGATGCGCCGGCTGCTGCAGGGTGATGTGGGATCGGGCAAGACCATCGTGGCCCTGCAAGCCATGTTGGTGGCCATCGAGAACGGCTACCAGGCCGCCCTGATGGCGCCCACGGAAATCCTGGCCACCCAGCACTTCCTGGGAGCGCGCAAGCTGCTGGAGAGGTCGCAGCAGCGCTACAAAGTGGTTCTGTTGACCGGGTCGCTCGATGAGGATCGCAAACGCGCCAACCGCGGCTTGATCGCCCGCGGCGAGGCCCAGCTGGTCATCGGAACCCATGCCTTGATCGAGGAGCGAGTGGATTTTGCCAAGCTTGGACTCGTGGTCGTCGATGAACAGCATCGCTTCGGCGTTCTGCAGCGCTTCCGCCTGATGAAGAAGCCCAACGCCGGCGAACCGGACGTGTTGGTGATGACCGCGACCCCTATCCCCAGAACGCTCGCTCTTTCTCTTTACGGGGATCTCGATCTCAGCGTGCTGGACGAATTGCCTCCTGGGCGCACGCCCATTCTCACCCGCCAGGTGTCCGACGACAGGGCCGGCGAAATATGGTCCCTGGTGCGGGAGCAGGTGCGGATGGGCCACCAGGCCTACGTGGTCTATCCCGTGATTGAAGGCGCCAAAGAGGATCAGCCCGAATTAGACTTTGCCGCCGGTGAGCCGGAAACCGCGGCGCGTGAAGAGAAAGAACGGGACACAGCCCGACGAACCGGCCTGTTATTTAAAAAGGACTCGCCCTGCTGCAGGCCCCTCGCTGAAGGCGGCCACGGACATGTATCAGGAGTTAAAAGCGGGCGCGCTCCAGGGTCTTCGCCTGGGCTTGCTGCATGGGCGGATGGATGCCGACGAGAAGGAGATCATCATGCGCCGCTTCCAGCGCCGGGAGATCGATGTGCTGATAGCCACCACGGTGATTGAAGTCGGCGTCGACGTGCCAAACGCAACCATGATGGTCATTGAACATGCGGAGCGGTTCGGCCTGGCCCAGATGCACCAACTGCGCGGCCGTGTGGGTCGCGGAAGCGCCCGATCCTACTGCATTCTGATGACGGGAGGAAAAATCTCACCCCCGGCGGCCGAACGGCTGGCGGCCATGGTGCGCACGCAGAACGGCTTTGAGCTGGCCGAGTTGGACCTGCAATTGCGCGGTCCGGGAGAGTTCTTTGGTACCCGGCAAGCGGGCATCCCGGACTTCAGAGTAGCCAACCTGGTGCGCGACCGGGATCTTCTGGAGCTGGCGAAAACAGAGTCAGCGTGGTTCGTGTCGGCGACCGGCGGCGAGATCAGTGAGGAAGAAAAGGCTAAGGTATGGAACCGCCTGCGTGAGGCCTGGCAACGTCGCTATGGGTTGTTAGACGCAGGATAACGAATGAGACCTGCTTTGTCCCATCAGGATTGTCTCGAGTCGTTCTGCCGCGACATTTGCTTGAAGGATCCCAGGTCTCAAAAGCGAGACCTGGGGCACCCATCCTCATGCTCAGAAATATGCTTTACCCCGGATGAAGTCAGGCGGCGAAGCATTGGTTGCCGCCAAGCTGCGTTTGTAATTCTTCTTCCTTCACCATCCAGATCTGCAATTGCACCTTGATAATCTCGAGCGAACAGATGTAACGGGTGGCGGCATCGAGCGTTGCCACATCCACTGCTGGAAGCTGCCTCGACGGCAGATCGAAGATATGAGGAGTGCAGCGGCAGAGCTCTGTCAGCAAGAGATGCGATGTTGCCGTGAGTTGCAGCCCCACAGAAACCAGTGCGCTGTAAATCTCCACGCAAATGTCGCGGGGAAACTCAAAAACAAAGCGAGCCGTGCCCGGCTGAACGTAGGAACGGCTACGGATCCATGCCCCACAATCGGGAATGATTCCGCTGAGCCGGGGTACAACCATGGATTGGTCTTCGGCCAGGAGCGCCGTTAAATAGAGAACATCATCTGCAAGCGTATCGGACATAAGGTATTGTTGGGCCGCTAATAATGGTTTGCGAACTTCGAATATACCTCGCTTGCTAAGTTGATCGGCCACCTGAAAGCAATCTTCAACCGCAGAACAGGTACGACGGTTCGCGATTCCGATGACCGGAAATGATCCCATGGTAATGTGTCACCATGCTGATCGGGACGGGCGTGGATCTGATCGAAATCGAGCGCATCGCACTTTCCATCGAACGCTACGGCGACCGCTTTTTGCGCCGCATCTACACCGAACATGAGATCGCCTATTGCAGCCGCAAACGAGGAAGTGCAGAAAGCTTCGCCGCGCGTTTTGCTGCCAAAGAAGCCGCCGCCAAGGCGCTTGGAACCGGCATCAGCAGGGGAGTCACATGGAACGAGTTCCAAATCGATCGTCAGCCAGGAGGGCGCCCCATTCTTGAACTGCGCGGACGGGCCGCGCTCCTCGCCAAGGAACTTGGAGTAAGAACGATTTCGCTTTCTCTCACCCACACCGACAGCCTGGCGATGGCCACGGTAATGATGGAAGACTAGAAGGACGGTAGTCGCGCCTCGAAACCCTGTAGAACGCGGCTTTGGGGGCCGTGGAAGAGCTCTGCACGAAGGGCATGGCTTCAGCCGTGCCGGAAAATGCCATGCTAGCGCTGAGGTACGCTTTTAACAATGAAACGATGAAGAGAGGTACCTCAGGGGCTAAAGCCCTCGTCACTCTTGGCGCAGGGCGGCACGGCTGAAGCCGTGCCCTTCTTGCCCAACCGCGCCTGCAACTTGTGAGGCGCCGGTGAATGCTCCATTTGATATGCTCAGTCCCAGCGGGAAAATAGGAGGTTTGTGCCAAGCCAGCAGGAAGTCCAGTGGTCACAACTGAAGGTTGGGGTTCTGGTCATTGTGGCGTTGGCGGCCTTGACTGCTCTCGTCTTTCTGATGTCGGGAACTACGGGCGGAATCTTCACCGGCAAGATCACGCTTCGTTCCTATTTTGAGAATTCCGCCGGCCTCAAGGTCGGTGCTCCGGTCAACCTCGAAGGGGTCACGATCGGCACCGTAACGACGGTTAAAATCGTGCCCGCGCGCAAGCTTACTCCGGTCGAGGTCACAATGAAGATCGGATCCAAATTCAGAGAGGCTGTGCATACGGATTCGACCTCAAGTCTCGAGACCATCGGCGTGCTGGGCGACACCGTCGTGGATATCAACAGCAAGACCGCTACCGGGCCGCCCGTTCAGAACAATGGAGAGCTCAAAACCAACGAAACCCCAAACCTCTCCGACGTGATCAAGTCCAGCCAGGGAACTATCGAGCAGCTAAATACCATCCTGGCCAAGGTGGACCACCTTGCCGACTCCCTCAACTCGACCAAGGGCTCGATCGGTGAGTTGATCAACAATCCCGATCTTTACAACAAAGCGGTGGCTACCTTGAATGAGCTGTCGCAGCTGGTGGATACCGTCGCCAATGGCAAAGGCTCGATTGGTAAGCTGGTCGCCGATGACACCCTGTACAACCATATCAACGACACTGTGGCCAAGTTGGACAAGATGGCAACCAGTCTCGACGAGGGTAAGGGCACCATCGGCAAGCTGCTGAAAGACGAGACCCTGGCCAACAACCTCAACGAGTCGGTGAGCAACGCCAATAAGCTTCTCGCCGACATCAACGCCGGCAAAGGTGGGCTGGGAATGATCGCCAAAGATCCCCAGTTTGCGGCCAAACTCCGAGACACCGTCGACAAGCTCGATTCAGTATTGAACCGGGTAGACAGCGGCGAAGGCACCGTGGGGCAGCTGGTACGCAATCCATCTCTCTACAACAATCTCGACCAGTCGCTCACGGAGACCCGGGGCTTGATTGCAGCCATACGCGAGAACCCCAAGAAGTACCTAACTTTCCACGTCAAGATTTTTTGAGCAACTATGAAGGTAGTTTGCATCCTCAGCGCACTCTTTCTTTGTATAGGGTCGGCTCACGCGCAAAACAAGGAAACCCCAGCTCCGGCATTTCCTGTGGGACTGAGTGGGACCGAAGAGATTCATGCGGCTTTCCTCAATGAAAGCCGCACAAGCGGCGCTGTCAGGGGCAGCGTGCAGGAAATGCCGGCTGAGCCCAAGGCCCTACAAAGTTTCGACATGACCGCTATCGACAAGACAGCGAACCCCTGCACGGACTTCTATCAGTACGCGTGCGGCAATTGGGCGAAGAACAATCCCATACCGCCTGACCAGGTGAGATGGGGCACGTTCAACGAACTGCGTGAGCGAACCTACTGGCTGCTCTATCGGGAGTTGGAAACCGCGGCGGCTCCGAACCCGAATCGGACACCACTCGAGCAGAAATACGGGGATTTCTACGCCTCCTGCATGGATACGCCGCTGGCCGACAAAAAGGGGATCGCGCCACTCGAACCGACTCTGGACACCATCCAGGGTCTGCGCGACAAAAAGCAACTGGCTGCGACGCTGGCCACCCTGGAGATAAGGGATGGGACCAGCGGATTCTTCAGCTTCGGCGTGGGCCAGGACCAGAAAGACTCCACCCAGCAGATCGCGCAGGCCGGCCAGGGAGGTCTGGGTCTGCCGGATCGCGATTATTACCTGGCGCAAAATCCGCGGCAGCAGAAGATCCGCGAAGAATATCTGGCCCACATGGGCAGGATGTTTCAGTTGGCCGGAGACACGCCCGAAAAGGCTGCCACTGAAGCGCAGGCCGTGATGGCCATTGAAACTGCGCTGGCACAGGGTTCCATGAGCCGGACGGACCTCAGGGACCCGGCCAAGCGCTACCACATAATGACGCTCATAGACCTTGAGAAGCTAACCCCGGACTTTGACTGGCAGTCCTATCTGTATGGCATCAACATGGGCTCGTTTCAGACGCTGGATGTAAAGAGCCCGGAATTTTTTCGCACCATGAATGCGCAGATCGACACCCAGAGCCTGGACGCCTGGAAGAGCTTTCTTCGCTGGCGTGCCCTGCATGACGCCGCTCCCTGGCTGTCGGACCCATTTGTCCAGGAGAATTTCAAGTTCTTCGGCACGCTGTTGCAGGGGCAGCCGGAGATCACGCCCAGGTGGAGACGCTGCACGCTGGCCACCGACAGTGCTCTCGGCGAAGCTGTGGGGCAGGATTGGGTTAAGAAGTATTTCGGTCCGGAAAAGAAAGAGAACATGCTCAAACTGGTCACTGCGCTCGAGGCTGCGCTACACCAGGATATCGAGCAATTGCCCTGGATGTCGGAGGATACGAAGAAGAAGGCGCTGGAAAAGCTGTCGTTGATACGCAACAAAATTGGCTATCCAGAGCATTGGCGCGACTACTCTACGCTGGAGGTAAAGCGGGACGATCTACTGGGAAATGTGGTCCGCGCCGCAGTGTTTGAGGATCGGCGCAACCTTAACAAGCTGGGCAAGCCGGTGGATGAGACAGAGTGGGTCATGACCCCGCCGACGGTCAATGCTTACTACATGCCGAGCATGAACGACATCAACTTCCCCGCCGGCATCCTGCAGCCTCCTTTCTACGATTTCTCCAAGGACCCTGCGGTGAACTTCGGGGCGATCGGGGTGGTGATCGGCCATGAAATGACGCACGGCTTCGACGACCAGGGCAGCAAATACGACGGTCACGGGAACGTGGTTGAGTGGCAGACGCCGGCTGACCGCACGGCGTTTACTGAGCGCACCGAATGCGAGGTGAAGGAGTATGGAAACTTTGAACCTGTGCCGGGTGTCAAGCTCAACGGCCAACTGACGCTGGGCGAGAACACCGCTGATAATGGCGGTCTGCGCCTCGCCTACATGGCTTTGATGAATACCATAGGCCAAGCAACGGTCGCACCCAAGATAGACGGCTATACGCCGGCGCAGCGCTTCTTCATTGCCTTCGGCCAGTCTTTCTGCGAGACCGTGCGCGAGCAGGCGGCGCGCAACAGCGTCCTGGTCGACCCGCATTCGCCAGGAAAATGGCGGGTGGACGGAGCGGTGCAGAATTTCGATGAGTTCGGCAAGGCGTTCAGCTGCAAGAAAGGTGCGCCCATGTATCCGGAGAACGCCTGCCGCGTGTGGTGACGCGCCACTGCTCGAGGAGCGGCGCTATAGCCGAAAGTGACTCTAGCTTTTACAATTAGCGACAGGATCAATTTTTATAGAGTTTAGCTGCAAGGGCAGCCCTACACCGCATCAGCGACGGGGATGAAGGAAACGCATGAAGTTCAGGAAATTCGGCCGGATCGCTCTGGCCCTGGTAGTGTCCCTTGGAACGGGATTGGGAGTGACCTCCTGCAGCACGGATCATACAGTCGGTTATTTTTATGTGACCGGCTCGCAATACAATCAGATCTCCGCCTTCAAGATTGATAACAATCTCGGCAATCTGACGCCGATTCCTAACTCGCCCTTCGCTTCCTCCGGGGTTAACCCCATCAAAGCGCTGGTGGCCAATGCGGGAAGATTTCTTTATGTTCTGAACGCCGGCTGCGGCGGGACCTCGCAGGTTGCCTGTCCGCCTAATACGCCTCCGAGCGATACTGGGGCCAACATCGCGCTGTACACCATCGGCGGCCAAGGCGCGATCAGCTTCCAGGCCGCGTACACCAGCCAGGGCGACCTTCCAATTTCCATCCAGGCGGATTCTTCCGGAACCCATCTCTTTGTTCTCGATTCAATGGTCCCGGACACACCTGTGGACAGGGCCAACTGCAAAGCCTACGTGCCGGGGAACGACGCCACCGTTTGTGGAGACATCACGGCTTTCAATATCGACGGCAATACAGGCAGGCTCTCTCTCATCACCAACACGACGGTGAAGAATGCAAATGGCACCAACCTGGCCTATTTTCCTGTGGGCAGCGGACCCATTAATTTTTTCCTGGTTCCCAGCGGCTCCTATATCTACACCATTGAGAAAGGCAGCGGAAGCCTGAACGATCCCAGCCAGGCGGTATTCGTATATTCCAACAGCAACGGCCAGTTGACCCTGTCGCAGAACACCCCTATTCCGACCTATGCAGAAGATTTGAGCTATATCTACGCCAGCACCAAATACGTCTACCTGGTCGATGCGGGGCAAAGTGTCAACCCTTCCGGGTTTATCCTGCCCTATACCATCGGCACCAATGGTGCGCTCCAGTCGCTCGTCACCGGCAAGGTTGCCAACACCGGCACGGTGGCCAATCCGGGACCCATGGTTATCGACCATCAGCAGAAATTCCTATATCTCGCGAACATGGGGCCTAATCTGGTTCCAACCAGCGCGACAAGTTCCGTAAGTGCCTTCTTCATTGACCCGACTACGGGAGTGCTGACGTCGCTGTCTTCCGGCGCTAACGCGGCTACTGTACCCTTCGGTTCAGGGGCGGGGCCGCAGTGCATCATTGAAGACCCTTCCAACCAGTACCTCTATACCGCCAATTATGACGACAGCACCGTGACCGGAGCCATCATCAACTCATCCACCGGAACCCTGACGCAGCTGCGGAAAGCCACCTCCTTCTCTGCCGCCGGCCAGCCGACCTGGTGCACCATCAGCGGGACGTTGTTCTAATGTTCTTTTACAATGAATTGGGCCCCCAAAGACACTCTATCCATAGCTCTGCTGCGAGCTGCAGCCCTGCTCCATTGTTAAGTTGGGCCAGGACGAAGGAAGCGCATGAAGTTCAGTAAAGTCGGCCGGATCGCACTGGCCTCTGTTGTGACCCTCGGTCTTGGATTTGGTGTTACTGCGTGCGGACCCAGCAATACGATTGATTTCCTTTACGTCACCTCCTCCAAGCAAAACCCGGGGCAGATTAACGTTTACAAGGTCGATAGTGAAGCTGGGGCGTTGATACAGATTACCGATTCTCCGTATTCCTCTGGCGGCCGCAACCCTGTGGCAGACGTAACTTCCCCTAACGGCAAGAACCTTTACGTGGTCAACCATGACGACAACACCGTGGTTGAATTCGCGATTGGCACCGACGGCAAGCTCTACCCGCAGCAGACTTGCAACATGCCTGGAAGCTACCCAATGCAGATGGCGGTCAACAAGGCGGGAACCTACCTCTACATCGTGGAGACTTACCAGCCAAACTACAGCACCAGCATTCCCGGGCCGGGCGCGCTGGTGGTGTTCCCAATCAACGCGAACGGTCAGTTGGGCGCTATAGGTAGCCTCTGTACGCCGGTCGCGAACGGCACCAATGCCTTCTTTCCCTTGGGCAATAACCCTACGGGCGTGAATGTGCTGGCCAGTGGAGGCTATGTTTACGTGGTCAACCAGAGTGACGCCACTCTCTCCGCATTTCAGGTTGGCTCGAGTGGCGCTCTCACCTCTGATCGCGTACTTATCCCGTGGGCGTAGCTCCCAACGCGCTGGCGAGCGATCCGACCAACAAATTTCTCTACGTCACCGATGGCGCGGCTAATCAGATGATCGGGTTCCTGATCCAGCCCAACGGAACGTTGATCAACATGCAGACCCCCTTCAAGACCGACAATCTTCCCAATTCCGTCCAGGTCGATCCCCGTGGCATCTATGTTTACGTCGCCAACTACAATGCCAACGACGTGAGCGCCTACACCATTGATCGCGGCACCGGTAATGCGACCCAGATTTCCGGCGCGGCCGCTTATGCGGTGGATGCGGGGCCAATCTGCATTCTGATCGAACCAGCAGAGGCTCGCTACGTATACACCGCGAACTTCCTGGGTAACACCGTATCGGGTCTGGCTCTCAACCCTGCCACCGGCGCCCTATCGGCGGTCCAGAACACGCCATTCAAGGCACAGGGACAGCCGACCTGCTCAGCCGCCATCACCCACGGCAACCATTCCGTCGAGGTGGTGCAGCCGTAGCCCGATTTGGGTTTGCCGCACGCTGCTGGGCGTGCGGCAAACAAGCTTTGAACCGCCCTGAAGCAAAGCGGATGTACTCTTGCTGCAGAGATGTCGTCCGGTGCCTGGAACATTATTCTTCGCTTGCTCAACCAAGTGCACTTGCATTTCCGGGCTTGCTTGCTCTTTCTTTGCGTCTGGATGTTTTTGCGCGGAACTTACTGTCCCGCGCAAAATGGCGGGGCGTTGCCCGAGAGCCCCTCTCCGCAGCCAGGCAATTCCCAGAGCTTCTTCAAAAGACTCACCGGGTTCTATCGTCAGGACTGGCATGGCACCGCTGCGCAGGGTCCGGCCCCACCCCGTCGTGGACCTCCCTCTCCACTTGAATCTCCGCCATTCCCGAACTCCGACTGGTCCTACGGAGGATCTCCTGTTATCGGCGAGCCGGATACCAATAGCTATCCCCTCATGACCGCCTGGAATGGTGCGCGAAGCCGCACCAAGCTCTATGGATGGGTCGAGCCATCATTGAATTTCAGCACCTCAGCCGACAGCAACGCTCCCGTGGCCAATGACGTCTACTCCAATCGTTTCGAGTTGAACCAAGTGGTCGTTTACGTGGAGCGGCTCCCCGACTCTGTGCAGAGGGAGCACGTGGATGTGGGCTACCACCTGACTGCGTTTTATGGCACCGACTACAAATACACCACGGACAAGGGGTATTTCAGCAACCAGTTACTGGTGCACGACCACCAATACGGTTTCGATCCCGTTCTCGAGTATGTCGACATTTATTTCCCCCATGTCGCCGACGGCATGAACCTCCGGGTAGGCCGCTATATCTCCATACCCGGCATCGAGGCACAGCTCACTCCCAATAACTACATGTTCAGCCATTCTCTCCTGTACGCGATTGACCCGTTCACCGATACAGGGGTTCTAGCTACCGTGAAATTAAACGATCAGTGGCTGGTGCAGGGAGGCATTTCCGCCAGCCACGATGTCGCACCGTGGGTGAGCGACGCCAAACCCTCGGGAACTGCTTGCATCAGCTACACCACCGCTTCGGTCAATAACAATCTCTATCTCTGTGCCAACGGCATCAACACTGGCAAATACGCTTATAACAACCTGCAGCAATACGATGGCACCTGGTATCACAAATTCTCCAAGAGCTGGCATACGGCGACCGAAGGTTATTTCATGTACCAACGAGACGTGCCGAGCGTCGGCGGCCCGTTTAAGCCTGAGCCGAATGACTACGCCGCAACTTGCCACCCGGGACTCGAAACATGTCTCGCTCCCGAATACGCCGCGGTGAATTACATTCTGAAGCAACTATCGGAACACGACTTTATTGGCTTCCGCAGCGACTTGCTCAATGACAAGAAGGGCCAGCGTACAGGATTCAATACGAAGTACACCGAGAACACCCTGATGTGGAGCCATTGGATAGGGACGACCGTACAGATACGGCCGGAGATTCGCTTCGATCACGCATGGGATCGCAAATCCTACGACCGCGGCAAAGGCAGAGCCAGCTCACCGTCGCCAGCGACCTTGTCTTCCATTTTGATTTGTCTATGCGTGGGTCGGCTTGAGGGTCGGCTTGAGGGTCTGGGTGCAAGCCCTGCTGTTGAAGGGTACGGGCTTTAGCCCGTACGTACATAATTGAAAGAGGTCCGGCTTTAGCCGCTGAGGGCGCGATTCCTTGCGAGTTGGGTTACTTCTTCCCTGGCTGTCAGCGTTCCTAATTAAGCTGCCCTCAGGGCTGAAGCCCGATGTTCGTGGTTGCATATGTACGGGCAAAGAGTCTGGTGAAACTGCCAGAAGACTCAGTCCCGCAGGGACGGCTGAGTGTAGCCCTGGACGACAGTCCTGGGTAGGGCCAACTCTGACCGAAAGTCCCGTAGGGACGACTGAAAGTTACCCAGGACTAGCGTCCTGGGCTACACTCAACCGTCCCTGCGGGACTGAATCCGGGTTCTCAGGCAGCCCGTACCCTTCGAGTGAGCTTCGACCCCAGGCAACCTTTTCCTCTGTTATGCGCTCGGTTGCAGACGCCGGCTGATCCAGGTCCTGCCCGGCCGCTCGATGAGCCTCTTCGTCAAGAGCGCCGCGACGATCAGCAACAGGTACGAGATCCAGGGATCGAACACGATCAGGCCGCTCTTCTCCAGAAAATGCGAATCGTGCAGCAGCGTCCAGAGATTGAAGTGCAGCAGATACAAGCAATAACTGGCCTCGCCGATAGCGATGAAGGGCAGCAGCCCGAAGAAACGTGCGACTGGGTTTTGCCCGGCGAGGCAAAGGATGACGCCGGCGAAGAGAGGCATCAGCAGGCCATCGTGCATCATGACGTAGGGGAGACGGTCCCCCACGCATAGAAGCAGGTAGAGCGCCCCAAAGGCCAATAGCCCGATCGCCAGGCGCTTGCGGCTCTCAGGCCGAATCTTCTCATTTAAAAATCCCAACGCCATGCCGAAGAGGAAGGACGGCAGATGCTGCAGCGGCATGAATTTCAGCGCCCGCATCCATATCCCGACAGAATAGCGGTCGGGATGGAGATCCCCATCCGGGTTGAAGTGCATGTAAAGCGCCGGAAGCACCAGGCTGGAAAGCCATACAGCAAACAGGATGACCACCATGGTGCGAACCTGGCGTGGGCGACGGCGCGTGATCAGCCACGGGAACAATAGATAGAAGAACGCCTCGGTGGACATAGTCCAGGCAGGCGTGTTCCAGAAGGTTGTGACGGCGGGGTGCCATCCCTGCAGCAGTAACGGGGTGAGAACCAACCCCAGGCCGAAGTCCAGCCGGGTGTGTGCGTGCACTTCCTGCGCCAGCATGCCAATAGAGAGCACCAGGCTGAAGGCATACACCGGATAGAGGCGGGAGAAGCGGGCGGTCCAGAAGCTGCGCGCGGTGAGCGCTCCCCGCTGGGCGCGGTCGGCATAGTTGTAGGTCAGGATGAAGCCGGAAAGCAGCAGGAAGAAACTGACGGAGATGTAGCCCCCGTTCACGATAGGGCTGAGCGGTCCGAAGGAGTGGGGGTCGGAAAAATGGAAGAAGACCAGGTTGAGGGCGGCAAAACAGCGAATGCCGGTGAGCGCCGGCAACTGGGATCGCCGGGGAGCGGAAACCGGCTGAACCAATACTGGACCAGGGGATACGGACCGGGGGGTAGCGCAACCGGCATCGCCGGGGACTGCATTGCGGGAACCAATCTTGCTGGGGCCCGGAGTGCAGCGGAGAACTCCGCGACTGGGCTTTGCGGGCTCAGGCCGTCACCAGGGAACCGACCTTTTCTCCGCTCACCACGCGCAGGATGTTTCCTGGCCGGTTCATGTTGAAAATGATCATGGGCAAATTATTGTCCTTGCACAGGCTCACTGCAGTACTGTCCATTACCTTTAGACCGAGCCGGAGGATTTCCATGTAGGTAATTTGCTCGAATTTAACTGCATCTTTGGTAATAACAGGATCCGCGTCATAAATCCCTTCCACTTTCGTGGCCTTGAGCAGCACGTCTGCTTTGATTTCCATGGCGCGCAGCGAAGCTGCCGTATCTGTGGAAAAGTACGGGTTGCCCAGACCGGCAGCAAAAATAACCACGCGACCCTTCTCCAGATGCCGGATTGCCCGTCGGCGGATGTATGGCTCGGCTACTTGGTTCATCTCGATCGCTGACATGACGCGCGTCTGCACTTCGCACTTCTCCAGCGCGTCCTGCAGAGCGAGTGAATTGATGACGGTCGCAAGCATGCCCATCTGGTCAGCGGAAACGCGGTCCATCATGCGCGCCTGTTCGGCCACGCCACGGAAGAAGTTGCCCCCGCCCACCACGATCGCGACTTCCACGCCCAGTTCTCGAACCGCCAGAATTTCCAGCGAAATCTCGTGCAGCTTGGCAACGTCGACCCCGAAGCCCCGGTCAGCCGCAAGTGCTTCTCCAGATAATTTGAGCAGGACTCTCTTGTACATTCATGCAAAGTATCGCACATCCAGGACCGAGCCGCTATCCCTCGGGAGATGGGCGATTTGCCATCATTGCGGTACCAAAGGGGAGGATAAAAATTAATTAATTTATGACCTTGCGGTCCTGAATCCCCTGAGGAAAACTCTGTAACGAACGTGTCAACGCCGAGATTTTAAAACAAGTCCCGCAGGGACGGCTGAGTGTAGCCCAGGACTACAGTCCTGGGTTTGTGCAACTCAGGACCGAAAAGTCCCGTAGGGACGACTGAAAGTTGCCTAGGGCAACAGCTCCGGTGATTTTCAGCCGTCCCTACGGGACTCTTTGTGCTTTCAGATCCTACCCAGGACTGTAGTCCTGGGCTACATTCAGCCGTCCCTGCGGGACTGAGTTTAAAAGATCTCGGGGTTGTCACGCGAGACTCTAAATCCCGTAGAAGGCATCGGAAATAAGAGAGGGCCGGGAATCTCCCGGCCCCTCTTGCGTTCTGTTGTTGAAAGGCTACTCTGCGGCGTTGGGCTTGATCTGGGCCACGGTCCACACCGGATCGCCCACCTTGAAGCGGGCGAAGCGGCGCACGCTGAGGTTCTCACCCAGCTTGCCGATCTTCTGCGCGATCAGATCCTTGATCGCAAACGACTGATCCTTGATGAAAGGCTGTTCCAGCAAGCAAACCTCTTCGTAGAACTTGCTCATCTTGCCTTCCACAATCTGGTCGATCACCTTGGGCGGCTTGCCTGTTGCCGCGGCCTGGGACCGGTAAATGTCCTTCTCCCGCTCCAGATCCTCGGTGGTCACGTCCTCACGCCGAATATAGCGGGGGTCCGTAGCCGCAATGTGCATGGAGATGTCCTTAAGCAGGTCCTGGAAATCTTCCGTCCGGGCGACGAAGTCGCTCTCGCAGTTGATTTCAATCAGCACACCGATTTTGCCTCCGGCATGGATGTAGGTGCCCACAGCGCCTTCCGAAGTGCTACGGGACGCTTTCTTGGCTGCGGACGCCATACCCCTCTTCCTCAAAACCACAACGGCTTGTTCCAGATCGCCTTTGGCTTCCTGAAGCGCGTTGCGGCAGTCCATCATCGGCGCGCCAGTCTTCTCGCGAAGCTCTTTGACCTGGGCGGCAGAGATATTTTCAGTCACAGTAGACATCCTCGTGCAATTCCTTTGCTGGCCTGTTAACAGGCCCTGATTGTGTGTGGGTTACAGCGTGTGCTCGGCAACTTCCGGTTCGTCGACCGCGGCGATCACCCCGGGAGCCTTGCGGATGCCTCCCCCGAGCGCAGCTTCCAGATCGACCTCTTCGACTGGCGGCTCGTCGGCGCCGGCTTCGAGCCCGGCAACCTCGACCGGAGCAGCCTCGAGCTGTTCATCGGCCGTGACTCCAGCGTCGGCGGCGCGCTTGTCGCCGGCCATCTGCACGCCCTCAACCACGGAGTCGGAGATCTTGGAGGTAAACAGGCGAATCGCGCGCAGCGCGTCATCATTGCCCGGAATGACATAGTCGACCACGGTAGGGTCGCAATTGGTATCAACCACAGCGACTACCGGGATGCCCAGCTTGCGGGCTTCCTTCACGGCAATAGCCTCGTTGTTCGAATCGACCACGAACAGAGCGTCTGGTAACCGGCGCATGTTCTTGATGCCCGCCAGGTTGGCCTGCAGATGCTTGCGTTCGCGCTCCAGGCGGATGACCTCTTTCTTGGTCAGCAGCTCATAGCGGCCATCGGTGGCCATCTCATCCAGTTCCTGAAGCCGTTTAACGGATTTCTGTACGGTGATCCAGTTGGTCAGCAGTCCACCCAGCCAGCGCTGGTTGATGTAGAACATGCCGCAGCGGTTTGCCTCTTCGGCGATCGCGTCCTGGGCCTGCCGCTTGGTGCCGACAAACAGAATGACCTTGCCTTGCCCCGTCAGATCAGTGACGTACTTACTTGCTTCCTTGAACATCTTCAAGGTCTTTTGCAGGTCAATGATGTAAATCCCGTTGCGCTCTCCGAAGATGTATTCCTTCATCCGCGGATTCCAACGCTTCGTCTGATGCCCGAAGTGGACTCCCGCTTCGAGCAACTCCTTCATCGTGATAGTGGCCAAACTACCTCCTCGTGAATTGCATTCCGGCATGGCCGGAATTGATTTCCCTCGCCCGCCGGGGCGGGGAAGATTTTTAAAACAACCGCTCTAGCGCTTACTAAACTGGAACCGCTTGCGGGCGCCCTTTTGTCCGTACTTCTTGCGCTCTTTAATGCGCGCGTCGCGCGACAGCAGGCCATCGGCCTTCAACGTCTTGCGCAGTTCGAGATTGAACTCGAGCAGGGCGCGGGCAATTCCCATCTTCACCGCATCTGCCTGAGCGCTCACTCCCCCACCCTTGACCGTCGCCAGAACATCAAACGTGGCGGCCAGCTCAGCTAACTCCAGCGGCCGCTTGGCGGAAACCCGCTGTTGGTGGGTTACGAAATAAGTCTCAAAGGGTTTCTGATTGACGATGAAGTTGCCGCTGCCAGGGCGCAAAAATATGCGCGCCACGCTGGCCTTGCGGCGCCCTGTTCCGTAGTACTGAACTAAATCTGCCATTTACCGAAGTCCGTCCTTGTTCTTTGCTGTTGCTCTCTTAACGGGCCGTCAACTCCAACACCTCAGGCTGCTGCGCCTGGTGGGGATGCTTATCGCCGCGGTACACCTTGAGCTTGGTCGCCATCTGCCGCCCCATCTTGCTCTTGGGCAGCATGCCCTTGATCGCTTCTTCGACAATCTTCTCCGGCCGGCGCGCCATCAGGCGAACAAATGATTCTTCCCGCAGGCCGCCGGGAAACCCGGTATAGCGGCGATAGACCTTCTGCTGGCTCTTCAGTCCGGTCAGCACGATCTTTTCGGCGTTGACCACGATCACGTGATCGCCCATATCGATAAAGGGGGTGTATTTGGGGTTTTTCTTGCCGCTCAGGGTGCTGGCCGCCTCGGTCGCGAGACGCCCTAGCGTCTTGCCGCTGGCGTCGACAACGAACCATTTGCGGGTGATATCGTGCGAGCTCGGAAAATACGTAGACATCGTTACCTGCTTCTCCAGTCCATAAGAACCTGGAACCTTTTTTGGACGGGCATTGCACGCCGCAAAAATCTCGCGGCCGGAAAATGCTCTCCCGCAAACGAAAGGTTCAAAATCGCTTGAGTGGCGAAGAATTGATTAAAGCGCTTCTTCGAGAGCGCTTTCCTGGCAGCCTACCTGGGCTCGCTCATCGTCCAGATCAATTTCGGTGAAGCGGCTTTCCGGACCAGGACAGCGACTACAGCGGACCGGACGAGGCGCTGCGCAAGAAGATCAGATTAACGCAACCCGGGGGATGAGTCAACCGGGGTAGGGTTACCAGTCGCACACAAAAGAGGCATTTCCGCTTCATTCAGAACGACATACGCTCTATTTGGAATATAGCTGAGGTTCCCCTAAATGACACAACGTGCCTCTGAATCTTTGGTAGCTGCGCTTATTCGCGTCGGCTTGTTGCTGGCCCTGGTCATCATGCTGATGGCCGAAAATGCCCAGGCTCAACCGCCGTCCCCTCATTTTCGCAGTGGCAATTGCACCAACTCGCAGCTGCAACAAGCTGCAGGCACCCGAAGTAGCGGGTTGGCTCATTAGAGCATGGAGAATGTATGAAGTTTGAAAAGCAAGTCTCGTCCCTGATCACCGCGGCACTACTCTGCGGTACCTTTACCACCCTCTCGAGCGCGCAACAGACAGCAAATGGCAGCGCAACGGTAGTGGGTACCCCAACGGCCTCAGCGGCGGACGCTGCTTTGGTCAAGTCAACCCCTCCTCTCACCGAGGATGAACTGCGCGCCCGCTACGTTGGCAAGCTGATCTTCATGCGCGGTTCCTACCTGGGCGACGATTTGCAGTTCGACATGGATGGCAAGGTCAATGGTTCGCCCTCCGTCGCCTCCTTCACGCTTTCCGCGTTCGAGGTTCGGAAGGTGAAGCTTTCCAAGCACAAGCTGGAAATTGAAGCGGACCGCTACGGATTGCACTTCCTCGGCGCGCTCCCTTACGAAGACGACGCCAAGCCCTTCGACCAGGTAAAGATCTCCAAAAAGCCGGTTCACATCTCCATCGAACGGGAGGTCATTGTCATCCCCAAGGTGAAGAAGGAAAAGAAGAAGAACGAACCGACGCCGCAGGAGTTGGCAGCGGCCCAGACACTCAAGACCAGGGATGCTGCGGCAGCAACACCCGACGCTCCCAAACCCGCCACGCCAGCCGCCACCACGGAAACCTACGCAGCCTTGGCAGCGGTTTCTCCTGCTCACAGCGCCATGGTGATGAATAAGGCTCTGGACAATATCTTCGCCAGCGATATCGACCCGCGCATGAAGTCCCATCTGCCTGGATACTGGCAGGAATATTTCACCAGCAAGAGCCAGCACCGGCAGTACATGCCCAGCGACTCCGGCATCAAGGTGGTCAGCGAGGGTATGACGCCGCCCAAGGTTCTAAACAGCATCGATCCCAGCTCCAACGAGTTTGCCCAGAAGTATGGGATTGCGGGCATGGAGTTACTGCGGACAGTGGTGGACGCGTCTGGGAAGCCGCAACAGATGGCGATTGCCCGCCCTATTGGCTTCGGTTTGGATGAAAAGGCGGTCGAGGCGGTCAAGAACTCGCACTTCACCCCGGCAACCCTGAACGGTCAGCCGGTACCGGTGGTCATTGATCTGGTGGTCACCTTCCGCATCTACTCCAACCGGACCAAACCAGGTTCGGTGCAAAAGGGATCCAAGGAAACGGTTTTGGCCGCTTCGGTGGCGGATACGGATGCTACTCTGAGTCGGTGAGTCAGCGTTTCCTTAATCTGATACGCAATGGCGAAACGGCGAAAGTGGCCGCCGCCGCGGAAGAAGATCCAGCAGTGATTACCAGCAGAGACGCCCAGGGCGTCTCTGCTTTTTTGTGGAGCATTTATAGCCGCCAGCCGCTGATCAGGGATTTCCTGCTCGCCCATTTGCCCGCTCTGGATATATTCGAGGCCTCCGCCCTGGGAGATTGCGACCGCATCGAATTGCTGCTGGAGCAGGATGCCATGCTGGTTCATGAGAACTCGGCGGATGGCTGGGCGCCTCTGCACCTGGCGGCCGCGTTTGGCGGACCACAGGCCACGGCGCTCCTGCTTGCCCACGGAGCGCACGTGCACCGATTCTCACGCAACCCGATGCACAATCAACCACTGCATGCGTGTATCGCGTTGGGCCAGGATTGCGAGACGGCGCGCCTCCTGATTGCTCAGGGTGCTGACGTCAATATGGAGCAGGCTGGAGGCTTTACCCCCCTGCACCAGGCTGCGGCGGCGGGGAATACGGAACTCGTGGGGATACTCCTCGAGGCTGGAGCGAACCCGGGTTGCGTCTGCCATCAAGGGAAGAGACCGGCAGATTACGCTCGCGAACGACAGCACGATGCTGTGGTGCAGCTACTTTCCGCTTCCCGGGTTTAGCGCGCGACGATTGCTACGCCCGTTATATAGCTGCCCTCAGGGGCTAAAGCCCAGTGTTTTTGGTTGCTAATATGTACGGGCTAAAGCCCGTACCCTTCAAAAGAATTCTTCGCCGCTATTCGTAGGCCAGGGCCTCGATGGGGTCTTTGCGGGCGGCTTTCAGGGCGGGATAGCTGGCTCCCACCAGGGCGCCGCCCAGGGCTATCAAGGTTGCGGTGATGATCCAATGAAGTTCGATGGGAAAAGGGATGCTCGGGAAGCGAACATCCATCACTTTCTTCAAGAGGAAGGTGGCGCCGATGCCTAGAACAATGCCAACAATGGAGAGAAAAGCTGTCTCCCGCAAAACGAGATCTACGATGTAGACCTGGGAAGCACCCAGTGACTTCAAGATGCCGATTTCGCGGGTTCGCTCGAGAACTGCGGTATACATCGCCTGAAAGATGACGATGAAGCCGACGACCACCGCCAGCCCTATGACGGTGTAAAGGGCATCTGAGAAGGCGGGAAGATGTTCCGGGGTCATTTGGGAGAGCGATTCTGCCAGCGTCTGCACCTGGTACTCGGACAACCCGGGATGAGCGTGGATCTCCTGCTCGATGAGCTGCTCATTCTTAGGGTCATCGCTCTTCACAAAAATGATCGAGGCATTGTCCTCGGCGCCTAACAGCGCGCCCAGAGTTCGGATGGGCAGATATTTACGGCCACCTTTGCCGTGCTCGACGATGCCGCAGATGCGGAAGGGATGATCAAGGATCGAGATCGTTTGCCCCACCACGGCGTTCTTGCCAGTGCGGGCGAAGATATCGTCCACGATGACATCGTTGGGACCCTGAAACGGGCCCCCGGAGAGGAAGACAAACGGACGCAGGGCGTTGAAGCTGGCATAATCAATGCCCCAAATGGTCTCCACACTGGCTTTCACGGATAACTGCTGAATGGCCGGAGAGGCGACCGCAACGTGGGGAAGCTTTGCTATCACATCGGCCACCTTGGCACGGATGGGAGCACCGCTCACCCCGGCAATAAAGCTGGCATTCGGGGGGCGGACGATCAGATCCGCGCCGATGCCGCTGCTCTGGCGGCGGGAACCCTCGATCTGGCCAAAGAGGATGCCGACGATGGAGAGGATCATCGCCACCTCAATGGTGACCGCGAGAATGCTGATGGCCGAACGCAAGGGCCGATGCAGCAAGTTGCCGATTACTAACCTATTCATGCTATTCGCCTGACTGAGCCGAGTGTAGCAAAATTGAATGCGATGGCTTGAGAGCGTCGTTCAGTAACCAAAAAGATGCTGTAGCTCGCACAAACTAAAGGGCTACACGATTTGCTTTTGACCTCGCAACAGAGCCGCTTTATGTTGGAGAATGTCGGCGTACGTCCAGCCGATGGGTGCAAGGTATGGGGAAATTCGGTGAGACATTGCGGCAGGAGCGCGAATTCCGCGGGATCACGCTTGACACCATCACCCAGGTAACCAAGATCAGCAACCGCCACCTGATGGCTCTGGAACAGGAGCACTTCGACGTTCTGCCCGGCGGGGTATTCAACAAGAGCATGGTGAGAGAGTATGCCCGGGTGGTTGGGCTCGATCAGGAGGAGTGGGTCGGACGCTACCTTTCTGCAGATCGATCAGGGGCCGTACTGGATGATGATGGCTGGATGCGCTTTGCGGAAAATGCCAGCAGAGCACGGGCCGACTCGGGACGCGGAAATCGTCCCGACCAACGGTTGCGCTGGACCGGCATCGGGGTACTTCTGCTGCTGGTGGCCGGCCTCAGTTGGTTCGTTTGGAGCTATGTGCACAAGAAGATTTCCCTGGGACCTCCTCCCCATGTGACTCATACCATTGTGGGACGGGAATACCACAACAGCTTTTGCCTGGCTGTGGCCCCTCTGATACCGTCTTAAGAGAACAATTAGTGTAACGCGGGCCTAAAGAAAGAGGAGGAAGCTGCTTTGCCACAACACGATAGGTTTTTATTTACATCCGAGTCGGTGACCGAAGGGCATCCCGACAAAATCGCCGACCAGATTTCCGATGCGATCCTCGATGCCTGCCTGGCGCAGGATCCCTTCAGCCGTGTGGCGGCCGAAACTCTTACTGCCACCGGCCTGGTGGTCATCGCCGGCGAGATCACGACCAAGGCATACGTAGACTTTCAGTCCCTGGTACGCGGAGTGGTGGCTTCGATTGGCTACGACAACGCACTGTACGGGTTCGACTCCAATACCTGCGCCGTCATCTCCAGTATCAATAAGCAGTCCGGCGACATCGCCATGGGCGTGGACACCGGCGGAGCGGGCGACCAGGGCATGATGTTCGGCTATGCCTCCAACGAGAACGAAGATCTGATGCCGACTCCGATCGCGCTGGCACACAAACTCAGCCGCAAATTGACGGAAGTGCGCAAAAGCGGACGGCTTTCCTATCTCCGGCCTGATGGCAAGAGCCAGGTGACGGTGGAATACGACAAGGATATGAATCCGATCCGGGTCGACGCAGTGGTTATCTCCACCCAGCATTCCGAGAACATCTCTACCGAAGAGCTTCGCGCTGACATCCTGAAGCTGGTGATCCAGGCCACCTTGCCTGCCAACCTGCTCGATGCCGACACCAAATATCACATTAATCCGACCGGCCGTTTCGTGATTGGTGGTCCGATGGGCGACACCGGCCTGACCGGACGGAAAATCATCGTCGACACGTACGGTGGGATGGGACGTCATGGCGGCGGCGCATTCAGCGGCAAGGACCCGACAAAGGTGGACCGTTCGGCGGCTTACATGGCCCGCTACATTGCCAAGAACATCGTGGCTGCCGGGCTGGCGAAGCGCTGCGAAGTGCAGTTGGCTTATGCCATCGGCGTTCCCGAGCCGGTCAGCGTGCTGGTGGAGACATTTGGCACCGGGGCGGTGGACTCGGCGACCCTTCAGAAGCTGGTTCGCGCCAACTTCAAGCTCACTCCGAAGGGTATTATCGAGAGCCTCAATCTGCGGCGTCCGATTTATCGCAAGACGGCTGCCTATGGCCACTTCGGGCGTTCGGATGCGGACTTTACCTGGGAAGCCACCGACAAGGCGCAAGCCCTGCGCCAAGCGGCGGGTCTCCAGCCCGAGGCCGCGGTCGCTAGCAAGTAAGAATAATTCGCCGGCAAGATACGGATAGCGTTGCCCCGTGCGTGGGTTGATGATTCAGGCATGTCAACTGTTCAACAGCCCGATCTCAACCCAACGCAGGCGTGGCAACAAGTACTGGCCCGGGATGCAAGCGCCAGCTTTGTGTACGCAGTAGCCAGTACCGGCATCTTCTGCCGTCCATCCTGTCCGAGCCGCCGGCCAACCCCCGCTAATGTACGTTTCTTCCCTGACGCCGCCGGAGCGGTGGCCGCCGGCTATCGTGCGTGCAAGCGGTGCGCTCCCCTGGGCGAGGTGCCCGAAGCCGCAACAGTGGCACGGCTCTGCCGCTATCTCGCCGCCAATCGCGATCGCACTGTGACCTTGACCGACCTGGCCCGCATTGCCCATAGCAGTCCTTTCACTATCCAGAGAAAGTTCACCCGGGTTTTGGGCGTAAGCCCGCGCGCATATCAGGCGCAATTGCGGGCCAGCCAGGTGCGGAGCGGCCTCTCCGAGGCCGGAGCGAGCGTTACGGATGCGATCTACCAGGCGGGATACTCGTCTTCCAGCCGCTTTTACGAGCAGGCGGCCGAAGATTTGGGCATGAGCCCCACTCAGTTTCGAGCGGGCGGGTTGCACGAAACTATCCGCTTTGCGACCGCCCCTTGCGAGCTGGGACTGGTGTTGGTGGCCGCGACCGAACGTGGAGTGTGCAGTGTCATGCTGGGCGAGGACGCAGCCGCGCTTGAACAGTTGCTGCGACGGCAGTTTCGCGCAGCTAAAATCGTGCCCGATGCCGCGGGGCTCACGGACCAGGTCGCAGCCGTTCTCGCCGCTATGACCGATCATCCGGCGGCTGGGATTCCGCTGGATGTACGCGGGACTGCGTTCCAGGCACGAGTTTGGCAGGCTTTGCGCCAGATACCGCGCGGCGAGACGCGCACCTATGCGGAAGTGGCACAGGCCATCGGACAACCGACTGCGGTCCGGGCGGTAGCCAGGGCATGCGCGAGCAACCCGGTCGCGATTGCTGTTCCTTGCCATCGTGTCATCGGCAGCGACGGAGCGCTCACCGGATACCGATGGGGTGTGGAGCGGAAGAAGAAGTTGTTGGGGATGGAGAGAGGCTGAGACCTGACGACGGGTGGAATATGCGCCTTAAGCGCCCTATGCGCCCTAAGGGTCGAGTGCGGGCATTCCAAGTCGATATCGCTGAGGCGATTTTCAGCCGTCCCTGCGGGACTGGTCGTGGTCGCAATCCTACCCAGGACCGCGTCCTGGGCTAGCTTCAGACGTCCCTGCGGGACTTGGGCAGGTAGCCGGTGGGAAGACCCGGTTTGATGGGAATCGTCCCCTCAGCGGCTAAAGCCGGTTGATTCCAGAATGTTTACGTACGGCCTAAAGGCCGTACCCTTCACAGCTCGCCTAAGGCCTGCCCTCCACCGTGATGTTCACTAGATGCTTTGTTGGCGGTGGCTAGCAGGGTCTGGAAAAAGGGGGCTTCGGTTTCTTTGTGGACAACGGCGGTGTGCACATTTCCGAAGCCGGCCTTGCTCAGCAGTGACTCCAGTTCCACTTCGCTGAAGCCTAGCCAGACGTCCGCATATAACTCGCGAGCCTCGGCAAAACGATGCTGAACGAGGTCCAGGATCGCGACGCGTCCGCCGGGCTTCAGAATCCTCCACGCTTCCGCGATAGCGCGGTCCGGGTGAAGCGCGTGGTGCAACGACTGACTGAACAGCGCCAGGTCGACGGTCCCATCGGCAATTGGAACGGCTTCCAGGTCTCCCTTGCGATACTCCAGTGCCGGCACGCCCTGCTTGCCCGCCAATGCGCTCCCCAGCTCGACCATGCGGTCCGAGTTGTCGACCGCGATCACCTGCTGCGCTCGCTGCGCCAGCAAGAGCGAAAAGGCTCCCTCGCCTGCTCCCAGGTCGGCAATCACCATGGGCGGCAACAGCTGCAACAACGCCTCGGCAATACTCTTCCAGGAACGGCCAGGAACATACTCCCGCCCCAGCCGGCCTGCCATGTCATCGAAGAACGCTCGCGTCTTGTCCTGCCGTTTGCGTAACACCAGCTCCAGAGCCGCCTGGTCGTGGCGGGCTTCGGGAAGCTCCTCCGGGGCCTGTTGGATTCCATCCAACAGCCCGGCCAAGACCTCGCTGCCGGACTTGGAACGGTACCAGATGTTCTTGCCGGTACGCCGGTCCTCCACCAGGCCGGCATGCTTCAACTGCGCCAGGTGGGTCGAAATGGAACTCTGCCCCATGCCGAGAATCTCCTGCAGTTCGGCCACAGAGAGCTCTTCCCGTGCCAAGAGTAACAACATGCGCAGGCGATTGGTGTCGCCTAAAACCCTTAGAGACTTTACGATTGACGTCATGGCCTTTGAGGACTATTGTATCAACATATTCTGATGTATCGATGTGAGGGTATAAGACATGTCACCAGCAACGATCGATCGTACTGCCGCCGCTTACAAGGTGGCTGACCTCTCCCTGGCCGACTGGGGCCGCAAAGAAATCTCCATCGCCGAACACGAGATGCCCGGGCTCATGTCCATCCGGCGCAAGTACTCCAAGGACAAGCCTCTTGCCGGTGTGCGCATAACCGGTTCCCTGCACATGACGATTCAGACAGCGGTGCTGATCGAGACCCTGGTGGAGCTGGGCGGCGATGTGCGCTGGGCCAGCTGCAACATCTTTTCTACCCAGGACCACGCCGCGGCCGCTATCGCGGCGGCTGGAGTTCCGGTATTCGCCTGGAAGGGCGAGTCGCTGGAAGAGTACTGGTGGTGTACCGCCCAGGCTCTCGACCACGGAGAGGGCAAAGGCCCGCAGCTCGTAGTGGACGACGGCGGAGACGTGACCCTGCTGATCCACAAGGGCTATGAACTGGAAAACGGTGACGGTTGGGTCAACACCCCGTCTTCGAACCACGAAGAGCAGGTGATCAAGGATCTGCTGAAGAAGATGCACGCCGAAGATCCTAAGCACTGGCACAAGGTCGCGAAGGAGTGGCGCGGCGTGTCGGAAGAAACCACCACGGGCGTTCACCGGCTTTACAAGATGAAGGAGCAGGGCAAACTGCTGGTTCCGGCAATCAACGTCAACGATTCCGTCACCAAGTCGAAGTTTGACAATCTCTATGGCTGCCGGGAATCATTGGCGGACGGCATCAAGCGGGCAACCGATGTGATGGTGGCCGGCAAAGTAGCCGTGATCTGCGGCTACGGCGACGTAGGCAAGGGTTCGGCCCACTCTCTGCGTGGCATGGGTGCGCGGGTGGTGGTCACCGAGATCGATCCCATCAACGCTCTGCAGGCGGCGATGGAAGGCTTCGAAGTCACCACGGTCGAAGAGACTCTTGGCCGCGGCGATATCTACGTAACCTGCACGGGCAATGTAGACGTTCTGACTCTGGATCACATGTCGCAGATGAAGGACCAGGCAATCGTTTGCAATATTGGCCACTTCGACAACGAAATCCAGATCGATCGTCTGAACAGTGCGCCTGGGGTGAAGAAGGTCAACGTCAAACCGCAGGTGGACCAGTACAACTTTCCCGCAGCCAAAGGGAAAGCGGCACACACCATCTATGTTCTGGCGGAAGGCCGCCTGGTCAATCTGGGCTGCGCCACCGGACATCCCAGCTTTGTGATGAGCAACAGCTTCGCCAACCAGACGCTGGCTCAGCTCGACTTGTGGAAGAACAAGGACACCTACAAGATTGATGTTTACACCCTCCCCAAGAAACTCGACGAAGAAGTAGCGCGCCTGCACCTGGAGAAAATCGGCGTGAAACTGACCACGTTGAGCCCGGCACAAGCCAGCTACCTGGGTGTGGCGCCGGAAGGCCCTTACAAGCCCGACACCTATCGCTACTAACCCGAGAAAATAAGTACAATCGAAGGGCTCCGGTCTCACGACCGGGGCCTTTCTCTTTGCGTCCTATGAGCATGAAACAGAAGGTCCCAATCCTCGCCTGCCTGCTGATTGCGGGGTCACGCATGCTCGCGCAGGCGCCCGCAGCGGCCACAACCGCGCATCCTCCGGTGGAGGTGATCAAGGCGACGACCCCCGATGCATCGCAACTCAAGGCTCGCAAGGGCTCCTATTCCTTCACCATCGAGAGCGGAGATTGGACCGACACGGGAGTCGAGGTCACCCCGGCCGATCACCTTAACTTCACTGCCACCGGCACTCTCACCCTGGCTGACGGCAGGCCCGCGCCACCCGATGGCGTTAGCCGGGGATGGCGTGACATGATCCGGATTTTCCCGTTGAACTCGGCCAACAGCGGCGCGTTGATCGGCCGTATCGGCAATCAAGACGCGGCGGTTCCCTTCCTGATCGGGGCCAGCAAGGATATGGATATCTCCGCTACAGGCCATCTCTATTTGCGGCTGAACCTGAGCTCGGATCTGTCGGGCACGGGCAGCATCGCGGTGAAGATGAAGCTGACCAACCAACCCACGCAAAAGACCGTCTCCGCGCCAGACCTTGCGAAGCTGTTATCGCCGCAACTTTTCGCCAACATTCCCCGCCGAGTTGGGGACCTGCAAGGCAATCCGGGCGACATGGTGAATTACGCCTTGATCGGTACAGAAGACCAGGTGACCAAAGCGTTTGCTGCCGCAGGCTGGGTGCAGGTGGACAAAACCACCCAGGACGCGGTCGTTCATGGCCTTGTCTCCACCCTTACCCACTCTGCCTACACCGAGATGCCGATGAGCACGCTCTATCTTTTTGGCAGGTCGCAGGACCTTTCATTTGCCCGGGCGACGCCGCTTGAGGTGGCGGCCATCCGCCATCATCTGCGGGTTTGGAAGACCACGGAAACGGTGGGCGGCGAGCCGTTTTGGGTGGGATCTGCCACCCACGACAATGGGTTTGAAAAAGACCAGCGCAATGGCGGAATCACTCATCACATCGACGCCAATGTGGACCAGGAGCGTGACTTCCTGGAACAGAGCTTTGCCGGTGCCGGGGTTCTGGCCGGCGCGGCTTACGTGATGCCCAGCAACCCGCTGACGACAGCGAAGACGGCCACTGGCGGCAGCTTCGAATCGGATGGGCGGATCGTGGTGATGGATCTGAAGTGAAGCCTAGGGTCCGGTCGAAGCAGTGGACGGAGCAGGAACTTTTGGCTGCAGTTTCGCCATCTTGTTCTTGAGAATCTTCTTGGCGATATCAGGCCAGAACTCATTGAAGATCCCGCCAAAGGCGCCATACGCGGTAACGGTGAAGCCACGCTCGAAGGTCAACCCCGCGCCGCGATCGGACGCTGGATAGTAGAGGTTGGAGATTCCTCCGGCAGCCAGGTTCCCAAGTATGTTGGAGTAGTTCGGCCCCCACTTACCGTTGTCATTCTTGCACCAGACAGTAGTGGAGACGGAATAAAGAAAGCGGCTGGTGAAACTTCCTGTTCCTCGGCGGAAGTATCGCGGATCCTGTTTCAACAAGATGGGAAAGATTGCGTTGCCCAACAAGGTGCCATCGAAGTTGTCTGCGTACGAAGCGCCGAAACGCTTTGCATATCCCTGAGCTCCCTGGCCATAGCCGGCGAAATCGTTCTCCGCCTGGCTTAGGCCGGCATCGAAGCCGGCGATGCCAAAGGCCACGGGGTCGGTGGCGGTGCGGAGGGCTATTTGCAGCTTTTGTTTGCGCGACAACGGAGCGGCATCTGCGTTGTACGAGACGTTGAAATTAGGCACCACTCCGGCGATGCGCTGTTTCTCTTGCTGCTTTACCTGCTCCGCTGCCCTATCCCGTTCCGATTGTGTTGAGGCAATGCTTTGTTGGTTTGCATCATCGTGCTTTGCGGGTACGGGTGCATCAGGCGGCGAAGTTGAAGGAGGCCCGGAAGGGGAATTGAAGATTGCGCCTGGGCGGGGCCGCTCAAACAAAGCGCCAGAACTGACGCTGCCAAGCGGACAGACGAACGGGACAGCAATCACGCTCGTCCTTGGCGCAGGCATGGTCCCATCGCTTGTTGTCTCTTGAGAGCGAACGCTTGGCTATCGCGGTCATGGCAGTTTTCCGGCAAGTAAGATCCCAGGGGTTTGCGTGGGTTAAGTTTACCTCTGAACCCGGAGGTTTCTGTCCGCACTCCAGAGGGCAAAAGCGGCGGTTGTCTATGAAGCGTAAAGGCAAGAATCCAATACGCCGCGCTGCTTCGTACAACTAAAATGGGAGTGACTTCAGAACTACGAACCAATGACCTCCACGATGCGGCCGATGCGCCAACCGTGGTTTGCAGAGACTGCAAGTCTCCTTCGCCCATTGAGACTCTGATCCCGGTGGATGCCCTGCACGTGCAGTGTCCGCTGTGCCTCTATGTCTTCTTTAATGGACGTATCGGCAAGGAAGGCGGTGTAGTTATTGGGTAATTTTCTGGCGAAGATGTCCAAATTGGGTTCTGTTCGGGGCCGGAGCATGCAAACGCGTACCTCCGGGGGTAGCAGAGTGGTGGAGTGCCGCACCTACGGTGCTCAGATCATCTTCCATCGATCCCAGCCCTTCCGAAGCTGGGCTGACGCTAGTTGCGCCGGCCCGCCGGGCACTTGGCTCGAGTTGTAACCATGCCGCTCACTTGGCGAGTTCGTTTTCTTTCTTCTTCTGCCTGGCGATTGCATCCAGCACGCCGTTGAGGAAGTTCAGCGACTCGGGAGCGGAGTAGCGACGGGCGATCTCGAGGGACTCGTTGATCACCACCGGAACCGGGGTGTCAGGGAAGCCCAGCAATTCGGCGATGGCCGTGCGCAGCACGTTGCGGTCGACGGCGGGCATCCGGCTCAGGCGCCAGTTCGCCGAATGAGACTGGATCAGCTCATCAATCTCTTCATTGCGGGCCGTTGCCACGCGGAAGATATCCTCGGAAAAGCCACGGGTTTCCGCATCCACTTCTTCCCGGGAGCTCCAGAAGGTTTTGCGCACCTGATCGGGAGTATGCTTGCCGACATCCGCCTGGAATAGCATCTGCATGGCCAGCTCGCGTGACTTGCGCCGCTTACCGGTCGCGGTCATGGGGTCTGCATCTTGCGGTCGAGCGAGACCATCTCGATGGCCGCAATCGCAGCCTCGAATCCCTTATTGCCGGCCTTGATCCCGGCCCGGTTCAGCGCCTGTTCGAGGTTCTCGCAGGTCAACACTCCGAAGGCGTGAGGAATGCCTGTCTCCTGCTGTGATTGGCCGATACCCCGCGACACCTCGTTGTAGATGGCCTCGTAGTGGGCAGTTTCACCACGCAGCAGCACGCCCAGAGTGATTACGGCATCCACCCGTCCAGCCGCCGCAGCCTTGCGCGCCGCCAAGGGGATTTCCCATGCTCCCGGCACCCGGATCACCTGCACATCGCGACGGAGTGCTCCACTGCGGTAGAGCCCATCCAGCGCTCCCTGCAAGAGGCGGTCGGTAATCACTGCGTTCCAGCGCGACACCACCACGGCAAAGCGCATGCCATGCGCGGTCAGATCGCCCTCGACAGCTACGGGTCTTCCTTTGTGGGGATCGTCCCACTCCCAAAAGGCGATGGAATGGCCTGGGGCCGGTTCCACGGTAAACAGGCGGGTCTTCCAGTCAGTTTCGATCACAGCGCCTAGCCGTTGAGCGGCTTCCGGCTCGCCCCAGCTGCGAATCATCCAATCGCGGGCCACGGCGTGGATCGCCTCCAGCCCGGTTACCTCAACCATGATTTCCGCAGGGGAAGGCGCAATGCCATCGGCGAACTCCAGATTTCCCAGAGGGGCAAGGAAGGATACTCCCCGGCTCAGCTCCTCTTCCCATCCCCGGCCGGCCTCAAATCCCAGCGCGGAGAAGAAACTGGCCAGCTTGGCATAAGCCTCGGGCGTGCCTGCCGGCCGCACGATCGTGATTCCCTTGATCATCTCTCTCTGACTGTATCACCGGGGCTTTGGTAGACTCACAGCTTCGCCCCGGGAGTCGATTGACCATGGCTTTTGAGAATATTCGCTACCAGGAGCGGCCGCCTATCGCGGTCGTCACCGTTGACCGGCCCAAGGTCCTTAACGCGCTCAACTTCCTCAGCATGAAGGAGCTGGAACAGGTTTTTCTGGAGATTCAGGAGAACTCCGCTATTCGCGCCGTGCTGCTTACCGGAGCGGGAGAGAAGGCGTTCGTTGCCGGAGCCGACATCGGGGAGCTGGCTACTCTTTCTCCGCTTGAAGGGGAGCAGGTCGCCAGCCGCGGACAGCGCATTCTCAACCTGATCGAAAATTGCGGCAAGCCGGTGATCGCATGCATCAACGGGTTCGCTCTGGGCGGCGGTTGCGAACTGGCGCTCGCCTGCACCCTGCGTATCGCCAGCTCGAACGCCCGCCTGGGCCAACCCGAGGTAAAGATCGGCATTATCCCCGGCTATGGCGGAACCCAGCGGCTGCCGCGACTCATCGGCAAGGGGGCTGCGCTCAAGATGATTCTTACCGGGGAGGCGATCCCTGCCGCAGAGGCCTTGCGCCTGGGCCTGGTGGATGAGGTGGTGGCACCGGATCAACTGTTGCCGCGCGCCGAGCAGATCGCGCAGACCATTGCGGGAATGGCACCGCTCGCGATCCGCGACGCCATCCGCGCCGTGAACTCGGGCTACGATCTGCCGCTCTCCAGCGGGCTGGAGCTGGAGGCCTCGCTGTTCGGCCTGGCTTGCTCCACCAGCGACAAGATGGAAGGCGCGCGGGCTTTTCTCGAGAAGCGCGCGCCGAACTGGACGGGAAAATGAACCACGGTCACCAACCAATCCGCGCACACTGTGCGGCAATCCGGTGTTCCAGTTGCTATGCTTGATCGTGTGGGTTGGCCCCTGACTGCTTCCTTCCCGAGAGGCCGGCAACGGCACTGCAAAGCCCTGGCTATCCAGTTCACCTTGTTCTGCGCCCTTCTCCCCGGTATTGGCTGCAACAACACAGTCTCGACTTCCGAGCCGTCGCGGGCCGAGGTGCGCCAGCAAAGACAGGCGCAAATGAGCAAGATGGACGCGGCGCGGCAGGAATTAGAGCAGATTCCTCCACCCTCGAAGAATCGCTATCTTAGCGTGCGCACCCAGGATGCTTACCGCAACCCATTTATCGTGGTCCATCCGCAAACTGTCACCCTGACCATCCTCTTTCGTGACCAGGATCCGAATGCTTTCGCTGCCGGAGGCCTGCTGCGCCCGGCGAAAGCACGCAAGCAGGAGGTCGACGTGAGACCTGAAGATTTGCCCCAGGCACTTGCGTCGCTTTCGCCCGACGTCTGGCCCTACGGCCGGGTGGTTGCCATTGAGGAGTCACCCACCGCCCCACGAACCGAGCGCGTCGCCATCCGCCGCAATGTAGAGGCCACTATCCAGGTTCTTAACGACCTGGGCGTGGTGGTGGATGAATGGACGGGATCGAATGGTGCGCTGCTACGGTAATTGGGTTTCCACCCTCATCGGTTTTTTCCGTCAACTTCTACGATGAATACGGGTTCTTGATGCCTCATGGTTTCCTCCATCCAACCCGTAGCGATTGCTGTTTTCTGCGCTTGCTTTCTGCTGGTTACCGGCGCCGGTTTCTGGGCTGTACGGTGGCGCCGAGCGGACCTCGCGAGTCTCGACGAGTGGGGGTTGGCAGGGCGCAAATTCGGCGGCCTGGTCACCTGGTTTCTGATCGGTGGAGACCTCTATACCGCCTACACCGTCATTGCCGTTCCCGGTGCGCTCTTCGGCGCCGGCGCCATCGGCTTCTTCGCGCTTCCCTTTTGCGTCTGCAGTTATCCGGTCATGATGCTGGTGCTACCCCGGCTTTGGCGTATATGCCATCGTAACGGTTACATAACCCTGGCTGACTATGTGCGCGGGCGCTACCAGAGCCGTTGGCTTGCAGTGGCGGTGGCGGCAACCGGCATTCTCGCTACCATGCCCTACATCGCGCTGCAGCTGATCGGCATGCGCGAGGTCATCGCCGCTCTCGGCATTCACGGGGAGTGGCCGCTGATTGCAGCCTTTGTGATTCTCGCTGCCTACACTTACTCGAGCGGTCTGCGTGCACCAGCGCTCATCGCCATCGTCAAAGATGTGATGCTCTACGTCATGGTGCTGGCGGCGGTGATCATCATCCCTGCACAGACTTGGCGGCTATGGACATGTGTTCTCTGCCGCTGCCTCCACATTAGCCGGGCACTCGCCGCCGGTTTCGATCATCCTGCGGCCGGGGCAATACTTGAGCTACTCCTCGCTGGCGCTGGGATCGGCACTCGCGATGATGCTTTATCCCCACACTGTTACCGGGAGTCTCAGCGCAGCCAGCGACCGCGTGATTCGCCGCAATGCGTCCCTGATGCCGGCCTATAACCTGCTGCTGGGCCTGGTTGCGCTGCTTGGCTACCTGGCCATCGCCGCCGGCATCCACACGGGGAACTCATCCAGCGCCGTTCCGCTGCTGCTGACGACCATGTTTCCCCCCTGGTTCGCAGGATTTTGCCTGGCCGCCATTGCCATCGGGGCGCTGGTGCCGGCGGCGATCATGTCCATCGCGACGGCCAATCTTTTCACCCGCAACTTATACGGTGAGCTGTTTCACCGCTCGTTCTTCTCTGCTGCGATGACCGGCGGCCAGGAGGCGGCAACGGCAAAACTTGTCTCGCTGGCGATCAAGTTGGGGGCTCTGGCGTTTGTTCTGCTGGTGCGCGCTCAGTTCGCCATCGAGCTGCAGCTGCTGGGCGGGGTGTGGATATTGCAAGTGCTGCCGGCAGTTGTGGGCGGCCTGTTCAGCCGGTTTTTTCATGGCCCGGGATTGCTGTGGGGTTGGTTCGCGGGCATGGCCGCCGGGACGGCGATGACCGCTTCCCTGGGGCTGAGGAGCTCGATTTACCCGCTGCACTTCGGTGGACATGTTTATGGTGTGTACGCTGCACTGCCGGCGCTGGTGCTCAACCTGGCAGTCGCCGGAATTGTGTCGTTGTCGCTGAAGATTTCCGGTAAAACGCCGGCTCGGGATTTGTCGGCCAGCGCCGTGTAGCCGCTGAAGGAGCAACGAATGAGTGGCAAGCATATTGGATTAGTCGGGCTGGGCGCCATGGGGATGGGCATGGCGAAGTCGCTGCGGCGAGGGGGTTACCTGGTCCACGTTTTCGACGTTCGCCGGGAGGTGGCGGAGGGGTTTGCCGCGGAGGGAGGCATAGCCTGCAAGAGCCTGGCGGAGATGGCGGCGGCGTGTGAGGTGGTGATCAGCGTGGTGGTCAATGCGGCGCAGACGGAGTCTGTCTTGTTTGGCGAAGGCGGCGCGGCGGCAGACATGAAGGCGGGAAGCGTCTTCGTGATGTGCTCTACGGTTGATCCTGAGTGGTCGATCACACTGGAGAAACGCCTGGCGGAAAAGGGCATCCTGTATCTCGATGCTCCGATCTCCGGGGGAGCGGCCAAGGCTGCCAAGGGTGAGATCACCATGATGACGTCTGGTCATCCGGATGCGTATAGCAAAGTGGGCGGCGCGTTGGATGCCATGGCAGCCAAGGTCTATCGGCTTGGGCCCGGCGGCGGGCAACGGCAGCAAGGTCAAGATCATCAACCAGCTTCTGGCTGGGGTCCACATTGCCGCTGCCGCGGAGGCGATGGCCCTGGGCCTGCGCCAGGGGGTTGACCCGGCCGCGCTCTACGAGGTGATCACGCATAGCGCAGGCAATAGCTGGATGTTCGAGAACCGGATGGCCCATGTGCTGGCGGCCGATTACACTCCGCTGTCGGCGGTCGACATCTTCGTCAAGGACCTCGGCCTGGTGCTCGATAGTGCGCGGGCGAGCAAGTTTCCGTTGCCTCTGGCCAGCACCGCGCACCAGATGTTTCTGCAGGCTTCGAGTTCTGGTTTTGGGCGGGAGGATGATTCGGCGGTGATCAAGATATTTCCTGGGATTGAGTTGCCGGGGGCTTGAGGAGTACCTCAGCGGGCTAAAATTGGCCTGCGGGCATTTGCGTGAAGGATCCCAGGTCTCAAAATCGAGACCGGGCACCCGACATTTCCAGTAGGTAAGCGACTGGAAAGAATCCGCAGTGTGCGCCTTTCTGTGCGGAAAGGCGCATGAAAGTGCGAGGAACCCACTAAACTTCGCAGGAAAGCGGTGGTCACTGGGGAACACCCATCATCGTAGCCAGGAGTTTTCACGGGGCGCAACGAAGTCGGTAACCTTCAATTGCCTTGCCCATCATCTGGCAGGGGCTAAAGCCCAGATTTTTAGGCGCCTTAACGGCCCGACTAAAGTCGGGGCCCTGATACAAAGCCGACATTCAGCATCCAGCCAAAGCAGCGGGCAGGTGCGCGTGTTGGGGGATGGCCGAGCATGCCAGGGACTGCGTCCTGAGTAATTTTCAGCCTTAGCTTCCGGGACTGAATCTGGCTTGGTAAGATCTTGCTTGACCATGGTCGCCCCTTCTACTTTTCCCATCCTGCAGCAGACGGCCCGCGAGGCACATAACCACGAGGGCTTCTCGGCTTCGCGCGCGCTCGAAGAGAAGCTGCGCCAGGTTGTGCGCGGCGAGATCCGCTTCGATCAGGCTTCACGGGCGCTCTACGCCACCGATGCTTCCAACTATCGCCAGGTGCCCATCGGCCTGGTTGTGCCTCTGGATGAAAATGATGTTGTCGCCACCGTGGCCGCTTGCCGCGAGTTTGGCGCTCCCGTGCTCTCACGCGGAGGCGGCACTTCGCTCGCCGGACAGTGCTGCAATGTCGCCGTGATCCTGGACTTTCTCCAAATACATGCACGCAATTCTTGAGCTGGACCCGGCACGGAAGTTCGCCCGCGTCCAGCCGGGTATCGTGCTCGACCGGCTGAGAGATGCCGCCGAAGAATACGACCTGACCTTCGCTCCCGATCCGGCAACGCATAGCCGATGCACATTGGGAGGGATGATCGGTAACAACTCCTGTGGCGTACACGCGCTCATGGGGGGCAAGACGGTCGACAATATCGAGTCGCTCGATATCCTTCTCTATGACGGTACCCGGCTCACCGTCGGCCCTACCTCGGAAGCAGAACTCCAGACCATCATCGCCGGCGGCGGCCGCCGCGGGGAGATCTATGCCGGGCTGGCCCGCATCCGGGATACCTACGGCGACCTGGTCCGGCGGCGGTTCCCTAAAATTCCTCGCCGCGTCTCCGGCTATAACCTGGACGAGCTGCTGCCCGAGAACGGCTTCAACGTAGCCCGCGCCCTGGTGGGCTCAGAGGGTACTTGCGTCACGGTGCTGCAGTCCCGATGCACGCTGATGCATAGCCCGCAGCACCGCCGCCTGGTGGTGCTCGGCTTTGACGACGCCTTTATCGCCGCCGATTACGTGCCCAGAGTCCTCGAATACAAGCCGATCGGCCTGGAAGGCTTCGATGGCCTCATGGTCGATTACATGCTCCGCAAGCATCTCGCCGTCGACGACGTGCTGCTGCTGCCCGAGGGGCGCGGCTTTTTGCTGTGCGAGTTTGGCGAAGACTCCGCCGAGGCTGCCGACGCCACGGCGGAGAAGATTCACCCAGGCGGCCCTGTCGTTTGGGAAAACGTGCACGGTGCGGCGCTACTCCGATGCCGAAGCCAAACGGGTTTGGAAAGTGCGCGAATCCGCCCTGGGCGCTACGGTCTTCGTTCCCGGAGAAAAGCATGGATGGGAAGGCTGGGAGGATTCCGCGGTGCCGCCGGAACAGCTGGGCAGCTATCTGCGCGAACTGAACCGGCTCCTGGAAAGCTATGGCTACAAGACTCCCATGTACGGACACTTCGGCCAGGGCTGCGTTCACCTGCGCATCACCTTCGATCTCGAAAGCACGGAAGGCATTGCGAAGTTTCGCGAGTTTATCGACCAGGCTGCGGATATCGTCCTGGCTCACGGCGGATCTTTATCCGGCGAACACGGCGATGGGCAGGCGCGAGGGGCTCTGCTCCCGAAAATGTACGGCCCGGAGCTGATGAAGGCGTTTCAGGAGTTCAAAGCTCTGTGGGATCCGGACAACCGGATGAACCCGGGCAAGATGATCGACCCGGTCAGCGTCTACGATCCGGCGGACAATCTTCGGCTGGGAGCCGGCTATCACGCGAAGAAGGTGGATACGTGGTTCCAATACCCGCTGGATGCCGGCGGATTTGGAGAAACCACGCTGCGCTGCGTGGGCGTGGGAGCATGCCGCAAAGGGGACCATGGCACTATGTGCCCCAGCTATATGGCCACGCGCGAGGAAAAACATTCCACGCGCGGCCGAGCCCGCCTGCTATGGGAGATGTTGCAGGGCCAGGTGATCACGGACGGATGGCGCAACGAGGAGGTCAAGGAAGCCCTCGATCTTTGCCTCTCCTGCAAGGCCTGTAAGACCGAGTGCCCGGTCAATGTCGATATGGCTACCTGGAAAGCGGAGTTTCTGGCTCATCATTACCAGGACCGGACGCACCCGCTGCATCACTACCTATTCGGCTTTATGGACCGATGGGCCCGACTTGCTGCCCTGGCCCCAGGGCTGGCTAATTTACCTATGCGGACTCCGGGAGTTCGCGGGTTGGTGAAAAGCATCGCCGGCGTGGCGCCACAGCGCACACTGCCGGAGTTTGCGGGACGAAACTTCCGGTCTCAAAAGCGCAAAGGAAATGCTTCCAAGGGAGCCCCAGTGATGCTGTGGCCCGATACCTGGAACAACTACTTTCATCCCCAGGTACTGGGGGCGGCGCATGAGGTGCTCGATTCGGCTGGATTCCAGGTGCAGGTGCCGGCCCAACACGTCTGCTGCGGCCGCCCACTCTACGATTTCGGTTTTCTCGACCAGGCGCGCAAGTACCTGGAGGATATCCTGGAACGCTTTGGCCCGCAGATCGATTCCGGCATGCCCTTCGTGGTCCTGGAGCCTAGCTGCGCCAGCGTGTTCCGCGACGAGCTCACCAATTTCTTCCCTGCCAAGGAACGAGCTCTGCGGCTGGCAAAGCAGACGTTTCTGCTGAGCGAGTTTCTTACCCGCCAGGCGCCCGGTTACCAGCCTCCGCAATTGGCCGGGAGGCGGGTGGTGCTTCACGGTCACTGCCACCAAAAGTCCCTGATGGGGATGCAGGATGAGTTTTCTTTGTTGCAGGCGACGAAGGCCCAGGTGGATATGTTGGATTCAGGTTGCTGCGGGATGGCGGGGCCGTTCGGGTTTGAGAAGGACAAGTTTGAGGTTTCCCAGGCACTTGGCGAGCGCGTGCTTCTGCCTGCGGTACGGTCCGCCGCTCCGGAGACGATTTTGGTCACCGATGGCTTTAGCTGCCGGGAGCAAATCCGGCAGAATTCGCCACGCGAGGCACGGCATCTGGCTGAGGTGCTGGCTGGGCGCTGCTGAGAAGACGTTCTCATTACCAATGGGCTGGACTTGTCGCTGGCCCCGTCCGAATTTGATAGGAACAAACCCGGCACAGCTGTATGCTGGGAGAAGTGCTTGTAGCGCTTCGGCTTGCGTCCTGTCTCCTGAGCCCAAGTTTCCTAGAGAAGATATTTAACCCGATAAACGTGAGGCTCTATGCGTTCTGAACTGGTCTACTCAGCCGGCATTAAAATAGCGAACCGGTTTCTGCTGGCAACCGTGGCAATCAAGGCAGTCCGTAAGCTGCACATCAGCACCACCCGCACTGAAGATACCGCGAATGTGGTGTTTGTGGACGTCGCTGCAGGCCGTTACACCGATGTATGCATGCCAGAGATTCTGCCCCAAGCTGCGATCGAGCCCTTGATCGTGGATCCCTACGTCGTCTCGGCTGCTTAAAAGTTTCTCGCTAGCAATATAAGACTGCGGCGCACCCTCGTCTGAGGTGGTGCGCCGCAGTCTTTTTTGCGCGCTTGATCCTTTTCTGGGTTGACCCAACCCTTCCGCGTCTGTGTGAGAACCTCCGGATAAGACGATGGATGCCGCGGCCTTTGCTGTGGAGGATCCCAGGATCCTCACAAAGCCGGCAGACCTGGCTCAGCACATTCCATCTGGTCTTAGATGCACGAGGATTTCGATCGCTCTGAGAATTGCTCGAGTGAGAGCTATCAGTTCGGTCTTCCGGCCTTTGCGCGGAGGATCCAGATCCAAAAGCGAGACCTGGGGCACCCATCGTCTTATCCGGGAGGTTCTCACGCATAACGGTCATTCCGCGCTTAATAATTGGGGCAGGGTTTGGCGGTGTTTTGGCTTGCGGGCTCGGGCTTGCTTCGGGTCTTCGATCACCCGCTCGGGCCGGGGCTGCCCTACGCGCTCGCGGGCGTTGGCCTTGACCGCTTTGACGACGGAAAACTTCTCCGGCCGACGCTTCCTCTTCGCCATTGAGCGATCCTCCGGGGTTATGGAATCCCTGTCCAAGTATGGAATACTTCTTGAGCGGTCACAAACACCGGGAAAGCGGGTCATGCATGGAAGAGCGGGACTTCTTCGAGGAAAAAGCGGAACAGCGGAAACATACGCTTACCTGCCCACATTGCGGCAAGGCCGAAGAATATGAGGTGGGATGGCTGGTGCGGCGGAAAAAATCGCAGCTGCCGGGACGAGCCGACGAACGCGACCGGGCACGCTTCGCCAAGGCCCAGTCCTATATGGTGCGCAAAGACGACACGGTCGGCTGCAAGAACATTCGCTGCCGCAAGCGGTTCGAGGTATCAAGCCTGCAGTCGGTGGCGTTTCTCTAGATCAATAACTCTATGAAAATACTCGTCTGCATCAAGCAAGTACCGCAGAAAGATGCACCCCTTAAGCTGAACGACGCGGGTACATGGATTCGCGAAGACGTGTCCTATGAAGTGAATGAGCCGGACGCTTATGCACTGGAAGAAGCGCTGCGGCAGAAGGAAAAGCACGGCGGCGAGGTGGTGGTGGTCACCGCCGGCCCGGCGCGAGCACAGCAGGTATTGCGAGAAGCTCTGGCCAAGGGCGCAGACCGTGCCATTCACCTGGAAGACGACCGCTTCGCTACGCTCGATGCGGCGAATATCGCGCGGGCCATCGCCGCGGCGATCGCCGGGGAAACGTTCGACCTGATCGTGACAGGGCTGCAATCGGACGACTTCGGTTATGCCCAAACAGGCGTGCTGCTGGCCGAGGTGCTGGGCTGGCCCCACGCCACCATCATCATCGGCATCGAAAAGACCGACGCCGGCCTGCGCTTGAAGCGCGAACTCGAAGCCGGACGCTACCAGTATGTCGATGTGGGCCTGCCCGCAGTCCTGACCATCCAAAGCGGCATCAACAAGCTGCGCTATGCCACCCTCATTGGCATCAAACAGGCCAGGTCGAAGCCGCTGCGCAAGGTACCGTGGGCCGAGGTGGAAGCAAAACTGGGCAAGAACCAGCTACAGATCGAACGGCTCTACGTACCGGTAAAGCAAAAGAAGACGGAGATGCTCGAGGGTACCCCTGCTGAGGCGGCACGGAAATTGGTTGAGCAGCTCAAGAATCAGGCACGCGTGATTTAGTACAATTCAGAGTTGCGCACGAAGGATACGGTATGGCTAATACACTCCTCCCGATCGAAGAACGGAATCTGACTCCCAGGCAGGTCGAGCTGCTGGACAAGCGCAGGACACGCGGCTTCATGCTCATGGTCATCTCCGGCCAGTTCGCGATCATCACCACTATCCTGCTGCTATGGCTGGTGCAGGATTTGACCTACGCGCCGGGTTGGGCGCATCCGGTCGCCTACTATTTTGCCTTTTCGCGTGTTGGTTTCGGGGTTTACCGGGTTAGCGGGGGCTTACCTGCGCCGCGGCGCGCCTGAGTTCTAGATGGCGGGTCGGATCCTTGTCGTCGCGGAGCAGCGGGAAGGTAAACTGAACCGCGTTTCGCTCGAAACCCTGGCGGCCGGGCAAGCTATCGGCAAAGAGACCGGCTGGCCGGTCGATGTGGTTTTGCCGGGCTACCACACCACGGCCTTGGCACAGGAACTGGCGGGGCACAAGGTCGAGAAGGTATACGACCTGGAAGCGCCCTCGCTCGAAGCCTATACCTCAGACGCCTACGTACATGCGCTAAAGCAATTCATCGGCGATCAACAGCCGAAGCTAGTGCTCTTTCCACATACCTACCAGGTACGCGATTTTGCCCCCAGGCTGGCTCTGGCCCTGGACCGCGTCCTGATCTCCGACGCCACCGGCTACAAGTATGAAAACGGGAAGCTGCTGTTTACCCGGCAGATGTTTCAGGGAAAGTTTGTGGCCGATGTAGCCTTCGCCGGAGAGGCCCCGTGGCTGGCTACCTTGCAGATCGGGACTTATCGCGCGGACCAGGCGGAGGCGGGGTCTGCTTCGGTGGAGACGATCGAAGCGGCACAGCCGGCGGCGCTGCGCATCACGCCGCACGAAGTCTTCCACGAAGCGAAACAGGCAGTGGACCTCTCCCAGGCCGAGGTCATCGTGGCCATTGGCCGAGGCATCAAGGAGCAGAAGAACGTTGCTATCGCCGAAGACCTGGCGAAGGCGCTGGGGGGCGACGTTGCTGCTTCGCGTCCGATTTGCGATAACGGCTGGCTGCCGCTGGAGCGGCAGATCGGGAGCTCGGGACAGACAGTCGCGCCCGAAGCTCTACATTGCGCTCGGCATCAGCGGGGCGATCCAGCATATCGTCGGCATGAAGGGCGCGCGCACCATCGTGGCTATCAATAAAGACAAAGAGGCGCCCATCTTCGAGATCGCCGACTATGGTATCGTGGGCAACCTCTTCGACGTGGTCCCGGCGCTGACCGAGGAGATCAAGAAGGCGAAGGCCTGAAATTCACTTCCGCCAGCCAATCCAGGGCATCGAGCGGCCACAGATGGAGGCGGATGTGGTCATCATCGGCGGGGGACCGGCCGGGATGGCTTGTGCGCTGCGTCTATCGCAGCTGATCGACGCCTATAACGATCAGCTGGCGCGCAACGGCTCAACCGCGCCACCACTATCGAAAGAGAATATTTACGTGCTGGAAAAGGCGCGCGAAGTGGGCCAGCATTGCCTCTCAGGGGCACTGTTGGACCCTCGCTCCATGCGCGAGCTGCTGCCCGGCTTTGAGACCGAAGCGCCGATTGACGCGGAAGTCAGCAAAGAGTCGGTCTACTTTCTGACGGAAAAGGGCGAGCACAAACTCCCTATCGTGCCGCCGCCCTTGCGCGACCATGGCAACTACGTGATCTCCATTAACAAGTTCGTTAAGTGGCTGGGGACCAAGGTTGAGGAGGCCGGGATCACCATCTTTACCGGTTTTGCCGGCAGCGAGTTGCTGTTCGACCAGGACGGGGTGGGCGGGGTGCGGACGGATGACAAGGGGGTGGATAAGCAGGGGAATCCCAAAGCCAACTTTGAGCCTGGCTACGATCTTCACTCCAAGATCACGATCCTGGCTGAGGGGGCGCGTGGGTCGTGCACCAAGCAATTAATTGAGCGCTTCCAACTGGAAGACCCGGAACACGCCCAGACCTACGGGGTCGGGATCAAGGAGCTGTGGGAGATTCCCGCCGGCCGGGTGGCTAAAGGGGAAGTGATCTATACCCTGGGATATCCGCTCACATGGCAGGAATATGGAGGGGCCTGGATTTATGGCATCTCCGATACTTTGCTTTCTGTTGGCTATGTGGTTGGTTTGGATTATCAGGATCCGCGGCTGGACCCACATCACGTGTTTCAGTCGTTCAAAGAACATCGATTGGTGCAGCCGCTGCTTGCGGGCGGGAAAATGGTCCGCTACGGAGCGAAGACCCTGCCTTATGGCGGCTGGCTCACGATGCCGAAGCTGTCGGGTAAGGGCTGGATGATCCTGGGTGACTCGGCCAGCATGCTCAATTCTCAACGGCTGAAGGGGATCCATCTGGCGATCAAGAGCGGAATGCTGGCGGCGGAAACAGCCTTCGAAGCCATGCGGGTGGGAGACTACTCGAGCGGGGCTCTGGGCGCGTACCAGAGTAGGGTCGAAGGTAGCTGGATTCAAGAGGAGCTATACCCCGTACGCAACTTTCACCAGGGCTTTGAGCATGGATTGTTGCCGGGCCTGGTGAAGAGCGGCATACAACAGGTGCTGGGGGGCAGAAATTTTGGCCCCGACTTTAAGAACCACGCCGGGTATCGCAACATGCGGCACCTGGATGCCATCGGCCGATCGACCTATGGCCGCGAAGCGACGCTGGGGCCGGCGAAGAGCGATGGAAAACTCAGCTTCGACAAGCTGACCGATGTCTACTACTCAGGCACCCGGCACGAGGATGATCAACCGGTACACCTGGTCATCCGCGATACCGATATTTGCAACCATCGTTGTGTGCAGGAGTTCGGTAATCCTTGCCAGCATTTTTGCCCGGCGGCGGTGTACGAGATGGTGGATGCGCAGATCCACATTAATTTCGCGAATTGCGTGCACTGTAAGACGTGCGACATCATGGACCCGTACCAGATCATTACCTGGGTCCCGCCCGAAGGGGGCGGCGGGCCTAATTACGACGGGATGTGAAGTGCAGAAGAAGTTTGGATCGTTGCGAAGCGCCCACCAGGGCTAAAGCCCAAAAAAATATTACCTAGCGTTCACGCGGGTTGAAACCCGCTCCCCCGGACTGAGCTCGCTGCGGCGAAAGTCCGGGGCTGGCACAACAGGATCAGCTGAGTAGGCTCGAAAGTTCATTACGAGGGAGCGGACGTAGCGGACTAACCGGGCTGAAAAAGTCGGGATACGCACGGGTTAAAGCCCGTGAGAACTGCAAAGACAACCGCTTGTCCCTCCGCTACGCTGCGCATCCGGTACGGGATGACAAGGGTGCGTGGTGCGGGCCTTGAGTACAAAGCGGTAAATCAAATTGAGTAACCTCCCTCCCCTTGACATCCAGTGGAATTCCGAGATGCTCGGATTGCATTAGCGGTAGACCACTTCTTGCTGTTCGGTGCCTAAGGACAGGACGGCTACGGTTTTGAAGTAGACCACGTCTTTGTCGCTGTGATTCTGCAGGCCGATCCAGCCCTTGTCGGGACGGACGCCACGATCGGGCTCGAAGGAGAGTTTTTTGTCGGGCACCGGCTGGCCTTCGGTGTAGTCGGTTACCTTGACGTCATTCACAAAGACCTGGGTTCGGGGCCCTTCGATGCGAATCAGCATGGTGTTCCACTCCGGCCCCGGCTTCCCCGGCTTGGCTAGCGGACGAGTCAACGAGTAAAGAGTGCCGGTGACGTGATAATCGTCTTCGTTTCCGCGCTCCGGGTGATTGTCGATCTGCACCTCATATCCGCGGTTGACGGGCATCCATGGTTCCGTGGGCTCGGACGGTATGCGGATGAATACACCGGAGTTATCGTTTTCGTGCTCCATCCGATACACCACTTTGATCTCGCAGTCGGCCAACGGACCTACGGTGGAATAAAGGAGGCCCATTCCTCCCTGGGTCTTCAACAGCCCATGCTCCACGGTGAAGCTGCCCGGGCCTACATGGCGCCAGCCGTTTAAGTCGTGGCCGTCGAAAAGCTGCTTCCAGCCAACCTGCTTGGCCGGCACCAGCGTGGTAGCAGAAAGCAGAATCAGTAGCCCCAGGACCCGTGTTTTCGTCATCGCTTCCTTCCTCTAAGAAGGCCAGTTTAAATCGTTTCTCTTACCCGCCATATTTTGCGTGTAACATTCCATTGCGCGTGCGGGGTTCGCAGTACACTCGCTGAAAGGGGCGAAGCCATGAGCGGCAGCGACCTGTTACTTACCTGTAGCGACTGCGGTCAGGAATTTGTTTTCACCGCCGGTGAACAGCAGTTCTTCCAGGAACGCGGGCTACTCCTCGCCCCGGCGCTGCAAACCGTGCCGCCAAGCAAAACAAGGCGCCGGCGGGGGCGGCCACGCTCCCTCCCATTCCCAACACGATGGCGGTTATGGCGCGGGTGGAGGCGCCGGCCCGGGCATGAGCACGGGAACAACCGTAGTCTGCGCCAGTTGTGGGCAAACCACCACGGTGCCCTTTGAGCCCCGCGGGGACCGTCCGGTTTATTGCAAGAGCTGCTACCGGCCGAAACAGGGGGCGGGGGTGGCGGCGGCGGTGGACGGCAGAGCCGCGGCGGCGGTGGGGGTGGCGGCGGGGGAAACCGGGACCGGGATCGCAAGCGACACTAGAAGTATGTAACCAACTAGTTGTATGGCCGCGTACATCTCGTAACCAGCATACTGCTCCCGAGGGTCATGGCATGGAGCAGGTTCTGTTAGAGATGTTCGAGCAGGCGCGCAAGCTGGTCGTTGAAACTGACCGTAGACTGGCAGAAGAGAACGACCGGATCCGCGAAAAGGAACGTGAAGCTAAGCTTTTGGAACTTTCCACCCTGATCGAGGCGGCTTTTGACTTCACCAGCAAGGAAAAGCTGGAACTCGATCCCCGGTTGGATATTCAGGACGGCAAACCGACAGTCGAATTTATCGTGCGCAGCCTGCGGGCGATTTTCGTGCTAACGCCGCAATCTGATGGCATTTGGATCCTGAACGCACTGGAAGACGGACGTGCGCCACAGTCCCTGGGAGAATTTCCAGGCGGGACGAAGGGTGATGGGGCGTCAAGGCGATTGGCCGCAGCGCGGATCGTAACCGCAATTGGGAACTGGGCGCAAAAGGGCGTGTCTCTGGGCGCGAAAAAGCCAGTGCAGCCGGAAACCTCAGGGCGGTGGCAGGATACGGCTGTACCAGCAGAGCTGCAGCAGCAGGAACGACGCGAACCGACGTACGGCACTATGGGCAAATTCCTCGGGTATTAGGCCCCTTTCCTTTCCTAGAGTTTCCTCCTTTTTTCAGTATCCCCCCGACCGGGGAAATGCGAGTGATAGGCCGCATTTCCCCGGGTTTGCTTTCTGCGATCACCATTAAGATGGTTGCGGGGGTGGGAGCATGACCACACGCGCAATGGCCGCGATTCTGTTCTTTTTGCTGGCTTTGGCCTGTGCCACGAGCGGCTCCGCTCAGGATGGCAAGCAGCAGCGGATTGCGGACCTGGCCTACGAGGCGGAAATGGCGCATGACGTTGGCTCTTGTCCAGAGGCGCAGACCGTGGTCGACCGCGACGTATGCCTGAACGACGCCCGGGTAGAGACTTACAAGAACTACACCCAGTTTTTCGACGCGCTGCGAGAGGCTCTTATCCAGAGCTCGCCGAACGATGCCAATGCGCTGGCGCTGGACGGCACGGAAGTGGTGTGGGAGAAATATCGCGTGACTGCATGCGATGCAATGGTCAGGGTTTATGACATAGGGACGGTCAAGCATCCCGGTTCGACTGCGCCCAGCGCACAGACGCGCTGCCTGATCACGTTAACGCGCAGCCGCATGCGGGACTTAAAGCAGCTTTACGAGCCAACGCTTTAAATGAAACTGCTACAGTTTCGTTTATTGAGGATGTGTTCAGCAGATCGGCCGCCTGGAAAGCAGCCACCAGGGCTAAAGCCCAGAAATTTATAAACCGGGCATTTCCGCGGGTTTGAAAACCCGCTCCCCCGGACTGAAGTCCGGGGCTGGCACTCCTTCAACCGGCAGGTTTTTCCGCAGGCTTTGAAGTCCGGGGCTGGCACTCCAGGGAGCCGTACCGTTCGGAGTTTCAGGCTCCTTCCAAAACCTGGGTTACGGCAGTTGTCAGCTTCCGCCAGGCATCGGTCTCCACTTCGAGTTGTTTCTTGCCACTGCGGGTCAGCTCGTAAAACTTCGCGCGGCGATTATTTTCAGATGCGCCCCACTCAGCCTTGATCCACCCACGCCGTTCAAGCCGGTGAAGAGCCGGATATAAGGATCCCTGCTGAATTTGAAGCACATCGCTCGATACTTGTTGAACGCGCTCGGAGATCGCCCAACCATGCTGCGGTCCGAGGGCCAACGTGCGAAGAATGAGCAGGTCCAGCGTGCCTTGTGGAAGGTCGATGCGTCCGTCCGCCATGCATTACCCCTTTGCCTTCTACAAGAAGATATATACGATCTCCTGTAGAAGTACAAGCGGAACTGGACTTTAGATTGTGCTAGCATTTGCGTGAAGGCTCCCAGGTCTCAAAAGCGAGACCTGGGATCCTTCACTTTATCCAGGAGGTCAATTCTAGCTGCAGCCGCTGGTCGAGCCGCAGCTCATGCATCGGTAACAGCTGCCGTTACGGACCATGATGGCTCCGCAGGTATGGCAGCTGGGCGCGTCGCCCATGTCGAGATACTCCTTCATGGCATCGGCCGCGTGAAAGATTGACCCAGCCACCCTTCGGGGTTCGGGCGCTCCAAAGATGCCGCGGTCTTCCATGTTGAAGCTGGGACTGGCGCCGGCCTGAGCAGAAGAGCCGAGCGCGGGAACGATGCCGCCGGCCGGGGGCCTGGTTTCGTAGCGGGTCTCGAGTCCTGCAGTACCCGAGGTTATCTGTCAGAGCAGGCGCCGGCGGGCTTTGCGCACCTGCTGCGAGCCCGGTGAACAAGCTCAGTTGATGTCCGGAAAGGAAGCGCAACTGGAGCCAGCGGAAGATGTAATCCATGATGGACTTGGCAAAGCCAATTTGTTCGTTGCCAGTCCAGCCGGAGGGCTCAAAGCGGGTGTGGGCAAATTTTTCGCACAGCACCTTGAGCGGAACGCCGTGCTGGAGGGAGAGCGAAACGGCGGTGGCAAAGGAGTCCATCAGCCCGGAAACTGTGGAACCTTCCTTGGCCATCTTGATGAAGATCTCACCCGGCTGCCCATTGGGGTAAAGACCGACCGTGATGTAGCCCTCGTGGCCGGCGATGGAGAACTTGTGGGTGAGCGAGGGACGCTCTTCGGGCAGGCGATGACGGACGGCGCGGGGCGGTCCCTGCGTCGGCTCGGGCTCCTCGCGCTGCGCCGCAGCCTGGCCCAGGTTGACGGCGTTGGCGATGGAGGCGGAAAAGGCATTGGCCGCGGTCACGACGGCGTTGGCAGTGACCTCGAGGCGGGCCGAAACCTTGTCCTCCAGCACCCGCAGATCGTCGCCGATGGAGGCGGTGTCGCCTTGCGCCATCGCCGCGAGAACACGATCGGCGGCAGCGTTGACGGCGGCGTTGACGGCCGCATCGGCGTTGCTTTCCGCACCCAGGGCGTTCTTGATGACCTTAGCCTTGTTGCCATCGGAAACGTTGAGCGGCTGAGCACCCTTGGATCCGTCGCGGTAAATGGCAACTGCCTTGAGGCCCAGACGCCACGCCTCGGTATAGGCCTGAATAATGTCGTCGAGGGTTGCGTCGTGGGGCAGGTTGACGGTTTTCGAGATTGCTCCGGAGAGAAACGGCTGGGCGGCAGCCATCATCTTGATATGGCCGGAGGAGTGGATGGAGCGGGTCCCTTTGCTGGGCTTGAAGCTGCAATCAAACACAGCGAGATGCTCGGGCTTGATGGCAGGCGCGCCCTCGATGGTGCCGGTCGAGTCGATGTAGCTGACAATGGAATCGACCTGAGGATTGGTGTAGCCGAGTTTGAATAGAGCCGTGGGCACGGTGTTGTTGACGATTTTGATCATGCCCCCGCCCACCAGCTTCTTGTACTTGACCAGGGCAAGGTCGGGCTCGATACCAGTGGTGTCGCAGTCCATCATGAAGCCGATGGTGCCGGTGGGTGCCAGCACCGTGACCTGCGAGTTGCGATAGCCATGCTGCTCGCCGTGGGCGAGAGCCTGGTCCCAGCAATCCTTGCTGGCCGCAATGAGGGCGGCGAGCTGGGGCGTGGTGAAGGGTTCGGTGGAGTTGAGGTGGCCGATTTTGTTCACTTCGGCGCGGTGCATGCGGATGACATCGAGGAAGGGCTCGCGATTGACGTAGAAGCCGGGGCAGGCGCCTCCGCGCTGGGCCAGGCCGCCGTCGGCATACTGCGCCTGCTGGCAAAGCGAGGTGGCGGAGACGAGCGCGGGGGTTTTTTCGGCCAGGACAGAGGATTGTAGATAAGCCTGACCGCACATGATGGCAGTAAGCGCGGCAGCGAAGTCTCTGCCGGCGTCGCTGTCATAGGGCAGGCCCATGGCCATGAGCAGAGCACCCAGGTTGGCGTAACCCAGCCCCAGCGGCCGGTAGTCGTGGGAATTGCGCACGATCGACTCGGTTGGGTAGCCGGAATTGTCCACCAGAATGTCCATGGCGGTGATCATGATGTCGATGGCATGGCGATAGGCGTCCACGTCAAAGGCGCCGGTCGAGGTCATGAATTTCAGCAGATTGAAGCTGGCCAGGTTGCACGCCGAGTCGTCGAGGAACATGTACTCGGAGCAAGGGTTGGAGGCGTTGATGCGGCCCGAGTTCTTGGAGGTGTGCCACTTGTTGATGGTGGTGTCGTACTGCATTCCCGGGTCGCCGCATTGCCAGGTAGCCTCGGCAATTTTCCGCATCAGGTCGCGCGCCTTGTAGGTCTTGACCGGCGTGCCGTCCTTTACGGTGCGGGTGGTGAAGTCCTGGTCGCGCTCGACGGCGCGCATGAACTCATCGGTCACGCGGACCGAGTTGTTGGCGTTCTGGAAAAAGATGGAGCTGTAGGCTTCCGAGTCCGGACCGGAGCCGTCATAGCCGGCCTGCATCAAGGTCCAGGCCTTGACCTCTTCTTTGGCCTTGCACTCGATGAAGTCGGCAATATCCGGATGCTCGGCGTTCAGAATGACCATCTTGGCCGCACGGCGGGTTTTGCCGCCGGATTTGATGACGCCGGCAAAGGCATCGAACCCGCGCATAAAGCTGAGCGGTCCGCTGGCGGTGCCGCCGCCGGAGAGGGTTTCCATCGATCCGCGGATGCTGGAAAGATTGGTCCCGGTACCCGATCCCCACTTGAAGAGCATGCCTTCGGTCTTGGCCAGAGTCAGGATGGAATCGAGCGAATCGTCTACCGAGTTGATGAAGCAGGCGGAGCACTGCGGATTGCGGTAGCCGGTCACGGAGAACTCGACCGCGCAGCTATGGGCATTCCAATGCCAGTTCTGGGCATCCGAATTTGGCTCCAGGCGGTCGCAGCCTACGTTGAACCAGACGGGCGAGTTGAAGGCCGCTTTCTGGGTCACCAGGAGATGGACCAATTCGTCATGAAAGATGGCGGCGTCTTCCAGGGTGGCAAAATAGCCGCCCGCAATACCCCAGTCGCGGATGGTCTCTGCCACCCGGGCGACCAACTGGCGAACACCGGTTTCGCGGGCGCCAAACTCGCCCTGGGCGGTGCCGACATGGCCGTGGAGGTACTTGGAAGCGACGATGTTGGTTGCGGTCATCGACCAGTCAGCGGGAACTTCGACGTCTTTTTGCTCGAAGATGGTCCCCCCGGAGGAGTCGGTGATGGAGGCCGTGCGGCGCTCCCACGTCACCTCGCTGTAGGGGGAAACGCCAGGCTTCGAGAACAAGCGGGTGCAGTGCACGCCGCTGGTGGGCTGAGGCTTTGGCACAGAGTGGCTGTAGTGGGCGGCCCAGCCGTTCGCGGCGGCGGAAGTTGCGGAATTGGTGGCCTCGGCCATAGTTCTCCTCGCATTTAAAAGAATGATAGAAAAGCCGCCCTGGGCGCTCATAGCCGGCGCCTTCAAAAAAGGAGGTAAAACGGGCTTTTCTGTAACTACATACCAACCCAGGCCTTGGCGACAAGGACTACAAATGAAAGCCGTGAGATGCGAAAGTACCGCTCTCCATGGCGTCTGTCAAGCCAGAACCACTACATCTAGTATCTCATATGCATATTGCCTCTTCAGTTGCTCGAAATTGACCCATCGGGTGGCGGAAAATTGTGCAGTCCCGCTCTCCGGCCGGATTTTGACTTTAGATGGCACTGAGTGGTGCTCGTCCTCGTAGGGTGGGCGAACGTCAACTGGCACCCGCGGTGGTAGCGGGTCACAGCCCTAAACCGGGGCGCTGAATTCAGGCTACGCCCGGCAAGGGGATCGAACAAGACTGGAGCCGTGTTCGGGGAACGAAGAACTGTGGAAAGGGTGGATAAAGCGGGATCGTCAGGTGGCGATCCGGCTTCGCCTCGAGACAGGAACGAAGCCAGAGTTCGGTTAGGTGGTGGTGGCCGCTCTGCCCTTGATCAAGCGGTAGATGGCCAACAGCAGGATCGCGCCCAGCAGCGACATGATGAAGCCGGCACGCTGGCCTTCCCGATACAAGCCCACGTGGCTGCCAATGAAGGTGGCCAGTAGGGAACCGGCGACCCCGATCAACATGGTGATGAAGATGCCACCGGGATCTTTTCCCGGCATCAGAAACTTCGCCAGCGCCCCAACGATGAGGCCGATGATTGCTTCCCACAACAGGCTGAGCATAATTGCCTCCTTGGTATGACTGGAAAAATTGGATTGTCTGGAGAAAGTTCAAAGGGGCCCGGTGTGCGGGAAAAAGAGACCGCAGCAATTACAAGTGAGGCAGCCGCGCGCAAGTGTTTAGCACGCGGCCAGATTGGTGGTTCGGTCCTAGCCCGGTTTTACTTGGACAAGTTCTTCGGCGATCTCTTGTCCAGAACGTGCAACAACTTGGCCGCTGAGGGCGGGGGTGGGACCGCCTTATCGAAAACAATCGCCTTTGCGGACACTTCTTTACCGTAAAGATTTTTGTTGGCGTCATTGTCAGGCCGCAATGTGGAACCGGCCAGAGAAACCCCGGCAAAAAGTCCACGAGCGCGCGAGTAGGAGAGGATCTCCGCCCGCATGGTCACATCAGTTTCAGCAGAGGCATTGCGACCAACCGGACCGGCCGCCGCGGAAGCGTCTCCGCCGATCTTGACCTTGCTGGTAAGAATGTTATCGGCAGATTTGGGGCTCATGAGCAGGAGGACGAAATCCGTGGCCTGACCACCCAATTGAAGTCCGAAGCTCGCGCCTTCAAGAGCCATCATGGTTGGGGCACCCCATAGACCGCGAAAGTGCTCGCCACTGCGGCAGGTCATCACCCCACGGCCGTAGCTGCCTCCGACAACGAAGGCGGCCTTGAGGACGGAGGGCAACACCACCACGCAGTCCGCTTTGTCGATCACGCTCTGCGGAATGTTGTCAGGAACGTTCATGATCTCGGAAATTACGTCGCCTGCGGCCTTAACTCGATCCGCTTCCTTATCCTGTCCCAAAACGGGCAGAACCATCAGGCCCATGAGGCTTAGCGCCAATGCTCTTCTTTTCATGTTTCTCCTTGAGTCTGAATCCAAACCGAAGCGGAGTAACTCGTTCGGTAACCGCTGAGCATACTATACAAGTTTTGATTGAACTTCAATTGCGACGCCTCGCAGCGGCCTGATTGCTGGTTTTGAAAAACGCTTCGACGCAGCCCTAGCCAGTGAGGTAGGCTTTCAGAGAAATTCAAGTATTCAAAGAGACGTACCCCAGAGGCTTTAGAGTCTGCGTGAGAACTCGATCTGGTCAAAGCTCTCCAGATTGGTCTCCCGGCATTTGCGTGAAGGATCCCAGGTCTCAAAATCGAGACCCGGGGCACCCATCATCGCATCCAGGAGGTTCGCACCCTTCGTACAAAGCATTTTGGACAGCCCGGTCAGTACTGGTATAGGAAGAGGCGCCACAGGAATGTCACCGCTGCGCCGTAGAAGTCCCGGCATATTGTTTCTGACCGCTCTTTTCATGGTTTCAGCGATCCCAGCTCCGGCACAGACTGCGAAAACGTCCCCGATCACCATTGCGGGCAGCCAATTCATACGCGATGGGAAACCTTACCAGATCATCTCCGGATCGATTCACTATCCCCGCGTACCACGCGAGTATTGGCGTGACCGGCTGCGCAAGGCGCGTGCGATGGGGTTGAATACAGTGGAAACCTATGTTTTCTGGAACCTGCATGAGCCGAAACCAGGGGTGTTCGATTTCAGCGGAAACAACGATGTAGCGGCCTTCGTGCGCATGGCTCAGGAGGAAGGGCTCAACGTCATTGTGCGACCGGGTCCGTATGTCTGCGGGGAGTGGGAGACCGGCGGTCTCCCGGCGTGGCTGTTCGCAGACAACAGCATCAAGGTCCGTACCTTAGATCCCCGGTTTCTGGCGGCGTCCGACCGGTACCTGGCTAGAGTTGGCCACGAGCTGGCCCCTCTGCAGGCCACGCGCGGCGGACCGATCATCGCGGTGCAGGTAGAGAACGAGTACGGTACGTTCGGTAACGATCGGGAGTATATGGAACAGATTCGCCAGTCGCTGGTCCGCGCGGGATTGGGAGACTCGATTCTGTTTACCTCCGACGGCCCGAGGCGGCTGGTCAACGATTCGCTGCCCGGAGTTCTCCCGGTGATCAATTTCGGCGCCGGTAGAGCCGTGCGCTCATACGTGGCGCGGTATCTCGCATTCATGTATATGGCGTCGACGATATGGCAATTTCGCTTCAATCAGCCGTGGATGACTGGGGAATATTGGGCCGGGTGGTATGACGCCTGGGGCGGCGAGCATGCACACACCGACGCCGACCTGCAGGCCGAAGAAGTGGACTGGATGCTGCGCCAAGGGTATTCACTCAATCTGTATATGTTTCATGGTGGAACCAACTTTGGTTTTATGAATGGCGCCAATGTTACCGATGGCAAATACCTTCCCCTGGTCACGAGCTACGATTACGATGCTGCGCTGGACGAGGCGGGCAAACCAACGAGAAAGTTTTATCTATTCCGGGATGTCATTCAGCGGCGGACGGGTATCACGCCACCTCCGTTGCCTGCGCCGTTGCCAATAGCTGGGTTTGCAGGTTTCCAGCTCACAGAGTCGGCTTCGCTATGGGGCAACCTGCCGGCTGCGGTGAACACGGAGCATCCCCGTTCCATGGAAACATTTGGACAGAGTTATGGCTACATTCTTTACCGTACGAAACTGACCGGACCGGCCGCGGGCCAGCTGGTTATCGATGATCTACGGGATTACGCCGCTATCTATCTCAACCAGAAGCTGCAAGGGACACTGGACCGGCGACTGAAGCAGACGCAACTGACCCTCACCGTGCCGCCCGGCCCGGTAACCCTGGACATCCTGGTGGAGAACACGGGCCGCATCAACTACGGGGCGGAGTTGCAAGACGGCCAGGCGGGCATCACCAAGTCGGTCTCGCTGGACGGTCACGAGTTGTCAGGATGGCAGGTTTATTCCCTGCCGATGATCAGCCCCGACGGTTTAAAGGGTTGGCAGACCAAAGGTATCGCGGGACCCGCTTTCCATCGGGGTACATTCACGCTTGCCACCGTCGCGGATACTTACCTTGATGTGAGCAAGCTGGGCAAGGGCTTCGTGTGGGTCAACGGTCACAATCTCGGACGCAGCTGGAGTTTGGGCCCGCAAGAATCGTTGTATCTGCCCGCACCGTGGCTGCAGAAAGGGGTGAACCAGGTCGTGGCGTTCGACTTTACCGACCTGGAGACGCCGGAATTGCGGGGGGTCGAACATCCGATATGGTCGCGGGAGCAGAGTCCGCTGGAGAGATCGAATCATTAGAGGCGCTGAAGTGACCCGTTGGACGGCTGCCCAATCCCCCCGGTGAGGGCTTCAGTGGTTGAAAACCTACGAGCAGCATGGGCAAGATTAGCGCCGTCGAGGTCCTTCGACTCCGCGCTAACAAGCGCTGTGTCACGAGATAAATCTGCGATGCGCTCCGCTCAGGATGACGTTTTTGCGTAGTTTTGACGAAAAACATCTAAAACAATGTACCGTAGAGCCCTTGCGGGTGGAGTAAAAGCATTGGAAAAACCCATTTTCGGCCCAGGTACGCCCCACGGCACGCCGGGGCAGGTTTGGCGAACCTGGGGCACCCGTTCAGACCCCGCCAGACTCCTCCAGATGAGTTGCGACAGGGTCTAGCGGCGGTAGACTACGCCGCCCTTCATTACGAAGGAGACGTGCTCGAGCACGCGGATGTCGTCGAGAGGGTTGCCGGGCACGGCGATGATGTCGGCGTTGTAGCCGGCTTTGAGCGCGCCCAGGTCGTGCTCCCAGTCGAGTAGCCGGGCTCCGTTGAGCAGGTCAGCCTGGAGGACTTCGAGCGGCTTCATTCCGTATTGCACCATCAGCTCCAATTCGCGGGCCTGGGTGCCGTGGGGAAACGGACCCACATCGGAACCTACCGCCATGGGCACGCCATGAGCGAGCTGAAGGTGAAACTGCTGCACGTGATAGTCGAGGAGTTGGTGCTCCTGCGCCGCCTCTTCGGGGGATTCGTGGGCGGCAAAATACTCCTGAATGGTGAACGTAGGAACGGCGTAGATTCGCCGCTCATGCATCAGGCGCATCGTTTCGTCGCTCAACTGGTCAGCATGGTCGATGGAAGCTACGCCCGCCTGGGCGGCGTACAGCGCTCCCGGCTCACCTTCGCAATGCACCGCGATGCGGGTCTGCAGGCGCGTTGCCTCGGCGACAGCCTGCGCCAGCTGCGGCTCGGTGTACTGGAAGATGGTGTGAAATTGGCCGTCCTTGAAGAAGTCGCGGCCGGTTTCGTAGATTTTGATGAAGTCCGCCCCGTCTTTGATTTGCTGGCGAATCACGGCGACCAGTTCGTCGCCGGTGTTGGCGTAGGTGGCGTTAGGCAGCACGTGCTGCTCAGGGTTAAAGCCGATAGCATCCTCGTGACCGCCGAGAATGTTGATGGCATTGCCGCTGACGCGCAAACGCGGTCCGGGGATTTGTCCCTTGTTAATGGCATCGCGGACGGCGGAGTCAGCGGGTCCCGCGCCTTCCGTGCCCATGTCCCGCTCGGCAGTGAAGCCGGCCATCAGGTCGGCTTTGGCGGCCAGAGTGGCGGTGATCACGCGCTGGGGTACAGACTCCAACACGGTCTGAAGTGCTTCGTCCCCGGGATGGAGGAAGAGATGGACGTGGGCATCGATCAGGCCGGGCATCAGGGTCGTGTCCCCAAGATCGATGGTTTCGACTCCGGCGGGGTGCTCGACGGACGCGCCGGCGGCGACGATCTTTTCCCCCTGGACCAGGACCTCGCCAGGGGAAAGGATGCGGCCGCCTTCAATGTCGAGCAGGCGCGCAGCGTGAAGAACGACCGGGTGAGGTGCAGGGGGCGCCTGCGCCAGTGCAGCAGGCATCCCGGCGGCGAAGCCGAGCAGGATGCAGACGAAGGATCGACGGTGAGTGGTCAAGATGGTTTGCAGAATATCGCAGATCCGGATTGCGCACTCAAGCGTATTAGTATTGGGTCCAACTATGCGGCTGCGCAGAAAGATCCGCGAGGTCACTTATAACTTCGAAGATCTGCGTGACCTGTTGGCCAAGGCAAGCCCTTACCGCTCCGGGGATGCACTCGCTGGGATTGCGGCTGAGAGCGCGGTGCAGCGTGCGGCAGCGCAGATGACGCTGGCCGACCTTCCACTGCGGGCTTTTCTACAGCAAGCGCTGGTTCCCTACGAGGATGACGAGGTCACCCGGCTGATCGTCGACAGCCACGATGCGGCTGCTTTTGCTCCAGTGGTGTCGCTGACGGTAGGTGAGTTTCGCGATTGGCTTCTTTCCGATGCCGCTACTGGCGAGGCGCTGGCGGCGCTCAGCCCCGGTTTGATCCCCGAGATGGTGGCGGCGGTCAGCAAGTTGATGCGGGTGCAGGACCTGATCCTGGTGGCGAGCAAGATACGCGTGGTGACAAGGTTCCGGACCACGGTGGGCCTAGAGGGCAGGCTCTCGACGCGGCTGCAGCCAAACCATCCGGTCGACGACCCTGCAGGCATCGCCGCTGCCATGATTGATGGCTTGCTGTTGGGGTCAGGGGATGCGGTGATCGGGATCAATCCCGCCTCGGACAACGTGAGCAGTGTGAAAACACTGCTGGAGCTGATTGACCATGTGCGGCAGAAGTATGCCATCCCGATACAGAGCTGCGTGTTGGCGCATGTCTCGACCCTAATGGCGGCGCTGGAGCAAGGCGCGCCGGTGGACCTGGTCTTTCAATCGATCGCGGGCACGCAAGCCGCGAATCAGTCATTCGGGGTAAACCTCGCGCTGCTGGATGAAGCCTGCTCTGCAGCACGGGCACTGAAGCGCGGGGCGGGCAATAACGTGATGTATTTCGAGACGGGACAAGGCAGCGCCCTCTCCGCCGATGCCCATCACGGCGTTGACCAGCAAACCTGTGAGGCACGAGCCTACGCCGTTGCCCGGCGATACCAGCCTATGCTGGTCAACTCCGTAGTGGGCTTTATCGGGCCGGAATACCTGTATGACGGCAAGCAGATTATTCGCGCCGGCCTGGAAGACCATTTTTGCGGCAAGCTGCTGGGGCTGCCCATGGGGTGTGACGTGTGCTATACCAATCACGCCGAAGCCGACCAGGACGATATGGATGTGCTGCTGACGCTGCTCGGCGCCGCGGGCGTGAACTACATCATGGGAGTACCTGGAGCGGACGACGTGATGCTGCATTACCAAAGCACGTCGTTTCACGATGCGCTGTATTTGCGAAGGGCGTTAGGCTTGCGGCCGGCTCCGGAATTTGAGGCGTGGCTGAATAGTGATGCGCGGCTAGGGTTAAATGTACCGTCTTTTCTCGCGTAGCTTGATGGATCAGAAACGGGATTCCAAGGCGATCCAGCGTCAGTCTGTGGTGCCGGTGGAGATGCCTCTCGCAGCCCGCGAGGCGCTGCGCAGTTACACCCCTGCGCGTATCGGTCTTGAACGGACCGGGGTAAGCCTGGCGACCGGTCCCCTGCTCGACTTTCAACTGGCCCATGCGCGGGCCCGCGATGCAGTCCAGGCGGCCATCGATGTGCGCATGCTATGCGATGAAGTGCGGCGTGATGGACTGGCGGCGTTAGCTCTGGAAAGCAAGGCCAATGACCGGGAGACCTACTTGAGGCGACCGGACCTGGGCCGCGCATTAAGTGCGGATTCGGCGGCGCTGCTTACCCCGGGTGAATACGATGTGGTGTTCGTGATCGCCGATGGGCTCTCGGCTCTGGCCGCGGAACGACACGCGGTGCGTTTGATGCGGGAGGTTTTGCCTCTCATCGCGGGCTGGCGATTGGCGCCGGTTTGTGTGGTGGAGCAGGGCCGCGTGGCCGTTGGGGATGCGATTGGGGAGGCGCTCCATGCGGCTTTGGCCGTGGTGCTGATCGGGGAGCGGCCGGGATTGAGTTCCCCCGACTCATTGGGTGCTTATCTTACGTGGGAGCCACGGACCGGCCGCAGAGACGCGGAGCGGAATTGCATCTCGAACATCCGGGAAGAGGGATTGAGCTACGCAGCAGCGGCGGGGCGACTGCACTACTACATGCAGGAAGCTTCGCGGCGGCACATGACCGGACTGGGGATTAAAGATCCCGCCGAGGATTTTGCTGGGTTGCTGTAAGGGGAAAGAAAAACAATCGTGGGGGCTTCGCCCATCTTTTTCGTCCCAGGTACGCTTTGGCGAACCTGGGGCACCCGTCCAGTTCTTGCCGTTGAGTTTGGACCTTCGGTTATTCGGCCCGCTTTGGCAGGTTTGCCCATAGATAGGTTCGGAAGAAGGTCAGGGTGCGCTGGTTGGTGGCCTCCATCGCGGGGGCGCTAAAGACATGGCCTTCGTCAGGGTAAATTCCGGCCTCACAGGTGAAGTCTTTGAGCTCGCATAGGCGGACAAGCTGGCGGGCGTTGACGACGGGAACCTGCTTATCCTGCTCGCCATGCAAGATGAGGAGGGGAGGCAGACTTTGCACCTGGGAAAAGAATTCGTTGGGGAGAAGACCGGACCACTCGGCTATGGCATCGACGGCCGGCTTGTGGAAACCAGCAACGAGCGCAACCGAGGCTCCCAGGCCTAGTCCGACCAGGGCGATTTTCCGGTTCCGCGGAATAGGACGCGAACGCAGATCGGCCACGATGTCCTGAACCACCTGGGCCCAGCGCCGGTAGTTTTGTGCGGTGGGTTCGGCCGTAGCCGTGGCGCTCAAATAGTCCGCCAGCAAAACACGAAAACCGTGCTCGGCAAAGAACCGCGACTGCAGACCGGCCCACAGTCGAGGTCGGAAGGGCCCGAACCACGCAAAACGATCATCGTCGCCGTGGCGTCATGAGGGTCATAAACCACACAGGAGACGGCCTTGCCATGGCTCATGAAGGTGGCATACTCCACCGGCGGCGTTTCCGCGTGGAGAGCGGCAGCGGCCAGGCAGAGAAAGGTCCACGTAACCAGGCGACGAAACATCAGAGCACCTTAAGGACGACCAGGGAGAGGTCGTCATTCTGAGGTGCGCCGGCGGTGAACTGGTCCGCGGACTGCACTAACGCGGTGACGAGATCCTGCGCGGAACATTGGGTGCTCAGCTTGGCTGCCGCGATCAGGCGTTCTTCTCCCCACTCCTCGTAGTCGGCGGTCATGGCTTCGCTGATCCCATCGGTAAAGGCGATGAGCATGTCGTAGGGCTGCAGCTGGCAACGTCCCTGCTCATATTGGACGTCGGTAAAGATGCCAAGCACCGGCCCCCCGGTCTCCAGACGTTCCACCATGCACGGGCCCTCCGGGCTGCAGAAACTATCGTGCCCCGGAGCTGTGGGGCGCAAGAGTACGGGCGCGTTATGCCCGGCATTGACGTAATCGAGCATGCGCGTCGAAGGATCGTATTCGCCGAAGAAAAAGGTCACAAAGCGATTGCTGGTGGAGGAATCGTAGATGATGCGGTTGAGGCCCTCGATGATCCGGGCAAGGCTGAGCGTGCCGCTGAAAGTAAGCCCGTGCAGGGCGGAGCGGATAGAAGCCATCAAGAGGGCGGCGGAAATGCCTTTGCCGGAGACGTCGCCCACGGCAATACCAAGGCGGCCATTGTCGAGTGCGATGAAGTCGTAATAGTCTCCGCCAACCTCCTGCGCGGTGCGGCTGAAGCCGGCAAAGTCAAGGCCCTTGACCAGGGGGTAGATCTGCGGCAGGAGGCGCTCCTGCACCTGGCGCGCTATTTCGATTTCGCGATTGATGCGCTGGCGTTGCGCTGATTCCTCCGCCAGGTGGTGGACGAGGGCGCTGTTTTCAATCGCCAGCCCGGTTTGCAAGGCCACGGAAGAAAGCAATCGGCGATCGGAGCGGGAGTAGGGTTCTTCGCTGAGCTTGGGCCCCAGAGCCATCACCCCGATCAGGCTGGTGCGGCCAGGCAACGGCAGCAGCAACTCTGCCTCGAGCTCGTCGAGAACCGAGACCTCGCCAGGGGCGGCCAATGCCAGCCAGGGGTCAGGATGCTCGCGGAAGACCCGCTTGGGACTGCGATCAATGGCCAGGGCGCGCATGGTGGAGGAGTTTTCCGCCAGGGAAACGTCAATGGTGTTGGGAATTCCCTGCGCATACTGCAGTTGAAAGAGCTTGCCCTGACGCAAAAGGAAGGCGATGCGCTCGACGTGCAGAGTCTGGCTGATGCGCTCGGTGATGGTGCGCAGCAAAGGCTCGGTTTCGGTGAAGCTGCGCGCCTGCTCGGAAAGCTCTACTAATACCTGGTCTACGGAGTAAGCCTCACGAAAGAAGCGGCGGTCAATCCAGAGGGAGAGAGGGCGTGCAATGCGCACCCGCAGAAACCAAACGATGACGACGAATACGATGGGGGCGATGAGCTGCGCGCCGCGGCCGGAGGCATGGGCAAAGTGGAAGATACGAAAGAATAGAAAGGTAAAGACGATCGCCTGCAAGACCCATAGCGTGCCACGAGCAAAGGCGTAGCGCGTGCCCTGACGGAGGATGATGCGCAGGTCGAGGGCACGCTGCACAATGACCGTGTAGGCGAGCGAGAGGGGAAAGAAGGTGAACAGGACCGCCACGGTGAGGAGGGCCCAGGAGGGCGCCGTCTCCATGACTGTTTTTTCGGAAAGGGTAGAGGTCACCAGCAGGACGAGCACCGGGCCCAGGCCGAGCAGAGAACCGGCGGCCACCACTCCCAGGCGACGCCGGGCATCGGGCGCGGGAGCGGGAACGGCGAAAAGCTTGCCTACGATGGCGGCGATGAAGATGCACAGAGAAATCGCGGCGAAGATATTTCCCGCGAACTCCAGCGGATCGGTAGCCGAGAGATACGGTTGAATGAAGCGATTGTGATACAGCAGGCCGTACTCGATGGCGAATTGGGCGGGGGCGATCAGGATCAGGGGAACGATGATGAGCCACTTGATCCATGGGTGGCGAGTGTCGGTACGGGAGCGGACGGGAAAGTAGATGCTGAACAGGATGAGCGAGACGAACATCCATTGGACGGCGAAGATCTGCCAGAAGATGGTGAAGGGAGCGAGGAAGCCGGGGAAATATCCGGTTCGGCCGATAAAGACCGGAACAACGTTCATGATGCCGAGCAGGAACCAGGCATTCCATTCGAGCGGCCTGGCCAGCACCACCCAATACCCGAGCAACAGGCAGAATGCGGGAAAGAGGAGCACCAGAACAATGTTGATCAGCCAGCCGGTTAGAGTAGGAGGCACCGTTCGATGTGCCATCAGCCCCACGTGTGCCATACGGGTGCTGACCTGCACGATCGCGATAGAGGATGGCAATGGTCTGCCCTGGTTTAGCGTGAAAGGTCTGGGCAATCAGGCCGGCCATGCCCGTGAAGGGAACTCCATTGACGGAGATGACGTCGTCTTCAGCCTCCATGCCGGCGCGGCGCGACTCGGGCAGTGGTTGCACCAGAAAATGGGCGTTGTGGGAGTACTCAAGCGGCGGCCGAGCGCGATGCGGGTTGAGGAAGCTGTCGAAGATTGCAGCCGTGCTCGCTACATAAAATAGGGTCGAACCAACAACCAATATGGCCAGCAACAGATACGGAAGTTTGGCGAGGTTGGTTTTCATGGACCCAATACAGCATTTTTACTATTACTGTGATCTGACGAGATTCGCCAGAGTAGTCTCTTCGATTGCGCCAATAGTAATGCTACAGGCGGCATGGTAGCAGACCGCAGGTTGACATGAGAGGAAGAGACGGTTAGCTTTCTAATAGATATGCAAGTCCGCACCCGCCATCATCGTCACCATCATCATCATGGGACGAGTGTGTCGGCGGACGGTTCCGGCCAGCTGTAAAGGCCAGGAAGTCAGGATTCAGAAAGAGCCCGCCGGCGCGAGATGCGCAAGCGGGCTTTTTTGCGTGAGAAATAAGAAAAGGGAGATAGCCGGCAATGACCGAAGCGGTAAAGCTCGATTTTGCAAAGATGGATGGGTTGCTGCCTGCAATCGTGCAGGACGCAGCGAGCGGAGAAGTGCTCATGGTGGGCTTTCTGAATGAGACCAGTTATGCCAAAACGTTGGAGACAGGCTTTGTGACGTTTTGGAGCCGGACGCGGCAAAAATTGTGGATGAAGGGCGAAAGCAGTGGTAACCGCCTGCGTGTGGTGTCGGCCGCTTCGGACTGCGACCAGGATACTGTCCTCTTTCGCGTAACCGTCGAGGGTGATGGCCTGGTCTGCCACGAGGGAACGGTGAGCTGTTTTACCAGACCCATCGAACTGCCCACCGCAGCGAAGATGGAGGCACGGAATGGCAGATAAGCTGAAGCTGGGAATTCCCAAGGGGAGCCTGCAGGATGCGACGATTGCGCTGTTTGAGAATGCAGGGTGGCGTATTTATGCCAACGGCCGCTCTTACTTTCCCGGCATCGACGATAGCGAGATCGAGTGTATGCTCATCCGCGCGCAGGAGATGGCGCGTTACGTGGAGAAGGGGGTTTTGGATGCCGGCCTTACCGGTATTGATTGGGTGGTGGAAAGCGGCCTCGATGTAGTCAGCGTCACTTCCCTGACTTACTCCAAGGCGACGCGGACCAAGGTGCGGTGGGTGCTCGCGGTGCCTGAGGATTCGCCTTTTCAGAGGGCCGAAGAGCTGAGCGGCAAAGTCATCGCCACCGAACTGGTGGAGGTCACCAAGAACTACTTTGCGGGCAAGAACGTTCCCGTCAAGGTGGAATTCAGTTGGGGCGCGACGGAAGTAAAGCCGCCTATGCTGGCCGATGCCATTGTGGAAGTAACCGAGACCGGCAGCTCACTGCGGGCCAACCGGCTGCGCATCATCGATACCGTGATGGAAAGCGAAACCCATCTGATCGCCAATCGCGGCGCTTACGGCGATCCATGGAAAAAGGAAAAGATCGACAACATCTCGCTCATGCTCAACGGCGCAATCGCGGCGAAGGGCCGCGTGGGATTGATGATGAACGTGGAGAAAAAGAACCTGGAACAGGTGTTGGCGATGCTGCCGGCGCTGGATTCACCGACCATCTCCACGCTGAGCGATGCCGGCTGGGCAGCGCTGAATACGGTGATCGAAGAGAGCGTGTTGCGGGATGTGATTCCCAAGCTTAAGAGTGCGGGGGCTAGCGGGATCGTGGAATATCCGCTGAATAAGATTGTGTTTTGACCAGCCAATGAACGTGAGAAAACTTGCTCTGATACGAGTCCCGTCAGGGACGGTCTGAGGATAGCCCAGGACGCAGTCCTGGGTTGGCTTACAGCGCGCCGGCAGTCCCGTATAGGGACGACTGAATGTTACCCAGGACGCAGTCCTGGGTTTCGCGAAATAGCCCGGCCCTGCGTACCGGGCTGTTTACAGCCGTCCCTGCGGGACTGCGTTCCATTGGAGTGTTTGCATGAGGGTGGTTAAGACACAGGGGCGCGGCGGCAAGCAGACCCAGCAGATGCTACGGGAGCTGGAGCTGCGCGGGGCACACAACACGGCGCGTGCGATGCCTGTGGTGCAGCGGATCGTGGGGGATGTCCGCAAAGGTGGAGACCGGGCTCTGCGCCGCTATGCGGCGAAGCTGGATGGTTTGACGGCGCAAATGCCGCTGGAAATCAGCCGGGCCGAGATGGAGCAGGCGTGGGACGCTACGCCCAAGCCGCTGCAGGCCGCTATGCAGACCGCGGCCGGCAATATCCGGCGGTTCGCCGCGCGGCAGATGCCTAAAGAATGGACCGCGTCCTCAGCCGGGCTCACGACCGGGCAGCAAGTGCGTGCTTTAGGAGCAGTAGGGTGCTATGTGCCGAGCGGCCGCTACCCGCTTGCCCTCTACCCTGCTCATGACGGTCATTCCAGCACAAGTGGCGGGGGTGCAACGGATTGTCGTGGTGTCGCCTAAGCCGGCAAAGGAGACACTGGCGGCCGCGGCGCTGCTGGGCGTAAGCGCCTTCTACCGCATCGGTGGCGCCCAGGCAGTCGCGGCACTGGCTTTCGGCACAGAGACTATTCCCCGCGTGGATAAGATCGTGGGACCCGGCAACTGGTATGTAACCGCGGCCAAGAAAATGGTGGCCTTCGATTGCGCCATCGACATGCTGGCCGGCCCAACGGAGATTGTCGTGACCAGCGAAAACGGCGAGGCAGTGGGCATCGCTGCGGACCTGGTGGCCCAGGCGGAGCATGATCCTGAAGCCCTGGCGATTCTCATCACCACCAATGCAGCTCTTGCGCGCGAGGTGGTGAGGGAGGTTGCTCAGCGGGTCAAGTCGAACTCCGTTGCCCGGCAGGCAATTGAGCGGAATGGGCTGGCGGTGATCGCTGGATCGGTCGAGGAGGCGCAGGAGATCACTAACCGATTGGCGCCTGAGCATCTGACCGTCGACAGCAAAGAGGATCTGGCGTGGGTGCGCAATGCCGGTTCCGTATTTATCGGGCGGTACTCGCCCCAGCCCATGGGGGATTATGTTTCCGGTCCCAACCACACCTTGCCCACCGGCGGGGTGGCGCAGGTGCGGGGCGGGCTGAGCGTGATGGATTTCTTGAAGGTGATCACGGTGCAGGAATATACGCTGGCCGGTTTGCAGAAGCTGGGGCCGGCGGCCATCACACTGGCCAATGCGGAAGGATTGTACGGCCATGCCGAAGCGGTGCGGGCAAGGGGGATCGATGGCTGAGATAGTTTTGCAACAGACACCTATGCCACGCGGCGCGGTGCAGCGAATGCGCGCGTATCATCCTCCGCTGAGTGGGCGACAGGGACTGCGGCTGGACTTCAACGAGAACACCGTCGCTTGCTCGCCCCGGGTGCTCGAAGCGCTGGCGGGGATCGCAGCCGCAGATTTGGCGAAGTATCCCGAGCGAGGCAAGGTGGAAGCTAAAGTCGCGCAGCACCTGGGGCTGGAACCTGATCAAGTGTTGCTGACCAACGGAGTGGATGAAGCGATCCACGTGCTTTGCCAGACTTATCTGGATCGCGGAGACGAGTTTCTTTTTCCTACCCCGACCTATTCGATGTATGAGGTCTACGGCTCTTGCACAGATGCCAGGGTCAAGACGGTTCCTTCCGGCGAGGATTTTGCGTTTCCGCTCCAGCCTTTGCTGGCAGCGATCACGCCAGAAACCAGGTTGATTGCCATCGCCAGCCCGAATAGCCCCACCGGGACCGTGGCCAGCCGGGCGCAGATTCTCGAGGTTCTCCATCGCGCCCCGCAGGCAGCGGTTCTGGTGGATGAGGCCTACTACCACTTCTGCGGGCAGACGGTGATCGATCTGGTTGGAAAGGCGCCCAACCTGATCGTGGCGCGCACTTTTTCCAAAGCCTACGGGCTGGCTGGACTACGGCTAGGGATGCTGGCCGCGCCGGTTGCCATCCAGCAATGGCTGAGGACAGTCATTTCCCCCTACAGCGTGAACTCGCTGGCTCTGGCGTGCCTGCCGGCGGCGCTGGACGATGAATCGTATCTGCAATGGTATGTGGAGGAAGTGAAAGCGGCTCGCAGCGAGATGGTGGAGAGCCTTCGCCAGCTGGGCGTGCCCCAATGGCCGAGCGCGGCCAACTTTATCCTGGTAAAGATCGGGCCCTTGCACGCCGAGTTCGTGGAGGCGATGCATCGCCGCGGTGTGCTCACGCGTGACCGCTCGAAGGATCATGGCTGTGCGGGATGTGTTCGCGTCACGGTGGGAACACGGGCGCAGATGAAGCAGGCCATGAACGCGATGGCCGAAGCGCTGCAGGAGATTGGTTGGGAGAAGGCATGAAGGCTAAGCAGAAAAGCGTCCGGCGCCATGGCGCTATCGAGCGCAAGACTACCGAGACCAAGATCTCGCTCAAGCTCGTGGTAGAAGGCAGCGGGCGATACAAAGTCAAAACCGGCATCCGTTTCTTCGACCATATGCTGGAGCTGTTTACGCGGCACGGAGCCTTTGATCTGGAATTGCAGTGCGACGGCGACCTGGATGTGGACCAGCACCACACAGTGGAAGACGTAGGCATTGCGCTGGGCGAGGCCTTCGATCAAGCGCTGGGCGACAAGAAAGGTATTCTGCGCGCGGGGTACTTCCTGATGCCAATGGATGAGACATTGGGAGTCGCCGCTGTCGACTTAAGCGGACGAGTGTCTTGCGTAGTTAAGACCAAGGTGAAGAAACGCCTGGTAGGGGATTTGCAAAGCGAACTGGTCGAGGATTTTTTTGAAGGGTTCGCGCGCGGGGCACGGGCCAATGTGCACATCATGACGATGTATGGGCGATCGAACCACCACAAGATCGAAGCCCTCTTCAAAGCATTCGCCCGCGCGCTGCGGGTGGCCTGCTCGCGGGATAAGCAACTGGGCGAGATGTTGCCCAGCACCAAGGGTTTGCTGTGATCGCGGTCATCGACTACAAGGCCGGCAACCTGACTTCCGTGATGAAAGCGCTGGACGCCCTCGGTTGCCAGGCAACGGTCACGGCGGATCCTGAGGTGGTTCGGCGGGCCAAGAAAGTCATCCTTCCCGGGGTTGGTCATTTTCAGGCTACGCAACTCCTCGCGGATACCGGCTTGACCGCAGCTGTTGGTGATTCGATCGCGCGGGGCGTTCCATTTCTGGGGATCTGCGTGGGACTGCAATGGCTCTTCGAAGGCAGCACGGAAGCCCCGGCAACCAAGGGCCTGAGCCTGTTTCAAGGCCAATGCGAGCGCTTTACTGCCGGAGTCAAGGTGCCGCATGTGGGCTGGAATGAAGTGCGCGTCGAACCCCAGTCACGGTTGATGCGCGGGGTCGAGGATCATGCCTTTGTCTATTACACCCACTCCTACAGGGCGCCTTTGATCGATGAAACAGTTGCGGTTACCGATTACGGGGGGAAGTTCTCCGGGGCAGTGGAGCGGGGCAACGTAATGGGGGTGCAGTTTCATCCGGAGAAGTCGGGAACGGCCGGCATGCGTGTGCTGCGGAACTTCGTGGAGCTGGCGTGCTAACCAAGCGGATCATCGCATGCCTGGATGTGCGCAGTGGACGGGTGGTCAAAGGGGTGCAGTTCGTGGACCTGGTGGATGCGGGAGATCCGGCGGAGCTGGCTAAGCGGCATGCAGCCGCAGGGGCCGATGAGATTGTTTTGCTGGACATCACGGCTACCCATGAGGGCCGGGGTACGCTGCTCGATACGGTGCGGCGAACGGCAAAGGAGCTGTTCATCCCGTTTACCGTGGGCGGTGGCATACGCTCAGCGGAAGAGGCGGCGGCGGTGTTCGATGCCGGCGCCGACAAAGTGAGTGTCAACTCGGCGGCGATCGCCGATCCGAACCTGATTGACGCCATCGGGCGTAGCTTTGGCGCCCAGGCGGTGATCGTGGCCATCGATGGCAGGCGGGTCCCGGATAGCCCGGTTACCGATGCAGAAGTGCTGGTGAGCGGTGGCCGCACCCGTACCGGCCGCCGCGTGATCGACTGGGCGCGGGAAGCGGAAGCGCGCGGGGCGGGGGAGATTCTCCTGACCTCGATGGATGCTGATGGCACCCGCGCTGGATTCGATTGTGAGCTAACTGAGATGGTCAGCCAGGCGGTAGAGATCCCCGTGATCGCGTCCGGCGGCGCAGGGACGGCGGAACACTTTGCCGAGGTATTCCAGGCGGGCAAAGCGCATGCGGCGCTGGCAGCGAGCATCTTTCACTTCGGCATCGCGGACGTGCGGGCGCTTAAGCAGGAACTGGCTCTGCGCGGCGTACCGGTGAGGCTGCCATGCTGATTCCCTCCATTGACTTGATGGGCGGCCGGATCGTGCAGCTGGTGCGGGGGGAGACGCTCAAGCTGGCCTTCGACGATTTTGAGTATTGGATTGGCCGCTTTCAACACTATCCGCTGGTGCAGTTGATCGACCTCGACGCCGCTATGCGGCAGGGGAACAATAGCGAGCTGATTACCTTAATCGCCCGCCGGCTGCCCTGCCAGGTGGGAGGCGGTATCTCCACGGTTGAGAAAGCTGCCGAGGTGCTGAGCGCCGGCGCCCGGCGGGTGATCGTGGGCTCGGCGCTGTTCGGGGGAGCGAGCCTGGTGAATACCGGGTTTGCACAGACGCTGGCGGCCGCGGTAGGGATGGAGCAGCTGGTCTTCAGCGTGGATACGAAACAGGGTCGTGTGGCGGTGAAGGGGTGGAAGGACCAGGTGGAACTTACCCCGGAAGAGGCCATTCCACAGCTCGAGGCTTATTGTGGGGCTTTTCTTTATACCCACATCGATCGTGAGGGGACTATGCAGGGTTTCCCCCTTGAGGTGGCCAAGGGCTTGAGGCAAACGACCCGGCGGCAGCTGATTGTGGCTGGGGGCATCCGCGAACAGGCGGAGATCGACGCGTTGGACGCGCTCGGGGTGGATGCGGTCGCCGGGATGGCGGTGTATTCGGGGGTTTTTCCGCTTACCGGGTGAGACGTCCGGCAAAAACCGTCTCGCAAAAGCGAAAACCCACATCTCAAAAGCGAGATGCCCGAAATTCCTGAAAGCTGCACTGGACAAGGCCGCTTGTGCGCCTTTCTGTAAGGAAAGACGCATGAAGTTCGCGGGACCCAACAACCTTCACAGGAATTTGGGGATGTGGGGCACCCAGGTTTGTGGTCAGGAAAGTCGCCAAATTCGATTGAATCGTGCCCTCAGCGGCTAAAGCCGGATTCATTTCAAAGCGGTACGTACGGCCTAAAGGCCGTACCCTTCACAAAACTTGTTTTCTCGTAGCTTTGCGCTCACGTTTGCGGAAGGTTAGGCCGGTGGCTAGGAAACAGCAGGCGAAAAAGGCGGTGAGCGCGGCTTGCAGGTGGTTGCGATGGACGGCGGCTAAAACGCCGTCAAGCCCCCAGGCAACAGCCAGCACAAACCAGATGATTGAGCCGCGCATGGACACTCCTTCAGGGCAGCAGATACACTTTGCAACATGGGAACCGCGGCTACTAAGAATACGGCTACAACAAGTACCGCTCCGCAAACCATGGTTAACCCGGCGCGCCGTTGGGTTTCACTCGACGTGGCGCGCGGGATCACCATCGCGTTCATGATCCTGGTGAACAACGGCGGCAGCGGAAAATATAGCTACAGCCAGCTGGAACATAGCGCGTGGAACGGTTGGACTTTGACCGACCTCGTGTTCCCCTCGTTCCTGTTCATTGCCGGCATCTCCATCGTATTCTCGAATGCGGCCCGCCTGGCACGCGGCGAGTCGAAAACCGCACTGCGCATGCACGTAATCCGGCGTGCGGTCATCTTGTTCCTGCTGGGGCTGGTGGTCAACGGCTTTCCGTTATTCCACCTGGGGACGCTGCGAATCTATGGCGTGCTGCAACGCATCGCGATCTGTTTCTTATTAGCCAGTCTTCTTTACCTGTGGAATAGCCGGGCCTGGGTGTCGGCCACAGTCGCCGTGGTGGCGTTGCTCAGCTACTGGATACTCATGCGCTGGGTCCCCATTCCTGGTATTGGAGTTCCGACACATAGCGTGCCTCTGCTCGATCCCAATCAGAATTGGGTGGCTTATCTCGACCGCAAAATCTTTCCCGGCCGGCTCTACGAGGGAGTGCGCGATCCGGAGGGGTTCTTAAGCAACATCCCGGCCATGGGCACGATTTTGTTCGGCGTTCTCACCGGCATCTGGCTGCGGCGAGTGAAACCTTTGGGGGCAAAGGCCGCTGGCCTGCTGGCCGCTTCGGTGACCGGATTGCTGCTGGGCAATCTATGGAACGTGTGGTTCCCTATCAACAAGAAACTCTGGACCAGCTCCTATGTGCTGTTCGCCGCGGGCTGCACTCTGCTGCTGCTTACCCTCTGTTTCTACGCGGTGGAGATCAAGCAGTGGACACGCGGCTGGACGTTTCCATGGCTGGTCTTCGGATCCAATGCCATTACGGCGTATGTTTTCTCGGAGCTTCTGTCCTCCGCGCTTTCAACCATTTTTGTGCATGACGGCGGCAGGATCACTGACCTGCAGCAATATATCTACCTGCATTGGTTCTTTCCCATCATCAATCCGTCATTCGGATCGCTGCTTTATGCCCTGGCCTTCGTTCTTGTCTGCTTCGTGCCGGTCCTTTTTTTGTACCGGAGGAAGATCTTTATCAAGATCTAGTTCACATGGGTCTTCGCGGACCAGCTCCCAGGAAGAGGAAGATGCAGCCCGTCACCGCGTTGAGAGCAGCGGCGGTAAGGTTGCGTGGGGGCAGAAGTTTCAGGATCGCGACCACGAGGAAAGCAACAGACGCCGCAAGGTAGAGATATCTGGACTTCATAGCTAGAACATTAGCAGAGGGCAATCATGGCGGCAGACGCGATGCGACTGGCCAAGCGGTTGGACGAGGTGGGTTTTTCCGATATCGTCCAGGTGCGAAATAAGGTGATGGAGCTGCGAGCCGGGGGCCAAAAGGTGCACGCTTTCCATGGCGGCGAGCCCTTCTTCGATACGCCCAGCACGGTGAAATATGCGCTGCTCAGTGCGGCTGTCGAGAACAAGACTCGGTATGCGCCGTCTTCGGGAATAGAACCACTGCGCCATGCCCTCGCCGCGAAGCTGAAGCAGCGCAATGGGCTTGATGTTTCCGCGGAGAACGTGATCGTGACCGCGGGAGGCGCGCATGCGTTGTATGTCGCCTTCCAGGCAGTACTCGACCCCGGCGACGATGTGCTGCTTTTTTCTCCCTATTGGACGCCGATTCGGGAGATGATCACCGGCTGCCAGGCACGAGCTTTGCTGGTGCCCACAGCGACGGCGCGCAGCGCGGGCCTGACCCAAACGCTCGAAGATTTTGCCACTCCCAACACTCGGGCAATCTACTACAACACTCCCCAGAATCCCACCGGTACCGTTTTCTCTCGCGCGGAAGCGGAAGAAGTGGCCGCGTTTGCGCGCAAGCATGACCTACTTGTGATTGCAGACGAGGCTTATGAGGATCTGGTTTACGACGGGGAGCATTTTTCCATCGCGTCGTTGCCGGAAATGGCGCAGCGCACGATTTCGACTTATACATTTTCGAAAAGCTACGGCATGACCGGCTGGCGTGTTGGTTATGCGGTAGCCCATGAACCCTTCATGACCGGGTTGCGGAAGCTGGTTCTGTATTCCGTCAACGGGGTGTCAACCATGAGCCAGTGGGCCGCGCTCGAGGCGCTGCGCATTCCTCGCAGCGAAATGGATGCGCGGCGGGAGCAGTACAGGCAGAGACGCGATCTGCTGGTGAACGGCTTGAACGAGGCAGGCCTGCCATGCGAGATGCCGCAGGGCGCATTCTATGCTTTTCCGCGAGTCACGAAGATCAGCAAAGACAGCCGCGCCGCAGCCCGGACGCTGCTCTCCAAAGCGCACGTGGCAACCATCCCAGGAGTGGTCTTCGGCGGCCAAGGAGAGGGGCATGTCCGCTTTGGCTATGCCATCGAGCCACAGGCTATTGAAGAGGGCTTAGCGGCACTCAGAAAGTACTTGCTACCCTAAAGGTTGTAGGGCAAATAGTTCCTTGCGAGGAACTATTTTGGCCCCGCATGCACACTTCTGCTTCGCTCCACACGTCAAATATGAGACCGTCACTTATGCGAAATGTCATCGTGAGTGAGCGCGAAAGCTTTGCGCTCGATAGAGCGCCGGCAACAAGCCACAAGCAACCTTACGTGGCGCCGGAAAATCGATGGTATTTGATCAGCTCAAATTCCGCGGCAGAAGATCCTACAAAAGACCAGTAATTGCACCTAATCTCACACCACGGGAATCAAAGGGCTTGTATGAGGTTCTCCAAGAGGTCATCTGTTTTTGTATTTGGGCTTTTGGTCGGAGGCCTCTGCTCCCCGGGAGCAAAAGCAAGCGCGGATGAAGCTCCCCTCGAGAGCTTGACGCTTGAGACACAGGCGCCTGACCAGGGCGTGCCGGTCGTTTATCTAACGGCGGTATCGACCGATAGTGAGGAAGCGGCCCTGCCCGATGATCCTGGCGCCGGCACACCACAGCAGAAGCAACAACAGCAGACCCAGGTAGCGTCAGGCGCGCCTCCTTCGGGCGGGGGCTCATCGCAGCCCGTAGACCCGCTCGCAGAGGGGAGACAGACGAAGCGTATTCTTTTTGTCATTCCCAATTTCCGTGCTGTGAGCGCAGACCAACAACTTCCTCCCCAAACGGTCAAAGAAAAGTTCAAGACTGCTACGCTCGATAGCCTGGATTACTCCAGTTTCATTTTCGTGGCCGGTCAGGCAGGAGTTGCGCAGGCAGACAACTCGTATCCTGAGTTTGGTCAGGGCGCCAAAGGATATGGAAGATACTATTGGCACACACTCGCGGATGCGATCAACGAAAACTACTGGGTCGAATTTATCGTTCCCTCGCTCCTGCATCAAGACACACGGTATTACACGCTGGGCAAGGGAAACTTTGGCAAACGGTTGGGGTATGCGTTCACGCGCATCGTGATCACACGCTCCGATTCTGGCCACGAAACTTTCAATTACAGCGAGATCTTAGGAGCGGGGGCGTTCTCGAGCGTTGCCAATCTCTACTATCCAAGCCAGGAACGCACGGTTACCAAGACCTACCAGCGATGGGTCACGAATCTCGCGATTGATGGCTGCACCTTTGCCTTCAAGGAAGTATGGCCGGATATTAATAACTCGATCTTCCACCAGAAAGATTGATCAGACCCTAGTCAAATGGGCGATGTGCGCAGCCCACGTAAGTGTCAGCATGATCTTGTCCTCTTATGGAGAAGATCATGGAAGCAGCAACGCAGAGCGCAGGGGTTTGGAGCGGGCTCTCCAAACAAATAACGGAAACAATTGAAGCCGTTCAGGGCAGCATCGTGACGGTGCATGGAGGCGGCCGTTCCACCTCGAGCGGGGTGGTTTGGCGAGCAGGCGTAATTGTGACGGTGCGTCAAGGACTCCGCCGCAGTGACTCGCTACAGATCTCCCAGCACGGTGCACCCTTTCAGGCAACGCTCGCCGGTGCTGACGCGGGGACCGATCTGGCGGTGCTTCGCGTCGACGCAGGAACAGGCCAGCCTGCCGAGACCAGCGCGCGACCGGCACGTGTGGGCGAGCTGGTTCTCGCCATTGGCCGTTCCGCTCTGGGCGACATTTCTGCCAGCTCGGGAATCATCGCCCGCCTTGGCAGCGCCTGGCGCACCTGGCGCGGTGGTCAGATGGATTCGCTGATTCGTCCGGACCTGCAGCTCTACGTAGGCCAGTCCGGCAGCGCGCTGGTTGACGAAGGGCGGCGCGTTTTGGGGATCAACAGTTCAGCTTTGGCGCGCAATGCGGTGATCACTGTGCCGGCAACGACCATCGATCGAGTAGTGGATGCCATTCTCGAAAGGGGCCATGTGCCTCGCCCCTTTCTCGGAGCCGCTATGCAGGCCGTTCCAGTACCCGAGGCTCAGCGCTCGTTGTTCGGCGAGGGGGTCGATGAGGCTTTGCTGGTGCTGCACGTAGAGCCCAATGCGCCTGCTGCAAAAGCCGGGATCCTGGTGGGCGATCTGTTGCTGTCGGTCGACGGGCACCCGGTTCACAACGTGCACGATGTTCAGCATAAGCTCTCCAGCCTGAAGGTTGGAGATCCGGTCGCCGTGGCGGTTGTTCGCGGTGGGGTAAGAATGGATCTGACAGTTATTCTGGCGGATCGTGGCTGAGGATCACAAGGCGGGTGCAACACCATTCGTGGTGTTGCCAACCGTGGACTCCATGGTCCACGCGAGCCAATTCTCGTCTTTTCGGGCGGTGCGAGAATTGGATTGGCTGGCAGTCGCTCTGCTCTCGACTCTGTTATTTCGCGTGCAGAGCGACAACCCGGACGTGATCGTCATTGCGGCGGGAGAGGCCTTCCTGGCCCAGGCGTTCAACCGCCGCGCACTGCAGGAGGTGTTTGCCGAAACACCGGCGGTACTGCTTGCCACAGAGCCGAATGCGGCAATGGTCCGCAATGCTGCGCGCATGAGGATATATTCTGTTCTGCCGATGGAGGTCACCGCACGTCAACTGGTAGCGGCTATCTCCGCCACAGTAGCGGGTTTTGCGGTTACCCTTCCGCGGGTATCTGGCGGCACGGGAGAGGTAATGCGCATTGCGGAAGACCTGACCACACGCGAGGTGGAGGTGTTGCGTTTGATGGCGCGAGGGCAGACGAACAAGCAGGTGGCTGCACAGCTAAAAATTTCAGAACATACCGCGAAATTTCATGTCAGCTCCGTGTTGAGCAAACTCGGTGCCCGCACGCGGACAGAAGCGGTGACAATTGGCATGACCCGTGGCTTGGTTGCCATTTAAAGGAATCATATGGAACAGAAGTCTTTACTCTCTAGTGATACCGATGTGGTCTCGAGTCGTTTGGACGACGCCGATCTGCTGGACAACTACTCCCGGGCGGTGACGCAAGCCGTCGAGCGAGTGAGCGGCTCGCTGGTCAAAATCGATGTGCAAGGCGCACGGCGGGCGAACCGTCCGGGCCAGGAGGGTTCGGGCTCGGGTTTCGTCTTTACTCCCGATGGTTTGATCCTGACCAATAGCCACGTGGTTCATCGTGCGCTGAAGATTTCGCTCACCTTTACGGATGGCAGCCGCAGTGGCGCGGTGCTTATCGGCGAGGATCGGGATACGGATATCGCGGTGCTCCGAACCGAGCATGCGGTGTTCTCGCCGGCCTCGCTGGGCAGTTCAAAACGATTAAAGATCGGGCAGATTGCAATCGCGGTGGGCAATCCCTTCGGCTTTCAGTTCTCGGTCACGGCTGGGGTGGTGAGCGCGCTGGGCCGCAGTATGCGCGGCGCTTCCGGGCGCATGATGGAAGAGATTATCCAGACCGATGCGCCGCTCAATCCGGGGAACTCCGGCGGGCCGCTGCTGGATTCAGGCGGCTGCGTAATCGGAGTGAATACCGCGACCATCCTAGGCGCCCAGGGCCTGTCGTTTGCGGTAGGGATCGATACGGCAAAGTACGTGGTGGCGCAGATTCTGCAGCACGGGCGGGTGCGCCGCAGTTCGATCGGGATTGCGGCACAGAATGTGCCCATCCCACGACGGTTGGCTTATGAATACAAGCTGCCGTTGCCTACGGGCGTGATGGCGACCGCCGTGGCGGCGAACGGGGCCGCCGCAGAGGCGGGCATGGAGGAAGGCGACGTGATTATAGGTTTTGCGGCTCAGCCGGTGGGAGGCATCGACGACCTGCACCGTTTGTTAACCACGGAGCGCGCAGGTAAGCCGCAGAACGTGAGCGTGCTCCGCGGCACCTCGCTCAAGCACCTGATGATCGTGCCCCGGGAACGGGAAGAGGACGAGGTGGTATCCTGAGCCCAATCAGGATCCATGCCTACCAGCGGTAGTTCACACCCCGACAACCCGGACTTGGAGAGCGGCGAATCGTTCGACGCGATTTTTTCCGAGTATGAGCAGAGCCATGCGCGCCAGACGGAAAGCAGACAAATCGATGCTACGGTGGTCGCCGTCTCCATCGACTCGGTGTACCTCGACATTGGCTACAAGACCGAGGGCGTGCTGCCGCTGGCTCCCTTCCAGAGCGCGAACGAACCGGTAAAGCCCGGCGATAAGTTTCTGGTCGCGGTCAAGGGCCGCAACCAAGAAGGCTACTACGAGCTTTCGCGCTTCAGGGTAGAACAGCCCCGGGACTGGTCAGCGCTGGAGCGGGCCTTTACCGAGAAGGCGCCGATCTCAGGCACGGTGACCGGCCTGGTGAAGGGTGGATTGACCGTGGATGTTGGCGTGCGGGCCTTTCTGCCCGCCTCGCGCAGCGGCGCGCGCGACGCTGCGGAGCTGGAAAAACTGGTGGGGCAGCAGATCCGCTGCCGCATTATCAAACTGGAAGTTACGCGAAGAAGACGTGGTGGTGGACCGCCGCGTTCTCGCCGAAGAGGAAGAGCGCTCCACCAAAGAGCGCCGGTACGGTGAGATCAAAGAGGGCGAAACGGTGCACGGCGAGGTGCGCAGCCTCACTGGCTATGGAGCGTTCGTGGATATAGGCGGTGTGGATGCGTTGCTCCACGTGGGTGAGATCGCGTGGGGCCGGGTCAACAAGGCGGAAGACGTGCTTTCGGTAGGCCAGCAAATCGAGGTCAAAGTGCTCAAGATTGACCCCGAGAAGCAGCGTATCTCGGTGGGCATGAAGCAGCTTTTGCCGCACCCGTGGGATGCGCTTGCGCTGAAGGCGGGTGATCGTGTGCACGGCGTGGTGACGCGGGTGGCCGATTTTGGGGCTTTCGTCGAAATAGAGCCAGGCGTAGAGGGTTTGATCCACCTATCGGAGATGTCCTGGGCCAAGAAGGTGCGGAAGCCGAGCGACGTGCTCAAGCAGGGCGACACGGTGGAAGCGGTGGTTCTGGGAGTGAATATGGGCGAACGCCGTCTTTCCCTGGGCCTCAAACAGACGTTGGGCGATCCGTGGGCGGAGGTCGAGCAGAAGTTCCCGGTGGGCTCTGCGATTGAGGGACCGGTTACCAGCTTTACGAAATTTGGCGCGTTCGTGCAGCTTGCGGATGGGGTTGAGGGCATGGTCCATGTGAGTGAGATCAGCGCCGAGAAGCACATTCATCATCCGCAGGATGTGCTCCGGATGGGTCAAGTGGTGAAGGCCCAGGTGCTGGAAGTGGACAAGGCGAAGCGTCAGGTGCGGCTGAGCATGAAGCAACGGACGTCGGTTACGGTGGAGGAATATGTTGGTGAGCATCCGGTGGGCAGTGTGGTCACAGGACGCATTCTTGAAGTTGGGCAGGGATTGGCCAGGGTGGGATTAGGCGAGGGCATCGAGGGAGTGTGGCGGATGGCCACGGAGAACCCCGAGGCAGCACCGGCGCCGGTTGAGGGGAAAGTGGACCTGTCGTCGCTTAGTTCGATGTTGAAGGCGCGGTGGAAGGGCGGCCCCAGTAGCGCTGCAGTGAAGCCCGAGGCGATTAGTACAGGGCAGATTCGCAGCTTCCGGATTGCCAAGGTAGAGGCGGATGCCAGGAAGATTGATCTGGAGTTGGTGTAGAGAGTGCCGCGCCTACGGCGCTCCCGCGACCATCAAGCACGTACCGCAGCGATCCTGTTCTCGGGCTTCAGTGGCCGAAAAACTCCCAGCAGCATGGGTAAGATAGCACCGCCGAGGTCCTCCACTCGCGCTGCGCTGCGGGACAGGCTCTTCTGAGGCTCCGCGCCAAAAGCGCTGTAGCACGAGATAAACCTGTGAGGCGCTTCCGCTCAGGATGACGTTTTTGTGGCCGAGTTTTGACGAAGCAACCATTCAGGTGCAGCGCGACGCTTTGATCGGCCTTGGTTGCTGGTTGAGCAATTTTTCTTATCGGGGCAAGGCGAAACTGAATAGATCGCTGCCAGAGGCGATGGCTACATATTGGCTGCCGCCGACTGCGTAGCTCATCGGGGAGGCATGCAGGCTCTGGCCGGTGTTGAAGTGCCACAACGATTTTCCTGTGGTCGCATCCACGGCCTCGAAAAAGCCCTGGTTATCGGCGAAAAATAATAAGCCGGTCGCTGTCGTCATAACGCCGCCATAGCCGTGAGACTCGCCCGCCTGAGGATAACGCCAGGCAAACGTACTGGTCCGCGGATCGAAGGAAAGAAGCGTCTGCATACTCTTCTCGTTTGGATCGCGCTTGGTTCCGGTGGAGTAATACTCCTTACCCTCTTCAAATGCCGCGGGTTTGCGAGAATAGATTGAGCAATCCTCAAGAGCCACGAAATAAAACAAGCGCGTAGTCTCGCTGTACGAGGGTGAATACCAATTCGTAGCGCCTTCGATGCCGGGGCAAATGAGCGTTCCGTCTGCACTGGGCTGCAAATCAGAGTATATCGGGCGTCCGTTCGCATCGACCCCCTTGGCCCAGGTCAGCCGCTTGATGAACTGCGTGGCCGACAGGAATTTTCCATTGGTTCGATCCAGCACATAAACGTATCCGTTACGGTTCGCCTCGACGATAAGCTTTCTGGGATGGCCCTGATATTCCATGTCGACGAGGACGGGGGTTTCCACGGCGTCATAGTCATATAGATCATGGGGAGTGAATTGAAAGTACCATTTCAGCTTGCCGGTATCGGGATCAATGGCGAGCAAACTCGAGGTGTAAAGATCATCCCCGGGCCGAACGCTCCCGTCAAAGTCCGGCGCGGCATTGCCGGTGCCCCAGTAGAGGGTATTTAGCTCGTGATCATAAGTGCCGGGCATCCATGCATTGCCGCCGCCGTGAAGATAGGTATCGCCAGGCCAGCTGGATGATCCAGGTTCTCCCGGAGCTGGGATGGTCCACAAGCGCCAGGCTAATTTTCCAGTCGTGGCATCGTAGGCGGCGAGAAAACCGCGCACTCCATCGTCTCCACCAGAGGCTGCAACCAATACCTTGTCCTTGACGATGAGCGGAGCGCCAGTGCCGCCATAGTTTTTATTCCAGTCGGCGTATGGCACGTCCCAGATCAGGTTGCCCGACCGATTATCCAGGCAGAGCAGATGAGCATTGTCTGTTTCCATGAACAGTCGATCGCCCAATATGGCCACGCCCCGGTTGATGTGCCCGGAGGCGTCATCGATAAGGCCTCTCGAGATGGGCCGTGAATAGTGCCAGAGCACTTCGCCCGTTTGCGCGCTAAGGGCAAACGCATCATTCGATCCGGTAACGTACATGATGCCCTTCACCACCACCGGCGTCGCTTCCAACACTCCGGGAGTCTTGGTATGAAAGACCCACTGTGCCTGCAGATGCGCAACATTCTGGGGAGTAATCTGGGCAAGACTGCTGAAGCGTCTCCCCGTGTAATCGCCGTTGTAGGTGGGCCAATCGGCGTTAATCTGAGCCGACGCATACGTACAGGCGCAAATAGCCATCACCAACAGTCGACCTAGCTTCATGCGCTTAATGCCCTTCATCGTTTGATGGTAACGAATACCTCTCCCAGAGCTCCGCGATCGACGCCGCTGCTGTCGATGAGGTGAATAGAAACCCGGGCTATGTTCCCGGGCGCCGCAATCGTCTGATGAAGGACCACTGGCTCCTGGGGGCGAACCGCCTCTAACGGCACCTCAGTCGTTCCTACGCCTCTTTCGTCGTAGAGGAAAGCCTTGAGCTCTCCAGGAAAGAAGACGCCAAAGCTGCCAGAGAGCTCGACCCTGGCGGCAGTGCGCCGGGCAGTGAGTGGCTGGGCCACCAGGCCCGCGTCGGTCACGGTGCTGAAGTCGCCATGCAAACGTGAGGGAAACCAGTTGGTATCGAAGGCATAGGTCTCACCCGGACCCAGCATAACCATAGGGCTATTCAACTCAGCTTCCATGTAGTAGGGCGTCTCTTCAAGCTTGGTCGATGTCAGGTATGGCATGCCCTTGGCGTTCAGCTCCACAGTAGGACCATTCTTATAGAAGATGACGGTGGCTTTGCTGGGATAATCCCCACCCGCGATGTGTTTGGTTTTTTCGACCATCGCATAGTGCGTTGCGCCGTCGACCAGCGCAACCCAACCAGCTACCGAGTCAAGCCACACTTCACTTTCGAGATACTTCCAATTCAGGCGGAACAAGCCATCCTTGACGCTATACGAGGGATCGTTAGCGAGTCCGTCCCGTGCATGGTAGCCCAAGCAAATAGGCCGAGTTGGGGTTGAGCGGAGTAAACGCGTGAAAGTCGTGATTGTACTGCGTGGGGTCGCCGGCATCGGAGAGATTGTACTGGGACACCGACTGAACCGACCAGGTGATGGAGTGGCCGGTGAAGTTTTTCGTGATGGCGTGAAAGGAGATCTCAGGAGAATCGCTGCCTATGCTGATCTCGCGGGTATATTGCAGACCCGTGGGCGGATCCGGCGGACCCTCCAGGCGCACGGTGCAGCGCGCACCCTGGGCGAGGACTGAGAATGCGTAAGCACCGTCATCCAGAGGAGTGGACGCCCCCTGCCAGTGTTGCTCGTCATCATTGCCCTCAGGCAAAGGCCATATTTTGTCACCGCCATAGTTAATCCAGCGGCCGGCCGCCTCGGCCGGAGAGACATACTTTCCCTTGTAGACCGGGTTTACAAACAGATAGGCGTGCCCGTTGAAAGTAACCTGCATCAGCCGGCCGCCTAGCTGCGGAACAAAGGTCAATTGCACCCAGTCATTCGCAACCTGCTCCGCTTGCCAACCTTCGAAGACCACCGGGCGCACCTCGCAGGCAGAAGCGCTTCCGGCAGCCATGGTGACAGCGAGCAAACAATAAATGGCAAGGGCTTTCATCGTGAGGCTTCGTCGGTCTTTGCCGGCTGGCGCCTTACGGCGATGAAGGAGATCTGTTCGGCAGCCTCGTCTCCGGTCTCGAAGTTCTGTTGTAGCGTGGTTCTCGCAGGATAGGGGGGCTTCAGGAACTTGTTGTAAAGCTCATTCATCTGGCCGTCATCCTTCATTTGCCTCAGGTAGACGGTGCTGAAGACGACATTGGAGAAATCCATGTCGACCTCTTCCAGACCGTCCAGAAGATTGCGCATGGACTGTCGCAGTTGCAAATCGAAAAGCGGTGTGACGATGCCTTGACCAGGGATGAAGCCGTCTTTGGCGGAGAGATATAAGGTGTCGCCATAGAGGATTCCAGGACTCGCGGTCGGACTGGGAGGCATGTTTCGCGGGCGCACGGCTTTGCGTTTACTCAAATCCGACCCGGCAATGCAACTGAAGACAACGTGCTGTCCTTTGGGAAGACCGACCACTTGAATCGTCCCGCGGCCCGGTGTATTGCCGAATTCAAAGTAGGTCTTATAGACCTTGCCCATCACGTCATACTGGCCGCTCACACTCATGTAGGGATTCACCCACAGAACGTTCTTCATGCTCATCTGGGCGGCATTCAGAATGGTGCTCACATTTTCGAGCGCTTGCCTGGTTTCGGTAGAAAAATCAGCATCCGCTTTTCCCCCTTGCGCCGACAGGTACAACATCTCCCCGGCCTGGATCGCAGGCGGATCGATGTGGGGCCCCCGCGGCCAACCTGCAGGCCAGATGGCTTTCCGTTCGTCCGCCACTGCAATGCAGTTGATCTCGACCATCTCCCCGCCGGGCAGAGCAGCAACCGTCAAGACAGTCCGTGCCGGAGGGTTTGATCCGATCAGCTGCCAATAGACGTCGTCCATGGCCGCCAGGTTGTGGGCACCCGTGACATAGATATTCATCCAAACGACGTTCTCAAAATCCATCCCTGCGCCGCGCAGAACTGCCTGTACCTTGCGCATTGCATCGCCCATCTGCTCGGGAAAGTTCCTGGCAGAGCTTCCCTGGCCGGATACGTAGAGAGTGCCGTTGGCCAGAACGCCCGCGCTATAAGCGGTCTCGGAGCCCGGCGGCTGGATGACCTTAAAGGTCTGGGCGGTGAGAGACACCGTGGAGGCCAAAACGAACAGGCAACCGAAAAGGCGATGGAATCGATGGATCATCTGGTCCTTTTACATATACGGGATAAAGCCGTGCGCGCGAGTGGAAATTTTGTAGACAGAGGTTGTCGCCGTTATGTAGAGCGTGGAGTAATCGGAGTCTCCCCAGGCAAGATTGGCAGGCTGCTCAGGCACGACAATCGTTCCCAGGTGATGGCCGGCGGCATCCCAAACCCATATTCCCCTGGGGCCAACGACATACAGATTTCCCTGGCTATCGACCTTCATCCCGTCGGGCACACCGTCGTCTGGTCCGCCCGGCTCTTCGCCAAAGATGCGTCCGTTGCTCAGTTTGCCATCATGGAAGTCATAGACACGGATGTTCTTTTGAGTCGAGTCATCGACGTAGAATTTGGTACCTTGAGGGGAAAAGGCGAGCCCATTGGGATCCTCAAGGTCCTTGGTAAGCAGTTGGAGCTGGCCATCGGGAGCAATGCGATAGACGCCCTTAAAGGGAATTTCCTGCTTTTGATCCTTGGGCAGGTCGGAGGTTGGATCGGTAAAATAAATGGCCCCGTCGGGACCGAGCACCACGTCGTTGGGGCTGTTTAATCGCTTTCCCTGATAGTGATCCGCCACGGTTTCATAAGTCTTGCCATCGGGCGAGAGGCGAATGACGGCTCGCAGAACACTTGCGCAATCGAGCAGGCGATGCTGCCGATCATAGGTGTTACCGTCGGGATCTCCTAGAGAGAGGACCTCCTGCTTTTGGCCGGTGACGGTATTTACCTTGTATATCTTGTTGAGGGTCTCATCACTCACCCATAGATAGCCTGCCTGGTCCCACACAGGGCCTTCCGTAAAGCCAAAGCCGGAGGCTACTTTGTTCAGTCGCGCACTATGGTCGAATAAGTTCCAGAACGTGGGGGAAAGCGCCTCCAGTGCAAACGGGCGAGGGGCAGCCTGCAGGCCCAAAGAGACTAACAGCGTGAGAGGAAAGAATAGGGTCTTAATTGTCATCATCCCCCTTTGAGGAGTGTGCTGGAGACTGTTTGGCATTTTCTTGCCCGGTGTGCAGCAGATAGCTGACCAGGTCGTCTACATCCTTGCCATTCAGTGTCGAGGGGGGCATCAGGGAGCGAGAGCCTATATCCACCTTAGCAAGCTGCGGCTTAGGAAAGAAGTGAAACGATCCATCCAGGGTTTGCAGCGAGAGGGAGAAATTGTTGTTCACCTTGAGCATCCCTGTGGCTGTCTGTCCCGAGAGTGTCACCACTGTGGTGGCTTTCTTATCCTGCGGGCAGATTCTTGTCGGGATCGAGAATGATGGCGCGTATTTGATCAGGCTTAGCGTCGGCTCCGTAAAAGGAGAGTTCGCTGCCAATGAATCCGCCTTTCCCGTTGACCATGTGACAGCCGGAGCATTGCGCTTTACCAAAGAAGAGCGTCTCGCCTCGACTCGGGTCCCCGGGGAGCTGAACAATATCTCCCCTTCCCTGCAGGATTCTCAAATATCCGACGACAGCGGCCAATTCCTGTTGCTTCAGAGATGAGAAGGCCGGCATGCCTGCACCCGCGATTCCTTGGCGGATGATGCCGGTCAGCTCACCATCCACCAGCTGCTGCACATTCGGGGCCGTGGCGATATTCGGTGCGTGCTCCCCACCGCGGCCATCGGCGCCGTGACAGCCGGCGCAGTTGGAGGCGAAGATGGCGGCCCCCGGCGGCTGCGCATGCAGGGTCCCAAATGAGACCGATCCAAGGATGATGACACGGACGAAGATGCCGCGCCGCCAACTTATCTTCGTCAAAGGACCTCTTTAAAACAGAAACTTCAATGCCACTTGCATGATACGGGGATCCTGCGCGGCGGTCACATAACCGAACCCACCCTGGCCGGTATTGTTGATGATCCCCTGGTTGTTTTGAAACTTAAACTGCGTATGGTTGAAGACGTTGAAGGCTTCGGCCCGAAACTGCAGTTTGGTGGTCTCGGTAATCGTGGTGCTCTTGAGCAGAGCCATATCGTAATTATCGAGGCCCGGACCGGAGAAGTATCGCCGCATTGCGTTTCCTACTTGCCCCAATGGCTCATAGGTGAAGTAGTTCGGGTTGAAATATGGCAGCCCGCTTCGCGGATTCTTGTTTTCATAAAGCTTAGTACCATTGTTGGCGTAGCTTGGCGTATCGGCGTTGGCATTAAAGGCGCCAAGCAGTGAGTTATCGTCATTCTCATTCAGAGTAATCGGCTCTCCCGTGGCGAATGTAGATACGCCGGAAAGCTCCCAGCCTGCGGTGAACCGCTTCGCAAGATCCCCTCCGCCGATAAAGTGATCGAAGGGCAGCTGCACGGTATAGCTGACGACCAGGTTATGGGGGACGTTAAAGCTCGATAGTGCGCGGGTTTGGCCCGGATCTATCGGATTGGTCGCATCCTGGGCGTCCGAACCATTATCCAGCGACTTCTCGAAGGTGTACCCGATGAGGAAGTTGAGGTATTTTTCAGTGTGCTCCAGGGTGACCTGCAGCGAGTTGAAGCTGGAGCTGACCGCCGTCTTCATGTACGGATTGCTGTTGAAATTAAGCCCGAACGGCCTGGTACCGTTTACTGTCTGACCGCTCGCCGTGGTGTAAACCGAGTCTTCGCCAAGCGGGCCGCAGGTCGCGGTACCGGGCGCCACATTGGCTGGGTTATTTAATTGGAGGCAGAGCGCCTGGTTCCCAGGATTCGATTCCTCAAACGTCAGCAGCTGCCTCCCTACCGTGCCAACGTAGTTCACGCTAAGCACAGTGGCGGTTCCCAATTGGCGTTGGAGAGAGAGCTCCCACTCCTGTACATAGGGCATCTTGTTTTTGTAGTAGTAATAGTCGGACCCGCCGATGGGTGTCGCTTGCGCCCAGTTGAAGGTGGTATCCGGATTTTTGGGAGACACGTTGGTTGGAGGAAATACAAAGGGGAACTTCTGTCCCGCCGGAATTCCCGACGGCCGATCGACAAACGGGGTGGCCAGCTCAGTCGATGAGACATTGTAGTAGTTACCATATGGAGCATCGCCGACCTCGACGAATCCAGTGGCATCCTCGATCGAGCTATAAAAGATGCCGTAACCGGCACGAATGCTTGTTTTTCCGGCTCCGCCGAGGATCTTACCGAGAAATCCGTCGCTCACATCCGGCGCATAAGCAAAGCCAATTCTAGGCGCAAAGTTGGTGTACTTGGTTGGCCCGAGCGTGCGGGGTATTCCTGGGTCTCCTGGAACCACCAGGCCCAGGGGAGCACCGGGGAAGGATAGTGACTGCTCACCCAGAACGACCGTTTCGAGCTTGTTCTGGGTGTCGTACCAGGGGGTAGCGACTTCCCAACGCAGGCCATAATTCAGGGTGAGATTGCGCGTGGCACGCCAGCTATCCTGAAAATAAAATCCGTAGTATTTGCTGCGCGAGTCGAGGAGCTGCTGGCTGGCCTGCACAAAGCTGGCCGGCGCCCCGATCAGGAAATCGGCAAAGTCGTAGTTGGTCTCCGTACCATAAAAGGCAAAGCAGGCGTCATAGCAGTCGAAATTCCGCTCGTTGATCTGGTTGTAGTGGAGGTTGGTTCCAAATTGCAGAGTGTGTGTTCCCAAAATTTTGGTGACGTTGTCGAGGATCTGAAAGGTGTTGTTGTATTCCCTCAAGGCGTCCGGCGGGACGCCAAGCGAGAAATTATTGAACATCAGATTCGTGACGCCCTCATACGCAGGGTTGATGGGGGAGATGCCGCCCGCAGGGCCCCACGGAGTCACAAAACCCTGTGATGCAAGGGTGACGCCCAAGCCTTGGCCCACAGTAGGTTGGCCTGTTTGGTTTACATCGCGCAGATAAGCGAGGCGAAGATCGTTAACGGTCGACGAGCTAAACGTGGTGGTCAACCCTAGATTGATCATTTGGGTTTGACCCTGGTTGGTTGCGGCAAACCCTGGGACGGTAACCTGGCTATACGGATTCACGACACCGTATCGATCAAAGAAGTAGTAGCCGAACACGGCGCCGATTCGCGTAGGGATATCCAGCCGGCCACTTCCCTTATTGTCGCTCAACGTCTGGTTGAAGGCAGAGGTGGAGTAGTTAGGACTCCCGTTGACAATTCCATTGGCGGAAGGCACGTACTTCAGCGTGTTCACTGCAACCGGCGACCACGCGCTCTGGGGGATGACCGCATTCGGAAAGACGCAAGTTCCAACCGGGGAGAGGGGGGTGCAGCCAAAAGTGTAATAGGGTTCTCCCTGAGTTACGGGATAGCCCAACGTTTGAGAGAGCTGGTTGGCCCAACCGACACCGGTGACTGATCCGCTAAACCCCGGTTGTTGAGGAGTGCCGATCTGGTCTATCAGGTTTCCCGTACGGTCCGCGTCGGAAGGCACGGGATAGTTTTGGGTCTGACCTAAAATCTGTCGCGTTCCCTGGTAGTCGGCAAACCAGAACATCTTATTCTTGCGGATCGGCCCCCCGGCTGTCCCGCCGAATTGATTCTGGATGAACACGCCACGCCCGGTCGTCGAGTAATAATTCTTCGCATCAAGATCCGTATTGCGCAGGAAGTCGAAGACCGTGCCGTGATACTGATTGGTTCCCGACTTGGTGACTACATTGACCTGGCCACCGCTGTAGTTTCCATACTCCGCATCGAAGTTGTTGGTGATGATACGAAACTGCGCGATGGAATCGAGATTGGGGATCATGGCAGCGCCGTTGTGCACGCCTTCTTCTGCATTCGCCCCATTCACCATAAATGCGTTGGACCCGCTACGGCCGCCGTTTACGGACTGTTGGCCGTTGTCCAGGTCACCCGACACCTGCGTCGAGCCGAGACCTGACGTGGTGCTGTCTGTGCTGTGGGAATAGGGGGACACGCCTGGTTGCAACTTCAAGAGGTCGATGTAGGAACGCCCGTTGAGCGGCACGGAGGTGATCTTGGTGTCCTGGATGACGACGCCATTTTGCGTACTTTGCGTCTCCACTTGCAGCGCATCGCTCTTCACGCTGACAGTATTGGTGACTGCGCCGAGCTCCATCGGGATGTCGATGCGGAGGTCAGAATTAGCATCAACCTTCACCCCGAGTTGCTGGTAGTCCCGGAAGCCCTGTTGGCGGGCGCTGACGTTGTAGGTGTCAACACTGAGTGTAGGGAATCGATAGAAGCCCTTAGAGTCGGTGACCGCCTTGCTTTGCACGTTTGTCGAAACGCTGGTGGCGACGACGGTTACGCCTGGCACCACGGCACCGCTGGGGTCAGTGACCACTCCAGAAATCGAACCGGTAATGGCGGCTGAGGCGGTTAGGGTCCCGAGAAGAACAGCAGTCGCTACGCCCGCAAACGACACGAATCTGACAAGTAGATTCATGCACTTGACCTCACAAAAGGAATTGATACCGGGACCCGAAACCAAACGATAATAAAGATAACCAAACGATGGTAAAGGAGAGAGTACTGGCGAACCCATATGGTGTCAAGAACGAAGCCATGCGGAAGCGGGCATTTTGACGCGCAAGCCAGACATCGCAGACACTTTGTCTAGACTCGCGTGATTTTGTTGCAAGCCGAGAGGAAGAGTTACCTTGGAAAATTTGAAAGGTTCAAAATTGAGCAGGCGCAAATTCGTGCAGCGTTCGATGATGGCGGGAGCGGCCTCTTCGCTTTTGCCAACCGCCAGCCAAGCCACAAAAACTGTATCTGTGCCCGCCGGCCCCAATATCTACGAGGCAATCGGTGTGCGCCCGCTGGTCAATGCCAAGGGCACCTACACGATCATCAGCGGTTCGCTCTCTCTCCCGGAAGTGAAACAGGCGATGGAAGAGGCCTCGCGCCATTATGTAAACATGGACGAGCTCATGGCAGCGGTGGGCGCACGGCTGGCGGCGATTACCGGCGCAGACTGGGGTATCGTGACGGCAGGGTGTGCAGCCGCCATCACGTCCGCAACTGCGGCGTGCATCGCCGGGACTGATCCGGAAAAATCGCAAAAGATGCCCTACCTGGAGAAGGGCGGTTTGAAGAGCCAGGTGATCATTCCCAAGCACTCGCGCAATCCTTATGACATAGGATCGCGCCTGCTTGGGGTCGAGGTGGTAGAAGTAGAAACGCCGGAGCAACTCGAGGCTTCGATGGGGCCACAAACAGCGATGATCTATATCCTGTCTTCGCCCGCGGCGGCTACGGGCCCGCTGAGCATTGCTAACATCTGCAAGGCGGCCAAGGCCAGGAACATCCCAGTGTTTGTGGACGCAGCGGCGGAGAACCTCACTATCCCTAATATCCATCTTGCTGCAGGCGCAACCATGGTTGGATATAGCGGGGGAAAATGCATGCGCGGGCCGCAGTGCGCCGGACTGCTGCTGGGGCGCAAGGAGCTGGTGCAGGCCGCCTGGTTCCAGGCTGCGCCGCACCACAATGTGGGGCGTTCCCTGAAGGTGGGCAAGGAAGAAATTATGGGCATGCTGGCCGCGGTTGAGATGTGGACCAAGCGCGACCACGATGCCGAATGGAACACGTGGAAAGAGTGGCTGGGGAACATCGAAGCCAAGGTCAAGCCGCTTCCATCGGTAGCGACCGAGTACATCATGCCCGAGGATCTGTCGAATCATTCGCCCAGGCTGCGAATCAAGTGGGATGGCAATACACTCAAGATCACCGGGACCGAGCTGGCGAAGACCCTGGACGCGGGCACTCCTCGCATCCAGTTCGATGAATTCAGCGGAACTCGTCCGGATCAGATGGAGAGTTCGCTGACTATCATGCCGTACATGATGATGCCGGGAGATGACAAGATCGTCGCCGACGCTATCTTCGCCACATTGTCAAAACCGCCCATGTTCTCTGCGCCAGAGATTCCTCAAGGAGCACCGGCGAACGTTGCGGGAATCTGGAAAGTGCAAATGAGATACCTGTGCGGCGAAGGCGGACAACGCTTTCTGCTGGAACAGCAGGAAGGCGCGGTAACCGGTGTTCATCAAGGCGAGATTTACAACGGAACTCTCAGCGGAAAAGTCCACGCACAACTGGTGAGCTTCCGCAGCGTGATGCCGGTTGGAGGAAACGAAATTCAATACTCCTTCAGCGGCACGGCAAGTGGAGATTCGATGAGCGGAACAGTGGCTCTTGGCGAATATGGACACGCCGAGTGGTCCGCCACGAGGGAGACGTAAAGCCGTTGTTGGAGTTTTCGAAACTTGCCACGGATCCCGGGTGCCCCACATCTCGCTCGTTTTTCGCGAGATGTGGGATACCACCGATGTTAACCGGTCAGCGCATCGGATGAATCGAGAGTCAGAGGGAAGGTGCAGCGGTATCCCACATCTCGCGAAAAACGAGCGAGATGTGGGGCACCCAGGATCCGTGGCAGGTCCGCCTGCGCTATGCTCGTAATTGATGCCGGGTGTCGTGGTTCGATTTGTTCTGATTTTGCCCCTGATCGCCGTGCCATGGCTGCCCCTGCTGTGCCAGCAAACCGCCGCCCCTCCATCCGTGCCGGCCGCTCTCGATCCAGTTTTCTCCGGCTTTGAGCCTAACCAGAACAGCAATTATGGTTTGGTTTATATGCCGCTTGATAGCTGGATCTATCCGGCGTTCGAACGCCTTTTTTCGCTTGGTTATGCCGACTCAGCCTACCTGGATATGCGGCCGTGGACGCGCACCAGCTGTCTGCAAATTCTGCAGGAAACCTACCCGAAGCTGCAGGATGCGCCCCAGGACAAAGAAGCATGGGAGATTTTTCAAGCCCTGGCACTGGAGTTTGGGTTGGAGGCGGGACGGGCAACACCCCGGGCCGAGGTTCGGAATGTCTACACCCGAAACATGTACATTCACGGTCCTCCTATCAATGACTCTCTGCACTTTGGGCAGACCCTCATCAATGACTACGGACGGCCCTATCAACAAGGCTTCATGGCCCTTGACGGTTTTACGGTGTGGGCCGAAGGCTACCACTTTTCGCTCGATGTTCGCGGGGAATATCAGCACGCCCCCGGTCGTGCCGCCTATTCCGAATCGGTGCAGGAACTGATCGCCCAGGTTGACAACACTCCTCTGGTAGCGCCCGAGGCCGTGCCAACGACCAATGTCTTTCGTTTGATCAATGCCAACTTTGCGGCCTCCGTGGCCAACAACGAGTTTTCGGTCGGCAAGGTGGAAGACTGGTGGGGCCCGACGCAAGCCGGGAGTATGGCGCTCAGCAACAATGCAGAGCCCATCTATGGCCTACGCATCAATCGCGTGGTGCCGCTGCGCATTCCACTGGTCTCCAACGTGCTAGGGCCATTCCGCTACGAAGGTTTGTTCGGATCGCTGAAGGGACATCGTTACCCCAATGCGCCGTGGGTCCAAGCGCAAAAATTCAGCTTCAAGCCGACCAGGGACCTGGAATTCGGCTTTTCCCGCGTGGTGATCTTTGCGGGCAAGGACCATGTGCCTCTCACCTTTGGCTCGTTCTGGAACAGCTTCACCAGCTTCAGCAACGTGAGCCTGGCCCAGAAAGAGAGCAGGAATGACCCGGGCTTCCGGAGTTCCAGCTTCGACTTTACCTGGCGGCTTCCCTGGATGCAGAAATGGCTGACACTTTATACCGACTCTATCGTTCACGATGATGTAAGCCCCGTTGCCGCACCGCGCCGTGCCGCAGTGAACCCCGGCCTCTACCTGTCGCACCTGCCCAAACTACCGCATGTCGATCTGCGCGCTGAAGCAGTATCGACAGATCCGGTCTCGGCCAATGCGGGACAGGGAGGTCAATTCATCTATTACGAATTCGAATATCCTGACGGCTATACCAACAAGGATAATCTGCTGGGAAGTTGGATCGGGCGGCAGGGCAAAGGCGGGCAGGCTTGGCTCACCGACTGGCTCAGCCCCAAAGAGTACATTCAACTGGGCTACCGCAACGCTAAGGTTTCCAAGACCTTCATTCCTGGCGGTACAACGCAGAATGACATCAGCGTTAAGGCGGTACTTCGGCTCAAGGAAGACCTGGAGTTGAATGCCTTCGGGCAGGTCGAGTGGTGGAAAGTACCGGCGCTGGCCTCCGGACTACAGCATGATTTCACCGGATCGATCCAGCTAACTTATTTTCCCAAGTTGAGTTGGCACAAATAGCGAGCGGTCGGTCCCGCATTTGCGTGAAGGATCCCAGGTCTCAAAAGCGAGACCTCGGGCACCCATCATCGTGCCCAGGAGAAACCGCCGGAACGCGATGATCTGCGTTCCGGCCGGGATGGACCTACCTCCTCCTGTGTTTTTCAGAGCCTTTGAGGACGCCGGTCCCGCTTAGGTTGAGGGTTGGAATGCCGCTGTTGTAGCCGTCGCTATTGACCTTCAATTGCTGAGTACTATGGATGTTAGCGATTGGCGCAAATTGGACGTCGATGGTGCATGGTATCGAAGGACGCAATACCAAATTGTTGGCACAGGTCGAGCTACCCACGACGTGAAATGGGAAACCAGCAAGGCTGGGTGAGTAGTACGGCGATGATAGTGTCAGATCCAGATTGCCAATGTTGTATACCGTGGCCGTTTGCGTTGGGCTAGTAGTTCTAACTGGCACGTTCCCGAACGCCAGCGTGGAACTATTGCCGTTCAGATACACCAGGCTATTGCTGTTTCCCGCGCCGATGTTCGCGATGACAAAGCTCTGGCCCCCAGCGGAAATCGCTAAAGCGCTAGGAGAGGACAAGGTTGTGTTGTCGAAGGCCAACAGCCACGGCGTTGTGCCGCTCGTGGGGCCGCCAACGACCGTGATGGTATTGGCCGTGCCGTCCAGAATGTAGAGATCCTCAGCTTGGTCAAAGGCCAGTCCTGTCGGATTGGTCACTCCGTTCACTGGGCCCGTACCCGCACTGGATCCGTTCGCGGTAACCTGAACCACCTGGCCCGCGCCCGCTCCCGGGTTACCGCCATCACCGATCAACAGTGCGGCAGTATAAGGATCCGTCGCCAGTGCCTGCGGGAAAATAATGGGGCCCGAGCCCCCGTTAATTGGGGGGATCGTCATTTTGAAAGGCGCACCCCCGACCGGTACCTTCACAATATAGCCGGGGTTGGAGCTGCTGGCGTTCAAACCGCCAGGGCCCGCGTCCCCGATGTACAGATTGCCCAGGTAGTCAAAGGCCAGAGCAATGGGGTTATCCAATAGGCCGCCAGTATTTAAAACCGACGGCGCAAGACCGGTGGTGGTTGGTACCTCAACGATTTGAGCCCCGGTGCCGTTGAAGTTGTTGGCATCCGCGATAAACAGGTTCCCGGCTCCATCCAAGGCGAGCGCGGTCGGAGAGACGAGAGTGATGGTTCCGGTGGAGACCGGGGTCGTCGCGGCTGACCCCAAACCGTTGGTGGAATAAACCTTACCGGCCTGAGTGTCGGCGACGTAGACCTTTTTGTTCAGGCCGGAGATGGCGAGCGCCTGGGGCTGTTGGAGATTGATTGCGGTTGCTGTGGCAGCAACCGGATAAATGACTTCGACTCCAGCAAAGGCTGTTTGGTAGGCCGCCTGGGAGGCCAAAGCCTTTTTGCCTGGACCGTATGGCTCGATGGCGGAGAGACGATTCCCGGGAAAGGCTGGATTGCCGTAGTAGGATTCATTGCAACTGTAGGGGAAGTAGGGGCTAATAGCGGGGCCACCTTTGCCTCCCAGATTAGTGTGGTTCCCGATTGCACAGTTCGAGTTGCTGGTATCCACGAGCAGATCGGAGCTCACGTCTCCCTGGGTGACGACTTGAAATCCCCTCAAGTTCGCAGGCGCGTTGAACTCAAAGTTGAAGAGAACATCCAAGCCAGTTTTGCCGACGAATATATTTCCCATGAAGACTGCTTTGGTCGATGACAGCTGGATGACAGCGCCATCCTGGGAATCGAGCACGTCCATGTTTCCGCTGGGATCGAACGCCATGCTGCTGCTGGTTCCGATCCCGGTATTGGGCAGAATGTACGGAGTCGTCGGCGAAGCGGCGGGAACAATCACCACCTGCTCGCCTGCATTGTAAGTGGGATTATCTGGTCCCAGAAAGGACAGTATGTAGAGATCACCCGCCGCATCCAGCGCCAAGCCCGAAGGCTTGTTGATGACAAACGAACCTGTACGCAACTTTTGTGGCGGCGCCTCCGGTGGCGGGAACGACATAGATGCCGCCGTCGCTGCCGTTGTAGTTGCCGTTGTCAGCGAAATAAAGATTGGTCCCTGACCTCAACAAGGCAGCCGGGGTATACGGAGGCGTCGGGATGCCGGTGATGTTGAGAGCCACGGGTGTGCCGTTTGGGGCGAGAGAATAGATAACGCCAACACCGGTGGTAGGCGGGTAGTCCCCAATGAACAAAGTGCCCGTACTGTCGATCGTGAGCGAGACCGGATTAACCAGAGGAGTTCCCTGGAAAATTAACTTCCCACCTGTTCCAAGCACATTGCCGTTGCCGTCCCCGGGGAACTCGATGATCCGTCCATAGCTCGTGCCGCCGCTGGTAGGAGTATCGCCGACAAAAAGATTTCCATTGGCGTCCAGGGCGAGAGCCTGCGGAGTCTGCAGCGTGAATCCGGGGGTCGCAATTATGTTGTTGACGCCTTGCTCGGGTGCGTAAGTGTCCAGTGCGATGATCTGATTGTTATTGGTGTCCGCGACGAAGACCGTGCCGTTGCTGGAAACCGCAATGGATTGTGGGTTGCTGTAGCCAAATCCAAGTGTCTGTTGTGCGTCGATAACGACTGAAGGGGCCTGTGCCCAGGCACTTGACGCGCAAAAGGCCAACGCCAAGACGGGGAAGCAGAGCAATTTCCGCTTCGAGACGGGAAACTTTGATGGCATAACAGACATGGCTAAGGCACTCCTCTATAACATCAGTTCGGTCATCCCTGGTCCAGGGGCGGTTAATCACCTGCGAATACGTTGCGGTGCGATACGTGTTGAGGCTGCAGCGAGCATCACGCCATTAACACGTAAGTTGCAGTTTACAGAGGGGAGTGTAGTGAGGCTACACTTTGCTGTCGCAAAACGCTACGCATTTTGCTGGAAGGCGGGGAGAAAACGGGATGTCCACTCCCGGACGGATTTTAAACGGACTAGTCCGCAATCACGAGCCAGTACGCTTATTGTTTGTTTTCAGTGGCTTGCGGGCTCGTGCGGGGATGCACGAAAGTTTACTCTTTAGATCGCGGAGGGGGTACTTGGGATAGCTGCGCCTTCGACGCTCTCTAAATCGAGGCTTGACAGTGAGGCTTACAGGGTTACAACCCGGTGAATGCAATCAGCCCGGAAGATGCTGAACTTGCCTTTGCAATAGCCGCCAAAATAAATGAGGCCGCCGCGGCCTCGGCCGGTGCAGGTTAACGCCACCTGGTGGATTGATCGGGTGCCTAGCAGGTCTTCATACTCAAGCAACACGACGGGCTGGCCGGTCATTGGTGTGGAAAGGCGTAGATCCGCGAATTCGACTACCTTGCCGGGGATCGGTCGCTGCGAGGAGGAAACTGCGGGTTGCGGCTCTGAATTCACTAAACGATTGAAGCAGAAGCAATGTATCCGCTCAAGTGACAGATCGCGTTTTGCCTACAACCTTTGTGCAATACTCGGTTGTTTTGTACATGCATTGGCACGCTGAGGCAGGGCAACGCCCCAACGCCGCATCTTAGCTGGAGAGGAGAGAACATCGCATGCTCATCGCGCACCTTAAAGCGCATCTCGTAACTGGCGAAACTGTCGAACTGCTTCCCGTACGGCACGAGACGGATGTAAAGAAGGAATTGACTGGATTGCTGGAGGGCTGGGCAAAGTCAGGATTTCTCGTCTGGGAGAAATTCGTTTATCCGTGGCACCAGGTACAGACCATCGAAGTCAGCGTCGAGAATCTTTCCAATGCAGAAGCAGCGCAAAGAATGCTGGACCTGCATGGCGCCGATCGCGCACGCCGGCACGAGGAATTCTGGCAAGGTAGTCGTCAGTTGTAAGACTGATGATGCAGCGGACTTGCGGAAGCTTTGGCGCTTCGAAAAGCGAACGGGCAGGAATTGTGGTATCCCACATCTCGCGAAAAACGAGCGAGATGTGGGGCACCCGAGCCTTTCTTTGGAGGAAGGCGCGTGAAGTTCGCCGAACCCACTAAGTTTCACAGGAAATCGGGGATGTGGGGCACCCGGCCTTTCTTTGAGGGAAGGCGCGTGAAGTTCGCCGAACCCACTAAGTTTCATAGGAAATCGGGCTTCGTTAGTCGGTGGTCTGTAGCCACTGCTTCAGATTCGGTCCCTGCGCCGCGCGCAGGTCTACGCAACTGGCGATGCTGTCACGTGCGTTGTCGAGCGCGCGCGAGGTTGCCGAAACGGTGTGCTCCTCAAAGAACTGCGTGACTTGTTTGCTCTGGTCCACGCTGCAGAAGCTGCCCATCGACTCGACCAATGTGCCGCCCATCCAGGTCGTGAGCTGGGTTTTTACCCGCGGCCAGTCCTGCTGCACGTACTTCCAGGCCTCATCGCGTGTGCGACGGTCCCTCATCTCGAGTTGGACTAAGGTTAGGGCATCCTGGTTCTTGACCTGGCTCGACATGGCGTAGTCCAGGGCGCGCACGACCAGGGCGGGATCACGAAAGCTTGCCAGGGCCCGAAAAGCCTGGATGCGGAGCTGCGGGTCGCCGGCTGTCTCGCTCACCTGCTGCAAACGATCGAAGAACGCCGCGTCTCCGTTTTGCGCCGCGATGGTGAGCGCCGTGGCTGCTAAAGTCGGATCGACGGACGCGCGGTCGCGGAGATATTGCTCTGAGACCTGCCTGGCGTCGGCAATGATCTGCGGATCAGCGCCGAGGCCGCCGAGAAGACCAAAGAGCGCGGCACGCAACAGGGTTTTATCCGGCGCCTCGCCGGCGGCCGGCGAACCGAGGCGGGCGAGCGCAGAAGCAAAATTCTTGCGCACCCAGGCCGCGATCTCCGCGTGCTCCTCAGGCGTTGAGGCTACCTGCTGATCGATGGTCCGCAATGCGGTGGTGACGGTGCTGATCACAAAGGAGCTGTTGTCGTCACGCACGGCGGAAGCGAGATTCAGGAAGTCGCCTACGGTCGAGATGCCGGCGCGGGTCAGGGCCCATTGGCTGCCTAAGAATGTAATTCGTTCGGAAGGCGTAAGGCTGGTTTCTACCACGCGCGTAAGTTGTTGATAGTCGCCGGGCGTGTAACGGCTGCGATAGTAGCCCTTGCCACCGGCGTTGCCGTAGAAGACCGGCGCTTGAGGAGCCGGAAGCTGTTGGCTGTTGGCGTCGAGGATAGGACAGTCAGGCCGATCTGCCGCAGTCTTCATACACACCGGCAAAACCCAGCGTTGCGTTTGGTCCGTTTGTTGGTCCTCAGCATCCTTGGGGTTGAGAAAGAAGCGCTTCTGCGTCACCTCGACGCTGCCGTCATGCCTGGGGCCAAAGGTCAGCAGCGGCTCGCCCGGCTGGACGACCAGGCTTTCCATGATCTTGTCCACAGGCTTGCCACTCGACTCCTTCAACGCATTCCAGAAGTCTTCTGCGGTGGCGTTGGCATACAAGTGCGCCTGCAGGTAGCTATGAACGCCGGCGCGGAAGGGCGCTTCGCCAAGATAGTTCTCGGTCATCAGAAGCACGGCGGCGGCCTTGCCGTAAGCGATGCCGTCGAACATCTCATTGATCTCGCCGGGAGTGTCGGCGCGGGAGCGAATGGCCCTGGTCACGCGCCCGCCATCGAAGTCCAGGGTCCGGTTGAGCTCCGCCGCCTCGTCCTGGGGAATCTCCCACTCCGGCTTCCATGCGGCCAGCGGCTTGTTCGACATCCAGGTGGCGAAGCCTTCATTCAGCCAGACGTTGTTCCACCACTCCATGGTGACCATGTCACCGAACCATTGATGCGCCATCTCGTGCGCCACATCCACAGCGACCACTTTCTGGGCACTTATGGGCGCGGTTTTCTCGTCCAGCAGCATGGCTGTTTCGCGGTACGTGATGGCGCCGAAGTTCTCCATGGCTCCCGCTTCGAAGTCCGGGAGGGCAATCATGTCCAGCTTGGGCATGGGGTACTTGATGCCGAAATAGTTGTCGTAGTAATGGAGAAAGAACTCGGCGCCGGAGAGCGCGAATTGAGCCAACTGCACCTTGTCAGGGGTGGCGCAGGCGCGGATGGGCACGCCATCGCTCGAGCCGGAAAGGCACTTGAAATCGCCCACCAGGAAGGCCACCAGGTAGGTTGACATCTTGGGCGTGCGGGCAAAGGTGATGGTGTGCTTGTCCGCAGCCGGTCCGGGCGTATCGGAGATGATATTGGTGTTGGAAATCGCCGTGTCGCCCTGGGGCACGATCAGGCTGACATCGAAGGTCGCCTTATAGGCCGGCTCATCAAAAGAGGGAAAAGCCCGGCGCGCATCCGTCGGCTCAAATTGGGTGACAGCGTAGTTCCGCTTGGCGGTGCGGGAAAGATAGAAGCCGCGCAAATCTCCATTCAAAATGCCGCTGTACGCAATTTTCAGGGTCACTGGCCCGGCAGGCAGCTGGCGCGGAAAGTGAAACGTAGCCTGCTGCAGGCCAGGATCAAGAGACACGTCCGCGGGCAGTTTCTGGCCGCCCGTCTCGGCTGTCACCGAGTCAAACTTGAGTTGCCACGCGTTCAGCACAATCGAATCTGCCGCCTGCGCCAGGGTCAGATCGATGGTTTCCTGGCCGGTGAAGGTCGCCGCTTGCAGGTCAGGCGCCAGTTGCAAGGTGTAGTGCTGGGGACGAGCAACGTCTGGTAGGCGCTGGGCCACTAGTGCGGCAGAGGGAAACAACAGGAAAATGGCGGGAATGAGCCTACTGGGAATTCGGTTGGTCGAGAACAAAGAGGACGGTCTCCTGTAAGCATTGTGACAGTTCCTATGCTTAGACGATCAGGCCTCCCGGTAGTTAAGCAGAATCAGGCCGGCAGCTGCCAGGAATAGCGGCCAGAGAAAGCCGGCGATTCTGGACGAGCGGCCCGGGGGCAGGCGCAACTCCAGCCAGCGGATCCAGCCCGCAGTCGCGCCCAGCAAAGCGATGGGCGTGTGGCTTAGCGATGCCAGCAGGTCTTCCCCGGTGTCGCTGGGGGCGTGGTTGTGGGTAAGCAGAACCGCAGCGCCTAATGCACACATCATGGGGAAAATGAGCGAGGCCCATCGTGCGCGTAATATGCCCGCCTGGACCGCACACTCGAACGCCGCGAAGCACAGGATGAGCACGGCTGCGGCGCGATGCTGCAAAACGTCAGGAGCAGCGAAACTGGCCCAGAAAGGACGCGGGCCCAGGGGCCAGTTCTCGGGATCGGCGCGAAGCAAAATGAAAACCGATAGGGCGGCGAAGGTGAGGGGCCAGAAACGCGCCCAGCGCATGCCGGGAAAGCGGCTGGCAAACGCCAGCAGGCCGGCCACCAGAACGATCAAGCCCGCCCAATGATGGTTATATTCCGACCATCTCCGGTCTGTGGCATCGCTGCCCCCGTTGGCCTGGAACTCGTTATCGCGGACCGCGGTTTCGATCGAAGTGGGCGGGGTAAGCTGCGACAGGGCTGGGCTCGTCAAGCGCGGAATCTCCGGGTGCATGCGGCCGGCAATCACCTGCAGGGACACCTTCTCGGGGACATCGACCGCCGGCGGCTGCGCAGACATCGAAGCAGCAGCCAGAATGATGGTGAATCCCAAGCCAAGCTCTGCCTCGGCAAAGCGCCGGAGCCTCACCAGCAGGGGCTGGGGATCGGTGTCGAGGCGCCGCACGAGCAGCAGGTTGCCGGTGCCCATCAAGAGCATCACGAGCAGGAGGTAAATCTTGGCCAGCAACAGCACGCCATAGCTGGTGCCATAGAGACCGTTCCAGGTGCCCACGTAGACCCAGGCCAGGTAGATACCCGCCAGCACCAGGACAGCGACGCTCAGCAGAGCCATGGAAGAGTACCGCCTGGCGATGGTGCGGGCTTCCTCCACGGTCTCGGCGCGGCCTAAGGAAATCAGCAGGAAGGGCATGGCGCCGATCCATGCCGCCGTTCCCAGATGGTGGACCGCAGTGGCCAATGCCAGCGACAAACGGTCATCCATACGGGCTGCGGCGTGGCTGGTCGACACGGTGGCAACCAGTAGCAGCAGGCTCAGCGGAATCATGGCGGGGATGGCTCTTGCGGCGCGCGCAAACCCACAACAGCATGGCCAGCAGCGCAGCACTCAAACCTGCCTGAAAGAACCTTGCGTCGAGAAGATCGCGGAGATGTAGATCGCTATCGCCAAGCAACGAGGCGCTGGAGGCAGCGACGGTCACTACTTCAGAGATCGCCAGGGCCAGGGCGGCCCAGCGAATTCCGCGGAGGCAGACGGATTCAACCGTTGCGCTCGCTTGCGCGGGACGCGCGACGACGAGCAAATATACGATACCGCCGAGCAGCAAGGCTTCAAAGGAAAGATTTGCCGCACGCAGCAACGTGCCTAGAAGATCGATATCCCGCAGCAGCCAGATCAAGCCGTCATCTCAAGTTGCTTTCGTTCGGTTCCCTCACCAAGGCCGGGTGCCCCATATCTCGCTCGTTTTTCGCGAGATATGGGATACCACTGCTGTTGGCCGCTAAGTGCATCGGTGGAATTGAAAGTCAAAGGAAAGGTGCAGTGGTATCCCACATCTCGCGAAAAACGAGCGAGATATGGGGCACCCGGCCTTGGTGAGGGAACCAGGGCACACCGTCCTATTCCTTCTTTTGGTTCCGCGAGGGCGGGCTTACTGCACCTCAAACGGAACTTCGCCCCTGGTGATGTGACCATCACTGGCTAGAACCTGCCAGCGAAGCACGTAGGCCCCCTTGGCCAAGCCATGGCCGGTCGCCGACAAGACATCGGGAGCAGGCTGTGTAGGGGTGCCGATTTTTTCCACCGTGCCATCGGGTTTGAGCAGGCTCAAAGTCGAGCGAGCTCCATCGACGCGCGAATTGTACTTGAGATTGATCGTAATGTTGGGGCCGCTCACAGTTCCATTTTTCTGCGGGGTGGAACTTACCAGCACGGCATGGGCCAGCGCCATCGGCGGGGCCATCAGAACGGCCAGTAAAACAAACACAGCGCCGGCGAACCATTGCGCCGATCTGCTTGGCATAACTCGACTCTCCTTGGACACTTTGGATGCAGGAGCCCGGCTAGTGATGCATAACCTGAGCTACGACGGCGCCATTTGCACCGACTGCGCACGTTCGGAGTGCCCGCCGATCTCTGCCGCGCGCGCTTCAGCATAGGCAGCGGCGCCCATCAAGGCAGCGCGACTCTCCAGAATGAGGCGTACCGGCGTCTGCACCAGCAGATCACTCAGGCGGCCCTTGTCTGTGAACGCCTTCATAAAGGTACCATCCTGCATTTTCTTGAGCAGCTTGGGGGCAATGCCTCCACCCACGTACATGCCGCCGACGGCCAGGATCTTCAGCGCCAGGTTGCCGGCTTCTGCGCCGTAAGCAGAGACGAAGATGTTCAAAGCTTCTACACAAAGCTCACTGGCGCCCGATTCGCCCAATTCGCCGATGACCGCGTTGGGGTCTTCTGTGCGCATTCGATCCTTCAACCAGGCGGTTCCGGCATCCTTTTCACATCGCGGCAGTAGGCGTAGACATTGGCCAAGCCGATGCCGGAGATGACCCGCTCCGAGCTCACGCGTCCACCCAGGGTTTTCTGCAGATAGCGCAGGAGTTCAATCTCTTCTTCATTGCGCGCCGCGAAGTCGCTGTGGCCGCCTTCAGAGGCCATGGGCAGGTAGCTGTGACCGTTCCACACCAGAATGGCTTCTCCCAGGCCGGTGCCTGCGGCAATCAAGCCGCGATTCCCCTCCGCGGCCGGGTCACCCTTGCTCAGAACAAGAATCTGCTCTGGAGTTAACTCACCAATGCCATAGCCGTTGGCCTCAAGATCGTTGATCAGGAAGACATGTTGGATCTTCAGATCGCTTGAGAGCTGGCTCGAGTCCAGTATCCAGGGAAGATTCGTCAGCTTCAGACGGCCATGGCGCACCGGGCCCGGGACGCCAAAACAAGCCGCCCCCACGTCCACAGGCTGCCCCAGAGTCTGCTTGCATTCATCCAGGAACGATTCCACCACCTGCACCAAACCGGGGAATTCCCTGGCGTGGTACTTGTGGTCGTGCACGGTCAGCAGCTGTCCACGATCGAATTTGCATAAGGCCAGGTCGACTTTGGTGCCGCCTACGTCACCTGCCAGGATCATCGAGCGATCTCCAGTTTGCCCTGGCCATTGGGCCCGGGCGGGGGCAATGCGGCGGCGGCAGCGGAATCGAGCAGGAGCGTGAGGCGGTGACTGGCGGGCCGGATCAACTGCGAGGGATAGGTTTCCGGATCGTAGGGGCCTCGAAACACCTGCTTGAGTGCGGCAACTTTGTCGGCGCCTTCAATCAGAAAGAATACATCCCGTGCCCGGTCGATCACCGGCCAAGTAAGCGTAATCCGCCACGAATCCTTTTGCTGCGGAACGTGATTGGCGATGGCGATGCGCATTATTTCGTGCAGCCCTTGGGTGTGGGGGAAAAGAGATGCAGTGTGCCCATCCGGCCCCATGCCCAGCAGGACAAGGTCAAAGGACGGCAACTCGGCGCCTTCCAGGCGAAAACTTTGCCGGATATCGAACTCATATTTAGCCGCGGCCTCTTCCGGGTCGAGCTCGCCCTGGATGCGAAAGATTTGCTTAGCGCTCAATGGCACCTTGTCCAGCAGCGCTTCCCGGGTCATGCGGTAATTGCTATCAGCGTGATCGGGCGGGACACAGCGCTCGTCAACCCAATAAAGCTCAAGGCTCTCCCAGGGGATCTGCTCGCGGTATTGTGCGCTGGGATCGGCCAGAAGCTCAAAGGTGTGCTTCGGGGTATTGCCCCCGGAAATGGCGATGCGCGCCTTGCCTCGTGCCCCGGCAGCCGCGCGAATGCCGTCTACGAAATACTGCGCCGCGCGCCGGCTTGCTGCTTCCGGGCTGGCATCCACAAAATAGAAAACTTCGATCGTCTCAGCCATGCAATCCGACTATTCTAAAGCCTGTGCCAGGCACGTCCATCCCGACCCAGTAATTCATCGCCAGATTCCGGCCCCCAGGTCCCGGCGGCATAGTTGGGGAAGCCTTTGGGCTTGCTGTTGGCCCACTGGTCGAGGATCGGGGTGAGCAGCGACCAAGTGGCCTCCACTCCATCACGGTGAGCAAATAGAGTAGCATCGCCCAGCATCGCGTCCAACAACAGCCTTTCGTAGCCGTTGGCCGAGGACTTGCCGAAAGCATCCGCATAACTGAAATTCATATTGACCGGGCAGACTTCCATATTCGGGCTGGGCACCTTGGCGCCAAAGCGCAGCGAAATGCCTTCATCCGGTTGAATCCGCATGGTGATCAAATTAGGCTGTAGCTCCTTGCACGCACCGGCTTGCTGCTTGAATAGCAACTGCGGAGGTTGCTTGAACTGTATGGTGATTTCAGTCGCCCTTTTCGCCAGCCGCTTGCCGGCTCGCAGATAAAACGGGACGCCCGCCCAGCGCCAGTTCTCTATGCCAATTTTCAGCGCAGCGTAGGTCTCGGTGCCAGAGTTTGGATCTACCCGATCCTCTTGCCTGTAACCTTTGACATCTTTGCCATCCACCTTCCCAGGACCATACTGGCCACGCACCGCGTCCATAAGGTGAATCGGTTGGATGGAGCGCCAAACCTTAAACTTTTCCCGGCGCATCGCATCGGCCTCAAAAGAGACCGGCGGCTCCAGAGCGACGAACGACAGCAGCTCCATGACGTGGTTTTGCACCACGTCGCGGAGCGCGCCCGCCTTCTCATAAAACGGCCCACGCCCCTCGATGCCGATATCCTCCGCCGCTGTAATCTGTACGTGATCGACGTAGTTACGATTCCACACCGGCTCAAAGATCCCGTTCGCGAATCGAAAGACCAGGATGTTCTGTACCGTCTCCTTACCGAGGTAGTGGTCGATGCGAAAGATCTGGTCTTCGGCAAAGACCCTGTTCACTTCATCATTCAATTGCCGTGCCGAAATCAGATCATGGCCGAAGGGCTTCTCAATGATGACGTGCACATTGCCTTGCAGTGGCTTCGCCATTCCTTGCCCGCCCAAGTGCTGGATAATGTCGGCAAAGTATTCCGGCGCCGTCGCCAAATAGAACAGCCTATTGCCCCGGATATGCTGCTTCTGGTCGATATCTTCGAGCAACGACTTCAGTTTGCTGTAGCCTTCCGGATCGTCGAAGTTCATGGCGTGATAGCTGACTTTCCCGATGAACTCCTCCAGTTTTGTCTCCCCTTCTTTTACTCCGCCAAATTGCAGAATGCCGTCTTTCATGTCTTTGGCGAACTCATCCTGGAGCGGCCGCCGGGCCACGCCAACGACCGCGAACTCCGAGGGCAGGAGGCCCGATTGTTCCAGGTGGAAGAGAGCAGGCAGCAGCTTGCGCTTGGTCAAATCACCGGACGCACCGAAGATAACCACGATCGTAGGCTCAGGAATACGTTCGGCACTCTGTGCAGCTTTCAAGTCTTCGGGAGAGAAGTTTACTTCCATGGTTGCCATGTGACCTGCTCCTTGCTCAAACTTTGTGTCTATGTCCTTACGCCGGCGTCAAGACCCAGGCGCTCCAGCGCCTGCACGCATTGTGCTTCATCCTGATAGCGAATTGCGTGAATTCCCACGGCATCTGCGGCATCGCAGTTTCCCTGGCGGTCGTCGATAAAAGCCACTTCCTCTGGGTCTCGCTGCAGCACATCAAGTGCCAGCTCAAAGAATTTTGGGTCGGGCTTGCGCAGCCCCAGGTAGCAGGAACTGAGGAAAACATCGAAGTAGCGGCCCAGCTCGAACCGTTCAATGCGGTAATCGTTGAGTTCGCGGGCTTCGTTGTTAAGCATCGCCAACTCCACTTCCTCTGATGCCGCAAGCTCTTGAAGGATTCGCATCGCGCCGTGGGGCAGCAGTACCGATCGCTCCTTCATGGCCTGCAGAAAAGCGGCGGGCGTGAAAGGACGCGGCTCATAGAAGACCGTCTGCAGCAGATATTGCTCCGCGGTCATCAAGCCTTTTTCCCATGGGTCATTGGCGAGTCTCATGGCGCTGTTCGAAGGAGGCGGGATCCAGGGCGAATTGCGCCAGGACGGCAGCCCGTTCGCGATGATCCCACCCATTGGTGAGCAGAACGCCGCCCACATCCCAAAGAATTGTGCTGATCTCTGCCATGACTGTCTCCGACGACACAATAACCGCGTGCCAATCGCTCCTGCTTTGTCTCAGGGCCCGACTAAAACAGGTTGCGGAAGCAGAGTGTCTTGCAGAGTACGGGCTCTAGGCCGGCATACTAGTTGTGAAGTAGATCCGGCTTTAGCCGCTGAGGGGACGATTCCAGTCGAAGGTCAACTGCCCTCAGGGGCTAAAGCCCAGTGTTCATCGTTATCCAAATGTCGGGCTAAAGGCCGTACCTGCACAGCAGAGTTGTTGATCTACGCCTTGCCGGCTGTCGCTGCCGGCCGGACCCGCTCCAGCAATTGCTTGGCGTGTTTGGTGATGTTCTCCGGAGTGAAGCCGAATTCTTCCAGAGCCTTGGTGCCGAGCGAGGAGGCGCCGAAGCGTTCCATGCCGATAACATCCCCGTGACGGCCAACATATTTCCACCAGCACAAGGTTGCTCCGGCCTCGACCGCCAGCTTGGGAAGATGATCTGGGAAAATTTGCTGCTTGTAGGAATCGGGCTGTTCTTCGAATACACGGAAACTGGGCATGGAAACCACCCTGGCGGAAATGCCCTCTTTTTTCAGATCCGCGGCAGCCTGCAGAACCGGCCAGACCTCAGCCCCGGTGGCAACGATCAGCACATCCGGCGAAGCGCCGCCGTCCTGAAGAATGTAGGCGCCTTTACGCACACCCTCAGCGACTTTGTATTTCTCCGGATCCAAAATAGGTAGGTTTTGCCGCGAAAGAGCCATGAACGCCGCTCCTTTTCGCTCCAGGGCGAGCCGCCAGACAGCGCTGGTCTCGTTCGCGTCCGCGGGGCGAAAATCCGTGAGATGGGGCATGGCGCGCAGCATGGTGAGTTGCTCGATCGGCTGGTGGGTCGGTCCATCTTCGCCCAGCGCAATCGAATCATGGGTGAAGACAAAGAGGGAGCGCGGATGCATCAGGGCAGCCAGACGAATGGCCGGCTTGGCATAATCGCTGAAGTTGAAAAATGTCGAGCCGTAGGGAATCAGACCGCCGTGAACGGCCATGCCGTTGACCGCCGCACACATGCCAAATTCGCGCACGCCGAACCAGATATTGCGCCCGGCAGGATCGAGATGGAAGTTGCCGCCGTCTTTCAGGATGGTCTTGGTTGAGGTGGTGAGATCGGCCGCGCCCCCGATCAGCTCAGGCACTGCTTTGGAGATCGCTTCCATCACGTCGCCGCCCGCGCTACGAGTGGCGATCGGCTTCGCGTCCGCCGCCCAGACAGGCAAGCTCTTCTCCCAGCCACTGGCCAGGGTGCCGGACTGCGTGCGCTCGAACTCGGCTGCCAGCTCCGGATGCTCCTTCTTGTACGTCGCGTAAAGGTCGTTCCACCCCTGCTCGTACTTCTTGCCCTTATCTACCGTCTGCAGCCAATTGGCCTTGGCGTCATCCGGAACGTAGAACGTCTTGTCCTCAGGCCAGTTCAATTTCTTCTTGGTGGCCTTCGTCGCTTCCGGGCCCAGTGCTTCGCCGTGCGCTTTGTTGGTGCCGGCCTTCGGGCTGCCATAACCAATGATTGTTCGCACCCGGATCAGGGAAGGCCTGTCCGTGATCGATTGGGCAATCTTGATGGCTTCTCTAATCTTATCCAGATCGTTGCCGTCGTCGACGAACTGTACATGCCAGTGGTAAGCCTCGAAACGTTCGGTTACATCTTCGGTGAAGGAGAGATCGGTCGGCCCATCAAGCGAGACGAGGTTGTCGTCGTAGAAATAGATCATCTTGCCCAGCCGGAGAGTGCCGGCAAGCGAAGCGGCTTCATGCGACACTCCCTCCATCAGATCGCCGTCCCCGCACAGGACGTAGGTGTAGTGATCCACGACGTTGTAGCCGGGCCGATTGTAGATCGCGGCCAGATGTTTTTCAGCGATCGCCATCCCCACGCCCATCGCAAAGCCCTGTCCCAGCGGCCCGGTGGTGACTTCCACTCCGTCCGTCTCGTGATATTCGGGGTGGCCGGGGGTGATGGAACCCCACTGACGAAATTGCTGCAGATCTTCAATGCTGATCTTGTAGCCACTCAGGTGCAGCACGGAATACAGCATGGCCGACGCATGCCCATTGGACAGAACGAACCGATCGCGATTGGTCCATTTGGAATTGGCCGGGTTGTGGCGCATGAACTCGTGAAAGAGCAGGTACACCAAGGGGGAGTCGCCCAACGGCGCCCCGGGGTGTCCGCTCTTTGCCTTCTCTACGGCATCCACGGCAAGAAACCGCAGTGCGTTGATCGATACCTGTTCCAGCTCGCTCATAACAACCTCTCTCTTCTTTACGAGAATACTGCGGTTTACTCTTTCACGGACGCGACGATCTTATCTCTTCAGATGTCGCCTACGCGGTCTCGGTCTCATGCATTCGCCGGATCGAGCCGGACTTCGAAATTGCGGCCCTCCCAGCGTTGGTCCATACGCCATTGCAAAGTAAAGATCACCTGGCCGGCTTTCCCGGGCTCGGTCTCCATATCGGCAAAGTGACCTGCGTACCCTACGGCGCGGCTCTCCAGTCCGGTGCACGGTCTGCCAGTTATCGGTCGTCCAGACGAGATAGAAAGCTGTCATCGGCCAGCAAGCGTAGCTTTCTGCCGGCAATGATGCTTTCCACCTGCCGGTTGAGCCGGAAAATCTCCACCGGGGTTGCCCGTTTGGCTCGCCCATAGCGTTCCGCCACGGAGGAGATGCGGTCGAATATTTTTCCATCCGTGACCGACCGCAGCAGCTTCACATACTCAGCGTGAGCCCAGACCAAAGGCATGGCCGCGCCGGTAAATTTGCCCAGCTTCAAGCCTAATTCAGGTATATCGGGAGCATCCCAAATTTGCTCGGGCAGCATGCCGCCCTGGGAACTGAAGCCCTCGATGGCCTTGATATAGGGCACCACATCGTGGCCCGCGGCCAACTCGTAGTGTGCCCGCTCTCCGGTCAACAGCGGCCATGCCCGGCCCTGCCCCCAGCCCAGGTACGGTCCCCCGTCGTGGCGTTGTCCATAACCGTCATGGTTGTAGCGCCGCCAGCACGGTCCCACGGGGGTTTCCACCTTGAGCGCGTGGTCGATCACTTTGAGCGAATCCACGATCAGCGGATCATCGGCATGCCGCACCCCATACCGAACCAGTTCCAAAAAGCCGCCGTCCACCACGTTGCGTGCTTCGAAATCAGCTTTGCTCGCCTGGGCCGCGGTTGTTGATGCGGACCATTTCCGTCTCGCAGCCTGCGTGCGCATAGGGATCTCCGCAGCGAGGCGGACGAATGCGCATGTAATGCCGCGGTACGCCGGGTAACAAAGTACCGTTGTCGGTGACCGTCCATTCCTCCAGGTGGGCTTCAATCCAGTCCGCCTGCTCTTCCAGGAATTGCCCCAGCTCGGCCGCTCCATTGGCACGCGCGATATCGGCGGCGCAGATGAAACCGCAGATCACCGCGGCGAGGGTGGAGGGTGAGTACCCGGGAGCCTCCTCCCAGCGCTCCTGCTGGGTTACCGGGGAACGGCGCACCAGGAACCCGGCGGCGCGCTCGACGAAGGGGAAGACGTCGAACTCTCCCAGGCCATCTACTTTCCACAATCGCCAGGCCAGGATGATGGGAAAGGCCACCTCGTCGAGTTGAATGCCGCCCCAGTAGGGAGTTCCATTGATCCAAAAGTTTTGCGCAAAGCTGCCATCGGGTTTCTGGGTGCAGGCGAGGTACACCAGGGCTCGCCGGGCGGTATCCACGCGGCCGCACGCCAACAGCGCGGTAGCGCTCTGCACCATATCGCGAGTCCAGACCAGGTGATAGCCGCCCACATCGTCATCCCCTTTATGCTGGCCCCAGGGAATGGAAGCAGAGGCAATGAAGGCGCCGGAATAGTACTTGTCCTCGTGGGAGAGGATGATGTTCTGGCTGATTTGCAGGAGCCGTCCGGCATCCTGGGCGGCGCCTGCCAGCCCATCCGGTGTCGCCGCCCGATGCCATTGCAGGATGAAACGCTGCAGGCTCTGCTCAAAGGGGGTGGTGACCGCGCCGAGGGCCGCGGTCAGGGCGGCGTGATGGCCTTCTCCCAAAGCAATCGCCACTACAAACTCACGAGTGACGCCGATGTCGATCTCCCCGGTCAGGGCAATATTGCCATCCGGCGCGGAACCGAACTGCCAGTCCATGCGGAAGTTGTCCATCAGGTCCTGCCAGCCGTCGCTATGGCCGACATAGCCACAACTAGCGCGGGTGAACCCGCAATCCGAAGCCATGACGAGGGACAGGCCGTTTTTAGTTGCCAGCAAAACTTGCTTGCCCGCCAAATCCAGCACCAAGCCTGAATTGTTGGCTCCGCCCACATCCAGATGAGGCGCCACCATGGCGTAGGCCTTCATCCGCGACAGCAGCCCCTCTTCTCCTTCGAGCCGCACCCGCATCACCACCACCCCATGATGGGGATCGGCGATTATGTCCTTGATGATCTTGTAGCGCGCCCTGGGATCGGCATTGGTGAGCCGCACAGCCGCCGCATTGGCATCGATATATTCAAAGGTCCGCTCGAGATCGCGCTTCTCTTCGTGAACAAACGTTTCCCCATCGGTGAGCAGGAATTCCATATCCCGGGTCTGCGGGCGGTCGATGGTGGGATAGTAGATTTCGTTTAGAACGCCATGCGAGATGGTGTACCAGATGCGGCTGGCGGCCGAGTATGCCATGCCGACAGCGTCTTTTCTGCTGGAAGTCCATCGTGGCTCCGCGCCAGGTGCGCCAAAGGCCGTGCCCTGCCCCTGGATCCAGCGATAGCTGGAAGCCTGATCCGTCATTGTCTAGCCTTTCCTTGAGGTTGCAAGAGCTTCTGACGGATGGATGCGCGCGAAGTTACAAAGGAGCTGGGAAAAGTTCCCGGATAAACCTACAAGACCTGGGTGTTGGCGTCCGGATCCGGATGGAAGGCGACCTCTCGCATCGCGTGCGCAATCTCTCGATTTTTCATGAAGTATTCCCACACGAATCCGCTGCGCAGGTTTTCTGCCATCAGCATACCGATACCCACGTCGATCCCGATCACGTCTTCGCCGTACCAGCCGGCTTTGGGCTGGAAGGCATCGGCGAATCCGTAGCGTCCATACAGCTTATCGCCATAACGTTCTCGCATCGTTAACAAGACATGAGAACATTCCGCGGGGAGAAAGACCAGCGAGCCCGCAGAGGCGCAGGGCACCAGGGTTCCGTCGAGCGGCCCGATGGAAGGGGGTCCACCCCAGACGCGATATCCCTGGCGAGAATCAGAGGCCGAGATGCCCCACATGTCCTGATCGATCCAGGAAAACTTCTGCCCCTGCACCAGGCACCACAGCTGATGCGCCCGGGTGGCGGCGATGGAGTTGGTGAAGTAATTTGCGTGCCGGTCGCGCTGGTTGCGGTAGTCAACCCAGGCCTGGGGATACTGATGGATAAATAAGGGCGCCGCTCCGCTTATGTAGTCGATTCCTCCATAGGAGACGACTGGGCGTTGCACCGATTCCCATGCTTCTGGCGGAACGGGGTGGGTGGGCGAGCCGATGGCTAGCAGATACATGGTGGTCAGCTCGGAGTAGATATCCCATCTGTTCTTCAGGAAGCCCTGGTCGGGTAGCCAGCCCATCGAAAGCGTGTCGCCCCCGTTCATCATCCAGCGCCAGTCGATGCGGCGGTAAAACGTGGTCGCCAAGGCCTCTATTCTGGCGTTGCCGGTGAAGAACTGACGGCAGTGGAGCACGCCGCACAGCAACAGCGCTGTATCGATTGACGACAACTCGCTGCCGAAGAGCCGTTGACCGCTATCGATGTCAATGAAGTGGTACAGGAAACCATGTTCGTGGGGGCACTCTTCCAGCAGAAAAGCGAGGGTTTTCTCCACTCGCTGCTCGCAATCCATGGGGCGCAGATAGCTGTATTTGGCGGCGATGCACAACGCGCTCAAGCCAAAGCCAGTGGCGGCAATGCTTGCCACGCGGCTCAAGGAGCGCCCTACGACCGGCGCCCGATCACGCACCAGTCCGCTTCTTGGGCTGGCCTCGTTAAAGAAGAAGTCGCAGTTTCGTCCCTCCATGTCGTCCAGGAGGGCATCGGCCATCTTGGATACCTGGGTGAGGGGCCGATTGATGAAGACGCCTGGCGGATGAGCGTACTTTTCCGCCGCCTGGCTCTCGGTTTTTGGGGCAGCGGTGGCGGCGTTGGACGCGGCTGCCGGCCGGTCCTGGACTCCCTCGGCAGTGGCCAAGCCGGTGGCGCCCAGGGCGAGCGCTCCGGTGGCGCCCGCTTGCTGTAGGAGCTGCCTGCGGGTTATGCGTGTCCGGGTCAATGCAAATTTATTCTCAAGGGCAAAATTACGAGCAATACATGCTGCGATGCCGCGGCAATGCGAGCGCTATTTTGAGTGTAAACCCGTGCCTGGCCATCGATATCCCCCATAAGGAGTGGAGGGGACTGGCTGGTAACGGGTGTATTCCATGAGCCTTGGCTGGCTTGAGTTGCATCTCAGACAGTGGAGTCGCAATATTGGTGGGGGTCATCAGGCGCAGCCGTTGCGCCTGGCCGCTTTTGCCCCGCTAGTGGATTCCCTAACCGCACTACCCCCGATCCGGGACCAATCCAGGAGGATATTTTGGCTTACGAATTGCCACCACTTCCCTACGACTACGCCGCGCTTGAACCGCACATCGACACCGAAACGATGAAGCTTCATCACGACAAGCATCACGCCGCCTACGTCAATAACCTCAACGGCGCTATCGAGAAGCATCCCGAACTTGGCAAGCACTCTCCCGAGGATTTACTGCGCAACCTGAACACCATTCCGGAGGACGTGCGCGCCGTCGTGCGCAACAATGGCGGCGGCCATGTGAACCACAGTATGTTCTGGACCATCATGAAGCCCAAAGGGGGCGGCGAGCCCACGGGCAAAATTGCAGAGCAGATCAAAAAGGACTTTGGCAGCTTTGAGGATTTCAAGAAGCAGTTCAATGAGACCACGGCCAAGCAGTTTGGGTCGGGTTGGGGTTGGCTGATTTTTGAGGGCGGCAAGCTGAAAGTCATTACCAGTGCGAACCAGGATAATCCGATTTCTCAGGGGCATTATCCGATTTTGGGTAATGACGTTTGGGAACACGCGTACTACCTCAAATACCAGAACAAGCGGCCGGACTATCTTGCTGCCTGGTGGGGGACTGTGAACTGGGACGAGGTTAACAAGCGTTTTGAGCACGCTCAGAAGTAGGTTCTGCGGAAAAACTGTCTGAACGAAGGGCACGGCTCCCGCCGTGCCCTTCGTTCCTAGCCACGGTGTCCGGGTGCCCCAGCGTACATGGGTTGAGAACGAATTTTTCAAATGCTTTCCGTCTATGTGTCGGAGGCCGACACAGCGTTCGATGGGGCTACGCCCGTCTTTTCGGCCCATGTACGCTGGTGCGAACATGGGGCACCCCGGAGAGAATTATTGCCCGGAGAAACTTGTTATCCGCAGAGACTTGTGGTGACGATTTTTATTTTGCCTGGACTTCCAGTTTGGCCGGCACTATGTTCCAGCCTCGGGTGGCCACGGTCGCTGACGTCGCTTGCGCAGCGGGATAACTGATCTCTACCACTCGCTTCTCTCCGGGCAAAAGCGAAATGTAATTGTCGGAGTAGTAGGCAGGCAGGATTCGCTCTCCGTCGCTCGTTCTCAGCAGGGTCAGCTTCGCGGCCACGGCGACGGCCGATCCCGTGTTCTCCAGCGCAACCATCACGTGAGCTTCTCCCCCACTCGTTGCTTGGGCGACCGCCTTGGTTGCTAGCGACACGTGCGGCAGCTTGTTCATGCCGCGATAGGTTTCACTGTCCGCCGCATACCAATAGAAGTTCCGGGAAAGCAGCGTTCCCTGCGGGTCTTTCAACTCCATCTCCACAAACACTACGTCCGTTGCGCTCGCCAGGCCAACGTCGACCAGGAACGAGGGGGTGACTGCCTGCGGCGGCGCAGAGACAGTCTCCTGATGCTCAAAAACACTGGCGCCGTCGCCGCGCACGGCATGAACTTGCAGGGTTGCGCCCACAATGGCTCTCTCCGTGTTGTTCACGATGGCCGCGTGCAGGTCGGGCAGATTCATTTGCACATGCACCGGCTCGGCGGCCTCCTTGACCCCGTAGAACGAGGCCTGGGTGTCATAGTCTGAGCTGAGAATCTGCCACATGGTGCTCGGCCATGCCGGCTGCGTCATCCACAATAAGCGGCCGCTGTTCGGCGCCCACAGATGTGCATTGAAACCCTCGAAGATGGCGCGATGATCGACATAGTTCAACATTTGCGCCTTGCGCTCAAAATCGGCAAGATCGACCGGCTCACCAAACTCCGTGGTGAGCTCCTGCATGAAAGGAGCGACATCTCCATTACCGCTCTGGTGCCAATCATGGTAGGCCCAGGCATCGCTGAGGGGCCATTGGTCAGCCGGCGCGATGGTGTGTTGGAACGACTCCAGGGTGGACATGGACGGCGTGCCCACCTCCACCGAGAAACCCCGGTTCAGGGTGGTAAAGAACTTTGACGGTGGCTTGTAACTATAAGGTCCGCTGTTCTGCAGGTTCACCTGGTTGGAACTGGCGGAGTAGTAACGAGTGCCGTCCTCCTCTCTTACCAGCTTCTCCAACCCCTCATTGATGATAGGAGGGGGAACACCTTCGTTACGCCCGCACCACACGGCTATCGAAGGATGGTTGCGAAAACGAAGAATCGTATCTTTGGCGTTGGCCAGAAACAGCGCCGGGTCCGCCGGCTCAAGATTATAGTTCTGGGTCGAATCCCAGAAGTCATTCCAAACCAGCAAACCATACTCGTCGGCCAGATCGAAGAAGACCTCTTCGGTATCCTGACCCATCCAATTGCGGATCATGTTCAGATGCGCGTCCCGATGCAACCGGAAGAAAGGCTCCAGGTGCTCACGCGAGACCCGCTTACGATAATCGTCCATGCCCCAGTTACCGCCTTTGCAGGCGATACGCACTCCGTTCACCCGAATTACCAGATAGGGAGCAGTCTTCAGGTCGGTCAACGTGCGCAGCGAGGCTGAGCTCTCGGCGCCCGGATAAAGTGACGCCACCCACCCCATGCGATGTTTGCCGCAACGCCTGATGCGACTGGCTTACTACTTTCTCGCCCCTGGTCGCCGATGGGAAAAACTCAAGCCGCCTCAGGTTGCCCTGCGCATCCAGCAGCGAAAGCTCGTAGCTGATCTCCCGCATGCCAAATCGAACCTTCTTTTCCGACAGCGTTCTGCCTCCAACCGTAAACCAGATCCTCATGGTGTGCAGGGCGGGTTCGCCGTACCCGTTCGGCCACCATAGTTTGGGCTGCTTCACCTTCAACTGCGCATATTCGGAGGGGCTCAGTCGTACTTCCGTCTGCTCTTCCCTTACGGTAACTTCTTTGGTTACATTCACGTCGTCGAAAGAAACGTGGACATCCCCGCGGATGGCGGCCCGGACTTTCCGCTGAGGGGTACGGCAATCTCCACGTCCGCCTCGCTGCCATCGTGTTGCGGCAGGGTGGTGATAATCTGCACATCCCCCACGCTGACGGCTCCGGTTGCGGTCAGCGTGACGTCCTGCCAGATGCCCGAATTGCGGTCGCGCACGCCGGGTATCCAGTCCCAGCCCTCGGTAGCCGCAAACGTTGGACCATCGAGCACCATGATGCCGCCATTTTCTCCTGGTCCGCCTTTGATCGATTGCTCGTGCGGAATCCCGGGATGCGGAGGCGGAGAGATACGCACTGCGAGGACGTTCATGCCGCTCTTCTTGAGCCTGGGCAGTCACGTCGAAACTGCCGCGGATGAAGGCTCCCTGTATCTCGCCCAGGCGTTTGCCGTTCAACCAAACGGATGCGGCGTAGTTAATGCCCTCAAAGGTCAGGGTCAAGTTCTGCCGGTCTTTGATGACGGGGGTGGGAAACTCCTTGCGGTACCAGTAATCCTGCTTGTTCAGTGATTCAGGGATAGCCAGATTATTCAGGCCGTAATCGGGATCGGGATAGACTCCTCTGGCCACCATGGTGGTGAGTACAGTGCCGGGCACGACGGCCTCCATCCAACCGGAAGCATCGTAGGAGCCGGCGCAAATTGCTTCCGGCGTGGCAGTCACTTTGGGCGCGGCTTGCATCCTCCAGCCTCCGCGCAAGATCCACTCGCCCGGTTCACCCGGAGTGTCGCTGGCAGGTGCTACGGGTTGCGCGACGGGCGTCTGGGGCGGGGCATTGCTATGGGGGAGGGTCGACGGATCCTGCGGCGCGCTCATGCCCGCTTGCCCGCGTGTCTGCACCGGCCACCGGATCGAACCGTCCGCAAACTCCAGCAGCCCGAAATCAGGCGGAGTGGAATACATGCGCGACAACTCGCTCGCGGCCAATGCCCGGCGCATCAGGGTAAGCCCGCTTAACTCACCGCCGAAATGTTTGGCTTCGCTGACGGAAGAAGTTGCCGGAGCAAGGCTCAGTAAGGGCGCCAGGGCGCTTTCCGCCGCCACTCCATGACCGATCTCCGCGCCATCGGCGTAAAGGTGAGCATCGGCCTGGGAAAAGGTTGCGGCCACCAGATGCCACGATCCAGGGGTGAGCGCCACCTCAGAACGCACCACCGCGTCGCGTCCGGAGTATAGCGCCAGCTTTCCATTCTGCGTGCCCAGCGCGCGCGAGCCGGCAAAATCCGGATTGCCCACTACCGCAATCACGGTGTCGCCCACCATCGGCTTGGCTACACGGACCCAACTATAGATCGACCACTGGGCCCCCGGATCCAAAAGCACATCGCCGGCAGCCAAGGGCTTGGATAAACCCGTGCCGACATCGAGGAATACTGCATTGTAGGGACCATACGCGACGGCGCCATCGGGCATCTGGCCCAGGACAGGCGCCACCAGGAACACCACTACCAATGCGCGGAATACCCCTCACCATTGCGGAGCCTCTCCTCTTCCCCATCAGCCGGAAATGGGGCAGGCCCGAACGTAACCGTGGTTGACTGCACGGAGGACTATGCTGCCGGGCATAGTGTGCAATTCTAGCAACAAAGCACAACGAGCCTGCTCCGATGGAGCAGGCTCGTTGTTGGCTCGAATGCTTACGCCGGTTAAGTGTTGATCCTCATCAAATCTGGCGTACCCGGCCGCGAGTGATAAGACGAAGCAGCAGGGTTAGGATCACTGCCCCAATGACGGCGACGATGATGGTATAAATCAGGCCGCCGGACCCTGCAAAGCCGAGGTGCGACATAAGGAACCCACCCAACAAAGCACCAAGGATGCCGACGATGATGTCCATGAGGGGCCCATAGCCTCCGCCGCTCATGATCTTGCCCGTGAGCCAACCTGCAATGAGACCTACGATAACCCACCAAATTAAACCAAACATAGTTTCCCTTCCTTTATCCTGCTACTGGAATGACGTTACTGGGGGAAGATCAGGGGCCCACAAAGTAGTGCCTATCCTAGACCAATGAGAGGCTATCTGCACAATCTAAGTTGTAATCCCATTAAGTTATTTCCGGCCCGACTGCAGGTTAGTTTCCGTACTCTCGCCTTCCTGGCCTGGGCAGCGCCCTGGGTGGTGAGTACACCCGTCCGAGCGGAACTGCAGCTTGCCAGTGTACTTACCGACCACGCGGTCGTGCAGCGAGACGTGCCCATCCACGTGTGGGGCCAAGACTCGCCGGCAGAAAAGATCACCGTTACCTTCCACGGACAGTCCGTCACCGTTACCGCCTCCAGTGTGGGGCTATGGGAGGCCTGGCTCAAACCCGAGGCGGCCGGGGGTCCCTTCACCCTGGTCGTTCACGGCAGCTCCGAACTTACCCGTTCTGACCTGCTGGTGGGCGACGTGTGGTTTGCCTCCGGGCAATCCAACATGGAAATGCCCCTTGCCGGATTTCCGCCGAGTGCGCATGTAACCAACGCGGAGCAGGAGATCGCCCAGGCCGACCTGCCCCAGGTCCGCCTTCTGCGCGTAGAGCACCAATCCTCTGATTCGCCGCTCCCCGGCTTCTCTGGGGCCTGGCAACCGTGCTCCCCCGCGACCGCCAGAGGATTTTTCGGCCGTGGCTTACTTTTTCGCCCGCGAGATCAACCGGCGTGAACACATTCCCATTGGGGTGATCGACTCCTCCTGGGGAGGCACGCCGATCGACTCCTGGATCAGCCTCGACGCACTTTCTGCCGACCCCTCGCTTATGCCCGCTTTTGCTGCACGCGCCCATTTTGCCGACATGCAGACCCATCTCGACCTGGTAGAAGCCGGGGAGAAGAGGGCCGATGCGGAGGCCGCCGCTCATCACCTGCCGAAGCCCTCCCACCCCTGGCATCCGGACCCGTCGTCCTGGATACCGGCAGGGCTCTACAACGGGATGGTTGCGCCTTTCACGCCCTATGCCGTCAAAGGTTTCCTCTGGTACCAGGGAGAGACCGACAGCGCTGCCGATCGCGCAGGCCTGTATGCGAAACTGCTGCCCACGCTGATCGCTGACTGGCGGCAGCAGTGGGGTCTGGGCAACATTCCGTTCCTTTTTGTGCAGATCTCGAGCTTTGAGTCGCCGGGAGAAAATTGGGGCCTCATTCGTGACAGCCAGCGGCGAAGCCTGCATGTGGTTAACACAGGCATGGCCGTCACCCTCGACATTGGCCAGCGCGACAATGTGCACCCGCCAGACAAGCAAACGGTGGGAGCGCGGCTCGCCCTTGCGGGCCGCGCCGTTGCTTACGGAGAGACTGGCTTCGAATTCAGTGGGCCCCTGTTCCGTCAAGCCACGCGGGAAGGGGGAGCCCTGCAAATCTGGTTCGACCATGCGAAGGCCTGCACAGCAACGGAAGCGAGCTAAAAGGCTTCGAGATCGCCGGCGCGGATGGCCGCTTCGTCGCTGCCACCGCCAAGGTCGAGGGTCCGGTTGTGGTGGTTTCTTCGCCTGAGGTTGCGGAGCCGGTGGAGGTCCGTTACGGGTGGCAGAGCTTCACCGATGCCAATCTCTACAACAGTGTTCCCTGCCGGCATCCACTTTTGCCGCGAAGGTTCCCTAGGGATGCACGCGACGCGAGAACGGATTGCCACAAAGGACGGGGTGCCCCACATCTCGCTGGTTTTTCGCGAGATGTGGGATACCACTGCTCTTAACGGGAGGTGGTTCAGGATGCGGAGAGTAGAAACTGGCCTTCGTGGTATCCCACATCTCGCGAAAAACCAGCGAGATGTGGGGCACCCGTCCCTCGTGGCAGGTCCGGAAAGTGCTCAGCGATGGCCCCCACCGCCTGAACCCGCACTTGGTCCGCCGCCGGACATCGCTGGTGCACTTTGCATGCTGCTGGGCCGGCAGAGGACCGGCCCATTGACGCGTTGCTCATGCTCATGAAGACGACGCGCCCGCAATTCCTCTTCCACTCTCCCGTTCGCTGGCCTTCGCCTGCGTAGTACACATTCGTCGTCGCCATGCCGTGTTGCGCCGTCTGATTTGCAAAACTGTTGAGTTTGCCAAGGCTGGCACGAGGCACACCCAATCCCGCCGAATTATTGCGGAACACAAACGTGTCATGAGCGCTAAGACCCGACGCGGGAACCGACTTCAGGTTTACCGGCACCAGGGACGATTCCGCGTTCAGGGGAGGGTGAACCGGCGGACGTGGGCGGAGAGTGCCGAGTTCCGGCAGTGCTGTTAGCGAACGAATTGTTTGCCAGTCCCATCCAGGTTCCGCCGGGTAGCCAACCCCAGCCGACTCCTTGACAGAAGGACCAGCTGCCGTAGTGGTAGGGAGTCCAGCCCCAGGGATAAGGAGAAACCCAGGAATAGCCCGCGCTCGGATAATAGGCCCACGCCCCACTTCCATAGGGATCCCAGCTGGCGCTGGTAAAGTACGGCCGCCACATCGAACCGCCACACCCGGAGGTGAAACTTCCGTAGTAATTCATGTCGTTGATGCCGTAGGAGTAGGGCGAGCCACCATAGCGAGTGGCGTTGGCAAAGCTCTTGTGGTACTGGACTGCATCGCTATCCCAGTTATCCAGGGGTTGTTCCACCACGCTCTTGGCAATCTCCGGTTGGCTTTGCGCCGTTAGATTGAAGGTCGCGGTCTTATTCTTGCCCACGGTCGTGCTTCCCGAGGGTTCCTCGATCAGGACGTCTCCGTGCATCACCGCCAGCTTCGCTTCGGTCGACGTAAGCTGCAGCCGGACGTGGCTGTCAGGCGGCAGGTTCATCGTATCGTTGGGGCCAAATTTGACGCTGAATTCGTTGCCTTTGGTGTTCACCAGGCTCACATAGACCATGCCCTGCAGCACGCTGATACTGGATGCCTTGGCGCCGGACGGGAGCAATTCGAGCCGGGGAAACTCTACCAGGGAGTTCGGCGCCACTCGTACGGTGCTGTTGTCTTCGAACTCGACCTCCGCAACGCCATTTTCTGTCTTCAGCTTGCTTCCCTCGGTCACCGGCAAGTTGGCCATGGCACCTTCAAAACCTTTGCCCGTTTGACGGTCGAGCTGCACCTCGCCTTTGACCTCGCTCAGGCGCACAATGCGAACCTTGGAATTGGCGGATACCGGAGTTTGCGGACGGGCGCTGGCGTCGTCGCTGGCCGTTGTGCAGCGGGGGCGACCGGCTCTTGCGCCCTGGACGATAATCCAGAGAGCATCAGTGCCAATAGAGCTGCTGTGCTGATTGCAGAAGTGGTTTTCATGTCCGCCTCCTTTTCAATTCCGGCAGGGGACTTTTTGCTGCGTCTAGCTGATTGGGAAAGGGAGCTTTCCCGCCTGGCTTCCTGCGCGCCAGGGTAACGAACGGATGTTAGCACTTTTATGCTGGAGAATGCGAGAACCTTGTTTACAGCACCAAACTGGCCGACCTGTGTTACCGGGGCGAGAGCGTGATGTCCATCTGATAAAAGCGGAAGAAATTCTCCTCCCCGGGCGCGTCGGCGGCTACCTGCTGGTAGCGGTCAAGCACATCCGTAGCAAAGGGAAGCGTTGGGCTTCCGGCAGGTGCTGCGTCCACTCAACGAAGGTAACCCCGCCGAAGGTCAGAAAGGCGGCGCGCGATTGAAAGTCCCAGGCTTTGGCTGCTACCCGCTTGCGTCGGACTTCAAAGCCGTTGCTCTCAGCCAGATTTCCATATTGATCCGCCGTAAGGTGGAGGTACGGATCGCGGAAGCTCTTGAAGTATTCGCTCCAGCGTGGGGAGAGACGGGTTTCTTCGATCACATCCTCAAGACTTTTACGCTCGGCTTTGGGCACCAAACGCAGTTGCGCCCGACCGTCCGGTTTGAGTGCGGAGTGAATGGATCTAAGCGCCTGATCCTGCTCCGGAATCCAGTGCAGCGCGTTGAACGAGACCACAAGATCGAACTGGTGCTGATAGGGCAGATTCCGGGCATCCGCGACGGCAAATTGAGGTTTGGATGAAGATCGCTGTGCGCCGCCGCGAAAGCAATCATGTCAGCGGAGGCGTCTACACCAACGACATCGCCTTGCGGAACGCGGGCGGCAATCTCGGCCGTGGTCTTCCCGTTTCCACAGCCGATATCGAGAATATGTTCCGTGCCTTTGAGGTCGAGCAGCGAAAGGACCTCTTCAGCCATGGACGCCTGGAGGGCAGAGATCCGCGCGTACTCAGATGCGTTCCATTCGGTCATACTCCTGCATTCTTGATCGCCCGAAGGGAAAAGCAACATGCACGGCGCAGATCGCGGATGCGTCGGAGGAGAGTACGAGCCACTCGGGATCGCTGGCGACGTGTTTCAAGCGGACGATTTCGTCACCGACCAGCAGGTCGAAATCACCCAGCCCAATTGGCTGGCCGGCTTCAGCTGTAATGGCGTGAACGATGGCTTTCTGTCTCAGGGAGGGGCCATTGGAATCCGTTGTTTCCACGATTTGCTGGCTGATTTTGTAGCTGACATAGATGGCAGGTCCGCGCGTACCGGTCGGCATCAAACGTCCTTTTCCGTATCCCAGGCCCATAGGTCTCGTTTCGCCAAAAAGATATACAAGCTATAGACGTTTTTGGCATGTGTCATCCCCCGAAAGGGGAATGCCGCCAGCGGAGATTTCCCGGGCTACGATATTCGCTGCCGCTCTCGATACGGAACCCGAATCAGGTCGTCGCTACCGCGCGCAGGCTTGCTCCTTCCACCGGCAGCAGCCAAAACGGGGACCAGGAGCGCAGGGCGGAGTGGGCGCCAACCGTCGCCGCAAAAGGATTCAACCCGGCTCGCCCCAATATGAAGGAGAAGGCAATCAGGGTATAGAGCTGGGCGATGACGGCCGACCATGCGATCCCAACGGCCTGAACTCGGCGCAAGCAGAAGGCGGCCCCTATGCCAACCAGGGCGGCGGTGAAGTTCACGATGTTGAATTGATTGTCCAGTTGATTGGGCAACAGCAACTGGAAGATAATCACGGTACACAGCGCGACCAACGGAATCCAAAGGGCAAAAACGCGCAATACCGGCACCGAGTTCTCGAAAGGCCTGACCTAGCACCAGGTGGACCAGCAGTGGAGCCCCAAAGAAGATAGCCAGGCCGAAGATCAGGCCCAGCCCGCCCAGAAAAAGCAGGCTGAGCCTCACCGTCTTCATGGCGACTCCCGGGATCATTTTGCGCCTGTTGGGTCAGTTTCGGGTAAAGCGCCTGGTTCACCGGCCACATTCCCTGCTGAAACACGCGCGTGATCCGTTCCGCGCCGGCATACTCGCCCAGGACCGCTACGGGAGCGACCGCGCCAAGCACCAGCCGGTTCACTGAACCGGAAAGGCCCTGCACGGCGCGAAACAGGAACATCGACCCACCCAATCGAAGAGCATTCCACACCGAAGAGGGGGTAGGCCATTGAAAGCCCACTTCGCGATACGCCAGAACCACCGTCACTCCATGGGCCACCACGCAGCCGACACACTGGGCGGCCATCACCTTCCAGCCATCGTCCGGCTTATGGACCAACACGAAGATGCTCAGGGTGGCGAGGACCTTGCCTCCGATTTCAAGCACGCTGGCCAGGCGCATGCGCTCCAGGCCCTGAAAGAACCACAACATATTGATGCCCTGGCAAACGCCCCAGATCGTACTAGCCCAAAACAGCGCCAGAGAGGGAGCAATATGGTGCGTGTATCGGCGGGAAAAAAGGGCCCCAGCGATACACACCATGGCCAACAGAACTTTGGCGCCCAAGACTCCGGAAATCAGCGCGGAGAGCCGTTTGGGGTCGTTGCGTTGCAGCGACGTCTCCCGCGATGCAGAGATATCAAAGCCATACTCCACCACGCTCGCAATCACATCCCCGATTGCCTGCGCAAATACCACCACTCCCCACCCTGAAGGGCCCAACACATGCGCAAGGTAGGGAAAGGTCAGCAGAGGCAGTGCGTAGGTGCATGCCTGCACTCCATAAAGAGCGATCACATTATGTACGAAGCCGCTGCGAAGCAGCCTTTTCGTACTGAATTTCGCCATGGGATCGTTACCGGTTGAGGCGCGGGTGCGCTGTTCGGGAAGTGTCGCAACAGTCTCATCGCTATTCCTTTGGTCGAGTTTTAACGTGGAACGCGCTGAAGCAGACCGCTGCGAAAGCGCCAGAGCTAAACCCGGGCAGAACCGTCCTGGCCAAGCCACGATTCAGGCCACGCCGATATGAGGAATATCAGCGAGCTGAGGGAGATAAGCTATATAAATGTGGTTTGTCAGCCTTGGTTTCGCGGCCGGTTTCGCCCTACAGGCGCGGTGGGATTGGGATCGCGATCCCGCCTGGTGAGAATTGAAAACAATCCGGACGAGAGTCTAGGGTATGAGCCGAAGGCGGGCAAACTACCAGCAGGGCGTCCGCGGCTGGACGAGTGCCCCATGTTCTTACGAGAGTCCATGGGACGAAAACGACGGGTGCAGCCCCTCAAGCTACTGCTATACAGGCAAAAAGTCCGCCTACTGGTTCGGCCGGGGGACTCAAAAATTTATCGACATTGCTTTTATCGACCAGGGATACTCCGGTATCGACGAAGGCAGGGATGGGCGACATCGGATCCAACTCGTAATCGCGATTCAGGGGCTTCAGCGGGTAGTGGTGGAGGTCGTCCAGCGCTTTGAGACCGAGAAAAGCCATGGTATACGGCTTCTGCGAAATGGTGGCCTGGATGGTGCCGTCTTTGACCAAGTCAAGCGTCGCGCGGTCCACGTCCATGGCCATCAGCATGGTGCCTTGCACTTTGTTACGCTTGAAGGCTTCCCCTACGTCCTTGCCTGCGGACGCCTCCAGGCATACGAATGCATCTATTTTGGACGCGCCCGTCCGCGCCAGGTACTCATTCGCCTTATCCATGGCGGTGCCGGACTCTCCTTTCATGTCAAAAACCTCGACAATCTTGATGCCGGGATAAGCTGAAAATGCATCTTTGTACCCCTTCAGCCGCTCTTCAAGATTAGGTTGGCCGGGCATGGTGAAGAAAACCACATTCCCCTTCCCGTTCAATTCTGCGGCCACGCGTTGGCCGCCTAACCGCCCCGCCTGCAGGTTGTTGGTACCGATGAAATAGAGCCGCTGGCTGTCGGGAGCATCGGAGTCCATGGTGATGACCGGAATTCCGGCGGCAATGGCCTTGTTGATCTCCGGCCCCATCAGAGCCGGATCGGAAACGGAAACCAGGATTCCGGCAGGCTTTCTGGCCTCTGCGGCACGAAATTCGTCCACCTCGACGGCGGGCGTGAAGGTATCGGGTCCGCGCATGTCTTCGCTTACACCGTACTCCAGGGCGGCTCTGGAAAAGCCGGCATGCGCCGACTGCCAGTAAGGCAAACCGACGTTGGTGGCGATCAGAAAGTACTGCTCAGATTTGCTGTGGCGGTCACATCCTCCTAAGAGGATGGGAAGGCCCGTGGCCAGTGTCACCAGGAGAATTTGCTTTTTCGACATTCTCATCATTCGCCTCCAGTGACCGGGAGAGGCCCGTGGAACGCGCCATCCCGGTGAGGCGCCGAATTCTACTCCTAAAGGTTCAATTCTGAAAAGAGGGCAGATTTATCATCAATCATCATGAAGGCATTGGTCACCGGAAGTTCCGGGCACCTGGGTGAGGCCCTGGTTCGAACCCTGCGCGATTTGCAATATGAAGTGGTCGGCCTTGACCTGCTGGAATCGCGCTTTACTACGCACGTCGGTTCCATTACAGATCGCTATCGGGTGCGTCGCTCGATGAGTGGGGTTCAAGCCGTCTTCCATGCGGCCACACTGCACAAGCCTCATGTTGCCACTCACACCCGGCAGGACTTTGTCGATACCAACGTGACCGGTACGCTCAACCTGCTGGAGGAGGCCGCCGCAGCGGGCGTCGAATCTTTTGTCTACACCAGCACAACCAGTGTGTTTGGTAACGCGCTTGTTCCCCCAAGGGACGCTCCCGCAGCCTGGATCACGGAAGAGGTCACGCCTGTTCCCAGGAACATCTATGGCGTGACCAAAGCGGCAGCCGAAGATCTTTGTGAGTTGTTCCATCGCAACCAGGGCCTTCCATGTATTGTGCTACGAACGTCCCGCTTCTTTCCTGAGGACGATGACAACCGCAAAGTGCGGCACGAATTCTCAGACGCGAATGCGAAGGCGAATGAATACCTGTACCGTCGTGTCGACATTGAAGATGTTGTCAGCGCTCATATATTAGCCGCGGAACAGACAGCCGCTGTCGGTTTCCGCAAGTACATCGTAAGCGCAACGACGCCATTCCGCCGCAACGATCTGGCGGAATTGCGCCTCAACGCGCCCCTCGTAGTGCGACAACGCGTGCCGGAGTATGAGGCCGAATATGGCCGCAGGCAATGGAGGATGTTTCCCAGTATCGACCGCGTATACGCCAATGAACGCGCTCGGAACGAACTTGGCTGGGTGCCACGATATGACTTCACCTCCATCCTCGAGCAACTAAAAGCAGACAAGGACATGCGTAGTCCTCTTGCGCAGTTGATCGGATCGAAGGGTTACCATGCGCAGGTATTCTCAGACGGACCGTATCCCGTGGAATAGCTGCTCCAGAATGGAAAAAACTCTCTCATTACGGGATGAACACGATCCGGCGCTCGTCTTTGAGCATCCAGGCTTCTTCCACCTTTGCCAGCGGGACCTGGTCTATATCAATCGCGAAGGGCACCTTGGAGACGGCCGCAAACATCTCTCTTAGCGACTGCAGGATTTGTTGCGAGGAGAGGCTGCCCAGGCCACTGCCCATTAGCTCAACGCCAGAACTGCGCAGCAGTTGAGCAGGCAGCGTGATGGCGTTAGCGCTGACCGATCCAATCTGCACAAAACGGATGCGGGGTTCGCCTTCTAGGGATCCATGGCCGGCCGCGGCTTTTAAGATCAACTCCGCGGACGGGCCCCACAGGTAGTCCAGAACCACCTGCACGCCAGGGGAGCACTGATTTAAAACTCCGCAGCAGAGCTTCTTCCGGCTGGTTCAGAGAGATGGTCGTAGTGGCCCCCAGGGCGGGCAACTCCGCCAGCGATTCTTCATTGCGGCCGGTAGCGATAATCTGCGCGGCACCCAGATATTTCGCCACCTGTACAGCCTGTTTCCCGGCGATGCCGGTGGCCCCGTTGATCAAGACCACTTCACCCGGCTGGAGCTTGGCCCTGCTCAGCAAGGATCCCCAGGTTGCAAGCCCCGGATTCCCCAGTGCCGCAGCCACCGCGTCATCGAGATTTGCAGGCAGGGGAATGGTCATGGAAGAAGAGACCACGCTGTAATCGGCCATGGAGCCGTAAGGTGCGCGGGGAGAGATAAAGTAAAACCGTGCACCATCGGCGGCGACGCCCACGCCATCGTTCCCCGGCGTGAACGGAAGAGTCGTGAGGCTGCTGTAGTGCGATCCGTTTGCCTGGCCACGAACTAAATTGCTCAGCGCAGCGGCCCGAACCCGGAGCAGCACTTCCCCTTCCTTCGCCACCGGGTCCGCGGTCTCGCGGTAGCGGGGCGGAGCCGTAAAGTCTTCTACCATCGCAGCGTGCATCTTTTGATTTTCTCACTACTTCTTGAGCGCCGCGGTCATGGGCCGGTCGCCTTCGGAGGCACTTTGCAGGAGGCGCTCGTGAATTTAGAACAAGTCTATGAGCACGTCACGCGTCATGCCCGGAGGTTGGGTCGACCGCAAAAGTGTATCCCGCGGCCCAAACGGGCGTGGCCTGTGCCGGTGGTGCTCGCTGGAGGTACCGCCCCGCCGCTTCACCTTCTGCTCGGACTATTGCGTACACGAATGGAAGCTGCGATCGCAGCCAGGGTACCTGCGCGAACATATATTCGAACGCGATCGAGGAGTATGCGCTCATTGTGGTCTTGACACGATCCAAGAGCATCGCAGGCTGAAGCGGGCACGCGGCTCCGCTCGCCAGGCCCTTATGCTCCACTGGGGTTTGAAGACAAAGATTCGTAAAAGTCTGTGGGATGCCGATCACATTCTGCCGGTGACGGAAGGCGGCGGAGAGTGCGACCTGGATAACATTCGAACCCTGTGTCTTCGTTGTCATCGATCGGTCACGGCCCAGCTTCGCGAGCGGATTCGCCGCGCCAAGGTAGCTGCGATGCTGGCAGCAGAGTCGTTGTCTCGAAATTTGACCTGATGGAAAGCGACGGAGAAGTTCGCCTTGCCTGATTTTGTTTCGTGCATCATATTGGTTCAGCGGGTGCATGCACGACCGACCATGCGTTACTGAATTTCTCTTACTTCAATGAATCCAACTCTCGATCGTCCTGCGTAATGTAATGGGGACTTGATCCCGCGAAAGCTCGGCGGGGTGGCCTCCGAAGAACGAAATTTCCAGACAACTTAGCAACGCTCATGGTCGGTTCTATGGCCCTCCGCACTTCTGTGTGTCGAAGGACACGTTTCTATGACATATACGCAGAAGATGTTACTGACTAGCTAAAGGGAAAGTACCTGGGGTGTAGGCGACTTACAAGGCACGTGCTTAGTAGCCATATCCAGGACCCGCGGCACCATCGCGGCGACTATGAGCCCATAACCGCACCTTCGTGCGATTGAACGCCCGGCTTGCTTGAACGCGCGGCACTCAACCATCAACGATAGATCAACGCAGTTCTTAGAGGGAAATCATGCCGAAAAATCTGATCGACGAAGTGGTTTCTGCGTCTCCTAATCGACGCAGCTTCATGAAGACGATTGCTGCTGCGACCGCTGGGGTCGGCGCGCTCTCCATGGCTGGACTTACTCCTGCCGAGGCCCAAACGACCACCGAGGTAGAAGTCCTTAAATTTGCTCTTAACCTCGAATATCTTGAGTCGGAGTTCTACACCTATGCCTTCTACGGCAGGGGCATTGAGACCTTTGGTATTGGAGTGAGCGGAGAAGCGAATGGCTCTAACCCTGCCGAGGGCGGCTCGACCACCGGGGGCAAGATAGTCGACTTTAACAACGCGGCCCAGGTTCTTTCAGCCCAAGTCGCCGCCGAGATCGGAAGCGACGAGCGCGCTCACGTCAGGTTACTCCGCTCCGCTTTAGGGTCGCGGACAATTGCCAAACCCAACCTGAATCTAGATGCTCTGGGTTTCGGCTTCGACTCGCAGGCTGGCTTTTTGCGCCTGTCGCGAATCTTTGAGGATATAGGCGTTTCAGCGTACGCTGGCGCAGCCGGCTTACTCAGCACACCGAGCATCATCACCACCGCGGCCCGCATACTTGCTGCTGAAGCCGAGCACGTTTCTTCGGTTCGCACACAGATGGCGGTCCTGGGTATCACCACACCTAAGTTGGATGGAGCCGATCTCATTCCGCCTCCCAGTGGGACTAAGTACCAGATACTGTCGATTAACGCCAGCAATGGGCTGGCCGCCACCAGAACGCCAGGAGAGGTTCTCTACCTTGCATTCGGCAATAAGGCGAACGCCACCAGTGGAGGTTTTTTCCCTTCGGGTGTAAATGGAGCGATCACCACCAGCAGTGGACCGGCCACCGCGGCTAATCTCGCTACCTAGCACTCAGCAACCTATAACTACTTAGATCGTTATCGGTGAGTGGCGCTTCCATCTAGTGCCCGTTGCACGGATCCCAGGTCTCAAAATCGAGACCTGGGGCACCCTTTGCTTACTGGTGCGCTTGTCGTTCATCTTGTTTAACCATTCTCCAGGGAAGCGCGACTCACCCCACACTGACTTACCCTGGACTTTTTCGACATACTAAACCTGCTGGACTTCCTCCAGCACTCTGCGCACGGTGGCCGCGATCCGGTCAAGCATGCCACTGGCATCGTAAACCAGCTTCAGAGTGTCGTCGGTTAAGTGAGGGTGGGTAGTTAGCAGGTGAAGTGTGAAGGTCATGGCAGCCAATGGATTATTCAACTCGTGCGCCAGGTGATTGATCAGCACGTAGCGAGCTTCCCAAGCCCTCACTTTCTCTTCCGCAGCTTGTAATTTCCGCTGCTCGCTTATCTCCACGACATAGCACGACCATTGGAAAGGTTCTGCGCTAAGCCGCACGGCTCCAATGAGAAACGGCACGGAAGAGCCATCGGGCAGAACGTATTCCTTCTCATAGGGAACACAAGTACCGAATTCGCGAAGCTGCTCCATTGCGCTGGCGTCGAGGGAGCGAAATTTCTCAGGGGTAATTTCACGCCAGTCGATTTCTCCTGCGGACACCTGCGTGCGCGTGAGGCCGATCATCCGCAGAAAGGCGTCATTGCCGTCAATGATGCGGTTCTCGTCGGCAATTGCGACGCCAAGGTAGGGCGATCGGTACAACAGTGAAAAGGATGTTTGCAGGGAGCGTGGAATTTGCGACTGGTAAACACGAATCGATATTTCTGCGTCCGCCTGGAGGGTTTCCCCAATTTCCAGAATGTCGCCAACCAGAGTGCTGAGATCGATGCCAAACAGGTTCTCGTGAATGGTGGACGTGAGCACGTGCTGCAGCACACGGGCCTCAAAAAGGATCTGGGGAATTGTGTAACCCTGCTGATAGCGCAACTTGCCGTGTTTTCGAGCGGCCTCTGTTGCCTCGTCGCTAAGCTCCTCCTGTGGGCCCTCCAGCCGTCTGATCAGTTCGTCCATCATGTCTGGGATGTGATCGCTTCTTTCCGCCTCGCTCAGTGGAAGTGCCGCCAGCTCGGGATCCGCCAGGACTTTGTGCAACCACCGATTGCAAATGACGGGGGAAAGCTCGCGCAGAATTTGCGCCACCTTGCGCGTGGGGAGTGATTTACCGGGAGCCCTTTGACCGCTTCGCACGGCCGATATCGCCCCAACCAGCCGGTCGACGTGCAGGGGTTTGGAGAAGTAATCGTCAACCTGGCTGCGAATGGCCTGTATCGCCGTTTCAAGATCAGGATAGCCGGTCAGGATGAATGTGCACGCGTCCGGTTGTACGCGGCGCATGGCGCTGACCACAGTAAAGCCGTCACCGGGCTCGCCGATGTTCAAATCTGACAGTAAAACGTCAAACTTCTGTGTACTGATCAGCTCCAGCGCCTCGGGCACACTGCTTACCGTTGTGAGTGAAAACCCATGGTGGGTTAGCACAGCGCCCAGCGCCGTTCGCAGTGCGGCGTCGTCGTCCACGAACAATAACCTTAATTCCGCCATCGGCAGTTTGATGTCCAAGCGGGAGAAGCAGCTGTATGGGACCCGCCGGAAAAGAATACGCCTTTCCCCGTGGATGTTGGCTACGAATCAATGAACGGGAGCAAATCGCGGTTGTTGAACTGACCGATAAGCGGATAGCGGCGGCCTGCCGCTGGACCACCCATGTTGACCGCTCAATGCATCGCAGGAATCGAGAGATAGACGGAAGGTTCAGTGGTATCCCACATCTCGCGAAAAACGAGCGAGATGCCCCGAATTTCCTGTACGCGGGCCTAGAGATGGCAGCGTGTGCGCCTTTCTTTAAGGAAAGGCGCATGAGGTTCGCGAAACCCACTAAGTTTCACAGGAAATCGGGGATGTGGGGCACCCGGCCTTCGTCAGGGAACCAGAGGCACTCGAACCGGCAGTTCACGCTGTCTACAACTTTCTTAATGCCGCCACCAATTCTGTCGGATGAAGCGGTTTCTGCAAAAAGCTGAAGGTATGGCCGGCTTCCTTTGCTTGTCTGATTAGCTCCGGCGCATCCACCTGGCCGGAAAACAGGAGCACCTTGCATGCAGGGACCGAGCGCTCGAGAAGGATTGCCAGCTCGATGCCCGTCATGCCCTGCATCGCGATGTCGGAAATGAGATAGTCGGGAGGCTCAGCCCGGGCGGCCTCGAGCGCCACTTGCGGATCATCAAAGGGCACGGTGTCGAACAGATGCATCTGAAGAATTACGCACAGCATCTTAGCGATGCTGATCTCGTCGTCGACTATGAAGATGCGTGGATGCGACTCAAAGGGATTTTCCATTTACCTACTTTGATCATGGTACGCGACTGTCGAATCTCCTTTGGCTTATCTATCTCTTCGGCTCAAGATCTCATGATTGATTAAGAATCGTGCAAAATGAACAGTTGGCTCAACCAACTGCACGGGGCTTCCAGCCGCAAAACCAATGGAAGGCGCTAAGGGAATATCTTAGCGACGCCAGTAGCAGCCGGAAGAGAGTTGTAGATACGAGACCCTGCGGGCGCGCTCGCGAGTAGATGGCGTTAATGCTCCAGGCGGGAATAGTGTAAACATCGCCGGCGTTGAGGGGTCCAATTCGGTTTCTGATCGGCCAATCGTAGAGCACATCCTCAATAGCGCTATTGAAAAACCTTGCAAGACTCAGCACGCGTTGGCTGTACAGGGAAGCGGGCAGGCGCGGAATACGTGTTCGGTCGCGAAATCGGATAATCAGCCGGGACGCTTCAGCCGCGTTTCTTAATGCAGCGGTCACCCCGTTCGAGGTCATCGGATCAATCATGGCCGCGGCCTCACCTGCCACCAGCCAGTTGGGTCCGGCTGTCTTGGCAAAAACACGGCAACGAAACGATGTGGTTCGAGGCGGTTTCTTTTCTGGGTCACGGCCCAGATCCTGCAGATCAGGGAATTGTTTAAGTTGCGCGTCAAGGATGCCTTGAATGCTAAGCCCCTGCTGCCGCTTCTCTTTGACGGCCTCACCCGGAGATACGAAGCCCACACTTACGGTCTGGGGATGAATCGGTATCTGCCAAACCCACTCCATATAGCGCGGTCCTGCGCCGTCGGCGTAGAGGGTGGTTCCATCGATGGACTCAGGAACGGTGAAGTAGTCCCAGATCGCCACCTTGTGCGGACCGTACTCATAGACCGGCAATTTGAATGTCCTCGGCAACAGGCTGGCAGCCGACCCGGAGGCATCGACAAACCATCGCGAGCGGAACCGTTCGCCCTTAGCGCTGACGACGGCGTTGATGGTCTGCCCCGTAGTCTCGATATCCACGATTCTGTCGTTGACTAACCTAATTCCCTTGCCCAGAAAGATCTCACGCAGTGCCTGGTTCAGTTGACCGCGATCGACATGCAGGGTTCGAAGATCGATGTTGTATGGAGGCTTCCCCAGCCACTCGCCCGGGATATATTGCCGTTCCGAACCGTCTCTGAGTTTCAGAACAACATGGTGCTTGAAGGTTGCGATGCCTTGCTCCAGCAGCAGCTCCATCGGCAAGCCGAGCCGTTTCAACAGGTCGGGCGCCGACCAGTCCAAGGACTCGCCCACTGGGTCGGCATCGACGGGATCCGCCTCGATACAGACGACCCTCAGGCCTGCATCGGCGAGATGAATCGAGGCTGCCATACCTGCGAGGCCGCCACCAATGACTGTTACATCGACCAGATCTGTCTCGCTTTTCATCGGCGTGTTGGCGTTCACATGTCGGCCTCTGAGCCGGCCGCCTTCTCATTACTACTAGCCTCGGCCCGGAAATGCGAGTCGTCGATTCGGTGATTTTTCAGAGTGGACAAAGGCAGCGCCCGCCGGACGTTGGTAGCCTGCCAGAGATGGCGCCGGGAATGAGCGTTGAAAGCGGAAAAGAACTCCAGCAAGTTAACACGAAAGTAGCTGGCCACAGGAGATGGAAACCGTAAAGCGGTGAGGTCCAAACCATCGGCATCGGCAATGCGCCGCCTGATGGCCGCCTGCGAGATAAGAAATTGCTCCAACTCCAAAGCGGGAGAGCCCAGCAATCGTGGCCGGATGGGCTTTGGCGCCTGCATTTTGATGATTGGACGCGAGTCCATTCTCCAGACCATGACGCGGCCGAGCAAGTTTAGCGTGAATGGTCCGTCACTATGCAGCGTCAGCTTCCTGCTCGCCTCAAGGGCGGAATCAACTGCCGGCAAGAAGACTTCGGTGGTTGCACGCAGGTGTGCGAGGTTCTGGGCGATGGACCAGCGTCCCGGCCGTGGTTGCCAGGAGAGTTGCTCTTCGGTCAGCCCGGCACAGAGCTTCGCGGCCGCAGCGTCGACTGCTAACGTTGCTTCACTTAGTTCAACCGTCTTTGGTGTATGAATCCGCTCCGTCAAGGGGAAGAACCTATAAGTCACACCAGGCATTCTGCTCTCCCCAACGCCGAAACTGAGAAATCCTTTATCACAAACCTCAGACCGCTTCACCGAGTCGCGTGTGCTGTCGCGGATTCCGTCACCGCAGAGTATCCGCGAGACACAATTTGAGCAGCATGATCCCGGTAGACATCCATATCTTGCGGAGCCCAGGTGTCGAGACCGTCCACATACCGGTTGCACATACAAAACATCGCAGCGATTAGCACGGTGTCGTGGATCTCCAGGTCAGTGGCCCCTTGCTTACGTGCTGCGGCTATATCGTCTTCCGTCACATGCTTGCCGCCTTGCTGGACCTTCCCGGCGATATTCAAGAGGGCTTTCATCTTGGGAGTAATGTCGGCGTTGATCCAGTCGGTCTTTACTGACTGCACCAACTTCTCGTCATGTCCAAGCTGAGCGGCGGCTACGGCCCCATGAATCGTCTGGCAGAAGAAGCAATCGTTGCGCCAGGAAACATGGGTGGCTATAAGTTCGCGCTCTCCACGAGTAAGGGTGCTTTCCCCGCGGAGCAAAATGTTCACGAGCTCATTGATGGGAGCTGCCGTTTCCGGCCGGAAGGTCATTGGCCCGACGATGCCAGGAAATTCCCGGCCCAACTCTTCGGCTACCGGCAAAGTGATGTAGGCCACGCTGTGTGCCTCCGCATATCGAGTTACCCAAGATTCATTCGCGGCGTCTACGAACGCAACGGGTTGATGCGTGAGAATAGTAACTCTTGCGCGGCCGCGGCGCGTCATCCGAAAGGTTGAGATGAGTTTCGACCCTTTGAGCCTTGCAGCTCTCATCACCCTCAGCGATGATGCGTTGCACGCGCATTATGCCTTTCCTACAACGCCCGAATCCATTTCGCTCATAGACAAAGGAGCAGCTCTTGAAGGCAATTGAGCAAACACCGACCTACCTCCCTGAAGTAGAAGCGAACCCCCAGCCCAGTCCCTATGCGGACCTTATCAACGTCACCAAGGCGGCGGGCCGGGAGTACTGGCAGATATGGAACCTATTCGCCTTTCGCCCCGAAGTTACTTCGCATCTTGCCAGCTTTACCGAAGGCGTGATGCGCAGTCCCGCTCCGATCAGCGGCGCTTTGCGCGAGCTCATCGCAGCCTACACTTCGTGGACTAATGACTGCCAGTTCTGCTGGCGCTCGCATGCGGCGGTGGCCGCGGAGATGCTCGGGAGCGAGGAGTTAGTGCGTAGCGTCCTCAACGACCTCGAATCTTCACCGCTGCCGGAGCCGGAGAAGGCGCTGATGCGCTTCGCGCGAAAGATGACCACGGACCTGCCGGAAATGAGTGAGAAAGACGTGGCACAGCTGCGCGACACCGGTTGGAATGACGAGGCGATCTACTACACGATCCTCGTTGTCTCACTCTTCAATTTCTACAACCGATGGATCACTACGTCTGGTGTCCATCCTGTCTCCGAAGAAGCGCATCGTCTGCATGGCAAGCGGCTGGCCCTTAGCGGCTATGAACCGAAGAACCGTCTCGCGGGTATACGAGAAGCCGTCACCGCGGCCGTCGAGCAGAAATAGCACGCCACAAAGCAGAGCGCTACAACGCCAAAGTGGACCCAACAACATAAAGCAAGAAACCACCTTTTGAGAGCCAGCGATGACCAGAAAGCATTTCAACCAATCAGCTCTGCTTTTACCCGTACTCTCCTGCACGCTGTTTCTGCAGGTGAGCTTCCTCCACGCACAGCAACTCGCTACTCTGAGCGTCACCGTAACGGACCCCTCCGGGAGCGTTGTTCCCAGCGCGCAGGTCACGCTCAACAATGCCCGAACGGGGCTCCTCCGCACTCAGGCCACGGATAACTCAGGCTCGACAGTCCTGACGGCATTGACCGCCGGAGACTACCAACTCAGCGTGAAAGCGGATGCGTTCAGCGAGCGGGCTCAACCGGTCACGCTCACGGTTGGCCAAGTGGCGTCGATTGCGATCCAGCTTGGCATGGCCGTGGTCAATCAAAGCATCGCCGTATCGGAGTCCGCGGCAAGTGCGGTCGAAACTGACAAAACGGAAACAAGCCAGGTAATCCGGCCGAACCAGATCGCCGATCTGCCGATCGCAGGCCGCGATTTCATCGACTTCGTCCTGCTGACGCCAACCGCAAATGTGGGCCGAAGCACGGCCACGGCGGCCCAGTCGCCGTTCCTCGAAACCGTATTGCAACTCAGCTTTGGCGGCCTCCGCGAGACTCATAGCTCATTCTTCGGCCTTGACGGCACGGACTACACGGTCAGCCTATCCGGGGTGCAACGCGCTAGCCCTTCGCTCGATTGGGTGCAGGAGTTTCGCGTGGTCGATGGTCCTTACTCCGGCGATAACGGGCGCAATCTCGGATCCCTGGTCAACACCATCACCAAGTCAGGCACAAACGACATTCACGGCGCGGCGTATGAATACTTCCGCAACGGCGCGTTGGATGCCGACAATCCTCTTTCCGCTCCCGGGCTGCACACGCTAAGGGCGAATCAGTTCGGAGGAGACCTCGGCGGACCGATCCGCCATTCCAAGACCTTTTATTTCACCGGCTATGAGGGGCAAAGGCGCGCGGACTCTCCCTCTTATTCCAGCTTTATTCTCGGCTGCATCAATACTGCCGGCTGTATGGGTCCCGGTACTCCGAGCATCAACCAGATCAAGCAGCAGTTCGGCCTTCAACCCGAGGTGCTGAACTCGATTCTTCAAATCGATAACTATGACAAGGCGATCGGCAAGATCACGCAAGTATTCAACGAACGAAACATCCTCAACGTTGGCTATCTCTTCAGCGACGATCGCAAAGCGAACGCTCCGACCGCTGCGCCTGGACAAGGGCTGCCCTCAACCTACCGGGCAAACCCAGTGCGCGATCAAAATGTCTTCGGCAACTACGTGCACCTCTTCAATCCGCGCTGGACTTCGGAGAGCGTCGTAGCCTTTGGCAGTCGCGTTTTTCATCTAACCCCAACCGGAGCAGGCTATGAACCGACGCTGGATGTATCGGACACGCTCGTCAGCGGTGGTTTTACCGGTAGCGTTTCCTATTACAAAGAACCTCAGTTTGAGTCCCAGGAAAACCTCACCTATATTCACGGGGCACACTCGTTCAAGTTTGGTGGTGGGTTCGAGCCTGTCTGGATCAATGCCGACACTACCTTTTTCAGTCCTGGGGCGGCGATTTTCACTCCGCAGAGCTTCTTCGGCGCCGGAGAGTTTGCGGGGCCGCCTTTCGGTCCGGGCACTCCGGTCCAGTTCCTGTTCCTGCAACCACGTTCCTACTTCGGGCAGCAGATTCCGACTCGCCCGCTGCCTTTTGCCGGCTCGTTATACGCGGGAAGTGCCGCTCCGTCGTTTGTGGATGCGACCACTCTGAAGTTCTGGCATCGTCTGGCGAATTTCTATGGGCAGGATCAGTGGAAAGCGACCACGAACCTAACGCTTACTCTGGGCCTTCGTTATGACTTCGATATCTTTCCGTCCGCTTCCGATGTGCGTGTGACCGGCAAGCTCAATCCTACGAATTACGGCAATGTGCAGCCTCGCATCGGCCTCGCCTACTCGCTGAACGGGGGCAAGCACGTCATCCGGGCCGGCTACGGTCTCTTTACCGGGCCCTGGGATTACAGCGACCTGATGGTCGGCTGGCAGGGAGCCTCGGCATTTACCTCGATGAACAACGCGCTGGTGCCGGACTTTCAAGAGCCTAACGGCGTCGTTGGACTAGGCCCATCAGGAGTAGTCGGAGTGTCCGGGCCATTCTTGGCCTCGCAAGCCTTTCGCAATTTCACCTCGAGTGGCGTCTATCCCTCTCCTGGAACGCTGCAGCAGTTCCCATTGGGATACATCCAGAGGAAGTTTCCCAATCCCTACGCGCAACAAGCCAGCCTCGAGATTGAAAACCAGCTCGGAGAGGGCTGGGTGCTCACCACCGGATATCAGTACGTCCATGGAGCGAAGTTACCCGTATATCTGAGCGTGAACGGGACGCCCGATGGAACCCTGCCCGATGGACGCCAGAATTTTGTTCCCGCCGACCCGCGCTTCGGTTTCGCGCTGATCGCAACGCCGACCGGGTTTTCGATCTATAACGGTGGCATTCTCAGCTTGCGCAAGAATTTTGCCCGGCACTACAGTGTACTGGCGAACTACACCTACTCGAAATCCATCGATATCGCGACCGACGTGCAGCTCACCAGTACGCCGCAGGATTATCTCGATCCGAACGCGGACCGCTCGGTTGGCGACAACGACATTCGTCACCGTTTCGTTTTTTCGATCCTGGCTGACAGTCCATCGGAGTGGCCGGCGCTGTTACGCAACTTCAAGGTATCGATGTTGAACACTTTGCAGAGCCCGCGTTACTTCTCTATTCTCGCGGGATTCGATGTGAACGGCGATGGGTTCCCCTTCTCCGACCGCACCGGGACCGTGGGTCGCAATTCGTATCGCGGTGCCTCCTACTACGACACCGACGTCCGCTTGCAGCGCATCTTCAGGCTCACCGAACGGCTCTCGACAGAAGCCAGCGTCGAAGCTTTCAACCTCTTCAACCATTTCAACGTCCAGAACATCGACCAGGTCTACGGGGCGGCGGACTTTCTCGGCCCTGTACCCCGGCAATATGGCGACAACATCGGTAGCCCCGCCAACCCTAATTTTGCGACTCCTAACTATGCCAGCCCGGCGCGGCAACTGCAGGCGTCACTCCGTATCACCTTCTAGAGAAAGGAAGTTTATGGCTCATATTGCAATTGAAGAGGGCATCCCCGGAATCCTCGGGCCAATGAAGTTCCGGCCCGAGACCACCAAACCATTGCGTCAGCTCGCCGAGGTGCTACTTCGAGGTGACAACAGCCTGACCCGGTCCGAGCGCGAGACTATCGCGGCGTTTGTCTCGTCTCGCAACGATTGTCGTTTCTGCCAGCTCTCCCACAGCGCTGCGGCGGCCGAGCATCTGGGTGGAAACCAGGTCCACTACTCACTCATAGATTCGGTGAAGGCGGACTTCTTGTCCGCAGGCATATCGCCCAAGCTGAAAGCGCTCCTGGCCATTGCGGCGAAGGTGCAACAGGGCGGCAAGCACGTCACTCCGCAAGACATAGCTGCCGCCCGCGCGCAAGAAGCCACCGACCGCGAGATTCACGACACGGTCCTCATCGCCGCCGCGTTCTGCATGTTCAACCGTTATGTTGATGGACTTGCGACCTGGCAGCCGCAAGACCCTACGGACTATCGCGAGATGGGCAAGCTCATGGCGCATTCCGGCTACACGCGAACGGAGTGGGAGACAACTAACTCAGTAGGTGAATCGCCGGAGGCGCAGCCGGGATCGGCAACCGAAGTAAGCCCAACGTAACTCATTGATTTTGATGGTCGGGGCGGAGGGATTCGAACCCCCGACCCTCTGCTCCCAAAGCAGATGCGCTACCAGGCTACGCTACGCCCCGATCTAAGGATTGTATCGCAAGCAGCATCGTCAGGCTTGGTGGGCAAGCCACTCCAGAAACCACAGAATGAGGAAGATCGGAGCCAGAAAGATGGCGGCCAGGATCGCCGGCAATCACCATCAGGAAGACCCAGTCTCGCCAGGTCTGGCGCCGTGATTGCTCCAGATGGCGGACGATCAACGCATAGTTGCGACGATTGGCCTTCCACGCGATGTCAAAAGCATCGCCCAGCAGCGGAATCGTCCCCAGCAGCACCTCAATACCTATGTTGACCACCATTCTGGCCAACGTGACGTACGGAACTCCGCGTACCCAGGCCGCTACCACGATCAACGTAGAAGCAAGGCCACCGAGAATGTCTCCCAGGCCGGGGACGAGGCCGATAATGCCATCCAATCCGAAACGGATTGAGGTGCCGGGGACGCGAAACCAGTCGTCGAGGACATGCGAGAGGAAATCGAGATTTTCGTTCGCAAACAGACCACTTGCTTTTTGAAAACGAGACTTCTGCGGAGGCAGAATTTCGGGTTGTGATTGGCTGGGCATGAGACGTTACGTGACCCCTGGAAGGCTTTGCAGGCGCCTCCTGAACCGCTGCAAGCGCAAGGTCCAGGCGCAAATCCGGATGCTACAATCTAAGTCTATATGGCGGCTATAGTTCAGTGGCAGAACGCCGGACTGTGGCTCCGGATGTCGTGGGTTCGACCCCCACTAGCCGCCCCAGTCGAAGCCGTTCCTCCCTTGAACAGGCGGAGTTAAGTCTCAGGTGGAAAACGCCGACGTGACCACCCAACCATCCTCTTCCACACCAGGCCCCGTGGCAAACCGCGTCTGGCTCGGCTGCTCCGGCTGGGCTTATCCCACCTGGAAACCCGATTTCTACCCGCCTAAGACCTCCCCTAAGAAAATGCTGGAGTACTACGCGACGCAGCTTAACTCGGTAGAGGTGAATTACACCTTCCGCCATCTGCCCTCGGCCGCCACGGTGGAAGGATGGTTGGCACAAACCGGGGCGGACTTTCGCTTCTCCTTCAAAGCTCCGCAGCGCATTACGCACATCAAGCGATTGAAGGAGGCGAGCGACGCGCTCTCTGCCTTTTACTCGGCCCTGTTGCCGGTGGTCCGCGCCGGGCGCATGGGCCTGGTTCTGTTTCAGCTGCCTCCAAACCTTAAAGCGGACCCGGCCAGGCTCGCGGCCTTCCTCCAGGAAGCCGCGCCGGCGAGCACGGGCGCGCTGCGCGTCGCCTTTGAGTTCCGGCATGAGTCGTGGTTCGCAAGCGAGGTTTTCGACCTGCTTCGCCAGCATCAAGCCGCGCTCTGTATCGCCGAAAGCGACGAGCTCGCGACACCGGACGTCGTCACCGCCCCGTTCTGCTGCTACCGGCTGCGCAAAAGCGACTACGGGACGGCTGACTTGCAGCAGATCGAAGAGCAGCTGACTGCCAAGGCCACGCGAGGAGATGTCTTCGCTTACATCAAGCACGAGGATTCGCCCAAAGGCGCCTTGCAGGCTTCTGCCCTGCTTACCAGGTTGAGGGCGCAGTGAGCGAAACGAGCGACCTTTTGGCGGAAACCACAAGCAGCCTGACGCAGCTGGACGAGTTTTTTCCGCGACGATTTCTGCGCAACGCTCACCTGCAAACATTGATGGGCAACTTCAAGCCGAGACAATACGTCTTGCCTGAGCCGGAGGCGCATCTTGTTGAGGTCGACCCGGGCAGCGGCCCTCCTGCGGAACGCAAGCCCGTCGGCTGGGCGGCCGAATTAGCACAAGCGGAGGCCAACGTCCGTGAGCGCGGCGCAAGCCACGTGCTTTGCCATTGCCATTGGCAGGCGAATCCGAGCCAGTGCCTCACCCTTCTGCTGGTGCACGGCCTCGAAGGGTCCTCGCGCTCGCAATATATGCTCGGCAACTCCGCGCGGGCGTGGGCTGCAGGGTGCAATGTCATCCGCATGAATATGCGTAACTGCGGCGGCACCGAGCATCTGTCGCCGACACTGTATCATTCCGGGCTTTCCGCGGATATTGCGGCAGTCATGCGCACGCTCAGCAGCGAGAAGGGCCTCAATGCCTTTGCCCTGGTCGGCTATTCCATGGGCGGAAACCTGGTCTTGAAGCTCGCCGGTGAGTTGGGCGCAGACCGGCCGGACTACCTCAAAGCCGTGGTTGGTATTTCACCGGCAATGGATCTCGCCGTCTCGGCCGATGCTCTGCACAACATTTCAAACCGGGTTTACGAATGGAAGTTTCTCCTCGGTTTGCGGCGGCGCTTTCGGCGTAAAGCAGCGCTGTTTCCTCAAATCTATTCCACCGCCGGCCTGGAGAGAATTGCGACCTTGCGCCAATTTGACGACAGGATCACCGCCCGCTACTCCGGCTTTTCCGGAGCGGATGACTATTATGACCGCGCCTCCAGTTCCCGGTTCGCGACGCAGATTGCGGTGCCGGCACTGATTCTGCATGCTCTCGACGATCCCTTCATCCGCATGCTGCCATCGACCCGCGCCGCGTTGTTGGCCAATCGCCGGGTGGAGCTGATCGAGACCAGGCATGGAGGTCATTGCGCGTTCCTGGCGCCGGCTGCGGGGTACGACGGCTACTGGGCGGAGAAGATCCTGCTGAACTTTCTGCTCTCGGTCACCAAGCCTGATGGAAGCTGATTGGTCGGTAGCCCTGGCGGCAGACGACCCCGTGATCACCGTTCCCTGGGCGTCATCAGCCGCGGACAGCTGCAAGTGTCAGTTCGTCGATCTGCGCTTGGGCGATTACCTGATCGACGAAATTGAAGAAGCGCGGGCGAGACCGGCGTTGCGCTCGGCATTGCTCGTGCTGAACAGCGCTAAGTCGCAGCTCTGGACAGCAAAGTGCGATGCCTGGAGCAGCAGTGCGGCTGAGGGCGCTGAGCCGTTCGATGGCTACGAGATGGACGCCGATCCCGGCGAGACCACCTTTGGCGCCGGCTGCTACGTTGACCTGTTGCCGCGGGATTTCTTACTTCTCTCTAGTTTCGAGCTCCAGGAGCGATGGATCCGCGTGGCAACTCAGGCGCTTCGCGGCATTCCGGCAAAGGCGGCCCGGGTGGAACTTGTCCTCAGGCATGCGCAGGTCGAGGGCACGCAGGGGTTTGGAGTGACTTGGTTCGTTGAAGGGTGCGGCGCGACCGCGCCTCGCGCTGCCGAGGCGTGGGCCAGGGCGCTTAGCCTCGCTCTGCCTGTGATCATGGATGCTCACCGGCTTGCGGCAATGCGGCGCCCGGCTGACGATACAATGTCAGGAACGGGCGAGTAGCTCAATTGGATAGAGCACCGGCCTTCTAAGCCGGGGGTTGTGGGTTCAAGCCCCGCCTCGCCCACCACCAGAATCGCGAGCGTTACAGTCAGAAGCTGAGGGGGACGGGTGTGAGCGGCACCGGGGCAAGTATGGTGGAGCGCCCCGGCAGCACAACACTCAAGGATTTTGGCGACGGCGCGGTTTCTTCGCCCGCCTCCGCAATGGAAGATAGCGCAGCAAAACAATCTGCGTCCAGCTTACCGGGAACATCACGCTTCATGATCTTCAACGCCTCCGCGGGGCTAAAGCCACTGCGATAGGGCCGATCCTCGGTCAAGGCTCCATACATGTCCGCGATTCCGAGGATACGTGCTTCGAGTGGGAGACGCCCGGCGGTCAACCGCTTTGGATAGCCTGTGCCATCGAGCTTCTCGTGGTGAGCTCCAGCTACTTCCGCCAGTTCCTGAAACTGTTTCACCCGGCTAAGAATTGTACGCGTCAACCCGGGATGCTCCCGCATGACAGACCACTGCGCGTCATCGAGTTTACCGGGCTTGTCGAGGATGGAGTTCGGAACACGGAGTTTACCCAGATCATGCAGCAGAGCCGCGCGATTCAGCAGCTCCATCCGTTCCGGCTTCAGCCCCATGGCCCTGCCGATGTTGCGGGCGGCTTTTGTAACCCCCATGGAGTGGCGAAATGTAAAGTGAGACTTGGCGTCCACCACGTCTGCAAATGCTTCACAGATCAGATCCGTGTGCGAGGCGCTGAGGCGGTCGTTCTCAAGGGGTGATAAGGCGATGACCGCAGCCCGCACGGCCTTCGCCGGGTCGGTGGAGGCCTGAACTCCGTTTGGCGAACGTTGTCGCCACAAGGCAGACCGCTTGCGCAGCGATTCGGCCGCCTTGACGACCTCAGGATCGAACCATCGTCCGCTGCGCTGGCGCAAAACGAGCATGGCTTGAACGTCACCCAGTTCCACGGAGAACACGTCCAGATGTTGCGCCACCGCCATCACCCGGGCCAGTGGAGAGATAGCTGTTCCTTTCAATCGCTGCGGATAACCGCTGCCGTCCCAATGCTCATCGAGACTGCGCACGGCGAGCGCTGTCTGCTCGCTCATGCCGATCTTGCGCACGATGCTCGCGCCGCGGTCGCAACGGAGCTGGATCATCTCCTCGTTGTTGCCGTGTTGGGCCAACGCGATTTGCAGGATACGCCTCAGCCTGCTCACGGGATTTTCATCGGGCGACACGTTGTGCCACAGGAGCCTCAGGGTGGACAGCTTAGGCCTATGCGGACGCGTCCAATCTTCTAGCTTTACGCCCGACTTGACCACGCGATCATCGCCGCCACCGAGGATCTGGCACATCCGTGCTGCGTTGCTGCTACAGCCTACGTCTTTCAGCAGAAGCGCGTGATAGAGGTCGGCCAGCGCAATCGGGGAAAAGCCGAGTTCCATCCCCAGGCGCATGCCAAGCAAGCAGCTGCGCAGTGCATGCCCGGGCACGGCGCCCTCGGTGAGATCCAAAGCAAAGGATAAGGCGGAAAGTAACTCAGGCAGGGAAGGGGCTTCACTTTCCGCGACAGGTAGCTCTAATGGCGTACTTTGGTAGTAGGTATTCAGCATCCGATAATTCCTCAGCGACAGGATGCCTATCGGCAGGATGGATGAAGAAATCCTGAGCCGGTTGGCGCCAGCGATACGACTTT
>CAWDVZ010000011.1:0-173791 GCA_963805955.1 uncultured Acidobacteriaceae bacterium
GGCACGATACTTGACAAGCTGGAAAAGCTTTAACGACTACATCATTGCCCACATACCGGAGATATCAGGCGGCCATCGACGAAGTGCTGGTGCCACAGCTCAAGGGTGCTTGGGAGATACTGAAAGCTGGGGAAATCGGCAAGGAAGCTTGGATCACCTTCCAGCAAATTGTTGGGCATTCTCCACGGTGATGACTCTTTGGATGGCACGACGGTGTCTTTACAATCTGTGAGTAAAACCACACTTCGTCACGTCACCGAAGACGCGCACCTGTTCTTGCAGGCGATCATGAACGCTGAAAAGGTGGTTGCCCATTTGCCCTGGCCCTGGCTGACATCGGTACCGGCCACTTTGCACAGGCGGGCGGAACGGAGTGAAAGAGGCTTTCCAAGCGTTCACACCGGGCGGTGGGGCAATCCTGGGCACTGTGGGTGGCTCTGCCCTGGCGGGACCATTGGCGGGACTCTGGGGACCGCTGCTGCTGGCGTCGAAGGTGGCCCTATCCTCATGGCTGCTACTGGTGCTGCTGGTGCGACCGCTGGTAGCTGGCTAGGTGGCGGTATCGGCGCGCTAAGCGGCTGGCTGGCAGGTGAAAGCGGGAACCCCCTGGCTGGTGTGCCTTCCTCGATGCCGGTCCATATACCTCAGCGTTCATTAGCAGACCCGCACGACGGGTCGGTTACGCGCCAATGCCATTGAGATAGCGCGTCAGACCGGTGCCGACCCTTCTTTGGTGTTCGCACAGCTATTCCACGAAACAGCCGGGGGTACGAATCGCGGCGCACGCGAACTGCACAACCTGGGCGGCATCGAAGACGGTCATGGCCACTATCGAACCTTTGACAGCGATTTGTGATTTTCGATAAGGCTATGGCACGCATCTTGACACGCGACGGTGTGAACATCGCACGCAACGCCCAAGACTACGCTGCCATCTTGAAGCGCGGCGGAGATACTAACGAAAGCAGCCAGTAAAGGATCCACAACGCGGCATGATGCGGCGCAAGGTCAGTACGGCGCACCCGGTTCCACCAGTGCCGGTGCCATTCACGTCACGGTCAACGTAAAGAGCGATGCAAACCCAACACAGATTGGTCAGCAGTCACCAGCGGGATTCTGGACGCACAGCAGCGACGACATGCTTCCGGTGTGCGCCAACACGACAGGAGTTCACCAATGAAACAACAGGAGATTGACCAACAGATTCAGCGTGTGAATGAACACATCGCGGCGGCGTGGAAGCGCTACGCAGAAACCAGCAATGACAAGGAAATTGATCGCGTCATTGCCCTGGAAGCGATTCTTGCAGCGCTGCACGCCAGCGCTGAGAACGCATTTTGGTCTTTACAAGCTGTGGGAAACGCTTCACACCCGAAGAAAGATGTCAGCACTATTCCTGACGTTCCATCGAAGTATTTCAACTAACAGGGGGAAACAGACATGTGGGCAGAACGCACAAGCACCGCGCACGATCCGATGGTCGACCTGTGGATTGCTGTCACCACAGATGCATTTGCGCAGTGGCACAGAAGGGCTGCACGCGATCACAGCAATGGTTTGGTGCCAACATCTGAGCAATGGCTTATGGTGAAAACGCTGCTGGAGCCTGAAACGGCGCGCTACATAGAGCGCGAAGCTGTAAAGGGTGCTCCGGTGAAGCGGAGGAGTAAGTGTTCCGCTGCGAATCCGAAGCATCGGGCGCAAACGCAAAGAAGCCGGGGACACTGCGTCCCGGCATGAGTGTTGCAATGCGCGAAATTTGGCGTGAAACGAAAGGCCGCGAAGCTTGCTGCATCGCAGACTTTACCCACAACTGGGTGGATTACGGGAGCGAGTTCCAATGCCCCGCATCCTGAGAATCGTAAGTCAGCCGCAGGAGCCGCGACCTCGAACTTCAGTACGCTGTGGGCAACGCTGCCAATCAAGACCATTTACATGAACCGCAGCGAAGCCCTCGGGCCCTCGCGGTCAGCCTAGATAGAGCGCTGGTGAAGCAAAGTCTGCCCAAATAACAACCACGGTGCCGAATAAGATTGACCGAGGTTACCCTGGCCCGGTCTAATCGGGTAAGACGAAATGAAATGCATTTCAGGTGGAGTTAGTTGTCATGAACATCCATTGCAAATGTTGCCAGCGACAGTTTAAGAAAGTGCGCGAGTGGCAAGTGTACTGTAAGCCGGTATGCAGGTTGCGCCAGTTCAGATTTCTACGGAGGTTAACAGCATGAGTTATAACCCATCTCTAGCTGAACTGCTGGCGCACAGTCCTAACGCTGCAATCACTGAGCGAATCAACACTCTTATTTCGGCGCGGTGGAGTTCGTTCTTCGCCATCGGCACAACGCCAAGCCGCTTGTTAATTGGGACGGCTTCAAGAATGTTGTGGGCATCTATGACGTTTCTTTTGTCGATGACCGAAAAGGGGGAATGTTTGACAAAAAGCGCGGAACGCCCAAAGCTCAGTTGATCGGCAGTGTTTGCGTTGCGCAAGATGACATTGAACTAGAGTACGCGGGAAAACGGGCTTGGATCAGCGCTGCGATACATCTTAGTAAGTTGAATAAGGGGAAATAATATGACGAAATCAGTTCCTTGCAAACTACATCGCGTGCGAAGTTCTTGCCGTGATTGCCACTAAAAATGTTGACCCGAACGGATGAAGGCGAATCTTCCTCGGCGGTGTTGGAATGGACAGCGGCTCTGTTTGTGATGGGTTCGCCTACCCACAATCACCCGGTCGATTGCTGGAAAGAGTAAGGCTGAAATCAGAAAATTCTTCACCAACCTTGGGGCTTGCAATATTTGTGAAACATGCTCAACCGGAGAACATCGTCAACGTTATGGGTATGTTTGCAGATAGGCGAGCCGGTCGCGGATGGATGCAGCGCCGCTCAGCAATGACGATTGCGAACTCATTCTGCAAGCGATCAAATCAGTCCGCAGGCCAGCCAGACGCGCAACCCCGGTGGCAGCGTTCGACGCTTACGGTCAGCCAGCATCACATCCGATGGCCGTCAACCGCCCTGGCGAAGTCCAATCGGAGCGAAAGCCTGAACGACCTTTACCAACGGCTGAAAACAGAAGGCCGCGACGGTTACAAATACGAATTCTGAAGTTAAACAATCACAACACAGGAGAGTCATATGAGCAAAACACAAGAGCAACGAGCAATCGAATCGGCCACCGGCAAACAGAAGGTTAGGCGCTAGTTATTCGCCGAAGGTCGTCAACAACGATGCCAAGACGGGCAAGGTTGGCGCTAACGACTATGCTTCAATCCGCGTAGATGAGCATGGTGCGCTTGCTTGGTAATCCCCTTGGCTCACAGTTCAAAGCGGACCACGCAGTCATTCCGCCATCGAAGTTCGACGGTATCAATGGACACCTGATGTTGGAAGATGGCATTGGTGATCCTTGGACCAACAACGGTCAACGCAAAAAGTAACACAAATCCCCTGCTTTGGAGAAACCCTATGCCCACGATGAATGTCTTTGCACGCACGCAAGCGGAGTTTGTATCAAGACCCGTTCAAACAACAACAGCCGGGAGGAGCTTTTGAATCTCTGCTTAACGAACTTATTCGCAATGAAGCTGACTCAGAGAAAACGCCAACTTACTGGCGCGAGCTTCCGCGATCAAACAGGAATTGATTGATTTCCTGGCTGGCGTGCGGTCTGCGAAGGTCGAAGAACTTGAACAAAAAGAGGAAGCCGCAATCCTGGCGCTTCGGGAATCAGAGAGCCAAGCGTTGAGTCTTGCAAGACAGGAAACCTTCAAAGGTAAGCAAGAATACGTGCTCCGTTCCTCTGCCTATGACAACTTACGTCAGGCACCGGCAGGATTTGGAAACCGCATTTGAAAAGGAAGGTTTGCTAACACGCGCTGAACGGCAAGTATGGGTTAAAAAGATCGAAGCCGCACGCCAGAAAGCGGACGATGCTTACTCGCGTGCTGATGCTGCAATGACCGCAGCCAATCAGCTTTTGGAGCATGAACGCGAGCTTACGGTTGCCCACAATCAAGCCAGTCGGTTGCAACCGGCATCAGGCAAGAACTTGAACGGCTGACCAAGTAACGCAGTACAAATCCAAACAACAGGAGCAAACATCTTATGAGCACAGTCTTGGTTAACTCAAACGCGCAAATCACCATCAACGATCAGACCGTAGAAACTATACCGGTCGATCTGACGAATTTCGGTCTGGCAGCAAGTCAGAAATCGACGGTCGTGTCGGCAAGCTTCCCAATCGCACCGGGGCCGCAATCTACGTTGCTGCCAAGTTGGGTGCCCACATCGTCCGACTACATCGCTTTCAAAGCGGCGGGTCTTGTCAGTGACATCACTGAAGCCAATTCGGTCAATCTGATTGCCGACGCAACCAGCAGCAACGTTCAGTTGTTCACCAGCGGCACGCCAACCACCGTCGTTGTAACGAACGCCAGCGACGTACCGGCATTCATTGCCCTGGGCGCTACCAACGCCGTCGCGGCAACCGTAGCTGGTGGCACCTGATGCACCGGGCAAGAGCGTCTCCCTGGCGCTGGCCAGCAATTCGTACTTGGCTGGAATCACGGCGTCCGGTTCGGCACTGTTGCAAGCTGTGGTCGGTTCGTAAAGTTTCGCTCTAGGTCAACAACCCTAGACGAATGCAGCAAGAAGCCGACCGTCGGAAGGGGTCCCGCGCAGTGCGGCATTGCTGTTTAGTGACCGGACATCACTAGTGTCCCTTTTACCAGGGCGTAACCCACACTGGACGCCAAAACGATGTAGGCAAGTCCAAAAGAGCCAGTGCTCCGAATCCTAACGAAAACATCAAAGACGATCTGAAGGCGGTGAAATTAGTTGGATTGAAAAGAAACATTTCGTAAAAGTACGTGATCGCGGCCATGAAGCCTAGGCTGTAGAAGACCGTCAGCCCTAGAACACCATGCAGAAGCCGAGTGCGGGAAGATAGGAAGTAGAGTGCAGAGTGGGAATGAAAACCAGTGACGCTGAAGCAAGAGTGACAAGAACCTCTCCTAGCTTCATATAGTGGCCGTGGCGCGGATCGAAATCTACTTCGCCCTGTACTTCGATCACGTTACCGTCGGCGGGGTTCCGCGCTCTTTGAATGGCGTGAGGGTGACATACTTCGCCTTACGTTCGATCCGAAGCTCGAAGATGAAGAATCCTGTAGGGATGACAACTCCGAGCGCAACAGCCCACAGAAGTGAAATCGGGATGCGCATAGGCGTTCACCTTCCGGTGGCAGCATAACAAAACTTTCCCGGCAAATCATCTGCTTGCGAAGCGGTTGATTAAACCTAGTTGACCGGCCATGAAAGGAATTGCCCATTTTGAATGTCGTCCCGCACTGTTTCCCCCATCTGTGTAGACCAAACAAACATCATTCTTCTGAAAAATGGCAAGCACAAGACCAGGGTCTTCTATGTTCCTAGTCTCTTCAGTTTCTTACGACCTTTCCAGACATATTCGCACCGTCATTGTTTCCCCTACTGTCGCGAACCAATATCGCCGTTGTGATGAAAGCTGATGGCGCAAATTCGTTGCTCAATTGGTGGCACGGCAACACCGCAAGCCTCGGCCAAAGCTGCATATAAATCTTCTTGTTTGTCTGGCGGGCAGTTTGGAACAAAGAAAAGCGGCTGCTGCGAATCGTTCATGCCCACAATTGTGCGATGTGGATAAATGGGCCGCAACTGCAAAATGAACAGGCACCCCGAAAGGTGCCCTGTTTCTGTTCTAAACTTCGCGTCAGGATCGTTTATGAGCGGTCGCTAGCCTTGGGTTGATGGGTAACCCTACCCGGTTTACCAGCGCTTCGTGACCGTCACCGTGGCTTCGTGGCTGTGGCTCCAGACGGCGCGGCCAAGGCCAGCCGGTCAGCGGCTTGAACTGGTCGGAGCCGGTCATTTGACCAGCGCGATTCCCTGGCGCAACGTCCGAGTCTGGTCTTGCTCCATCCAAGCCAGCGCCGCACCGAGTCTATCGCCACCGTCAACGGCGTCCGCTTCAATCAGCCCACGAAGTGATGCCGCAAATTCCTTACCGCCAATGCTCTCCATTTCAGCCAAGTAGTCTTCCATGTGATCCCCCTGGCAAGCACGATTTCATGACGAAAAACAGCCGTCAAGATGACTGTAGGGTATTCGCTGCTACAACTGTTACAGACGATGAATTGTGAGAACTTTGTGAGAATTCCCACAATGAACTGGGCTTGGTTTTCTTCTATCTAGCTGATTTTATTGGGATTATCTGGTAGCGTCATCGGGGATCGAACCCGAACTCTCCGCCTTGAGAGGGCGGCGTGTTAACCAATTACACCATGACGCCACGATGGATTGAGGCAGGACTCACAGTATATCAAAGCGGCGCGGGAACGGAAGGTGCCGCAGCTTACAAGCCCTAATTTCCTGACCTCATCGTTGTAATACTTGCGGTAAAGAATGTCCCACTCCTGGCTTCCTTCGACAATGATCTTGCGTTGCGAGGCGATCTTCAATCGCGCCGCCTGGTCGATCTTCATCTCGTCGGTTAACACCTTCTCCAGCGCCTTGCGTGCTTCCTGACGGATGGTGTTGCGGTCATCCAGAAACTCGCATTCGTCGGTCTCGGCAAGGGTGTCGGCCACCACGTGGGCCAGTTTGTTGAGCTTGTCGCGGGAAAGTCTCACAAGACCGCCTTGTACTTCTTCGCCAGCTCCTGCTTGACCTTCTTGAACATCTCCGCGTAGCTGGCGCCGGTGCGGCGCATGTCTTCCTGGTAGGCGTCCAGGATGACGCGCACTTCTTCGTTGATGCGGTCCTCGAGCGACAGCTCTTCCAGGATGGCCGCATTCACCCGCTCCACTACAGCGGCAACTTTTCCCGCCCGGATCATCTTGGCTTCGATCAACTGGTTGACCGTTTGGCGCGCCAGATAATTCACGTACTCCCGCGAAAAAATCATGTGATCTGACTCGGACTATAGCATATTTGAAGCGCCTTCCCGGCTCGCGCCAGGGCGCTGCACGGATCCGGCGCACGGAATCGATGGACATCTGCGACAATAGAGGCGCGAATATGCACGCTGACGATTTGATCTCTCTGAAAGATGACATGGTGGCCTTTATCGAAGGGCATGCAATGCGCCGCCTGCCTGGGTTCATCACCGAAGACCTGCCAACCGTCCTGTGGGAAGACGAGGACAATCCCGATAGCTGGAAAGACTTCGTCGAGATGGCCAAGAGCGCCTCCGCGCCGTTCGTCACCATGAGCGACGTCAAGCTGGAGAAGGAAGACATCGCGATGCTGCTGGAGCAGATTCGCGATGACAATTTTCCCGACGAGGCGGCGGCCGAAGTGCACGAGGCTCAGTACCTGGTCAACTACGTCGGCAAAATCGGCTATATCCAGCTCGGTTTTGCCCACCAGGGCATCGTCTTCGTGCACGAAAACGCTACCCCGTGGTACGAGCGCTACCAGCAACTGCTGGAGTTTGTGGAAGACTTCGGGGACGTTGTTTTCGAAGACGACGAGGACGACGAAGAAGGGTGAACGCTGCCGGCTCCCCGCAGTCACGCTCGCCCAACGCTGGGTTCTGCCGCAGCCAATTCCGCCGCGGCCTCAACACTGGCCAAAAGCGCCGGGCTACCGCTCATCGTAGCCGAGCTGCTGGCGGAGCGCGGGGTACGCAGCGCTGCCGAAGCCGATGTTTTCCTTCATCCCCGCATCGAACACCTGCTCGATCCCTACGCCATGCAAGGCATGGCCGCGGCCGTCACGCGGGTGCAGGCGGCCATCGCGCGCCAGGAACCCATCCTCATCTACGGCGACTATGACGTGGATGGCACCACCGCCATCGTTCTGCTCAAGACCGCGCTCGAGATGCTCGGCGGCAAGGTGGATTTCCATGTGCCGCACCGCCTGCGAGAAGGCTATGGCATGCAGGCGGAGGTGCTGGAGGCCGCCGCCGCGCAGGGCATTCGCCTGGTGATCAGCGTCGACACCGGCATACGCGATTTCGCTGCCGCGGAGGCCGCTGCCCGGCTGGGCCTCGATCTCATCGTCACCGATCACCATCTCCGCACTCCAGGCCTGCCCAGTGCTTTGGCCATCCTCAACCCTAACCAGCCTGGTTGCGGCTACGCCTGCAAGCACCTGTGCGGCGCCGGAGTGGCGTTCAAGCTTGCGCAGGCGCTGCTGGAGGCGTGGGATGTGGAGCGGACCCGGGCTAAGATTCTCCCTTCCTTTCTGAAGATGCTGGCCATCGCTACGGTGGCCGATGCCGTTCCGCTGCTGGGAGAAAATCGCGTTTTCGCCAGCGTAGGGCCTGGAGCAGTTGCGTCGTCCGGCCAGTGCCGGACTGCGCTGCCTGATGCAGGTGGCCAAGCTTGACCCGGCGCGGCGGGCTCTTACTTCGACCGACCTGGCATTCCGCATCGCGCCCCGCATCAACGCCGCCGGCCGCATGGATGTAGCCTCGGATGTGGTGGAACTGTTCACCACCCGGGATGCGGTGCGGGCGGGTGAGTTAGCCGCCAAACTCGATCGTCTGAACAGCGAGCGGCAACAGGCCGAAGCCGCCATGCTGGAAGAAATTACCGTCGCCTGCGGGAAGAACCCTGCTTCGCTTCGAAGCCGCTGCATCGTGATCGAAGGAGAAGGATGGCATCGCGGGATCATTGGCATACTGGCCTCGCGAGTGGTCGATCGTATGCGGCGTCCGGCTATCGTGATTGCGATCGAGGGAGGAGAGGCGTACGGCTCCGGCCGGTCGGTTCCCGGCTTTCATCTTCTCACGCGATCCAGGGGTGCAAGCAGCTGTTCACCCGCTTTGGGGGCCATGCCCACGCAGTCGGCTTCTCTTTGCCCGCAGGGCGCCTGGAGGAGTTGAAGGGCCACCTTGAAACATGGGCGACGCTGAACGTGGAGGAGGCGGCGCCCAGCCTACGCTGCCATGCTGTCTTACCGCTGGATCAAATCACCCCTGCCCTGTTCAGCTGGCTGCGCCGGCTGGAACCGCTGGGCACCGGCAACGAGGAACCGGTTTTCGTCGCCTATAACACACGCCTCACGGCGCCAGTACGCGCCATCAAGGATCGCCACATATGCCTGCAACTCGCCCAGGGGACTCGTGGCGCCAGTTGGTCTGCCCTGGGGTGGGATTGGGCCGGGCGCGTCCAGGCGCTCGGGCTGCAGCAAGGTTCGGTGATCCACCTGGCCTATAAGCTGAGGGAAAACTTGCATCCGGAATACGGCGGGTTGGAGCTTGAAGATCGCGGATCTGCAGCCGGCCGGATAGCTGGCCGGGAAACAATTGCCCGGATACCAGGTTCAATCGCTCACTCACGATGGGTTCGATTTGAGGTTCGCAGTCGCAAATGGGGAGCGATGGCATCCCACATCTCGCGAAAAACGAGCGAGATGTGGGGCACCCGGCGGTTGTTTGCGGTGTGGAGTGTAAACTCCGTGCATGCCGCGGGGCCTTTTTATTACCTTCGAGGGCCTGGATGGGTCCGGGAAGACCACCCAGCTTCGCCGCCTGAAAGCATGGCTGGAAGCGGATGGATTTACGGTAACGGCTACCCGCCAGCCAGGAGGGACGCGAGTGGGCGAGCGCATCCGCGCCCTTCTGCTTGACTCGCGCACCGAAAGCCTGGACTCGCTCGCTGAGTTGGGACTGATGTTTTCCGATCGCGCACAATCGATCGCTGAGGTCATTGAGCCCGCGCTCGAGGCCGGGCACATCGTGCTGTGTGACCGCTTTACCGACTCCAGCGAAGCCTACCAGGGAGGCGGACGACAATTGGGCAGCCAGGTAGTGCGCGACCTGCATACAACCTTGTGCCGCGGCCTGCAGCCGGACCTGACTGTGCTGCTGCTGCCGGATTTCGATCTCTCGCTCGAGCGGGCGCGCCGCCGCAACCAGCGCGCAGTCGCGGCCACCGGAAGCGATGAAAACCGGTTCGAAACCGAAAACGCCGCGTTCTACCGCCGAGTCTTCGACAAGTACCAGGAGATCGCCGCCCGTGAACCTTCGCGTGTGGTCGCAATCGACAGCGATGGCTCCATCGATGAAGTCCACCAACGCGTCGTACAAGTGGTACGGGGACGATTGGCAACCGTGTAAGCACGACCTATTCGCCTGCGTTGCGGCGATGGAGCGTGCTCGAAAATGCTCGGCTGCGCTCGAAGATATACTGCCGCGCCGACGGTGCTTCGGGCCAACGTTTGGCGGTCGGCCCTCCGGGCCTGGCACCTCCCGCTGCCTAGAGATTATTGGGCGTTAACCTCGAAAAGACGTACCTCAGGGGCTAAAGCCCTTATGAGATCCGGGTCTTTGCGGCACGGCTGAAGCCGTGCCCTTCGTACAATTTGCCGCACGGCTGAAGCTGTGCCCTTCGTACAAATTGTCTGGTTTCTCCGCTCTCATACAGACCCTTCCCGGCTGGCGCACGAAGCCATTTCTCAACTTGCCGCGGGCAATTTCTTTGCTAGTCTCGTCTCCATGGGCTTCGATCAGTTTGCAGGCAATGAACCCACCGTCCGCCATCTGCGGGAGGCGATCGCGACGGAACGCATGCCTCCCGCACTCATCCTTGCCGGCCCACGCGGCGCCGGCAAATATACCCTGGCTATCATGCTGGCGCAGACCATGGCCTGCCTGCAGCATCCGGTCAGCGATGGCCTGCCAGATTTCTGCGGAGTCTGCAGCAATTGCACCCGCATCGCTCTCTCTCTTCCGCTGGAAGAGCGGGTGAGCGAAGCCATTGCCGCACGCGAAGAATTGCGTGAGGTGGATAAGAAAGACACTCGCATCCTGGTTCAGACGCATCCGGATGTGGTCGTCATTCCTCCCGACCCGCCTCAGTTGCTGATCAAACTGGGCCAGGTGCGCAGCATCGTGCAGCGCATTTACCGGATGCCTGCCGACGCGCCCCGAGCGGTCTACGTTTTTACCAGCACCGCGTTTATGAAGGAGGCGGCTAATTCCCTGCTCAAAATTCTCGAGGAGCCGCCTGCCTACGCACACATTCTGCTGCTGGCAGAGAACCCAGGAGAGCTTCTACCCACCATCCGCTCCCGCGCCAGCATCTTTCGCCTGGGAGCAATATCGCCGGAATCAATTGAAGCAGTGCTGGACGAGCGGCGTAAGGACTGGACACCAAAACAGCGCGCACTGGTTGCACGGCTGGCGGAAGGCGCCATCGGTCAGGCAATTGGCTTTGATCTCGAAGGCTATCTCGCCAGCCGCCAGGACGCGCTGGTGATGCTCTCCAACGCGACCCAGGAAACAGACTATGGAGCCCTATTCCGCGTCACCGAGACCTATCGAGCAGGCGCCGAGGGACAGCAAAAGACCAGCGCCCTGTTGCACGCTTTCGCCAGCCTGCTCGAAGATTTGCTGCTGCTGCATGCGGGAACCGGCCATTTGATGCGCAATATCGATTTGACGGCCGAACTGACGCGAGTCTCGCAAACCATCGACGTGGCCTGGATTGAGACTGCCGTCCGCGGGCTTGACCAGGTAGAACAAGGGATGCGGCGTAACCTGCTGCGCTCCCTCGCGCTCGATTCCTACGCCGTCGGTATGGGACGGGGCTAGATGCGCCATTTTCTGCCTATCTTTGACAGCTAACCCCATTCGGCAGCATCCTGCATCCTACCCACTAGATTTCCAACTAGCCATGCCAGATACTTCCGCCATTCCAGTTCGTCGTGTCGTGGATGCGCGTCCGGCCAAAACGAAGACCAAAGTTGATGAAACAGACTCATCGGCTTTGCCTTCCATTAGCCCCGTGGGCCCACGCAAACTTATCCGTCCTCAGCTTCCCGGTGGGGTGAGCCCCTATCCCTTGCGGGCAATCTCTCCGGTTTTCAATACCTACAATCGACGGGACTCCGCAGCAGCACGCGGGGAGAGCTCTCACGCTGAGGCGTTTTATTTCCAAAAACAAATCCAGAGCCGCACCTTGATGATCTTTCTGCTCGAAGATGGGGAACGTATCGAGGGCACCGTCGAGTGGTATGACCGCAATGCGATCAAGGTGAAGCAAGGTAGCATGCGGACGCTTATTTATAAGGCAAGCATCAAATACCTGTATAAAGCCACGGAAATCAACCAAGTCAACGCGCAGCCTTAAGCAACCGGTCGCGGATGGCGACACCGAGTCCCTCGGCTTCGGGCAGCGGACAAACGATCACCGTTGCACCGGCCTCATCCAGCTCCCGCAGTCCTCGGAACAGGCGGCGGGCCAGCTCCTCCTGATCCGCCAGATCGCCCCATTCATAAATCAAGTACGGCAATTGCGTAACCACGGCGCTGGGCGACATGATGCCGACCGTCTCGCCGGCGCGCTGTAGTTGTGCGGCGAGGCGCAACAGGTTGTCCACGTCAGACAGAATGAGCCGCGCGCGAGGCGAATAGTGCTTCAGTCCTAACCCTGGAGAAGCCTGCGGCGTGGAGACTCCATCCTGCGGCTCGCGATAGGCGGTCAACCCTGGGCATACAGACTGTAATTGCCGCAGGGTCACCATACCGGGGCGGTAGAGAATCGGCGGCTCCTCGCAAGCGTCGACCACAGTAGATTCAAGTCCCAGGGCAGTCTCCCCCGAATCGATCACGGCGTCGATACGCCCGTCGAGATCCTGCAGCACAAAGTCTGCGCGGGTGGGGCTTGTTTTGCCGAAAGAATTCGCGCTGGGCGCCGCGACCGGTACGCCCGCTAGCTCGATGAGTCGATGGGCCACCGGGTGACGCGGCATCCTTACTCCAACCCGGGAACGGCCCGCCGTCACCATCGCCGGCACGCGCGGGCCTTTGGGCAGCAACAGGGTTAATGGACCGGGCCAAAATGCTTCCATCAATAAACGGCCGTTGCATGGAATGTCCATGGCGACCATTTCCAGCTGCTGCTGGTTAGCGACGTGGACAATCAGCGGATCCCACGCCGGTCTCTGCTTGGCCTCGAAGATGGCTTCAACGGCCCGCTGGTCGAGAGCATTCGCGCCCAATCCATATACCGTCTCAGTCGGAAAGGCCACCGTGCCGCCCCTGCGCAGCAGTTCCGCGGCCTGGGACAAGGCCGCCCTCGATGCCTGTGAATCGATGGCATTAGCATCGACGGGTAGCCGCAGTGTATTTTTTCCGGTCACTCTATGCCTGTGTCATTTTCCCACGGTGTGCCCGCTGGTATAGACTCCGGCGTATGCAGGCCATGGAAACGGAAGTCAAGATACGCGTGGCGGACCGCGCGGCGCTGGAGGAAAAGCTCCCGGCGCTTGGTTTTACGCGTGTCACCGCCCGCACACTGGAGCGAAACACGCTGTATGACAAGCCCGATCGCGAGCTGCGTAACTCCCGCCAAATCCTGCGTATTCGCCAGTATGGAAGCAAATGGACGGTCACCCACAAGAGCGTTCCCAGCGGCATCAGCGAAGAGGGGCCGCATAAGAACCGCGTAGAGACCGAAACCGTGGTTGAGGAGGGTCCAGTGCTGGGAAAGATTTTCGAGGCGCTGGGCTTCCATCCTGTGTTTGTTTATGAAAAATGGCGGACGGAATGGACGGAACGCGAGGGCCATTGTGTCCTCGATGAAACGCCGCTCGGTTTGTACGCAGAGCTCGAAGGGCCGGGTGAATGGATTGATGCGACTGCGCGAAAGCTAGGCATCCATGAGAGCGATTTTATTACGCTCAGTTACGGTCGCATTTTCGAGGTTTGGCGGGACCAGACTGGTTCCAAAGCGACCAACTTCACGTTTGATGAGATCCCGGAAAGTTTTCGTCGGGAAGGCTTGTAGCGGGGGAAAGAAACCGCAGGTCCCTCCACTACGCTTCGCTCCGGTCGGGATGACAAATTAGTTTGGTAACGGAACATCTAACGCGCACCCAAAATGATTTGTCATCCCGACCGGAGCGAAGCGTAGTGGAGGAATCTGCGGTTTCTTTCCCTCACTGCTAAGCTTCCGCTCCATGGCACTTTTTGTATTTCTTGCCTGAGCCGCAAGGACAGAGATCGTTCCGGCCTACCTTCTCGCCTGCCCTGCGTTGTTGCGCGGGGCCGTCGGAACTTCCATTGGCGCCCGTCATGCGGGCGTGTTCCAGCTCGCGCTTCTTCTTGCGCTGAAACTCCTGCTCCAGGGCATCGATGGTGGTCGAAGGCGCTCGGACCGGAACCGTCACAGGCGGCCGCGATGGCGGCGCAGCGGGCGTTGCGTGAGCACCGTTCCCTGCTACGGGGACCGGACCGCTCGGCGGGAGCAGAGGGACCGGCTCCGGAACGGCCTGGCTGGTGATCTCCGGCGCCTGCCGGCGAGGCATTTCCGTAATGGGTTGGCCATCGGGTCCGACAATTTGCATCAGGAACAGGAAACGTACCGTGTCCTCCTGAAATTTTCCCATCATGCCTTCGAACATGTCGAAGGATTCTTTCTTGTAGGCAACGAGCGGATCCTGTTGGCCATATCCGCGCAGACCAATGCCCTCTTTGAGGTGGTCCATGCTCAGCAGATGGTCTTTCCACAAGCCGTCGAGCACGCTGAGCATGACCATTCGCTCGTGCAGGCGCATGGTGTGGCCGCCCAGAATGGCTTCCTTCATCTCGTACTTTTCTTTCAATCGCTCAAAGATCGCTTCGCCCAGCTCGTGCCGGTCCAGAGTGTTGAGATCGATGCCTTCCTTCTCGAGATCAATGCCGAACTGCCCAGCCAGCTGTCCCTTGAGCCCGTTCACGTCCCACTGGTCGGGGTGCATTGCTTCCGGCGCGTGCGCTTCCATCACCGCGCTTAGAAGATTGGCGACGTAGTCCTCAAGGATCAGCTCTTTTTGATCGAGCCCTTCGAGCAGCTGCTGGCGCAGGCCATAGACCGCCGTACGCTGCTTGTTCATGACGTCGTCATATTCAAGCAGGTGCTTGCGGGCTTCGAAGTTTTGCCCTTCCACCGCCTTTTGCGCGGCCTCGATGCGGCTGCTGATCATGCGCGATTCGATGGGCACTCCTTCTTCCATGCCCAGGCGCTGCAGGAGGTTCGAGACCCACTCCTTGGCGAAGATGCGCATCAGGTCATCTTCAAGCGAAAGATAAAAGCGAGAAGCACCGGGATCGCCCTGGCGGCCGGCGCGGCCGCGGAGCTGGTTGTCGATGCGCCGGGACTCGTGCCGTTCCGTGCCCACGATGTGCAGCCCACCGGCGGCAATCACTTCGTCGTGCTCGTGCTTCGGCGGAAGCGGCGTACTGCGCAAATGCTTTGTCCCAGGTTTCCTGGCGGGTTTCGAATTCCTGCCCCTGGTAATAAAAGCGGACCATGCCCGGGCCAGCCATGGGATTGATCGCGCCCTGGGCCGCGTTTACCGCTTGCGCCATACCCTTCTTCAGCAGTTCCTGCTTGGCGGCAAACTCCGCATTCCCACCAAGCACAATATCCGTGCCGCGACCGGCCATATTGGTGGCGATGGTAACCATGCCAAGCCGCCCGGCCTGGGCCACAATCTCGGCTTCACGCTCGTGAAATTTGGCGTTGAGCACCACGTGCTTCACGCCTTTGCGCTGCAGGATGGAGGAAAGCAGCTCCGATTTTTCGATCGAAGTGGTGCCCACCAGTACTGGTTGCTTCTCCTCGTGGAGGCGCGCAATCTCGTCGGCTACGGCCAGGTATTTTTCCTTGGCGGTGCGAAACACCACGTCTGGATTTTCCTGGCGGCGCATGGGCTTGTTGGTCGGAATGACCACGATCTCGAGCTTGTAGATATTTTCGAATTCCGTGGCCTCCGTTTCCGCCGTGCCGGTCATGCCGGAAAGCTTTTTGTAGAGGCGAAAATAGTTCTGGAAAGTAATGGTCGCCAGCGTCTGGTCTTCGCGGCGAATGTTCACCTGCTCCTTGGCCTCGATCGCCTGGTGCAATCCATCGCTCCAACGACGGCCGGGCATGAGGCGGCCGGTGAACTCGTCGACGATGATGACTTCGCCATCCTTCACCACGTATTGCACATCGCGCCGGTACAGCGAATGGGCCTTGATGGCAACCTCAACGTGATGCTTCAGATCCCAGTTCTCCGGGTCGGCAATGTTGCCGATCCCCAGCAGCTGTTCGATCTTCTCCCAACCCTCATCAGTCACGCTGATGGTTTTGTGCTTCTCGTCGACTACGAAATCGCCAGTGAGGATCTTTTCTTCCCCACGCTCAATTTCTTCTCCCTGCTCGAGCGAGGGGAGGATGCGATTCACGCGCGCATATTTGTCGGTCGTCTGGTCGGTAGGGCCGCTGATGATCAACGGGGTGCGGGCTTCGTCAATCAGGATGGAGTCAACCTCGTCCACGATCGCGAAGTAGTGCCCGCGCTGCACGCAGTCCGCGATATCGAACTTCATGTTGTCGCGCAGGTAATCGAAACCGAACTCGTTGTTGGTACCGTACGTGATGTCGGACCCGTAAGCGGCGCGGCGTTGGGCGTCATCGAGATCGTGCACAATCACCCCGACGGTAAGCCCGAGGAACTCGTAAATCTTGCCCATCCACTCGGCGTCGCGTTTGGCCAGGTAGTCATTGACCGTCACCACGTGCACACCGTGGCCAGCCAGAGCATTCAGGTAGCAGGGGAGGGTCGCGACCAACGTCTTGCCTTCGCCGGTCTTCATTTCGGCGATTTTGCCCTGGTGCAGCACCATTCCGCCGATCAACTGCACGTCGAAGTGCCGCATCTGCAACACGCGCCGGCCAGCCTCGCGTACCACCGCGAAGGCTTCGGGCAGAATCTCGTTCAGCACCACTTTCTCTTCCGCGACGCGCTCCTCGGCGTCGTCAATGCCATCCAGGCGGGCGGCGATCCGGGCGCGGAATTCGAGCGTCTTGGCGCGCAGCTCCTCGTCCGACATAGCCTTCATGGCAGGCTCGAACGATCCCGGTCTGATCGACCATGGGCATCATCCGCTTGATCGTGCGCTCGTTGCTGGTTCCGAAAATCTTGGTTAAAGTGCTGGCGATCAATGGAAAATTCCTTTGCTGCCCCGGGGGCTAGTCCTACTACTCTAGTTTAGTGCACCCGGGTCTTTGGTGCAGAAAGATACCCTTATGACGAAGCGATGTGCCTTGTTGGTGTTGATTCTGGTCCAGGCCGTAGCCGCCTTCGGGCAAATGAAGATGGCCATGCCCGATAGCGGAGATCCGGTACCGCCGGGGCAGTTGCCGGCGCCGCAACATATTGATGGCGTGGGCAATGTGCGCTTTCCTATTTCTGCCAACGCCGAGGCGCAGATGTGGTTCGAGCAGGGCTACAACCTGCTTTACGATTTTTGGGACTACGAGGCCGACCGCGCCTTTGAGCAATCCATCCGCGCCGATGCCAACTGCGCTATGTGCTACTGGGGCCTTTACCAGGCGGAGTCCTTCAACCACAGCGTAACCAAGACCTATGCCCAGGACTCGCTGGCCAAGGCGGTGGCGCTCTCTTCTCATGCGACCAAGCGGGAGAAGCTGTACATTCAGGCCGCCCAGGCCCATGAGGCCGCCATTCGCCAGGCCGGCTCCGAGGACAAAGCGAAATTCGATCAGGAAATCGAGATTCTGCGCACCCTGGTGAAAAAGTACCCGCACGATACGAATGCCCGATCGCTCTCGCCGAAGCGGTCAACGATGGATATGACGAGGCCGGAGAACCGCGCAAAGGCAAGAAGGAGCAACTGGCGATCCTGCAGGCTGTTCTAAAAGAGGAACCGGAGAACTCCGCCGCTAACCATCTCTGGATCCACGCCGTCGAAGCCGGCCCACACCCGGAACAGGCTCTGCACAGCGCGGAGATACTGGGGTCGCTGGCGCCCGCGTCGGGACACATGGTCCACATGCCCGGGCACATCTTTTACCGCACCGGAGATTATGCACGCGCTCAGAGTGCCTTCGATGCTTCCGCGCTCGCCGACGAGGGCTACATGCGCCAGCAGCAGATCGCGGCTGACAATGACTGGAACTACATCCATAACCTGATGTACTCAATTGCTAATTTGCTGGAGGCGGGCCGGTTGCAGGAGGCAGCACAGGTTTCCGTCAAACTTGGTCAAGCCCGTGGCCACCTGGAGGACACGCTCTATCCGTGGTCACCCCGCGATTCTATTGCGCGCCTCAATCCCGGGCTGCCCGTCGCTTTGCGCACTGCCGACTGGCAACGTGTGATTCAACTGGTCAATGCCGCGAATCTTTCGCAGACGATGCCGCACATGGAATTCCTCGCTGGAGGCCTTTCCCAATTTGCCCTGGGGATGCAGTCGGTGGAAGCGCACGAACCCGATGTGGCTGAGCGCCACTCGGTGCTTCTGGATGCGAGCTTGTGGCGCATGTCACAACAGATAAAAGAACAGGAGGCGAAGGAGAAGAAGGAGCCAGCGCCGAACGGGAAACTACAGCATGTCTCCCGATCCTCTGGCCCAACCGCTGCTCAAGATGCTTTCTATCATGTCGCTCGAGCTGCGCGCTTCCATGCTGGCTACCCAAAATAACGTTCCCGAAGCAGAAAAACTTTTTGCCAGTGCGCGCCGGGAAGAAAAGGAGCTTGGCTACCACGAGCCTCCCTTCTATATCCGTCCGGTGGCGGAAAGCGAAGCGGCGGCGATGATGACTGCCGGCAAATGGCCGGACGCGAAAGCCGCATTTCAGGCAGCGCTGGTGGAGCGTCCTAACTCTGGTTTCGCGCTCTACGGGTTGGCCCAGGCGACGGAGAAGGCCGGCGACGCCGGTGCTACCACTAAGGCTTACAAGCAGTTCCTCAGCGAGTGGAAGACGGCAGATCCCGGTCTCCCCGAGATGCAGCATGCCCAGCAATGGCTCAGTCAACACGGTGGGCGCGGTCAGCTGCCGGCTCTTATTGAGCCCACGGGACCTTTCCGAGACTCTTTCTTCAACGGACCGTTGGGTGCCCCCCATCTCGCTCGGTTTTTCGCGAGATGTGGGGCTCCACGAAAGCTGGATCCGAGGCTTCCGAATCTCAAGCTGGAAACTTGCGGTATCCCACATCTCGTGAAAACGAGCGAGATGTGGGGCACCCAATGATTCGTTGCAGGGACGAAGGGTAAGATGTGGGCGCACCTTTCAGGAGGCATCTTGGACGAAGACATTGTGCAGAGCTGAGGCTTCCCCTCTGCCAAGCTCGCTACCTCCGAAGCGCAGTGTTCATTGGGTCTTTTTTGGCGCCGAAGGTCTTCGGGCGGGATGGGGCGTGCTGCTGTTCGTCCTGCTCTATATCGGCTTCTTGCTGCTCATCGGCTCAGTCTTGCAGCCGTTTCTGCGCCAGGCCCGCCATGTGACTGCCCTCCCTTTGAGGCTGGCGCTGATTATTGAAGTCGCACAATTCCTCCCTACTATTCTGGCCACGGCCGCCTTGGCACGCATCGAGCGCCGACCGCTGCTGGGTTACGGATATCAAGGGCAGGCCAGGACCGTGCGCTTTCTATCCGGCTTGGCCTGGGGATTTATTGCCCTTTCTGCATTGGTACTGGTTTTGTGGAAGGCCCACCTGCTGGCTTTTGACGGCGAGGTGCTGCACGGCGCTTCGATCTTCAAGTATGCCCTGGGTTGGGGCCTGCAGTTCCTGGTGGTCGCTGTGTTCGAGGAGTCCACCTTGCGTGGTTATCTGCAATTTACGCTGACCCGCGGCATCGGGTTCTGGTGGGGAGCACTGCTGCTGTCGTTACTATTTGGATTTGGGCACGGCACAAATCCCGGCGAGACGCCGGTGGGCCTATTTGCTGCGGCAGCCGTCGGCCTGGTTTTCTGTCTTAGCCTTTGGTATACCGGATCGCTATGGTGGGCGCTTGGTTTTCACGCTAGCTGGGACTGGGCGGAATCGTATTTCTATGGCACGTCCGACAGCGGCCTGGTGGTGCAGGGACACCTGTTAGGGGAGCACCCCACCGGCTCGCGGCTGTGGAGCGGCGGCACGACCGGCCCTGAGGGCAGCCTGCTGGTGCTTGGCCTGCTCGTCATCATCGCCCTGATGATGTGGCTGTGGTGGGGACGCAGGGTTCAGTCACCCTTCAGCGGCAGCGGTTGGAAACCGGCCTGGACAAACAGCTACAAGTAAGCTGGATCGCCCGTTTCCGTCTCCACTCCCAGTTCCGCAAACGCTTCCTGGGCCCGCGCCTGGTCGAATTTTCCCTCACGCGCCAGGCGGGAGAGGGTCGCCGCCACAATCGACTCCGCGTTCACCTCGAAGTGGCGGCGCAGATATTCACGGTTGTCGCTGCGGCCAAAGCCATCGGTGCCCAACGACACCAGCCGCGTTGAGAGCCAGGGAGAAAGTTGATCCGGCACCATCTTCATGTAATCGCTGGCAGCCACAATCGGACCCTCAGCGCCCTCGAGCACCTGCAGGATGTAAGGCACCTTCTCCGGTTGCGACGGGTGGAGGCGATTCCAGCGCTCCACGCCCAGGGCTTCACGCCTTAACTCGTTGTAGCTGGTAACGCTCCAGACATCGCACGAGACTCCGTACTTCTCCGCCAAAATGCCTTGCGCCCGGACCACTTCGTTCAGTATGGGACCGCTGCCAAAGAGCTGGGCGGTGGCTTTACCGGATGCAGCCGCCTGGAAGCGATAAATGCCGCGCACGATGCCTTCGCGAACCCCCTCCGGCATTGCCGGCATGGCATAGTCTTCGTTGTACATGGTGATGTAGTAGAAGATGGGCTCGTTTTCCTGGTACATGCGGCGAATGCCGTCCTGCAGGATCACGGCCAGTTCATACACATAGGCCGGGTCGTAGCTGAGGCAGGTGGGAACGGTGCTGGACAGCACGTGGCTGTGCCCGTCCTGATGCTGCAGCCCTTCTCCCAGCATAGTCGTGCGGCCGGCGGTTCCTCCCATCAGGAAACCCTTGCCGCGCGAATCCGCGAAAGCCCAGATCATGTCGCCTACTCGCTGGAAGCCAAACATCGAGTAATACATGTAGAACGGAATCGTCGGCACGCGGTAATTGGAGTAGGCAGTGCCGGCAGCGGTAAAGGAAGCCATGGAGCCGGCCTCGGTAATGCCCTCCTCCAGAATCTGGCCATCCTTCTCTTCGCGATAGTAGAGCAGCATGTCGTTATCGTGCGGCGTGTACATCTGCCCTTCGTTGGCGTAGATGGCCACTTGCCGAATGGCAGACTCCAGACCAAAGGTTCGGGCCTCATCGGGCACGATGGGCACGATCAGCTTGCCAACTGCCGGATCTTTCAGCAGATGGCGCAGGATGCTGACAAATCCCATGGTGGTCGAAACTGCCCGGCCCTTGGAGCCCGCCGTCCACTCGCTGAACTCCTTCAGCTTGGGAGCCTTGAACTCCACATTAGGCACCTCGCGATGGGGCAAATAACCGCCCAGCGCCCGGCGGCGCTCCTGAAGGTAGACAATTTCCGGGCTATCCGGCGCCGGCCGATAAGGCTTACCAAGTTTCGCCTCCTGCTCCGGAACCGGGATCTTAAAGCGCTTCACGAACTGGGCCAGCCCGCTATCAGTGAGTTTCTTTTCCTGGTGGGAAGCGTTGCGTGACTGGTTCGCGCCCAGACCATAGCCCTTGACCGTCTTGGCCAGGATGACGGTGGGTGAGCCGTGATGATTGATCGCTTTGCGGTAAGCGTTGTAGATCTTGCATCGATCGTGGCCGCCGCGATGCAGATTCTCCAACTGCTCGTCCGTCTTGTCGCTCACCAGTTCCAGCAACTCGGGATACTTGCCGAAAAAATGCTGCCTTAGGTAGGCTCCGCCCTTCGCCTTGAACGACTGATAGTCGCCATCGACGCACTCTTCCATTCTCTTGAGCAGCAGTCCGGAAGAATCGCGTTCGAAGAGTTCATCCCAGTCGCTGCCCCAGATGACCTTAATGACATGCCAGCCGGCGCCGCGGAAAGTGCCTTCCAGCTCATCGATGATGCGCTTGTTGCCGCGCACCGGGCCGTCCAGGCGCTGCAGGTTGCAGTTGACTACGAAGATCAGGTTGTCGAGCTTTTCCCGGGAGCCGACACCGAGTGCGCCCAGGGTATCCACCTCATCGGTCTCGCCATCGCCGACAAATGCCCAGATCTTGCGGTCAGTCTTTTGAATGAGGTTGCGGTTCTCAAGGTAGCGCATGAAACGCGCCTGGTAGATCGCATTCAGCGGTCCAATACCCATGGAAACCGTCGGAAAGCGCCAAAAATCCGGCATCAGCCACGGGTGGGGATAGGACGACAGCCCAGGCTTACCCCTCAATTCGTGGCGGAAGTGCAGCAGGCGCTCGTCATCAAACCGTCCCTCGAGGTAGGCACGAGCATAGACCCCGGGCGAAGCATGGCCCTGAAAGTAGATAAAGTCGCCCGGCTGGTCTCCGTAGGTGGCACGGAAGAAGTGTTCATACCCCACCTCGAGCAGCGTGGCCAGCGAGGAATAGGTCGAGAGATGGCCGCCAATGCCCGCATCCTTCTTGTTTTGCCCATGGACCATGGCCATGGCATTCCAGCGGATCAAGGCTTCCAGCCGCTCCTCGAGCTTGCGGTCGCCGGGATACGGCACTTCCTTGTGCTTGGGAATGGTGTTCACGTACGGGGTGGTCAGCGCGCTTGGGGTAGAGATGCCGGCTTCGCGTGCCCGCTGCCGTAATGCCGCAATCAGCTCCGCGCCTTGTTCCGGACCTTCCCCCACCACCAGGTCGTCGAATGCTTCAATCCACTCTGCTACTTCTTCAGAAAACTTCGATTGCGCGGGAATAGCGACTTTGGTTTCCATAAATGAGACCGTTTCAACCTCTTGTAGTATATCCGTCAGCAGTAAATCCGTAGAAAGCGCGTGGCTAACCGATGTCGACTTCTTCCTTCCACAACAGCCACGCCGAAATCATTGACTTGCAACAGCAGGTAGCCCGCCTGCAGGCTTTGCTGGAGGTTTCCCGGCAGGTGCATGCCGCGGTTGGCCCCGAAGAGGTGCTGCAATCCGTCCTGCGCATCGTGGTGCGGGAGTTGGAAATGGCCGGGGCTCATGTCACCGATCCCCCGTTGACGATTGGTGAGATGCCTGAGAGCCCCGGGGACGAATGCGCTCGCTTTGCTCTGCTGAGCAAGGACGGTGTCCAGCTCACCGAGCTGGTGGTGAACCCCGGACCCGGCAAGACGCTGTCGCTCTATGAGCAGGACTTTCTGGAAGGTTTGGTACTGCAGGCCGGGGTGGCGGTCGAAAATGCCCGCTACCACCAGCGCGCGGTCGAGTGGGCGCGCGTGCAACAGGACCTGGACGCCGCCCGGGCCATTCAGCGCAGCCTGTTACCGCAGCAGATGTCGGAGATCTCCGGTTATTCCGTCGCCGTGCGATCAAGCACCTGCTATGAGGTCGGCGGCGACTACGTGGACATCGTCACCCTTCCGGATGGCCGGGAGCTTATGGTGGTGGCCGACGTGGCCGGTAAAGGCTTGGCCTCAGCCATTGTCGCGACCTCGTTTCGCTCGGCTTTTCGCGCCATGGCGCTGGCCGGGCTGCCGCTGGCGGAACTGGCCTCGCGCATGAACCAGCAACACTATGGCGAGGGGCAGGAGGCCCGCCGCCGCTACGTGACCGCGATCTTCCTCAAACTGGACCCGGAGGCACATACCGTCGAGGTAGTGAATGCAGGCCACAATCCTGGGTTTCTGATTTCGGCCGACCAGGCGGTGCATGAGATTGATGCCAGCGGCACGCCGATCGGGCTGGTTCCGATGATGGAGTACACCTCCGAAACCCTGGCCTTCAGCCCTGGATCACGCCTGCTTTTTTACACCGATGGCCTTACGGAAGTGTTTCAGGGCGATGACGAATTCGGCTCAGAACGTTTGTTGGCCACATTTCGAGAGTGCAAGTCGGAGGATTGTACTGCTATCCTCAAGATTCTGTGGCAACAATTGACTGATTTTTCCAGGGGAGAGCCGCAGCAAGACGATATGACGGCACTCGCGTTAGTCCGCATGCGCGCGTAGCGGGGGAAAAAAAATGGTTGAAACCAGGGGCACGGCGGTGGAGGTAAAACTCCCATCGCGGCTGGGCTTCGAAAAGGTAGCCATGGGCACGGCTGCCAGCGTTGCCAAGCTCATGGGATTCCCCGACGACCGCATTGAAGACCTGAAGACCGCTCTGGCGGAGGCATGTATCAACGCCATCGAGCATGGAAATCGCCTGGATGGCAACCTCTGCGTCGGTGTAATCCTTTCCGCCAGCGATGAAGCGCTGGAGGTCAAAGTGATGGACAACGGATCCGGTATCGCTAAGGCGCCCTCCAAACCGGACATCGACCGCAAGATGCATGGCGAAGAGGATCCTCGCGGCATGGGCATGTTTTTGATTCAGTCGCTGGTCGACGAGGCAGAGTGGGTCAAAGGAAGCCCAGGCAAAGGAAGCTACGTACGACTGGTCATCAGGCTGGCCAAGGAGAGTGAGTAAGGTGCAGACGGAGACAAAAGCTAAAGTGGATGAGGTTGTCGCTGCAACTGGGCAGCCGGTCACCGTTCTTCGCTTCACGGGCGACATCTCCAGCAGTTCGCGGGACACAGTGCTGGGAACTTACGAGGGCGTGGTCAAGAGCCGTCCGGTGCTGATTGATTTCTCGAAAGTGGAATACATCAATTCGAGTGGAATCGCCCTGGTTATCCAGATGCTGATGGAAGCCAGCAAAGCGGATCAAACGATCGCCGCGTTCGGGCTCACGCCCCATTTTCAGAAGGTCTTCACCATGGTGGGCATCACCAAGTATGCGGCGCTGCATCGGGATGAAGCCACGGCCATCGCTTCGCTGTAGTTTTCCCTTTTTTAATCGCGCCCCCATCCAGTCCCGGGACGGCCGCCGTCCCTGCGGGACTCAGTCTGCTGGGTTCTCACACGTGCTCTTAAGCCCCACACTTTTCTGTTCCGGAATGCGCGGGTTCCCAAGCTACTTCGCTCGCGGGTGTGTCCGGTCGTAAACCTGCGTTACCTGCCCTACCGTTAGCTGGGTATAGCGCTGGGTGGTCGACAGACGCTCGTGCCCCAGCAGCTCCTGGATGGCCCGCAGGTCGGCACCCTCCTCCAACATGTGAGTGCCGAAGGCATGGCGCAGGGTATGAGGGTGAATCTCCGCCGGCAGTCCCTTGGCCACAGAGATGCGCTTCACGATTCGCCCCACGCTCCTGGTGGTCAGACGCCCCGTACCTCTCATCTGTAAGTTCAAGAGCAAAGCCTGAGTTGATTTGCCTGCGAGCTTGGCGGCCCGCGACGGAAGATATGCGCGCAGTGCGTCTGCCGCCGCATCTCCGAGCGGAACATAGCGCTGTTTCCGCCCTTTGCCCCGGACCAGGATCACCTCCCGGGCCCAGTGCACATCAGCCAAATCCAGCCCCACCAGTTCGGCGTTGCGGATGCCGCAACCATACAGCAGTTCAAAGATCACCCGGTCGCGCTCCGGCCAAGCGGCCACCTCTTCTGCCGAGGCTGTATCCACCAGCTGGTTCATCTGCTCAATCGAGGGTACACGCGGTAAGTGCCGGGGCAATTTAGGTGTCGCCACCAAAGCGGCCGGATTGCTGGAAACGTGCCCCGCCCTGGCCATCCACTGGAACCAAGAACGAATGGCTGCCAGCGACCTGGCAACCGACGCCTTGGACAAGCCGCGCTCGTACAGTTCGCCCAGGTAACCGCGTATCAGCAGATGATCCACGCTGCTTATTTCGATACCTTGGCCGCCTTGTTCGATCAGATAGGCGGCAAAATTGCCCACCTCGCGTTGATAGGCCCGCAGGGTATGCGGGGACGCCGCCCGCTCGTGCGCCAACATCGCCAGGAAACCGGCCGCCAATCGTGTAGGTTGAGGCTTCACTGGGCGCCTCTTCTTGTGGCCCGGGGATGATGGGCACGATGCACCGCTTTCAGTCTGCCCAGCGCCAGATGGGTATACACCTGGGTGGTGGAGATATCCGCGTGCCCCAACAAGGTTTGTACCGTCCTGAGATCGGCCCCATTCTCGACCATGTGGGTGGCGCAACTATGGCGCATCACGTGGGGGCTGGCTCGGGAATCCAGACGCTTGACCAGCCGCCAAATCCATTGCCGGGTAAGCGCGGCGCCGCGCACGGAGAGAAAAAGCCGGCTCTCCGCTGGACGAACCGCCAGCGCCGGCCGGCCGCGATTTAAATAGGCCTCCAGAGCCTCGACGGCAATGCGCCCCAGGGGCACAATGCGCTCCTTATCCCCTTTGCCCCGCACCAGCATGCGTCCCTCTGCCAGGGACAGATCTTCGACCCCCAGCCCGGTCAGCTCGGAGACGCGCACTCCTCCGGCGTAGAGCATTTCCACGATGGCCCGATCGCGCAGGGCTACCGCGTCCGCCTGGGGGTGGTTGGCGGCGGTATCGGTCTGGTCCATCATGCGCTCTACCTCCGATTGCGCCAGCGCCTTGGGCAGAACCTTCCAGGACGAGGGGGATTCAAGGTTGACCGTCGGATCGTGGCCGATGCGCTTATCCAGTAGCAGCCATTTGTAGAAGCCGCGCAGGCAGGAAAGCTTGCGCGCTATGGAGCGCGATTGCACCCCATGCTTCTGCAGATGCTCCAGAAATCCAGCCACCTGCTGTTGCCCGGCAGTTACCGGCAGCGCATGGGCCCCTTCGAGGTATTCGGTAAATAGGGACAGGTCCCGTTCATATGCCTGGCAGGTCAGCGGACGCAGGCCCTTTTCCACCCGGAGGTAGGTAAGGTATTGGCGCATGAGGCTGTTACGCACAGGCTCGATTATCCGCTCCCGGCGCCCGGTTAGCCGCTGCCGGGCGCGGTCAGGAACCAAAAGAGACAGCCATGGCCAAATTTACGGCCCTGTCACCCGCGGAGTGCAAAATACCATCAGATCACCGACAATAGAGAAAGGGGCCTGGCCCCGCCAGGAGCACCATCCCGCTTGACCAGCAGCAAGTCCAGCCACACCGTTAGTCTTTCCCCAGAAGAATTTGCCGGCTCTGTTCTTTCCCGGGAGCCCGCTGTTGCCGTTTTCGATTGCGACGGAACACTATGGGACGGAGACTCCGGATACGACTTCATGCTCTGGTCGATTGAAGAGGGCATCGTTTCCCGCAACGCGAGTGATTGGATTGATTCCCGGTACCGCCTCTATCGTGCTGGTAAGGTCTCCGAGCTGGCTATGTGCGGGGAAATGGTCCAGATCTACGATGGTCTCAGTGAAGTGGAAATCCGAGGGGCCGCGGCCGCATTTTTCCAATCCCGCTTCACCGGCAAGATCTTCCCTGAAATGCGCTCCCTGGCCGCCTCCTTGACCGCTCGCGGGACCGAGATCTGGGTGGTGAGTTCGACCAACAACTGGGTGATCGAAGAAGGCGTTCGCGGGTTCAACGTTCCTCCCTCCCGGGTTATCTCCGCACGCGCTGCGGTGGCGGGTGGGGTTATCACCAGCAAACTGATCGACGTTCCCACAGGTGAGGGCAAAGCCCGGTCGCTCGAAAAAGCGGGCGTTGCGTCTCCCGATGTAGTATTCGGGAACTCGATCCACGACGCCGCAATGCTCGAGATCGCGCGCCAAGCCTATCCCGTGAACCCCACCCCGGCACTGCTGGAAATTGCGGCAAAGCAGGGCTGGCCGGTCTTTTATCCGGAGGGGACTTTGCCTGCTTCGGCTTGACTACCCAGCTCTCTCCAGACGGTCTTGCCCGGCCAACGTCTAAGATCATATGAGTGTGCAGAAAGACTTCAGGCGAAGAACGGACGCGAAGGTGGTTCGGCTCGTCGTGGCCGCACTTATCCTGCGAGAGCAGAAGGTGTTGATTTGTCAGCGGAGGCCCGACCAGCCGATGGCCCTTAAATGGGAATTTCCCGGGGGCAAAGTAGAGGTTGGCGAAAGCGCGGAACAAGCCCTGCGGCGTGAACTCGATGAGGAATTGGGCATTGCCGCGGATATCGGCAACCGCGTGGCACACACCCGCCATACCTACCGCAGCGGAACCTCCATTGACCTGCAGTTTTTTGTGGTTCACCAATTTGCCGGCGAAATGACAAACCGCATTTTTAACGACCTGCGCTGGTGCCCGCTGCGGGAATTGACCCGCTACGACTTTCTCGCCGCCGACAGGATCCTGATCCGCGAGCTCGCCGCGGGCAAGCTGCTCTGATCTCAGGGTTTTGGATCCCGCCTGACCACGGACGGGAAAGGTCAGAAAGCGTCTCAAAATTGGAAGTAGATGAAGTCCCGGTGGCCGAAGAAGCCGAAGAAGACGATCGCGTAGATACACGCGTTGTAAGCCAGGGCGCGAAAGGCCGGCCGACTCCATAGCCGGGGCACTTGCGATGGATTGGCTATCCACCACTCAACCACAAACATGGCGACTATCGACAAAACCAGGTAGGGAGCCGTGGCGCGGCTGAATCCGCCAACTTTTAGCAACAAGGGATCCAGCTGCCCCAGGGGCAGAAGGTGGGTGGCGACAAACCAGGAGTCCGCTACCGTGTTGGCACGAAAAAATATCCATGCAAACGTCACCAGGCTGAACGTCACAACAACTTTCAACCAAGCCCTCAGGCGCGGTACACGGTCAAATCGTGGCACGAATGGTGATATAGCTTGGGAGACAATCAGGTAGACGGCGTGCAGGAAACCCCAGAGCACGAAGGTCCAGTTGGCCCCGTGCCAGAGCCCACTGATCACAAACGTGATCAGCAGGTTGGCGTAATGCCGGGACAATTTCACGCGATTGCCGCCCAAAGGAATGTAGACGTAATCGCGAAACCAGGTGGAGAGCGAGATGTGCCATCGCCTCCAGAACTCTCCCACCGACCGGCTGAAGTACGGCTGCATGAAATTGATGCGCAGTTCGTAGCCCATCATCCGCGCTAAGCCCAACGCAATATCGGTGTAGCCGGAAAAGTCGCAATAGATCTGGATGGAAAATAACAGGGTCGCCAACGAAAGCGCCGCTCCGCTGTAATGCCTCGGTGTGTCGTAAATAAGCTTTACAAAATCGGCGACGTTATCCGCCAGCACCATTTTCTTGAACAGTCCCCACAGTGCCTGCACCATGCCGGCACGAACCCCTTCAAAGCTAATCCTGGGCTCGCGATGAAATTGCGGCAGCAGCTCGTACGGCCGCTCGATCGGGCCCGCCACCATTTGCGGGAAGAAGGCGACATAGAGCGCGTATTCCAGCAGATGCTTCTCCGCCGGTACCCTCCTCCGGTAAACCTCGATGGTGTAGCTCATGGCCTGAAAAGTATGGAAGGAAAGGCCAACCGGCAAAATGATCGCCAGCAAAGGCGGGTCATACTGCAACCCAAACAGATGGCTCGCGCTGCGCACGGAGCCGGTCAGGAAATTGAAATACTTGAAAATAAACAAAAGCGAAATGTTGCAAAAGAGGCTTATCCCCAGGTAGAGGCGACGGCGCCCTTGCTGCTCCGCCTTTTCTATCTGCAGGCCGGCCACATAGTCGATCACCGTGATGGCCCAGATCACAAAGATGTAGCGGGTGCTCCAGCACATATAGAAGTAGTAGCTGGCGGCCAGCAGAATGACCTTGCGGGGAGTACCCCGCGTGACCAGAACCAGCAGCCACACCACGACAAAAAAGAACAGAAACTGAAAGCTATTGAACAGCATGGAGTCTGTCCTTCAGCAGCTGAAACAAAGCCTCTGTATAGATCCGCGCGCCGGTTTTATTCAGGTGCGTCTGATCGGCAAACAGCCGGTTGGGATAGAGATAGTAGTCCGGACCGAGCAGCTTACAAGAGGTGGCCTGCTCCACCTGCGCGGCAAAGCCGGCGTCATACTCCGCCGCAGCCGCGGCTTCCCCACTGCGCAGGTAAAAGGGCACATAGTAGCAATCCATGTGATATTGCTGGATCAGTCGGTTCAGTTGACCGGCCTGCGTACTCTGCGCAGGCGCCACCCGCGGGAGCTTCTGCGTAGGCTGGTCGGAAGCGAGATGGAAGTCATCGGGCAGGCGGCCGCCCGGAAAGTGGCTCTGCTCGGTGATAAGGTGATAGCCTCGCTCGGCGACTAACTCGCGCTCGTTCTCTTCCGACTCGCGGTAGTAGCTCGCCACCCCTCCGTGGCTGGGTGCATTGAGCAGGAACGCGGTCAGATCCCGCACCAGATTACGAAAGGGAAACAAGTGGTCGATGACCTGCGTGGTCATCGGCAATAAAATGAAAAACCCCGAGCCGGGGCGGATCGGGACTCCACGGCAGCGTGAGCAGCAGAACGTTGGGAGCCTGTCCTCGGGCGCACATCGCCTTGAGCGGCGGCAAAAGTAAATCGCTTCCCGGAAAACCGGAATTGAAGGACGAGACCTTCAAATGGTTCGCCGAACTCATCTGGTCGAACCAGGCGGGAATAAAACCCGCCAGGATCTTACTGTTGCCGAAAATCAGCACCCGGGTCACCGATGGATCGGCGGGAAAGACCTCTCCCTTTTGCTCCAACTGCAGCTTGGCGCTAAACACCACGTCGGAGCCATTCTTCAGGTAAGGAAGGCCGCGGAACAATCCATAAAGAGCCGCCCACAACACTACAAAGAGAAGAATCGTCCAGCTGAGAGCCGACGGAGTGCTCCGCTTCGCTGGCGGCTCCTGCTTGGCGACTTCGGAGTTGGGAGCGGTTTGGACGTCCAAAATAGACCCTGAACTCTCATCGTATTACACCCCACCGGTAAACATCATGACCAGTGACAACACAATGACAACAGCTGCTGTGAGCCACGCCACGGCATTGAACCAGCGGGAGTTTACGTAGTCGCCCATCAGGTCTTTGCGATTAATCAGCAGCAGCATAAAGACGATCACCAGCGGCAGCAGTACCCCATTCAATACCTGCGACAGGATGACCATGCTGATCAATTTGCCGTTGGGCACGAACAAAACCGCCGCGGCCCCGCCCGCCACCAAAAGGGTATACAGCCAATAGAAGACCGGCGCGTCTTTGAAGCCGCCATCCAGGCCGGACTGCAAACCTAACCCCTCGCATACCGTATAGGCGGTGGAAAGCGGCAGGATGGAGGCGGCAAACAGCGAAGCATTAAACAGCCCGACGGCGAACAACAGAAAGGCATAGCGCCCGGCCAGCGGCTTCATCGCCTCGGCCGCGTCGGCCGCTTCCCTGATCGCTCCCATGCCGTGAGCGAACAGCGTGGCAGCACAGGCAACTACGATGAACCAGGCCACGATGTTGGTAAAGAACGATCCAATGATGACGTCGAGCCGCGAAGCCCCGTAGCTCTTGGCCGTCACCCCCTTCTCGACGATCGAAGACTGCAGATAGAACTGCATCCAGGGTGAGATGGTGGTGCCGATTACGGCCACGATCATGTAAACGTAACTTTTAGAGTGCCATATCGAGCCCCTTGGCAGCTCGATGGTGGCCACCATGGCATCGTGCCAGCTGGGCTGCGAGAGCACCCCGGTAACGATGTAAGCAATGTAGAAAACCGACGCCGCCAGAAAAACCTTTTCGACCTGTTTGTAGTCTCCTTTGACCACCAGGAACCAGATCAACAACGCGCTCCCGGGCACGGAGATGTACTTGCTGATGTGGAACAGCTGCATGCTGCCGGCAATACCGATGAACTCCGTCATGATGTTGCCGAAGTTGACCACCACTAACAGCAGCATCAAGATGAACGTCATGCGCAGCCCGAACTCTTCCCGGATAAGATCGCTGAGGCCTTTGCCGGTAACAGCGCCCATGCGCGCACACATTTCCTGCACCACCAGCAAAGCCACGGTGATGGGGATCATGGTCCACAGCAGGGTATAGCCGAACTGGGCTCCGGCATTGGAGTAGGTGAGAATGCCGCCCGAATCGTTATCGATATTGGCGGTAATAAACCCGGGCCCCAGCACGGCGAGGAAGAGCAGTATGCGGATTCGCCAGCGCTTGAGCATCAGGGATTTTTTATTGTTTGGCTCGCAGGAATGCGATTACATGGTCGGCCTGCACCACTCCCACCAGCCGGTTGGCGCTATCCACCACCGGCAGCGCATGCAGATTGTACTTGTCGAAGAGTTCCGCGACTTCATCCTGGTGCGCTTCCGCAGGACAGGAGATGATGCGCGGCTCGGCCAGAACAGCAATCCGCGTTTCCGGGAGCGCCAGGATCAGCCGCGACAGCGGAACGACGCCTTCGAGCGCCTCGTCTTTCCCGGTGAGATAAATTTCCGTTACCCCTTCTACATCGCCTTCGAACTCTCGCAGCGCCCGCACCGCCTCGCCTACGGTTCCGCGCGAGGGCACCTGCACATAGGAAGTGGTCATTCTGCCGGCGGCGGAATCCTCCCGGAATTCGAGCAGGTCTTCTACTTCCTGCCGCTCTTCCGGCTCCATCTCCTCGAGGATGGCCTCGGAACGCTCGTCGGAAAGCTCGGCCAGCAGATCGGCGGCTGCGCCCGGATCCATCTCTTCCACGATGTCGGCTACGCGGCCGGAATCGAGCGATTCGAGCAGAGACTTCTGCAAACGAGGGTCTACTTCCTCCAACGCGTCTGCCGCTACCTCTTCATCGAGGGAGACGAAGATGGCTTCCCGCTCGGGTGGCGACAGATCTTCGAGGATGGCGGCAAGATCGGAGGGGTGCATACTGGCCAGCCGCTCATGTTCGATCTTGAGCTTTACTCGCCGCGCCGGATCCACCTCAATCAGGTCCACGAACTCCCAAGGAATAATGCTGGCGCGGAAGTGCATAGCGAAGTTTGCCAGCGTGTGTCTGGGCATCACCCCTTTGAAGATCCTGCGAACTGCCCCCCGCAGTCCGACCGCGACTTCCGCTACCCGCAGTCCTTCGCGTCCATTCTGGGGATACCACTGCAGGTCCACGTCGTTGACGCGCACGACTTTTCTCCCGTGCACGTCGATGATTTGCCGGTCGAGCACATCTTGCTGCAGCAGAATCAGGTTTTCATCGCCGCGCAGGGGTTGCAGCACGGCATCCTCACGCAATTCGAGCGTGCCGGCGGGTGTTTGCAGTACATCCTTCACGGCGACCAGCCTGGATCCCTCGCGCGTCTTGAGCAGCAGTCCCGCGACATTGCCCGCGGCCGCTCCGGTGGCCACGGCAACATCTTTCAGCCGGCCCTGGACGCGGCCCTGCCGGTCCGTGATCAGCGTGCCGAGCAGGAGGGTAAGGCTCGCGTGCGTTGTGTGTTTTTCGTGCATCGACGGCCCGTTGCAGTCTAACAGCCGCCGGGGGAGGGATGGAACAGCCGTACTCAAAATGTTCTGAAATGATTGCGGCTTTAGTGGCTGTAGAGCCCGTCTGCTAGTTCGGTCGTTCCGGCCGGCTTTTTTGAAAACGTTCATCCAGGGGCTGTCTGCCCTGGAATCCAGCCTCTACGGTATGCCAGTAGTCAATTTTCGCTTCCCCCAGTTGCCAGCAAAGCAGCACGATTTGCTCTCCGGCCTGAAATGGGAAGTCCAGCAACCCTTTGTCGAGATCCTTTACCTGGACACCGATCGAATCAATTTCCTGGATCGCATCCTGGGCCTGCTGCACAGCCGCGCGTTGACCCATACGTTTGCGCGCCACCGCAGCGACATCAATCAGCATGCCCCCGGCGAGAAAGATATTCTGGCTGAGCAGCTGCAGTTCTGCTTCGGCCACACCGGCGCTCGCCTTGGCGTCGATTGCCCGCCGCAGCAGAGACTCCAGAATCGGCAGCAGCGATTGCGCCTCGTCAAGAGAGAATGTCTTCATCCATCGGACCTTCGTCTGACCCCTATGGTAATACACCCCGAACATCTCAAAGCCCGGCTGGAACGTTCCTCTTATGAGGCAGAAGCGCCCGGTCGCTGATTTGTGACCTGTTGGGCGGGGCAGGTATCATGACAGAGCGATGAGTTTGCCCGACACCATCTTCATCTTCGGCCTGGCGCTGGTAATTTTTGGGCCCAAAAAGCTGCCGGAAATCGGGCGTCAGCTGGGCAAACTGGTGCTCGAATTCCGCCGCGCCAGCAACGAGTTCAAGATGCAGATTGAGGAAGAGTTACGCGCCGCCGAAGTGGCAGACCGGCAAAAGCAGATTGCGGCCCCGCCGGCCGCTCCTGCTCCTGTCCCGGAACCCGTTTCTGATGTCCCGACCATACGGCCGCCGAGCAACGGAACGACAGTGAGCACGGAAAGCCCGTCCGCACGGGTGATTCCAGTCGATGAGGAAGTAGCGGAGCTCAAATCGGTCGCGGGAGACCATCCCGAACTGGCGAGCAACGGCCTCGAGCGTGAGCCGGAGCAAGCGACGACCCACTATGACTGACATTGTGGACCGGGCCCGCACGGCAGTGACGGAACGAGCGGAATTACCCGGCATGAGCCTCCTGGAGCACCTGGAGGAACTTCGCAAGCGCATCATCCATTCCGGGGTTTACCTGATTGTTGCTTTCTTCGTCGCCTACTACTTCCGCGAGAAGCTGGCTGCGATCATGGAGAAGCCAATTGTTGAGGCTCTCAAGGCGCACCATCTCGACCCTCACCTGGTTTATCTGAACCCGGTCGACCCCTTCAATTTCTTTATCAAAATCAGCCTGGTGTGCGGCGCCATCATGGCTTCGCCTTTCATTCTGTTCCAGGTGTGGCTATTCATCGCTCCCGGGCTTTACCGGCAGGAGAAGCGCTATATCCTGCCCTTCATGACAGCCACCGTCGGATTGTTTCTGACCGGCGCCTTTTTCGGCTATCACTACGTTTATCCCGGCGCTCTGACCTTCCTGATCGGCTACGGCGCTCAATTCAGACCGATGGTCACGGTCGGCGAGTACACCGAACTTTTCATGACCGTGATCCTGGGCCTGGGGATCACCTTTGAGTTGCCCATCCTGGTCTTCTTTCTGGCCCTCTTTGGCATCGTGAGCGCAGGCTGGCTGTGGAAGAATATTCGCTACGCCATCCTGGTCATTTTCATCATCTCGGCGATCATCACCCCCACTCCGGATGTGCTGACGATGTGCGTTTTTGCCGCGCCCATGCTGGTGCTCTACCTGGTGAGTATTGGGGTGGCTTATATGGTCCATCCGACGCGGAGAAACCGTCTAAAACAGCAACCATCATGAAGCTCGCTGCCGCCCTTCTTTGCTTCTCGATGAGTGGACTGGCCTGGCCCCAGGCGGCCACGCCGCTCCCCCGCTTTGACGGTGATCGTGCCCTCGCCTACACGCGGGATTTCGTAGCTACCGGACCTCGTTGGGTGGGAAGCAAGGGACATGCCAAAGCCCAGGCGTTTCTGGAAAAGCAGTTCGCCAAAGACCACCTGGAAAAGGACAGCTTCACCGCATCCACGCCCGCGGGACCGCTGGCCATGACCAACTACATCGTCAAGTTTCCCGGCACTAAGGATGGCGTCATCGTGCTGGCCAGCCATTACGACACCAACTACCCGCTCAAAGATACCGGGTACGTGGGCGCGAACGATAGCGGCTCAAGCACTGGCCTGCTGCTGGAACTAGCCAACAGCTTCCGCGGCAAGAAACTGGATGGGTATAGCGTGTGGCTGGTCTTCTTTGACGGAGAAGAGGCTATCAAGGGCTGGTCGGATACGGACTCGACGTATGGCAGCGCGCACCTCGCGGCCAAGTGGCAAGCCGATGGCACTCTTAAAAACATCAAGGCCTTTTTACTGGCCGATATGATTGGCGACCGCGACCTCGGTGTGGAACGGGACTTGAGTTCGACTCCATGGCTGCTCGACCTGGTGGGACAGGCCGCAGCAAAGTATGGGGACCAGTCCTATTTCTTTCAGCGGCAAGAGGCGGTCGGCGATGATCACACGCCGTTTATGCAACGCCACGTGCCCTGCGCCGACATTATCGATTTCGATTACGGATACCAGAACGCCTTCTGGCATACTCCCCAGGACACCATGGACAAGCTGAGCGCGAAGAGTCTCACCATCGTGGGCGACGTCTTCCTGGAAACCATCCGCCTGCTTAATCAGCGATAGCGTTTGGATCTTTCCCGGCAACGGGACCGACGGGAAAGATCCAAAACCCCTCTAACCCGATTCAATGGAAGTGCCATCCTCCCCATTGTCATTCGGAGGGACGCCTCGCTTCTTCACCAAATCACCATGGGCTAGCATTGCATGATGCTCGATGGCGCCCCGATCGCATACTGGGTAGGCTTCCACGTCGTCGTACTGTTACTGATCGTGGTCGACCTGGGCGTTCTCAGTCGAGGGGAACCATCCACCCAAAACAACCGCAATTTTCTTTTTGTCTTATTTCTGCTCGTCCTGGCGACCTCTTTCGGCCTTTGGATAGGCCACGTTGAGGGCCATCAGACAGAGCTCGAGTTTGCCGCCGGTTATCTGATCGAGCTCTCCATGAGCATCGATAACCTCTTCGTCTTCCTGCTGATGTTTCGTACCTTCGGCCTCAGCCCCCCGTTACAACGAAAAGCATTGCTGTTGGGTATCGTGGGCGCCATCGTGATGCGTGGGCTGTTTATCTTCGCCGGCATCGAACTACTACATCGATTCGCGTGGATACAGTACTTCTTCGGCGCGCTGCTGATAGTTGCCGCGCTACGCCTGTTACGAGCTAAGAAGAAGACCGGCGAGACGCCCGAGCCGGCTAAATGGATTGCGGAACGAACCCTGCGTTTTCCCACCAATCCCAAGACGAACTTTCTTGTCGCCGTGATCGCCATCGAGGTGGTGGACCTGGTATTCGCCATCGACTCTGTGCCCGCAGTGTTGGCCGTCTCCCACCATCCCTTTGTGGTTTACACCTCCAATATTTGCGCCATCCTCGGACTGCGGGCGTTGTACTTCCTGGTTGCCGGTCTGCTCGACCGGCTGCACTTTCTTCACTTTGCCCTGGCCGCGATTCTGGGGTTTGTCGGCTGCAAGATGCTGTTCGTGAAATGGATCAACGTGCCGGTCGCGGTCTCGCTCGCCTTGATCGTCACGGTGGTGTTTGCCGCGACTGCTGCTTCACTGATCTCACCCCGCGCCAGCCAAACCTGAGGACTGCGATACGATGGACGAAGCCGTGCGCAAGATTTCCGTCACGACCAAGTCCGGGCCGTACACCGTTTCCGTGGGAAGCGGCATTTTGGACTCTCTCTCGAAGGGCATCCCGGCGCTCGCAAACCATGCCCGCAAGCTTTTTGTCTTAACCTCGCCCGAGATCTGGGCCCTGTGGGGCCGGCGCTTGCAAGCTTCGCTCGCTCCCCGGGAACCTATCGTTCTGTTTCTGCCCCCGGGAGAGCGTCACAAGCGCATGAGCCAGGTGGAACGGCTGACCACAGACCTGGCCAAAGCCGGCGCGGACCGCTCCTCGCTGCTCCTCGCCTTCGGTGGCGGCGTCACCGGCGATGTGGGGGGCTTTGTCAGCGCCATCTATATGCGCGGGATTGACTACATCCAGATACCGACAACCTTGCTGTCCCAAGTGGATTCCTCAGTGGGCGGCAAGACTGGGGTCAATCTGCAGACGGGTAAGAACCTGGTGGGCTGCTTCTATCCTCCGCAAGCGGTGGTCGCGGATATCGAACTACTGCGCACCCTTCCCCAACGGGAACTGCGCGCCGGAATTTACGAAAGCATCAAAGCTGGGCTCATCCGCGATGCGGCGCTTTTCCGCTTCATTGAAAGTCACCGCGAAGCCATTGACCAGGGCGATCCTGCATCTCTCGAGAAAATGGTCGCCACCTCCATCCGGATCAAGGCCGATGTCGTGAGCGAGGATGAAAAGGAACTCGGGGTGCGCATGATTCTCAATTTCGGCCACACGCTCGGCCACGCGATCGAGGCAGCCAGTGGTTATCATGCGCTTCTCCATGGCGAAGCGATCGCCTGGGGCATGATCGCGGCACTCCACATCAGCCGCAGGCGAAATCTGGTGGCCGCAGGCGCTAGAGACCGTATCGAGGCTCTCATTCGCTACTTTCAGCCTCCGCCCCTACCCCCGGTCAGTCCGAGGCGCCTGCTGCAGACAGCCTCCGGCGACAAAAAGAACCGGGGTGGCGTACGTCGCTTCGTTTTGCTGCAGGGCATCGGCAATGCCGTCGTAGCCGAGGACGTGACCGACGCCGAGGTGCTATCCGCCATCGAGTCCATTCGCCAGGCGCCCGAGAGCAGTCAGTAACCGTGGCCGCGCCTGGAGCTCAACCGGAGGGCACCGGGGACGAAGCGACCGCCGCCGCTGCTGTCCGCCTGATGTTTGACCGGATCGCCCCCCGCTACGATCTCCTGAATCATGTGCTCTCCTGCAATATCGACCGGGTCTGGTGGCGCCGGGCGGCACGCAGTTTTCGCTCGACGCTGGCCCGGCCCGATGCACAAGTTCTCGACCTCTGTTGTGGAACCGGGGATATGACGCTGGCGTTGCTGCGCCATAGGCCGAAGAACGGACGACCCGTGCTGGCGGCCGACTTCGCCCACCAGATGCTGGTGCGGGGCGCGGCAAAATTTGGCGCCCGGGGAGCGCTTGCCATCGAGGCAGACGCGCTCCATCTTCCTCTCCCTGCCGGCTCGGTCGATCTGCTCACCACTGCCTTCGGGTTTCGTAACCTGGCCAACTACCGGGCGGGTCTGGAAGAGTTTTATCGCGCGTTGAAGCCGGGCGGGGAGCTGGGCATTCTCGACTTCAGCGAGCCGGGCGGCCTTATGGGCAAACTGTATGCCTTTTACTTCCGCCGGGTGCTTCCCGCCGTAGGCTCTTTGGTCTCGGGAGCATCCGAACCGTACCGTTACCTTCCCAGCTCCGTTCACCGCTTTCCCGCGCCTTCGGAATTGCTGCAAACCATGCAATCGGTGGGCTTTGTGCAAGTTTCCTGGACTCCCTACAGCTTCGGAATCGCGGGCTTGTACCGGGGAGTCGAAGCCGTTAACCATGTGATGTCACCGCTGATCGCGGATACCCGGGCGGCCGGGTAACTCGATAAACTTGAGCAATGCATACTACCGTCACCTGGCAGCAAGACCAGCAGTACGATGGTCTCTCTGAAAGCGGCCATCACGTCACCATGGATGGCGACTCCGCACACCGGGCCGGTGCAAGCCCTATGGAGCTGGTGCTCATGGCTCTATGCGGCTGCACCTCGGTGGATGTGGTTTCTATCCTGCGCAAGAAACGGGAGCCGCTCACCTCGTTGATCGTTTCAGCGGTCGCGGAGCAGGCGGCGGAAGCTCCCCGCGTATTCACCCACATCCAGCTCAGGTATCACGTGGGGGGAGGGGTATCCGCCAAGGCGGCGGAGGATGCAGTGGCGTTGTCCAAGAACAAATACTGTTCGGTTTCGAAGATGCTCGAAAAGGCCGCGACCATCGATTACGTCATCACTTACGGCGAGACGGCATGATCAACTTTTTCCGTTTAGTCCTGGCGGGCCTGGTGCTCGCAATGGCGGGGCTGATCGCGGCTGTGGTGACTATGCGTCTTGCCATCCATGGGGCAGAGGTTAAAGTTCCGGATCTGCAGGGGCTCACCGTGACAGAGGCGGTGCACAAGACAGCCAACATGGGATTGAACCTGGGCATCGACAACAGATACTACAGCGTGGATGTGCCGGCCGGGCGGGTGCTGGCACAATCTCCGTTGCCTGGCGCCATTGTGAGACGGGAATGGCGCATGCGCGTGACGGAGAGCCTGGGGCCGCAACGTGTGGCCATTCCCAAGGTTGTAGGTCAGCAGGAGCGGGTGGCGGCGATCGAAGTGCGCCGGGTCGGGCTGGAGCTCGAAGAGACGGCGCAGATGCCCTACAGCGGCGCTCAGCCGGGCACGGTCATCGCGCAGAATCCGCAGCAGGGGGCTGGTGGCGTGGAGCGGCCTAGCGTGAGCCTGCTGGTGAGTACTCCAGCGCCTGTTGCGGCCACGGCGATGGTTATGCCGCAACTGACTGGTATGCCGCTGGCGTCAGCGGAAGCTCTGGTTGTGCACGCGGGGTTGAAGCTAGGCCCGGTGCAGAACAGCTACTCGGACACGGCTCCTCCAGCTGGCGAGGACGCGGGCTTGGCTCCAGCCGACACTGTGGACCCTGCGGGCACGGTGCTGAGCCAGACCCCCATCGCCGGCTATCGCGTCGAACCAGGCATGACTATTACGTTGAGGGTCGCCCAGTAAAGCTTGCGGCGTTCAGAGCCTGTTTGGTCTTGTACAGGGCGCGACTTTACATGCGGAAAAGCGCTTTGTACGAAGGGCACGGCTTTAGCCGCTGAGGTACGCTCTTAGGGACATTTATGTTTTGAAAAGACGTACCCCAGGGGCTAAAGCCCTCATCGGTGATCGCTCGGTGCGGCACGGCTGAAGCCGTGCCCTTGGTACAAAGCGTTTTCCCGCAGCATGATTAAAGTCGTTACAAAGCATCCGAGCGCGTGATGCAGGCGGCAAAGAAGCCATCCCCCTGGTAGAGCCCGGGAAAGATGCGCAGGAAGTGATCGGGCGAGCCGCCGGGAAACAAGCGCTCGGCGCTGCCCACATACAGCGTACCTTCCTGCTCCAACGCCCGGACTTGCTCCTTCCACGGGAGGAGCCGGAAACCAGTCTCGCGCTCCAGGGCCTCAACCACCACATCCTCATTTTCTTCGGCCTCCAGCGAGCAGGTGGAGTAGACAAGCCTGCCACCCTCGCGCAGAGCCCGCATTGCCGAGCAGAGCAGGCGTATCTGCCGATCATGCTGGCGACGAAAATCCTCCACGGTGACTCGGTGCTTTATTTCCGGGTTGCGCGCCAGCGTGCCTGTTCCGCTGCAGGGAGCGTCGCAAAGTACCAGATCGAATTGCCTCTGGAAAGGCAGATCCGTAGCATCGAGCACCCGGTAGCGAATGCCCTTCAAAGTCCTTTGCATCCCTTTGAGGCGGGCGGGACTGATGTCACATGCAGTGATCGAAGCCGTTGGGTTGCGCTCCGCCAGGATGGCCGTCTTGCCCCCCGGCGCGGCACAGCAATCCAAAATTTCACTGCCCCGGCCCGCCAGCTCCGCGATCAGTTGCGATCCCTCATCCTGTATTCGCGCGCCCCCTGTCACCTCTCCCCCAACCACGCGCCGGGCCCGGACGACAAAGGTACCTGCTTCCAGCTGCGGACTTGCCTCCTCCGGGGAGGTGAGGCGGATCGTGGTTGGAGGAGGAAGCTGGTCGTAGCGGCAGATTTCGGCTGCAGTCTCCGGACCATAGGCTTTAACCCAGCGTTCGACCAGCCACGAGGGATGGGCAGCCGAAGCGTCGGCGGCATCGATTTTCGCAGCCTGCTCCAGCTTCCTCAGCAGCGCGTTGACCAACCCCACGGCGTAGGAACTGCCCGACTGCCTGACCAGCTCGACGCTCTCGAAGATCGCGGCGCGCGCCGGAATGCGATCGAGAACCAGAAGCTGCAGGGCGCCCAGCTCGAGTGAGACTTGCACCGGGTCTGCCAGGTGACTCCGGCGCTTGGTAAGCGCTGCAGCAATACGCTGCTGCAATACCAGTTGCCAGCGAAGGACCCCCATCACCAGGGTGGTCGCCAGATTTTTGTCCAGTGCGGAGAGCGCCTCCACCCGTTGGGAACGAAGCAGCGAGTCACTGTGGGACTCCGGCTTACGTTTGAGTTCAAGCAGCAGCTCGAAGGCGGCCTTCCGCGCAGGGGAGACTGGGCTGTTCAAACTACGCGCCTAGCCTCTCATGCGGACGGGGAGTGGTGCCGCGCAAAAAGTCAGCCACCGGCATCCTCTTCTTTCCTTCCAGTTGAATCTCCAGTAGCTCGAGGCGCGTAGCCGAACCCGCGGCGGCAAAGAGGCGATCCCCTTCCACCATCAGTTCCCCGGGAGGGGCATCCATGGATCCAGCCGGCTTCAGCCGATGCAAGGTTAGCTTTTTGCCGCGGAACAATGTGTAAGCGCCGGGCCAGGGCTGAAAACCACGCCAGCGGTTGTAAATCTCGCCGGCAGATCGAGCGAAATCCACCAGGGCATCTTCCCGCACCAGGATCGGCGCCAGGGACGCGCCCGCATCATCTTGCGGAGCAGGATGGATCGACCCCGCCTCCAGCCCCCGGAGTGTCTCCAGCATGAGGTCTGCGCCACTCTTCGCCAGCAAGGGAAAAAGCTCCTCGGCTGTCTGATCAGGTCCAATAGTTAAGGCACGCTGTAGCAGGATATCGCCCGTGTCCAGGCCTGCGTCGATGCGCATGGTCGTCGCCCCGGTGACGCTTTCCCCGTTGGCCACCGCCCACTGGATGGGAGCAGCGCCGCGATACTTGGGAAGCAGAGAGGCGTGCAGGTTGAGGTTGCCCCATCTTGGCAGGTTCAGCATCCATTCCGGAATGATGCGGCCGTACGCCACCACGATGATGGCCTCCGGGCGGATCGCCTCCAGGCGAGCACGGAGTTCCGCGTTGTTCTTGATCTTCTCTGGCTGCACCACCGGCAAGCCCGCTTCCTCCGCCAGCACTTTGACGGGAGGCGGCGAAGGATCCTGATCGCGCCCACGCACCCGATCAGGCTGGGTAATCACCAGTTCGACGTGGTGACCGGCTGCGAGCAGTTGCTGCAAAGTAGGAATGGCGAACTGCGGAGTGCCGCAAAAGACAAGCCTCACTCGCCTACCATTCCCCGGCCCGCTGCAATTTGCGAATCTTGCGCAGCACGAAATCGCGCTTCAGAGCACTGATGCGGAAGATGAAGAGAATTCCGTCCAGGTGGTCGATTTCATGCTGGAAGGCCCGGGCCAGCAGGTCGTCCGCTTCCCGTTCAAACCAATTACCCTGGAGATCCTGAGCGCGGATTTTTACTTTGGCCGCGCGCGCAACCTTCTCCCGAATGTCGGGCAGGCTCAGACAGCCCTCCTCCTCGTAGATCTTTCCTTCCTTGGTCACCACCTCAGGATTGATCAGGGCAATCTTGTCTTCAGGAGTTTTCTGGAAGCTGAGGTCGATCACCGTCAAACGCTTGGGAATGCCGATCTGCGGCGCTGCGAGGCCGATGCCATGGGCCACGTACATGGACTCGAACATATCGTCCACGAGCTTGCGCAGATCATCGTCAAACACGGTTACGTGCTCTGTCGGCCGCTGCAATATGGGATCAGGAAATTTAACAATCGGGTAAACCATGCGACCGGGGTATCTCTCTTAAAATGCGCGAATCTGCTCCAGGTATCCCTGGTAATTCCTGCTGAGTTCTGCCGCCGAGTCGCCGCCAAACTTCTCCAGTGCGAGTTTCGCCAGGACGAACGCGACCATCGCTTCCGCAGCCACTCCGGCGGCAGGCACAACGCAGACATCGGACCGCTCATAGGCCGCCTTGGTCGACTCCCGGGTGCTGAAGGAGACGGAACCGAGCGGCCGGCGCAGCGTCGAAATCGGTTTTAAATAACCTCGCACCACAATATCTTCTCCGTTGGAGACGCCGCCCTCAATACCGCCTGCGTTGTTGCGCTCGCGGGTAAATCTGGTTTTTGCGCCGTCGTTCTCCTCTGGACTGTAACCGATCGCATCATGGACCGCGGAGCCGAATGACTCGGCAGCCGTGACTCCCTGTCCCACTTCCACCGCCTTCACTGCCTGCAGAGACATAACCGCCCAGGCGAGCAGACCATCCAGCCGTTCATCCCAATTGGCATAGGTGCCCAACCCGGGAGGCGCGCCATGAACCACCACTTCAAAGACCCCGCCAATGGAGTCTCCGGTGCGCAGGACATGGTCCACTTCCGCCTTCATCTGCTGTTCGGTTGCGGGATCGACGCAGTTCAACAGCACCTCATCCTGCTCGCGCAGCGCCGCAACTTGTTGCCAGGAGGCGTTCCACGGCAATTCCACGCGGCCAACACGAACCACGTGGCTGCTGACCTCAATGCCCAACGGCTTCAACAGCAATTTGGCCATGGCGCCTGCCGCCACACGAGCCGTCGACTCGCGTGCGGAGGCACGTTCCAGCACATAGCGTGCGTCGGGAAAATCGTACTTCAGCGCCCCTGCCAGGTCGGCGTGCCCGGGCCGCGGGGAAGCCACTGCCTTGTGCTTCTCCGGATCGCCGGCGGCCACGGGAAGAGCCTCGGTCCAGTTTTTCCAATCCCGATTTTCAATTTGCATGGAAACCGGCGAGCCGATGGTCTTGCCATGGCGAACCCCGGAAAGGATGTGGACCCGATCCTGTTCAATACGCATACGGCCGCCACGGCCGTAGCCCTGCTGGCGCCGCCAAAGCTCCCGGTCGATAAACTCCACATCGACGTCGAGGCCCGCAGGCAGTCCGGAAATGAGGGCGATGAGGCACTCGCCGTGTGATTCACCAGCCGTGGAGAAACGTAGCATCTTTATAGGCGAGGAGACCCAATGTTCGATTGTAGTCGATTTCGTTGGGAGCGGCCTCTGATTGCAGCGCAGTGGTTTTGTATCAGGGCATGGAAAAACGCTCTATACGAAGGGCACGGCTTCAGCCGTGCCGCAAATTGCCGTGCTGACGACCCGGCTTTAGCCGCTGAGGTACGCTTTCAAATTAAGTGTTGAGAAGACGTACCCCAGGGGCTAAAGCCCTCATCAGTGATGGTTCGGTGCGGCACGGCTCAAGCCGTGCCCTTCGTACAACGCGTTTTTCCGCAAGCCTCTTTAGTCGGTCTTTAAACGGAAGTTGTTAGCCGTGCACGATCCAGTCGTACTGGGCCTCATCGAGCGGCGCTACGGAAAGCCGTGACTGGCGCACCAGGGGGGATTCTAGAAACAGCTTCTGCTGCTTGATTTCCGCCAGCGTTTTTGGCTGCTTGATCGCAGCACCAGCGGCAATGCGAACCAGCGGAACCTTGGGATCGGATATATCTACCGACGTGACGTGAGCCAGACCCACTGCCGCCTTTTCGTCGCCAGTGTGATAAATGACCAGCTTGTCGCCTTTCTTCATTGCCCTGAGGTTCTTTACCGCTACCGGGTTCGTCACTCCGGTCCAGTCAGTTTCCTTCTCCTTCACCAGATCCGCAAACGAGTAGGCGGTAGGTTCGGTCTTCAGCAGATAGTGCATGCTCTACTCCTTGGGCTTGAGAAATGTTGCCGTGTTCAGCAGCGGCCTATCCATGGATCGGACCCAATCCGTCATCTCGCCCGCCTCCCCACCCTGCGCTTCGTGGCGCTCAAACTCACTGCGAATGGTGTGCATCTTGGCGTCCAGATCGTCGAGATAGTGAAGCAACAACGCTTCCGGAATCATGGGCAGCTTGGGCGAACCAAATTCCAGTTTGCCGTGATGACTTAGTACCATGTGCTTTACCAACATGCGCAGCCGTGGGGGAAAATCGGGCAGCGTTGCCAGTTTCTTTTCAATCATCGCAAGGCCCAGGGTGATGTGCCCTACCAGCTGACCCTCAAGCGTGTAATCGAAGCTGGTGCCCCAGCTTAACTCCTCCAGCTTGCCAATGTCGTGCAGGATGGCGCCGGTCAGGAGCAGGTCGCGGTTGATCTCGGGATAATGCTGCGCTGCCAACTCGCAAATCCCGATCAGTGAGACCACGTGCTCCAGCAGACCGCCCATCCAGGCATGATGGAGGCTTTTTGCGGCTGGAGCCTCACGGAAGGCCGCCGCAATCACTGCGTCCTCAAGGAAAGAGCGCACCAGCGCCTGCAACCAGAGATCGGAGAAACTGTCGACAGAGCGAACCAGAGACGACCATAGTTCCTCCACGTTTTTGCGCGTCTGAGGAACAAAATCCGCCAGTTCGAACTCATCTGCGGTGGCGCGGCGCAGCTTCTCGAGGTTTAGCTGCAGGCGTCCGTTATAGCGGCAGACCTCGGCACGAACCTTGACCACGTCTCCCTGCTCAAACCCGGGAGCGGCCTCGGCGAAATTCTCCCACATGCGCGATTCAATCTGGCCGGTGCGGTCGCCGAGCGTAACCGCCATATACTGCCCGCCGTCTTTTCGGCTGCGCAACTGCTTCGATGTCACGGCGAAAAAAGCGATCACTGCCTGATTTTCGAACTTGGCTACGTCCGCGACGTAAATTTCTTTCATTTCACCCGAATTTAAGGTTGTGGCGCGCCGCCCGGAGGATTCGAAGCCGGTGCGCCGGGTACGGGCGGCTGGCTTGCGGCGGGAGCAGCCTGCGGGGCCGGCGACGGTTTGCCAAGATAAGGCTGGGTTTCGTCCGGCTGTTTCTGTGTGGCTGAATAGCGGGTTTTAGCGGCCTTCTGCTTGGGCTTTTTGGCCGCATTCGGGTCCGTCAGCCCCATGGGCGCGTTCTGCACCTTCTGCGATGCCAGCTCATCAGGGGTCGGCTGATCCGGAGTGTCCGGGTTCTTGGCAGTCTTCACCTTTTTCACCGGCGGCCGGGCGCTCAGACGGGTCTTCTTTTCCGGCGCCGCATCGATGCTACTGCTCACCGTGCCGTCGGGGTTTACATAGCGGTTCTCGGGAGTAGTGACACTCGGGCCGGCACCGGGAGCGGCCGCGGTGGCGACTTGCGACGAAGGCAGAGACTCACGCGGAGCCTGCCCAAAGCGGATCTTCTCCGGCTTGCCCGGCTTCATCACCTTCTGGTCGTTATTGCTGGCCTGTTGCGTGGGCTTGGTTGCTGCGGGCGCACTCGCGGCGGCAGCCGGTGTGGTCGCGGCCCCTGGCGCTGTAGCTCGCGGTACCTGCAGGCGCAGCGGTGGAGGCAACCTGGGTGGTCGTGGCCGCGGCCGTTTTGCCGCGGAAGCGCTTGCGGGCAAATTTCTTTTTCTTCTTCGGCGGAGGAGGCGTATAGGCGCTGTAGGTCAGCTTCATTTCATTGCCGCTGGCGCCGGTATCCACCACTCCCGGTTTGATATCGATCGCAGGCCTCTTCCCGCAGTTGGGTGAGGTACTGCCGCAGCTTGGGTTGCATGCGCTCCATAAAGATGGCTTCTTCCACCTGCGGCTCTACTTGCTTGAAGCTGCCTTCTCCGCCGGGGTTGTGCTGCGTGACCTGCAGAATGATGAAGCCCTGCTTGGTCCGAATGGGTTGCGTGTGTTGGCCGGCATTCAGGGCGAAGGCCTTATCTTCGATTTCCTTAGCCAGCATTCCGCGGCGAAACTCGCCCAGCGAGACAAACTTTGCGTCATTAGGATTGCTGGGCGAAGGCTTGGCCAGATCTTCAAACTTGGCCCCCGCGGCCAGTTTCTTTTCCATCTCGTCGGCTTGCGCCTGCGCGGCGGCAACGTCGGCCGTATCCGCCCCTTCGGCTGCGGTCTTGGCCGGAGTCGGGATCAAAATCTCATTCAGGGTTACCGATTCCGGCTGGGCAAACTCACTTTCGTGTGCCTTGAAATACTGCTGTACTTCCGCCGGCGTCATGCTGATTCGCCGCCCCACCTCATCCCGCACTACCTGCTGGGTAATGATGCTATTGCGGATGTTCGCCTTGAAATCTTCATAGGAGACGCCCTGCTGCTGCGCCGCCTTCTCCAGATCCTCCAGCGAATCAAGGTGATTCTGCTTTCGAATCTCGTCCAGCCGCTTGATCAACTCGGTCTCGCCGGTGATGCCCAGCTCCTTGCCCTTGGAGAGCAGGAGTTGCTGATCGATCAGATCGCGCAACAGGTCGGCTCGTTTCTGCTGCAGTTCCTGCGGGGGGATCGCCTGTTGCTTGGCCTCGGCATCCAGTTGTTCGGCCGACCGATCGTAGTCAGACTGGGTGATGATCTGGTCGTTCACCCGAGCGACGATCTCCTCCACCACTTTGCCTGCAACCGGCGCTGGTTGGCCCACGGTGCCGGGAGCCTTGGTGTCGGCGGCTTTAGCTGTCGGTGGACTGGGCCAGGGAGGGGAGGGCGCTGAGAGCCGCGCCGAGGATCCAAATCGCCGTTGATTGCCTGAATGCGAATAACGTCATGTGTCCCGACATCTCTTATAGCTGCTAAGTGGTAGGTTCTAGCCCTTACGTGGTAGTTTGTCTGTTCTCTTAGGTGCGGCTTGCGGAACAGGCCGGATTTCCTACTGTTTTCGCTGCTCGAGTACGTATCAGAACAGCTTACGTCCAATGATATACTTCGATCAAGAAGACCCCGGGCCGTGCTGCAGGGCCACCCCTCTCCCCCTGCGCCTCCGGACCCAGAGGATTACCCTACGATGGCCTCCCGCACACGACGGTTCTTGTTCTCCATCCTTCTGTTCTTTGTGGTTTGTGGCTTTCTCGGAACGGTTGTCAGCCAAAAGCTCGGCGCGCAATCCAGTTCTGATGAATCTGCGCTACGCGATGACCTGCGCTCCTTCACCAGCGTTTACAACCTGGTGGAACAAAATTATGCAGAGCCGTTGACCGGCGAAAAAGCGGAAAAGGCCGTCTACGACGGGGCCATCCCTGGCATGCTGCGCGTGCTCGACCCGCACTCCAGCTTTTATGATCCCAAAGCCTATGCCAAGATGCGCGAAGATCAGCACGGCAAGTACTACGGCGTAGGCATGCTGATTCAGCCGCAAAGCAACAAGATTGTCGTGGTAAGTCCTTTTGAAGGCACGCCCTCCTTTAAAGCGGGGATACGGCCTGGAGACGTGATCGTGGCGGTGGACGGCAAGTCCACGGAAAACATGAACTCAGAGGATGTGGCCAACGTCCTCAAAGGGCCTAAAGGGACCCACGTACAGATCACCATCGCCCGTGAGGGTGCGGCCAAGCCGCTGGTGTTCGATCTGATCCGGGACGAGATTCCGCACAACAGCATTGATCTCAGTTATATGATCCGGCCCAATGTCGGCTATGTGCACATCACCAATTTCCAGGAGACCACTGGCCGTGAGCTTTCCGATGCGCTCGATCACTTCGGCAACGTCGATGGGCTGATTCTTGATTTGCGCGGAAACCCCGGCGGCTTGTTGAGCGAGGCCGTGGCGGTCTGCGACAAGTTTCTGGAAAAGGGACAGGTGATCGTCTCCCAGCGTGGCCGCGCATTCCCCGAGCAGACATATCGGGCGACCCATGGCAACGGAGGCCACGAATACCCCATCGTGGTTCTGGTGAATCACGGCACAGCCTCTGCCGCTGAAATTGTTTCCGGTGCGCTGCAGGATCATGATCGCGCCATCATCGCCGGCGAGACCACTTTCGGCAAGGGATTGGTGCAAACCGTTTACCCCTTGTCTGAGAACACCGGACTGGCGCTCACCACGTATCACTACTACACTCCCAGCGGGCGGCTGATCCAGCGCAACTACAACGGCGTTTCGCTTTACGACTACTACTACAACCACGACCAGCCGCAGGATTCGAAGACGCGCGAGGTCAAGGCCACCGATTCCGGGCGCACAGTATTTGGCGGAGGCGGCATCACCCCGGACGACAAGATCGATACTCCCAAGTCCGTTCCTGTTCAGGATGTGCTCCTGGAGCACTACGCCTTCTTTAATTTCGCCAAGCACTACATGGCCAACCGGACTGTGGGTAAGGATTTCCAGGTGGACGATGCGGTGATGAGCTCCTTCAAAGAGTTCCTGACCAGCCAGCAGATTCCCTACACCGATGCGGATTTGGCTCCGGTGATGGATTGGGTCAAGGCCAACATCAAGGCAGAGATCTTCACCACCCAATTTGGCCAGGAAGAGGGTTTGAAGGTGCGCGCTACCTGGGATCCTATGATCAACAAGGCGCTTGATTACCTGCCCCAGGCAAAGGCGCTCGAATCCGCGGCCAAGCACGCGGAAACCCAGCGCGCCAGTGTGCGCCCGAACCAGCCGTAGACTTGCACGATCAATCAGTCCCGCAGGGACGGCTGAGTGTAGCCCAGGACGCAGTCCTGGGTAGAGTCTAGAAACCTATTAAGTCCCGAAGGGACGACTGAAATTGCCCAGGGCGTAGTCTTGGGTGAAGTCGGATCTTGGCCGATTATCAGCACTGGCTTCCGAGTCGTTTTCAGCCGTCCCTGCGGGACTGGTCGACTCCCGCCCATCTACCCGGGACTACGTCCTGGGCTACACTCAGCCGTCCCTGCGGGACTAAGCCGATCTGCGGCGAGGTCATTGCGACGGCGTAGAGGTTGATGGGATACAGTCGCTGTTCGCAGCCAATTCCACTGTGGCCGGGGAGGTACTCTTGAGTGCATCCGGGAGGCTGCTGCCATAGCGGATCATCAGTGAGAGCAGTTTGCGCGCGTCCCAGTAGCGGGGCATGTAGCGACGGGGATCCGAGAGACAGCGGAATAGCCATCCCAGGTACATGCGGTCTGCCCATCTAGGAATGAAGACCTGGTCGCCGCTCAGGAACGCAATGGCTGCGCCGACACAATGGATAGATGGCTTGCAGTTGAGTTCGCTTCGTAAATAGAGGCCGAGCCGTTCCTGTGTGCCGCCTCCCAGGGTCACAACAATATGACGGGGGCGACGCTCGTTGATCCGCTGCAGCAGTTCCGGATCTTGAATTGTCTTGCCATAAAGTGGGGCGACGTATCGATCCTCCGGCGCCAACTCGATTCCTTGCCGCTTCAGCCAGGAGCAATTTCTGCGCGCGCTGGCTTCGCTGGCCATGATCCAGAAGCTGCCGCCAGGATGGTAGAAGTCGGGCTGCTTAAGCAGCGAAGAAAGATATTTCAAACCGGAAACGCGGCGGATGGAATCGCGCTTGAGCCGGTTCCAGATCATGACCATGAACGCGCTATCCGCAATCACAAGGTCGGCGCCCTGGAGCGCCTCTCGATACGCAGGATCATGCGCAAGATTTTTGAGCGCGGGCGCCGCCGGCACCACCAGTAAACCACCGCTGCTGATGCGCGCGATGGCCTCGTCTGCGTCGCCTACGAAAAATCGGATTCCCAGAATCTGCCGGAACTGCGCTCTCGTCGTCGCTGGCGCTGAAACTCCCACAGGTTTCCGTAGCCTCAATCTAAATCAGTATCAGAGATGGTTCATGCAACTGTGAATCACTCTTTTACAGTACTTTGATTACGCTTTCGATACCACCATCATTTCGCTCTCGATCCATTCATAGGTCTTTCTTAATCCTTCTTTGAGGCGGATCGAGGGTTCCCACCCCAGGTACTGCTTGATTTTGGTGTTATCGCTGTTGCGGCCGTTCACTCCTTTTGGAGCACCCAGGTCATATTTGCGTTCCAGCTTGATCCCGGCAATCTCTTCGGCGATCCCCACCAGCTGGTCAATCGTAACCAATTCGTTGCTGCCCAAGTTAATAGGCTCATGAATCTCGCTCTCCAGGATCGCCTGTGTACCCCGGGTGCAATCATCGATGTACATGAAACTGCGGGTCTGTTTCCCGTCGCCCCATATTTCGATCTGGTGTTTGCCCGAGGCCTTGGCTTCGATGACCTTGCGGCAGATGGCGGCAGGAGCCTTTTCCCGTCCGCCCGTCCACGTACCGAGAGGACCATAGACATTGTGGTAGCGCGCCACCCGGCACTGCAGACCAAAATCCTCTTCAAAGTGGCGACACATCCGCTCGCTGAAGAGTTTTTCCCAACCATAACCGTCTTCGGGAAGCGCCGGGTAGGCATCTTCCTCCTTAAGCGCGATCACGTCGGGAGTCTTTTGCTTATCGCCGTTGTACACGCACGCTGAGGAGGAATAGAAAAACCTCTCGACTCCCTTCTCCCGGGCGGCCATCAGCATGTGCGTATTGGCTAGCACGCTCAACATGCAAAGCGCTTTGTTATTTTCGATGAAGCCCATGCCGCCCATATCCGCGGCAAGCTGGAACACCACCTCAGCGCCCTGGGCTGTTTTCATGCAACTTTCTTTGTCTTTGAGATCCAGGACGAGATTTTGTACCTCAGGAGACGCCTGGTACCACTCAGCCATGGGCTTTACGTCCACCGCGCGAATGACGTTTGCTCCATTAGCAAGCAGGCTCTTTACCAGATGTCCGCCGATGAAACCCCCTGCCCCACACACCACAACCTTGGCGTTTTTCAGCTTCATTTAACAGAGCCCCCAATGCAATTGTCACAACTGCCCCACCCAAGAGCTTCTCTGTTGGATGCGCGGCAACGGTTAGTCTCTCACAGTCAACCCACCGCCATAAGTACCTCGGAACATCCTCGGTAACCATTGCGGGGCAACTTCGGCAAAGAATCCCATTTTAGAAAAGAGCGCCTTGCGCTTCCTTGTTGAGCTCCTGAAGAAAAGCTTCGAGCAAAGCAATCCTTGGCTGAGCGAGCGCCTTCGCGCTGTCCATTTGAAGGTTGCCCGGCAAATCCGCCAGGCTTTTGCGCAAGGTGGCCGCGGCGTCCGTAAACGTGGGGTAGCGCGTATCCCGGCCTATCTTCGCAACCACACGTAGGATGCCGATCGCACCCAGCTGTTCCAGGATGTCCGCATCGCGCAGGATCGTGCCCTCCAGTGTGACTGGCCGCAGGTGCGGCTGGTGGGTGCGAATCGCTTCCACCACGTCTGCAACTTTTGTCGTAGGGAATCCGCATCTGTGAAGGACTGCAGGAGCCTCTTTCATCGCGTAGCTGACCGAATCCCAGGCGGCAAGTTCGGCCGGGTCTTCGGGCCGGTGACCGATAAAAACGCCCAAATCATGGAGCCATGCTGCGGCGTAAACCACATCGTCATCGTAGGGCAATCCCTGGCCTACCAATTGGGTCATCGCATACAGCCGCGGTTGGTGACCCAGTTTGTCTACTGGGCAACGCCTGGCTACGCACATACTCGGCTAATCGTAAACGGAAGTTGTTGGACTCATGGATCCCGTTTTCCGTTTCCTTCGGAGATGTGTTCACTGCCGTCGGCCTCAAAGAGTTTTCGTTGGCTTCAGTGGCCACTATTTCATTATATTGTGATGCGGGACCGGCTCCGCACAAAGCACAGATGAGTGGTAGATGATTTCGCCGGTTTCGTGTCACACTTTATTACCCATGATCAAACTGGATGCTCATGAAAGACTCCGGCGTGCAGCGTCGCTGCTGGCGCACCAGGGAGCGCAGGCGGGTGACCGGACACTCCTTCTTCAAGCGTGGGAATTTCTGCGTGGGCTCCGCAGCGATGACTTCCCGGTGGAGATGCGGCCGGCATTCAATTTTTTGCAACACGAGATTGCCCGCGCGGAATCGGAAGATGTCAGCGCCCGTGACGTGGCGTTCCTGACCAACAAACTTCGTCAATTGGAATTGATGTGGATCGAGAACGCCGGAAAGGGCTCACGATTGGAGACTCCGGACAGCAGCGCGTAGCATCCAGCGTGATTTCCCCGCTAACGTGGCCCGCCTCCAGAATCCGCGAGACGATTGCTCCACCGCTCAATCACGACGAGGTCCATCTCTGGGCCTGGCTTCTCGAACCTGCCACGGTCGATGTTACGGCTCATGTGGAAATTCTGAGCCGCCAGGAATCTGAGCGGATGCGCGGTTTTCATTTTGCTCCGGATCGGCTGCGCTACGCCGTTGCCCACGCCAACCTGCGCCGAATCCTCGGTGGATATCTGCAACGCCCTCCGGAAAAAATTTGCTTCGCTGCTAATCACTTTGGCAAACCAGAACTGGCCCAGGAGGAAAAATCCTCACTCCACTTCAATCTCAGCCACACCAAGAGCATTGCCGTATTGGCAGTGGCGCAGGGGCAACCGGTTGGCATCGATGTAGAAGATGTTCGTGCCATCGAACCCGAAGCGGCCGCAGCGCATTTCTCCGCAGCCGAGCTTTCGGCTCTGGGCACATTGCATGGCGATGCCTGGTTAGGGGGCTTCTACCGTTGCTGGACGCGCAAGGAAGCAATCCTGAAGGCTGAAGGCGTAGGCCTTCAGCGCGCGCTCGACAGCTTCGACGTGGGATTGCTGCTGGACGAGCCCGCGGAGCTCCTGGCAACGCGAGAGTGCTTTAGTCATCCCTGGAAGCTGCACCATCTGTCGCCGGCGCCGGGCACGATTGGGGCGCTGGCAACCGCGCAAAGCGAGCCCCGGCTCGCCTGTTTCACTTTTCTTTACCCAGAGCCAGGCTGATCAGCGTTTTTTGCTCCAGATCATGTGCCTTGGCGGAGCCGGTTGCCGGACTTGCCGCTGCTGAACGCTTGATGCTGAGCACCTTGCGTTCGGGAAATAATCTGCGCAGCCGGGGCACGACGAACGAGAGCGCGCCCATGTTGTCAGGCTCTTCCTGTACCCAGACTATTTCGCGCGCTTCCGGATGACGGCCAATCTCCTCCACCAACTCCGCTTCCGGCCAGGGATAGAGCTGTTCCAGAAAGACGATGCCGATGTTGCTGTCTTTGCGCTTCGCCCGCTCAATGCGCAACTCGTGGCCGATCTTGCCGGTGCAAAGCAGCAGACGATTCACCTGCTTTACATCGGTCTCCGGCAAAACATTCTGGAAGCGCGGTATCTGGAAGCTGGCTACCGGTGAACTAGCGTCCGGATTGCGCAGCATGCTCTTGGGAGTGAAGACGATCAGCGGCTTACGCCATGCCCGCATCGCCTGCCTGCGCAAAAGGTGGAAATACTGTGCCGCTGTAGAGGGCTGGCAGATTTGTATATTGTCGTGCGCCGCGAGTTGCAGGTAGCGCTCCAGCCGGGCACTGGAATGTTCGGGCCCCTGCCCTTCATAGCCATGCGGCAGCAGCATGACCACCCCGCCCAGCAGTCCCCATTTGTCTTCGCCGGAGCTGATGAACTGGTCGATGATAATCTGCGCACCGTTGGCAAAGTCGCCGAACTGCGCCTCCCACATTACCAGCGTTTCAGGATAGTCGCGGCTGTACCCATACTCGAAGCCCAACACGCCGGCTTCGGAAAGGATGGAGTTATAGATCTCAAACCGAGCCTGGTTCGGCGCGAGGTTGGCCAGCGGAAAATAAAGCTGTTCGTTTTCTGTATCCACCAGCACGCTGTGCCGCTGGTTGAACGTACCGCGCTGGCTGTCTTGCCCGCTGAGGCGCACTGGGGTACCTTGCAGCACCAGCGACCCAAATGCCAGCGCCTCCGCCATGCCGTAATCGAATAACCGCTGGCCGCGCCCCATTTCCCGGCGTTGCTCCAGCAGTTTCTTGATTTTGGGATGAATATGAAAATCGCGCGGATAGGTGGTGAGGCTGTTGCTGATCTCTTCCACCGTTGCCGCGCTTATCGCGGTGTCCACCTCGTATTCGGCCTTGTACGGCCCACCTGAGTATTTCGACCAATAGCCTGGAAGCGTTGCCAGGGAGGCACTCTTGGTCATCCGGGTCGCCTGCTTCTGCGCTTCTGCAAGGCTGACTTGCAACTCCTTAACCCGCGGCGAAGGATCTTCACCGATTTGCCGGGCATAGATTTCGTAGAGCGGAGGATGATCCTTGATCTTGGCGTAACGAAGAGGCTGGGTGATGGTGGGGTCATCCACCTCGCTGTGGCCATGGCGGCGGTAACCGATCAGGTCGATGATCACATCGGTGTGGAAGGTATAGCGGTATTCGACCGCCATCGTGGCGACACGCATGGCTGCGTCGGGATCTTCTGCGTTCACGTGGAAAATAGGAATCGGTAACCGCTTGCCAAGGTCGGAGGAATAGCGCGACGAGTAGCACTCATCCGGGTCGGCGGTAAAGCCGATCAGATTGTTCACGATGATCTGGATCGTGCCGCCCACGTTAAAGCCGGGGATAGTGCCTAGACCCATCGTTTCTGCCCAGATGCCCTGGCCGGCAAACGCCGCATCGCCATGGATAAGCACCGGCAGCACTTTGGCCTGGCCGCCGTCTCCCAGACGGATTTGCTGCGCACGAGCACGGCCCATGGCCACCGGATCGACCGCTTCCAGGTGGCTTGGGTTCGATACCAGGTGGAGGCTGATTTTTCCCCCGGTCCTGGTGACGAATTGGCCGGTAGCGCCTACGTGGTATTTCACATCGCCGCCGCCCAGGATGCTGCGTGGGTTGGCATCTTCGAACTTGGAAAAGATGTCGGCGGGCGACTTACCGAAGGTGTTCGTCATCACGTTCAAGCGTCCGCGATGGCTCATCCCAACCACGGCCTTCTCTGCGCCAAAGTCAGCGGCGTGGTTGAGAACCTCGTCCAAAAAGGGAATCAGGACGGTGACGCCTTCGAGAGAGAATCGCTTGGTGCCGAGATAGCGCGACTGGATCACCTGCTCGAACAGGTCGGCCTGGGTCAACCGTTCCAGTACCTGGCGCTGGTCAGGAACAGGCGCCTGCTGCTCCATGCGCTCCTGGATCCATTCCCGCCTGGCCGCGTCGGGAAGATGCATGAATTCAACCGCGATGCTTCCGCAGTAGTATCTTTCGGCTTCCTCGGCATCTTCGCCGTCAAAGTGGAGTTCCGGAACGGGTTCGGGCAGCAGGTACTGCCCCAGCGGATCTAGTTTGGCTTGTAAATGGCCCCACCGGCGAAAGGCCTCAAAGATCTGTTCACGCTGCGAAATCAATAAGTTGCCAGGACGTTCCAGGGGAATATTTTTGGTGACCATAGTCGTATGTCTACGACTCCATTATAACTTCCAGGGACGCGGGGCGATCTGTCCCTGCCACGAACCATGGGTGCCCCACATCCCCGGATTTCCTGCAGAGCTTGGTGAAATAAATGAACTTCATGCGGCTTTCCTTACAGAAAGCCGCACACGCAAATATAGTTAGGGTCGCGTACAGGAAATCCGGGCATCTCGCTCGTTTTTCGCGAGATGTGGGGCACCCATGGTTCATGGCAGGGACAGAGTTACTCCTGGAGAACCGCCTTCACCAGGTTGCGCGGCTTGTCTACGTCGATCCCGTTCTGAATCGCCAGCTGGTAGGCAAGCAACTGTAGCGGAACCACCTCCAGCATAGTGGCGAGCATGTCTTCAGTTTTAGGAACCTCAATGCAGTGGTTGGCAAGCTGGGCCGCCTCTTTATCGCCTTCCGTGGCGACGACGAGTATGGTCGCGCCCTGCGCCCGCATTTCCTTCATCAACTGCAGTACCTTGCGATAGCGCAGCATGGCGTCCGGATCCGACACATCGTGGGTGGCAATCACCACGAGGGGCGCGTCCGGGCTTACTAATGCATTCGGACCATGCTTCAACTCCCCCGCTGGATAGCCCTCCGCCTGCAGATAAGCCGATTCCTTCAGCTTCAGCGCTCCTTCCCGCGCAATTGCGTAGTGCACCCCCCGACCCAGGTATAGAAACGCGCGCGCTCCCTTGAGCGACGGCGCCAGGCCGGCGATCTGCTGGCGCCACTTCTCTAGCGCGGGTTCGAGCAGCCCGGGCAGGCTGCGCAGATCCTCCACGTGGCTCTCCACGGTCGGCGACGTCATTCTTCCCCGCATGCGCGCCAGGTACAGCGCCAACGAGTAGAGAACGGCAAGTTGGGTGGTGAAGCTCTTGGTCGCCGGAATCGCTTTCTCCGGCCCGGCGCAGGTGGGCAAAGAAGCATCAGCCTCCTGCGCCATGCTGGAGCCTGGGTTGTTGGTAATGGCCAGGGTGGGTAATCCGCGCGACTTTGCTTCACGCAATCCGGCCAGCGTGTCGGCCGTCTCACCTGACTGAGAGATGACCAGAACCCCTGGATCCTGGATTGTGTGCGTCGACCGGTAAACGTACTCGCTCGAGTATTCGACGTCGACGATCAAGCCGGCCAGATCCTCCAGCATGATTTCCGCAGCCAGCCCGGCGTGCCGGCTGGAGCCGCTGGCAGCGATCACCAGGCGCCCCCTGGATTGCAGCGCCTCGGCGACCGGCTGGAAGAGATCGATCGCCAACTTGCCCTTGGGAGCGTAGCGCTCGATGGTGTCGGCGAGCGCCTGCGGCTGCTGGTAAATCTCCTTCAACATCTCGTGTTCAAAAATGGTCATCGGCACTTCATCCTGTGGCTTATCTATACCAGATAGAATCGTTGAGCGTGAGGTCGCCCTTGCTTCGGATTGTATTCATGACTCTGCTGCTCACTTCTCTTGTCGCTGGGAATGTCCAGGCCCAGGCGCCGCTACCCTTGATGCCTCTTCCCGCTCAAATGAAGCCAGGCACAGGCGAGTTTCTCATCAACAACGGCTTCGGCGTCGCTCTCGAAGGCTATCAGGAGCCTCGGCTGGAAAGGGCTAAACAACGATTCCTGGATACTCTTTCGCGGCGAACCGGCATCCCGCTGTGGCGTGAGGCTGTTCTCAACAAGCCCAAATTTTTCATCAAAACCACGGGTCCCAGCGCACCCGTGCAGCAAGTCGATGAAGATGAGTCCTATCACTTACAGATCACCGCGGATGAGGTTCACCTGGAAGCCGCAAATCCGCTGGGCATACTCCACGGCCTGCAAACCTTTCTGCAACTCGTCCGCATCACGCCGCGGGGCTTTGCCGTTCCTGCCATGACCATCGACGATCAGCCGCGCTTTCACTGGCGCGGGCTGATGCTCGATGTGAGCCGGCACTTCATGCCCCTCGATGTGGTCTATCGCAACCTGGACGGCATGGAAGCAGTAAAACTGAACGTCTTCCATTGGCACCTTTCCGACGATCAGGGTTTCCGCGTAGAGAGCAAGCAATTTCCCTTGTTGCAGCAAAAGGGTTCCGACGGTCTTTTCTACACTCAGGAAGAAGTCCGCAACGTGATTGAATACGCGCGCGACCGCGGCATCCGCGTGATACCCGAATTCGACATGCCGGGACACACAACCGCCTGGTTCGTTGGCTACCCAGATTTAGCCAGCGGCGCTGGTCCCTATCAGATCGAGCGGAAGTGGGGCATCTTCGATCCGGCCATGGATCCAACACGCGACAGCACCTACCAGTTCCTCGACACCTTCATCGGCGAAATGGCCAGCCTGTTCCCGGACGCCTACTTCCACGTCGGCGGAGATGAGTGTAACGGCAAGGAGTGGGATCGCAATCCGCGCATTCAGCAGTTCATGAAGGACCACGCCCTCAAAGACAACGCTGCTCTGCAAGGTTATTTCAGCACCAAGGTGCAGAAAATTGTCGCCGCCCACAACAAAACCATGGTGGGTTGGGACGAGGTTCTTCAGCCCAGCACGCCCAAGGATGTGGTCATCCAGTCGTGGCGCGGCCCCGAGTTCGTCGGCCAAGCCGTGAAGGGCGGTAATAGGGCCCTGTTGTCCGCCGGCTACTACATTGATTTGAACGAATCCGCGGCTCACCACTACGCGGCTGACCCGGAGGGAGAAGGGCCGACGACTCTGACCAGCGACGAGAGCAAGCGCATTCTGGGCGGGGAGGCCGCCCTGTGGTCGGAGTATGTCACCCCGGAGAGCGTCGACAGCCGCATCTGGCCGCGAACCGCTGCCATTGCCGAGCGCTTATGGTCGCCGCGCGGTACGCGCGACGTCGCTTCCATGTACGCGCGGCTCGCCATCATTTCGCAGCAGCTGAACTACTATGGCCTCAAACATAATCTCAATTATCCCGCCATGCTCAGCCGCATGACCGGTGAGCCTGATCCGTTGCCGCTGCGCGTTTTCGGCGACGTGATGGAACCTCCCAAGGAGTACGCGCGCGAACAGCTGCGCGAGTACGACGCCTTCACCCCACTGAACCGGATGGTTGACGCAATCTCTCCGGAAAGCGATACCGCGCGGCAATTTCTCGATATCGTCAACCGCATCGTTGCTGGAAACGCCAGGCCACAGGATTGGGAACAGGCGCAGGAATGGCTGGTGCTGTGGCGCGACAACAATGCCCAACTACAGCCGCTGCTGCCCAGATCCGACTTAACCCAGGAGCTGGCGCCGGTGTCGACCAATTTGCATCATGTCTCCCAGACCGGCCTGGACGCGATCGGCTATCTGCGCGAACACCGCAGCCCGCCGGCTGGATGGAAGACCAAGCAACTGGCCTTTCTCAAGCAGTCTGAGAAGCCGCAGGCCGTCCTGCTGAACATGGTCGCTCCCGCGGTCCTCAAGCTGGTGCAGGCCACCCCGTAAAATTGAAAGATGACCATAACAGAGTTCGTCGAGACGCCAAACTATGAGTGATGGCCGTTGGGTGCTATTGATTGCCAGTGAGCTGGGTGGTACTAACTCCGTTTCCGACCGGGCCATGGATCGCCTGTGCGGCGCGATCACCGAAGAAGGCTACGAGGTAATCAGAACATCGACCCCGGAAGACGGACTCTCGATGGTTCAATCCGATCCGTCCTATAGCGCTATATTGCTCGATTGGGATCTGGAGCAGGAACATCAGTTCGACGAACGCGCTGCCTTGAAGATCATCCGCGCCCTTCGCCGCAGAAATAAAAAAGTGCCCATCTTCCTGATCGCGGATCGGACGCTGGTCAGCGAGCTGCCGTTGGAAGTGGTGAAGCAGGTACACGAGTACATTCACCTCTTCGGGGATACGCCGGCATTCATTGCCAACCGGGTGGACTTTGCCGTCGCCCGCTACGACGAGCAGCTGCTTCCTCCATATTTTCGCGAGCTTAAGAAATACACCGATCAGGGCGCTTACTCCTGGGACGCGCCTGGGCATATGGGCGGGGTGGCCTTCCTCAAGCATCCGGTGGGCATGCAGTTCCATCGCTTCTTCGGCGAAAATCTATTGCGCGCCGACCTGGGAATCTCCACTTCATCGCTCGGTTCGTGGCTTGATCACATCGGGCCTCCGGCGGAGTCGGAGCGCAATGCCGCGCGTATCTTCGGCGCTGACTGGACCTTTTACGTCCTGAGCGGTTCTTCCAGCTCGAACCAGATCGTGGGCCATGGAGTGATCGGTAACAACGACATTGTTCTGATCGACGCCAACTGCCACAAATCGATCTGCCATTCGCTGACCGTTACCGGCGCCCGGCCGGTGTACTTCAAGCCCACCAGGAACGGATATGGGATGATCGGGCTGGTGCCGCTACGCCGATTCTCCCCTGAACACATCCAGCAGCTGATCAGGGAAAGTCCGTTCAGTGCCGATGCGGCCTCACAGGAACCCACCTATGCGGTGGTGACCAACTCCACTTACGACGGTTTCTGTTATGACGTGCTGCGAGTTACCAGTGAGCTGGCGCGCAGCGTGCCCCGCCTTCATTTCGACGAGGCCTGGTACGCCTATGCCAAATTCCACGCCATCTATCGCGGCCGCTTTGCCATGGACGTGCCCGAGGATATGCCCAACCGTCCGCTGCTTTTCGCCGTGCAGTCCACCCATAAGATGCTTGCCGCCTTCTCTATGGCATCGATGATCCATGTCAAGCTAAGCGACCGCGCCCCGCTTGATTTCGATCAGTTCAATGAAGCCTTCATGATGCACGGCACCACGTCTCCTTTCTATCCCATGATTGCTTCCCTCGACGTGGCCACATCGATGATGGACGAGCCAGCCGGCCCGACGCTGATGTACGAGACCATTCAGGATGCGATCAGCTTCAGGAAAGCCATGTCTTCGATCGCCCACCGGCTGCGCTCGGCCAATGGCGAGGAATGGTTCTTCAGAATCTACCAGCCGGATACGGTCACCAACCCAATGACCGGCGAGACCTCTCTCTTTGAGGAAACCCCCGACTCCGTGCTCATTCAATCCTCAGAATGCTGGACCCTCAAGGTGGAGGAAGACTGGCATGGCTTCAAGGATGAAGATATTGCCGAAGACCATTGCATGCTCGATCCGACCAAGGTCACCATCCTCATGCCCGGCATCAATTCCCGCGGAGAGCTAGCGGATTGGGGGATTCCGGCGGCGATCCTCACCGAGTTTCTCGATGCCCGGCTGGTGGAGATTGCCCGCACCGGCGACTACACGGCATTGATCCTGTTCTCCGTGGGTACCAGCAAAGGAAAGTGGGGCAGCTTGCTGGAAACGCTTTTTGAGTTCAAGCGCCTCTACGATAACGAGGGAACTTTATACGAGGCATTGCCGGATTTAGTTGCGGAACATCCCCACCGTTACCGCGACATGACGTTGAAGGAATTAAGCGACGAAATGCATGCGGCCCTGGGCAAATTAAAACTCACCGAATTGCTTCACCAGGCCTGCGATGTGGATCCCGATCCAGTGCTGACGCCTGCGGAAACGTATCAGAAGCTGGTGCGTAACGGTACCGAGAAGGTCCGGATGTCTGAGATGGCTGGGCGCCTGGCCGGCGTAATGCTGGTTCCCTACCCTCCTGGCATTCCGGTGCGCATGCCCGGGGAGCGCCTGGGGGACGCCGACAGCCCCACCATTCGCCTGCTGTTGGCGCTGGAGAAATTCGGTAAGCAATTTCCCGGCTTTGAACGCGAAGTTCACGGTATTGAGCTGGATGCGGAGGGCGACTACTGGATGCGCAGCGTAATCGAATCCGCCGCTCCGCCGCCATCTGGAAAAAAGACAGCCTCTCCAACCCGCAACCCCAAACGCAAAAGAACCAAGAAACCCGCTGCCGGCAGTTAGCATCGAGTTCTATCAGTCCGTGCTCTCATGGTTTGGATAGGAAATGACTTCAGTCAGGCGGAACGGAATAGGGTCTTGAAGATGTACGGGCTTCAGCCCGTACATATTCAACCAGAACACAGGGCTTTAGCCCCTGAGGGCAACTTTAACCCGGGATATGGAATCGTCCCCTCAGCGGCTAAAGCCGGATTCGTTTCACAGTAATACGTACGGCCTAAAGGCCGTACCCTTCACAATCTAAACCCGACCTAAATCGGTCGTGTAGTCTGGGCAGTGACTTCATCGCCTCCCAAGATTCCCAGGCGCCGCTGGCGCATCGCATTTCTGCTCGGCATTGGGGTGCTGGTCAACTACTTTGACCGCGTCAACCTGTCGGTGGCTCATGCTGCCCTCATCACCAGCTTCGCCATTTCCAATGTCACCTTCGGCTATCTTTCCGCCGCCTATAACTGGACCTATACGCTGTGCCAGCTTCCCGTTGGTGTGGTGCTGGACAGATTTGGCGTGCGCCGGGTGGGACGTATCAGCAGTTTTATCTGGAGCGTCGCCTCATTCGCCGCTGCCATCACGCCTAACCTCGGCGGCTTCTTTGCCGCACGCCTGCTGCTGGGCATAGGAGAAGCTCCCACTTTTCCCTCCAATGCCAAAGCCATCGGCTACTGGTTTCCTGCCAGGGAACGAAGTTCGGCCACTTCGATTTTCGACGGCTCTGCCAAATTCGCCTCCGCGATCGGCGTGCCAATCATCGGCATTTTGTTGTTGAAGGTCGGCTGGCGCTGGAGTTTCGCCGCCACCGGCATGGTCAGCTTCCTCTACTTCCTGCTCTTCTGCCGCGTCTATCGCGATCCCAGCGAGGACCCGGAGCTCACCTCAGAGGAGCGCGATTACATCCTGGAAAAAGACGCCGCTGCTCCTTTGCTGCCGGCGGAAACAGCGTCGCTCGGCTACCTGATACGGCAGCCAAAAGTGATCGGGATAGCCATCGGCTTCGGCGCCTATAACTACGTCTTTTACCTGCTCCTCACCTGGCTGCCCAGCTATCTCTCCTCCGCTCTGCACATCGATCTGTTGCACTCGTTTCTCTACACCGGCGTCCCGTGGTTGATTGCCACCGCCAGCGAACTGCTGATCGGAGGATGGCTGGTAGACCGACTGCTGGAGCGTGGATGGAATGCCAGTGGCGTGCAGCGCACGGTACTGATCGGCGGCACGACCATGGGACTGGGCATCATTGGCGCCGCCTATGCCCAAACGGCTGCCACGGCGCTGCTATGGATCAGCATCTCGCTGGCGGGTCTGTCCGCCGCCTCTGCCGTCGGCTGGTCTGTGCCGTCCCTGATCGGTCCCCGGGGCAGTGTCGGCACCCTGGGCGGCATCCAGAATTTTTCCAGCCAGGTCTCAGGGATTTTGGCGCCCATCGTGACCGGTTATTTGGTGACTGCCCGGCACTCGTTTGGCTGGGCATTTGGCGTTGCCGGTATCTACCTGTCGATCGGTATATCAGCCTACATCTTCTTGCTCGGCCGCCTGGAAAGAATTCCCAGCGAGCCTCAGCGGGCAGGCGTAGTCCTTGGTTGCTCCCGTGCGTGAGTTGAAGACGGCAAAACTGCCGCTGGGACTCGCCGTGAGCTTCAGGTAGTTGGCCGCATCCGGCCCCGTGGGGTTGGCGATGTACTCGGCCGCTGTATTCAGCTTACCGGCCTCGTTCCCGAAATGCAGCTGCCACAGCGTTTCCAGGCCCGGCGCTTTTGCCAGGGTTTCGAAAGTCGGCGGAGAGCCGCCTTTCTTATCGCCGTTGTTCATAATGGCTACGCGGGGTGCGATCGCGTCTACCAGCGCCGGGCTCGAGCTCTGAAACAACCCGTGATGCGAAACCACCAACACATCCACTTTGCCCAGCTTGTTGACCGGGCACATCAACTCCATCTCCTTAGCCCAGGTAAGATCGCCCAAGGTCGAGAATTCTGAGCTTGCCGAAAGGTAATCAGAACTCCAAGAGAACGAGCATTCTCCGACGGGTCCGCCGGCTGGGTCTTCGCATCCTTGCAGTAGCCATTCGGCTGGCCGGCACCCGGCAACGCGTGCTCGATCAACTGACCGTCCGCGCTGATAACCAGCACCTTCATCCCCGGAATCGGCAAAACTTCTCCCGGCTTGGCCACGATATGACCGTAATGGCCGCCCGCCAGGACTTTCTGATAAGCCTCGTAGTACCCCTCGGTCGCTCCCTTGGTCTCACGGTTGGGGCCATGGTCAATGAAGGTGCCGACAGGGATTTGCTGCACCAGCTCCGGCACGCCACCTGCGTGGTCCGCATGGAAATGCGTCAGCAACACAAAATCGATCTTGCTCACGCCGGCATCTTTGGCCGCCGCCGCAATGCGCTTGGCATCTAGACCGTCGTTGCCAGCCCACCCGGTATCAATCAGCAGCGACTTCCCAGCCGGGTTTACAAAGAGCGTAGATTGCCCACCATCTACGTCGATGAAATAGACCTGCAACCCATTACTTGCAGCCCTTGCAACATGTGCCCCGCCCAGCACGAGCAGAACAGCGGTCAGCAGAGAATACATCCTTGCGCTACGCACCGGGATCGAGCACCACCTTCATGAGATTTGGCTCGCCCGCGTGCAGCCGCGCGAACCATCGTGGACCATCGCTCAGAGGAGCAACCGCCGTAATCAATGACTTTACTTTTATTTTCCCGTTGGCCAGCAACTCCATCGCCTGCGGATATTCACCCGACGAAGCGCAGGATCCCTGCAGCCGGATCTGCCTTGAGACCACCACCTGTAGCGGGATCTTCACCTCGGGAGAAATATTGCCGATGAGCGTAACCGTTCCCCCCTTGCGCACGCTGGCGATTGAGGCGGCGATGGTCTCCTGGCGCCCAACTGCCTCCAATACAAGGTCCACGCCTCTGCCTTCCGTTTGCCTGAGGATTTCCTCTACCAGCTCGTTTCCGGAGAGCAACAGGGTCTCATCGGCGCCAATGGTCTCAGCTCGCTGCAGCCGGGAGCGATCGATATCCGCGACCAGCACCCGCGAAGCTCCTGCCGCTTTTGCCGCCTGCAGCGTAAGCAAACCGATCATCCCGGCGCCGATCACCAGCGCAGTTTCGCCGCCCTTCATCTCCGAAACCCGCACCGCGTGCAGCGCCACCGAGACTGCTTCGAGCATCGCCGCCTCCTGGAACTCGAGCGCCTCAGGCAGCTGATACGCGATGCGCTGCGGCACCACCACATACTCCGCAAAAGCGCCGGCGCGGCGAAAGTCTGCGCAGGAAACCCCAATCACCTGCCGGTTATTGCACAAGTTAATCTCGCCCTGGAGACAGAACTCGCACTGCCCGCAGTACACCGTTGAATCGAACGTCACCCGATCGCCGGGCTTGAATTTGTTCACCCCAGCGCCTACCGCGGCGACAACCCCTGCCGCTTCATGCCCCATAACAAGCGGCGGAATACGCCTGCCGGAGGTGCCATCGTACCCGTGCACATCACTGCCGCAGATGCCACATGCGGCCACCCGCACCAGGATCTCTTCCGCTCCGGGCACCGGTACAGGCAAATCGGCGAGGTCGAGTTGGTTGTATTGCGAGAGAAGCAGAGCTTTCATATTGGCAGGGTACATGGTTGGTAGCCGCATCCTCAAGCGGGCCCATGTACCATGGTCTTATCGGTATTCCCGCTTGGGTTTCGTGGGATCAGCGCCGCACACACGTCCGTCTCCAACGCTAGGAAATCCCCGGTTCCCTCATGAGCACACGCAGTCTTAAGCGCAGACTGATTGCAGGATTCGGCGCCAACACCTTCAGCCGCCTCTCCACCACCCTGACCCAGATCTTTTCCGTTCCGGTCTTCCTCAGCCACTGGGGAGTGCACCTGTACGGCGAATGGATCCTGCTCAACACCATTCCCAGTTATCTCGGCCTCAGCGACGTCGGCTTCGGCAGCGTGGCCGGAAACGAAATGACCATGCTGGCGGCGGCCCAGGACTTCGACCAGGCCCTGGTCGTCTTTCAGAGTGTCTGGGTGCTCACCACCGTCATTACCAGCCTGCTCGGGCTGTTGCTGATCGCAACGGTCTGGTTACTACCGTTAGGCGCATGGCTGAACATGCATGCCATCAGCGGTCCGGACGCGAGGCTGATCATATTGCTGCTCGGCTTAGCTGTTCTGTTGGGGATGCAGGAGACCTTGTTCCAGGCCGCATTTCGCTGTGTAGGTAAATATCCGCTGGGAACGATGGCCAAGAGCCTGGTGGTGCTGGCGGCCTTTTTGAGCACCATGATTGGCGTTGCCATGCACCTGACGCCTGTCCCGGTCACCGTGCTGTATGTTGTGGTCAATGCCGTGGGTGTAGTGGCCCTGTGGTTCCTGCTCCGCCGCGAAGTGCCCTGGATCCGTTTCGGCATTCGCCACGCGCAATGGGCGGTCATTCGCCGCCTCACCGGACCGGCTTTGTCCTATATGAGTTTTCCACTGGTAAATGCCCTCAACTTCCAGGGCATCCTGGTGGTGATTGGCTATGTGCTGGGTCCCATTGCGGTGGTGACCTTCAACACCGCGCGAACCATATCCCGCAGTGCTGCCCAGGGGATGAACTTGATCAACAATTCAATTTGGCCGGAAATGTCGGCGGCTTTCGGCGTGGGCGCGATGGATATCGCCCGCATGCTGCACCGGCGTGCCTGCCAGATCTCGCTGTACTTGTGCCTGAGCATCACCCTTGGGGTTGCCATTCTGGGTGACTGGATCTGGAAAATATGGACCGTAGGCAAGGTGCCGACCGATCCCGTGCTATTGAATCTGATGTTGTTGCAGATGGTGGTCTCGGCCTTTTGGTTCACCAGCTCGGTGGTGCCCCTGTCGACCAACCAGCACCAGAGAATGGCGCGAGCCGTACTGGCCTCCACCTGTCTGGCGCTGGTGCTCGCCTGGCTATTGATGCACGTGAGCTCCCTGGGCCTGCGCGGTGCGGTCCTCGCGCTGCTGGCCGGCGACCTCTTTACCGCGGTCTATGTACTGCGCGAGAGCCTGAGTTTGCTAGGAGACGACTTTGGGGACTTTGCCCGTAGCATGCTGGATCTGTCGCTGTTACAGCGCCTATGGAGAAGACCGAAGCTGCCTCTAGGCAATGAGGAGTAGCCGATGTTGGGTAAAGGTAGACCCTCTCCGCCGGCTCCGGCACCACGCCGGGTGCCCCACATCTCGCTCGTTTTTCGCGAGATGTGGGATACCACGAACCTTCTTTGTGGTTTTTAACGGCACAGAATTTGGCTGCTTAGACCTTTTCAGCCGACTCCGGCACCACTGCTGCAGCAGCCTGGAAGCCTATTTTGGAGTGGGTTCCGTCGCAGAAGGGCTTGTTGGTCGATGCTCCGCAGCGGCACAGGGAAATGGCGGGCTTGCCGCCAAGATCCAGTATTTTTCCATCGGAATCCACCAGCTTGATTGGACCCTCCACGCGAAACGGTCCATTCGGCCGCACCGTAATTGTTACTTCACCCTCAGCCATGAGCGCTCCAGTTCAGAAAATTTTAGGAATTCACTTGAGTCTAACAGCGTATAAATTAGTCGCTGTCGAGGTTCTGGATCGCTTTGGGCTCGTCCTGCGGCGGCTTCGGCTGGGGTTCCTGAATGTTTCCCGGAGTGCCGGTGGTCGAGGTAGGAACCGGACCGCTCACGTTTGAGCTCTTGCCCACCTTTTGCCCCTTCCAGCCGGTTGTGCTGACATTTTGCGCGGTGCTGCCGGTATCGCAACCAAGTACCATCCCGCATGACAGAAGCAGCAAAAGCACGGACGCTCGCAACATAGTTTCTCCCTTGGGGAGCAATTTTATATGGAGATTCAATCGGAAAGAAACGCAGAAGGGATTAACAGAACAGGTCCTGAGCTTACAGGGCCACTATTCAGAACGGGAAGCTGAGGGAAAAGCGGCGTTGAGGCCTCTTTTCCCTCGTATAGCTGACTACAGACTACAGAACCTGAACGTTCTCTGCCTGCCAACCCTTAGGGCCTTTGGTTACGTTGAACTGAACCGCCTGGCCTTCTTGAAGAGTGCGGAAGCCGTTTGCTTGAATCGCTGTGTGGTGCACGAAAACATCCTCACCATTTGCACGGCTCAAAAAGCCGAACCCCTTGGCATCGTTGAACCATTTCACTGTTCCTTGTTCCATTGTGTTTCTTCCTTAGATAACGAGATGACGCTGAATTCAATCGGGGTATCTGCAGGTAGTGCGGACTCCTAAAGCAGAACGAGCTGAGAACCAAAATCGTATTCGACGCTCTTTTAGGATATACCGCTGATGCGACAGGTGCAATGAAAAAATGACCCGGAAGCACGAAAAAATGGCCGCCCCGGTTACTCGTACTTCAATGATTCTACAGCGTCCATCCGTGCCGCCCGCACCGCTGGTACCGTCCCGAAGGCTATCCCCACCGCGCACGAGACCAGAATCGCAATCACTGCCGATAGCCATGACACCTGCAGCCGGTAATCGGTAAAAAAGGCAATCGAAAGTGGTAGAAGCATGGCCAGAACCGTCCCCACCACCCCGCCGCTGAGCGAGATCAGCACCGCCTCGGCCAAAAACTGCAGCTGGATTTCCCGAAAAGTCGCTCCCAAAGCCTTGCGGATCCCGATCTCCCGGATCCTCGAACGCACCGTCGCCAGCATGATATTCATGATCCCCACCCCACTGACCAGCAGGGTCACGAGCGAAAACATCAGCAGCACAATGCTGAACGCTGTGGCCGTTTTACCGGCCATCGATAACACCTCGGAGAGATTGCCCACGTCGTACACCGATTCGGAGCGATGCCGGGACTTGATGGCTTTTAGAATAGCCTGGCTGGCCCAAGGCACACTGCCCGAGTCGGTCATGGAGAAGTAAATCTGATTCACCGCATCGGTGCCGGTGAAATAGCGCGCTACGGTGTATGGGATGAGGACCGTTTCGTCGACAATTTCCGACTGGCCAAAGGTCTCCACCCGCTCCCGAAAAACCCCAATGACAGTGAATGGAACGCCCGAGATGGCCAGCGTCTTTCCTATTGCTTCTCCGGCGCTGCCATATTGCACCAAAGCAAACTTCTCCGTGACCAGGGCCGCATGACTGTGTGCCAAGGAATCCTGCTGATCGAAAAAGCGCCCGGCAACCAGGTAAAGCCGGCGAATGTCGGCGTACTCCGGGTTCACGCCCAGGATCAAAACATCGCGTTCTTTGCCTCCACCCGTGGTGAAGAATTGGTGCAGGTTAAGCACCGGCGAGGCGGCCTTGATTCCGGGCACCTGCTGCTCGACTGCGCGCATATCGTCCACTGTCAGGTAATCGCGCACCGACGCGATGCTGGCATCCGACAGCCCCGCATACTCCGCCCAGATCAGGTTCGTCCCAATGTTCTGAATGGAGGTGAGTACATATCGTCTGCCGGAAAGCCCGATGGTCACCACCAGGATCAATGAGGCGGTCCCGATCACCATGCCCAGGGCTGTGAGCGCAAAGCGAATTTGATTCAGACGGAACGAGTCGATGGCCAGCAGCACGATCTCGCGGAACGCGATGCTCTTGGTGCTGCGAATTCTCGGCGAATCGCTCATCGATTGCCCAGGAACACCAGCGTGACCCCAACCGCAACCAGGCAAACGCCCGCCCAACGCCGCGGGCTAACCCGCTCGCCCAGAAAGAACATCGCTCCGCAGGCTCCGGCCACGTAGCTCAGCGCGGTTACTGGCACCACGAAGCTTACATTCAGAAAAGAAAGCGCACCCAGCAGAGAGAAAAACGCCAGCGCCATCATGCCTACACCTGCCCACATCCAGCCCACGCCCAGGGCGCGAAGAATGACGCGGGCGATCGCCTGGGGCCGAAAATCCTTTACTTCGCCAACCTGCTTCATGGCCCGGGAAACACACAGTTCGCCACAAGTGCCGGCCACGATGATCAGCGAAAACAAGATCGCTTCGAGCAACTAGCTGCGCTCCATGCTTGCCGGGCTGCGTTCAGGGCTTTGCGGGCTGGTTTGCCCCACTACCAGGACACCCAGGCAAATGATGGCGATCCCCACCCAGCGCAAAGGCGAAACCGGCTCCCCTAGCATGAAATATCCCAGCAGCGCAGCCACTCCGTAGGCCATAGACGACGCAGGCTGCACGAAGCTGTAATCCGCCCACGACAACACCAGCACATTGGCCAGGAAGAAGGTAAGCAGAGAGGCGACCCCAAGCCAGATCCACCCAGTGCCAAACACGCTCAGTGCACTGTGCAGCGCGTCCGCAGGGCGGCCAGAGTGCAAGCCTGCCGGCCTGCTTCATGCCCTTGCCCAGCAAAGCGTTCCCCAAAGGGCCCGCGATCACCATCACCAGGATCATCAAAAACGTTTTAAGATGCAGTGGTTTCGGAGCCGTCATTCCACACTCTGATTGTACTAGCCGCATCGCTCCAACTCAGGAATACGGGCACGTTTGCGTTATAACTATAGATTGGTGAATTGCTTCGCCGCTTCGTGAGGTGTTACCGATTTGTGTGGCATTGCTGGCTTTACCCAGAAAGGCTGGACGTCCGATCCTGATCGGATTCGCACCGCGACCGCGACCCTGACCCATCGCGGACCAGACCAGCAGGGAGTTTTCTCCTCCCGCTTGTGCTCCCTGGGCGCAACCCGCCTGAAGATCCTCGATCTGGCTGCCGGCGATCAGCCCATCACTTCCAGCGATGGCGACACCGTCATCGTTTTCAACGGCGAAATCTATAACCACCTCGAGCTGCGGCCTGAACTGGAAGCTCTCGGCTACCAATTTCATACCCATTGCGACACCGAAACTGTGCTTTATGCCTTCCTGGCGTGGGACACAGCCTGCTTTGCCCGGCTGCGCGGCATGTTCGCGGTAGCTCTGTGGCGCAAGTCGGCCAGGCGGCTGGTTCTGGCTCGGGATCGCATGGGTATCAAGCCTCTCTATCTGGCAAGGTATGGAGAGGACCTCCTCTTTGGTTCCGAACTGAAGGCTATCCTCGTCCATCCCGAGGTTGAACGCCGGCTGAGCATGGAAGGGCTGGACTGCTATCTATCCCTGAATTACGTTCCCTGTCCATGGACCCTGGTGAATGGAGTGGAAAAGCTGCCACCGGGCTGTTGGTATGAGTGGCACGACGGGCAGGTGCAAACAGCAACTTACTGGACCCTGCCCGCCCCCGCGCCGCGCGCTCTGGATCTCGAGAGCGCCAAGCAGGAGCTGGACTTTCTCCTGCAGCAATCTGTGCGCGAGCACTTGCTCTCCGACGTGCCCCTGGGCGTCTGGCTGAGCGGCGGCATCGATTCCTCCACCATCCTGCACTACGCGGCCGCCACCAACCATTCCCGCCTGAAGACTTTTTCCATCTCTTTCAACGGCCGCAGCTTTGATGAGTCGGAGCATATTCAGCAAGTCGTGTCACATTACGGCACCGATCATGAACAGCTTGACCTGAATCCTCAGGAAGATCTGCAAGGCGCCATCGAGCAGTTCGCGTACTACTCCGATGAACCCAGCGCCGATGCAGGCGCGCTGCCGGTCTGGTTTCTCTCCCGTATGTGCAAGACCCACGCCACCGTGGCCCTGAGCGGAGAAGGCGCGGATGAGATCTTTGCCGGGTACCTTACCTATCGCGCCAACCAGCTTGCCCGAACCGCGCGCAACGTGCCCGCTCCTGCCATCAGGTTGGCTCTCGAAGCACTGCGCTTCTGGCCTGTCTCCGATGAAAAGATCAGCCTGGAATACAAACTAAAGCGTTTTCTCGAGGGTAGCCTGTTGTCCCCGGAACGGGCTCATATCCACTGGAATGGAACCTTCTCTGAACCCGCCAAGGCGGCGTTGTTACGGCGCCCGCTGCCTGGGGCCCTGGGTAACATCCTTGCAGGGCTTGTGGTCGGGTCCAACGACGGCCTGTACCCATATCTGGCATTCGACCAACAGTACTATCTGGCCGATGACATCCTGGTGAAATCCGATCGCATGAGCATGGCCCATGCGGTCGAAGTTCGTCCTCCTTTTCTTGACCACCGCATCGTGGAGTTTGCCGCAACTTTGCCTGACACACTCAAGATGCGTGGCTCGCGCCAGAAGCTTCTGCTCAAGGAATTGATGAAAGACAAACTGCCCCCATCGATTCTCAACCGCAAAAAAGTCGGCTTCGATATTCCCGCCCACGAGTGGCTCCGCGGTTCTTTGCGTTCGCTCCTGCTTGATACTTTGAAAGAGGGCCTTTCTGAGCACGCTGATCTCTTCCGCGCCGACACCATCGAGAGGTACTTGCAGCTCCACATGGAAAGACGAGCTAACCTGGGATACCACCTATGGGGTTTAATGATCCTGTTTCTCTGGATGAAACAATGGCGCATTCAGTCGACGCCGGCGTCGACACAAAAATTACCAGTCTTGGTAGCCGAAGGGGCTGGCACACCTATCTAGCACTCCTGCTCCTGATTGCCGCCGCGGTTTACCTGGCGTGCATTGTCTCCCCGCCTTCTTTGATGGATGACGTCGATGCAGTCCAGGGGCAGATCGCGCGCAATATGCTCGCCTCCGGCGATTGGGTGACCGCGCGCCTGGATGGAATCATTTACCTGGAGAAGTCACCGCTGATCTATTGGCTGATGGCGATCTCTTACAAAGTTTTCGGCGTCCTATGACTGGGCCGCGCGTATTCCGATCGCGCTTTCCTCCATCGGGCTTGCGTGGCTGACAGCCGCGTTCGGCAGATGGGCCTTTGACCAAATGGCTGGCTTCTATGCCGGCCTGGTCATGGCCACCTGCATCGGCCTGTTTCTCTTTACTCGCATCCTGATACCCGACGTCATGCTGACCTTCACCATCGCGCTTGCCATGTGGGCCTTTCTGCGGGTGCTCGATGAAGAGGAAGCACATCCCCGAGCCTGGGCATACACTTTGGCTGCAAGTCTCGGCGTTGGCTTGTTGCTCAAAAGCCTGATCGCCCTGGTCTTCCCGCTGGGCGCGGCCATTCTCTACCTTCTGATCACTCGCCAGCTTTTTTCTGCCGCAACATGGAAGCGTTTCTATCCCTGGTCCAGCGTGGCCATCATGCTGCTCATCGCCGCGCCCTGGCACATCCTGGCCACGCTCGAAAATCCGCCCACCTTTGCTTTTACCCTGCACAGCGGCAGCGGCATGTATCACGGCTTTCTGTGGTTCTACTTCGTCAACGAACAGCTGCTGCGCTTTCTCAACCTGCGCTATCCCCGCGACTACGCCACCGTCCCGCGCCTTTACTTCTGGCTATTTCACCTGATCTGGCTTTTTCCCTGGAGCGTTTACTTCCCCGCTGTCCTGAAGTTGTCCTATCGTCCAATCGACCGGGCTGGGCGCACCCGGTTGCTGGCCCTCTGCTGGACCGGATTCCTCTTGCTTTTCTTTACCTTTTCCACCACTCAGGAGTACTACTCCATGCCCTGCTACCCGGCGCTGGCCTTGCTGCTGGGATCAGCCATGGCCGCAGGGGGAAGCCGCATCCGTTGGGGTACACGAGCACTCACCATCATCACTGCGCTGGCGGCGACGGTGGCCATTGCTATCCTGATCGCCGTTCGCCATGTGCCCACTCCTGGGGACATTACCGCCGCTCTCAGCAAACATCCCACGGCTTACAAACTGTCGCTCGGCCACATGGAAGATCTCACGCTGAGCTCTTTTGCCTATCTCCGCTTTCCTCTTACGATGGCCGCAGTTGCCTTCCTTATCGGAGCGGTGGGGACACTGCGCGTGAGGAGCCAACGCACCTTTCTTGCCGTTGCTGTGATGATGGTGCTGTTCTTTCAGGCAGCCCGCCTGGCCATGGTCACCTTCGACCCTTTTCTCTCCTCGCGGCCTTTGGCGCAAGCCATACTGAACGGGCCGGCAGGCACGGTCATTGTCGACAGCCAGTACTACATTTACTCTTCCATTCCCTATTACACCGATCGCACCGAGCTCTTGCTTAACGGGCGCTGGAATAACCTCGAATACGGCTCCTACGCTCCCGGCGCTCCCAACCCCTTTATCAACGATGCACAGTTCAAGCAGCTGTGGCTCCAGCCGGCTCGCTACTATCTTGTAACCAAACTCACCGCCTTTCCGCGTCTATCCACATTGGTAGGTGGCGACCGGCTTTACGTAGTAGCAACTGGAGGGGGCAAGGTGGTCTACACCAATGTCCCTGCTAAACTTGATATGAGCGCATATCAGCGCACGAATTGAGGGATTATGAAAATTGCAGTACTTGGAGGCGATGGCTACTGTGGATGGGCCACCGCTCTTTATCTATCGAACCAGCGGGCATTCCGTTGCCATCATCGACAACTTCGTGCGTCGTCTGTGGGATCACGAACTCGGAGTGCAGTCGCTGACTCCCATTAGACCGCTGGCTGATCGCCTGCGCGTCTGGCACGAGCTTACCGGCAAGTCGATTGAGCTTTTCGTCGGCGACGTAACCGATTATGAGTTTCTGGCTTCGACAATCAAGGCGTTCGAGCCAGAAGCCGTGATTCACTTTGCTGAACAGCGTTCTGCGCCTTACTCGATGATCGATCGTAGCCACGCTGTCGGCACCCAGGTGAACAACGTCGTAGGCACGCTAAATCTCCTTTTCGCCTTGCGCGAATTCCAGCCTGACTGCCACCTGGTCAAGCTTGGCACCATGGGAGAGTACGGTACACCCAATATCGATATCGAAGAAGGGTACATCACCATCGAGCACAACGGCCGCAAGGACGTGCTCCCGTACCCTAAGCAGCCGGGATCGTTTTACCACCTCTCCAAGGTCCACGACAGCCACAACATGATGTTCGCCTGCAAAATCTGGGGAACACGTGCCACTGATCTGAACCAGGGTGTGGTGTATGGAACCATGACCGATGAGGTTGCCCTCGATGAGGCGCTTATCAACCGTTTTGACTATGACGAAGTTTTCGGCACGGTGCTCAATCGCTTCTGCGCTCAGGCAGCTCTTGGCCACCCGTTGACGGTCTATGGCAAAGGTGGTCAGACCCGCGGCTTCCTCGACATTCGCGACACTGTGCGTTGCGTGGAGCTTGCCTGTCTGAATCCAGCGGCTAAGGGAGAGTTCCGCGTCTTCAATCAATTCACCGAGCAATTTTCGGTATTGGATTTAGCGCATCTGGTACAGAACGCCGGCAAGCAGACGGGCATGAAGGTTGAGATCGACTATTTGCCCGATCCGCGTGTAGAAGCAGAGCAGCATTACTACAACGCGAAACACTCCAAGCTCATCGATCTAGGCCTTCAGCCGCACTTTCTCTCTGATTCGCTGTTGGATTCGCTTATCGATATCGCGATCCGCTACAAGGATCGAATTGACACGGCACTGTTTTTGCCGCGTGTGAACTGGCGTCAAGCGAGGAATGACCGGCGTATAGAAAAGCCAGTATTGGCCAAGACGGCTCCGTAACAAAACTCTGTCTCAACCAAATCTGTCCAACCATCGAACCCTGGGTGCCCCACATCTCGCTCGTTTTTCGCGAGATGTGGGATACCACTGACTCTAAACCTACGTGTCTATCAGAGCTGGGCAAGGTAAGGTTAAGACGTGGGATCCCACATCTCGCGAAAAACGAGCGAGATGTGGGGCACCCAGGGTTTGTTTGCAGTTAAAGATACCTAAACCCGCTCCGGAGCTTTCTCTGCCGCACGAATAGCCGCGGCCGGATCTACCGGCACTAACTCACCATTGCGAATGTAGTAGTAGCCATCTCTCCAGCGAATGCTGTTGCGGGTAAAGCTAGCCAGCCAGATGCAAGCAGCCAGCAAATCCCACACTGGAAGCAGCCACAGCTTCTTATAAATACCCGGCTGCTTCAAGCCCCATTTCCCGACCACTTCCATCATGGCAATGCGGAAAGCAAAATACGCGCTCAGATAAACGAACGCTACCTCCGGCGTGGGCTGTACAAAGATCGCTGCCAGGGCCCAGGGCAGACCAAGCGTAAAAATCAGCCCCAGGTGTCCCCACGGACGCATAATGCGCATGACCACGGTCCAACGCAGACGCTTCAGGAAAAGATCGCGCAGCGAATGGAAATCGGACACCGTGTTGATGGAATAATTCAGCAGTTCGACTTCATAGCCCTGCTCCGCGATCAAGCGTCCCACTAGCAAATCGTCCGCCGGGCGATTTTCGATAGCTGCATAGCCGCCAAAGCCGGCGAGCCGCGTACGGGTAGTCGCGATCGTCGGCCCCAGCGCGAACTTAACCCCATCCAATTGCCTGGCAACCAGAATCCCGGCATAAAAGTCAGAGAGCATGCCCACGGATTGAACGCGTTGTACAAAAGTTTTTTCTTCGCTGGGAACCGGAGCATAAAAGCATGTAACTGCGCCCACCTTGGGATTCCCCAGCCCCGCAACAATAGTGCGCAGGTAATCCGGTTGCACACGAACGTCGCTGTCGCTCATCACCACGGTTTCATATTTTGCTTCCGCAGTCAGTCGCGCTAACTTGGCGACTTTATCGTTGGTCGCTACCCGGCCGGAGCCTATCAAAACCCGAATCTGGCATTCAGGGAAGTCGCGGATGAGTCTTTGAATCGTAGGCAACGCGGGCTCGGATGCATCGCCTACACAAAAAACAATTTCGTATTCCGGGTAGTCCTGGCGGCAAAAACTGGCGAAATTTTCATAGGCATCGGGATCGAGCCCGCGTATCGGCTTGAGATTACTCACCGGAGGCGTGTAAGTGTCTAACGTGCTGATCCTATGCGAGTTGCGAAAGAACTGCCATGCACTGAACAGAGCCAGAGAGTAGTAAATCAAGGGAATAACAGCCATCCCCAATATCGCGAAATGAATAAAACTCAGGATCATTCAGTCCCTAATTCCATCTCTGTCATTATCTCCCAAGCCACTCGTAATAAGACGCCATCGGGAGCTGTGCTGTTTCATCAGCACCTATTTTATAAGTATTTTACTTTCATTCATTTGAAGGTCCAAATTGGGACTTTCCCACAGCCGCAAGTGGCATGGACGTCACGCTATAGGCGAAAATAAGGCGAAGATTCGCCATGCCCACCGCCCAACATCTGCGCGCTCAAATAGAAGCCCGAATCCCTTCCGCGCTCTCTCCTCTCCCGCGTGTCTCTTACCCTATTGTGCCAACAGGGATTCGTGAGATCGATTCCCTGTTGCATGGAGGATTGCCGGTAGGCGCTATCAGCGAGATTGTTGGACCGGAATGTTCAGGACGCACCTCGCTTGCGCTCACATTTGTAGCCGGTATGACCCAGGCAGGCAAGGTGTGCGCTTGGGTAGACGTTTCCGACACCTTGCATCCGGAATCTGCGGCGGCCATTGGAGTGGACCTTTCGCGGTTGCTTTGGATACGCTGCGGCCGGCCCTCCAACTGCCGCGCCCTTGCCGCACAGATGGCAGAAAAACCACCCAAGCCAAAACCGGTATTGCCCCAGGCGGGTGGCAGTCATCCGCGGATGGAAGTCAAAGGTCTTTCCGAGGCAGTCAGCGATCTGCTGGGTGCAGTTCCTCGTTGCGCGGAAGCACTGCACAACCCGCGGCCTCAATCTAAGCAACCAGGTCCACAGCTCACCCAGTTCCCTGCTCCTCACAAAAAAATGGCCCCTGCACGTAAATCGTGGTCGCGACTGGAACAGGGTTTGCGCGTTACCGATCTACTCCTGCAGGCAGGTGGCTTCAGTTGTATTGTGCTGGATCTGGGTAGCCTGAACGCGGAATATGCCCTACGCGTGCCCCTGGCCACATGGTTTCGCTTTCGCGCGGCGGCAGAGCGCTTGCAATCGAATGTCTTGCTGCTCACCCAACATGCCTGCTCCAGGAACAGCGCCGGACTGGTGCTGCGTCTTGATCCGGCAAGCATGCTCAGCGATAGCTCAACTGTCTTTACCGGTCTGAAACATCAGGCAGAGTTAACGCGGCAGCGCTTTTCTCAGGGCAATGTATTGCCCTTGCGGAAGCAGCCGCAAAGCGTAGCAACAGCACAATGGCAAGCCAAAACTGCTTGGGCAGGGGCCAGATGACGACACGCTACGCTTGCCTCTTTGCCCAGGAATTTCCACTTCAGGCATTGTTGCGCTTACGGCCCGAGCTGCAGCGCAAAGCCAGTAGCCGTGCTCGATGGGGAGCCGCCGTTCGAACACGTGTGCTCCCTCAATCATCCTGCGCAGGCTATAGGGGTAGAGCCAGGCATGACCAAGTTGGAAATGGAGATGTTCCCTGCCGCCGTCGTATTGCATCGTTCGCGTACGGAAGAGGCAGCGGCCCGCGCAGCCTTGCTGGAGTGTGCCGGGACCTTCTCTCCACGAGTGGAAGATCAGAGCAGTGATCGATGCTTTACCTGCGTAATCGACATTACTGGTACGGAAACGCTCTTCGGTTCCCCGGATACTTTAGGCGAGAATCTGCTGAAAAAGACGCAGGCGCTTGGCATACGAGCATCGATCGCGATCAGCAGCAACTTTCACGCTGCCAGGTGCCTGGCACGCGCAGTGATTGGCGTCAGGGTGGTCCCACGGGGAATGGAATGTACAGCGCTTGCGCCTTTGCCACTCACCGTTCTCGATCTTTCTCCGGAGCACGCGGAAACCTTCTCTATGTGGGGCATCACGACCCTCGGAGCACTCGGAAACCTTGCGGAGACAGAGTTGATTGCGCGGCTTGGACAAGCGGGCAAAGAGCTGCGCCTGCTGGCACGCGGAGAATCTCCGCATTTGTTTAGCGCGATCGAGCCCAGCTTCGTGCTCCAGGAACGCATGGAATTGGACGCGCCTGTAGAACTGCTCGATTCGCTGCTTTTTATCCTGGGCGTGATGCTCGACCAGCTCATTGTGCGTGCTCAATCACGCATACTGGCGCTGGCCTCGATTACGCTCGACCTGGATCTGGAAGGAGGCACATCGCATTCCCGCACGGTGCAGCCTGCGCTGCCAAATACCGAGCGAAAACTATGGCTCAAGCTCATTCATCTGGATCTGCAGGCCCATCCACCCCAGGCTGCCATCCTGTCTCTTACTTTGAGCGCACAGCCAGGCAGCACCAGCAAAGTGCAGCTCGGACTTTTTTCTCCCCAGGTACCGGAGCCCATGCGGCTCGATGTAACCCTGGCCAGGATTCGCAGCATTGTAGGCGAAGGCTGCGTCGGCCAGGCAGTGCTCAAAGACACCAACCGCCACGACGCTTTTCGTATCGAACCATTTGTTGTGTCCTCCTCTACTGCGAGTCCTCGGCAAGCAGGACCACAGCGCCTCGCCATGCGCCAACTACGGCCGCCTGAAATAGTAATCGTTGACTGTTTCCAATAGGCAGCCAGATTCCTTTGTCTTCCGCGAGAAGCAATACACAGTCGAACGTGCTTACGGGCCCTGGGCTTCCTCCGGAGATTGGTGGAATCCCACGCTCTGGTCGCTCGAACAATGGGATCTGGTCGCCAGGGGTCATGATGCAACCTGGCTCTGTTGCTGCCTGACCCGTGATCTTACCCACGAACGCTGGCAGGTAGAGGCTTTGTATGACTGAGTCCTATGTCGAGCTCCATGCTGCCAGCGCCTTCAGCTTTCTAGAGGGGGCATCGCTGCCGGAAGACCTTATCCAGCGAGCTGCCGAGCTCAACATGCCGGCCATCGCCTTGCTGGATCGTAATGGTGTCTACGGCGCGGCTCGATTTCATACCCTCGCCCGCAAACAACGGATACGCGCCCATGTGGGCGCGGAAATCGCTGTGTCCAGCCTGGGCAGGCGTCTTACCCCGCCGGCATGGCTGCCTCATAGCCATGCTCATGAACCCGCGCGTCTCCCGCTGCTATGTACCTCGCGCACTGGATATCAGAATCTCAGTCAACTGATTACCCGGTTCAAGATGCGCGAGACCACCAAGTGCGAAGGTGCAGCCACACTCGAGGACCTGCAACAGTATTCTTCCGGCCTGGTCTGCCTGACCGGCGGCGACGAAGGTCCGGTGGCGGCGGCACTGATGCGAGGAGGTGAGTCAGAAGCAGTTACAGTTACCGAGCAATTGGTCCAGCTCTTTGGACAGCAGAATGTATATGTCGAACTTCAACGCCATGGTGAGCGTGAGGAAGAATGGCGTAACCAGGCAGCCATCCGTATAGCGCATCGCCTAGGCTTGCCTTTGCTTGCTACCAACGGAGTTCGCTATGCCGCTGCGTATGACCGGGAAATCCTCGATGTGTTTACGGCCATACGCCACCATACAGACCTGGAGCATGCAGGCCGCCTGCTCACAGTCAATCAACAACGCCATCTGCGCGATGCCCGGGAAATGGCTGGCAAATTCCGCGATCTTCCGGTGGCCATCGCCAACACGGTGGAATTGTCACAACGGCTGGAATTTGAGCTAAACGATCTCGGCTATGAATTTCCTCGCTATCCGGTTCCCCAGGGCGAAACCATGGATAGTTTTCTGCGCCAGCGGACGGCGGAAGGCGTCTTGAAGCGATACGGTTCCAAGCACAATCGCAAGTTACTGGAAAGAGCCGAAAAGCAAGTCGAACATGAGCTGGCTTTGATAGAAAGACTTGGCTTTGCCGGTTATTTTCTCATCGTGTGGGACCTGGTTGATTTCTGCAAACGAAATGACATCCTGGTGCAGGGCCGGGGGAGTGCCGCCAATTCCGCTGTCTGCTACGCTCTCGAAATAACGGCTGTCGATCCGGTAGGCATGGAATTGCTCTTTGAACGCTTCTTGAGTGAAAGCCGCGGAGAATGGCCGGACATCGATCTTGATCTACCCTCTGGCGATAAACGCGAGCAGGCGATTCAGTACATCTATACCCGCTATGGGCAACTGGGCGCAGCGATTTGCGCCAATGTGATTACCTATCGCGGCAAATCAGCCGCGCGTGAAGTGGGCAAGGCCATGGGCTTCGATCCTGAGACCCTGGGACGTCTCTCCAGCCTGGTGTCTCAGTGGGAGTGGAAGGGAAAGAATGACACCCTGGAACATTCTTTTCTTCATGCGGGCTTCGATGTCGAGCACGCGCACATCCATAAGTTTCTCGAGCTATGCATGCGTATCCAGGACCTGCCCCGGCATCTGGGCCAGCACTCCGGAGGCATGGTGATATGCCATGGCCAGTTGGATCACGTGGTGCCGCTGGAACGATCCTCCATGCCCGGCCGAACCGTAGTTCAGTGGGATAAGGAAGACTGTGCCGACCTGGGCATCATCAAAGTAGACCTGCTGGGGCTGGGCATGATGGCAGTCATCCAGGATTCTCTTGTCCTGGTGGCCGAGCATTACGAGGAACCTGTAGACCTGGCGCAACTGCCGCAGGATCCGGTGGTCTACGAAACCCTGCAGCGCGCCGATACAGTCGGCATGTTTCAGGTGGAAAGCCGGGCGCAGATGGCCTCCTTACCCCGCAATCATCCCGACAAATTCTATGACCTGGTGGTGCAGGTGGCCATCATCCGGCCGGGGCCGATTGTAGGCAAGATGATGCACCCGTACATGCGCAGGCGGCAGAAAAAAGAAGCAGTCACTTATCCCCATCCATCGCTCGAGCCAGTTCTCAAACGGACCTTAGGAGTGCCCTTATTTCAGGAGCAGCTTTTGCGCATGGCCATGACGGTGGCCGATTTTTCCGGGGCGGAAGCGGAAGAATTGCGCCGTGCTGTCGGCATGCGCCGTTCCTGGCAGCGCATGGAGCAACTGGAAGTAAAGCTCCGCAGCGGCATGACGAAGAATGGGCTGGATGCCGCCACCCAGGACAACATTATTCAGAACATTACCTCATTCGCCCTTTATGGCTTCCCTGAATCCCATGCCGCCAGCTTTGCCTTGATTGCCTACGCCTCTGCGTATTTCAAGGTGCGCTACCTGGCTGCATTCACCTGCGCCATTCTCAACAATCAGCCCATGGGGTTTTACATGCCTGCTGTGCTGGTAAAGGATGCGCAGCGTCATGGCCTGCGCATACGCCCTATCGATGTGCAGATCTCACAGTGGCAATGCACGATAGAGCATGAAAGTAATGGCGAGCGCTCCATGCGCATGGGTCTGATGTATGCCCGAGGTCTGCGCCAGGAAGTGGGAGAAGCATTGGTCAAATCCCGCACAGAGTCAGGCCTATTCCGCTCTGCCGACGATCTAACCCTGCGGGTACCGCTGCTGCAGCGCAAGGAACTCACCCTGCTGGCGCGCATTGGCGCAATGAACAGCCTGGAGGGAATAGATCATCGCCGGGACGCTGTTTGGCAGGTAGAAGAAGCGGTGAGGCCGGTGGGGCCTTTGCTGAAACAGCACCGTGAACATCAGGTCTCTTCGCCCCTGCGTCAAATGTCTACCGATGAGCGACTGACTGCGGATTACTCAGGTACCGGCCTGACCGTCGGAAAGCACCCGCTGCACTATCGCCGGCAGGAGCTGAAGGCGATGAAGGTACTAACCTCATCGGAGCTGCGGAATTACCAGGACGGCGAATATGTACGCACCGCCGGCTGTGTGATCGCCAGGCAGCGCCCGGGCACGGCCAAGGGCTTCATCTTTCTCTCCATGGAAGACGAGACCGGCATCGCCAACGTCATCATCACGCCTGATCTCTATGAGCGGGAGCGGGTAGTCGTCACCCGCAGCAAATTTGTTTTGGTTGAAGGCGCATTGCAGAACCAGGACGGCGTTATTCATGTCAAAGCCAAACGCATCCAGCCGCTGGCCTTCACCAATCTCGAACTACGCTCGCACGACTTCCATTGAGACGTTCTCCGATCACAAGAGCGGGATGGACCACGCCGGGTTCAGCTTCAATATGTATCCCATGCGCTTTAGATCGCGCAGAATTCGTTTCAATTCTGGCTGGTCGATTGCTACATCATACGTTGTCTGCTGGAACTGCGATGCTGGGTCGGGAATGAAAAATATCAGCGGAAAATCGATGGTTGCAAATGGATTGCCACCGTAATCGCTGTGCTGCACGATATTGCCGCCCGTATAGCCTGCACCAACGCACGCGGCGTTAAGCTCCGTGCGCACCTTCAACACCGCATGAGAGATGTTGCCCAGATGCGCATCTTCCTTCTGTTGGGCCAAAGCGGCGCGCTGCGCACCGCTTTGAAAAATCAGATTCGCCGCCGCTGCTTGCCGCGCTACGAGTCCGCCAGGGTTCTGTGCCGCCTTGCCCACAAGCGTTGAGCGCAGGGGCATCAGGCGGTCAGATATTCCTGAGCCGCCAACGCTCTCATGGGGGAAGATGCACCAGAGATCATAGTCGCCGGCAACCGCGGCTCTGGCGCCTAACCCAGCTACTCCCCCTGGGTTGGTCATGCCCAGAACTGGTGTCAGGCCTGGCCACACCGGCATGTCATGCGATACCGGCGGCTGTCCTGCTGCGCTTTCCGCTTTCACACCGGGGGCATAATTCACGCTCCACATTCGCCCAGACATTCCCGGTGGCGCTGTCATGAGCCGTACCAGAGTGAACTTGAGAGCACTCCCTCCCGTTGGTGCTGCTTCGAGTTCTACGGTCGTGCCAGTGCGTTTGATGATGCGTACCACCCCACGCTCCGCGAGTTTGGCCAGCCGCGCTTCGCTGATATAAAGCGGCACGCAGAGCGCGTGGTGGCCGAAAGCATTGCCGATTTCCTCTTTCTGTTTCGCGATGTCCTGCGAACCCTTGGTAAAGCGATAATCGGCCGGCACGAATCCCGCCATTGGCCCCCAATCGCACGTCTTGGCCTTGATGTGGAACCCCTTGGCTGCATACCCTTCAAGCACCAGATCCGTGCATAGGGGGTTGAGCTCGCGCGAACTAATCACGAAGCGGTTGCGCGACGCGACAGTTTGGAAGGCGGTGATGTGGACCTGGGGAAATCCGGCGGTGGCATCGTACTCCGGCATTCGGGACAAAGTGATATCTCCTCAGACACCGGCGAAAACAACGAACTTGCCGGGTGTTAAGTGCGTTTAGTTTCTAATGGCCGAATACGGGATGTTAGCAAGTAAACTTCGCGAAAGGGCAATAATCGCCGAAGTTTGTTCTTTACACTGCAGACTAAGCTTTCGAAGATACCTTAAGCGTTGTAATCTACCATATTCTCTTGTATTCTTCGAGCATGCCGCTGAAGACAATTACATTTCGTCTCCCTGAAGAGAAGCTTCAAGAGCTAGACACCGTCGCCGAGATACAACAGCGGGACAGGAGCTTCGTGATTAACGAAGCAGTGACGCAGTATTTGTCGCTGCATGAATACCATCGCGAGCTCATCGAAGAAGGCATTCGCCAGGCTGATGCGGGCGAGATGATCGACCATGAAAAGCTGATGGAGAAGGCAGCCGGCTGGGTTCGGAAATCAAGAGGACGCTAATTGCATATACGGTGGTCTAATCGAGATTCCGCGCAGCTCGAGTCCGCGTATAGCTTCATATCGGAAGAAAATGTAACCGGGGCTGAGAAACAGTTGGACATCATCAAGCGTGCTGTTGAACAGCTTGCCCATTTTCCGGAAATGGGCCGCCTTGGTCGAGTTCACGGCACGCGAGAGTTGGTCATCCAAAGCACTGCATATATAGTTGCGTACCGTCTGAAGGGTTCGACGGTGGAAATTCTTGCTTTGCTTCATGGCGCACGTCGCTGGCCTACCCGATTTTAATATTAATGCACTTCACGCCAACTCCCCATCGCGCATCATAGACTAGCTGAGGTGAACAAATGGCTGACGTAAAGAAATGTGCACACCCCGCCTGTAACTGTATTCCCGCCGAAAAACAGAAATACTGCAGTGAAGTCTGCGAAGACGCCAAGGGCATGACCGAGCTCGCCTGCCAATGCGACCACCCGGCTTGCCGTGGAGAGGCTCTCAAACCCTAGCTATCCTGCAAAAACATCTGCTTGATGCCCCGAAGTGCCTGCCGGGTTCGCTCTTCGTTCTCGATCAGGGAAAAGCGCACGTGCTCATCCCCGTGCTCACCGAATCCTACTCCAGGGCTGACCGCGACCTTGGCCTCGGTCAGCAGCTTCTTGGAAAATTCGAGCGAGCCGATCGCTCTGTATCGTTCGGGAATGGACGCCCAGACGAACATCGTGGCCTTCGGCAGTGCCACCTGCCAATTCAACTGATTTAAACCCTTCACCAGGACATCGCGCCGCTTGCGGTAGTTCTCACAAATCTCCTGCACACATTCCTGCGGCCCTTCCAGGGCAAGGATGGAAGCCACCTGGATAGGCGTGAAGGTGCCGTAATCGAAGTAGCTTTTGAGCCGTCCCAACGCTGCCACCAGCTCAGGATTGCCCACCATAAAGCCAACCCGCCACCCAGGCATGTTGTAGCTCTTGGACAAGGTGAAAAACTCAACCGCAATATCCTTCGCACCCGGCACCTGCAGGATCGACGGCGCACGATATCCATCGAAAACGATATCGGCATAGGCAAGATCGTGCACCAGGTAGATTTGGAACTCTTTGCACAGTGCAACGACGCGCTCAAAAAACGCCAGATCCACACACTGGGTGGTGGGATTCGCCGGAAAATTCAGGATCAGCATCTTGGGTCGTGGATACATCAGCGGAACACTCTGTTCCAGCTCCGCCAGAAAGTCGTCTGTGCTATGCACTGGAATTCCGCGTACGTTGGCCCCGGCAATCACTGGGCCAAAAATGTGGATTGGATAGCTGGGGCTCGGCACAGCCACCACATCTCCCCGATCCAGTGTGGCCAGGCACAGATGGGCAATTCCCTCCTTGGACCCAATGGTGACGATGGCTTCTGTCAGTGGATCCAGTTCCACACCATAACGTTTGAGATACCAATTGCAGATGGCTTTGCGCAGCCGCGGGATCCCTTTCGACAAGGAGTAGCGATGAGTGGCGGTCTTGCCTGCTGCTTCGATCATCTTGTCTACGATGTGTTTGGGCGTGGCGCCATCGGGATTACCCATGCCGAAGTCGATGATGTCTTCTCCCCGCGCCCGGGCAGCCGCCTTCATTTCGCTGGTGATGTTGAAAACATACGGCGGCAGCCGCTTTAACCTGAGAAACTCTTGCATTGGCCTTATTCCTATGGTTTTACTGGATACGCTCATAGCGATAGCCTTCGACTTCGAGCGCCTGGGCGATCGCAGTAATATGCGCGGCGCCCCGCGTTTCAAGGGTGATGTCGATCACTGTGTCGCCTAGATTGACACCGTAATAGGCACGATTATGTAAGGTCTCAACGATGTTGGCCCTCTGATCGGAGAGGATTTTCGTCAATTGATGTAACGCTCCCGGCCGGTCGGCAAGATGGACGCGGATGCGCACCCGCCGCCCGTCCTTGACCAGGCCGCGCTCGATAATCCTGGCCAGCAGGCTTACATCGATGTTGCCTCCGCAGACCAGCACCGCGGTTCGTTTCCCCTGGAGCGAGGTCTTCTTCTGCAGCAAAGCCGCCAGCGCCACGGCCCCGGCTCCTTCAGCCAGGGTCTTCTCTCTTTCCAGCAGCACCAGGATCGCGCTGGCGATCTCCTCTTCATCGACGGTGACGATCTCATCGACATACCGTTGCACCAGGGGCAAGGTTAGATCTCCGGCGCGACGGACCGCAATTCCATCCGCGATGGTTGCTTCCGCCGGCAGCGTCACTGGGCTTCCGTTCTCGATCGCCCGCAACATGGAGGGAAGGCGTTCCGTTTCCACCCCAACCACGCGAATGGCTGGATTGCTCTCTTTCAAGGCGCAAGCCACGCCGCTGATCAGTCCGCCGCCGCCAATGGGTACAACCACTGCTTCGAGGCCCTGGACCTGCTCCAGCAACTCAAGGCCGATGGTTCCCTGGCCATTGATGACCGCATGGTCATCGAAAGGATGCAGGAAGGTCATCCCTTCCAGTTCGCAGATCCGGAGTGCTTCAAAACACGCCTCATCGTAGTTTGCGCCATGCAGGATCACGTCGGCGCCAAATCCACGAGTAGCAGAGATCTTCACCAGCGGGGTCATAAGAGGCATGACGATGCGTGCCGGCACGCCGCGCTGGGTGGCATGGTAGGCCACGGCCTGGGCATGGTTGCCCGCGCTGGCCGCAACGACCCCACGCCGCTTCTCATCGTCGCTCAGCAGCAGGATCCGGTTGAGCGCGCCGCGCTCTTTGAAGGCTCCGGTTCGCTGCAGATTATCCAGCTTGAGAAAGACTTGTTGACCGGTCGTCTCGGAGAGAGCGTCCGAGAGCTGGCAAGGGGAAAAGTAGATGAAATCGCGGATTCTCTGTTCTGCTTTTCTTATCTGAGCGAGGGAAACGTCCACAACTGGATTAAATCATTTCTCATGTAAGCGGGCTACCGATAACCAATCGTAGGGTGCAAACGCTGGGGTGCCCGAAGCAGCACCCGGCTTCCCCACAAGTTGCGATTAAACTGAAAGCATCACAATGAACGCACATGAATCCGGCACTATCGCGGTACTGGCCGAGAAACCTTCGGTCGCGCGTGATATCGCCCGAGTGCTCGGTGCCGACAAGCGTGGCACAGGCTACCTGCAGGGAAACGGCTATGTGGTCACCTGGGCCATCGGCCACCTGGTCTCGCTGGCCGAGCCGCATCAGATCAATCCCCAGTGGCGGCAATGGCGGTTGGAAACCCTCCCTATTCTGCCGGACCAATGGCCCTTAGTGGTCTACGAGCGCAGCAAAGACCAATTCGAAATCGTGCAAAAAATCCTCCAGTCCACCCGAATCTCGCGCATTGTGTGCGCCACGGACGCCGGGCGAGAAGGAGAACTGATTTTTCGCTACATCTACGAAGCGATCAAAAGCGAAAAGCCCTTCAGCAGGCTATGGATCTCCTCGCTAACCCCGGATGCCATCCGCAAAGGATTCGCCAACCTCCGGCCTGGAAGCGACTACGACCGGCTGGCTGATGCCGCTTGTGGACGAAGCCGTGCTGATTGGCTGGTGGGCATGAATTTGTCTCGCGCCTATTCGATCGTCTACAACGAAGAGCTTTCCGTCGGCCGGGTGCAAACCCCGACCCTTGCGATGATCGTCGACCGTGAGCTCACCCTGCGGCGCTTCGTGCCCGAGGATTATCTGCAGGTCGTCGCGACCTTCCAGCCCCCAATATTAAAGGAAACTTATGAAGGCACCTGGTTTCGTCCCGAGATCAAGACCAGCGAAGCCACCCGATTGGCCGCCGACGGCGAAGAGGCCAACCAGATCATGGCGCGAGCGCGGACCGGCCATGCCGCCATCGAGACGCTCACCTCAGAAACCGTGCGTACTCCGCCTCCCCTGCTCTACGACCTGACGGACTTGCAGCGGCATGCCAATCGCCTTTACGGCTTTAGCGCACAAAAAACGCTCGATCTGGCGCAGACGCTTTACGAGCAGCACAAACTCATCAGCTATCCAAGGACAGACAGCCGTCACCTCTCGACCGATATCGCGGAGACCCTCCCCAAAATCGTCTCGGTTATCTCCGGCAGCTATCAGCAGCAACTGGCGCCGGGAACCGGTGAGCGTGCCCTTGGTAAGCGTTATGTCGACGACAGCAAGGTGAGCGACCATCACGCGATTATTCCCACGTCGGTTGCCATGCACCCTGACCGGCTCTCGGATGAAGAAAGCAAGATCTACGACCTGGTCTGCCGGCGCCTGCTCATGTTGTGGCACGACGACTACGTGCAGGAAGTGACCACGGTGATCACCGCGATCCGCAGTGAAAGGATCGTAGATCGCTATCGCACCACCGGTACGGTAGTGCGGCAAACCGGCTGGAAAATCCTCGATGCCGGTGCGGACGCGCGTAGACGAGAGCCGAAGAGAGATGCCGAAGCCACCGACCAGGCGCTGCCGGCAACTCTCGCCCAAGGTCAGCCACAAAATGTAACCAACATCGAAGCACAAAAGAAGAAAACCCGGCCGCCGCAGAGATTTACCGATGCCACCATCCTGACCGCCATGCAGACCGCGGGCAAGAAGCCTGGACGAGAAAGAGCTATCCGACGCCATGAAGGAGACAGGCCTGGGAACGCCGGCAACCCGGGCCGCCATCATCGAGGTGCTCCTGAAGCGCGGCTACGTCATCCGATCGGGCAAGAGCCTCGAGGCCACAGACAAAGGAATTCACCTGATCGAGGTGGTGCATCCTGAAGTGAAAAGTCCGGCGATGACGGGCCAATGGGAAGCCTTCCTCAACCGTATTCAGCAAGGGGAGGCGCAACTGGATCCTTTCCTCGAGCGCATCAGCGAGTACGTACGTTCGGTAGTGGGCCGGGTGAGTCAAACGACACCGGTTGCGCGGACGGAAAGTATGGTCACGAAAGACACTCCAGTTGCAAAAGCCATCCCCAGCAACGCCAGTCTTAGCCAGCTTCTGCAAAGCGTCTTCGGTTTTTCGAGCTTCCGGCCGAATCAGGAGGCGGTGTGTCAATCGGTGACGGCTGGAGAAGATGCCCTACTAGTCATGCCGACCGGATCAGGCAAGTCTCTGTGCTATCAATTGCCGGGCTTGGCGCGTGGCGGGACCACGCTGGTGATCAGTCCGCTGATTGCCTTGATGGATGACCAGGTACGTAAGCTGAAGGACCTCGGCTTATCTGCAGAGTGCATACACTCCGGCCGCGATCGTGACAGCTCCCGGCAAGCTTGCGTGGATTACATGAAGGGCAATCTTCAATTCCTCTTCATTGCTCCCGAACGGCTGCGGGTGCCGGGCTTTCCTGAGATGTTGGCCAAACGAAAGCCCTCGCTCATTGCGATCGATGAGGCGCACTGCATCTCCCAGTGGGGCCACGATTTTCGTCCCGACTACCGCATGCTGGGGCAGTATCTGCCGAGTTTTCGTCCCGCGCCGGCGCTGGCTCTTACGGCAACGGCGACCCCTTTGGTGCAGAAGGATATCGCGGCCCAGCTGGGGCTGAACACGGTCAAGCACTTCATCCACGGCTTTCGCCGGGAAAATATCGCCATCGAGGTGGTCGAGGTGCTGCCCTCGAACCGGCCCGCGCTCGCCAGGACTATCCTCCTCGAAGCAGCCAATCGCCCAGCCATCGTATATACCCCAACCCGCAAATTAGCCGCAGCTCTTTCCACCGCCTGGGCCCGGGACTTTCGCGTGGCTGGCTATCATGCCGGCCTCGATGCCCAACGCCGGCGCAAGGTGCAGGAAGAATTCATGACAGGCAAGCTAGATGTTATGGTGGCCACCACGGCCTTCGGCATGGGCATCGACAAAGCCAATGTCCGCACCGTGATTCACACTGCCTTTCCCGGCAGCCTGGAAGGCTACTACCAGGAGATTGGCCGCGCTGGACGTGATGGTCAACCCAGCCGCGCCATTCTTATGTACTCCTACGCCGACCGTCATACCCACGACTTCTTCTTCGGCCGCGATTACCCGCCGGTCGCCCTGTTGGACCGCATTTTCGCCACCCTGGCGGAGCAGCCGCAAACCAAGGAGACGGTGCGCAAGCTGGCGAAAATGGAGGAGGACATCTTCGACAAGGCTCTCGAAAAGCTCTGGATTCACAAGGGCGCAGTGGTGGACTTTGCGGAAAACGTAAGCGTCGGGATAGACAGTTGGCGCGCTTCTTACATCTTGCAGGCGGACCAGAAGAAGGATCAGCTGGAGGAAATCATTCGCTTCGCCGAGGGTCACCATTGCCGCATGAAATCGCTGGTACATCACTTTGGTGACACGTCCGACAGCGGTAACGGCTGCGGCATATGTGACTTCTGCGCTCCGGTCAATTGCGTCGCGCAAAGATTTCGCGCACCCACGCGGGCGGAGCGCACTGCCTGCGAGCGAGTTCTGCAAAAGCTGCGCGGCCTACCCGCCCGGTCCACGGGAAAACTGCATACCGACCTTTACCCTGAGAACGAGATGAGCCGGGACAACTTCGAAGAAGTCCTGGGCGCCATGGCGCGGGCCGAGCTGTTGGCCTTTGCCGATGCAGTGTTTGAGAAACAAGGCAAACGAATTCCCTACCGCAACGTCAGCATCTTACCCGCCGGGCTCGACTTTCAGGCCGACGCCCTGGTCATGCGAGATGCGGCTGCTCCCACCGCCTCCCCCAAACGAGGCAAAAAACGCGCGCCCGTCGCGGACTCACCAGCGCTGCCGCAGCTGAGACCAGCAAAGCAGGCTGCCGCGGCGCAGCCGGCGCCTGATCGGCAGGCTCGCCTGGAGCTGGCCTTGCGTGCCTGGCGATTGACTGAAGCCAAACGCAGAAACATGCCCGCCTTTCGTATCTTCGGCGATCGTACCTTGCGCAATATCGCCAGCACTTGTCCGAAGGATGACTCCGCCCTGCTGGCAGTGCCCGGCATCGGCATGGGCACAGTAGAAAAATATGGACCCCAAATCTACCATTTGATCGCCACCGCCGAGTCATAGCTCCGGACCTGCCACGAATGCCGGGTGCCCCAAACCTCGCTCGTTTTTCGCGAGATGTGGGATACCACTGCTCGTAATTTGGAGTGGTTCAGGTGCAAGGGCTAAAAACTAACCTTCGTGGTATCCCACATCTCGCGAAAAACGAGCGAGATGTGGGGCACCCGGCATTCGTGGCAGGTCCGGAAACCTCATATAAAGCCTGTCCCGGGGTAGCGGAGTGGAAAGAGTTGCGGTTTCTGGCTTCCAGTTGCCTCGGGAAGCGGCGACAGGAGCCCGGGTTAACGTTTAAAGTATGGTAAATCCGATCCTTTCGCGTGAGGTGTGCCAGGGTGGTTGAGGTACTCGACCAGCAGGAGAAGGGCAGAGACCTGAGCAATCAGGGCATGATGCCCCTGATCCGCGAATTGCTGCGCCCGTACCGCGGCAGCCTGGCCGTAATCCTGGTGGCGATGCTGGTGCAAAGCACCATGACGCTGGCTGCACCCTGGCCGCTCAAGATCGTCATTGACAACGTAGTCGTCGGCCGAAAACTGGATCCCTGGCTCGCCGGCGTGCTAAAGCCATTGCTCACCCATGCTCACCGCGTGCATCTTGCGGTAGCAGCGGCCATTGCCGTGATCGTCATCGCCATCCTGAACGCCGCGGCATCCTACGTGGCCAACTACTTCACCGAGAGCGTGGGCCAGTGGGTAGCCAATGACTTGCGCATGCGGACCTACCATCATCTCCAGTATCTGTCGCTGCGCTACTACGACAGCCACCAGTCCGGCGCTCTGCTCAGCACCATCACCGCCGACGTCCTCACCATCCAGAACTTCTCCTCGTCCGCCACCCTGGGCATCGTGGTCGACATGTTCACCATCCTGGGCATGTTGGTTGTGATGTTCTTCCTTAATTGGGATTTCACCCTCGTCGCGGTCGCCATCACCCCGTTGCTTCTCCTGCTCGCCGCCAGGTTCAAAAAAGCGGTCAAGATCTCTACCCACGAAGTACGCAAGCAGCAAAGCAACATCGTGGCCGTGGTGCAGCAGGATCTCGAATCCATTCGTGTAGTCAAGGCATTTGGCCGTCAGGAGTTGGAGCAGCAGGCGCTTGCCGCCGTCAGCCAGGCGACCGTGGCTGCCGCGCTCAAAGCGCGCCAGGTCAAGGCCCTGCTCTCACCCATCGTTTCCATCATTGTGTCCTTTTGCGTTGCCTTCGTACTTTGGCGCGGTTCCCTCTTGATCCTGGCAAAAGGAATGACCGCTGGAGAATTGACTGTCTTTCTTTCTTATCTAGGTTCATTTTTCAAGCCGGTGAAAGATCTGGCCAGCATGAACAACTCCATTGCCCAGACGGCCGTCGCTGTAGAGCGCATACGGACGATTCTCGATGCAGACGCCATACTTCCCGAAAAAGAGAATGCCATCGAGCAGGAGATTCACGGCGACATCGTCTTCGATCACGTGGCCTTTGCCTATGACGAGAGCTGTCCCGTGCTGCGCGATGTGTCCTTCCACGTCAAGCCGGGAGAGATGGTGGGGGTGGTAGGACCGACCGGTGGGGGCAAATCGACCATCATGAGCCTGATTCCCCGCTTCTACGATCCCAGCGCCGGCGCCGTGCGCGTGGACGGCGTCGACGTGCGCGATTACCGGCTACAAAACCTGCGCGACCAGATCGGCTATGTGCTCCAGGAGACAGTGCTGTTTCGAGGAACGGTGCGGGATAACATTGCTTACGGCCGCAACGGCGCCACCGACGAGGAGATTGTAGAGGCCGCCAAACTGGCCAACGCGGATGAGTTTATATCCCGCATGCCTGACGGCTATCAAACCTTCGTAGGCGACCGGGGAGACACCCTCTCCGGCGGCCAGCGGCAGCGCATCGGCATTGCTCGCGCCATCATCCGCAACAACCCCATCCTGATTCTCGATGAACCAACGGCTGCGCTGGACACTGAATCGGAGAGACTGGTGATCCAGGCGCTCGAGCGCTTGATGAAGGGTCGAACTGTGCTCACCATTGCGCACCGGCTCAGTACCATCCGCGATGCGGATAAAATTCTGGTCCTGAAAGATGGTGTGGTGGCCGAGCAGGGCACCCACGACCAGCTAGTGGCGCTGGGTGGAACCTACGCCGAGTTGTATAGTGTACAGTTCGATACAACACCGGCCAAGGCCGTTCTTTAGAGGCGCAGATGTCCCGTAGCCTGGTTGTTTTGCCAGACGACTCCGCGAAGCCCATCCTGGATGCTATTCATCATGCGTCCAAATCGCTTCGCATCAAGATGTTCGTGTTCACCGACCCCTCGTTGATGAAAGCCGTGGTAGATGCGAAGCGCCGCGGTGTGACAGTACGCATCATGCTCAATCCCCGGCGCCGTAGCGGTGTTTCCGAGAACGACCAAAGCCGGGCTACGTTACAAGCCGCGGGGATCGACGTGCTGGACAGTAACCCGGCCTTTGATCTCACGCATGAAAAATCCATGGTCGTGGATGATAAGACCGCGTTTGTAAAATCGCTGAACTGGGAAAGCGAAAACCTGACCCTGACCCGTGACTACGCGATCATCACCACGGAGCCGGATGAGGTTGCGGAGATCGTCAATTGCTTTGAAGCGGATTGGAGCCGCCAGGATTTTTCCGGCGACCAGAACGCTCAGCTGATTTGGTGCCGCGGAAATGGCCGCGAACGGATTACCGACTTCATTGACGGCGCTAAGCACTCGCTATGGTTACAAAATGAGCGCTATCAGGATCAGATGATTATCGAGCACCTGGTGCGTGCCCAGACCCGCGGAGTCAAAGTGCATGTGATGGCGCGGGCCCCGCACACCCTCAAGAAGGAGAAGTTGCTCGAAGGTGTGGGGGGATTGCGCATTCTCAATGACGTCGGCATTGATGTGCGCAAACTGAAAGGTCTCAAGCTCCACGCAAAAATGCTCCTGGCCGACGGGGAGCGCGCCATTATAGGATCCATCAACCTGGCGCCCGGTAGTTTCGACAGCAGACGGGAGCTGGCGATCGAGGTGGACGACAAGCACGTCGTCGATCGTTTGCATGACGTCGTGCGCCACGACTGGAAGCACTCCCACCCGCTTGACCTGACAGACGAAGGACTGTTAGCAGATCTGAAAAAACACGGCGGCAAAGGCATCGAAGAGCTTGGGCTCGAGCCCTAGATCTGGGAAAAGGACGCCGGCCTGAGAACCAGGTTGGAAATCGAGTCCACGATCGGCTCCGAGCTGTATCTGGGCTGACTCGATAGTTTCTTCCATTGTGGGTCGTTGCGAAAGGCATCCCACTTGACGTCGATTTCTGAAATGTCGGGATAGCTGACCATGTAGGTCAACTGGGGCAGGCGGGGGCCGATCAATGTATCGCCAAAGAACACCTGCCAGAAACCAGCACGTTGGAAGACCTCAAACTCTCCGTTATGGAACATCTCCACTTTACGAACATGGTCCTGCTGGGTGGGGCTTTCGTAGGTGCGCAACTGAAAAACTCGCTTGCCGTGCTGCGCCGTCACCGGCGGAACGACCAACTTCGGCCAGCCTTCGAAGGCGATCATGAGCGAACTTTCAATGCGTGAAAAAGCGGGGGCGCTCGCCGGTGCGTTCCAGCAGGGCGCAGCGGCTTTCATAAATTCCTCATCCTTCGCCAGCTGCAGCTCAGCCGTGACCAACGACTCCACTGTGGAGGATGGGATAAGCAAGTACTGGGTAGGGGTTCCGGGGCCAATGTCGAGGTTGAACGCGCCTATGGGCGAAAAGCCGAGCCGGTTGAGCGCCGGGATCAGCGCATCCGCCAGGTAGCTTTGCAGCAATTTAGTTTGCGGGCCTGACCGCTGCTCATACTTGCGCAGTTCGTAGTACTCACGAGCTTTATTTGACGGCGCTTGGGCCTGGGACTCGCTAGGGGTCAAAGCAGCCGCTGCCGCGGCCAGGGACGAGGTCAGGAAATGGCGTCTTAGCACGGCTCCTCCGGAGAAACGTCAATGTTAGAACATTAGCAGTGCCTCGGGATAAAATTTGCTGGGCCAAAGCGTCTGCGTGAGAACTGGCAAACCGCAGGTCCCTCCACTCCGCTACGCTCCGGTCGGGATGACAAAATTAGTTGGTAACGGAACATATACCGCGCACCCAAATCGATTTGTCATCCCGACCGGAGCATAGCGGAGTGGAGGGACCTGCGGTTTGCCAGTTCTCACGCAGACTTTGCCCCTAAGGAAAATTACTCATGCAAAGGCGCGAATTTTTACGGCTCGGCGCTTCCGTAGCCGGGAGCTTGGCCACCACCCAACTCGCCCATGGCCTTCCCCCGGTAATTCCGATCATCGACACTCACATTCATATGTTCGATACGCGCCGCCCTGGGGGCGTGCCCTGGCCGGCTACGACCGACACAGCGCTCTACAAACCGGCCCTACCCGAGCGTTATGCCCGCATTGCCGGCCCGCTGGGAGTGGTCGGCGCGATCGTGGTCGAGGCGAGCCCTCTGGTCAGCGATAACGATTGGGTACTAAATCTTGCCGCGAACCATCCCATTCTCGTTGGCATGGTCGGCGACCTGATTCCGGCAACGCCTTCGTACCAGAAGGACCTGGAAAGGCTGCACGCGAATCCTCTGTTTCTTGGTATTCGGTACGGCAATCTCTGGGATCGAGATTTGGCTGTCGACGCGAAAAAGCCCGGCTTTCTTCCCGGTCTCAAGATGTTAGCCGAGCAGGGCCTGGTGCTGGATAGCGCAAATCCCGATCCCGCTCTCATCCGCGCCATCGCCGGCGTAGCCGACCATCTTCCCGACCTCAGGATCGTGATCGATCACCTACCGAGTGCCCGGGTACCGTCGGAAGCAGCTGCCCGCGATGAATACTGGTCGCTGCTGCGGCATCTGGCGCAAAACAAAAACATCTTCGTCAAGCTTTCTGAAGTAGCTCTAGCCCGCAGCGAGCAGGCCGCGCCCATCCCGCCAAACTTCAACCAGGACAGGCTCGACTCCCTTTGGGATATCTTCGGCGAGGATCACGTTCTCTATGCCAGCGACTGGCCCAATAGCGATCATTACGCAACCTACCAGGAGAACCTCACGATTGTGCGCAACTACGTTGAAACCAAGGGGCGCGTAGCTTCAGAGAAGTTTTTCTGGAGGAATTCCGTAGCCGCTTACCGCTGGCATCGCCGCCAGGCAGATCAACCGATGCTAAGTCAGTCTTGACGCCTGGCGGCCTTGACTATTTCTCGCTGCTGGGCGGCACTAGGCCCTTTAGTCGCAGGTACAACGACAGTGTCGCGTATTGCTCATTGTCATGGGCGACGTTGCCCCAAAGCATACTTAGCCGTGACCGTTTCGCTGGTCCCGCCTGGAGCATTTCTGTAGCATTGGCATCCGTCAGACCGCCATAGGCTTTGTCACATTCCGCAAAAGAAGCCTTGAGTGCCTCGACGATCGCGGCCTTATCCGCCGTTTCCGCCGGCACTTTCGCCAGTGCGCTGGGGTCCGTCTTATTCGCCGCACCGCAAATGTGCAGCTGTGCCTCGGTCACATGGTTCACGACCCGCGCAAACGTGCGAATATCAGGCGTGGGCTTAAAGCTGTAGTCTTCCGCAGGCATCTTGTCCGCGGCTTTTAGTATGTTCGGCTTGATGCGCTCATAGCTTCCTTGCAATTCGCTTGCAAACGGGCTTCCCTGCCCCAGGGCCGCGCCCGAAATCATCAATCCCGCCACTGCACACGCCACACGTATCCGCTGCATTGTCTTCCCTCCCAGTGCCAACCAGCCTACCTAGGCCCGGCTCACTGCACAAGTGGGAAACTTTTGAAGCACCACCGAGCTAGCTTTCATTGGAGGGTACGGGCTTCAGCCCGTACATTAGCCACCAATGACACCAGGCCTTAGCCCCTGAGGGCAGCTTTATCAGACGGAAATCGTTCCCTCACCGGCTAAAGCCGGTATCCACTCGTAGGCGGGTGCGTACGGCCTCAGGCCGTACCCTTCAAAACGGCTATTGCTACCGATAAGGTTACATATGGGTTTGCGGCAGAGCCCAGGCGAAGAGCACCCCGCCGCTGCCGGTTAATAGATATTGCCGGCCGCCAAGTTCGTAGCTGATGGGTGAGGTACCTATCCTCCCCCCGGTGCCCGAGTGCCAGAGGGTTTTACCCGTGCTGGTATCAAGAGCAAGAACATTGCCTTTATTGTCTCCGGTGAAGGTGAGCCCCGAGCGCGTGGTCAGGACTCCCGCCGACGGCGTTCCGGGACCCAGCTCGTGCGTCCAGCGAATCTTGCCGGTCTGATAATCAATCGCCTCGATAACGCCCTTGCCCCACAGATTGTAATCCGCGCCGGCCCAGCCATAAGTGCCATCGGCCGGCTTGGCGAAGTAGATGCTGTAGCTGGGATTCGCGGATACGATAAACAGTCCGGTCTTGGAGTCGAAACTGGGAGATCGAAAGTTGGTCATCCCACTCTCGTCGGGCGCTATCAAACGTCCATCGGGCGCCGGTTCTTTGGCCGGATTGGGAATCGGGCGCCCTTGCTTGTCCACCCCGAGCGCCCAGTTCACCGGCCCAAAAGGAACCGTGAGTAAATTGCTGCCGTCGGTCCTGTCGAGCACAAAGAAATAGCCATTGCGGGAACTCTGCAACAACATCTTCCGCGGCTTGCCCTGAAATGTTCCGTCCACCAGCACCGGAGTCTCGGCGGCGTCCCAGTCATGGGTATCGTGGGGCGACGGCTGAAACGCCCAGGCCAGCTTTCCTGTGTCGGGGTTCAAGGCCACGATGCTGCAGGTATAGAGATCGTCTCCCGGACGGGTTTGGGCGGTGAGCACCGGGGTGGGGTTTCCGGTGCCCCAATACACCAGGTTCAGCTCAGGATCGTATGTGCCGGTCATCCATGAGTTGCCGCCGCTGGGCGCCCCTGGAGTTCCCAGGGGCGGCGTAGCATTCCACTGCCACTGCGTCTTTCCTGTCTCCGGATCGACCGACCGGATATATCCAACCAGATTATCGAAATCGCCCGAGGTACCAACCATCACGTGATTGCCCACCACCAGCGGGGCCATGCTGGTCCAATATCCCTTGGTTCACGTCCGCCACCTGCACAATCCATCGCACGCTGCCATCCTTGGCATTGAGCGATACCAGGTGCCCATCCGGGACCAGAAAATATAGCCAATCCTTGAACATCCCCAGTCCGCGGTTGCCAATATGTAAACCATGATTAGGCGGGTAGGTGTAGAGCCATAACTGGTGACCCGAGAGGGCATCCACCGCCCACACCTTATCCGGAACGGTAAAGTACAGCACCCCGCCGGCCAGCAGCGGGGTAGATTTGAGTTCGGCTGGCTGGTTGGTTTGAAAGGCCCATGCCAGGGCCAGACTGCCTACGTTCTGGGGCGTAATCTGTTCCAGCTTGCTGTGACGCTGCCCGTCGTAAGTGCCGTGGTAAAGAGGCCAACTATCCGCCGGTGGGTGGAGCAGCGTGGAGTTGTCTACTCCCTGCGCCCAGAGCGTTGCTGCGCCGGCAAGCAGGAGAGCCGTTAAAGCCGATCTGATTCGCATGCAGACCTTTCAGGCAAGAGTGACTTTGAAGGTGACGCCAATGTCGGACAGGTGGGCTGCCGGCATCTTCACCTGCAAACTTTGCTTGTCCTGCTTCCAATGCAGCTTGTCCTGGTATCCAAGCAGTTGCACGTTGAGGATTTTTCCCGGCTCCTGCGGACTGCCGGTACCCAGCGGCTTGATGACCACATCACCGGCCGGCGTGCCCATGACATAGGCGTAAAGCAGTTTTCCCTTGGTGGTGAAGCGCACATCCTCCGCCGTCAAGCCAGGCTGCTTGCTCTCGTTGAAGCCGGTCTGCGCAACCACGACCTCGGTCGAGGGTCCGGCGCCATAGATCTTCCACGGACGAGAACCATAGATCCCTTCGCTTGTTGACTGCCATCCAAGCCGTTATGCCTTCGAGCACCTTCCTCTCATCGGGATCCAATTCACCGCTGTTGGGCAGGGGAAAATTGAGCAGCAGATTGCCGTTCTTGCTTACGATGTCCACCAGCAGATCAATCACTTTTTTCGGGGTCTTGTAGATCTGCCCACGCTTGTAATGCCAATCGCCGATGCAGGTATCGGTCTGCCACGGGGTGTCGGAGATGGCGTCGGAAACTCCCCGCTCATGATCGACGATACAAGTGCCTACCGTGCAGTCGCTGGCTACCTTGCTGCAGTACACCGCTTCCACTTTGCCCTGATGCAGGCCGGCGCTCACGTTGTAAACCTCGGCTACGGTGCTCAGTCCATATTCTTCAAACGGAATGCCGCCGTCGGTATAAAGCAGATCGGGCTGATGCTGGTCGATCAGATCTTTGATGCGGTTGAAGTATTGCTGCTTCCAATCGGCGGGCGCTACGCGGCCCATGGCCTGCGCGGTTTTGGCAAAGTCGGCAGGCATCTCCGCATAGCTGTGGTAGAGGTCAGCATAGGCCGGGTTGGTGCCGTCGTAGGGTACTCCAGCCAACGGGCCCTTGGTGTCGCTGGTGTGCGCAGGGGCGAACCAGTCAAAGCTGTTGGAGAGGTGCTCGCTTACGCCAAAGCGCAGTCCGCGCTTGCGCGCCGCTTGCTTATAGAGACCCACGATGTCGCGCATAGGACCAACGGCGGTGGCATTCCAGCGAGGCTGGTACTTTGAATTCCACATATCGTAATTGTCATGGTGCACTCCCATGCTGACGAAGTACTTAGCGCCGGCCTTCACGTACAAATCCATCAAGTGCTCGGGATCCCACTTGTCGCCCTTGAACAACGGGATCAAGTCTTTGTAGCCTGTCTTGGATGGATGTCCGTAGGTTTTGAGGTGGTACTCATATTGCGGCGTGCCCTGGATATACATGTTGCGCGCGAACCAATCGCCATCCTCTACGCCGGACTGCGGCCCCCAATGGGACCAGATGCCAAACTTGGCATCGCGGAACCACTCCGGAACGCGGTAGGCATCGAGCGATCCGCGTGTTCCCTTGAATGGCCCTGAGGTCAGGGGGAGTGTGGCCTCCGCCTGGCCAAAAGCACCCCCTGTGCCTGCCCAAGCCGCTGAGTAGCCCAGCAATTTAATGGTGTCGCGTCTGGTAAACCGCATGGAGAGTCGCCGCCTTATTCCTGCCGAAAAATTAAATTTGCTTCAAAAAAGAAGCATCAAGGTGTTCCGCCCATGGTTATATCTATGCCCGGCATCTTTATCAACCCGGGCAGGGCTAGGAACCTAAGGGCTGAGGAAGGCCGACGCGCCTTCGGCTCCGCACCAGCGATAGCGCCACTGCTGTTTCCCGCGTGCCTGCCAATGCTCCGGCGTGCTGCCATCCATCCAGTCCACCGGCCGGGCAGCCATTCCGCCCGTCGCCGCCATCCTGAAGGCATCGCGCAACGCCGCCCGCTGTTCCGGCCCTCGTGCCGGCGGCCCGGGAGAGACAATGGTGGCCACTCCACTACGGGCCAGCACGTCCAGCCATTGCTGGTTAAGCTCCCACGGCACTGCCGCCGTGATGCCCACCAGATCGGCGTCCACGGTGTAGAAGGTTCCGTTTTGCGGCAGCCGAAATGCAAGCGTGTTCACGCCCATTCGCCTGGTGCGCTCCCATTGCCTGCCGCTGGTGTCGTCCCCGGTGCGCTGCAAATCGAAGATTCCCTGCCCCAGGTGGCCCACCGTATTGCACCCATCGAGGAGTACCCGCTCGCCGGCTTCCTGCCGCAGCATGGCATACAGCTCGGAGATCACCTCGGCATTTGTCCGGCTACGGTCGTGCAGCGACCAGCCGGGCAACGTCGGCTGGGGCCCCATTTCGAAGCCCCACTGCCCCAGCAGGTCATAGGTGGAGAAATCGTGCTTCACCATCTCATAGCCCCAGCCCACGGCTTCGCGCATCTTGGCGCGGATTTTCTCCTTTGCTTCAGGTACGGTGGGATCGTAGGCAAGTTCGCGAGCCCGGTCCTTCTTCTCCCCGAAACGCGCGCCCGGCAACAACAGCTGCGGCAAAGCGTCCCGCGGCGCCTCCAGCGGCCGGATCCAGATGCCCGGCCGGGCAGTGCGCTGCTTGATCTGCTCCGCCAGTTTGCCCATGTCCGGCCAGGCCGCCGCACCATTCGCCCAGCCACCGTCGATGACAGAGAAGGGCCGCGCACCCCCGCTGGGCGAAAGCTCGACGATGAACTCGGTGTCGCGCAGGATCGTCTCCGCGGTGCTCTGACCGTAGCTATAGTCCCAGTCGTTGGCACCATAGATCGGCATAATGGGGCGCGAGGCCCGGGCGCACATCGTCCGGCACAGCCCGGCAACCGCATCTTGAGCGTTTTCACCTTCGGAGCCGCGGCGGGTGACGACAGTCGCCAAGGTCAATTTTCGGGGACCGAGGTTGACCCCGTCACCGCCGTTCGCCACGTTCAGCCACAGTGACACACCTTCCGCATCCAGCTGCCAAAAGCATAGTGCGGCCGCGTCTGTCTTTACCCCGTAACCATGGCAGGCTGTGCCATCGTAGGTGGCGAAATACCATGGCATCACCCGTTCCGGGATCAGGCCGCGCCAGCCCAGCTCTCCATAGCTGCGCTCCCACGCATCCCCAAGAGCTCGAATCCCCGAGGGCACTTGCGATCGCCAGCGCACATGCACCGCAACCATTGGGTCAGATGGCGCGGCCAGCGTCAGCACCAGCGCGTTTTGTTCGACTACACATTCGACCACCACCTGGCCGCCGCGCCACTGCACACCGTTGCGTTCGAGCGCGATCCTGGCCCAGGGCACCGTTTTCTGGAAACCACCGTAGGTGGTAACCGCGTCTGGAAGCCGCAGCAGATCGATGAACGAAGACTCCTTCGGCAAACTCTTTCCTGCTCGATCCACGGTGCCTGTCATTCCACCGACCGCCGCGGCGCCCGCGCGTAGAAACGATCTTCTCGTCACCATTTCCATCTGTGCACTATTGAATTCCTCATCGAGACAACTCGCAAATGGTTTTGAGAGTCAGACTTGTTAGTCCCTAGATGGTGGCACAACGCCCACGCATCTGCACGACGGACCAATAGTCCCAGCAAATCTCGAATCATCAACAACCTCACATCGTGCATAACATGGGTTAAGGAGGATGTATGTACCACCACGTAAAAAAGCTGATGTACACCGTCGAAGTGGGTCAACCCGATCCGAAGTTCGGAAAGATGCTGTTGGAACAGTTTGGCGGCGCAAACGGAGAACTGGCAGCCGCCATGCAATATTCCATTCAAGGCCTCAACTGTGAAGATGCGGCACGCAAAGATCTTTTGATGGATATTGGCACAGAAGAGTTGAGCCATTTGGAAGTAGTTGGAGCGCTCATCAGGCTGCATTTAAAGCCTATGAAGAGCAGCCGCGAAGCAGCGGAAGCTGACCCTTTGGTAGCGATTGCCGGTGGCGGCGGGGTATCGCTGTTCGATTCCATGGGCAATGCATGGACGGCAAATTATCTGAAAATCACAGGTGATGTAGCCGTTGATCTGCGTAGCAACATCGCCGCCGAGGCGCGGGCTAAGATCGTTTACGAACGCCTGATCAGCTTTACCCAGGACCAGGGTTCGAAGCAAGCGCTGCAATTCCTCATGACACGCGAGATCACGCACATGCGCGCGTTCACGGCAGCGCTCGAAAGTATGGAAAAGCCGCAATTCTCAGTTGGCATTATTCAACCGACTCCGCACCTGGTAGATCAGTTCTTTAATGCATCCACAGGTGAGAGCCAGTACGGCGAAAGCGATTTCGTTGGGCCGTGGAACCATGGCAATGGCTTGGTTCCGGTCGAGTCGGAAATAAAGGGTGGAGAAGGCCTCGATGTAAAACCCTACGATCCGCAGCCGGGTACAGAGAAGACTTCTCCTGTCGATTCCACGCCGGTCGGAGAGTACACAAATGGTGTGGGCAAGAAACAAGCCGCGTTGCACGAGAAAATCAATGCCGAGGCGGCAAAGAATGCAGTCGTCGAAGTATAGGTTTGTATGCCGGCTGACGTCCTCGTCAGCCGGCATTTCTACATCATGCGACCGCGATTGATTCGAGCGTGGCGATTGCCTGCTTGTCATGGCGCCCAGGATCAATCTCCAGCTCAAGCACAGAGACAGCGGGCAGATCGACGGAATAGTCCTCGACCTCGACGGCCGAGCCGCCTGGGCTGAACCCCCATTGCTGGCGAACTACCTCTCTTCTTTGATAGTTCGCTGAACTCGCAAACACCGCAAACTCCTGCGACCGCTGGTTGCGCTCTTCTCGAAACTCCAAGCGGATTCGGCGAATGGATTGTGGCAGATCGAAGTTCAGGCGAATCACCTGCGGCCCGGGATCGGCAGCCCTCCAGCCACCACTCGTTCCTGCCTGGAGCGCATTCTCGATGGGATGCTGAGCGTCTTCCGATGAGATCTCTACACTGGCGATCTCCGCCAAATCAAGCCATGGACCGGTGGAAGTTGGAGAACCTGGGGTTTTAGGTTGAGACACGATGGACTTGCGCATAGAAAAACCTCACGGGTGCCGGTTAATCACGGCCTGACAACGATGGTAACCTGAACACCATGAAGGTGCTTATCACTGGCGGAGCGGGATTTGTGGGATCCCGGCTGGCACGCACTCTCCTGCACCGCGGACAGCTTTCGGGCCACCCAATCTCCGAGCTTGTTCTGGCCGATCTGGTCGCGCCCGCAGCCGACCTGAGTTCCGATTCACGCGTTCGCGCGTGGCCAGGCGCATTGCTCGACCAATGCAAGGCCCTCGGCAACGAAACCTTCGATGTGGTCTTTCATCTCGCGGCGGCGGTTTCTGGGGAATGCGAAGCAAACCTCGATCTCGGACTACGCTCCAACCTGGATACCACGCGCGCCCTGCTCGACGCCTTGCGTGCCGGAAACAAGCCGCGTCTCGTCTTCTCCAGTTCCGTAGCTGTCTTCGGCGGCGATGCCGGCATGCCGATGCCAAGGGTAATCCGCGACGAGACTCTCCCGGTTCCGCAGACCTCGTATGGGGTGCAGAAATTTATTTGTGAACAGTTGATCGCGGACTATACCCGGCGCGGGTTGATCGACGGCCGCAGCGTGCGATTGATGACCGTGACGGTGCGCCCGGGCAAGCCGAACGCCGCCGCATCCGGCTTTCTATCGTCCATCGTGCGTGAGCCCCTGAACGGCCAGCAGGCAGTGTGCCCGGTGCCAGCCGATACCCTGGTAGCGTTGGCCTCGCCGCAACGCGCGATCGAAGGTTTGTTAGCCGCGGCCGAGGCTACTCCCGATGCCTGGGGTGGGCGGACTGCCGTGACCCTGCCCGCACTCACCGTCCGCGTCAGCGAGATGCTGGACGCGCTCGAAGCTGCCGCCGGCCGCGCCGTGCGCGAACGGGTGCGCTTCGAAGAAGACCCCACCATAGCCAGGATGATGTTGGGGTGGCCTGCCGCTCTTCGAAACTGAAAGGGCGCACCGGCTGGGGCTTTCCGCCGATCCCGATTTCCTCTCCATCATTCGCCAGTTTCAAAAAGAGCAGGCGGGCTGAAGTTGATCGTTCTCGGCTGCATCGCGGATGACTTCACCGGCGCGACCGATCTGGCTAACAATCTGGTGCGCGCAGGCATGCGGGTGGTGTTAACCGTGGACGTCCCGACGCACGATGAACACCTGGACGCCGATGCCGTGGTGGTAGCGCTCAAGTCGCGCACCGTGGCCGCCGCCACGGCGGTCGAGCAATCGCTGCGTGCCTGCCGCTGGTTACAACAACAAGGCGCCGGGCAGATCTATTTCAAAATCTGTTCCACCTTCGACTCCACCGCGGCCGGCAACATCGGCCCGGTGATCGAGGCGCTGATGGAGGAATTGCATTGCCGTTTCAGCATCGCCACGCCGGCCTTTCCTGAAACCGGGCGAACCGTGGTCCACGGACATTTGTTCCTGGGAGATACGCTTCTCTCTGACAGCGGCATGCGCCATCATCCCCTCACCCCGATGACCGATGCCAACCTGGTGCGGGTGCTGCAGGCGCAACTGGATCCCGGGAAAGAGCACAGAGTCGGATTGATCGACTACCGCACGGTAGCGCAATCGGCGGAAGCGATTCGACAACGGATGGATGAGCTGCAAGCCGAAGGCATTGCGATCGCCATCGTGGATGCGCTGAACGATGAGGATCTGAGCAGGCTAGGCGAAGCGCTGCGGAACTCAAGCTTTCTCACTGCGGGCTCCGGACTTGGCAACAGCCTGCCGCGCAATTGGGGTTTCAGTCCTGGCAATGGAGTAAGCCTGCCGCCGGCACGTGGGCACAAGGCGATTCTCGCCGGCAGCTGCTCGGCTGCAACCAATACGCAAGTGCAGCACTTTATTCGCGACGGAGGCGAGGCGCACGCCTTGGAGCCACTGCAGCTAGCGGCGGATTTCGAATTGCAAATCGCCAGGGTGTTGGCGTGGGCCGATGCTTGCTGGCGCAGTGAAGCTGATCTGCCTTTGCTTGTCTATTCGACCGCGGAGCCGGAGCGAGTCAGCGCAGCGCACGCGCCTATTGTCGAACAGGCTATGTCAAATCTGGCGCAGGCGTTTGTGAAACGCGGAGTAGGAAGCCTGGTGGTTGCGGGGGGAGAAACAGCGGGCATTTGCATGCAGGCTCTAGGAATTAAACAAATGCAGATTGGCCCGCAGATTGATCCGGGCGTGCCCTGGTGCTACGCCGTTTCCGCGCAGGGCGGGCTCCATGTCGCCCTGAAGTCGGGCAATTTTGGATCGCCTGACTTTTTCTCGAAAGCCTTCGCCTTTGTCGCGTGACCTATGAACGAGATAGAACTGAGGCAAGAGATCTGCCGGGTAGGGCGCTCTCTGTTCGAGCGCGGCTACGTTCATTCCACGGCGGGCAACATCAGCGTTCGCCTGCCGGATGGCTTTCTCATCACACCCACGGAAGCATGCCTGGGTTTCCTGGAGCCGGAGGTTCTCTCCAAGGTGGCGCCGGATGGCGTACAGCTGAGTGGCGAGCGCGCCAGCAAAACGCTGGCCCTGCACCGGCGCATTTACGCGGCGGATGCGGAAGCCGGCTGCGTGATTCATACCCACTCCACCCACCTGGTTGCGCTCACGCTGGCGGGGGTGTGGAAGGCGGAGGATATACTGCCTCCGATTACGCCCTATTACGTGATGAAGGTAGGCCATGTGCCGCTGATTGAGTATCACCGTCCGGGAGACGCGGCGGTCGGAGACCTGGTGGCGCAGATGATCGAGCGCATGCGGGCCCAGGCCACACCCATTCGCGCTGTGATGCTGGACCGGCTGGGCCCCAATGTGTGGCACAGCACACCTGCGAGCGCTATGGCAGCGCTGGAAGAGCTGGAGGAAACCGCGCGGCTTTGGCTGCTCGCCGCTCAGCAGCCGAAGCCGCTCACCCCTGAACAGATCCATCAACTGCGCCAGCACTTTGGCGCTTCGTGGTAGGGAGGCATGTTGCGCTTCGCGGCGAATCTTAGCATGATGTATGCGGAATATCCGTTTCCCGAACGCTTTGCCGCCGCCGCACGGGATGGGTTTACGGCGGTCGAATACTTGTTTCCTTACGAGTATCCGGCGCAGCAGCTGGCCGCATGGTTGCAGGAGAATGGGCTGGTTCAAGTGTTGTTCAACGCTCCGCCTGGAGATTGGGCGGCTGGCGAGCGCGGGCTCGCTGGAGTGCCGGGGAAAGAAACTGAGTTTCGCGCCGCCATGCACAAGGCGCTTGAGTATGCGCAGACACTAAGCTGCCCGCGAGTGCATGTGATGGCCGGAGTACAGCCCAGCACACGCAGCACCTTTGTTAGCAACCTGGCGTGGGCAGCCGAACTGGCAGCGCCCGCAGGCATTGAACTGTTGATCGAGCCAATCAACACGCGGGATATGCCCGGATATCTTTTAAATCGGCAGGACGAGGCGCATGCGATTGTCGTTGAGATCGGTAACCCCGCGCTCAAGGTGCAGATGGATCTTTATCACTGCCAGATTGTCGAAGGCGATGTAAGCATGAAGCTGCGGAAGTATCTGGGGCTGAAAAGCGTAGGTCACATCCAGATCGCTGGTGTGCCAGACCGCAACGAGCCCGACCGGGGCGAACTCAATTACGACTACCTGCTCAACCTGATGGATGAACTTGGCTTCGAGGGCTGGATCGGTTGTGAGTACCGGCCGAGGGGCAATACTTCCGAAGGCCTAGCCTGGCTAAAGAAACGCACCTAAAGATCTGTCCCGACAGCAAACGCCGGGTGCCCCACATCTCGCTCGTTTTTCGCGAGATGTGGGATACCACCGCACTCAACATGAAGGTTTTTTGTTCAAGGCAAGAACGTTAAGATTCGTGGTATCCCACGTCTCGCGAAAAACGAGCCAGATGTGGGGCACCCAGCGTGTCCGCTGGTAAATCAAGGGGTTAAACGCCTGGCACTGGTGGACAACCTGGAAATTCGGCCAGAAAGGCGTTCCCGATATAACCCAAATACTGGATGCCGATCTTGCTGGTGAAAAATCCGTCCGCGGTCAGGTTCCGCAAAAATGAAAAGAACGCGACTCCCTGGCTCAGGCTTGCATCCTTCACCGCATTCTTGCGATACGCAATGCAATCGAGCATCTCTTTTTTCTGCTCCGCCGTGCAGTCAAGATAGGCTTTGCCATAACGATCGGTACAGGTGGAGTCGAGCCACATAATGCCGCCGCCCAGAGTCAACTGGTAATGCGGATTCTCACTGGTGAGCAAGTCGATAAACTCCGGAGCTCCGGCCTCGATGGCTCCCCCCGAATCAGCGTCGGCAGGAAAAATTGTGTCGCATAGTGCCTGCAGTGTTTTGTACTGGTCCGGCGGAAAATACTTAGGCGTGTACACCCCCGCCTGATTCTCAGCCTTCTCCGCGCTGATCATGTGGTGTGCATACTCCGCAGCCTGGAGCGGAATGACTCGCAGCACCGAGCTCGCCGCGGCCCCCATGCTTAAGGATTTCAAAACGTCGCGCCGGGATACGGACATGCTATATCTCCCCTTTTTTAGCCTGGTCGAGCAGGTACTCTGAAGTTCTCCACGACAACGCCGTGATCGTGAGTGTCGGGTTCTTGTCCGGGCCCGTGACAAAAGAAGCCCCATCCCCAACGAACAGGTTTTTCACATCATGCGCCTGGCAATACTTATTCAGGACCGACGTCTTAGGATCGTCGCCCATGCGCGCCGTTCCAAGTTCGTGAATGATCTCTCCCCCTTCGGAGATTCCATACGGCCGTCCTTTAGGCATGGCTATGTCGTTCTGCGGAGCTTCAGGATCTCGCTTGCCTCCGCCAAACACAGTTCCACCGCCCGCTTCCACGATGGCGGTAAACGTCTCCTGCATATCTTTCGCCATCTTGAGCTCGTAGTCGCTCCAGGCAAAGTGAAAGCGCAGGACTGGAATACCCCACTTATCGACCACTTTCGGGTCGATTTCGCAGAAGGTGTCGGCGTTGGGGATCATCTCGCCGCGCCCGGAAAACCCGATGAACGTGCCGTACATACTGCGGCAGTGCTGCTTGAGGGAACTTCCATAGCCCTCGTGCTGCCCGCATATCCCGTCAAATTGCCCCACACCGGGCATATGGCGTCCTCCGCCAAACTCGATGTGATAGCCGCGCGGAAAATCATTCTTTTGGTTAGCTCTCCACCACGGCATATACAAGTGCATGCCGCCGGTACCGTCATGATTGTGCGGGGCCACTGCTGCCAATTGGGGAAAATATCCAGTCACGCTGGTGCCCACGGAATCGGTCAAATACCGGCCAAGTACTCCGGATGAGTTGGCCAGTCCATTGGGGAACTGCGTGGACTTTGAATTGAGCAGCAATCGTGCAGTTTCGCAGGCGCTCGCTGCCACCACAAACGCTTTGGCATGCACCCGCATTTCTGTGAGGGTGGTCTTGTCGATGTAGGAGACGGCTTGCGCCTTACCGTCTTTGCCGACGACGATCTCCCGCGCCATAGCGTTGGGAATAAGGGTGAAGCGCCCAGTGGCCTGGGCCGGAGGGATCATCACCTGGCTGGAGCTGAAGTTCGAGGCACTGATGCATCCTCGTCCGCACTGCGCGCAATAGTGGCAAGCCGGGCGTCCATTGACCGGCTTCGTCAGCATGGCCATGCGCGAGGGGATGCAGGTTATGTGGAGCTGGTCGCAGGCCTTCTTGACCAGGGTCTCGGTGCAGCGGGGCTTAGGCGGAGGAAGAAAAACTCCGTCGGGAGCGTCGGCAAGATTTTCCTTCGATCCAAAGACTCCAATAAACGATTCGACCTTGTCGTAATAAGGGGAGAGCTCGTCATAAGAGATCGGCCAGTCGTCGCCCAGTCCGTCCCTGGAGCGGGCCTTCAAGTCCGACTGCGACACACGCAGCGAAATACGCCCGTAATGATTCGTGCGTCCGCCTTCTATACGGGAGCGAAACCAGCGAAAGCTCGAGCCTGGAGCCGTGGTGTATGGCTCACCCTCGATTTCCCAAAACCCATTGGGAGCGAGAAATTCACCGTTGAGCTCGTGCCGCGCCCGGCCGCCGATATCTGCTCCGCGGTGGGGCAGCGCGTAGGGCCACACATGCTCTTTATAGTCTTTGCGGGGATTCAGCAGGGGCCCTGCCTCCAGCATGACAACATTCAGACCGCCCTCGGTCAGAACCTTGGCCGCGGTGCCGCCGCCCGCGCCGGAGCCGATGATGCAAACGTCGTAAACCTTAGGTGAACGTACTACTTGAGGCATTCAAAATCTCCCGTGAAACTTCAAAACTCCGCTACTTTCCGCTTCAAAAACTTAACACCTTCGAAGGCGATCGATTCCGGCGTGCGTTCGATATCCCGCCAAATCGCCGCGGCTGCGCTCACTTCCTTAAGGGCAAAACCAAAGCTCTCGATAGTCAGCCAACCATCATAGTTCATGGAATGCAGGGCTTGGAATACCTGGTCCCATTCCACATGGCCGGAGCCGGGTATACCACGATCATTTTCGCAGGTATGAACATGCTTGAGGTGGGGCCCGACCGTGAGGTAACCCGCGGCAATTTGCTTTTCTTCAATGTTGGCGTGAAAGGTATCAAAAAGTATGCCAATGTTCGGGTGGCCAATCTGCTCGGCAAGTTTCGCGGCATCGGCGGCCGTGTTCAAGAAGTAGGTCTCAAACCGGTTGATTGGTTCGATGGCGAAGGTTACCTGATGTGCGGCGAGCGTATCGCCCAGGGACTGAAAGCCTTCGACCGCCCAATTCCATTCATCGCTGGTTCGACGCCGGCCGGGCAAGTACCCAACTGGGCTGTAGAGAGGCCCGGCGATAATCTTCACCCCCGCCTCAGCAGCGACTTTTACCAGGTCTTCAAGGTGCTGGCGGGTGCGGCGCCGCATATCAGGGCTCTCACTGATCAGGCTGAACCCATCCACCAAAACGGTGCAGGCATTACATTCCAGGCCATTGGCCTCGACCGCCTTGCGAATGCTGGACGCTTGAAAATCCTTTGGCCGAAACAGCGGAATTTCGACCCCGTCAAAACCAGCTTCTTTGATGATGGGCAGCAAGCCGAAATTAGACTGATCAAAGGTTCCTGACCAGATGAATGTGTTGACTCCAAATTTCATTTTCACCTCCTGCCGGCTTATAGGCCGGGGCTGCTCTGCATCATGCCGCCATCCGTGATGATAGTGGTCGCGGTTATATAACTGGCTCCGTCTCCAGCCAGGAAGGCAACCACGCGGGCGATTTCTTCCGGCTTCGCCATCCGGCCGAGAGGAATGGCAGCATTCAACTTCTGCAACAGCGCGGGATCAGTCATGGTGGACAGATTGATCGGCGTCGCGACCGCGCCCGGCGCCACGCCTACGACCAGGATGTTGTGAGCAGCCAGTTCCACCGCCGCCGTGCGCGTCAACATACGCATGCCGCCTTTCGATAAGCAATAGGCCGTGTTGCCGGGCATCGGCCAGTCCTCATGTATAGACGTCATGTTGATGATTCGGCCACCACCGCCTTGTTTGATCATCTGTTTGGCTGCGAGCTGGGTGCCGAAAAACGCGCTCTTCAGGTTGACTGCGAGCACCTTATCGTATTGGGCTTCGGTAGTGTCGAGAATCGAGGTGCGTGTTTCGATTCCCGCATTGTTCACCATGATGTCGACACGCCCAAACCGTTCGACCGCAGAGGCAAAGAGGCGTTCGAGGTCCTCCAGCTTGCTGACGTCGGCCTGGACGCCGAGGACACTTGCGCCCAAAGCAGTAACCTGTTTTTCGACCGCGTTGGCCGCATCAGGATGAGAAACGTAATCGATCACAATACTTGCACCCTGCTTTGCGAGCTCGAGCGCAACCGCTTCGCCGATACCGCTATTGCCGCCAGTAACAATGGCAACTTTGTTTGCCAGTGACATGGAATTTCCTTTCGAGTCGTTATCTCCAGCGAAAGATGCGCAGGGCTACGACAAACGCGAGCACCAGCCAGGTGAGCAATATCGCCATCTGGGTGGTGAGCTGCGCCAGGTTCATGCCCTGCAGCATGTTCCCGCGCAAAGCATCGATCGCTGCCGTAAGTGGAAGCGCCCGAACTATGGGTTGCAGCACCGCCGGGAAACGGGAGGCGGAGAAGAATATCCCGGACAAAATCCACATGGGAAGCATGACCAGGTTCATCAATCCGGAAGCGGTTTCCATGGTGGTAGCCCGCGACGCAACCAGAAGCCCCAACGAGCAAAACGCCAGAGAAGTAAGCACGCACAATAGACCCAGCTGCCACAAAGACCCGCGAAACGGCACTCCAAACACCAGCCGCGCAAAGCCGAGAAAGCCCGCCACCTCGATGACCAGCATCGACAGCCGCGACAGCAGATACGATGCCAGGTATTGCCAGCGTGGCATAGGAGAAGCTACCAACCGCTTGAGCAGCTTCTTTTGCCTGGACTCTACAATCGAAAAGCCCATCCCCCAGATCGCGGAGCCCATCAGGTTCATTCCCAGCAGCCCGGGCACCAGGAAATCGATGTAACGGGATCCCGTCTCATGCACCAGCTGATTCTGGACGTGCACGGCCTCGCGCCGGCCGGCCGCGGTCTGGATGGCGCGGTCCGCCAGCATGCGGGCATTCCGCGCATCAGGATTGGTCTGGTCGAACTCGTAGGAGACCCCGTCCGGCTTCTGGATGGCAAGCAGCAAGATGCTTCCCGTTGCCAATGCGTGCGTGCCCTCGGCCTCGCTCATGGTAGTAGCGTTCAGCCCATGGTCCGCGGCCAGCGCTTGGGTCAACTGGGCCGTGGTTGCGCCCACCGGCAACACATCCGCAGGCCGGTTGCGGAAGGCAATGCCCAGGCCCACGGCCAGCAGGATCGGGAAAATGAAAATCCAGAAAATCGCCTCCGGTTCGCGCAGGAAAAGGCGAAAGCGAACCATCGTCAATTGATAGAGGCTGCTCAGCTCCAGCTTACTCATCGCGCAAATTCCTTCCCGTAAGCCCTACAAACACATCTTCGAGCGTGGCCGAGTGGGTGCGAAATTCGCTCAGGTCAAGCCCCTGGCTGGCCAGGGCAGCAAAGATACTGGGTACCGCCGTATGCAGCTCACGAACAGAAAGCTGGTGCACGCCTCCATCCACGCGGTGCGACTGGACCCCCGCGATCGCCGTCAACCAGGCGGGATCGACCACGCCATGACCGCCGTTGTTGCCGGTGATCGCGAACTCAACGATATGCTCTCCACCAATGGAGGCGATCAGCTTCTCCGGACTGTCGAGCGCAATGATCCGCCCATGATCCATAATCGCCACCCGGTCGCACAGCCGCTCCGCCTCATCCATATAGTGCGTGGTCAGGATGATGGTGCGGCCTGCCTGCTTCAGGCCGTCCACCAGGTCCCACAGGTGGCGCCGCGCCTGCGGGTCAAGTCCGGTGGTCGGCTCGTCGAGAAACAGCAAGCTCCGGATCGCCGACCAGGGCGCAAGCCATGGCGAGACGTTGCTTCTGGCCGCCGGAGAGTGTGCCGATGCGTGCGTAGCGCTTCTCCTCCAGCTGCGCTGTCCGCACCGAATCCTCTACCGGGATGCCGTGGCGAAAAAAGCTGCGGAATAAGCGCAATGCCTCGTCTACCGTGAGCTTGTCAGGAAACTGCGTTTCCTGCAGCTGGATGCCGATCCTCTGCCGCAGTGAGTTTGCGCCGGTGGCCCAATTCAGCCCCAGCAGCTCCACTGTCCCTGCATCGGGAGCGGTCAGCCCTTCGCAAATTTCGATGGTGGTTGTCTTGCCCGCGCCGTTGGGTCCAAGCAGGCCGAAACATTCGCCACGGGTGACCTCGAGGTCGAGGCCATCGACTGCGACTACATCGGCAAAGGATTTGCGCAGGCCGCGCAGGAGAAGCGACGGGCCGTTCTCAGGTGTAGGTAGTCCGTTAGCCAACACGACAGCGGCTCCTGAATCATGGTTAGGAACTTTCCCGGCAGACGACAGATACCAAAGTATATGCTGAGCACTCATGATCCGCCGCTGTGACGACCGGGACTTCGAATCGATTTGGACCATCATCAACGATGGCGCCCAAGCATATCGGGGGACGATTCCCGAAGATCGCTGGACAGAACCTTACATGTCCAGGGAAAAGTTGCAGCACGAAATCGATAGCGGCGTTGTGTTCTGGGGCTCCAGGATGACGGGACGCTCGATAGGTGTGATGGGCCTGCAACAGGTCCAGGATGTAACCCTCATTCGCCACGCTTACGTTCGTAGCGGCAGCCAGAAGCGAGGAGTCGGATCGCAGCTGCTGTCTCATCTGCGCGAGTTGACGAACGACCCGGTGCTGATTGGAACGTGGGCTGATGCCGTTTGGGCGATACGCTTTTATGAAAGGCATGGCTTTCGCATGGTTACGCCGAGGAAAAAGATCGGCTACTGAAAAAATATTGGAGTATTCCCGAACGCCAGGTGGAAACGTCGGTAGTGCTGGCGGACGCGAAGTGGTGGGAGGCCGACGGCTAGTGGTCGCAGCAAACGTTGTGTCCCACCGCTAAAACGACGTCACGAGACTCGCTGCGCAACCCGGAGTGTGGGAAGATAATGGGCCGCGTCAGGAACACGCAGGCCGGGAATCTTGGCCTCGTCGTCCCACTGGCGCAGGGCAATGGCCGCATTCGCGAATGGATTGCGTAAGAAGGCCGCAGCCTGCTCATCGTTCATGGGTCCGCCTTGCAAGCCGAGGCTTTCGATGGATGCGGGGGAAAGCCTCGCCAGGTAATCGCGGTCCTTCCAGCACAGGAAGCGCTTGGCCGGCACGTGCAGGCGGATCGGCACCGTCACCTCCTCTCCAAACCAGCGCGCGAGATAAGCGGCCGCGACCTCTTCGTGCATGCCATCCTGGCCGCGATGAGCAATCTCTTCATCGTGCCCATGCAGCATGTGGCCAATGTCGTGCAGCAGCGCGGCGGAAATCGCGGCGGGGGCGGCCCGGGCCAGTTCGGCAGAGTGGGCAGCTTGCAGACTGTGTTCGAGGATGGAAACAGGCTCTCCGAAATAGGCGCTCCCGCCGCGCGTATTGAGCAGATCGATCAGGTCTTCAATTGTGGTGCGAATCATCGTGCGCACTCCTGGTGCGTGAGAGTACCGCGAGCGAGCTGTAGACTCCGTCGGCATCCACGTAGCAGCTCTGAAGATGGCGCCCTCCTGTGGAGAAGGCAGTGTGTCCATGAAGGACGCGGGTGTTGTCGAAGAGGACAAGATCACCAGGCTCCAGCCGGTAGACTACGAATCGCCCCAGATCCTGCAACAGCTCAGCAAGCTGACGGTAAGCGGGGTAAAACTTTTTGAGCCGAGGGCCCTTGAGCGGCAGCGGCGCAATCGAGTGCTCGTCGTAATAAATGGCGCGAAATTGTCCGTACGCGTCCACCTCGATCATGGTTCGCTCGGCGGCCAGATCGGCCGTGGCATCCTGAAAGCGGTAGAGGATGGGCATCTGACACAGGGTATTGAAGGCTTCGGTATCATGGGCGCGCAAACGCTCGGCGGCGGCCATTCCATCCACAAAGATGCTTTCCCCACCCTGGCCGGCGGCGGAGAGGCAATGCAGCAGCTGAAAGCCAGGTACGGGATCACGGTAAGGACTGTCTGTGTGGACAGGCAGGCCGCGACTTGTGTAAGCGTGATTGTTCGGATCGGCGACGCTGCGAACGTCGAAGATGCGGCCATGGTTGGTTTCGCGAATGAAACCGATGCGCGCGGCAACACGCAACGCGGCCGCGTCTTCAATGGGCACGCCGCGCAGGAAAGCCAAACCGTCGCGTCCCGCGTAGTAGAGCCAGTCTTCCCGGCTGGCCGGGTTTTCGATCCACTCCGCGTAATCGCAACTGGCAAAGGCCGCGGCTGACTGGCCCATCCACGGCATGCGCGTAGGCCGCGAACCGATGTGCAGGCTGCGGTCAAACGCTTGCAACCAACGTAGCGGAAAAACACTGGTTGCGCCATCTTCCCATCTGAGCGTGATGTGGCCTGGAGGCTGCGTCTCAGCGGACTGCAGGAGTGGCGCCGGTGGAAGGTCGGCTACGCTTACCAGTCGCTGGCCGGTAAGAGCATCACGATTGGCGGGATCGTTGTCTCGCAGCCATAACGCGCTGTAAACGCTGTAAGTCGAATTTTGCCAGGTAAGCGTGAGCTCCCCGGGTTTGCATTCCACTTCGCTGACATCATTCTCCACAGTTTTGACGATCATTCCCCCTCCACCGGAAGCAGCAAGCCAATCGCGAGCGCACGGCGATGCTGCTGCCAGAGCGCGAGGGCAGCGACAACGCTGGTAAGTCCCGCGACGGCGGCAAGTACTAGAAACATTGTCTGCCATCCGTAATTGACTGCCAAATGCGCCATCCCATTGCCGGAAAGAATGCCGGCGAAATAACCGAAACCGTCGATCATGCCGGAGGCCGTCCCGCTCCCTGCTTTCCCTCCAAAATCGAGCGCCATAGCGCCGGCCAGATAGGAATACGGCCCAAGCAGGCAGAAGGCGACCGCTGCGACCAGGCTAAGCGGCAAAAACCGCGGGGCATGCCTCGACACTTCGGCCAGACCCAGCAACGCCGGCACAGTCAAGGAGAGCCCGCCCAGGAGCAGGCGGCTGCGGCCCTCCGGGCCGAGGTAATCGCTGAGAAAGCCTGCCAACAAAACAGACAGACCGCCAAAGAACGGAAACAGCGCGCTGCCGCTCGCGGCCTCCGCACCGACATGCCGGCCATCTGGGTAAAGTAGGTGGGGATCCAGAGATTAAAGGTTTCGCGCAGCAGCGTGGTGCCGAGCGAAAGACCACAGACCAGCCAAAAGGCATAGGAGCTGAGCAAGGTGCGAAAGATGGCTGCCATGCCCGTCTCTATTTTTGACCCCGAAAAAAGGTTGAGCGGGTTCTCCTCTGGCGCAGGCAGGTTGTAGGACACAGGAGACTCACGCAGAAAGATGAGATTGCCTAGAAGAATCACACTCAGCAGGCCGGCGCCTGCGGCAAAAATTCCTCTCCAACCGAAACCATGGGCTAGCAACAACGACATAATGGCACGTGAAATTGCGTCCCCGAAAAGGTAACTGAGACTGAGCACTGCCATGACGCTGCCGTAGGTGGTGTAAGAAAACCAGCGTGACGTAACCTTGACCATCCCCGCCCATCCCAGCGACTGCACCAGCCGGTTACCCACCCAGGCAAGGGTGAAGAGGGGAAAGCCGCCTCCCAGCATGAAAAGCACGGTGAACAGGATGGAACCGAACATGCCGCCCAGGAAGTTGCGCCGGCCTCCGAACCGATCGGCCAGACCCCCGCTGGGAAACTTGCCGATGGCATAAGCCAGCACTCCCAGCGATGCGATCGAACCCAGCCTTATCTGGGCAATGCCTGCCGGTGTTCCCTGGTGCACCTGCTCTGCAAGGATGAGGGGCAGGGCGACGGAGTAATCTGAGCGGCAGAAGTAGTAGCCGCCATAGCCGAGGAATAGCAAACAAACCGTGAGCAAATGCCAGCGGGTAAGGCGGCGGCATGCGGTTGCGAGTGGCACCTTCATTCGGGCCGCTCGCCGCCGGGCGATCCGGTGCGCGATCTCATCCAGGATCGGCAATGTCTGGGCAACGGTTTCCGCAGTGTAATGGGCTCCCGCAGCGCGCAGATCCTGCTCAGCACAAGCGAGCAGCTTTTTTTGCTCCGCGTGGCCGAGCTTCACCCAATCATCTTCTGATAATCCGACCGCGTTGCCGCTGCGGGTTACGCCGATGGTCCACATGCCTGCATTGAGACCCTCTGCGATGTCAGATTCGGTGTCGCCGATCTTCACACAGGCGGAGAGTGGATAGATGCGCAGGTCCATGGCCAGCCGGTAACACATCCACGGAAAGGGCCGCCCTCCGCCGGCATCTTCAGGGGCCAGGGAGCGATCTGTGCGATAGCCCTGCCGCGTTGCGAGCGCTTCCAGGCTATCGAGCATTGGCCGCGTGTAGCCTGTGGTGCCGGCGATCTTCATGCCTCGTGCGCGCATCGCTTCTACCGCGTCCACCACACCCGAAATGACGCTGGCGTAGCCCGCCAGGACTTCCATCATTTGCGGTTCGAATCTGGCATACAGCGACTCGACGTCACGCTCCTGCGGCGGTGCATGATGCAGCGCAATCCATTTCTCTGTTACATACGGCTCTTCCAGTAATTTGCGAATGTGGTCTTTCTTCGCCAGGCCCATGTATCTGCGAACTAAGGGACGAGGGACGGTCACGCCAAATTGGCTGAAGATAGTTTCCAGCGCATTGACCGGGGCAATGCTTCCGTGATCAACAGCCGTGCCGGCCCAGTCGAGAAAGACCGCGGGGATTTTTGCGGCGGCCCTAGACATGAATGAATCCTAAGGCGTGCATCGATTTCTCCGCCACCCCGAAAGAGAGCGTCATGCCAGAGCCACCTGGCGAGGCCACAATCCGCACTCCGTCTTCCGGCTCCATGACCACCAGCGGCTTTTCCGGATGCTTGGCATAAACGCCGGACCAGCGCTCAGCAATCGCAAGATCAGGAGCGCGAAGGAACTGCCGCGTGGCGCGCAGGATGAGCTCGTCTATTTCTTCTTTGTTGAAGATATCGACGGCCAGGCCGTATTCGTGGGAGTCGCCGAGTGTGAGTGCTCCGTCGGCGGTTTGCGAAACCAGTGCGTGGATTCCCCAACGGTCATACTCCGGCGTCTCTTCGGCAATGCGCCGGCTAAGAGCAGGGAGCGTAGTGCAAACCTGGAACGCGGGATAGAAGCGCAGGGTGAGCCCGGCTGCGAGCGAAGGGCCGAGCTGCCATCCATTGGGCTGCGCCGAGGTCCGCATCATCTGCAGTTTGCAGCGAGTCAGGCCGCTGGCCGCAAAGTGCCGAGGATAAAGGGTCTCAAAGTCGTCGCCGCTGCAAACAATCACTGTTTCCGCATGCCACTGGCCATCTCCGGTAGCAGCCTGGGGTGGTCGATTGCGGTCACTGCGGTACTGAAGAGGAACTGGACGTTGTACCGCTCTTCAAGAAAGCCGGGCAATGACTGGATAATCTGGCGAGGGTCAACGGTGAATTCGCTGCTGCTCCATAGACCTCCGGCGAGTCCATCGGGCTCGACCGCGTGCGACTGTTCCAGAACTTCGCCCCGCTCAACCACGAGCATGCATAGCCCAACTTAGGACCGAGCTCGGCGAACTCCTGCGCCACCGCAGCTTCATCCCCGCGGTAGGTTACGTGGAGCGACCCAGTTTCGCGTCGAGGCAGGTTGGCCTGGCCGAGCATTTCCAGCCAGAGTTCGCGGCTGCGCAGAGAGAGCTCAAGCATGACCCCGGCAGGCTGGCCAATCGGCCACACCATGCCAAAATTGCGCACGGAAGCACCCGCCGCGCGCGGGTTCTTTTCGAAGACGACTACAGACTTACCGGCTTTGGCCGCTATATAGGCGTGGGCCAGCCCAAGAATTCCCGCGCCTACGATCGCAACATCCGCTTCGAAACGCGACATTGAGAATGGAACTCCTGAACAGCGGCAGCCTGATGTCAGTCTATTCGGCCCGAAAACCGCTCAGGTTACAGCAGCTTGAATCAGAGATTTCCTTCATCCCAGCGCTAATGCCGCTACGCCGCCGACAATGAAAGCCGATCCAACCAGGCGCCGTGCGATTTGCCCCTCACTCAAGAATCTGGCTCCAAAATACATGCCGATCATCATCGACATTTCACGCATAGGAGCAACATGGCTGACGGGCGCCAGCCTCATCGCGAACAACACCAGGATGTATCCGAACGGAGCGAGCAATGCGATCCCTAATGCTTCCTGCCAATACTGGGCAAATTCCTGCCGCAGCGAAGCACGGCGACGATGAGCCCCGAAAGACAGAACCACCGCCCGAAACAGGTTGCCGGCGTACTCCACCACGATGGGCGAAAGCAGAAGCACCTTGACCGAGTAGCCATCGACCAGCGTATAGCCCGCAATTACGCAGCCGGTCGCGATGCCCCAGAACAACCCGGCGTGGTTACGAGTATCCCGGAAAGCGGCCAGCCCGCCCGAGCAATGCAGAATTCCAAAGGTGATCAGGAGGGCCCCTGCCGCCGCCAGCATCGACGGGCGCTCGTGCAACCAGGCCACCGCACCGCAGAACGACAGCAGAGGACCGGTTCCCCGTGCCAGTGGATACACGACGGTGAGATCGCCGGCCCTGTATCCACGGAAAAGGGTCTCGGTATAGAGGAGGTGCAGTGCTCCGGTTGCCAGCAGGAACAGGACCGCTCGCAGACCAAGGCTCGACCACGAGTCGATCAAAATCCAGATGGCGATGGGCGCAAAGAACAACGCTTCAATCGCCGAAGAAAACCAGATGAGGTGTTCGCTGTGAGCTCCCCGCTTGGCCAGGAAATTCCACGTAGAGTGCGCGAGAGCGGCAAGTATGACAAGAAGGAACGCGGTAAGTGACAAGATCCGCCCCCGGAGACACGAAGTCGCTGTCGACTTTTCCCTCTGGGATTTTGCCCTTGGGTGCGGACCGCCCGGTCCTTTGTGGCGCTCGGACCGGTTCAAAACGTCAACCGGAACCCCTAGCCACCTCGTTCCATCAACAAAACAAGTCTAAGCAGCCAGGAAAAGCAGTGCAACCGCCTTTGCCGTAAAATGAAACCTAGGAGAATGCAATGGCGCAACTGATGAGAACCTCGAATCCGGTACTGAATGAGAAGCGTTTTGAGGGCTTTGCCGCGCTTGGCGAGGGGATGACACTCCAGGGTACGGTCAACAAAACCGGCCTGCTTCTCCTTTTCGCGGTTGCGTCAGCATCTTGGACATGGCATCTGTTCATGCAATCGCATTCAGCTGCTGCTGTAGTCCCCTGGTTGTGGATCGGGACCATCGGCGGATTTGTCTGCGCGCTGATTACGGTCTTCAAGAAGGAGTGGTCTCCAGTGACCGCGCCCGTTTACGCGCTGCTGGAAGGTTTGGCGCTCGGCGGCATCTCGGCTGTGCTGGAGCTCCGCTTCCCCGGGATTGCGATTCAAGCGGTCAGCCTGACATTCGGCACATTGCTCGTCCTCCTGCTCGCGTATCGATCCGGCCTGATCCCTGTGACACAGAATTTCCGGCTGGGCATAGTGGCCGCCACTGGCGGCATCATGGTGTTTTATCTACTGCAATTCGTACTGGGTTTCTTTGGCGTTCACTTTACTTCCATCAACGGGTCCGGCCCCATCGGCATCGGGTTCAGCCTGATTGTCGTAGGTATCGCCGCGCTCAACCTGGTGCTCGATTTCGACTTTATCGAGAATGGCGCGCGCATGGGCGCTCCCAAATACATGGAGTGGTACGGCGCGTTCGGGATTATGGTCACGCTGGTTTGGCTGTACCTTGAGATCCTGAGGCTGCTTACCAAACTTCGCGGTCGCGACTAGGCGAAGCATAGGCGCTGACCGCCCTTGAAGGGTACGGGCTTTAGCCCGTACCCTGTGGAACTCTGTGAGATGAATCCGGCTTTAGTCCCGGAGGGGACGATTCCAGTCCCTTGGCAACGTTATTCCTGGGTGGCTGTTTTAGCTGCGATGCTGTTCAGGGCATATTCCGCTGATGCAGCTGCCCTCAGGGCTAAATCCCGGTGTTGTCTTGGTCCCTGCAGAATGTACTGGCCTAAAGGCCGTACCCTTCAAAAAACGAAATCGTTCCGATATAAACCGCCCTCACCCCCAGGACGCCGAAGATTGACAATGCTGGAATCACTGTGAAAATATCCCGAGCGTCACAAGAAGGAGATCCAGCCGATGAAGAAACTAGCGATCTGCGCAGCCGGTTTGGCCGCGTCGTTGACTCTTTTTGCCCAGGCCCCGCAGACGTATAAAGGCGAGATCATGGACAGCCAATGCGCCGCTCTGGGCGGCCACCAGGTCATGGCAAAGCAGGGTGAAAGCGCGAAGGATTGCACCAACCGCTGCGTCAACATGGGCGGCAGATACACGCTGTACGATCCCGCGACCAAGACCGCCTACCAACTCGATGATGCCAAGAAGGCGGCCACTTTCGCCGGTTCAAAAGTAGCGGTGACCGGCACCTTGAACGCAACCACCAAGACGATCCATGTGGCCAGCATCAAGGCTGCGTCGTAACGGATCGCTTTACTTGCCAGGCGCCTGCCCCCTGCAGGCGCCTTTCCAGTTCCGGTTGTGAGCTTTCCGGCGGATCGACCACGCCCACCAGTATCTTCCCCTTCCCTACCTCAGGGTCCGCAATCACCCCTTTAAAATTCGGCAGTCCCGCGCCAATAAGCAGCACCACCAGCGTGGTGAGAATAGCGCCCAGCATAATCATCTCGTAGACGATGATGCCGTTGGTCCACGCAGGGGTGAGAGACATGCCTCCGGTGGGAATGGGATAGGACTTCTGCGAAAGCGTGGTGAGCAAATAGCCGCTCAACCCACCCACCGCGGCGCCGAACACGGCCCAGCGATAGGGACTTGAGCTGAGGTGCGAGTCGGTAAATTCGTAGCCCTCGTGGGGCTCGCCGGAGACAATGATGATCTGCTGCGCCTCGAAGTTGAGCTCGGAGCTGGCGGCGCGCAAGGAGTCGACGGCTCGCTGCGCTGCCTCTGGATCGGCGTAGAGACCGTAGAGAGCCTTCATTCGGGCACGTCCGTGGGCAGGGGCCCTTCCAGCACCAGGCCATGGTGCTGACTATCGGCAGCAGCGATTACCGGAAACACCACCATGGGGCTGAAGTCCGACCTTCATCTCCCAGATGGAAATCATAGGCACGAACTTGGAGAACAGCAGGTAGAGCAGCGCCATCATGCCAAAGCTCGAAGCCATCAGCGTGTCTTCCACCCAGGTGGGCCGGTAGCTACCCCAGGAGTATGGCAGGAACTTATGCTCCAGCGAGGGCACGACGATCAGAAAGCGCTCCAGCCACATGCCCACGACGACAGTGGCCGACGCGATCGCGGTTCCGGTGATCGTGCGCAGGCGTTTGATGGCCAGAATGGGCACGGGGATGATGAAGTTGCACACCACCATGGTCCAAAACAACGGAGCAAATTGTTTGCGGATGCTCTCCCAGAAAACAGCCATCTCCGGTGGGGAGTTGCCGTACCAGGCTGGTGAGCCGCTCAGCGAAGGTGAAGTAGAACCAGAGCAGGCTCATGGTCAACAGCAGCTTGCCCAGGTTCTGGAAGTGGATGGGCCGGAGATATTCCTCCAGGTGCAGGAACTTGCGCAGCAGCGCCATGGCCAGGATCAGGGCCGCGATGCCGCTGAAGATCGCGCCGGCGACAAAGTAAGGGCCGAAGATGCTGGAGTGCCACATGGGCACCAGCGTCATGGCGAAGTCCCAGGAGACGATGGTGTGCACCGAGACGGCGACCGGCACGATGACGATGGCCATGATGTGCATGGCGGTCTCAAGCCGCTGCCATTGCCGCGGCGTGCCCTGCCAGCCCAGCGCCAACACGCGATAGATCTTGTGCCGCAAGCCGGTGGAGGCGTCGCGCACCGCGGCGAAGTCGGGGATGGTGGGCAGCAGAAGGAAGGTGGTGCTGCCGGTGAGATAAGTGGAGATGGCGAAGAAATCCCAGGCGAGCGGGGAGCGGAAATTAGGCCAGATATGGCGTTGGTTGGGATAAGGAATCATCCAGAAGGCAAGCCACGGGCGCCCGATGTGGCAAAGGGGGATGATGGCGCCGATCAGGACGGAGAAGACGGTGATGGCCTCAGCGCAGCGAGTGACCGGGCGGCGCCAGGTGGCATTGGTGAGACGCAGAATCGCGGAGATCAGCGTGCCCGCGTGGCTGATGCCGATCCAGAAGACGAAGTTGGTGATATCGAAGGCCCAGAACACCGGGGAGTTGATGCCCCACACACCAATCCCGGCGTAGAGCTGGTAACCAAATGCCGCCACGCCCGCGAGCAGCAGACTGGTTGCGACCGCCACGGCGACCCAATACTTTCCGCTGCTGTGGAAGAGCGGCCGTAGCAGATCCTGCTCGATTTGTTCAGCCGTGCGTTGCATCTTCCCAGGTGCCTCGTTCGAGATAGGTCACGTTCGGTTTGGTGCCCAGTTCGCCCAATAGCTTGGTGCCGCGATTGGAGCTGGACAGCCGCGATACTTCACTATTGGGATCGTTCAGGTCGCCGAAGACCAGGGCCTTGGACGCGCACGACTGCGCACAGGCGGTCGTGAATTCGCCATCCTTCAGTTCGCGCTTTTCCGCTTCGGCCTGAATTTCGGCCGCCTTGATGCGCTGCACGCAGAAAGTGCATTTCTCCATAATGCCAACGCTGCGCACCGAGACATCGGGATTGAGTTGCAGCTGCAGCGGCATATCCCATGTTGGATTGTAGAAATTGAAGAAGCGCACGGTGTAAGGGCACGCATTGGCGCAAAAGCGAGTGCCGATGCAGCGGTTGTAGACCTGCGCGTTCAGCCCTTCGGGCGTGTGATAGCTGGCGTAGGTGGGGCAGACGGGCTCGCAGGGGGCCTCGTCGCATTGCTGGCAGAGTACCGGCTGAAAGCGGACGCGAGGATTGGGGAAATCGCCCTCCCAGTAACGCTCCACACGAATCCAATGCTTGGCCCGGCCGCGCGCCGCCTGGTCCTCGCCCGCCGTGGGGATATTGTTCTCCGCATGGCACGCGACCACGCACGCCTCGCACCCAGTGCAGCGGTCCAGATCCACTACCAATCCCCACTTGTGAGTCATACGTCGTTCATTCCCTTCCTAACCAAGCTGTACGGGTGACCACGCTGTACGGGTGCCCCATGTTCGCAGCAGCGTACATGGGCCGAAAACGGGTTTTTTCAAATGCTTTCACTCCAGTGTCAGGAAGATTTTCCCTTTCAAGGAATAGCCGAACATTTGAAGGGCTACGCCCGTCATTTTCGGCCCATGTACGCTGGTGCGAACATGGGGCACCCGTACAGCGTCGTTGCGACATCAACGCCGCTCCTCCTCATGCGGGAATCCGCTCATCCCCCCGGCAAATAACACCAGCTTGGCCTGCTCCGGGCCGCCCGCTCGCACCAGCTTCACTCGGGTCGCGGCCCAGGCGAGCGAACCAGTCTCATGCTCGGCGAGTGGCGCGAGAAGGGAGAGCGGATTGGCCCCGCGACCGCTAGCGAAGCGAGTGAAGTTCTCGTGCCCCTGACCTACCGGCATCGCCACCATATCGGGCGCTATACCCGGGGAAAGAACCGCGGCAGCGCGCACGCTTCCCTGCTGCGAAGCGATCTCTACCAGGTCGCCTTGCTTGATGCCCAAACGCTCGCCGGTCCGAGGATTGATCTCTACCCAGCTAGACCACATGGCCGAGGTGAGCACGTCGGGCAGCTCCTGCAGCCAAGGCAGATGCGCCAGCGAGCCATCGCCAAACGATTGCGAGACATAGGGCAGGAAATAGAAGGGAAAATCGCCGGCGGCCCCGGCAAACTCAGGCGATGCCGCCAGCATGGGGGCACGCTTGTCCGCCGCTACGGCAGGCGATGTGGAAGGTGCGCTCCACCAACCGCCTTGCGTCTGTGCCGCGTCCCAAAAATCGTCCTCTGTTTTCGCATCGATGGAACCAGCACGCGTGCGAAGTGGAACAAACGCAGCGCGCAGCATGGCGTCGTACGTCGGCCAACTCAGAGCCTTGGCCACGTCGCCGCCGAGCTGGTGGGCCAAGCCAAGCAGCACATCGGGCATAGCGCGCGTGTCGTGCAGCGGCAGGACCGCCGGCGGCGCCAGGCTGGCCACCGCACGGGAGGAGCCCGACTCGGGAATGCTGTCGAGCCAGCTCTCGAGGGGTGCGTTGTCGGGCAAGATCAGGTCGGCTTGGGCACTGGTCTCGTCAATGAAGCTGCCGAAGCTGACGATGTACGGAATCTTGCTCAGGACTTCGCGGGTGCGCACGGCGGCCGGCGCAGAGAAAATCGGATTGGCCTGGTAGAGCAGCAGCATCTGCGCTGCCCTGCCGGACAGCTCCTTGAGGCCGGCAAGACTTGCCTGCATCGGCGGCGCAACATCGCCCATTGCCGGCTGCGGCGTGAAGCCCAGGATAGGTTCGCGGCCGCTATCGACCAGCGACTCCAGGGCATTGACTGCCAGCGCGTTGAACAGACCGTTGGTGTGCGCCAGTGGCGGGCCGCCAACCATGGCGGCAGCCGCCCCGCTTTGCGTGAGCTCGTGCGCGAGACGCTTGATGACGGTGGCACTCACTCCCGTCTGTTTCTCGACCGCTTCCGGAGTGTAGTCCGGCAGGCCCGCAGACCATCCGGCAATGAGCGAGCCCGCGCGTGATCCTGCACCCAGCGGCGCGAGCTTTTCGCTCACGATGACATGAGCAATGCCGAGCGCTAAAGCGCCTTCCATTCCCGGACGGCACGCAATCCATTCGTCGCTGTTGGCGCCCGTCTGCGACATGCGCGACTCCACCTGGACAAACTTTGCCCGGCGTCCAGGCCTGCCCTGTCGCATCACTCCGTAACCTATCGATTGCGCCACCGGAGAGTTCCAGGTACCGAGGAAATCGGCGCCGAAGGAGAGGACATAGTCGGCGCGGCCCAGGTCAAACGTGGGCAGCGCGGCGTGGCCAAAGCTAAGCAGATTCGCCTGGCGCAGCACTGCCTCGTCGAAAGGCTGGTACCAGAGAGCGGGCGCCGCCCCATAAGCTTTCAGGAAGCGCTCGATCAGTTCGCGGCGCTGGCCGCTCAGCGGGCGGGAAATCAAGGTCAGCGACGACGTGGAATGGGACGCTTGCAGCGCCGCCAGGTGCGCCGTAACTTCCTTGAGCGCATCGTCCCATGTTATTGGCTGGAACTCGCCGGAGCCGCGCGGGCCGCTGCGCTTGATGGGATGCGTGATGCGGTCGGGATGGTAAAGCACCTGCAGACCAGCCTGGCCGCGCGCGCAGAGCTTTCCCTGGTTGATGGGATGCTGCGGGTTACCCTCAAGCTTTTTCGCTAGCCCCATCTTGATCAAGCCCTGCTGCCCGTGACGCACCACTTCGGCTTCGCCTTGCATCACCCGCACCAGCAGGCCGCAACCCGCGGAGCATAGCGTGCATACGCTTGGCTTCCAGGTCGCGATGCCGGGGATCAACTCTTCTTCCGGAATGAAACGGATGAGCTGTTTCTCCGCGCTACGACAACCTTCGAGGGTCGCCATGGCACCAGAAAGCGCCGATATTTTGATGAAGTCACGCCGTTCCATAAAACGCTCTAGTAGTGGCACGTCTCGCAATCGATCGAGACTTTCTTTTGTGTGTGGCAGTTAATGCAAAAACCCATGTTCATATCTACTTTGCGTTCCGCGGTGGTCTGCTTGGTCAGATCGCTGTGGCAAGCTGCGCAATCCACGCCGGCGCGGATGTGCGGCGCATGATTGAATCGCACGTGCGCTGACTCGCTGTAGTTGTAGACGCGAACCCAGGGAATTTCTTCACCACGGGCCTGGTAGGCAGCGATCTTCTTGATCTCGGGGCGGTTGGTGGCGATGGTCTGGTGGCAGCTCATGCAGACGCTTACCCCGGGAATCCGTGCTTCAGGGCCCTGATCCACGCCCACGTGGCAAAACGTACAGGGCAAACCTTTGGCAAGATGCACGGTGTGCGTGTAGGCGATGGGCTGCCGCGGATGCTCCGGATGGATGTCAAGAAAATCTTTGACAGCCGCGAACGCGGTGGGATGTGCAGGAGTAAAAACGCCCGAGGTGACAAATTCGGATGGCCCTGATGCGCGCGTTGCTGGCCCGGACAGCACGATTTCCACCAGCGCCCAGCCACAGGCGCCAGTCAGAATCATCAGCAACCATTTTCGCCAACCCTTCGGGATGCGCATAGAGAGACAGTGTGCAACTGCGGATTGGCCGTAAAACTGCAGATGCTACACGACTGCTGCGCCGTTGTAAATAATCAAGCCGGAGCGCGGAGGGACTCCAGAGTTTTCGTAAGATCCCGAAGGCGAACAGAACGTTATGGGAAGGGATGGTTCGGCCAATCAGAACCCGGATCTGGGGCAGCTATGATTTTCCCAGGTCGTACACTACAGGTTCCTCCCGTTGCTGGGGTTCTGCCAGGTTCTGCCGTATGACCGCCAGAAGTTCCGCATTATTCACTGGCTTTTGCAGAAAGGCCTTGGCCCCCGCCTCAATCGCGCGCTTTTCATTCGCGCGACGGTCACGAGCAGAAACCACAATGACCGGGATTGAGGCCAGAGATGGAACTGCTTTGAACCTTTCCATCACCAGGAAACCGTCCCCGGCAGGCAGACCCAGGTCGAGGATGATTAGATCTGGCTCGCTCTTCCGCGCCTCAGCCATGCAGGAGATCGCATCCGCCGCAAAGAATGTGTCGTAGTTGTTGGCCTTGAGGCGGAGATGCATACTGTGGAGGATGTCGGGGTCGTCATCCACAATGAGAATCCTTTTATTGCGCATAGCTTGCAGCCCTCCGTAATGCTTCCTCATTCATCAGTTCCTGGACCTCCATGGCCATCCTCTTCACTACTCTTAAGAACAGCTAACTCCACAGAACATCCGCAACCCGCTCGCTATTCCTTATCGGCTTCGCCACGAAGACCGTGAGCGGCAATTCTTGTGTGAACACTTCAGACCCCTGATGGCCAGGGTCGCACGCCGGCAGCGAATCCGGGTACACTTCGTTCGGGAGACAAGGGGAAGAGAGGGGCAAAGAAGCTTGACGACGGTTGACAGAACCAACAGTTATACTCCGCGCGGGTTCGCGTCTCTTTGCCTGTTGCTGATGCTGGCGACGATCGGTTGCCAGAACACACCCCCGCCGCCGGCTGCTGAACATAGCGATTCAGCTGCGCGTCCAGCCGGCGGCGCATATCAGCCCCGAGAGAGCTCAAGATACACGGGAGAGGATGAGGGCCGGCGGCGGCGCCGCGGTCGTCCGCAGGAGCAGGCCGCGCCTGGGCAATTCGACTTCTACCTGCTGAACCTTTCCTGGTCGCCGGAGTTCTGTGCGACCCACGGAGACAGCCCGGAATGTGGACGTAATCTGGGCTTCGTAGTCCACGGGCTGTGGCCGCAGGATGCGAACGGCGACTATCCGCAGCATTGCAGCGACGCGCCCGGCCCAGCCGATCCCCAGGCCGACACAGACATCATCCCAACCGCCAGCCTGGTAGAGCACGAGTGGCAAACGCACGGCACATGCTCCGGACTAGCTGCCAATGATTATTTTCGAGAAATCCACCAGGCATATGGAGCAGTGAAGGTGCCGGCGAATATTGGCACGGGTAGTGACGTAGATGGTGTCACTCCTGATGCTTTGCTGGCCCGGTTTGCAGCGGCAAATCCAGGTTACCCGGCGGGGAGTTTCGCCCTGAGCTGCGGCAATAACCGGCTTACGGCGGTGGAGATTTGCTTAACCAAGGACCTGCGGCCCGAAGCTTGCCAGGGAGTGCGCTCCTGCCGTGCCAACGTGGTGAAAGTCACGCCGCGATAGACAATCCTCAGGGATGGGGGGCGGGTTGGCGCCGCCTGACGAGCCAGCTTTTCAGCTTGTTTACGTCTGTGGTGACGCACCAGGTCGGGCCAGAATTCGATGACCTCGCTGCCTACGATCGCCTGGGCTGTAACCGTAAAACCGCGCGAGATTGTATCGCTGGCCGTGCGCTCGGGTTCGGGGTAATAAAGGTTGGAAACGGCCGCGCCCATGAGATTGCCCACGACATTCGCATAGTTCGGTCCCCAGGTACCATTATCGCGCTTGCACCACACCGTGCTCGTCGCCGCCCAAAGGAAGCGGCTCATGAAACTGCCTGTGCCTTTTTGAAAATAGCGTGGATCTTCTTTCAGCACACCCGCCAATACCGCATTACCCAGCAGATTGCCGGTGAAGTAATCGGTGTAAGCGGCACCATAACGCTTGGCGTACCCTTGCATACCCTGTCCGTACTCGGGAAAGCTGTTATCGGCCTGATCAATCCCCGCACCAAAAGCGGTTAGCACAAAGGGCCAGGGATCAGTCGCGCTCTTGAAAAAGAGTTGGTATTTTTGGCCCGTACTTAGCGGAAGCGCATCCTTGTTGGCGGTGGTGTTGAATGTTGCCATCACCCCAAAAACCCGCTGTTTCTCCTGCAGCTTGAGTTGCTCTTGCGACGTCAGCGGCGGCGCGGTCTTCCTTTGTCGTTTGCGGCGCGGGGCCTGGCACGGGCGAAGTCTGGGAATCGGAATAAGCGGCCGGCGCAGTAGTAGAGGTGTCCGTAGGGGTTAGTGTGCTTGCAAAAGGACTGTCCGGCAAGTTAGGCGCGAGCCCTGCCGGCTCTGACCTTGCCACAGAGTTTACGAACAGTAATAACCATGCGGTGGATGCTGCCGCAAACCATCGAGCTAGAGCCAATCGGTTAACCTCAATCCTGCATGCGTGAACCTATTGCTCTAACCGGCCGACGCGGGCTGTTGCTTATGTAGATGCAGCGCGGGCTCCCTACAAAGGGGCCGGGCAGGTCTGCAAACTGTTTTGACGTTCAAACTGTGTGCGCGTAATTCAGTAGGGCCGCAAGAAGGAGGAAGTTTCCCGATAAGCCCCCTAAGGTTCCCGATGAGTGCACGTCTCTATATTCTATGGCAAAATCATCGGTTAAGGGCGGAAATAGATAAATGCGTATGGCATCAATAACGACGTGAAGTCCGGCTTGGATTGGCGATGAGGAAGCGCTATTCTCCGAACAAGGCAGTAGAAACAACACGGAGCAACTACCAAAATGGCAAAGTATGCGTTGTATGTCTCGTTGAAGGCCAAGCCGGGCAAGGCCGCAGAAGTGGAAGCGTTCTTGAAGCAAGGCGCGGAAATGTCCAGGGCCGAGACCGGAACAGTCACCTGGTATGGCATCAAAGAAGATGATGGTGCTTACGCGGTTTTCGATACCTTCGATGATGAGGCGGGCCGAGACGCCCACTTGAACGGTGATGATTGCGAAGGCACTCATGGCCAAAGCCGATGAGCTGTTTTCCAATAAGCTCCAGATTCACAAGATTCAGATCATCGCCGACAAATAAGAAATATGCGTGCTTAATCGTTTAAGACCACGTTGAGCAGCGACTTATTTACATGGATCTCGCCGTTATATTCGATAAATCCCATCTTGCGAAAGCGATTCATGAAGAAGCTTACTCGCGCCCGGGTGGTGCCGATCATTTCCGCCAGGGTTTCCTGTGAGATCCTCGGGATCCGGGTATTATCCGTTGCCCCCGGCTTGCCAAATTCACCCATCAGCAAAAGCGTTCTCGCCAACCGCTTTTCGCTGGAATTGAAAAGCTGATCAACAAGATCGGCCTGCGTGCGCATACTGCGGGCAAGCAGAAACTTCAGGAACAGGTCCGAGAACTCATGCTCCTCGTGCAATACACGAATCATTTCCTCGCGATCGATCTTGAGCACGATGCAAGCGGTAATCGCGGTCGCAGTCATCAATCGGGGTCTAACAGCTGCGGCAATTGACTCTTCGCCAACGAAGGCGCCCGCAGAGACAAGTGCAATCGTAGCCTCTTTACCGCTTTTCGACACAACAGTTAGTTTCGCGCGGCCCTTCTGAAGATAGAAAACTGAGTCGGCTGGATTTCCCTGGGCAAAGAGGAACTGCTTGGCCTTCACGCGGACGATCCGTCGCCCTAGTCCTGCACTGGTGAGAAAGGCGGTCGCGTCAAATTTCGTTGCTGGCGACATGAGAATAGCCTCCTCCGCGTGGGACATCCTCACACGAGACTGTCTGCGATTAAGCAGATGGCCACCCCAAAGCCGGTGCAGCAAACCAGGGCGGCGAATAACTCAGAGCCGGCCATGGTGACTCAGGTCTTCAATGAGAGAGCACTCTGTGCGGCAGGCGCTGAACAATTGGCCGCGTAGACTGCGTTCGTTTGTTTGAAACTTGCTGATCATGATACTCCACCTTCAAGCTTCTGGCGTGTCGGTGTTTTTTTCACAGCCTGTTGAGGCCGTCCATGAATGATGAAGTTTAATTTAGACTCGCAGCTCTAGAAGGCGTGGCGGCTCAGGATTTCGCGAGTAATGGTCAGCACCATAATTCTAAGGTCAAACCAGAGAGACCAGTTCTCGATATACGCCAGATCACAGGCGACCCTGTTTTCGATCTGCTCCACCGTCTTGGTTTCGCCACGCCATCCATTTACCTGCGCCCATCCTGTGATGCCCGGCTTCACGCGATGGCGGAAAGCATATTTCGCCACCACCTCCGTGAATAGTTTGTCCTCAGCCTTGGTATTGGGTGGGTGCGGGCGTGGTCCGACGAGGGACATGTTGCCCCTCAGGACGTTGAACAACTGTGGCAACTCGTCCAGGCTCAGGGCTCGCAGCCACTTACCAATCCGCGTAACTCGTGCGTCCCCTCGCGTCGCCTGCCGATCGCCCATCAGGTCTGTCATCCCATGACGCATGGAGCGAAATTTGTAACAAGTAAAGAGGCGATTATTGAACCCGAGGCGGGGCTGCCGGAATAAAATCGGGCCCGGGCTATCGAGACGAATGGCCAATGCGATGAGGGCGAGCAGCGGCGCGACGACAATGAGCATCAGGGAACCGATGACGAGATCGAAGGTCACTTTCTTCGCCGCCCGCCAATCCTTCAGCGGCCGCTCTTCGACCAGAACGACAGGATTTGAGCCGACCGACGAAATCTGGCTGCTCCTATAGCGGTAGCCCACAAAATCAGTAGTCAGGCAGATGTCGGCGACCGCGCTTCCGATCTGTTCGAGAATTTTCGATATGCGAGAGATCGCCGTCAGCGGAAGTGCAATCACTATGAGGTCGATCTGCTCTTCACGGCTGCGCTGCAGCAGGTCCCCTACGCTGCCGCGAACTCTAACCCCTTCTTGCTCCGCCGGAATGCGCGAAAGGCGATCGTCATACAGGCCCACCACTGTGTAGGCGTGTGGCTCGCTACGCAGGCGTTGGATGAATTCGCGGCTAAATTCACCCGCGCCAATCACGGCAACCCTGCGGGCTGTCTTGCCGGACTCTGTCCACCGGCGCAGCAGCCGCGACAAGTAGGCTCGCGATGTAATGAGCGTAATAGCGCTCAAGAGTAGCCAGAGAAACGGCCATTCGCGAAAGACCAGGCCGTCATGGCTCATAAGGAACAGGCAGACCATCATGCTGCCGGCACCGGCCAGCAGCGGGATCAGCAGCAGTTTTAGCTGTTGACCCAAGGAGCGGAGGGAGCTGAGCAGGTAAGCATCGCCACGGCTGAGGAAGACAGCCACGACGAAGGCGGCGGTGGCGGTGGCGAGGAAGAGTGAGCCATCGGAGTGCAGGGCTCCCAGGGGCGTCAACATGATCCTGGCCAGCAAGCCGCAGAACAACAGAAGCAGCGAGTCAGTAACCTGCACGATATTCACGACGACCGGCGGTGAGATTCTATTTTTGTCGCCGCGAGATCCTAGCCGGGCAGGCGATCTCCGTTCCCTCGAAGCGGGGGGTTTGCCCGGCGGGTGCTGAACTGCGGAATCGAGTCTTCCCGCCTCTTGTGGAGCGGCCACCGTGCCCAGATCAAACTCCATCACTCACCCGCTGCCGTGCCACGGAAAAGCGTCCATCGGATTCGGGGTTCAGGCATGCCTTTTACCTGGCCTCCGCTGACGAGGCCGGGGGAGTGGAACCAAGATCGGCCACGGGCGAAGCCGAAGGCACGCGGCTAGCCCAACTGCGCTTTCGGCGAGGAAACATCAACAAAGAAGCCCTGCCTCGGCCTGTCGCCGACGCAGGGCGCAGGCGCGCTCTCGATGCGTCCCTGTGGTGGTGAGTCTTGGCCGGCCACCGGCTCTCCTGCAAGACCTTCATATGACAGATCAGTTGCCTGGTTTGCCGAATGAGAGTGCTCATACCGTCCAGCACTCGCACGAAGTTCCGGTTGTTTTCCCCGTTGTCGTTGACAGCCAAACACTCGTCCCGCGCGTTGGGTGAACTACGGGAAAGCCAGCCATCGAGTTCATCGGAGAATGCGACCACGGCGCTTCTATTCTTCAACGCGGGCCGATGAACAGGCATGCCCAGTGACGACTCCCAACGTTGCGCAGTGCGAACGCCCCGCTCAATATGGTTGGAGATTTCTTTCCAGCCGTTAAGAATCTGTCGGCTCATTGGTTCCCCGAAATTCTGCTGCCCAGCATTTTGAACTTTTCCCGGATTCGTACATCCGCGGACAGACTGCGCATCTTGGCACCCTCGACGTGCAATATTCAGCACATCGGCTAATTTCCACTTCTCGACGTAGCACATTTGAGCCATAGCGCGGTGGGCGTTGCAGGTGGGTTTGACGGAACAACGCGGCGGCTCTCGGGACGGGCCAAATAGTTTTTGGAAATTGTGCAATATTGCACAGTCGCGGCACGCAAATCGACGTAGGCTGACCGAAGTTGCTGGCGACTCGGCGGTCGGCGAGCGACGAGCACATGAACGTTGTTTCTTGCGGCCAAGCCGCGATCCAAAAGATGGCTACTTGACCAGACAATGGAAACGGGCGGGAGACGCAATGTCTCCCGCCCATTTTGACTCAGGCGCATTAGGTGCGGTAAAGGCGATTAAGGGAGGTTAAAACAGAACCGCGAGCGCACCGGTGGCAGCGCGTCAGTAACGGCAGCCCCTGGCGCACCAAGCACGGTACGTTTTCAGGCAGGCCCTGCGGGCGGACTGCTCATCGGGATATTCACCCGCCTCCTCCTGAAGCCCATTAGGGAAGACGTAGAACGTCCACTTGCCCTTGTCTTTGTAAAAAGGGGTCGTAGGCCCGGGGTGTGTTTTGGGCTTCATGCAAAGGGAGAATACTCCTCCTATGCAATAGGATCACTCCAACGAATTGGTTACGATTCTGGCTTGGCGGGTGGGATGGGCCTGATTTTTCTCGCCAGTCTTAGCCTCTGCTCTCGCTGCTGCTGCTGGAGTTGGCTCAGTGTCAGGCCGAGCTTCTCGGCTTGAACTCGCAGTTCGGCCCAGTCAACGGGAGGTGACTTTTCCGGCTCGTCTTCCCTTTCATCTGCCATCCGGTCTATCGTACGCCTGTTTGCTCTCTCGAGCATTTGTGAATACTCGGTTCAGGGTCTCGAACAGGGGGCAGAGCTATGCCATGGAGTCTTGTCTGGTTTTGAGGAGCCGCCGTTCTACCTCAGCAAGTAATTCGGATGCAAAGATCAGTTTTTTCAGAATCAGAATACGGATTGGGTCGCCGACTTCTGCGATGATTTGAAGCCTTTCCTCGTCGTTGAGAATGGCGGAACAGATAACAAGATCAAACGAGCTCGTCCGCAACAGACGTTCTGCATCAGCGAACATTACAGCTTGAGCATCGTAGCCGCCGTGCGTCAGAACGGCGCAGCGGCTTCGCAAAAGACCTGGGTCCTTGCCAACACACAGTATACGAGCTCGGCTGTTAGTCATGGAGCATGGCATCCGGCAGCATCGGAATAAGAATAATTGACGCTGTCGACATCAGTTTATCGCCAGATAACAGGATTCAAAAATGCTCATGAGGATTATGGGATCAAATCATTTTTGGGCCGATATTGGATATTATCGAAGCAGAGTGCCGCGGATTGAATGCGTGCGAACACTAAGGACAGCCGACCGATGAGTTTTACTGGAGAATTGGCAAAAGACGATCACGGCAGGCCTCTCTACGTCAGTATAGAAATGGTCGCTAATCTGGTCTATCTGGCTAGCCAAAGTGAGAAAAGCCCTGACCAGCTGCAGCAGTACCTCCAGCGTGCTTCCGACATCCTTTTCGATATGCGCCGCCATCCTGACCTATCCAAGTGAAGGCTTGCGGGAGATGCAAGTCGCAGCGTAGACTCGGACTCGCCTGAATCGACTGACCCATCTTCATCAAAGTCCAAGCCACACAGGGGTTTCCGCGGCTCCTGCCTGTCCCCGTGAAACGACCATGACAGGGAACCCCGATCGCCGGAGATGCTTGCTGCGCTGCCTTCGCTACCTCGTTCTTACGCTTGCCGCAGCCTGCCCGCTTACATCCCGAGCTCAGACCACCTTGACCATTGCCACGGTGAATAATCCTGACATGGTCCGGATGCAGAGACTGTCGTCCGGCTTCATGAAAGAACACCCCGATATCCGTCTGAACTGGGTATTTCTAGAGGAAAACTTGCTCCGCGCAAAGACCACTGCGGACATCACCACGGGCGGGGGCCAGTACGATGTGATGACCATCGGACCGTTGGAGGCGCCGATCTGGGGCAGCCGCGGCTGGCTCCTGCAACTGGATGACAAGCTGGCCGCCGGGTACGATCTCGAGGATATTCTCAAGCCGGTGCGCACGGCGCTCTCGAGCGGCGACCGGCTCTATGCGCTCCCCTTCACCGCAGAAAGCTCGCTCACCTTCTACCGCCGTGACCTGTTCCTGAAGGCCGGACTGAAGATGCCCGCCCAGCCCACCTATGACGACATTCGGCGATTTGCCGCGGTGCTGAACGATGAGAAGGCGCACGTTTACGGAATCTGCCTGCGCGGCAAGCCGGGCTGGGGAGAGAACATGGCTTACATCGACACCCTGGTGAACACATTCGGGGGCCGGTGGTTCGACTTGCATTGGAATCCGCAGATCGATACTCAAGCCTGGCGGAACGCCATTGGCTACTATGTACGTTTGCTGCAGGACTACGGACCTCCGACGGCTAGCTCGAACGGCTTCAACCAGAATCTCACCCTGTTTGAGAACGGGCATTGCGCCATGTGGGTGGATGCGACCACGGCCGCAGGTACCCTGTACGATCCCAAGGAGTCAGCTGTGGCGAACAACGTTGCCGTGACTTCCGCGCCGTTCGCAGTGACTCCTCTCGGTTCCCATTTGTTATGGACCTGGGCGCTCGCCATCCCTTTCACGTCCAGGCACAGCGCGCAGGCGTTGGAGTTTGTTCAGTGGGCAACCTCGAAACAATACGTGCAACTGGTAGGGGAGACATACGGGTGGACCCTGGCGCCTCCCGGGACCAGGAAGTCTACTTATGCGCGGGCCGAGTATCTTCGGGCAGCGCCTTTCGCGCAGCTGACTCTCGACAGTATCCTGACGGCGGACCCACGACGAGCCACGCTCGACCCGGTTCCCTATGTAGGCATTCAGTTCGTGGGCATTCCGCAATTTCCGAACATCGGCACCCAGGTTGGCCAGTTGATCGCCGCGGCCGTGACCGGCCTTGAATCTACCGATCAGGTGCTCGCCACCAGCCAGACGGTGACGGAGCGAGTGATGCGTCGCGCAGGTTACATTCACTGATAAGAGATCCGCTATGCCAGGTCTATCTGTAGCCCGCCATCGTCTCGCGCCCTTCCTTTTGCAGGCGCCTTCGGTCACCGCACTCTTGCTTTGGTCGATCGTGCCGCTCGTCATGACCTTGTGGTTTTCGTTCCGCCGCTACAACTTGCTTGAGCCCAGCCAGACGGGCTTTGCCCATCTCGAGAACTATCGCTACCTGCTGGGGGATCCGAGCCTCGGTCCCGCCATCCTCAATACGTTCCTTCTTGTTGGATGGGTGCTGGTGATCACGGTTGGTCTGGGAACGCTGCTGGCGATCTTGTATGACCAGGATTTTTTTGGCAGGTCGGTCACCCGGGTGATGGTGGTTGCTCCATTCTTCGTGATGCCGACAGTGAGCGCGCTGATCTGGAAGGATATGTTGCTCGATCCAGAGAACGGGATTGTGGCCTTCCTCATGCGCAGCGTGGGGCTTAAACCAATCAACTGGTTTGGCATTGCCCCGTTGACTTCGATTGTCTTGATCGTTTCCTGGCAATGGCTTCCCTTCGCCGTGCTCACTCTGCTCACCGCTGTGCAGTCGCTCGATCAGGAACGCAAAGAAGCAGCGCGCATGGACGGCGCCGGACCGCTGGCCATGTTCTTTTACATCATCCGCCCGCATCTGGGCCGCGCGATTGCTGCCGTTACCATGGTGGAGACCATTTTTCTGCTCACGGTGTTCGCCGAGATTCTTGTCACCACGGGCGGAGGTCCCGGGTACAGCACCACCAATCTCTCCTACCTAATCTATCGTTATGCACTGCTTGAAACGGATATCGGGGCCGCCTCTGTCGGCGGTGTTCTGGCCATTGTATTAGCCAACCTCGTCGCCCTTTTCCTGATGCGTTCGGTCGCCAAAAATCTCGATGCCTAGCAAGAGCCTGAACCATAGACTTCGCGCCAAGCTGCTGCTGACCGCGCTGGGTTGGGCAGTCGCCCTACTCGTTTTCTTTCCCATTTTCTGGATGATGCTGACCAGCTTCAAGACGGAGAAAGAGGCGATCGCGGGCATCCAGCACTTGTTCTTCCGGCCAACGCTACAGAACTACCACGATGTGCAGCAGCGCGCTAACTACGCCCACTTTGCCTGGAACAGTATCCTGCTGGCCTGCGGATCCACACTCGCGGCTTTGTTGATCGGGCTTCCCGCTGCCTATGCCATGGCGTTCAGGCCCATGCGCCACACCAAGGATATGCTGGTGTGGATGTTGTCCACCAGGATGATGCCCGCGGCCGGTGTTCTGGCTCCGATCTATCTACTGTTTCGCGACGCTAACCTGCTTGACACCAGGAGCGGGTTGCTTGCTGTCGATACCCTGATGAACCTGCCGATCGTGATCTGGATGCTTTACACTTTCTTCCGCGACGTGCCTGCGGAAATCCTGGAAGCGGGGCGGATGGATGGCGCGGGATACCTGCGGGAGATCTTCAGTCTCTTGCTGCCGCTTTCACTGCCCAGCATCTTCTCCACCAGCTTGCTGGTCATCGTGCTCGCCTGGAACGAAGCATTCTGGAGTCTGATTCTTACCGCCGCCAAGGCTGCGCCCCTCACGGTTTACATCGCGTCTTTCTCCAGCCCAGAGGGCCTGTTCTGGGCTAAGCTTTCTGCCGCTTCCACCATGGCGATCCTGCCCATTCTTGTTTTAGGGTGGATCAGTCAACGGCAGTTAGTGCGCGGACTTACCTTCGGAGCGGTCAAGTAGCATGTCCACGGTGCGTTTAGCAGGCGTGACCAAAAGCTTTGCCGAGACAGTCATTCTCCAGGGCGTTGACCTGACCGTAAACGATAAGGAATTCATCGTGATTGTCGGCCCCTCCGGGTGCGGCAAGACAACACTGTTGCGCCTGATTGCGGGCCTGGAGACGATTACCGCGGGCGATCTGTGGATTGACGGAGTGCGCGTCAACGATGTCGCTCCGGCCAGGCGCGGACTCGCGCTCGTCTTCCAGAGCTATGCGCTCTATCCCCATATGACAGTGGAAGAGAACATGGCCTTCAGCCTGAAACTGGCGGGCGTTCCCAAAGCCGAGCGCCGAAAGAAAGTGGAAGAGGCGGCTCGCATATTGCACCTGGAAGCGTTGTTAGATCGAAAGCCTAAAGAGCTTTCGGGCGGCCAGCGCCAGCGCGTCGCCATTGGCCGCGCCATCGTTCGTCATCCCAAGGTTTTTCTCTTCGACGAGCCACTCTCCAACCTTGATGCCGAGTTGCGGGTACGCACGCGTTTGGAGCTGATGAAACTCCACAAGCAACTCGAGGCGACCATCATTTATGTAACCCACGATCAGATCGAGGCCATGACCATGGCGGATCGGATAGTCGTGATGCATGGGGGAGCCATCGAGCAGATTGGATCTCCGTTAGAGGTGTACCTCCATCCAGTCAACCGATTCGTGGCGGGCTTTATCGGATCGCCAAAGATGAATTTCCTCCGTGCGTCCGTAGTGGAGGTGCAGCAAGGAGGCGCGACCATCCGCCTCAGCAACGGTTACAGCTTTGAGTTTCCTTTTCATGCAGACGGCGTAGGCCGCAAATTGAAATTGGGGGACACGGTTGAGTTCGGTATCCGTCCCGAACACATCTCAGTCGACCAGGCCAGTGGCTTTCGCGTTCGGGTTAATATCGTGGAGCGCCTTGGCGGCGAGGCCTATCTGCACACGTTGACGGAGCAGGACGAACCCTTGGTGATCAAGGTGGATGGAGATACGCCTGTCCAGGAGGACGAGGGTATCGACATCAAGATCAATCTTCCGCGCAGTCATCTTTTTGATCCGGCAGGCGAAGCCATCGCCTGGTCTGCGACGCAGGGATAAAAGCATATGGAGACACGCAAACTTTCGCAGCAGACACTGCACCGTTTTCCTTCGACTATCCAGAGACCAACCTACGATCGCGCTCGTTGCTCTCCGCGCATCGTGCACATCGGGGTTGGCGGCTTCCATCGCGCACATCAGGCTGTGTATCTGGATGAGCTCCTACATCTTTCGCAAGAAGACTGTTGGCTCGAGTGCGGCATGGGCATTCTGGAAAGCGACGCCCGCATGCGGGACGCCCTGAGTTCGCAGGACTATCTCTACACCGTCGTCGAGCGATCGGCCGAGTCGCAGCGAGCGAGAATCATCGGCTCGATCACCGACTTTGTGCTGGCTCCGCCCTCGGTTCAGGTGGCGATTGCACGGCTGGCAGATCCGGAGTGCAGAATCGTCTCGCTCACCATCACGGAAGGCGGCTATCTGCGCGATGATGCAACCGGCAGGCTGCTCGATAAGGATCCTGGCGTGGTCTTCGATCTTGAGCATCCATCCCGGCCCAGGACTTTCCTTGGGGTGCTTGCCGCTGCACTCGTAGCCCGCATGGAGAGCGGCGCTCCGCCATTCACCCTGCTGTCCTGCGACAATCTCGAAGGTAACGGTGACACGCTGAAGAGGTCCCTCACCTCATTCTGCGAACTGAGTAATCCATTGCTTCGCCGTTGGATTGAGGCCAACGTCGCTTTTCCCAACAGCATGGTGGACCGCATCACTCCCGGAACCACCGATGCCGATCGACTGTCGGTGCGCGAACGATTCGGCATTGACGATGCTTGGCCGGTGGTCACGGAGCCCTTCCGCCAGTGGGTGATTGAAGACAAATTCACCCAAGGGCGCCCCCGCTTTGAAGAGGTCGGCGTTGAGTTCACTACTGATGTTCATATCTTCGAGCGAATGAAGATGGGCTTATTGAACGGCGGCCATCTGGCGATTGCTTTTGTCAGCGGGCTGCTCGGCTACCAATTCGTCCATGAGGCAATGAACGATCCCCTGGTTGCAGGGTTCCTCACGAGTTATATGGACGCAGTGACACCAATCGTCGAGCAACCGCCGGGCATCGATCTCGAAGAGTACAAGGCCACTCTCGTCGAGCGTTTCGCGAACCCTACGATCTTTGACCAGGTCCAGCGCATTGCTTCGGAGGGCGCTGCCAAGATGCCGAAGTTTGTCCTTTCCTCGATTCGTAAGCTGTTGGATCGAGGCCTGCCCACGGAAATTCCTGCATTTGTCATCGCCAGCTGGGTTCGCTATCTCGGGGGCAAGGATGACCTGGGACAACCGATCGCCATTGTGGACGCGTTGCTCCCGGAACTGCAATCGCGCATCGTTCCGTCGTCTACAGCAGTCGACGGGATCCTAAGCATGGAGCGTATCTTCGGCAAAGATCTTCCGCAGCACCCCGCTTTCGTCGCGCAGGTGCGGAGTGCTTTTGATCGCTTGAGCCGCGAAGGCGTCGCGAAGACGATGGCCACCTACTAACACAGATGATTCAGATCCTAAGGCGTTGCAGCACCGGTGAGTGAGCGGATGATCTGTACTTCGCGTTCTCTGTAGGGAGTGTAATCCTGGCGGAAAATTTCGTGGAACCAGACCACCGGCGGAGCAGCAATGTAGGGATGCTGCCAGGAATCCCAGGGCAACCAGGTCTGCGTCTTTCCCGCCACGAAACCCCAGTTCACAGCGCCCACGTGCAATTTTTTTGCTAACGGAAGTATTTGATCAAACGTGCTTCCGACTGGTCTCGCCATGTACTCCGTGCAAATAATAGGGCGATCAAAGCGCTGCAAACCTTTTACATGCGCTTCGAAGCTCTCAGGCCAGTCGTAATTGTGAAATGTGATGATGTCCGATTCCGCGGTTTGAATGCTGGCAACAGGCGAGAGATGCTCCTCTGCAAGTTCGTCGTGCCACACTCCGCTGGTGAGCGGCTGGGTAGGGTTTGCATCGCGTGCCCAGGCAAACACCTGGGGCAATAAACCGGCAACCAGGTCCACTTTGTTCGCCGGCTCCATTTGTCCCCAACTTCTTGCATTCGTGTTGTCTGGCTCATTCCACAGATCCCACGCGAGAATGCGCTTGTCACCGGCGAATGCCCCCACCACGCCCTTCACGTACTTCTCCAGGCGCGGATATTCGGAAGGAGTTTGCAGTGCATAGGAGCCCGGGCTCTGCACCCAACCTGAGTTGTGGATGCCGGGCATAGGGGGCCGCTGCGGACCTAATGCCGGGAGCGGGTACCAGCACGAGTCAAAAAGCACAAGCATGGGACGAATGTGGTGCCTATCTGCTATGGCCAGGAACTGATCAAGCCGGCGGGTAAAGTCACGCTGGTTTTGCTGCCAGAGAAGATCGTGCAGAAACACCCGCATCGTGTTCATACCAAGCGCTTGGGCCAGCCCGAGTTCCTTATCGATTTCCTGGGGATCGAAAGTTTCCGCCTGCCACATCTCCAGCTGGTTGATTGCGTTCGCGGGAATGAAGTTGCTGCCGACGAGCCATGGTTGCGCCTGGTACCAGGAATTCGCCTGCTCGGCTGTCCAGCGAGGCCGAGCAAACACCGGTGACGTTGAGAGACAACACAGGAGAACAAGCAGACTAGTTCGCAGTCTTGATCGCATGGGTCTTAGCAGGCGGGTCCAGTCTACAACACGAGCCTCGTGGCTGGTACGCTGATCTATCCCCAGGTCGGGGACCTGGCCGCGATACAATCGGAGTTTTTATGAAGAATCAGTCACTTGCAACAGCCGCCGCCGCTTTCTCAAGCAGGCAGGAGCAGCGGCACTTGCCTCTCTTTCTCACAGTACCGGTCTGCTGGCCGACTCGCCTGCGGTAGCGTCGACTGGCGTGGTCAGGAATCGAGCGCCGCTCGCAGCGAATGCTTTCTACCCGTTGCCACTGGGCGCGGTCCGTCCCACGGGTTGGTTGCGAAGCCAGCTGCTGATCCAAGCCAATGGGCTCGGCGGTCACCTCGATGAGGTTTGGGCAGACGTTGGGAGTAATAGTGGCTGGCTTGGCGGCACCGGCGAGTCCTGGGAACGTGGTCCTTACTTTGTCGACGGTCTTACTCCATTGGCCTACTTGCTCGACGATGCCCGGCTGAAGGCAAAGGCTCAGAAGTACTTCGATTGGACGTTGACCCACCAGGCAAATAACGGAATGATCGGCCCCGCTAGCAATGACGATTGGTGGCCCCGCATGGTCATGCTGAAAGCGCTGGCGCAGTATCAGGAGGCAACCGGAGATCCTCGCGTCATTCCCCTAATGTCGCGTTATTTCAACTATCAGATGGCAACGCTTCCCACTCGACCCTTGCGCGATTGGGGCAAGTTTCGTTGGCAGGATAATGCGCTGACCGCTATCTGGCTTTACAACCGCACCGGCGATCCAAAGCTCATCGATCTCGTCCGGCTGCTGCACCAGCAAGGGCACGATTGGCAGGCGCAGTTTGCTGACTTCAAATTCACCCAGCCGGTCACAGTCGAGATGATCAAGCTCGATCAAGGCCAGGGACTGGCTGACCTCGCGCTTTCTACCCACGGCGTAAACAACGGCCAGGCACTCAAGGCTGCGCCGGTTTGGTCACTCGTGTCCGGAAACTCCGCCGACCGGCAAGGCTTTCAGCAAATGCTGAGCGCGCTGGATCGGTATCACGGCTTGCCCAACGGAATGTTTTCCTGTGATGAGCATTACGCCGGGCGCAACCCTTCCCAGGGGAGCGAACTCTGTACTGTCGTCGAGACTATGTTTTCGCTGGAGCAGTCGCTTGCCATCCTGGGAGATGCTAGTATTGGCGACCGCCTGGAGCTTATCGCCTTCAACTCCCTGCCTGGGAGCCTTTACCGATGACATGTGGGCGCACCAATATAATCAGGAGCCTAACCAGGTCGAAGTCAGCTTGCATCGCAAACCCTGGACCACGGACGGCCCTGAATCCAATATCTACGGCTTGGAACCGAACTTTGGCTGCTGTACTGCCAATTTCCACCAGGGATGGCCAAAGTTTGCAGCCAGCCTGTGGATGGAGACAACAGAAGGCGGACTGGTCGCAACTGCATATTCCCCTTGCGAAGTGAACACCGTGATTCGCGATACACGGGTGCGCTTATCTGAAGAAACCGAATATCCATTCCGCGGATCTGTTCGCATCACCATAACGCCTGCTGCAGAGGTCAAATTCCCGCTCCAACTTCGGATTCCAAGCTGGGCCAGTGGAACATCGATCCGAGTCAACCGCGTTCTGGTCGAAGGTCCTCACCCGGCCGGCTTTGCCACCATCCATCGCACCTGGAGGCCGGGGGATCTCATCGAGTTGCAGCTCCCGCTCGTGCCCAGACTCGCTCGGGGATACAACGACTCCGTTTCGCTAGCCAGAGGTGCGTTGGTTTTCTCCTATCCGGTGGGCGAGAGCTGGGTGAAGTTGCGGGACCGGGGTACTACCACAGATTGGCAGGTCTTCCCTAGTTCACAATGGAACTACGCTCTGGCGGTGGAGGAGCCTGCGCAGCTTCCGGTGGAGGAAAGTAACGTCGGGGTGTCTCCTTTTTCGCTCCAGGAGTCACCAGTAAAGATGCGCGTTGACGCACGCAAGCTGCCGTCGTGGCGCGCCGTTGACGGCGTGGCCGACCCGGTCCCGCAGAGTCCAGTCAGCAGTGATGCACCGAACGAGCAGATAACGCTGGTTCCCTATGCGGCTGCAAAGTTGCGCATTACGGCTTTTCCCACAATCGATAGCGTCTCAAAAGCGGCACGGAGAGAGTAGCGGTATCCCACATCTCGCAAAAAACGAGCGAGATGTGGGGCACCCGGCACCCGGGGTCTATTCGCAGGGAGAGTGCCCCCCAACGTAACCATCGCGAGGCACCGAAGGCGCAGTATTGCGCATCCTACTATGACGAGGCTGACAATCAGCGCTGTTTCGGCCGGGTGAATCGAGTGGTCTGTTCTGACTGTTTTTCTGCCAGTTTTCGAATGTCGCGCATCCGCTTCAAGGACATCAAACACCTGGTGTTGCTGCGGCTACCCGTTCGTTGCCGGCATTGCCACCGACGATGCCATGTCACTTTTCGCTCAGCTTTGCTCAATGCAGCCAAGATGAGCTATTTACCCAAGCGAGAGGAGGGTGATCGTGCACCTTTCAGACGACGGTTTGGTTTCCAGAGAAGAACTGATTCATATGGCAATTAAGCTCCAGGAAGATCTGAGATTCTGCGAAGACAAGCTCGGCGGTCATCGAGACTTCGCGGAATTGAGAAGTTCTGCCAACGCGTTGATACGGGCGATCTTAGAGCCGGTGCAGTATCGACTGTCTACGTCTGCGCCCATGAAGCCCGCACAAAGCGTCCCGTTTACGCCAGGTAGAAAATGTATCCCGGGTTCGCTCCACTAGGGTAAGAGCTCGTCACTTGGTCGGGAAGGACAGCCGCCAGTACCGCAGGAAGCAACGATTCCTCTCCCCAGTTCGGAGGGGCGTCTCCTACCCTCACTACTACTAGATCCAGGGACGGAATAACATAACACCGATTGGCGCCGTATCCTCTGAAGGCGAACGCGTCCCGCGGCGCGGTAGGCCAGAGCACGCCGTCCGTGTTGACCCAGAAGGTATAGCCGTAGCTGGGATTCAGCGGCTGTGAACTTCGCGTTGCCAGCTGAATCCATTGTCGCGGGATGATCTGCTTGTCTTGCCACGCTCCGTCATGCGCCAACAGGTAGCCCAACCGCGCAAAGTCGCGAGCTGAAAGATGCAAGCCGCTGTGGGCATTGGTATGCGGACCGATGTGCCCGGACCCGCCTTGCCAATCCCAGCTAACGTCCTCGACGCCTATCGGGCTGAAGACCCGCTCCTTCATGTAGTCCGCAATTTCGTGCCCCGTTACATTGGCAAAGAACAACGAGAGATGAGCGAAACCGGCGTCAGAGTAATCCCAAACTGTACCTGGCTCACCGATGAGCTTAGCGGTAGAAATGCCAAAGCGGTTGGGCTCCTTCCCCAGGGCAAACTCGTACTCGCCGCTGCGCGGAGCCACAGCCAAACCGATCACCCCGCGTGACTCGCCCGCAATGCCTGACGTCATGGTGAGCGTGTTCCGCAGTTTGATTTTCTGCTTTTCCGGATCGGTGAGCGGATGCCCCTCGGGCACAAAATCATAGAGCGGCGTATCCAGAGTGATCTGCGCGTCGTGGGGAAGCTTGTGGTGCAGGCTATCGTCCAGAAGCAAGCCGAAAGCCAAACCCGTGGCTGATTTCGTACAGGACCAAACATCAAACGTCGTGTGGGGCATCGCCGGAACCCCGAACCACTCCGCCACAAGATAACCATGCCGGATAATCACGATGGACCAAGGCCCCTGGAATACCTGTAGCTGCTGATCTCTTATCAGATTCAGCTTCTGCGGATCCATGCCCGCCAGAGAACGAACCTCTTCGTCATTCTTGCAGCTGCGCCAGCCGCCTTCGGACTCTGGCGGTGGCGTGTACGTTTGTGCCGCGCAGAGATTTGCCGTAAGCAGGATGAGCGCAGTGAACCACAACATTCGTTTCAACTGAATCTCCTTCCACCGCTGCTTTACAGTGGTACGTCGACCTCAATCCCACCGGCCTCGGCGGATCGATAACCGGCGTAGATAACAGCGATCGTGTCCTGCGCAAGATCCACCCCTGAGAGAGGCTCACGTCCGAAATAGATACTCTCCATAAAGTCCTGGAATTCTTGCGGGTAGCCGTGTTGCCAATCTTCATCAGCAGCCGGGCGGCTCCAACCCTGCTTGGTCCCGATTTTCTCCGTGACGTAGACATCCTTCAACAGTTCTTCCTTAGGGTTGAAAGTTTCCAGCGCGTCGACGGGATTCAGATTGCAGCGAGTGCGATGATTGTTGCAAATAACCTCCAACCAGTTGTGCACCCCGCCCAGAACCAGCTCCGATGAAAAGATGTCTGCGACTGTCCCGTCGGAAAAGGTGATATGAACCTGTGCGTAGTCTTCGACATCCTCGTAAGTAGTTCTCAGGAAGCCTTCGTCCCGATAGTTTTTAGACCGGGTAATTTCGTGGGTGCGGGCGTTTACTTTTGCCGGTCGAATGGGTGCACCGTTTCTGGCTTCTCCTTCGGCCCTCTTCAAATAGAGTGCCGCGCTCAGAGGATGGCATCCCTTCCCGACCAGGGAGCCGCCGCCGGAAAATCGCCAGCTTCCGTAGTAGGGCGAATGCGATCCACTGTGGGATTCCTCCCCGATGATCCAGAGAATCTGAGCCGCCGCTCTTGACGAGAATTTCCCGCTCCTTCTGCACCGATGGCGCGTAGATCCAGTTCTCCGCGTAGCACACTGTCTTGCCGCTGGTTTTTGCGGCGGCAAGTATTCGGGCGCAGCTTGCCATGGCTTCGCGGAGCATGTGCTCCTTGGAGAAAGTGTCGCCGCGGAACTCAGCCAGGCCGGCGCCATAAAACCCTGTGAAGGGCTTTTCGATGATTACGTGCTTTCCCCGCTCTAACGCCTGAACGGCGAGCGACTCATGGGTCGAGGGGGGACTGCAGAGGTCGATTACATCTACCGCATCGCAGAGGCTTTCAAAACTTTCAAATGCCCGGATTCCTTTTTCTCGCGCAAATGTGTCCCGGGCTTCCACCGTTTTCGAGGTGACCCCCACGACATTCACGGGTACTCCATAGACCCGCTGAAAGCCGGTCCAATGAAATTTCGCGGCAAACCTTGCCCCGACAATACCAACACGAATAGGCTCCGCCACTGATGGCTCCTTCTTGAATAGCTTTCGTTTCAGCCAGGTTCGTCGTGCCCCCAAGCCGATGCTTCAGTTTAGCGTTTGCATTCATTCGGTAATCGTCCGGCGGCGCCGGGTCGCGTCTAGGAAAATGCGCTAAAAGCGCTAAAAGCGCTAAAAGCCCCCTACTGCTCTTCTGCTGCGTCCTCCTCTGCTGTCGATTCCTCGTTTTCTTGGGGTTCGTTCTCTTCGATGGCGGACCAGAGGGTGGAGGGTCGACCTGCGGTGGCCTCAGTTTGAGCGTAGAGTGCGCCCAGGGCTACGAGTTGTTCGAGGGCGGCGTCGATGCGGCTGCCCTCGACGTGGCCGTGAAAGAGGCGCCTGATCTGATACTTCGACAATCCGTCGTTAGAGGCCTGGATGGCTTCGCGGATACGGTCAGCGATGGGGTCTCCGGTGGACGATGCCGAAGAGGAGGGAGGCGCTCGAATAGCAGTAATCCCAAACGGCGAGGGCAGCCTGGAGATGGGGCAGGCCGATGACGGACGTGGAATCCAGGGCAGCGTAGATAGCGCTGAGACGGAGGACCTGGGCTTCGGCGCGGCTGGTGGCGGCTCCGCGCAGGCCGGGACGGAGCTGGCTCAAGGCGGGATAGCAGTGCTGCCAGAGGTCGCGGGCCGCCGCATCCCGGCGGAAGAGGATTTCGGGGGTAGCTGCGGCCCAGTCGAGAGCGCGGCGGAGTTCGCGGGCAACCGGGGATAGATCGGCGGCGCTGAGGTTTCCGCCTTCGGGGAGGCAGTTGCCGCGCTGCACCCAGGTCCAGAGGCAGCGGTTGGCAAATCCGTTTTGCGCTTCGGTGCGGGGGAGATGCTGGGCGAGCTCACGCTGGGTAATGTGGGCAATGAGGCTGATGTGGGTTCCGGTGGCTTGCAGGTTTTGGTGCATCTCGAGGTTGGGGAGATGGCCGCTATCCCAGGCGCAGCGAAGCAGAGGCGATAGGTGTCCGTTGGCGCGCTTGAGCGTGTGGAGAACAGAGGCGAACTCTTCCGAAAGGGCGAGGAGGCGGCGGTCGGTGGGCGGCTGCTGATCGCGCAGAGCATGGACGAGGCCACTGGCTGTCAGGCGCGCGGTGGTGACGCGGGTGGAGAGCCAGGGGTGGTCGACTTCGGCGAAGAGGCGGGCGATCTGACTCCAACTGGTGCCTTTACGCGCCTTGCTGGAATCGCCCACGAGCACGACGTAGAGGTTCAGACTGTGGCGGGTGGCATCGACCATGCAGTGGGGTCCGCGGCCGGCCAGGTTGCCGAAGACGGCGAGAAGCTGGAGGAGAATGGCGGCCGGGTGGGCCTCGGTGTGGGGAGCAATGGTGCGGACGGCGAGTCCCGCGAGACCGTGAAGAGCGGCTTCGTCCAGCTTTGGAGTCACAGAAGGGCCGGGCGCGGGTGTTAGGGGTGCTTCCTCTGGCTGCGCCGCGCCTAGCGCCGGTGGCTCAGGCGGTTCGGTGGGGTGTTCGGGTTGTGGCGGAAGGCTGTGCAGTTCCGCTCGTCGCCGTTGCAGGTCGGCGAGGGTAGGTACATATGGGCGAACGATGCCGTTGCTCGTATTTCGTAGCATGATTAGACACTCTTACTGTTTCGCGATGCGATGCGCTGTTAATACTTAGATACGGATTCGGTGAAATACCTTACGGTCTAATCGAAATTATTTTTGAGGCTTACGTAGATTCCCTCAGCCACCGGGCGCAAGGGCAGGCAGTTGGGAGAAGTACAGAAAGCGCCCTGGCGTCCGAAACCACATGTAGGCCGGCTTCATCTACAGCCTTCCTAAGGTCGGCACACTCAAGACGCTGGCCATCAAAGGACCAACTCAGCAGACAGAAGACCTCTAGCCGCGCCCGATCTGGGTCCCCGCCTACCTCGAGCCGGAATTCCGCCGCGTGGTCGGCGAAGGCCTTGATATGCCGCGCGACCAGTTCGTGGTAGCGCGCCGCCGCTTGGTCGCGCAACCCACGGGTCACACGGCCAACCTGACTCAGGATGCGGGCGAGCTGTCCAGCGTAATCGGGATCGTCGGAGGAGATCGTCAGTGGGCGCAGCCGGGCGATCGCAGAGTCGGGCTCACCCAGGGCAGCCCAACGGGAACGATTCAGAGATCAAAACAGCGGCAATGCGGTCTGAGTCTGTCACAGCACATTTCTTGAGGGCCGCAGCTGGGATGGCGTGAATGCCCACCACCGCCCACCTGTCACATCTGCCAGTCGCCCGATTCCCGCTCGCGAATTACCATACGACTTCTCAATAGGACTACGCGGAGCGCCGCTCTCAAGGAGTGTCGTATGTCTTTCTACTGGATCTACGATCTTCCTACCTGGCTCTTTGGCGTTCTCACAGTGATTGTGTTCGTGGTTTTCGGTTTGGCTGGCCTCTTTCTCCTTCGCGGCTGGGTGCGACGCATTGACACTGGGCACCATGCCTACAACCACATCGTGGGTTTCTTCCTTGCCGGCGTTACTGTCTTGTATGCGGTTTGTGCAGGCCTGCTAGCGGTCGGAGCCTGGGCAACCTTCGCTGAAGTACAAGGTAAGATTGACCATGAGGCCACTGCCCTCGGCGCTCTCTACCGTGACATCGGTGCGTACCCCGAACCCGCGCGCACCATCTTGCAGAACGACCTGCGCAGGTATGCTCGCGGAGTCATCGATGTGGGATGGCCGATGCAACGACGCGGGATCGTTCCCAATAACGCCAGCTCGGTGCTGAACGACTTTCAGCAGCATTTCATGGCTTTCGAACCTCAGGACCAGAGACAGACCATCGTCGCGGCAGAAGGCTATAGATCCTTCAATGACCTGACGGCAAGCCGAAGAGCCAGGCTCAACAGCATCCAGGCTGAAATGCCCGGACCTCTGTGGGCAATGATGATCGTCGGAGCCGCGATTTGCATTGCGAACACCTGGTTCCTTCACTCAGAAAGTTTCATCATGCACATCTGGATGACGATAATGTTTTCAGGCCTGTTGGCTCTGCTGACCTTCTTGATCGCAATCATGGACAATCCGTATCGAGGAAAGATGGGCGTCTCTCCAGAACCCCTCGAGCGCGTCTACGAGCAGATCATGTCACCCTGATGTGACATCGTGTGTGGAGTAGAAGGACCGTTTCAGGATGCGCCAATCGGCACGAACATGGGTGCCCCACGTCTCCCGGTATTGGAGAGATCGTATCCAGGGCACTTGATTGCTCCGGGCGAGTGACCGGCTATCCGGAAGTAATCCCCAAAAATGCGGTTATGTCCGGATAGGCGACCATCCGACCGCCACTCAGAGAACAGAGATACCGCGCTCAGTGAGCGCATTGGACTGTTCCGTCAACTCAGGGCAAGGATCGCCGCTGCTCCACTTGCTTACCGAGGGGAGTTCAGCTATTCTCTCTCGGTAACCGTGAGGAGAGCTGATGAGCAAGCCTACGGATCTCGTCCAAGGCACTTTGGATCTACTGGTTCTTAAGATTCTTGCCCTCCAGCCGCTCCACGGCTGGGCTCTTAGCCAGAGACTGAAACAGGTTTCTGGTGACGTACTGCAGGTGAGTGACGGATCGCTTTATCCGGCGCTTCACAAGCTGGAACAACAAGGGTGGATCCGGGCTGAGTGGAAGCCGACCGAGAACAACCGCAGGGCGAAGTTTTACTCGCTCACACGGCTGGGTAAACGGCACCTTGAAGAGGAAGCCGCGAGCTGGGAACGTCTCTCCGCGGCAATTTCCGGCGTGTTGCGGTTGACGGAGGTGTGAAAGATGCGACTCGAGAACTGGCTGTACACCATTCCGGTGCGTCTGCGTTCGTTGCTCGTGCGCCGCCTCCAGGATGAGGAACTCGAGGAAGAGTTGCGGGACCACATCGCACGGCAGACCGAGGAGAATCGGTCCCGTGGAATGAGCGAGGAGGAAGCGCGCCTTGCCGCGCTGATGGCCTTTGGAAATTTTGTGGCGGTTCGCCAACAAACGCACGAAACTTGGAGCTGGCTGACGTTGGAGCATTTGTGGCAGGACTTCCGTCGCGCGCTTCGCTCGGCGCGGCGTGCACCGTTGCTTTCAACGGTTGCCGTGCTTGCCCTGGCCTTGGGGATTGGGCTAAATACTGGTGTGTTCACAATTGTGAATGCGGCGTTCTTCAGGGGTCCAACGCGCGTTGACCCGGCGAGTTTCGTTCAGATATTTCCCCGGTATGCAGGATGGTTCACAGGGGCAGATCAAAGCCCTTCTTTCACAACCGAGGATTTTGAGGCAATTCGCAGCCGCTCCCACACCCTCAGTGAAGTGTCGGTATGGCGGCAGTATTCCGCCGTTCTTGAACAGGAAAACAAGTACATCACCGCACTGCTGGCCTCGTGCAATTACTTTCACGTTCTCGGAATCGACAAACCGCTGATTGGCCGGTTCTTCGCCTCCCGCGAGTGCGACTCCGAAGCCCAGGCGCAGGTGGCCGTGCTGAGCGAGCCATTATGGAAGAACGAGTTTGACGCCGACCCGCAGATCGTCGGCAAGACCATCCGGCTCAATAACCTACCCGTGACGGTGATCGGCGTTGCACCGTCCGGCGTTGCCAATCAGTTGCTGGGCGGCGTCATTCTTCCTTACAAGCTGGGGCCTCAGCTCGACCATGCAGGCGATTTAACCGACAGCCCCGACAAACCCTGGCTTTCCATGACCGGCCGGTTGCGTCCCGGATTCACCCGAGCCAATGCGCAAGCCGAATTGACGGCCATTATGAACCAGCAGGATCGGGCTTACGTGCAGCGGAAGACTTCGACTTTCGATCGCAAAACCTCTCTGATGCTCACCAACGGATCGGAAATCGAACACCCTTTCATTCGTCCTCTTGCAGTCGGGATGTCGACGCTGATGCTGGGGCCGCTGGCGCTCGTCCTCCTGCTTGCCTGCAGCAATGTAGCCACGCTTTTTCTTGCGCGCACGATTGCGCGCAGGGGCGAAGTCGCCATTCGCCTGGCGCTCGGTGTGAGGCGATCGCGGCTCGCCGGCATGCTGCTTATGGAAAGCCTGCTCATCGTTTGCCTCGGAGCAGCTCTCAGCATCGTGCTCGCTTATCGCGTCCCGCTGATGATCTTGAACCTCCTGGCGCCGGGTCAATCCAGCTTTGACTTGCGCCTCAGTCCTGATTGGCGCGTCTTTGTTTATCTTATGATTCTCGTAGCGGCTGCAACCGTATTGTCGTCGCTCATGCCCATTCGCGCTGCCTGGAAACTCGATATCCTCACAGCTCTAAAGGGACGCGAGGGCGCGGCTACTGTTCGCTCCCGTACAACCAGCGGCCTCATCATTACGCAGGTTGCTCTGGGCTTCGTATTGGTGTGCGCCGCGGTCATCTTCGGTCGGATGCCAAGTCTCATTAGAGGCATAAATCCCGGATTCGAGATTCATCAGACGCTCACGATACCCCTACGTGTAAACACTTCCGGGGACAATCGGGCGAAGGCGCAGGTGTTCTATCGGTCGCTCGAAACAAAGATCCTCGCGATCCCGGGTGTACAGTCCGTTGCGTATGCGAGCCTGCAACCATTCATTCCTTCTCCTCCTGAAGAAGTGCGCCTTCCGCGGCAGACCAAGGGAAGCGGGCAGCCTGTCTCGGTCGACGAAGTGTCAGATAATTTCTTTCCCTCTTTCGGCATTCGCGTACTGCGAGGACGTGTGTTTCGCTCCACAGATACAACTTCGGCGGGTCCAGCCGCGGTGGCCGTGGTGTCCAGGGCGTTAGCAAACGAGTTTTGGCCGGGCAGCGATCCGATCGAAAAAAAAGTCGTTATGCCCGATGATCGCCGCCTGACGATTGTGGGTATAGTGGCCAATACCCGTTCGGAGCATTTCGGTCGTCCCGACGAACCGCGTATATACACGCTTCGCGGTCCTTCCGCTGTTGGCGGAAACCTCTACGTGCGCTTCGTGGGAAGCGCAAAACCCCTGGAGAACGCCATACGAGAAGCAGTGAAGCGCTTGGATCCCTTACAGACGACTGTGCCACAGACAATCTGGGAGGCGGTCGAAGAGCATGCTGAGGCTATCACGGTGATGGCGCAGATCATTTTGCTTGTGGCCGCAGTCGCATTGCTAATGGCGGTCACGGGTGTCTACTGTGTTCTGTCGTTAGCGGTGAGTCAACGGACGCGTGAGTTTGGGATCAAAATGGTGCTGGGCGCGAGCCGAGCGGAGGTTTTCCGCTTGGTTCTTTTGCGAGGCGTCAGGAATATCGCGGTTGGAATAATCAGCGGAATTGCGCTGGCCGAACCCGCCTTGTTGCTGCTTAACCGCTTGCTGGCTACGTCTCCACTTCCCCTTCACCGGTTTGACTCGACTGTTTTCGGAGTCTCCGCGATCGTACTTGCGGCTGTCTCACTGATCGCCATGTATATTCCAGCATCTCGCGCGATGAGCACCGACCCAATGCAGACTCTGAGAATGGAATAGCGAGAGACCGAAACCCAAAGAGCGCCGCCTGCTTCAGGACCGGTCGAAGGCAACGATAGCTGATCGCGATGCACTCATTGTGCGCCTGGAAGCCGCAATCCACAGTCCGGGCGAGTCACAGGCAAGCAGGAAGTAACGTTGGGAAAGGAGCATGATTGGCCAGTGGCGAGGAAGCCACAGACATTGAAGGGACAGTAATTGAAAGAGCCGACACATCTCGTCTTCTTCGATGGGCCTGCCACCAATCTTCAGGAACGCTAAAGGGCCAGCTTCCTCGGTGGCAGAGACAGGAGCTTGCGCTTTCGCTTCAACAATGATCAATCCAAGTGTCAGCTCTTGAATTTCCCGAATTTCTTTCGCGTAAAGATAGGTGCAATCGTTAATGAGCCGCGCACCTTCTTCCCAGGGGACCTCTGTCGCTTCATCCGCTCCTGAGAACAAAATAACACCCCACACAAACCTTTTTATAGCTCGCGCAGCTCAGTTCCTGCAAAGCCGGGTTTTCGGTAGGTCACCGGTGGGGATAGGCAAGTCACCGATAACTGACGTTTTTCGGGAACTCTGTTCTAGCTGTTGAAAGCCACGTGTATGGAGTGAATGAGCTCCGGGTTGCCGACAATTCATCGGAAGATTGCAGATGTGTATCAAAAGAGACAGCCTTCCCCAGACACGGATGTAACAATTGTTTGCGCACCTTCGCTGCAGCGAGCCTTCTTTACTGAAGCGGTCGATGCTGAAAGGACGGGGAAGCATGCGGCTTTCGCTCTTGATTCTCCACATTCTCGCTGGCACCGTCGGCTTGCTATCCGGCACATTCGCTATTGCCGTCCGCAAAGGTAGCCGCCTACATCGCGCCTCCGGGAACATCTTCACCGTCGCGATGCTTACATTGGCTTCAAGCGCCCTCTGTCTCGCCATCATGAAGTCGCAACATGGCAACATCATCGGCAGCATCATCACGTTCTACATGATCGCCACGGCGTGGCTCGCCGGGCGTCGCCGGGGCATAGGCCGGCTTGACCTCGCGGCACTTCTCGCCGGCACCGGCGGAGCCGTCGCGGTTATCACGCTCGGCATCTGGACGCTCCACCACCCCGATAAGAACGCCCCCGCCGGCATGTGCTTCTTCTTGGCAGCGGTTCTCCTGCTCGCCGCCGCCGGAGATATCCGCATGCTCGCTCGCGGTGGCATCTCCGGCAGACCGCGAGTCACGCGTCACCTATGGCGCATGTGCTTCGGACTCTTCTTCGCCACAGGCTCCTTCTTCCTCGGCCAGCAACAAGTCTTTCCCGCTTTTCTGCGCGGCTCCATCTTTCTGACCGTACTCGCCCTTCTGCCATTCCCCTTGATGATCTATTGGCTCATTCGCGTCCGCTTCAGCAATGCTTACAAAGTACAGCCACACGCCAGTTCGATTGCCGTCGCTCCGTGAAGCCGGTGGACCCTATCGCAGTCGCGGCGTCGTTTCTCGTCTTAAGATCAAAGGTGCCGCAGCAAGCGCGCCGGACACTTGGTGGCGGCGCTTTCCGGCGAGCTGCCTGAAAAGTCTTCGGAAGGTGGCCCATCCGGGGATCCCTGGGGCGGCAACTTAGATAGTCCCGTTTTCAAGGAACTTTTCGTGCTTAATGAATATGATGACATTGCAGCCGGTGGAGGAAGCCACGCTAGGCTTTGCCGCGACGCACTGCTGCCATAATGACCAGGACGAGACCTAGCGGGAGTAGAAGAATTCCACTGATCAATGGAATCATCGTCCAGCCGTGTACATTTAGAAAACTGAAGCCCATAACTTGAACCGATGCAATCGCAACCACTGGGCAGATACAGAGCCCGGCCAATTGGAAACACCTCGAAGCACCGAGAGTGCGAGCTAGCCCGATTAGACCTACATACAAAGCGATCAGGCCAGCCAAGAGCAATGGCAAATACGCTTGCTCGCAGAACACCCACACTCGGCTCATTGTTGTCTCAGCGACCTCCAGGCAGTACGACATTCCCGTCGCCAGGAGCAGAGACATAGCGCCGGAAACGGATGTTAGCTGAAGGATTTTGAATCGCCGCATCTGATAAATTTACCGGCCCCGGGTGCACTTCCTGTAAAGTCGGGCGGTCTCAATGGGTCGCTGCAACACTGGCTTGGAGTTTACTAGCGGGAGTTTCAAAGCCCAAAGTTTTCATGGGCGTTGATTCAGTTGCAAAGCTACTTTGTCGAGATCAGCTTGAGGAAACGACTGACAAGAGCCCCGAGCGAGTGGCTGTCCTTGAGCGGCTTACATGGGCTTACTTACGAACGGCTCTCTATCCCAAAGATCCCGCTTGGCCAACAGCACGAGCTGTGTTCGCGAATACGGCTGGGGCTGGGCTTGGTTGAATGAAAATGAAGTACGTCGCCCCGGGCTCCGCGCAGCCGGTGACTGAGAACCTGAGCGTCGCATACTGAAGAAAGCCTCAAGAAAAGGGTTTTGACAAATCGAATGGAAGCGAACTATAGTCGTTTATCGATATACTGATCATCGATCATTATGCCAAAACGAAAACTTGACCCGTTACCGGCGGCCGCCTTCCAGATTATGCTTTCTCTCGCCGATGGGGACCTTCATGGATACGCCATCATGCGGCAAGTTGAAGAGCAGACCGGTGGACGCCTGCGCCTTGGGCCTGGAACGTTGTACAGTTCGATCCAGGCGCTCCTCGAGGGAAAGTTGATCGAAGAGGTTTATCGGTCCGAGGAAACCGAAGACCGACAAGAACGTCGCCGCTACTACAAGTTGACCGCTGCCGGACGCAAACTGGCGCGATCTGAAGCCGAGAAGATGGCCGACGTTTTGCGTGTTGCTCGAGCCCGCAAAATCTTGAGGGGGGATTATGTCTGAAAAGATATACACTCGCCTGCTTCGCCTATATCCTTCGAGTTTCCGCAGGAGATACGAGGGCGAGGCCCTGCAACTCATCCGGGACCGCTTCCGCGATGAGACAGGTTTCTTAAAGAGAGCTCGTCTATGGTGGGACTTGGTGTCGGACGTTTTGGTCGGACTCCCGCAGGCGTATTGGAACTCCAATGCGACGACAGAAGCAGCGTCGCTTTCACCCAATGCCGAGGGTATTCCCTCCTTCAAGCTCCTGGATGAGGACCCGATAGGGCGTGGATCGATTCTCCTCGGCGGTACCCTGTCGTCGGCCACAATCGTTGCCTTTGGATTTTTGCTGGGTCGGTCGATCGCTCACCTGCCGGTCCCGGGTTCGAATGGACGGATGTCTCCGATTGAAGCGGTGGTGGAACGACTCAATCGAGCGACGACGCCAGACACACCCATGAGCGGTCCTGAGGAGGCTTCCGCCTCTGCCTCAGTGGGAGTGAGCGAACGAGAACCTCGACCCCGGCCGGCCGTAGCCGGAAGCACATTAAAGTCGCACGCGCCGGCGTTATTACCCGACGGCAGGAATGTTGTCGGCGGGCAAAACCACATTGTTTCGATACCAACGCAGAATTCAAATCAACATTCCGTGTACCTGACGACGCAATTGCCGGCTGGTGAGGCAAGTGCATGGAGCGGAGCTCTGACCGATGCGTTCGGCCGGCCGGTGCGCTCAGCAGAGATACACTTGATCGGCGGACACGGTGAACTGGTGGCGCGCACTGCTGCGGACGGCAGGTTCGCGTTCTCTGAACTCCCGTCAGGTGATTACGAAGTAGTTGTTGTCTTGGGTGGCCGTGAGGTAGCGCATCTAGAGGCTTTGCATCTGAGTGCGATCTCGTCGCCGTCCCGGCTAACACTTGCCTCGGGCGGCCGTCTTTTGGTCTCTCGGCCCGGCATGTTGCCGTAAAAACCGGCTTGTCGGACAAACGGGGAGCAGATGAGATTTCCGGCACGCTGGATCAGTGTGAAGGTTCGGAACCGGCAAAGGCCGAAGAGGGTTGAAAACGTTCACGGTTCGTGAACGGCACCTTCGATTTTCACCTTTTTGCACGAGAAGCAAAAGTGGATGTCTTTGCCGGGGACAAGTTCTGATAGATCCAACCGCCGCCACCAGTGCAACCCTATGCGACAGAATTGTCCGAGGATGATGTTGGCTTCACACTCACGGTGTGGCCATAGTTTCGCGACCTGTTTTGCGAGGTCGGAATCGGGCAATCTGTAGGTGGGCTCAACCACGGTGATGATTCTATAGCATCCTGAGGAAGTCTCACTGGAAGTGTATTGGGAAACAGGGACAGGTCCGGGTAACCCCTGTAGCAAGATTTAGGGGTTACTCCGCCTGTCCCCGAAAAGGCATGTCCCCGAAAAGGCACCCAAAAAGCCACTTCTGACGCAAGAAAGGTCGCGCAAAATTTCCTGTTGCTTTACAAAAGGAGCCGTGCCATCCTTCCTGTAGGAAACCTAAAGGTTGGTCCCTTCATGAAGGAAAAGCCCGACGTTTTGCAAGGAACGCTTGCGCTGATGGTCCTGAAAACCCTCGATGTTCTGGGCCCGCAGCACGGCTACGGCACCCCGGATCCCCCTTCGAGAGATCAGTGATGCCACCAGGGTCAATAGCGGCACGCTCTATCCCCTGCTGCTCAAGCTTGAGCATGAGGGTTCCATTGTTTCGCAGTGGGGCGCATCGGAGAATAACCGCCGTGCCCGCTTCTATCGCCTTACCACGACGGGCCGAAAACAGCTGCAGGCAGAGACCCGGGACTGGGAGCAAACCGCGGCGATCATCGCACGGTTCTTCGCGGTGAAAGCGGAGGATTTGTCATGAGATTCCTGAGGAGGTTTCTGGCGCGGTTGAAGAACTTTGCCACCGGCCGGCGGGACGACCAACGGCTGCGGGAAGAGATGGAGGAGCATCTGGCGCGGCAGACGGAGGAGAATCTCCGCGCAGGCATGGCGCCCGCTGAGGCGCGCCGCCAGGCGGTGCTGAAGTTTGGCGCGGTGCAAGCGGTAAGCGAAAACTATCACGCGGAACAGGGGCTGCCGTTGATGGAGAATCTGCTGCAGGACACGCGCTACGCCCTGCGCATGCTTGCCCGGTCTCCCGGCTTCGCCGCTGCCGCGATTCTGACCATGGCCCTGGGCATCGGCGCCACGACGGCGATCTTCAGCGTGGTCGACGCGACGCTCCTGCATCCCTTGTCCTATCCAAGGCCGGACCAGTTGGTGCGCATCGAGGACGATCTTCCAGGCGCAAGTGCGCTGGATGCTGGTCTGTCGGTACCGGAGTTGAAGGACTTTCAGCGTTCGGGAATTTTCCAATACGTCTCGGGTGACTGGAGCATCTCAGGGAACCTGACCGGATCATCCCAGCCTTTGCGCATCGCTATCAAGATGGTTGCGCCGAATTATTTCGCATTGCTGGGTGTGAACCCGCAGTTGGGCCGCACCTTCGATCCCCACGATGAAACTCCCGGAATGACCCCCGAAGTGGTCATCAGCGATGGGCTGTGGAAGCGGGCGTTTGGCGGCGACCCGCATATTATCGGCAAGAGTTTGCGAGAGGACAACGACGAATATCATGTCGTCGGCGTCTTGCCTCCCGCTTTTCGCGATGAGGGAAGAACAACGGAGGAAAGGAACACTGACATATGGGCGGCAGCCGGGTTCGCCGCCGTTCCTTTCCCCGCCGCCAGTGCGCAACTTACGGTTCGTTCCCGGAGCCATCGCGCGCATCGCTCCAGGCATGACACTGGCCGCCGCACAGAGCCGGATGGACGCGCTTGTTGCATCCTTGGAAAAACAATATCCCGCCGACTATCCCATCCAAAGTGCGTGGAGAGTCCGGCTGGTACCGCTGAAGGAGAGCGTGGTCGGAAATGTTCGCCAGTCCCTGATGCTGCTGCTGGGCGCGGTGGGATTGGTTTTGCTGATCGGATATGGGAACGTCGCGAATCTGCTGCTGGCGCGCGCCAGCGCCAGGGGACGCGAGATCGCCGTTCGCCAGGCGCTGGGAGCGGCAAGATCCCGCCTGGTGCGGCAACTGCTCACCGAGAGCCTTCTGCTTTCGTTGCTCGGCGGCTTGGCGGGTATAGCCATTCTGTTCGCAACCAAGGGGCTATTGCTGCGCATGGTGCCGGACAGCCTGCCGCGGCTCAGCGAAATCTCCATTAACTGGAGCGTCCTGCTGTTTGCGCTCTTTCTCTCAGTGGTTGCAGGCATCCTCTTCGGTCTGGCTCCCGCTTTGCAGGCGAGCCGGCTTAACCTCACTGCCAAGCTCAAGGCGGAAGGGCGCGGCACAACCGGATCGGGCGAGCAGGCGCGCACGCGGCGAGTGCTGGTGGTGACGGAATTTGCGCTCTCGCTGGTGCTGATGATCGCGGCCGGGCCTTCTGCTGCGTAGTTTCTGGGACGTGTTCAACGTGGGGTTGGGGTTCAATCCGCAGAATGTGATGGCTGTGCGCACCCGGCTGCCCGTGCCCAACGATCCCAAAACCGATATTTATGGAACCGCTGCCCAGGAGGCAGTCGCTCGTTCGCGAGATGCTGCGCCGGGGCCGGACGCTGCCCGGAGTCGAAGAGGCAGCCGTCGGAAGCATCGACTCCGTGCCGTTGAATCATAGCCGAAATCTAAACCAGGTCATCTTCGAAGGACGCGACCTTCGCGGCAGCGACCCTACTTTGGTCGAAGCATCAACCGTAAGCCCGGGATATTTCCATCTGCTCGGTATCCCGCTGCTCCACGGCCGTTTATTCACTGACCAGGACAACGAGAATGCGCCCCAGGTCGCAATCGTCAACGACGCATTTGCGCGAACCTGGTGGCCCAACGACAATCCCGTAGGCAAGCGCGTCAAACTCAGCGGTCTCAGTGCAGCCACTTCCTGGACTACGGTGGTTGGTGTCATCGCCGATGCGCGCACTGAATCGCTCGAGGAAGCGGATGTTCCGCAGATTTACGAATGCTTGTTTCAAGGAACGAATGATGAACTTGTTCTCTTCCTGCGCGGGCGGTTGGACCCCGCCGCAATTCCTGAAGAAGCGCGCGTGCAGGTGCAGTCGATCAACCCCGAACTTCCTGTCTTTGGAGCAATGACTCTGCCCGGCGTTGTGTCGGGATCTCTCTCGCAAAGGCGATTCTCGATGGAAATGGTTCTGCTGTTCGCCTTGACTGCATTGTTGCTTGCGGCCCTTGGAATCTATGGAACCATTTCGTATCTGGTCAACGAGCGCACCCACGAGATTGGCATTCGCCTCGCGCTGGGAGCAACAAGGACGAAGATTCTGGGAATGATTCTGCGCCAGGGATTGGAGATTGCCATTGCCGGCGCCGCGGCGGGATTGGTCGGCGCATTGATTGTGTCGCACTTGATGGCAGGGTTGCTCTACGGCGTGTCTCCCACCGACCCGCTGACGTTTATTGGGGTCACGCTGGTGCTCACTGCGGTGGCGCTCGCGGCTAGTTATATTCCGGCGATGCGTGCGATGCGGGTCGACCCTCCGATGGCGCTGCGCTATGAATAGCCGCTATTGGTTATGTTGTCCGGTCCCGCTGTGGCGGCCTGCCGCCGATTCACGGCCTATCGCGTCTCTGCTTTTGCTTGCGGTCGCGCTTTAGCCCGGCTGCCTTCCGGCTCAGGTTGGCTCGTCCGGGCGCCAGACAGTGACTTCGGACCGATGCGGCCGGTTGATTCATAGACCCTTCTCCCCTTTTGGCGCCACCTGTGTTACTGGGGTCCAATCGCTAGCCTGCCAGACACGGCAAGACGTTTTTCGATGCCCGGAATTAGCCAGATGAGTGCGGCGATCACCAGAACCGCTTGGCCGTTCCACGACGAACGAAGGGGTCGCGACAACCGCAAACAAGTACAGAACCGGCGATAGCTTGCCCTTCCAGTCACGCCCGATCGCGTCCTTCAAGATTGATCCCTTTCTTGGGTGCGAATGATTGCTTGCTGAAGTAAATGGTATGCGATCGGGGCCATCAATAGCACTATCCCACGATCGTGGCGGGGAATGATTACGTGGCCATTTTCACGCAGTCGCCTGATAAGCAGACAAAAGAGCTGGTGATTTCTATGAGGCTTGATAAAATCCGACTGTTTGGAAGATACCAATCCTCTGATTGACTTGGCCGGGCTTCACGCGGGCAATGTTTCAGTGTGGGGGCCTCACGCGCTTTGGGGTGATCGCAGAATGCTGCCAACGTTTGGCTTCGATAAAGACCAGATCGGCGAGGTCAACCGGGCCCAGGCCGATGCGGCAAATGCTCTCAATAAGTGTCACACATCCTGCAAAATGCGGGACCGCCAATTCGCGGAAATGTTCCAGAAGTGGTTCCGCGAGCCAAGTGAGGACAACGAACCCTCGACGAATCTGCTTGCCTGGAGCGTGGAGCAGATGCGGGATCGGCTCGGCCAATCTCACAATCAGTTGGTGATCGCCTTCTGTGCTGACTACGAGATTATGCAAGACGACTATGCTCAGGTGGACAGCATGCCCAACCGGCTGGAGCGAACTGTGAACCGGCCCAACAAGCCGCAACGGCCGGGACGAAGCTTCGGGATACCATTGACGCATACTACGGCACGGGACTGAAGGCCGAAATCCGCATCTCGCCTTCATTCTTTGGTCTCTCCCGAACATCGGACGAAGTGCCCTCGCAATTGACCGTTTTCCTGCACGAACTCTCGCATTGGGCTGCGGGGACACGGGATCTCAAGCGAACCGGGAAAGCGGGTTCGCTGCCCGACACTGGAATCCAAAAGTGCTACGGAATCAGCAAGGGCGTGCAGTGGGCGGCAGAGCGTGGCAAATACGACAATGGAGTGATGCGGGCCGTGCAGAATGCAGACAGTGTTGCGTACTTCATTGCATCGTATTTCGCCTGAGGCTTGGGTCTCTGGGACGGAACTCGGCGGGAACTTGGGGACGGAACCTGTGAATAATTGCTCTGAGATTTGCGCAGATGGGTACTGGGTTTATGCGTCAGATTGGACTGGGACTTTGAGGAAGCAACTTGCTAAAAATACCAGTCCCGTCTGGAAGACGTGAAAGAATCGATAAATTCTGACGCATAAATTCCATGTTGGTGAGGGTCAGGCAAAAATACTTGTTGCAGTCATGGTTACGTTCCGTCTGGAAGATGTTAAAAAATTGATTTAGAAACGTGGAGCAATTTCGGCCCTGAGAAAACTCGCGCCAGGATGGTTTGTAAGCGACCGCTGGGCCTTCGGCATACATTTCCGTTCAGACGAAATTTCAGCGAAATCGATTTTTTCACATCCTCCTGTCCCCTGGTTGTTCTGTCCCCTGGTTGTTCATTGCGGAACGAACTACCTCTTGTGCTGCCTGCAGCCGCGGGCCCAACAGCGTCTCTGAGCCGACAACACTCCACGCCGCTTCTGGACGAGTCGGGGTTTTCCTGGAACTTCGAGGTTAACCAAGAAGGTAAGGTCGCCAGACTTCAGGTTCGCGCTGCGCTTCAAAGCTCCTCAAAGTCCTTCACGATTTCGAGCAGGAACAGGGCAGAGAGTTTACCGCCAGCTAGGCAGAACACGAGGTGCTCCCCCCGGATCTCGACAGTCGCGGCCCTTACGAATTGAGGCGCAAAGTCAGGCTCTGTGAACCTAACCAGGTAGGTCTTATCAGGCATACTCTTGCCAATAATCGGCTCTACCGGCGAAACTTTAAAGCTTTTCACGTGGATGCTCGCTCACCCTCGTCAGTTGTCCAGCTACTCAGGAGTTTCCGGGACTTTGTTGGCGATCAGATTCAGTTGGGGTAAAACGGATACTCGCGGCGACAACGCGGCCCATAATTTCTACTTCCTTTGGGTATTTCCAACTTCGGCTGGAGGCAGGTGAAAGAGGGTGAGGCACCAGGGTCAGCCATTCCGCCAGCGGGTCTAGTTCGCACCAGCCACAAAAGTAGCCGTCCCTAGTCATGAGGAAATAGATGGGCCGGTGCAATTCATGTGCCCACTCTTTAGTCGGCGATATTGCGCGTTGTCCGGTATCAATCTGAACAACGGAGCCCGCGGGAATCAACGGCGCCAAAGTGTTGTCTTGCTTTCCGATTATGGCACGCGTATAGGCTCCCTGCACCCGGCCATGCTCCGGCGAAAGTAGCATCGTCTCATCGGGGGGCGGATGGCTGCCAAGCGAATCCGGATAGAGGGAGCGAAACAGCTCTTCAGGCTGGAGACCGTAGATATAGGCCAAGACAAGAAGCGTCTTGGCAGTAAGTTCATGTTGTTCCTTTTCTAGGCCGCCTAGCCAACTGGCCGAAATTCGAAAGGAGTCGTCACTTCTTTCCTGGGCAAAGATGCGACTTCTTTCTTCGACCTCTTGCAACGTGAGTTTCCGCTGTCCGCGGATTGCTTCGAGCGTAGCGCCGATCCGGTTCATCGGCGCGCCTTTTCCGCGACTTTGTCAGCAGTTTTCTCCTCAGCGAAACACGCGTTAAAGGGGCAATCAATCATGGTCAGGTTCTCACTATCCTGAGATAGGGCTGCCACTCCGCAATAGGTGCATTACGGTAGAGCGCACCATTTCTCTAATTGACTCCAACATCGACTCAAGGCTATTAGGATTCGACCCACGTGGATGTGATCGGCATCACACTAGATCCGCAAAGTAAGGGGACGGGTTGAAGTGGACCCCTTGGTTGAGGCAGGGAAAAATCGGGACAGTTTGTAGAAGACCCAAACTTGAGACACTGAAGATAGAAACACACGGCAGAGAACGGAGGTTCGGATGGCAGGTGCCCGAGATTTCAGGGTCTCAAGTTTGGGGTCCACACCACTTTAGGGGTTACTCCGCCTGACGCATAAATTCCAAGGGAGCTAAAGACCATCTGGATTATCGCGATTGTCGAACCTGTGTTGGTATTTCTACTTTTTGGCGTCTTTCACGTTTCCCGCTAGGGCAACGCTCATCCACCGCCAGTGACTCGGGTCATCTAACGAACTTAGGGTGTGTGGCACAGCCCGCTTAGGTGGGGAACCTGTGACCACTAGCCCTTAAGGCGCGCTCGCATTCCTTAGCCTCTTCGACCGTTGTACAAGCGCGTGTCCGATACTGAATATTGCCAAGATGGTCCAGAATCCAGTTTCGCTTGCCTGTGTTATTTCGAGTACCGCAACCGAAAGGCTCCGGGAGGAGAGACGACATGCGGTAAGCTACATTGAGCAGCCCAGAGGCAGACGGTGAATAGTGTGATTAGCCCAAAGGCGCGAATCTTCATAGAGAGAGGGGCTTGAAAAGCCATCTCCATCTTCAAATCTGGATCGCTTGAATTGTAGCGTTATCCGGAGGTGCCGCACTCACTCCCGCACGCGAAGATTACTTTCTGCATGTTGGCTCCGTCTTTTCTGAACCTAGCGCATTGTCATGCCGCACTCCGATCGTCCAAATTGTTGCGCATCTCTACGCTAAGGATGTGAAGATCTGAGCTACCGGCGCCCTATTTCATCGATTTCCCGCTGCAGCGCGAATGTATCCAGGGTTGCCAGAGGCAAGGCGAGGAACAGGCTGATCCGCCTATCCAGGGAGGCAAAGGCGTCCCTGAAAGCCCGGTCGACAACTTCCGGCGGTCCTTTGACGGCGGCGGGATCAGGTATACCCCAGTGAGCCGTCATCGGCTGGCCAGGCCAAAATGGGCATACTTCCTTAGCGGCGTTATCGCAGACGGTAAAGACAAAGTTGAGAGGTGGAGAGTCGGGCCGAGAGAATTCGTCCCAGGACTTACTACGCAGCCTCGTCGTGGGTAAATATGCGGCGTCAAGCTGTTTTATTGCCTCAGGCCGCACGATTCCGCTTGGATGGCTCCCAGCGCTATAGGCGGTGAAGTTCCGCCCTCCTTTGCGGTTCATGATGGCCTCCGCCATGATGGAGCGCGCCGAGTTGCCCGTGCAGAGAAAAAGTACGTTGTAGTGTGACTGCATACCCGGTACCCCTTTCAAAATTTCCTGTCGCGGTGAGAGATTCCTGGTCGCCGTTTGAACAGGCTGCGGAAACAGTCTCTGTTGCGAGTAGAAAGCGGCCCTCAGCGGCTAAAGCCTTCGACAACAAGCGTTTTCCGCAGCCTGTAAAGTCCGGTGCCTGGTTTACGAGCAGCAGGTAGGGCCACAGCACGTCTTGGCGATCGCGGCCGCAGGTTTAACGGCATAGACCTTGACGCTCGCAGCGGCTGCATTGACGTCGTAGTCAGACAGGAGAGTTGCCAAATCCTGATGGAGAGTTGCAGGCTTGTCCGTCGAACAGCAAGACTCCGTATTTAGCCGCAGGCCATTGGCCATATTCATGGCAGGCGAACAGCAGGCAGCCTGGTTTTCGACTTTGGCATAGGCATTGAGGTCGGCGCCGCTATCAACAATCTCCACATGTTCAAAACCGGCTGCGAGCAAGCCTTCGCGATAAGCGTCTATGTGGATCGCGCCCGCGATACACCCGACGTAAGCGGCCATGCTTTGCGCGAAGGCCGGAGGCAACTCGCGCTTGAGGGCAATGTCGCTTACTGCCAGGCGTCCGCCGGGTTTCAGAATCCGGACAATCTCGCGGAAGACGGCGGGCTTGTCGGGAGCCAGATTAATAACACAATTGCTGATGACGCAATCAACCGATTCGTCAGGAACAGGGATTTTGTCGATCGTAGCCAGATGGAACTCGACATTCTGGTAGCCCCCCGCCAGCGCATTCGCCTGTGCGCGTTCCATCATCGCGGGAGTCATGTCGATACCAATAGCGAGGCCTTTCGGGCCTACCAGTTTGGACGCCAGGAAGACATCCAAGCCCCCACCGGAGCCGAGATCGACGACTACCTCGCCGGGTCGTATCGACGCAATCGCCGTCGGATTCCCGCAGGAAAGCGCCATGTTCGCTTCGGCTGGAACGGAAGAGAGTTCCTCCGGGCTGTACCCAAACGCCTCCGCCACCGCTTGGACGCCTTCGTGTTTGTTCGAGAGCGTGCTGTTGGCAACGGCCGCGTACTTAGACTGCACCGATTCGAGCAATTGATCTGTCATCGTTCCCCCTTAACATATGCGCTTAAACGATTATATTTCCACTCGACACATTCGTCAATACGTATATAATTATTTTCATGAAGGTCAAGGACAAGAGCTTCAACCTGGAGCGCTTCTTTCAGGCTCTGGGCGACAATACGAGGCTGCGGCTCCTGAATCTCATGGGGGATCAGGAAATATGCGTCTGTTATTTCGTGGAGATTCTGGATCAGCCTCAGCCCAAGATATCCCGACACCTGGCCTACCTGCGTAATGCCGGAATTGTAGCTGCTCGCCGGGACGGAAAGTGGATGCACTACCGGATAGTGATACCTCCAAATACAGGAGCCGCGCAGGTTCTTCAGCAGACTCTTGCGTGGATCAGAGCAGAACGCACCATGCAGGCTGATCGTGCCCGGCTGTCAAAGGCATGTTGTACTCCGGAGAAGTTTGCGACCCTGCAAGGCGCACCTCTACCGGTGTCAATCGACCCAATCACTGCTGCTGCATCGAGGTAATTCATGTCCAGCGTCCCATACACCGAGGGCCAGGTATGCGCACCTTTGCCGCGTAAGAAGCTGTCTTTCCTGGATCGATTTCTCACTCTCTGGATCTTTCTCGCGATGGCGATTGGAGTGGCGACCGGTCATTTCGTGCCCTCGTCTGCGGGTTTTGTAAACAGTTTCCAGGTGGGGACAACCAATATTCCGATTGCGATTGGACTCATCATTATGATGTATCCGCCTTTGGCCAAGGTGCGTTACGAAAAGCTAGGCGAGGTTTTCCGCAATCGGCGCGTTCTCGGTTTATCGTTGGCCCAGAATTGGTTGATCGGCCCGACGCTGATGTTTTTCCTGGCCATCATCTTCCTGCGTGGGGAGCCGGCCTACATGCGCGGCCTGATCCTCATCGGCATCGCTCGCTGTATCGCGATGGTGTTGGTGTGGAACGAGCTCGCGGGCGGTGATACAGACTACGTCGCTGGATTAGTGGCGCTTAATAGCGTGTTCCAGGTCGTGTTTTACAGCCTCTACGCCTGGGTGTTTATCACCATTCTGCCCACTTGGTTCGGATTGAGAGGGGCGGTAGTGAACGTCGGCATCGGCCAAATTGCCCGCAGCGTGTTCATCTACCTTGGCATTCCCTTTCTTGCCGGGATGCTGACTCGGTTTGCGCTCGTCCGGACTAAAGGAGAAGAGTGGTATCGGACGCAGTTTATCCCGCGCATCAGTCCGTTTACCCTTTTCGCCCTGTTGTTCACAATCCTGGTGATGTTCAGTCTCAAGGGCGACCTGATCGTGAAACTTCCGCTCGATGTGCTGCGCATCGCAGTGCCGTTGCTGATCTATTTTATGTTGATGTTCCTAGTCAGCTTCTGGATGGGCCGCAAGCTGGGTGCTGACTATGCCCAGACGGCGACTCTTTCTTTCACGGCGGCAGGCAACAACTTTGAGCTGGCGATTGCGGTATCGGTGGCGGTCTTCGGCTTGAATTCAGGAGAGGCGTTTGTAGGGGTGATTGGTCCCCTCATCGAGGTTCCGGCGCTCATCGGTCTGGTCAATGTAGCGTTCTGGCTTCGCCAGCGTTACTTTCTCCGTGGAACGAGCCGCGTAGAGCAGGCACCAATCAACGCATGAACGATGCGTGTCCGCGTGGTTTGGGGAATTATTGGGGACAGCGCTTAAGCTCCAGTTCGACGAATCCTTGTCTTCTCGATCGCAGAATAGGGTTTCCACTCGCTGATCGTACAGGACCCACTGGCTATGGCTTCTTTCAAGCGCTTCGTGTCCTGTTCGAGGCGTTCTTCCTCTTTGAAAATCTGACGCAGGAAATCAAACAATAGCTTTCTGTTCGGTTCCCGGGGAGTCGCAATGCGATAAAAGACACGATAGCCGTCGCGGCGGTCGAGGACTACTCCCGAGTTCTTCAGGTAGGCAAGGTGCCGAGATACATTCGGCTGCGAAGTTTCGAGCACATATTGGATGTCACAGACGCAGAGTTCGCCATGCAGCAAAAGGTTGACGATTCGGAGCCGGTTCGCGTCAGAAAGCGCTTTGAATACCTGTTCTGCATCCATCATGGATCAAACTTGTCGAAGAAATTCCTCAATACTGATATTCGCATACAGGCGCGGACCCTCGGTCGCATCACCTACGATGAAATTCCGGGTTGGCGAGGAATTCATCCCTTTTTCACAGTTTATCGGTTAACGTTTATATTCGTAAATACGCATATACGCATTAACTTGTAATTGTGACGAGCGCCAAAAAGGGCTTTCTATGAGTCTCAAGCTTGATCCTTTGATTCCCCGCGTGAACCCGCTCCTGACTGTATCGGCGGTGACTTCCGCAATCTTTGCTCTTCTCTTCGCCATTGGCTGCACCAATTATTCGGAAGATGGAAAGCCTCCGGCGGAGCCTACATTCGCGACCACCCAAGTTCGGACCTTCAGCGCCGCTGGAAGCACCTTTATCGCTCCGCTCATGTCCCGCTGGAGCGGGGACTATGAAAAAGCTCACAATGTTCGGGTCAACTACCGCTCCATCGGCAGCGGAGCCGGACTCAGCGAACTGAAACAGGGCTTGCTGACGTTCGCAGTCAGCGATGCGCCACTGAATGACGGACAACTGAAAGATTTACAGCCGCTCGTTCAAGTGCCAGTCACAGCAGGACCGGTGTGCGTCATCTACGACTTGCCCGGCCTAAATAGTCCCCTAAAGCTTAGCGGCAAGACGCTGGCTGATATCTATTCAGGCAGCGTAGTTGGGTGGCAAGATCCGGCAATCGCCAGGGACAACCCAGGGGCCAAGTTGCCCCACACTGCGATCATTGTTGTACATCGCGCGGATGGTAGCGGCACCACCAGTATTTTTACCAGTTATCTCAGCAGTGTGAGCGCGAGCTGGGCGGCAAAGGCGGGTCACGATCTTGCGGTTAACTGGCCGACCGGGATCGGTGCCGTTGGCAGCCAGAACGTGCTCCGCGACGTCCAGCAACAGTCCGGAACGATCGGCTACCTTGAACTGAGCTACGCCAGACAGGCGGGGCTTCCCGTAGCCTCAATTCAAAACCAGGCGGGCGAATTTGTTGTTCCCAGTCCCGCCAGCGCCGCTCTTGCCATCAATGCCTTTGCCGATGCACTAGGGCAAGACCTTCGGGCACCCGTCGTCAACCCGCCAGCATCCGCCAAGGGGGCTTACCCAATTTCGGGTCTGACCTACGTGCTGATCCCCCGAGACGACCGCGCCGCCGGAGAGCAGCGGGCGTTTAGAGATTTCATTGCGTACGCGCTCTCCCAGGGCCAGGACTCGGCTGAGGAACTCTCATATACAAGGTTGCCGCCCTCGGTCGAGCAAAAAAGCCAAACGCTGCTGACGCAATTAACGGAAAATGGCCAACCGCTGAAGTGAACCTTGTGCCGGGCTGTAGTGAGTCGCGTTTGACGTCTTAGTTGCGCAGAATCGTCTTCACAAAAGCTGCCTACAAAGCCGGGATTAGCGCGAATCATCAATCGATGCCTGGAAAAGGACCGGGACCTTCGCTATCAGCATGCGAGGGAGATCCACGCAGACTTGAAGAGACTCCAGCGTAACTCCGCGGAGCTGACAGACGCAGCTTTGCGGGACTGGCAAATAGAGCCGTCGGCACACGCACCTTAAGGCGTACGGACATTTGAGGGTGCTTCTCACGGCGGCAAGGGATCTGGCTCTGCTACCAGACATTCCAAATCGGATGACCCGACGCTGCAGCGGCAACGGCTCCTTCCCCTTTCAGGGCTGCTGATCGTTGCCGCCGTGTTGCTGGCCCTATTATTGGGTTAGCCCGTACCCGTGCCGAAGGTCTCAAATTACATCCAGCTCACCCACGATGGTCAGCCGAAGGCCTGATCGGTACCGATGGCTCACGGTATATGCCCTCGATTGGGAAGAGCCGGGGTTCGGTTTCCAATTGTGAAACCACGAAACTTACCCTGGAAACGCTCATCCAAGCGTTGGCGGACAGGTCTGTGACGCCATCGCTGATTCATCACTCCGATCGCGGCGTGCAGTACTGCGCGCGTGAATATGTGGACTTGCTACTCTCCTTCGGAATACGGATCAGCATGAGCCGCACCGGCAATCCATATGACAATGCGTTAGCCGAGAGCTTCATGCGAACGCAAGTGCGAGGAAGTCTACCTCCGCAGCTATCTTGATCGGGACAGTGCTCTACTGCATATCCAGGAGTTCCTGGACGATATCTACAATGTCGAAGGCTTCACTCAAGCCTGGGATACGTGGCGCCCGCGGCCTATGAAGCCCTTACCTATGAGACACCGGTGGCGACCACAGCATGAGTTTTCTAAGGCATAGGAGGATCTATCAGTCCGATGAACCAAAAGGAAGCCAAACAAACTGTTCGGCCTCCCTGGACGACCATCGTTCCGATGAGTCTTCCGCCGGTTATTCCTTCGTGGGTTGCTCTCCAGCAGAGCCCGCGTCCGCTTCGCCGGCCACAACAAGCTTCTCGCACAATCCTGCTGCTGTACACTGCTCAGCAGCGAAACGAAATCTGTCCCTTTTTTCGCTGTCTCAACCGAGGGGTCCACTCCAGGTCCACTCCAACCGCTCGTGTCACCAAACAGACGATTGGCGAACAAGAAATCGATTCCCCGCTCGATCGCGTGGGAAACGGTTTTGTCAGTCATGATTGATACGAAAGAATATACTAGGAAACTGATTTCGCTTTGCCGGTATTCCTATGAATCGACGTGAATTCCTATACACCACTGCCCTCGGGTTGGCTGCGGCCGCCGTAGCGCCCGCGCAAGAGTATGATCGCGACAAACGCCGGCGAGTTGGTTTGATCGGTTGTGGATGGTATGGAAAATCGGATCTGTTCCGGCTGGTGCAGGTATCGCCGGTCGAGATCGTCTCTTTATGCGACGTCGATTCGCAGATGCTCTCGAACGCCGCCGACATGTCCGCCGCCCGGCAGCGTTCCAAGAAGAGGCCTCGCACCTACTCGGACTATCGAAAGATGCTTGCCGAGAAAGATCTGGACCTGGTGCTGATTGCACCGCCCGACCACTGGCATGCCCTGATCATGATTGAAGCCGCAAAGTCTGGCGTGGACATCTGGGTTCAGAAACCGATTAGCCGCGACGTTCTGGAAGGCAAGGCCATGCTGGCCGCTGCCCGCCAGAACAATCGCGTTGTCCAGGTTGGTCTGCAACGCCGTAGCACGCCTCACCTGGTCGAGGCAAAAGAGCGCTTCATTGACCAGGGTAAGCTCGGGAAGATCGCGCTTGTCGAGATCTACTGCTACTACCACATGCGCGCGACGGCAAATCCCCCTGATACCGCGCCGCCTGCGAATCTGGATTACGATGCCTGGACTGGTCCTGCTCCCATGCGGCCTTATAACAGCTTGGTTCACCCCCGCGGCTGGCGCGCGTTTATGGAGTATGGGAACGGCATTGTGGGTGACATGTGCGTCCACATGTTTGATATGACACGGTGGATGCTCGGATTGGGCTGGCCAACGAAGATTGATTCCACCGGTGGAATCTTTGTCGATAAGAAGAGCAAGGCCAACATTTCCGATACCCAGACAGCCACCTTCGATTTCCAGGATCTTCGAGTCGTGTGGCAGCACCGCACTTGGGGCGAGGCCGCGGATCCAAAGTATCCATGGGGCGCGACATTCTACGGCGACAAAGGAACGCTAAAGGTGAGCGTGATGGGATATGACTTTATTCCCGTCGGCGGCGGACAGCCTGTTCATAAAGACGTTACCTACGAGTTGGAACAATACCCCGAGGACAAGACTGAAAAGGAACTCGAGAAACACGTCGCGCCCGCCATCCGGCATCATATGCAGAACTTTCTTGCCTCGATCGACGCGCGTAGCCATCCGGTCTCCGACATCGAGCAGGGCTACATTTCAACCGCGTCGTGCATTTTGGCGAACAACTCGATGAAGCTAGGCCGAAGCCTGGCGTGGGATCCAGAGAAGCAGCTCGTGGTCGGAGATTCCGAGGCAAACGCACTGTTACGCCAGGAATATCGAGCGCCTTACACGCATCCCGAAGCTTAGGACGGACTTGCAATCGCGGTTTGAGGTCTAACCGACATTCATGGCCTCCGGTTCTTCTTCGTCCATCATCGGTATGTGTCGGCGCTGATCTAGGTGCTTGCCGCAGTAGCAGCAGAACATCATGCCGTTCTCACGCGGCGTACCGACTTCTACGTTGAAGGCGTTGCCGCATGAGACCTCTCACGTCTCGCCATCGTCGATTTCTTTCCAGGTGCACGCGGCTTGAGACATTCGTCCAAGGACAATTGAAGGGACAGAAGGAGTAACCCCCAATGCTGGCTCCGGGGGTTACTCCGTGAACCAGGATTGAGCAGCTCAGAACCTCCGCCGGCGCCGGAGCCAGCTCGGATCGACCGACCCGCTGGGCTGACACAATCGTCGACCTCGAGCCCAAGCGGCAACACCATGAATCACGCGGTTGAAACCCAACCTTGGATAGAACGTGGGGCTTTCGGGCGGTTTCAGAGATAAGGCCCTAGCCTTACGTCGCTAGAAAGAATCCTGCTAAGACTTGCCGTGCTGCAGGCAGGGGTATCAGTTTCGCCGAAGTTTGGCGAAGATGAGGTAGTGATGAAACCGTCCAAGCACCGGGTACTCGTCCTTGGAATTCTTT
>CAWDVZ010000012.1:0-183068 GCA_963805955.1 uncultured Acidobacteriaceae bacterium
TTTGACCCTCTTATGTGTCAATGCATAGACTTGGAGAGGGTCAATCGCCGCAATCTATGCAGTGTTATGGCAAGCCGTCCGCATTCCCCTCCCGGGTTCTAACCGCATCGTTTGCGTTAGTGGTCCTGCTCACCACCCCTGTCCTGCGCGCTCAGAACTCCTCCGACTCTCAGCCCGAGCGCCGCGCCTAAATCTCCGGCTTTGGTGAACGCCGGCGGTCCTGATATCAGCTTGCAAAACAGCGAGGCGCTTTTCGACATCGCCGCGGCGCTCAATTCCTGCGGCTACGATCAGGGGCTTACCGCCTCGGACCCGGTGCGGCAGCAGGTTCGGGAGCAGGTCAACCAGGCGCTTCAGGCTTCGGCGGAGGCCCGCGATGCCCACGAACAGATTTGCCTTTATATCGATCAGCATCGGCTTTCTGACACAGGATCGGACTTGGCGCAGTATATTTCGCTCGCCCTCTTCGTCAGCCCGCCCCCGGACCTGGCGCCCAGCGCCGAAGGCGCGGACATGCCTCCCGATGCGAGCGGCGTGGAACATATACTGCCTTTACTCCGCCGCTTCGCCCAGTTGGTCGATCTGCATGTGATCTGGCTCCATGTTCGTCCTCAATACGACAAGCAGTTGAGTCAACTGCACGACTCCCTGAGCAAGATGATTGACGATACCGGCATCTACCTCAAGACGCCGGCCGGCACCTCGACCGGGCAGCGTTTTCTGGTAGTGATCGAGCCGCTGCTCGACCCCGCACAAACCAATGCCCGGATCTACGGATCCGACTACGTTGTCGTAGCGTCCCCCGTCAACGGGACCATCCACATGCGGGAGATTCGCCACGCCTACCTTCATTACCAGATTGAGCCGCTGCTGTACGCTCGTGCGACCGTCCTCGACCGGCTCCTGCCCTTCCTCAAGACGGTTAAGGATGCGCCCCTCGATTACACCTACCGCAGCGACATCGTGGCTTTGGTCGTGGAGTGCATGATCCGGGCGATCGAGGCCCAGACCATGGATACCGGCGTCACCATCTACAAGATTCCCGCCGACGTCCGGCGTAGCGATCTGGAATCAGCCACCCACCAGCACAATGCCTCGGTGGAGGCGGCCGAAGCCGTCCGCCGCCGCGCCGTAGCGGAATCCATGGCAGACGGCTTTGTGCTGACGGAGTACTTCTATAACGCTTTCGGCGCTTTCGAAAGGCAGCCGCAGAGCTTCAAGGAAAGTATCGGCGAGATGGTCTACGGAATGGATGTGAGCGCGGAGATGAGCCACGTGAAGCACATCACGTTCAACCAGCAAAGCTCGTCCGACGTGATTCATCGCTCGCCCCGAGAGCTCAGGGGCCTCGACCTGGCGGAGATGAAATTAATCAAAGGCGACACCGACGGCGCCGGGGCCTTGGCGCAGCAGTCGGTCGCCGACAAGTCCGGCGATCCGGCAAGGGCGAACTTCATCCTGGCCCGGGTGGCCATCATGCACCGCGATGTCCCGGTGGCTCAGCATGACTTTGAGGAGACCATCCGGCTTTCCAAGGATCCCCGTATGCTGGCCTGGTCGCACATCTATCTGGGACGCATTTACGACATTCAGGATCAGCGAGACCAGGCGGTCAACGAGTACCGCGCCGCGCTCACCGTGCGCGACGGCCAGGCGGATACCAGGTTGGCGGCGGAAAAAGGTCTGAAGCAGCCGTATGCCGTGCCGCAGCAGGTGCACACCGAGCCGGCAGCGGACGATGATACAGCACCAGAGGCCCAGCCCCATTAACCCCGTCTGCCCCTCTCGTGTTATCGACCCGCGATCTTTCTCGCCATGCAATAGAGTAGGAGAAGGGCAACCAAGTTGATGGCACAGCCGTCCCCCAACACGCTACAGGCAGCGCTGGGCCACACCTTCCGCAATCAGCAACTGCTGGTGAAGGCGTTGACCCATAGTTCGCTGGCTTACGAGCAAACGCTCTCCGAGGGCGATAATCCGTCGCGCGAAGAAGACAACGAGCAGCTGGAGTTTCTGGGAGACGCGGTTCTGGGCCTGGTGGTCGCAGAAATCCTTTTTCACCGTTTCCCCGATCTTCATGAGGGGGAGTGGACGCGCCTGCGCGCCAGCCTGGTCAGCCGGCGGCACCTGGCCCAGGTGGCCGCGGCGCTCGACCTGGGAAGTTATCTGCGGCTGGGGCGCGGAGAAGAACGAGGCGGGGGGCGGAAGAAGTCTACCTTGCTGGCCAACTGCGTCGAAGCCGTTATTGCCGCGCTCTATCTCGACGGCGGTCTGGCGGCGGTCGAAGCCTTTGTAAAGGAGCATGTGGTCGCGCCCTACGTGAATGACCTGCGCCAGGCGCTCGATCGCGGTGTCTCTCTCGGAGACCACAAGACTGCATTGCAAGAGCTGCTGCAAGCCAAGAAGACTGGTCCGCCGAACTATGTGCTCAAGGCGGAGAGCGGTCCCGATCACCGCAAGCGCTTTCTGGTGGAAGTGAGAGTCGCGGAAGGAAGCGGCCCAAAGGCAATTGCCCGTGGGGTGGGAACTACCAAGAAACGCGCCGAGCAGGAGGCCGCCCGGCGAGCATTTGAAAAGCTACGGAAGCAGGGTTCTGCAAGCGGAACCGGTGGCGGAAGGTAACGGTTCTTGACCGCAGCAACCATCAGCGGAGTTCTTCCGCGTGACCACGGAAGAGGTGGTGGTCACGGCTGCTGCTGCGCCCGCGATCGCGCGCGAGGCAGCACATCACAGTCACGCGCATCTCGTTTTCCCCAACCTGCTCGACACCTTCCGCTCGCTGTTATCCATCATCGTGATCGCCCTGTTCGTGCTCACCTTTGTGGTGCAGCCCTTTCGCATTCCCTCCGAATCGATGGAGCGGACTTTGTTGGTGGGCGACTTCCTGCTGGTTAACAAATCGGTTTACGGCAAGCCAGGAGCCTGGCATTGGCTGCTGCCCTATGAACAAGTCAGTCGCGGCGACGTGATCGTATTCCATTTTCCCCTCGATCCGTCGGATCACGTTGTCAAGCGGGTGGTGGGTGTTCCTGGCGATCACATTCGTCTGCAGAATGGGGTGGTCTGCGTCAACGGGCAGAAGCAGAGCGAGCCTTTCGCGATCTTTGAAGGCAGTTATCAAGACAACTTCCGCGATCAGTTCCCCGCTAAGCTCTACACTGATCCGGGCGTCGACACGCACTGGTGGATGCAGATGCGCCAGGACGTCCAGAACGGTGAACTGGTGGTGCCGCCGGGCAAATATTTCGTGCTCGGCGACAACCGCAATCACAGCCGGGATAGCCGCTACTGGGGCTTTGTTCCCCGTGCCAATGTCGTCGGCCTGCCTTTCTTCATTTACTTCTCCCTGCACGAGCCTTCGGCCACCGATGCCGCCACCCTGCCGGATGATAGACTCGGACACGAGAAGAGCCCACTCGACAGAGTGATGGACTTCGCACGATGGAGCCGGATGTTCCGGGTCATCCACTGAGTTGAATATGGAAGCCACGGAAACCGAGATCAAGACCGAGCAGGCAAGGGAAGAGACGCCACTGGAAGCCTTTGCTTCCATTTGTACGGTGCTGGTCATCGGGCTCTTTGCACTGACCTTCATTTTCCAGAACTTCGAAATCCCTTCCTCCTCGATGGAAAAGACTCTGCTTGGTCGGCGACCATGTGCTGGTGGACCGGATCACGCTGGCGCCTCGCACCGCGTGGGCTCCCTTCGTCTACTACCGCAATGTGCGCCGCGGTGACATCATTGTCTTTTTCAAGCCTGGCGAGCCCGACCTGTACCTGGTGAAACGGGTGGTCGGTGTGCCTGGTGACCGAATCCACCTGCGCAACGGCGTTGTGTTTCTAAACGGTCAGCCGCAAAAGGAGCCCGCGGCGGCCATGCCGGATTACGGCAACTACTTTCCCTACCGCGATGATTTTCCCGCGGTGCCGCCATCGCAGAGCGGGGACGTGACCCCAACCTGGGCCGCCGAACTTCCCAATTACATCCAGGGACAAGACCTGGTGGTTCCCGAAGGCCGCTACTTTGCCATGGGAGATAACCGCACCGTCAGCCTCGACGGCCGCTACTGGGGCTTCGTGCCCCGAGCCAATATCGTCGGCCGCCCCTCTGTTCGTCTACTGGTCATTTATCGAGCCCGACAACCAGTATGAAAAAGAAGGATTGGGCGACAAGATCTCCTTCTATTTCCACGTGATCCTTCACTTCTTCGATCAGACCCGCTGGCGCCGAACGTTGCATCTGGTCCGTTAGCATGGGTGGCGCAGACAAGCGTCCTTCGCCCCGGCGCTGGATTCTTCTGGCAGCATTGGTGCTGGCGGTGGTGGCCTTCGTGCTGCCGCCGTTGGTCAACATCAACCGCTACCAGCACCGAATCGCCGCCAGCATCGGCCGTAGCATCGGCCGTCCGGTGCATATCTCTTCCGTCAAACTCCGATTGCTGCCCCTTCCCGGGTTTGAGTTCTCCGATTTTTCTGTAGAAGAAGATCCCCGCTTCGGCTCCGAGCCCATTCTTCACTCCAGCAGCGTGGTGGCTTACCTGCGACTGCTCTCGTTGTGGCGGGGCAGGCTGGAGGTTTCCCGCATCCACTTTGACGACGCCAGTTTGAACTTGGTGCGCGAGCCAAATGGTGGTTGGAACATTGCTTCGGTGCTGGTCCAGGCAGCGCATATTCCTAACGCGCCTACGGGACAGCGTTACGCCGGCAGCGCCCCGCGATTCCCCTATATCGAGGCGGAAAACACGCGCATCAATTTCAAGCAAGGCAATGAGAAGAAGCCGCTCTCGTTCCTGAACTCCGATCTTTCCATTTCGCTCGCTCCCGGCGATCAGTGGGAGTTGCATTTCCGGGCGCAACCGGTGCGTACCGACCTCGATCTCTATCTTGCCGACACCGGCGTACTGCGCATCGATGGCACACTGCACCGGGCTGCGTGGCTAGGCGAGATGCCGTTGAATCTCAAGGTGGAGTGGAGCGGAGCGCCCCTGGGCCAGTTAAGCCGGCTGATTCTGGGCCGTGATACCGGCTGGCGCGGTGGTCTTGAGGTCGAGGCCCAGGTGAGCGGGACCGCGGAGCTGGCGCAGATCAACACCAGTCTGAAGGTAGCTGGGCTCCATCGCTCCGAGTTCTCTCCGGCCCGTCCGATGGATGTTGCCACCTCTTGCCAGGCCGCGTTCCGCAAAGCGACGAGATCGCTCGAAGACATTTCTTGTGCGTCCCCCGTAGGCGATGGAGCGCTGCGGCTTACCGGCTCCGTACAGGAAGGCCGAACCCTGCCCCAGGCCAACCTCACGCTGGAGGTGGATCGCGTTCCCGCGGCAGCGGTGCTGGCTGGGCTGCAGGAAGTGCGCAGCGGCCTGGGCGCCGGGGTGCAGGCCGCCGGCGCTCTCAATGGTGATTTCCACTACACATCGCAACAGGGACCGCCAGCCTTTGATTACCGGTGAGGTGGCGCTGGCGGCGCTGAGCCTGACGCCGCCGGATGCAGGCAAGCCATTTCTTCTTGGCCCGGTGCGAGTGAAATGCGACAGTCCGGAGGCGGGACCGCCGTCGCTCGTGTTGCTGCCGGTGCGGCTGGCCATGGGTGCGCCGGTTCCGGTCACGGTAGACGGCCGGTTCACGTCCACCGGATTCGATCTGCACTTGAGCGGGTCCACCGGCCTGACGCGGCTGCAGGCATTCAATCGAGCCTTCGGATTGCTCGGCGCCCATAGCACGCGCCCTCCGGCCGTGGGCGCCGCGTCCGTTGTACTCGGCGGCGCCGGCACCGCTGCTTTGGATCTTGATGTGCGCGGCAAGTGGTTACTGCCCGTGCCAGACTCCGATCATCCAATCGCCTCGTCGACAGCGGAAGGCAGTATCACTATCCGGAATGCTGAGCTCACGACCTCGTATTTGTCTCAGCCGCTCCATATTACGTCGGCGCAGGGAATTCTGAACCCCACGCAGATTGCGTGGACAAATGCATCTCTAAGCTACGGCAAGCTGGAGGCTCAGGGCACGTTGGAGTACGCGACGCTGTGCACGGGCAGCACGCCGTGTGCGGGGCACTTCTCGTTGACTTTGCGGCCCTTGACCTGGGCGCGCTTCAATCCACGCTGCTGGGCACCAGTGAAGGCGGTGAGCTTCTGCGCCAGCTTCTCGATCGTATTGGCCGTCAATCCGTTAAGTGGCCCGATCTTTCCGGTACCGTCCAGATCGGCGAGCTCTCAACCGGCAGGCTGGTGGTGCACGATGCCATCGGTGCGGTTGACATCAGCGGAAACTCGATCAAGATACGGTCGCTGAATGGCCATTTGGCGAACGGAACCATGCATCTCGCCGGCGCGGTCGACGCATCCGGTGACCAGCCGCAGTATCAGCTTGACGTCCAGGTGACCAACGCCGCGCCCAGCGCGCTGGCTAATATTTTTGCCGAGCGTTGGGGCGGTGGTGTGGCCAACTTTTCCGCCCAGCTGCGAATGTCCGGCTTTGACGCGAAGGATCTGGCCCAGTCTGCCAAGGGCACTTTGCACTGGAACTGGACCAAAGGGGGCTTGGCCGCGGAAAGTCCTCTGCCTGTTGCCGCTCAGCCTTTCATGCATTTTGATCAGTGGAGCGCCGATGCCGCAGTTGCGGACAGCACCATCACAATCACCCATAGCCTGCTTGCGCGGGGTCAGGAGGCGATTCCGCTATCGGGCACCATCTCCTTCGATCGCGAATTAGACCTGAGAGGCGGTTCGGCCGCCGATGCCGTGGCCATCACCGGTACGCTCGAGCACCCCGAAGTAAAGACGATCGGTGAGGAAGTAGAAAACTAATCTCGGGCATCCTTACTCACCATGAAATCTCAGGTGCCATGTACTCCCAAATTCGCGAGGTGACGATACCACAAACCTTGATGTCCGCGCCCAGTCGAGCGAACACTGCCGGTATAGTGCCGTGGTGCCCCACATCTCGCTCGTTATTCGCGAGATGTGGGACACCACGGCTTTCGCGGCGAGTTCAGGCTCTTCCTACTCTGACGCCGCTTTCATGGTAAGCGTCTGACGATGGACACTGGCCTCTACTTCGGGAACGGTGCCGTCATTGACCGCAACCTCTGCGGGCTTGCCTTGAACAACAAAGCGGTGGCTTACTCTTGATTTAGCAGGAATCCGCAACATCTCCGTCACCGTCGTTGTTTCAGAAGAAACAGAGACCGGAACCTGCGCCCCGGCGGTGCCGCTATTGGAAATATCCACTGATACGATATAAGAACCCGGCACGCTGGCCTTGTTAGGGTAGACTCCAGCAATCGAAAGGTCAGGAAGACCGCGATCGTGGTAAACCCAGTCCTCGAAGAACCAGTTAAGGTCTTTTCCGGTGGTCTTCTCGAGCACCTGCTCAAAGCCGGTTCCCTTGGTATCTGACCCCGGTTGATACCCCCGCAAGGCACGCGCCAACGCGTCATCCCCGGCCACGTCGCGGAGCATCCACAAAACGTAAGTGGCCTTGGTGCGGTAGTAAACCGGATCTCTTGCGATCAGCAAAGCCTGGGGGTCGACGGTTGCGTCGCGCTGGTTCGGCCAGGGACAGCGCTCCCCGCGCATTATCTAATTGTTGAATAGCAACGTCGCGGCCGCGATTTTGCTCCATCCACAGCGAGCCCATGAAAGTGGGAACGCCTTCCTGCAGCCATGCATAGGGCGAGCGGAAATAAAGGTGAGTCAGCGAATGGATGAGGGCATCGGTCAGCTTGCCTGGCTCGGTGCTCCGCACATCGGCAAAAAGCACGTCACCATCTTCAAACGGAGCATCGCCGTGCTCCGGCAGGTCGACAATGTTCAGCAAGCCTCGTGGCTCCGTGCCCAGCCAACGATGGATAAGAGGGGCCACGATCGTAGCCGCGTTCATGTAAGCCTGCGCATTGGCGACATCCTCTGTGCGGGCGAAGACTTTAACCCCGTCCCCTTCGCGAGCAGTACGCGTGACCAGAAACAGACTAGGCGAGGCAAAACCCAACCGAGTTGGAGGGAGCGTGCAGGTTACAATTCCGGGCACCGAGCCGGCGGCGGGCATCGCGGTGGGAGCCACCGTCAAGGTCTCTCCATCCAGGACGGCCAGGTTGGGCGCATCTCCAAAAAACTCCTCGGTCACCCGCATGGTCACCGTGGCCTGGCTTTGGCGCTGCCGTTCCGCTGCTGTTTCGGTGAAAAATTTGGCCCCGTCTCCCAATGCCACTGGAACGGAGGCTACCGGGTACCAGACCACATTGCCGAACCCTCTGAGCCCGATAAATTCGTCCGAGACCCGGTCCCAGTCGGAGGCCTCGGCCACATCCGCCGGGGTACCGATCTGCTCCAGGCGGGTAGCGGAAAGTGCGGCGGTTCCTTCGTAGGTGAGGTCGACAGCAATGTTCTGCTGCGGAGCGAGAGGCTGTGCCAGGGGAATCACCGCCTCGCGCAACGCCCCCGTATGGTCAATATCGCTATTGATCTGTGCTTGGGAGAAAGTCGCCGGCGCATCGGCTATCCGGACGCCGGTCCATTGCAGGCTGGAAGAGATTTGCAAGGCAAGCCGGTTGAGCGGACTCCCTGAGTCATTGCGCAACACGATGTGCGCGCGCACGGCCATGGCGTGCTCCCGGGGTTGCAAGTGCACATCCAGGTCGTAGCTCAGGAAGGTCACCGCTTGCCGTTCCGCATCGGTTGCCGGAGCCTGCGGGGGCGCGGAGGCGGACTTTGCCGGGGCATTGCTGTCTTCGGTGGAGCGGGAAAAAATCACCGTTTGCGCCCCAGCGCAACAAGCCAGTACAGCCGCGACGGCCGCAAACCACAAATACTTCATGAACCCAAACCCTTCTGCTTTTTCACCCGTGCCGGTGAAAGCACGGAACTATTACCCGCCGCCGCGTTGCGGCGTTGCCGCGCGGCCTCGTACAAGACCACGGCGCCGGCGGCGCTGACGTTCAGCGAGGCCACCCGGCCGGCCATCGGTATGCGCAAAAGGTGGTCGCAGGTGCGCCGGACCAGGTCATGCAGACCTGCTCCTTCCCGGCCCAGCACCAGAACGCAGCCCACTGAAAAATCGAACTGGTCATAGTTCATGGTGCCGCGCTCATCGAGACCGATGACCCACAGGTCGCGCTGCTTCAGCTCTTCCAGAGTGCGCACCAGGTTCACGACCCGGGCGATCTTCACGTGCTCGGCCGCGCCGGCCGAAGCCTTGACCGCCACCGGGCTGAGCGGGGCCGATCGCCGCTCCGTGACCACCACCCCGTCCACCCCCGCGCCCTCGGCGGTACGCAGCAAGGCCCCCAGGTTCTGCGGGTCTTCCACCCCGTCGAGCGCCAGCAGCAACCGGTCCCGCTTGGTGCCCTGGAGCAGGTCGTCCAGGTCCAGGAACTGCCGCTCCCGAACGATGGCCACTACCCCCTGGTGTGCTTCACTGCGGGCCAGCTTGGTGAGCTGGTCGCGGGTGTCCATGCGCAGCCTTACGCCAGCCTCCCGGCACGCCTGGATCAGCTTCTCCAGGCGCACATCCTGCCGCTCGCGGGCAATGCAGATGTGGTCAAACTTCCGCGTCCCGGAGCGCAAAGCTTCCTCTACCGGGTGCAGGCCGAACAGGATCTCCATAGTCTACAAGTTTAGACTGTGCTGCATCCAAGTGGCCTGAGGGGCCCAATTCCTATATTCTGTAAGGACTTGAGTCCTCCTGGAGGCGCAGGGTGCTTGCCAAGCAGCTCAAAAAAGTAGTCGCCCGCGGCGTCTTTGCGGAAGCTGTCCACGTCTCTGAGGATGACATGCGCACCGCTTCGGTTACCGTCGTGAGTCCATCGGCCAACGAGAACGCCCTGGTTGCCCAAGGGCTCAAGCGCCACGATCCGGAGCTGCTGGATCAGCTGATCGTCCAGTATCAGCACCGCCTGCTGCGCTACCTGCTTTACCTCACCGGGAACCGGGAGACGGCGGAAGATATCTTTCAGGAAACCTGGATGCGAGTGCTCAAGCGTGGTGATCAGTTCAACGGCAAGTCGCGCTTCGATACCTGGCTATTTACCATCGCTCGCAACCTGGTGATCGATGTGCGGCGCAAGCGCACCATGAGCAGCCTGGAAGCGATGCGCGAAGCAGGCGAAGACGGCCGTTCCTTCGATGTGGCCGCCGAGGGTCCGTCTCCTTTTGAGATGTACCAGACCAACGAAAATGGGCAGCGGGTCGCCGAGGCTTTGCTGACGCTGGAACCGCTCCACCGTGAAGTGCTGGTTCTCCGCTTCCATGAAGAGCTATCGCTGGAAGAGATCGCGCAGGTCACGGGGTCTCCGCTATCGACAGTGAAGTCGCGACTGTACCGCGGGCTTTCTGCGCTCAAACCTCGCATCCGTGTAGCCGGGGAGGCAGAGGGGCGATGAGGGCCAGGCAAACAGGGAACGCAAAGAGTGGCTCCGCAGATGTGTGTCGCGCTCGATAGCTTGGCCGGATCACGAGGCCAACCTGGCTGTGGCGCAAAAGACCCGCCGTGCGGTACGTGATGCGGTGATCTCCACCCAGGAGAAGCGCACGCGCCAACGGAGAAATTTGGGTTTCGCCATCCTGGGTTTCGTCTTGATGCTGGTCTTGTTGGCGCCCGCTATCTGGAACGGTATGGAAGACCTTCTTGGGGAGGAACGGCTCTTCGATATGCCCACCCAGATTGCTTTTCTCATCGCCATGCTTTTACTCACTTCGCTGGCAACTTTGATCGCGGTGTGGAGAGGGCAGCGCAACCTGGACCACGATCGTGGCGGCTTTGAGACTTTCCGCTCAATAGAAAAATGATCAGCCCGTCACACAACGCTCAAAGCACCTCTTCTTTCACCGAAGAGGTCAAGCTTATCCCTCGCTGGTCGATCGCAGCAGCCACCGTGGCGTTTGTTTTCATGCAGTACCTGTACTGGGTAATTTTGCCGGCCTACCGGGCCTCGTTACACGTTCGTCCCATTGCTGCTCCCATAGGCGTCCGCTTTTACTTTGCTCTCTCCTGGAGCACGCTGGCGGCCTTATATGTGCTCATGGTCGGCTATGTGAGCCGTGACGCACCGCGCCGCAGCATGAGTACGCGCTTGTGGGTGGTTATTTGCCTGGCCCTGCCGGGCGGCATCGGATCAGTGCTTTACTTTCTGCTCCGCCAGCCGGTGGTTGCGCTCTGCCCCTCCTGCGGCACCAGCATCCACACCGAATTTCATTTCTGCCCTCAGTGTGCCTACCAGGTCTCTGCCGCCTGCGGCAATTGCTACCGTGGCGTGCGCATCACCGACCTCTACTGCGTCTACTGCGGTCATAGCCTGGCTGCGGATAACATGCCCTCCCGACTGCGTGCCTTCCAATCCTGAGCGCCCATCCCATGCCGATGACTGCGCTGATCGTCGACGATGAACGGCTTGCGCGCGAGGAGCTCAAGTACCTTCTAGATTCTGCCGGAGGAGTCGAGGTCATCGCCCAGGGCGAGAATGGCATCGAGGCAGTCCATCTGATTCGCACGCACCATCCGGATGTGGTGTTTCTGGACGTCCAGATGCCCGGCCTGGACGGCTTTGCCGTGCTCAAGAAGCTGCTCGAGCGCGAAGATGCGGACCGCATGCCGCAGATCATTTTTGCCACGGCCTTCGACCAATACGCGGTGCGCGCCTTCGACGTGAACGCCATCGATTACCTGCTCAAGCCGTTCGATCGTGCCCGGGTATTGCAGGCGCTTGAGCGCGCGCGCCAGCGCTTGCAGGAGGCGCATCAGCTCGACCAGGAGCCATTGCCCGAGAACGGTGCGTCGCGTCTCGATGCGCTGCTCCGTCTCATTGAACAGCAACAGGCCGGGGTGCGTCCTCGCAGCGGCAAGATTATTCTGCAAGCTCACAACCGTCTTCTCCTGGCGGACCAGAAGGATATCTGCTTCGCCGCCATCGAGGAGGGCATCATCTCCGTCGTGACGCCGACGCTGGAAGGACATTCCAAGTGCCGGACGATCGAAGAGCTGCTCGAGCTGCTCGACCCGGCTATTTTCTGGAGAGCCCACCGCTCGTTTGTGGTGAACATCAACCACATCAAGGAAGTCGTTCCCTGGTTCAAGAGCAGCTATCAACTGCGCATGGATGATCGCAAGCAAACGGAAATTCCAGTCAGCCGCGCCCAGACCCGCCGCCTCCGCGAACTGTTCAAGCTATAAGCCTGAAAAAACTCGGTCCTTCAACCTACTGCTTAATCACAGTGCCATCGCGTTTGCGAATCTCTCCCCATCCGCCATTCAGGTTGTCTCTTCCCGGCGTAAACGGAGCCTTGGCAGCCGCCTTCTCATCAATCTCGATGCCCCATCCGGGTGTTTCATTGACCCACAGGTATCCATCCTTCATCTCCGGACATCCATGAAAGATTTCCTTCGTGCGGTCGTTGAACGGCGAATATTCCTGAATACCGAAGTTATAGCTGACGATGTCCAGGGTGACGTTGGCCATGTGGCCTACCGGCGAAACATCACCCGGGCCATGCCATGCGGTCTTCACTCCATACTGTTCCGCCAGGATAGCGATCTTGCGCGACGGACTGAACCCGCCTGCCTGGGAGAGGTGCACGCGAATGTAATCGATCAGCTGCCCCTCGATCAAGGTTTGCCATTCGTGTGGATTATTGAAGAGCTCACCCATCGCGATCGGCGTGGCGCAGTTTTGACGGATTTGCTGGAAATAGCCCAGGTCTTCGGGTGAAAGCGGATCTTCCAGGAAGAACATGTGGAACTTCTCCGCTTCCTTGCAGAACTGCACTGCCTGGTTTGGCGTCAGCCGTTCGTGCATATCATGCAACAATTCCACCTCATCGCCCAATTCCTGGCGGCAGATCTCCAGCAGCTTCAATGCGCGGCGAAAATCATAAGCCGGCTCGTACAGCGGTTTGTCGTGTAGCGCCTTGAGCTTGTTGTCTCCGCTATGACTGGAGCCATAGCCCGACATTCCCGGAATGCCGACCTGCACGCGAACATTGCGGAAACCCTGGGCCATAAGGCCTTTTGCATTTTCGACAACCGCCTGAAAGTCCGGGCCATCGGCATGGGCATAGGCGTCCACCGCTTCCCGGCATTTGCCCCCGGCAAGCTGGTACACGGGCATACCTGCCTGGCGTCCTTTGATATCCCACAGGGCCTGATCCACACCGCTGATGGCATTGTTCAGCACCGGACCGTTCTTCCAGTAAGAGCTGTCGTAGCACGATTGCCAGATATCCTCGATTCGATCCGTAGTCTTACCCAGCAGAAACGGCTTCAGATACTTCTCCACCGCCGGTTTCACCAGGTCGGCCCGTTGGGTAAACGTGGCGCAGCCGTAGCCGTAGAGCCCATCCTGGTCGGTAGTAATTTTCACTACGGTGAGCCGCACGCCGGCGGGCTCACACTCGATCACACTAATGTCCTTGATGCGCGGCGTAGCCATGCCGCGTGTGGCGCGCGCAACCTGCTCCTGCGATCGCAGGAGGGGCGAAGCAAGACCAAGCAGGCCCGCACCCCCGATGGACTTCAACAATTCACGACGTTTCATCTTTAAGCCTTCCATAAAAAGCCATCGTTGGAACTAGGTTGAGTTCAGAAACGATCTGTACGAAGGGCACGGCTTCAGCCGTGCCGCGGTGAGCTGTCTAGCCGATGAGGGCTTTAGCCCCTGGGGTACCTCTCGTCAATTGAAATAGTCCCTGAAAGCGTACCTCAGCGGCTAAAGCCTTCTCGCGAGCGTGGCATTTGCGGTACGGCTAAAGCCGTGCCCTTCGTACAAAGCATCTTTCCGCAGCCTGATGAAGTCGGGCCCTGATACAAACCAATAATGATATGGTGTTCTCCTATGAAAAAAGCCATTGTAACTCTGGTGCTTGTCTGGACCATGCTGGGAGTCTCGGTTGCCTTTTCCCAGGTAAAGATGACCAAGGAACAAATGATGTTCTACACCTCGGACTGGAAGGGAGACCGCTTTCCTGACGGGCGCCCCAAGGTGCCGGATGATCTACTCAAGCGTGCCTTGGACGTATCGATCGAAGATGTGTGGGACTATCTGCGTGAGCAAGGCTACCACAATCAGTTCGAAGGTGATTGGCAAGCGTTGCATATCGAGAAGCCCTTTGCCGGCCGCGCGCTCACGGCTCAATACATGCCCCTCAGGGCGGATATGCAGAAGGCAATCCTTGCAGAGGGTAAGGCAGAGGGGCGGGTCAGCGGGAACAACAGCTGGCCCATCAATGAACTGCAGATCGGCGACGTCTATGTCGCGGATGGCTTTGGCAAGGTCGTCGACGGTACCTTGATCGGATCCAACCTGGGCAACGGGATCGCTGCCCACACTCACACTGGTTTTGTCTTTTATGGCGGGATAAGAGACCAGGAGGAGAACCGTGAAATCCCTAATTTCAACGGGTTCTATAAAGGCTACGATCCCTCTTTCTGGCAGCAGATGATATTGACTGCGATCAACGCCCCCGTTCGCATCGGGCGCGCCGTGGTATTGCCGGGAGACTTAGTCCTGGCGAAAACCGATGGGGTTATTTTTATCCCGGCAGTGAAAGCCGAAGCTGCGGTGAGTCACGCCGAATTTACCAACCTGATGGACGACTACAACTTCGAGCTGAATCGAGAAGGCAAGAACGGCGCCGAATTCGAGGGCGGTTGGACGCCGGCTAAATATCAAGGCCTGGCCAAATATATCGACGCGCATCCTGAGAAGTTGAAGATGCCGCGCGCTGAATTCGACCAACTGCTAAAGGATGCGATGAATCCGCATCCGCATCCGCCCCCAGCCGATCCAACAGAACCCTGACGCGCGAATTAGAACTCCTTCCACTCCGTGCCTCGTTCCAGCATGATTGAGGCCTGAAACATCGCCCGTGCATAGGCGATGTCGAACACCATCCCGGTATATCCACCGCCGCCGGGATATCCATTATGGATGCCGACCGCCCGGTCGTAATCCAGTGCGCGTTCGTGTTCGGGGTAGATCAGGCGAGTGTACTTCACCTTGATTAATTCCCGCATCACGGCCAGCATGTTGTTTTCGCCCTGGTCGATGAAGGTTTCGGTGTAATCGTTATGCGGCACTCTCACGATCGGGTTGCGGTAATGTACATGATTGATGCGGTCCCGGGTGCCAAAGTACTTGCAAACCTCGACCGGGTCGACCTCCATTTCTCGTGAGACACCGCATTCGTACGTGATGCCGTTTGCCGGGCTGTTCACCACCGTAATCAGCTTCTTCCAACCGTCGAGAGAAGCCATGATCTGTCCTGATCCACGGGTGATCGCAATCGGAGGATCGTTGGGATGGAGCGCGAGGCGCACATTCGATTGCTCGCAGGTGGGAATCACCGCCTGCAGAAAATAGGTAATGTTCTTCCACAGTTCCTCGTTGGAGTGAGTTCCTTCTTCGGGCAGCGTAGGCAGGTTTTCCACCTTGTTGATGTTGAACCCGGTCAACCCTGCTCCACCCCGGCCCTCTTCCGCGTAATACCCTTCGATCGCCCGATGCGCGTACCAGTTGTATTCGACCACCGGCAGACCCACTTTGCCCGCGGCGCGAACCGAAGTCTTGAAGTCCTCTATCTCTTTATCGCGGGCTTCTCCGGCTCGGCCATAGATGCAGTTGTTGAACCCCTCGATCATCATGTTGCCGATCACGAGGCCGCCCGTCTTCAGCTTATCGACGGTGGCCTGCAGATCCGCCTCTTGCCAGGGCATTTTCGGACCACCCATCAACACATTGTTGACCCCAACCTGCTTAACTCTGCGCATCGCTTCGTCCGTGATCTCACGGCGATCGAGTGGTGCGCACAGCTTCGGCGTATCGGGGCCCTCCTGCGGCATCCCCGGACCGTGGGGACCCTTGTACGCGGTTGCGGCGGCAGGCAACACTGCGGCAACCGGTAAGGCCGCCGACATCGCAGCAGTTGTACAGATCCCCTTCATCAGGCTTCTTCTCGATAAATCAGAGCTCATAAATACTTCTCCTGGTTAACCGGGCAACGAAACCACTTTACATCGAAGTGTAAAATCAGGCGTCACAGATCGAGGTTAGAACGCAAATGGGGAAGTGCAGGGCAACGCTTGTCTTGGGTTTGGGCCTTTGTACCACCGGGTCATTCACCGCCTACGCACAGCAGGACTGGCCTGCTTACGGCGGTCACGATGGTACCCACTATTCCAGCCTGGCCCAGATTAATCGCGACAACGTGAAGAATCTTGCGGTGGCGTGGAAGTATGACACCGGGGAAGAGGGCGGCCTCGAGGCGAACCCCATCATCGTCGGCAAGGTTCTCTATACCACCACCCCGGGCCGCAGCGTGATCGCGCTCGACGCGGCATCTGGCAAGCTGATTTGGAAATTCGCAGCCCGATCTTGAAGGGCGGGTGCTAAGCCGCGGTGTTTCCTATTGGAGCGATGGCCATCAAAGCCGCATCTTCGCCGGCGCCCGCAACTATCTTTACGCGCTCGATGCGGCCACCGGTAAGGTGATTCCCAGCTTTGGCGAGAGCGGGAGAATCGACTTGCGCAAGGGATTGCGCGAACCCTACCAGAAACAATCGGTCGAGCTCACCACACCCGGCAGCATCTATAAGGATCTGATCATCGTGGGCGGCGCAAACCCTGAGACCCATCCCGCACCCCCGGGCGATATTCGCGCTTTCGATGTACACACTGGAGCCTTGCGCTGGACCTTCCACACCATTCCTCGTCCCGGAGAGTTTGGCTATGACACCTGGCCCAAAGACGCGTGGAAGAACGCCGGCGCCGCCAACAACTGGACCGGGATGACGGTGGATGCCAAGCGGGGCATTGTCTATGTGCCCACCGGCTCAGCGGTCTTCGACTTTTACGGCGGAGATCGCATTGGCAACGACCTGTTTGCTGATTCGCTGATTGCGCTTGATGCTGAGACCGGCAAGCGTATCTGGCATTTTCAGGGTGTGCACCACGATCTTTGGGACCGCGATTTTCCCGCTACTCCGGCCATGGTGACCGTTACCCGCGACGGCAAGCGGGTAGACGCGATCGCACAGACCACAAAGTCCGGTATGCTTTTCGTCTTTGACCGTGCGACTGGGGAGCCGCTTTTCCCGATCAAGGAATTGCCTTTCCCAGCCAGCACTGTGCCGGGTGAAGTTGCCTCGCGCACCCAGCCAATACCCAGCTTGCCTGCGCCCTACACCCATCAAAGCACCACCATCGATACACTGACCAACCGTACGCCCGAAGCGCATGCGTGGGCAGTGAAGCAGTACAGCACCATGATTGGCGGCGGCCAGTTCATTCCTCCCAGTGTGGACAAGCTCACGGTCGACATGCCGGGATTTGCCGGGGGCGACGAGTGGGGTGGGGTGGCAATTGATCCAGCCACGGGAGTGCTGTACGTCAACGCCAATGACACGGCGTGGCTGATCGGCCTCACCATCCCGCAACCTGCTGGAAGCCTGGGCGAGAAGGTTTACCAGAGCCAGTGCAGCGCTTGCCACGGCATGGATCGAGCAGGCGCACCGCCGGCAGTTCCTGCCCTGGACGGCATCGAAGGCATCCTCACCGATGACGAGATTGCCGCCATCATCCGCCAGGGAAGGGGCCGCATGCCCCCCTTCAACAGTCTGAGCGACGAGCAGGTGCGGGCCGTGGTGCGTTACCTGACCAAGGCGCCCGCAGCAGGAACAGGAGCCGAGCGCGGGCGGCCATGAAGAAGACGACATGCCTTACAAGACCATCGCCTTTCGCCGCTTCACAGATCCGGAGGGTTATCCGGCCACCGCGCCGCCCTGGGGCACTCTGAGCGCGATCGACCTGAATACCGGCCAATATTTATGGAAGATTCCCTTTGGAGAATATCCCGAGCTGCTAGCCAAGGGCATGGCCAACACCGGATCGGACAACTACGGTGGGCCGGTGGTCACCGAGTGGAGGTCTGCTTTTTATCGGTGCGACGGTTTTCGACCAGAAGTTCCACGCTTATGACAAGGCCACCGGAAAGCTGCTGTGGGAGACGGAACTGCCGTTCGCCGGCTTGGCCACACCTTCAACCTACATGGTGAACGGAAAGCAATATGTCGTCATCGCCGCCGGCGGAGGCCAATCGAGCACAAAGCCCTCAGGCGGCGTTTATGTCGCCTTCGCGCTGCCGTAAAAGGGTGACGTGCTTTTTGGTTTTAGTACCAGGGCCCGACTTTAGTCGGGCCACAAAAATTGAAAAGATTGGGCTTTAGCCCCTGCCATAGCGCATCCGCAGTATATGCTTCGGAGACAATTCCCGCACGGGCTAAAGCCCAGATCTTTGTTGCCTCAACGGCCCGACTAAAGTCGGGCCCTGATACAAAACATGAGAGCCGTGACGCTGTAGTGATTTCTGTGCCCATGGGACGCTTGATCCGTTGTCACGACACAGTGAGAAGCCTCAATCGTAGCGTTCAAAGACGATCTGTTTTCTCTCCCAACCGAGCCCCTTGAGCGTATCGCGGTTAGCCGACACCATCTCGTTCAATCCACAAATATAAGCGTGGATGTTGTACGGAGATCCGCTCACCGGTCGAGGATCCTGCGCACTTTCGCGCGCATGCGCGGCAGCAATTTGCTCCACCAATTCCTGCACGTATCCGCGCGGCCCTTCCCAGCTCTCCTGCGCCCGGCTCAGCGTTTTGCGGTAGAAGAAATTCGGCCGGCTGGCAGCGATCCTCTCAAAATAGTCCTCGTAATAGAGCTCGGATTCATACCGCGTTCCATACACCAGCCAGATTTTCCGCCCCTGGCTGCGGTCCTCGCCATCATCCGGGAAAAGATATTCGACAAAGCCCCGCATGGGTGCGATGCCCGTTCCCGTAGCGATGAAGATGCTGTCGGTGAGCGGCGCCCGCAGCAGGAACAACCCATGCGGCCCATGAAACTGAAGGCTCTGGCCCACCTCGAGATCGCACAGCGCATTGGAGAAGAACCCGCCCTCTACCCGGTTGACGCACACGTCAAACTGGTTGCCATGAGCGGCCGATGCGATCGAGTACGCTCGCGTCTGGTGCTTCCCCAGCGGATCAAGGGCCACGAAAGAGACAAATTGCCCCGGCTGGAAATCAAACTTTTCCACCCCCTCTACCGTGAATTCAAGATGGAAACATGCGGCCGGTTCCGACAGCAGGAGTCTGCGCGTTAGCCGCGCAGTATAAAGTGGCCGATCCAATTATCCGTCACCTCGAAATTGCATATCACCACATTATTCGACGGTCACGGATTTAGCCAGGTTGCGCGGCTGATCCACATCACAACCGCGCCGCACTGCAATGTAGTACGCCAGCAGCTGCAAAGGAACCACTTCGATCAGCGGCGCCAGCAGTTCGGGCGCCCGAGGTACGTAGATCACGTGTTCCACCAGCTCGCGAATCTGCTTGTTGCCTTCCGTCGCCACCGCGATCACACGGCCGGAGCGCGCCGTTACCTCCTGGATATTGGAAAGCGTCTTTTCATACCGCAGCACCGACTCCGGGCTGCCCGCATCGCTGGTCGCCAGCACCACCACCGGCAACGCTTCATCGATCAGCGCATTGGGCCCATGCTTCATCTCTCCTGCCGGGTAGCCTTCGGCGTGGATATAGGAGATCTCCTTGAGCTTCAACGCTCCCTCGAGAGCAATGGGAAAATGAATGCCGCGGCCCAAAAACAGAAAATCTGACGCCGAAGCAAACACTTTGGCTAGCTGACGGCACTCGCCATCGCGCTGCCGCAGCACCTCTTCAATCTTTCCCGGGATACGGCTGAGTTCGTCAACCAGGGCAATGCTCTCGTTGCCTGGAATTGTTCCTCGCTTCTGTGCCAGGTACAGGGCAAAGAGAAACAGCGCCGTCAATTGCGCCGTGAATGCCTTGGTCGAGGCGACACCAATCTCGGGTCCGGCGTGGGTATAAATCGTTCCATGCGCTTCCCGCGCCACCATGGAGCCCACCACATTGCATATGGCGATGGTCATCGATCCCTTGGCGATCATCTCCCGCTGCGCCGCCAGGGTGTCCGCAGTCTCGCCGGACTGGGTAATCAACATGCCCAGCGCGTGCGGGTCGGCAATCGGGTCGCGATAGCGGTATTCGCTGGCGTAATCCACTTCCGTGGGAACCCGCGCCAGCCGTTCGATCATGTATTTACCGGCCAGGGCGGAATGCCAGCTGGTGCCGCAGGCCGCGATGTTCACCTGCGTCACAGCGCGAAACTCCTCGTCGCCGATCTCCATCTCGCCCAGGAACACCTGGCCCGTTTCGAGCGATATCCGGGCCAGTGTAGTATCGCGAACGGCTCTGGGCTGCTCGAAGATTTCCTTCAGCATGAAGTGCTTGTAGCCGCCCTTTTCCGCCTGGATCGGATCCCAGAGAATTTTCTCCACCTTGCGCTCGACCGGCTCGCCGTGCAGATTGGTGAACTTCACTCCCTCGCGCGTAACGATGGCCACATCGCCATCGGCCAGGAAGTACATCATGCGCGTGTGGTGCAGGATCCCGGGCACATCCGAGGCCACGAAGGATTCTCCTTCCCCCACGCCGACCACGGCCGGCGGCCCATTGCGCGCAGTAACAATGGTGTCCGGCGCATCGGCGGAGATCACGCTGATCGCGTACGCCCCGGTCAACCTGCGCGCCGCGCGCCGCACCGCATCCTCCAGCAACATCGTCTTGCCCGAGCTCTCCGCTGAGCGCAGTTCCTGTTCGACCAGGTGAGCGATGATTTCCGTATCCGTCTCGGTGACAAAAGTGTGGCCTTCTTCCGCCAGCTCACGCTTCAGTTCCAGGTAATTTTCGACGATGCCGTTATGCACCACCACGATGCGCCCGGTGCAATCCCGGTGGGGATGGGCGTTCTCTTCCGTGGGCCTGCCATGGGTGGCCCAACGAGTGTGGCCGATGCCGTAGGTACCCTGCAGCGGGTGCTGCCGGATCACTTCTTCCAGGTTGCGCAGTTTGCCCGGCGCGCGGCGCAGTTCCAGGCCGTGTCCCGCGGATCCAACAGCGATACCGGCCGAGTCATATCCGCGGTATTCCAGCCGTCGCAGCCCTTCAAGAATGACGGACACCACGTCCTTCGGACCGACATACCCCACAATTCCGCACATAGACCCTTATTGTACGGTCGGCAACGAGTCAGACGTGTACTCTGCTTATTCTTCCAGCCGATAGGTAAACTCTTCGATCACCGGATTGGTCAGCACCTCGCGCGCGATGCGTTCCACTTCGGTTCGTGCATCGCCGGCGTCCATGGCGCGCAGAGTGAGTTGAAAATATTTTCCCTGGCGCACGTCCTCGACGCCGGTGTATTGCATTCGTTTGAGCGCGCCGTGGATGGTCTGCCCTTGCGGGTCGAGGACGGTACTCTTCAGCGTGACGTAAACATGCGCCTTCATGGTGCTCGATTATAAACGCGGGTGTCTTCCGGGCGAGTCATGAACCATGGCGTCTGGAGCATCCTTCCTCCGAATCGAGAAAAATCAGCATGGCGGCCACAATGTCTTTCGTTTCCCGCGGAAGGCCAGGTGCGCACTGAAGCAAGCGAAGAGAAGCGCGCACAGAAGCCATTTCGATGCTGTCTAACCTGCCGGGCCGCGCCGCCAGATCGATTCGCTGCATCTTCTGCTTTGCATAATCCCAAACGTCAAAGACGGTAGCCGGCATACCCGGGTCCAATTGCACTGCGCGCGCGCGCTCGATCGCTTGCTGGGGGCTCTCGGCGTCGACGTCAATTTCCCAAATTACACGAAATTCCATTGCGCTCCGGCAACGCTACCTAGCGAGAAATAGCGGAACGCTGCTGCCGACGCAATCGCACTTGGCGGTGGATTTGGCACCCACGTAACCCTATGAAGCGAGATCCCTCGTTTTTCTACGTCAAGGTACCCATCACGTCCCGGCTTAGGTCGCGTGCGGATACTTGGTTCCGGTTGCGCTCTTCCATGCATTTGGTTACAGTGCTTCTGGACCAGGTTCGGAGGCAGCTTTCCAATGTTTTCCCGAAGAGAGTTTGTACGCAGCCTCGCCGCCACTGCCGCTGCTCTCGCCTGGCGGTCGACCGCGCTGGCAAACCCGCTGGGGATGCCGATCGGTTTCCAGGGTTACGACGCCAGATTCCTGCTCATTAAGAACTGGGACCAGGGTTGGCTCGAGATGCAGAAGATGGGCTTTCAGTCGGTGGATCTGGTGTCGTTCAAAGGGTATGGCTATGAGAACTCTTCTCTCGCTAGCCTGTCAGGCAAAGAGATCCGCCAAAAACTGGATTCGATCGGGATGCTGTGCGAGAACTGTCAGTTTTATTTTGCGGAACTGCACGGGGCGTTCGACGAGAAGATCAGGTTTGCTCATGAGATGAGGCTTAAGAATATAATTTGCGCGCCGGATCCCACTCGAATGAAAACCGTCGACGACTGGAAGTGGCAGGCCGATCAATTAAACGATCTAGGCAAGAAGGTTCGCCAGGCCGGCTTTCAGTTGGGCTATCACAATCACGATCAGGAATTTATGGCTACTGAGGGCGCAATCCCCTATGACCTGCTAATGCAGGGAACAGATCCGCAACTGGTCAGGTTCCAAATCGATGTCGGCAATCTTACGTTTGCCGGGGCGGACGCGCTTACCTATCTTCACAAGTACTCTCACCGCTACTTCTCGATGCATGCGAAGGATTACCTGCCAGGTAAGACCAGCGTGCCGGTTGGCCAGGGCACTCTGGACTGGAAGAAAATCTTCAAGGCCGCCAAACACGCGCCAATCGAGAACTATTTTGCCGAGGTCGCAGCGTACGGTGCGGGCACACGAAACGGCGTCCCGGCGAATGCCTGGCCCACGGATTCGATCGATCAGCTTCGCCAGAGTTACATCTATCTTCACCACCTTCGTGTGTGAGAGTCGGCCGCATCCGATGGCTCAGGCGTTCGTTCCGCCGTCAACTGTCAGATTTGCCCCGGTGATATACGAGGATTCCGGGCCGGCGAGGAACGCTACCAGCGATGAGACCTCGTCCACGGTGCCATAACGATTGAGCGACGTCATGGCCTTCTGAGGAACTGCCCAATCGCCTGCTGCTGGGTTCAAATCCGTGTCGATCGGACCCGGCTGAACGTTGTTGACCGTGATGCCCCGCTTCCCCACCTCTCTGGACAGCCCCTGGGTAAACATCTTTACCGCCCCCTTTGTGGCCGAGTAGGCTGCTAATCCGGGCGTCATCATGCGCTCACCGACACAGGAGCCGATCGTGATGATGCGGCCACCATCCTTAAGGTGTTTCAGCGCCGCCTGAGTGGTGAGAAATACGCCGCGGACATTGAGGTCGAGCATCTGATCGAGCTCTTCAAGCGTAGTCTCCTCAAATGCTTTCGGAATGGCGGTCCCGGCATTGTTCACTAGTATGTCGAGCCCACCGAAGGTCGAGACCGTTTTGGCAACCGCGTCTTTGATTGCCTCGGGGTCGACCGAGTCCGCTTGGATGGCAGCGGCTTTCCCGCCCTTTTCTTCGATAGCCTTAACCACATCACAAGCCAGCTTGCCGTTTTTCGCGTAGGTAATGGCCACGCTGGCTCCGTCCGCCGCCAGGCGTTTTGCGATTGCGGCGCCGATCCCCCGGGATCCGCCGGTAACGAGTGCGATCTTACCTTCAAGTTTCTTCGACATGAAATTCTCCTTCTTGCTAAAGAGACTATGAAGGAAGGTCCCAATGATTGCATGGCGAGAAGGAAGGTTTTTTTCATGCCCCTGACTGGTGCACATTGCACCCCACTAATGAGGGGGTCGAGGAATAATGATTTCGCGGCGCCCGAAGAGACGCGCATCCAGCGAAACCGCCCCTGGGCCAAGCAAAACCAACGCTGCGGAAATCACAGCCAGGTACAAGGCGCTGCAGGCGCAGCAATGTCGTGAAACCCCGATCACAAGATAGCCAATGGTTGCCGCGGCGCCCGCAATAGGCGTTAGGAAGCCGATTAGGAGTACGAGGCCTATGGCGATTGCCAGCAATCCTATTGTCCAAGCGAGCATTGAGCGGCCGTCGGGTGCACTGAGGGCGCTAAAACCATGAGCGATCGCGCTTAAGGCAACCGCGATTCGCACCAGAACGAGGCCGATGCCAGGCCATCCGGACGGGAAAGCAGAAAAGAGTCTTTGCAGTGGGTGCCTCCTGGGCGGCCGAAGCGCACCATCCTCGAGGCTACCCGGATGATCTGGAATTGGGACCCCCAGATCCGGTGCTTTTTTCCCAGCACTATGGTGCCGGAGGGGCTTTACAGAATTACTGAAGGGTACGGCCTTTAGGCCGTAAGTACCGCTTTGATTGAATCCGGCTTTAGCCGCTGAGGGGATGAAGCTGTTCTCAGGGACTTCAGCGTCTGCGTGAGAACTAGAGAAAAGAAGCTGCAGTCACCTTCCCTCACCGCTCTCATGCTTTGTATCAGGGCCCGACTTTAGTCGGGCCGTTGAGGCTCAACTAAAATCTGGGCTTTAGCCCCTGGGTACGTATTGGCACATGGGAAGAACCTCACAACCTCCGAGAATCGGGGTACCCGGAAGTTTTGGTCCCTGCGGGTGCCCAGGCGTTCCCTGCATGGCTGCGACCGCTGGCTGCAAAACAGTGGCGCCTGCCGCCCGGCAAGCCTAGCTCTATGTTCAGGGGATGAAAATGGCCCACTTCGTACTTAGCGTCAACGGTCGCGACCAGGCAGTCGATGCGGAACCAGCGATGCCCCTCCTATGGGTGTTGCGCGACCTGCTCAACATGACTGGCACGAAATATGGCTGCGGGATTGGTATGTGCGGAGCATGTACGGTACATCTCGAAGATCAGGCAGTGCGTTCGTGTCAAACACCGGTCAATGCGGTCGGGACGAAGAAGATCACCACGATAGAAGGATTGTCCGGGGGTCGGAGCCATCCAGTGCAACGGGCCTGGATTGTCGAACAGGTTCCGCAATGCGGCTACTGTCAATCGGGGCAAATCATGCAGGCCGCCGCTCTTCTCACGAAGACTCCACACCCCACTCGAGAGCAAATCAATCAGACGATGGCGGGCAACATCTGCCGCTGCGCGACCTATCAACGAATTCGCCGCGCGATCGAGCGCGCCGCCGGGGAGACCGCATGACGCTTAGCCTCAACCGCCGCGAAGCACTGAAAGCCGGCGCGGCTTTTGTTCTCGGCTTCTACCTGCCGGAGCGTGGTTTGGCAAATCCTTCCGTCTCCGCCGATGCAGAAGCTTTCAAAGCGAATGCCTGGGTTCGCGTCACCACCGACAACCGCATCACGCTGCTGACCGAGATACCAGAGATGGGTCAAGGCACACGCACTGCGAATGTGATGATGCTCGCCGACGAGCTGGAAGTAGAGTGGTCCAGCATTCAGTGGGAGCAGGCGCCTACCATTCCCGAAATTTACAAGCATCTTTCCACCGGCGGCAGCGGCGGAACGGCCGCCACCTGGCTCCCAATGCGAAGAGCGGGAGCGCAAGCTCGGGAACTGTTCCTGACGGCGGCGGCCCAGCAATGGGGTGTTGACAAAAAGGATTGCAAAGCAGAAAAAGGGGCCATCATCCATAGGCCCAGCAAGCGACGCTTGATGTATGGCGAGTTAGTCAAGACTGCCGCGACGATTCCAGTTGTGAGCCTGGATCAGGTGCCGTTGAAAGATGCGAAGGACTTCTGCTTCATCGGCAAAGCGATGGGGCGCGTGGACACGCCGGGCAAGACAGACGGGACGGCCGTATTTGGCATCGATGTCCGGGTTCCCGGAATGCTGTTTGCGGTGATCGCACGATCCCCTTATTTTGGCGGCAAAGTGGCAAGCTGCGACGACTCTGCTGCGAAGGCTACGGCAGGCGTAAAAGCAGTTTTTGCGGTTCCGCCAATTGGATATTTACCGGCAATTGAGCGCAACCTGAACGTCGCGGGTGGCATAGCCGTCGTGGCAAACTCGACTTGGGCCGCACTGCAGGGTCGCAAAGCCCTGAAGATCACCTGGGACAAAGGTCCCGGCGCACAAGAGAGCACCGCCAGTTTGCAAGAACAATTTCGAGACCGGGCGGCTGGTCCGCCGACGGTCGTCTCCGCCGACCAGGGGAACGCTGCTCAGGTTCTGGCGAGCGCGGCCAGAAAGGTCGAGGCCGATTATGAGATCCCCTTTCAGGCCCACGCCACCATGGAGCCGATGAATACTACTGCACATGTACGTGAGGATGGCAGCATTGAAGTCTGGACTCCGACGCAGATTGCCAATATCGCTCAGACTCAATTCGCCGAGCTTGCCGGCATACCGCCCGAGAAAGTCACCGTTCATCTGATGTTATCTGGGGGATCGTTTGGCCGCCGCTATCAATGGGACTACCTCGCCGAATCCTACCAGGTGGCGAAGGAAATGAAAGTTCCGGTGCAGTTGTTGTGGACGCGCGAAGACGATATCCAACACGACTTCTACCTGCAATATTCGTATCAACGGTTGGCAGGAGCGCTAGACGGTGAGGGCAACATCGTAGCGTGGTCGCATCGCATCGTGTCGACTCCCATACGAGCCGTTTTCGATTCGCCGGAGTTGTTAAAGGACCCCAAACACGTTGCGAGCTACGACGTCACCGATAAGATTCCCTATCAGGCTATCCATTACCGTTCGGACTACGCGCCCGTGCTGTCGGTTGTGCCGCGGGCCTGGTGGCGATCAGTTTCGGCGCCGTTTCATGTCTTCGCCATCGAATGTTTTGTGGACGAGCTGGCGCATGCCGCGGGCCAGGACCCGTTTGAATATCGCCGCCGGCAGTTGCACGCGGACCAACCTGAACAGACAGCCAAGCTTCGTGCGGTACTCGAAGCGGCAGCGGAAAGATCGGACTGGGGTAAAGCCCTGCCCCAGAATCATGGCCGAGGCATCGCCTGCTGCATTTTTGGATCAACCTGCGTGGCGCAGGTAGCCGAGGTGTCTGTCGAAGAAACGGGTAGGTTGCGCGTCCATCGCGTGGTGAGCGCAGTCGACTGCGGTTTGGCGGTGAATCCAGACAGCGTCCGGGCGCAGATTGAAGGCGGCATTAACTATGCCCTAACCCCGGTGCTCAGCGGAGAAATCACAGTAAAAGAAGGGGCCATCGAGCAGAGCAACTTCCACGACTACCAGGTTCTGCGCATAAAGGATGCACCTGACATTCAAGTGCATCTCTTGCCTGGCGATAGTTCTCCCGCCAATGGTGTTGGAGAAGCAGGCGTACCGCCCTTAGCGCCGGCGGTCGCAAACGCCATCTTCGCGGCGACTGGAAAGCGCATGCGGCGCTTGCCGATTCTCAAGGTTGCTTGACGCAAAAAATAATTGACTTGGGAGCGATGCAAAGCTAGGTTCTTCTTGTTAGCCGGGCGTGCGGAAGAGCAGCCTCTGACCGAAGGGTTCCTATGCACGCCACACTCCTACACCTGCTCTATGGGTTAATTCTGCTGGTTGCCGGACTAGGTTGTGGGCTGGTCAACACACTTGCCTCCTCGGGATCCGCGATCTCGCTACCAGTGCTGTTAATGTTCGGGCTGTCGCCTCTCGATGCCAATGCGACCAACCGGTTATCGGTGTTGTTCGGCTCGCTGATGGCGTTACGCACCTTTCATGCGAAAGGAGAAGTGGAGTGGCGTGCCGGTCTCAAAATGGCCATTCCGGCCACGTTGGGTAGTGTGGTGGGTGTGCTTGCAGCGGAAAATCTCCCTGGTCGCAGTATGGCGCTAGTGATCACTGCGGCCGTGATGTTAGCTCTTATACTCCTGGTCACCAGGAGAAACGGGTACTGGAGCGGCCGACGCTAGGTACTCCTGGAATCACCACTGCGGGCATGGTGGCATTACTGGCGGTTGGGTTTTGGCTCGGCTTCATCGTTCTCGACGGGGCGACTTACCTGTTGCTGGTACTCATACTTATGTTCCATTACGGCCTTGTGCGTGCGAATGCGCTGAAGTCGCTGCTGGGGGTAACCACAACGCTGGTGCCGATTCTAATGTTTGCCGGCCACGGCAGCATCCGCTGGACGGAGGGTTTGGTAATGTCGGCCGGCAGCGTAGCCGGCGGATACATCGGAGCGCAGCTCACCATGCATGAACGCGCGAAATTCTGGATATTCCGGGTTCTGGTTGCGGTGCTGCTCCTGGAAATAATCCACCTAGGCGTCCAGTACTTTGCGCCATACATTCATCCCGTGCTCGCGCACTTGCGCGATCCTATATAACGGCGGAACAAATGCTCTTGAAGGATGCGGGCCTTCACGCCGTCCACTTGTGTTTTTGGGCGCGGAAATTGGCCGGTAAAAGACCATTTGCGGTTTTGATCAAAGGACAGTTAAGCTGTGCCAGCCCCGGACTTTAGTCCGGGGGGAGCGGGTTTCAACCCGCGGAAAGCGCTCCAATAAAAAAATCAGGGCTTTAGCCCTGGTGGCGGCTGGTCCAATTCCATACGCCGAGACGCCGACGACTATGCGAACAGTTCCGGTCTCTCACTCAAGCCCGCACTGACCGGATTCTGCCAAATGTAATCCTGATGATGTTTGTAATCCTCAGCGTCGCGAATACGATGATTCACGAAACTCGCTTGCCATATCTCAAACGAAAAATGAATTTCCCGTTTGGCGCGATAGGAAAAACCGCCCTTAATGAATTGCAGTGCCTTCTCCAGCGTGATTTCCGCCGCGGGTGTTAGCAGCAAATGGAAATGATTGGGCATGATCACAAATTCATGCAGCAGCAATCTCTGCTTTCGACGATTCTCAGCAAGAACATCGACCAGAAGCTGAGCCATGCGATCCGATTGCAAAAGCGCGCGGCGTCCGACTGTCGTCGAGCTCACGAAGAACGTACGTGTAGATTGGGGAGCTTGGAGCATACTCACCAGGGCTAAAGCCCGATCGTTGCAAGATAAAGCGCTCCCGCGGGTTTGAAAACCCGCTCCCCCGGACTAAAGTCCGGGGCTGGCACGGATCAAGGAACAAGAGACTTCTTTCGCACCCCGATCTCTAAAAACGATACAGCGCGCTGAACTGGATCTGCCTTTGCGGGGACCGAACATTCGTGATCTGTCCAAAATTAGCGTCCGTCACATTGTTATCAGGATTTCCATAACTCGCAATATTGAACACGTTGAAGAAATCCGCGCGAAAGCCAATCGCCTGGCCCTCGGTAATGCGAAAATCTTTGAACACCGAATATCCACCTGCCGGTAACCCGGAGTGCGCTCGCTGTTGATCGACGCCGTACCAAAGGTAAGCGGCGCCGACGCCCCATAAGCGCAGATACCATTGTCTCCACCTGCGGAGCAGGGGGTGGCTGAGGGATCCGTACCCCACCAATGGGCAACGCTACGGTTACGAATTTTAAAGGGGCGATAAAAATTTGCCCGCGCCTGACCATACGTGTTGGTATTGCTGGTCCCGCCAGGACCGTTTATGGTGATCGGGAAGCCGGAGTAAAGAATCGCCGAGGCTGAGGCCTTCCACCCTCCCACCAAAAGGTCGAGGATCGGATTCATCTTGCTGCCGTACGTCTGTCCGCGGCCAAACGGGATCGCATACACCCCGAAGAAGCTCAGATTATGGCGCACGTCCTGGCCTGTTGGACCGTAGTCGGCGTGCCCGTTATACCCATCCTGGAAGGCTCCATTGGATCCCATGATATTTGGTTGTCCATAATTTCCAGACGAGTTGGTAAACGACTTGGCATAGGTATAGTTGACCGTGTATTCGAGCCCATGGCTGGCGCGCTGCCGCAAAGTCGCCTGGCCGCCGTTGTAGTTCATGCCCGCATCCGATTCAGTGAGCAGCAGGCCGCCATTTTGGCCCACGAGATTGGTATAAGGCGCGACCGCCGAAGCAGGAATCGATGCTCCACTCGGCAAATTGCTGATGATCGTCGCCTGCTCCAGTGTCAACTGGTTGGCGTTGCGGTAGTCGGCCAGGTGCTGCCCTGTTTCCCCCAGGTAACCCACGCTCAACGACAAGGTGTTCGAAAGCGCGTACTCGGTGGTGAGACTGTATTCGTGGATGTAGGCGGGCTGCTGATTCTGCGGCCAGACCGAATAGGAACTAGTCGCACTGAACTGCGGAGTAAAACCATCCTCCACCTTGAACGGCGCACCAGGATTGGTCGTCGTCGGGGTCATCGCTTTCAGGTCGCTTCCCAGTGCGAACGGCGGACTGGAAGTAAGGCGCTGATTGAATGCGTCCCCTTCGAAAAAGCTGGTAGCGCCGTAACCACCGCGGACCACGAACCGTGTGGCTGCCTGGTACGCAAACCAATCCGGGGCATGAACTGGTCGTAGGTTGCGTTGTAGCAGGCCTTAGTGGGGCATACAACCGCCCCCGCGATCGCACCTGCCGGCACACTTCCGGCGTATTCCACCGTGCCGCTATTGAGCAAAACATTCGCGGTCTTGTTATGCGCCTCATACCAGGGCTGATCGAATTCGTAACGCAGTCCAAAGTTGAGCGTGAGCGTGGGTGACGCCTTGAAATCATCCTGCACGTATCCCGCGGTACGCCACTGCCGGTTGCCGACGATGCCGATGGTCGAGCCCAGCCGGTTCTCAGAAACTCGATCCAGAATGAAATCTGCCGGGCCATCCTCCGCCGCCCGTAGTCACATTCGGATTGCTGGTGAAGTTGCCGTTGTAGTTGAAGTTCCCCAGGAACCCGAAGTTCGATGCATTCAGATAGTTCTGCTGATACCGTGTCGCCTGCACTCCAAACGACAACAGGTGCCTTCCCCGCTGCCAGGTCAGGTTGTCATAGTAGTTGAAAGTATTGTCACGCAGGATCTGCGTGTTGGCGCTGGTGCCGATGGCGCTGGCGTTAAAGTTCATATCCTGTTCCGAGAAACCAGGATAAGCTGGGTCCCAAAAGGGATTCCAACCTTCATGTTTCCTGTCAGGCCGAAGACGCCCGACGGATCAGTGGGAATGTTGTTATCCCAGCGCACGCGGGTAAACCCAATACGAGCTTCGTTGACAATCGCGGGCGAGAAGGGGTGGATCCAGCTGCCGCCGCCCAGCTTGCTGGGATACACATTGACAGAGGGAAACGTCACCGGCAGCAGCGCCGTCTGCGAATCTGTGCGTCCGATTGGGCAAAAAAAGCAGTGTACTTATTTGCCGTGCCCGGGTCGAAGTCGATCTTTACGTCGCCCTGGTTGTTGACCACGAATTTGCGTTGCGAGCCCTGGTAGTCGTTCTGCAGCAGCCCGTCTGTCGGCGCCGCATTGGGCAGGGGATAAAGATCTGGATGAGCGCGGAAACGCCGCCACCGGATTCAGACCGGCAAGCCCTGGTCTCCGGCATAAGAAGCGAAATTGTTCTGCGTGTCATAAAGCTGAATGTTGCTGCTGGCCCCCTGCGCCAGCAGCGCAGAGAAGTCTCCGTTCGCATAGCGGCAGGGAGAACGCTGGCGCTCACCAGCCTCCCGAATGCCGGCGGTTGCCAAGGTAATCCACAAAGAAAAATAACTTGTCTCGCAAGATTGGTCCCCCCAGCGTCCGCCGAAGCGGCTCTGCGTGTAGGGGTTCTTGGGAATGATCGGGGTGGAGTAGTTATTAGCCCAGGTATTTGCATCAAGGTTGTAGTTCTCGACCGCGCCATACGCCGAGCCGTGGAAATTGCTGGTCCCTGACTTGAGGATGGAAACCACCGCCCCGCCATTCGCGTTTCCATAGGAAGCAGGCGCATTGGCGGAAATGACGCGGACCTCGCGAGAGCTTCGGGCGCGGGATTATAGGCGATCAGGTTGTTCTGCGGTTCGTTCTGGTCGGCGCCGTCGAGGGTGTAGTTGTTTGCCTGGTTCCGGTTGCCATTGATGGAGGCAATCCCATTGTTATACGTGCTGCGCTCGATGGCGTTGTTGCCGGTGAAGCCTTGCGGGTCAGTGGAAACGGCCCCCGGCTGATACAGAGTGACCGAAGAGAAGTTGCCCCCATTCAACGGAAAGTTCGCAATCTCATTGGTGGTGAGCGTAATGCCCAGCGAAGCATCATTGGTGTTCAGAATGGGCGTGGCTGTGCCCAACACCTGCACCGTATCAGTGGTGTTGCCGGGCCGCAGGCTGGCATCGATTTTGGCGGTCTGATTGATTTCAAGCGCGAACGGGGGCATGGCCTGGGTGGAAAACCCAGGTGCGCTGACAGTGATTCGGTAAGTGCCGACGGGCAGAAAGCGGATGGTGTACGCGCCCGCATCGTTGGTCTGCTCGTGCGTTTTCACGCCGGTCGCAGTATTTTCCGCAATCACTTCGGCCCTGGGGATAATAGCCCCGCTCTGATCAGTGACTACACCCGTGATGGAGCCGGTAACGGTTTGAGCAAGAAGGGTGGAAGTGCTGACGAGTAGGATGAGCGCGCAGCTGGCCAAACGCTGAATGTAATTCATAGTGCCTCCGCTCGGCGAAGCTTGATTGGTCACTGCAAAACTACTGTCCGGGTCAGTCTGTTTCAAGCCAATTTCGAACATGTGCTTCGTATCAGGGCACGACTTCAGCCGTGCCGAAAAGGGGCCAGTACGACGAGGGCTTTAGCCCCTGCGGCGCCATTTCCCTCTCTGTTCGCCCTCGCGGCTCTCCCCTTTGTCATCCCGCCTGCCCCGGCGTGCCGTGGGAGCGAAGCCGACCTGTCCCGGCGTGCCGTGGAGGGATCTGCGGTTTCACTCCACCCCAAGCCAATGTGCTCTTCAAACAGCGTTCGGCAGCTCAACCTGCCAGGAGAACATTACCTTTGCAGCATTCAATAGCCACAAAATTCGATCACAGTGTTCGATTCTCCGTTGGCCTCTTCCGGATCGCTACTTTTCGACTACCTCCCGCGCCCCCATCATCAACTCCACCACCGTATTAAACAGCCGGTTCCGTGTCTCCAGCCGCACGCCAGCCCGGGTTACATAGCGCACCACGATATCCACGCCCCCGCCCGCCGGCCGCATATCGACTGAGGGCTTTGCACTGAATTGCGGCAAACCCTGTTCATGGGTCACGCGTTTCCACTCTTCCTCCGCCATCTTCGCATCCGCCTCGGTTGCCTTGACCGCCGCCTCGCGAATCTTATCGATCAGCGGATAAGCTTCGGTGCCCGGCGGAATACTCACCTTGATCTCGTCCCACATCCACTGTCCCGCGGTCGAGAAGTTGAAGTACTTCCCGTGAATCGCGTACCCGTTCAGAAACGAAACCCGCCGTCCCGTCGGATGGCCATTTGCCGTCCAATTGCCCGTCTCCAGCAGCCAGGTCCGGAATACCCCGATCTCCACCACCTCGCCTCCCACGCCATCGATCTCCACCCAGTCGCCCACCCGAATCCCATTCCGCCCCATCAGCACAAACCAGCCGCAGAACGCCAGGATGAAATCCTGGAAGACCACGGTCAACCCCGCCGTGGCCAGCCCCAGGATGGTGGGCATTTGCTGCGGAGTTCCGAAGATGACCAGCAGCACCAGCAGCAACCCAATCACTTGCGTCCCCAGGTTCAGAATGATCCGCAGCGTCTGCCTCTGCCGCGGGTCCCGCGACATCCGGTCAAACACCACCTGCAAACCCCAGCCGGCCAGGATAGTCAGCAGCACGATCGCCGCGATCCAGTCAGCGACTGCAACATCAGGTGGACCAGGATCTTGTGTTGCAGCTCCACCTGGTTGCCCCAGCGACCGTAGAGCGTCACCAACTGCTGCTGTGCCGCCAACCGGTCGTCGAGGATGCTCAAAATGTTCCGTTGCGTCGCCACGCTCTGCAAGTCTTTAACCCGGGTCGAGCTTGACTCGCCGGCCGCTTTGCCGCGGCCGCCTTTGCTTCCGCCGCCTGTGCCTCCGGCTCCAGCCTTGCATGGTCTGCCGTCAGTGCAGCGACGTCGGCCCTTGCCAACTGCTCCGCCTGCGCGATCAGTTGCATTCGGCTCCGCTGTGCCCACCACTCGGAGATCTGTCCCGCCAGCGTTTTGTAGCTTGCCGCCGAGATCACCGCGGTCTGTCCGTCGCCCCCGCTCGCCTGCGGGTCGTACTTCTTCATTCCGCCTGGTGCGCCGACAATTCCTGCTGGATTTTTCCTCGATGATCTCCGCTCGCCCGGGCCAGATCCTCCATCGAGTCCGCCAACTCTTCCTGGTCGAGGCCCAGCTGCGCCTTGGCAACATCCAGGTCGTCCCCGCGGCCACTGCGGCGCTGAACCAGCCGCCGCACTTGGAGCGGGACCGGCCTTCGCCGTCAAAGCCGCCACTCGCTGCTGGTCTTCCTTGACCGTCTGCTGCAGCTCCATGACCCGCTGCTGCAAGGCCAGCGCCTCGCCCGTCAGCTCCCTGGTCTCGGCACTTGCCTGGCGCAGAGATTGGGCGAAAGCCTGGTCCACCTCGTGGTCCGCCAGCCGCTCCGCCTCGCGCGCAAACTCCAGTTCCTCCGCCGAGACCGCCAACGCCGCCAGCGTCTGCGCCGTCTGCCAGGGCCGTTGGTCCACGATGCCATAGGACCGCGGTGCGGCGTTCCAACCTGTCTTTTGCCCGTGCAAGAAGGGCAGATGCTCCATCACTCCCCTGGTCATGAAGCTCCCAACCAGACACAAGACCACGACCGCCAGCGAGACCACCGCTGCAATCTTGTGAGCACGATTCATCCCCACCTCCATTCCGGCACCTGAAATCAGCCTAAACCCAAGTTCGATGATCAGTCACGGTAGGATGAAAATAGAAATGCCCCTGAACCCAGCTTCAGGGGCATTCGTGGTCGACACGTGCGGCAGCTGTTCTAGGTGCGAACCGTGACCACGCTGGTTTCGCTTACCACCTTGGCAACTCCGGGAGCACGGCCATGCCCGGAAATGTATCCCTTCCGGTGGCCATTTCGGCAGACGAACCACTGTTCATAAAACCGGTCGGAATGCTTCGGAACGCCGGGGAGGTTTACCGTTTCATATGCAGTTGGTTGCTCTGTCATGATCTCGCCGCACTGTTTGCAGTGTTCGCTAGGCATTGTTCTTCCTCCTGCACCATTTATATGAAATGAGATACACGTTCGACTACACCTGCGATGTCGGTTTCGAACTTTAGTAACTGTTGCAAGCACAGCCTTATCGTCTATTCGTCGTCGTCTAAGAAAAGCTTCTTTGGAAATCCTCCCGGGCGTGTGTGGCGGGTTGAAGAACATAGCCGCATTCCTGTGCAAGTTCACGCAGGAGTCTTTCCTTATCCTCTTTGGGCAGTCCGGCGACGATGGTATTACTGGCAGAGGCAGTTAGAGCATTGGATGACAAAGCAACCCCAGGAAGTCTGTTGAATTCTGCTGATTATCTTCGGCACAAATCGAGACGGTCAATGAACTGTTGTTTTGCTACGTTACCCTTGAACGACACTTTCCACGCGCTGGTACTGGACGTACGACGTTAGCGTCAGTTGCTCCCACCATCGTGGATCACTCTGACACGGAAGGGTGATCGCCGTTTGCAGAGCGGATATACTTCCTGCGAGCAGCAGGAGGCGGTTCCGGGCGAGATGCAAGCCGTTGGTATATCGCGCTGGCTTTTTCTGGCTCTCGTTCTGCTGGCTCTCGTTTGTGTGCCATCGGCGAATGCTCAGGCAGCGTCAGACCCAAGAAAAAAGGATACCTCTGGAGCGCCAATACCCGGCCTCCGGTCCACTGACTTCACTTTATTGGAAAATGGCAGTCCCAACCGGATTCTCTCCTTTCATGCATTGGGAGCCCGAACCTCCGGTTGAAGTCATTCTGGTCATCGATACGCTCCAAATACCGGTGGGCCTGGCTTCCATTGAGCGTACTTCTGTCGAAGCCTTCCTGCGCCGCAATGGCGGCCACCTGGCGCAGCCGGTTTCTATCTTCACCATGCTCGACACCGGGCTTTGGCAGGTGGCCCAGCCCTCCAGTGACGGCAACTCCTTGGCCACGCAGGTCGCTCATAACGGCGAGGTGGCTTTGAAGCGTATAAGTTTCAAAAAACGGGCAACTTGCGAGTCCCCCCTCGCTCGATGCACTGCAGGCGCTGGGCGCAATTGCCACTGCGGAAAGACGCAAGCCGGGCAGAAAGCTGCTGCTTTGGGGTCGGACCCGGGTCGGGTCTGGGAAGCGGGGTAGACAGCGAAGCCTCGGGGCCCCAGGGAAGACACCTTCTACACGATTTGCTGGTTTTCGACCCTCTTGCGGGAAGCTCGGATCGCTCTCTACAGCTTTTCCGTGGGGGAAACCGATCCCTTTCCTGCTCTATAAGAGTTACCTGAACGGGGTACAATCGGTTCGCGATGCCAGCTTCATGGACTTATCCCGAATGGTACTTGCGGTGCAGAGCGGCGGACGCGTGCTGGAACAGAAGTTCCGACCTGCTCAGCCAGATCGAGAGTTGTGTCAGGGAGGCCGGCGCCTTCTACACTTTGTCCTTCGACCCTGCACCTGCCGATCACCCCGACGAATATCACCGGCTGCAGGTCCGAGGTTTCGATTAGCCGGGTCGGTCGGCCCGCACCAGCACCGGCTATTATGGTTACCTTTTTTATTCCGACCAGCCAAACCCCAGCACTCGGGAGATTCACGGTTGCCCAGTTAAAAGAAATTGCTAAACACGCTCCACGGCCGCCAGTGATGGCGAGGTGGCGAGGCAACTTTCTGCACTGGAATTGACCGAATCGCTAAGCGCCTCAAAGTTTGCTCTCTGGACGGCGGCCTTCCACGGCAAGAAGACCCAGCAGGCGCTAACGGTTTTGGCTGACAAGTCTGCCTTTGTGCCTCCGCCGCTTGCGGAGATCCCAGCGGTTGCACCACCCGATGCGGCCGCGCAACAGCGGATGATCGCCTTGGTCGGTGATTATCTGCGCGACACGTTGCCGAAGTTGCCCAATTACTTTGCCGGCCGGACCACGGTCCGTTATGAAGAAATTGCGGAATTCGATGCGGTAAATAGAAGACTTCTTCTACCAGCCGTTGCAAATGGCGGAAAGCTTTAAAATAAGCTTTTATTATTGCGATGGCAAGGAAGTCGCCGATCCGGGCGCGGCAAAACGCAAAAAACGCAAAAGCAACGAACCGTTTCTCATCACTTACGGCACTTTCGGCCCGGCGCTCGGCTTTGTCCGCGATGCGATTGCGGCTCCCGGCGGTTTGACGTGGAGCCGTTGGGAGCAGAGCCCGAACGGCTTGCGTGCTGTATTTACCTATCGGATTCCGGTAGACAAATCCCTCTATCAAATAGCGGGCTGTTGTCTTCCCGATGGCGACGGAACGATTGGCTTTGCCATCCGGGCCGGGTATCACGGCGAGATCGCCATTGATCCGGCAAGCGGCGCCATTCTACGTCTTCAGGCGCAGGAAGACCCGAAAGGCTTTACGGTAGTTTCCCGCTCCGACATCTTGATCTACCTATGCCCCCGTGGATATCGGAGGGAAGACCTTTATCCGCCCGCAGAGAAGCGTTTCCATTATGAGGATCCCGCTCCTTGAGCCTTGTTGATGGACTGGGATGAAGGCTTCAGAACCTACGGTCCTTACGAGACCATGGTGAACTACATCACCTACGGTGACTATCACATGTTTCGCGGAGAGTCGCACATGCTGCCGGGGTTCAATCCAGGCGGCTGACGACTGTTGATTTGACGAAGGGCTCGGCTTCAGCAATGCCGCACCGGGCTAAAGAAAATGCAGTCACCTTCACTCCGCACTCCAGTGCTTTTAATCAGGGCCCGACTAAAGTCGGGCCCTGATACAAAGCTTCAGAGCGCGGCGTAGAAGGCCCCGCGGCTTTCCTAGGCCCGGCAATCACTGTTCGAACGCCCGCCGCAGCAGTGCAATTGACTGCGGCCCTTCCACTGGCAAGTCCTTTGATAGTTTCTCCAGGCTGATCAGCCTGTCGTAGTGAATCTGCCGCAGCACAGCAAAAAACGGCGCGTAGTTGTATTCCTCCCACTTCAGCGGCATCACGCGGCCGTCTGGATTCGCCATGTGCAGGTGGCGCAGATGGTCCTGCACCTTAAAAATATCGGACGGGTCTTCTTTCTCCACCTGGAAGTAAAAAAAGTCGATCATCAACTGGATGTTCGGGTCGTTGACCGCGTTCACCCATGCCAGCGCCTCGGTACTGTTGTTGATGATGTTGCTTTCCTGCTTGCGTAGCGGCTCGATTGCAATCGTGATGTTGCGTGCTCGGGCTTCGGGCGCGATGCGCTTACCAAAGTCAACCAGTTGCTGAAAAGCCTCTTGCTTGGAAAATCCTTCGGGAACCTGGCGTGCCCCACCGCTGCCAAAGACCACCAGCCGCACGCCGAGGCGAGACACTCGATCGAGCGCCCGGCGTACGTATTCCATCTGGCGTTCTTTGTCGACGTTCGGTCCGGTGACTTTGATGTCTGCGGGAATGAACAAATTGGCGGACAACACCGGAAGCCTGACCTGCTTGAACTTGGCGGCGACCTTTTCATAATCGGCATCGGAAAGCGCGGCTACTTCTGAAGTGCGCACCTCCATGTAATCGAAGCCAGCGGCCTTCACCGCGTCGATATCTTTCAGCGCTCCGCAATAGCCAATTCTGACCTTGCTACCAGACTGAGGCAGCGCGGCCAGTGCCAGGCATGCCAGCAAAGCTGCAATCGTGGCAAACTTCCCAGATGCGCTTTCTCCTGTTGATCTTGTAGCGTATCTCAGACCCCGTTATTCGCTGCGCAATCGTTTTTGTGCATCGCGGCCCCCGGGGCTGGTGCCGTCGATGCGCACCGCGGCTTCAAACGCTTGTTTGGCACCGTGATTGTCGCTGCGGTCGTTCAGGACCTGACCGTAGTAGTCGAGGGCGGCGGCGGCCAGCTCGGGCGGTAGCTTCCCTCTTCGCCACCGCGGCCTCTGCCCGCGGCGCAATGTAGGCAAAGTCACTCGCAGCCTGGTCACGGCGCTTAAAGAAAAACGGCAAATGCCAGGTGGAAGCGGCGCGGATGAAACGCGCTTCCAGATCGTCTGGCGCGCGGTTGACGGCCTGATCCATCCCCCAGGCCCTCATTTGCCAATCTCCGCTTATCCCAGACGGCCCAGGTACGAGCCGCCTCCAGAAGCTCCAGGCTGCCGCTATAAGCGTCGACCACGGTCTCCCGGGAAATCACGGGAGCGCGGCAAAGCTCGCGCGAGCCTTCTCGGCAGCTGCCCGATTTCCCTGAAGGTCGGCAAAATATATGCGGCGCGCCTCACCCAGGCGCTGCTGGAAACCGGTAATGGCTGCCTGAAGCACCAGGCACAAGAAGCAGGAAGATGGCCAACACCATGATAAGAATTGAAATGCTCTCACCGCAGCAACGGTTGCATCACCCCATGCGATAGGCGCGTTCTTTCCAGGTGACCTGTTGGCCGGCGAGTTTGCGCAACAGGGCATACCACTGAAGCGCGAGCAAACAGTGACGCCGAGGGGATGCAGCAAAGCGCTGAGCAGGGATTGACGATATTTCCAGACGGAAAGCAGACGAGGCACAAACGACGCTGCCAGTGCGGCAAGGATGATCGTGCGCGCGCGCGCTGTACGATGCCGGCGCGAAAGCCAACGAGAGGGCGAGCAGCAAGGGAAGAACCTGGCCGCAAAAGAGCAGGAAGGTAAAAGGCAGAATGCGCGCGGGCGCAGCCATGCCTTCGGTAGCATTCTTTGCCAGACCGCGCCAAACCTCTGCGGCATTGTGATACATGCGGCAAGTTGCAAGATGGGTCAGGTCAGCAATATCGGTGCGCAGGCCGTGACGGCGAAAGAGCTGGGGCAGCAATAGTCCATCATGCATGGTGGTGCGGATCTGCGAGTGGCCGCCGGTCTTGCGGTAAGCATCGCGGCGCACCATGAGGAACTGACCGCAGCCTGCAGCGAAGCCGGGCGCCGGCAGAGCACGCATGCCGGCCAGCGGCAGATACGAAAGCAGCACAAAGTGAATCAGCGGCAACAGCAGCCACTCCAGAGGAGTCTCCGTTTCCTGGCGGGGAAAACCGCTGACCAGGTCAGAGCCGGAGCGCAGCAGAAACGCCGACATGCAGGCCAGAGCTTCGGGAGCGAGACGCACATCCGCGTCGAGAAAGCAGAGGATATTCGAGCGGGCCGCTGGCGAGCGCGTGGCAGGCGTGCTGCTTGCCATTCCAGCCGCCTGGCAGCGGAGGCGAAGAACGCAGGCGCACGCGCGCATCCTGGACGGCGAAGCCACGCACAATCTCCGCCGTTCGATCGGTCGAACCATCATCGAGCACAACGATCTCGATCGCAACTCCGCGCGAAGCCAGCAGGCTGGCAATCGACGCGGCAATGACGCGTTCTTCATTGCGCGCCGGGATAAGCACCGAGATAGCATCCGGAAGAACGCAATGGCCTGTTTCCGCACAGCTGCCCGAGTCAGGCTCGCGATAAAGCAGCATGTTCCAAACCCAGAGCACGGCGGGCACGGTCGCGCAGCAGAATGCGACAGCAATGATGGTGCTCATAGGCGGTGGATGCTCCCATGGCTGCCTTGATAAGCGCGCCCGGTCAGCAGGCCAGCGAGCCGCTTCCACGCCTCATAGACGCCGCTAATGCCAACCCGGCCGGAGAGGATGGTTTCAAAGCGCGCAGGATCGCGAAGTTTGGCCAGCGCAGCGAGTTCATCCTGGGTAGCGGCCAAGGCAGCGCTCGCCGGTCGCTCCACTCCTCGGCGCTATGCTGGCGCCCGTCGCTGACCTCGATCGGCTGGCCGCACGAGATCAGGATCTCCGGCAGGCGCTCATCCCAGAAGGTGTACTCGAAGGCCAGCGGCACAAGAGTGCACGCGCCGAGCCGCGCGACCAACGCTGCCAGACCGGGGCGGAAGACTGCAGGACGAGTGCGCATGTCGGTGAAGCGTCCTTCAGGGGTGACCCAAAGAACGGAGTTCGGCGTAGAGAAAATCTTTTCCGCGGCACGCAGGAATTGGACGGCTCCGCGCCGGGTTCCAGTTTCCAGCGGAAACAGGCCCAGCTTGCGGAGAAACGAGTAGTGCTTCAGGGCAGCGGCGTCCATGGGAGCATAGTGGGCGGCGGTGGGGAGAAAGTAGCGCGAAACCACGATGAAAGCAAGCGGGTCCCACCAGGAGGCATGGTTGGCATAGACGATCAGCGGGCCTGTAACCTCGGGAAACGGCTGGAGTTTGCCAGCCGAATAGCGTGAAAGTGGCGGCCGATATACCAGTGCAGATACTTGGCGAAGAACGAAAGCAGACGCCGCGAAGGACGGACCAACGCCGTACTTTCATCGTCCATCGCCATGCTTTCTACCTAGCGCTCGAACCGATGCCGGGTGCCCCACATCTCGGTCGTTTTTCGCGAGATGTGGGATACCACGAATCTCGACCTCGTTGTCACGTTACAGCGCCAACGGCCTCAGGCATGGGCAAGAAGCTCCTCCGCCTGCCGCCGCGCAGAAACAGCGGCCTCTGCTCCGCGATAATGCTGGTCGAGTGCGTCGGCCGCAATCCAGCCGCTCATCATCACCATCGGCATTCCCGGTCCGGGATGCGCCGCGCCTCCCGCCAGGTAGAGACCCTCAAGATCCGGACTGGCATTGGCCGGCTTGAACGCGCCATTCCAACGGCCGTGGCTGGAGATGCCGTAGATCGCTCCATTCAGCACCCGGTATCGCTGGTGAATATCAACCGGCGTGAGCGCGCGCTCAAAGACGATGCGCTCCTCAATGTCGGTCAGACCGGCAGTGCGCTTCAGCTTGTTGAGAATCACCTGGCGATAGGCGGGAAACATCTTCGACCAATCATGCTTGGGGCGCAGAAACGGAGTGTGCACCAGCACATAAAGCGCATCGCCCCCGGCAGGCGCAGTGGTGGGATCGGTGGCTGAAGTGGAGGCGAGATAGCAGGTCGGATCGGGCGCAGGCTCGGCCAGATCGTAGATGTGGTGAAACTCCTCGTGCGGATCGCGGGAAAAAACAAAGTCATGGTGCGCCAGATGCTCGTAGCGCTGGTTCAGGCCGAGGTAGAGCACCACACCGGAACACGCCGGCTCGTACTCTCTGCGCTTATCAAAGCTATCGGCAACCGCGCCGCCAAGCAGCTCGCGATAAGTGCGCACCGCGTCTTCATTCGAAACCACGGCGTCAAAGCGATGCTTTTCGCCGCTGCTCGTTTCCAGGCCGGAAATAGCGCCGCCCTCGATGAGCAAGCGCGCAATCTCGATTCCAGTGTGGTAACGCACGCCAAGCTCGGTGCCCAGACGGACCAGCGCCTGGGGCACGGCGCGGGTGCCTCCCTTCGGATACCAGATGCCCTGTTCCGCCTGCATGTGGCCAATGGAGCAAAGAATCGCCGGAGAGTTATCCGGCGACGAGCCCACGTACTGCACATAGTGATCGAGCATCTGGGCCACGCGCGGGTCCTTGATGAATTCGCGAATGGTTCCGGAGACGCTTTGCCCCAGGCGCATGCTCAGAACATCCTTGAGCACTGAGATCTGAAAGCTGCCGCCGATATCGAAGGTGTCGCGCATGGAGCCGACCGACTTCCAGAAGAAAAACTTGTCGGAGATGGTGTGCAGCTTTTCCGAAAGCTCCATGAACTCGGTAAAGCGGGCGCCCAGCCCCGGTTCCCTGCCCTCAAGCGATGCGGCCATCTCGCGGACATCGTCTTTGAGATCCAGAACCGTGCCGTCATCGAAGAAGCAGCGCCACTGCGGATCGAGACGAACCATGTCCAGATAATCGCTCATGCTGCGGCCGGCTTCGCAGAAGATGCGCCGCAGCACCGAGGGCTGAATCAGAATGGTGGGCCCCATATCGAAGCGGAAACCCTGCTCCTCCAGCACCGCGGCCTTGCCGCCCAGCCATGGATTCTTCTCGAAGACCTCGACCTCGTAGCCGCGCGCGGCCAGCGTGCAAGCCGCCGACAGTCCTCCTAATCCTGAACCGATCACTGCAACGCGCATGGTGGTTTCTCCTAGTCTCAATCGAGCCGGGTGGCCGCACGTAAAAACCGGCGCAGGCCATTCCAGCGGGCGAGCCAGTTACCGCCATGAACGGCCTCGAGGTAAGCGGCAAAGAACGGCTGATGGTCGGGCGTGGTTGGCCGATACGCGCGCAGGTCGCGGCTACGCTGCGCGACGATGGTCTTGAGCGCGGTCATTTCCAGCAAACCTTCGCGGCCGCGGGTTACGCCAAAGCCGCTCGACTTGCGGCCGCCGAAGCTGACGCGCGGATCGGCGGTGGCGACGATCAGGTCGTTGATCAGCACCGTGCCGACCGGGAGCCGCGAGGCCAGCGTGCGCGCTTCGGGCTCGGGCCCGAAGATAGCCGCGGTGAGCGCATAAGGACAGGGCGCGTGAGCGGCGATCGCGGCGTCCGTATCCGGCACATCGAAAATGCTGAGCACAGGCGCGAAGATATCGCTCTGCGCGATGCGCATTTCTGGAGTGGCGTCTGGTGATCACGGCATAGCGCATGCCGGCAGCCAGACTCATCCATCAGCACCGAGCCGCCCAGGCGCTGGGCATCTTCCAGCAGGTCAGCAAGCTGGGCTCGGATGCGGGCAGCAAGGCTGACCGGAGCAAGACTCTTTAGCTGCTCGAGCAGTGCCGGCACCAGGCCGGGATGCTCGCCGACCAGGAAGAGCCGTCGCGGCGCCATGCAGGTAGCCGAACCGTTGAGCCGCAATCCGAAGGTCAGCGCCGCAACCGTACGATCCAGATCGGCGCCGGGCAGCACGAAGACAGCATCGCAGCCGGAGAGCTCCATGACAGCGGGCGTCAAATGCGCCGCCAGTTGATGCAGAACCGCCGTGCCAGTGGCGGCGGAGCCGGTGAGAAAAACTTTGTCCACGCCGGCAGCGATGGCCTCCGCCGCCGCCTGGGGCGATTCGTCCAGCAGTTGCAGCAAAGCCGGATCGAGGCCGCAACCCACCAGCACGTCGCGCAGCGCCTCAGCGGCGGCCATGCCGCCAGCCGCAGGCTTCCACAGAACGGCATTGCCGGCGGCCAGCGCCTGCAGCGCCTGCACCCCGGGCAGGAACAGCGGATAGTTCGCGGGCGCAATAATGAGCACCACACCCAGCGGCTCGCGCCTGGTCTCCGCGGTGACCCGGCGAAGCCAAAAGGGGCGGGCGTGCGAGCTAAGCCGCTGGGGAGCAAGAATCCAGCCGGCTTCGCGCTCCAGAAAACGGCAGGCCTCGACCAGCGGCAGCACCTCAGAGACCAGGGTGTCGGCCACACTGCGATGCAGTGCGCCGGGCTGGTCGCAGGGAACACTTTGCGCAATTTTCTCAGCGGTTGCGGCGATGCGATGCCGGGCGCGGCGCAGCAGGGCGAGGCGCTCGCGCAAGCCCTTCTGCGCCCAGATCTGCTGCGCCGCCCGCGCCTGCCCCAGGGAGGCGGCGATGGGCCTCGTACCCGCGCTCGATCTTCAGCGGCATAGTGTTGATTGTGCACCCTGCCGCCATTTTATGAAGCAGCTTCGTACATGGCGGCTTCGGCCAGCGCCGGGGAGGTATCCCACTGCGGCTCAAGCTTCAGGTCTTCGAGCAGCAGCCGCGCGGTGATGCGGGCGGATTCGAAGATCACCGGCAAGCCGCTGCCGGGATGGGTGCCGCCGCCGACCAGGTAGACGCGGTCAAGATCTTCAAACCGGTTGTGCGGCCGCAGGTGAAGCATCTGCCGCAGGTTATGCGCCATGCTGAAGGTAGAGCCTTTGTGCAGCGCGTAATCGGTGCGCCAATCGGCCGGCGTGACCACCTTCTCGAAGCGAATGCGCCGTTCCACGTCCTTGATTCCGATCTTCTCCAGCTGGCGCAGGGCCAGCGATCGAAAGCGCGCCTTGTTCGACGGCCCAATCGACATTTCGATGCTCGTGCGTGACCGGCAGCAGAACGTAGAGCGTACTCATCTTCTTCGGCGCCAGCGACGGGTCGGTAACGCAGGCATTCTGCACATAGAAGGACGGATCGTCCGAAAGCTGGTGCAGTTGTTCGATATCGCGCAGGTTCTGCCGGTAATCCTCCGCCAGGTAAATGGTGTGGTGAGAGACCTCGTCATAGCGTCCTTCAATGCCCAGGTAGAGCATGAAGGTGGAGCAGGAGAAGCGCTTCTTCTCGATTTTGCTGTCGGTCCAGCGGCGGCGAATGCTGTCCGGCACCATGCGTTGCATGGCCTGAGCGAAGTCGGCGTTGACCACCACGGCGTCGGCAGCCAGGGTTCGGTTGGCGGTGCGTACCGCGGTACACTTGCGGCCGTCAAAGATCATTTCTTCCACCGGCTCATTGAGCAGCACGTGGGCGCCCAGGTCTTCGGCGATGCGGGCCATGGCCTTGGTGACCGCGCCACAACCACCCACGGGATGAAATACGCCGTGCTCATACTCCAGGAAAGAAAGAATGCTGAACAAACTGGGGCAGGTGAACGGCGACATGCCGAGATACTTGGACTGGAAGCTGAAGCCGAGGCGAATGCGTTCATCTTTGAAATAGCTGCGCAGGTCGGAATCGAGCGAGCGCCACGGGCGCAGCAGCGGCAGCAGCTTGAGCATGTCAAGCTTGGCCAGGTCTCGCCAGCTCTCGAAGGGCGACTCCAGAAAAGGCAAAAATTTCTCCAGCTTGTTGCGGTTGTCACAAAAGAAGCGATGAAAGCCGCGGGCATCGTCCGGGCTGAGCTGAGCGATCGCGCGCTCCATGCGTTCCAGGTCAGGCGTAGCCAGCAGTTCTCCACCCGAGCCGAAGACCAGGCGGTACTGGGGATCCAGCCGATACATGGGGATCTCTTCCTCGAGGTCTCTGCCGGCGGCTGCAAAGATCTCGCGCAGCACCCTGGGGTAAAGAAAGAAGGTTGGCCCGGTATCGAATTTGAAGCCATTTCGCTCGATGGTGGAGGTGCGGCCGCCGACGACATCCCGGCGCTCCACGACAGTGACATCGACGCCCGACCGTTGCAGCAAAATAGCAGCGGCCAGCCCGCCCGGACCGGCCCCGACAATGACGACTTTCTGTTTTGGCTTAATCATTCGTTTTCGCTGGTGAGATGCAAGCTGGTCAAAATTAGCAGCGGCTTGTTACGTATCGGCAGTTTAGCCGCTATTCTTAATTTTTCACAACTGACATCGTCGTGCCACTGCGCGGGCAATCGATTTCAGCGGGTCTTGAATTGACGGGTTTCTTGTTGCTCCTGCCAAACTGCGTAACTTAATAGGCATAATGCGCTTAACGCGCAGTCTCTGCACCGCCAAGGAGCGGTAGGCTATGTGACAGATCGCGACATGGTGCGGTTGCCGCTGAGCGATCGCCAGTGGCGCGACCCTGACGGATAAGGTCGGGCAATCCTACGCCGTGATAGGCGCTACCCACCAAGATGCAGGCCGGGCATTGCCTCACCATCGATTCCAGCTCCGCCATTCGGTCCAGATGACCAACAGCATATTGTGGCAGTGACAGAGGCCAGCGGCGCACCACCGTTTCCGCGGCTTGCGGCAGGGACCCAGAACGCGGCTCAGTTGCGACCGGGCGCGCTCGATGAGCTGATCGTCCGCTTCGCCGAGCAGCGCTTCGCCCGAGTGGCCGCCGAAGAAGGCGCGCAGCAGCACCGCCCCTGCCGGAACGCGGCCGGAAAACTTCTGATCCACAAAGGTGCAGGCCAGCAGCGGGTGCTCCTCCGTTTTTACCGGAGGAACCACAAAGCCAAAGCCACGTGGAATGCGCAGGCGCGCCGCTTGCTCAGCAGCGAAGGCCAGCGCCACCACGATGGCCGACGTGGCCTGCTGGGGCAGCAAACCGGCCATGCGGGCGCCTGGTCGAGTGGCTTCAGCAAAGCGCGGGTAACATGGGGCGGAGTGGCCAGGACGACCGCGTCAAAATGTTCTGGCCCCGCCGCGGTCGTGACCCGCCAGCCGCCATGCGCGGCCTCGATCCGAGCACCGGCTGGCGCAGGCGTAGGGACGCCGCCGGCAACCTGGCAACCATGCGATCGATCAGAGTCTCGAGACCACCGGCGAGGGTGGTGAAAATGGCCGGAGTGATGCTGCGCGCGCCGTCTGAACAGCCTGGATCAGGCTGCCCTGCTCGGCTTCCATGCGGACGAAGGCGGGCATGACAGCGCGAACACTGAGCTGCGCAATGTCTCCCCCGAACACCGCGGCCAGCAGGGGTCCGGCAATGGTGCGAGGTGACTTCCTCGCCAAAATGGCGGCGTACAAAATCGGCCACGGATTCGTCATGCGCCGGCGCGGCGGCCTTCAGCTCCTCGGCGCGCTTCGGTTCGCGCAGATAGGCAAGCCGAGCCTGCCAACTGAAGAGCGGCGATTCCAGCAGCGGACCCCACTTGCCGGGAACCATCATGCGCATGCCGTCAGGGATGGGGACCAGCTGCGGATAGCGTTCGCCGCCCTGCTGCACGTAGGTGCGCCGCCATTGATCGTTGGAGGCGATGATCTGGTCTTCGAGGCCGAGTTCCACCGCCAGTTCGCGGGCCCAGGGCTTTTCCGTCACCCAGGAGTCGGGGCCGCACTCGATGACGAAACCCTGGCGATGAACGGTTTCGACGATGCCGCCGAGCCGCTCTGAAGATTCAAAGAGGATAAACTCGACTCCCTCGCGGGCGAGTTGATAAGCCGTCGCCAGGCCGCTGATGCCGCCACCCACAATCGCGATCATAAGGCAGCGCATAGGCAGTAGCGGCAGAGAGTCTGCGCGGCCAGCCGCGCGAAGCCTTGCCGGGCCAGATCCTCCAGCGCCGCGGTCAGCAGCGGAGAGTCGTTGAGCGACTGCGGGCGCACGACTTCGAGGCCGATTGCGGCGGCGAAGTCACGGAAGCCGATATCGATGTCGTAAAGGATCTCGACGTGGTCGCAGAGGAAACCGATGGGCTGGATCACGACCGCGGAGTGGCCCTCCTGGCGAAGCGCGGTGAGGGTGTCCTCGACCGTAGGGCCGATCCAGCTAGCGCCGGACATGCCCTGGCTTTGAAAGGCGAAAAACCAGTCGGCGACGGTGAGCCCCAGCGGGCGCGAGCAGCGCGGCCACGTTGGCCGCCGTGCGCTTGGCTTCCACCGGATAGGGGTCAGGCTCGCCCTGGATGGTTCTGCAGGGCACGCTGTGGGCGGTAAAGAGCACCGGCGCCCGACCGATACGCGCAGAGAAACTTTGCCACACCGGCTGCAGTCGTTCGGCAAAGGCCTGGGCAAGCTGGGGATGGTCGGCCCAGCCATCGATGAAGTCGATCTCCATGGCGCCCGCGGCTTCGGCAAAAACGGCGCGGCGGTAGAGCCCCACGCTGGTGCGGGAATTCTGTGGCGCAAGACAAATGGCGACCGCCGAGGTAATGCCATCCTCTCGCATCTGGCGCACCACATCGGCGATATACGGCTTCCAGTTGCGCATGCCGACATAGACCGGGATGCCGAGCGCCTGGGAGAGCAGGCGTCCTTGCTCCAGGGTGAGCTCCGTCAGCGGGCTCGATCCAATGAGACTGTAACGGTGACGAATCTCTTCGATGACAGATTCGGGCATGGGGCGTCCGCCGGTGACATTGCGCAGGTACTCGGGAATCTCGATCGAGCGACTCGGGCGTTCCGTGGGCAAGCAACAGAACGGCCTGGCGCGGCGGTGCGATATCAGGCACGGGAATGGTCTCCGTGATGGCGCTGAACTCGCGCACATACTGCACCACTCGCTGCACATTTTCGACCGGCGTGCCGGGAACGATGCCGTGGCCCAGATTGAAGATGTGTCCCGGACGGCCGCCGGCCTGCTCGAGGATCTGGCGCACGCGTTGGCGGAGCAGATCTCCGCCGGCGAACAGCAGGATGGGGTCGAGATTGCCTTGCACCGCGACCGCGTGGCCGAGAGCGGACCAGCCCTGGTCCAGGGGCACCCGCCAATCGAGGCCGATGACGTCGGCGCCGGTTTCGCGCATGGCCGGCAGCAGGGTCGCGGTATCCACGCCGAAGTAGATGACCGGCACGCCCAGCGCCTGCACCTTGCGCACTAAACGCGTGGTCACGGGCAGAACGAAATCGCGGTAGTCGGCCGGGCTGAGGGCGCCGGCCCAGCTATCGAAAATCTGGATGACGTCGGCCCCGGCCTCCACCTGTTGGGCGGCGTACTCTTCCAGCACCGAAGCCAGCTTCTCCAGCAGAAGCTGCCAGACGGACGGTTCCCGGTACATCAGGACTTGGTGTAGATGTAGTTGCGTGAACCGCCGCCCTCGATCATGTAGCTGGCAAGGGTAAAGGGCGCGCCGCAAAATCCAACGATGCCGATGCGATCCTTGAAATGGGCCACGACTTTGCGGATGGCCTCGGCCACATAGCCAAGCTCGTGCGGCGCGATCGATGCGCAGCTTCTCCACATCGGCCGCGCGTGCGCACCGGGCTGATGGATCACCGGACCTTCGCCGGCCAGGAACTCAAAATCGAGGCCCATGCATTCCAGCGGCAAAAGCAGGTCGGCAAAGATGATGGCGGCATCGACGTCAAGCTTTTCCGCGGCGGTGATCGTCACTTCAGCGGCAAGCTCGGGGTTCTTGCAGATCTCCAGCAGCGAATGGTGGCGGCGTACGGCCTGGTACTCCGGCATGTAGCGGCCGGCCTGGCGCAGAAACCACACCGGCGTCTGGTCCACCGGCTGGCGCAGGCAGGCGCGCAAAAAGCGGCTGCCGCCGGAGAGGCCGGAATCGGGGCCGGGCTGCTGCATTAGGGTCTTTTCCGCCATCGATTTGAGGGTAGCATCCTGGCTTTTGTAGGGTGAAGAATGCCGGGTGCCCAGGCTACGGGTGCCGCCGCGGACTTTAGTCCGGGGGAGCGGGTTTTCAAACCCGCGGGAACGCTCCGTATATAAATTTTGGGCTTTAGCCCTGGTGGCGGCTAAAGCCCGATTCGATGTCCGTACCCTTCAGCGGAAGTCGAGGCACCCCGCTCTGTGGCAATCCCTGCTCAGGGAGCGGTGGAGAACTTGAACACGGTGACGTTATGGTAGGTCTGCCCCGGCTTCAGCTCGGTCGTGGGAAATTTAGGGTGATTCGGAGAATCGGGAAAGTGCTGCGTCTCCAGGCAGAATCCGGCGTGCTTGTTATAGACGTGACCGTGTTTGCCATGCAGCGTTCCATCCAGAAAATTGCCGGAATAGAACTGCACCCCGGGTTGGGTCGTCTCCACGGTCAGCACCCGCCCGCTGGTTGGTTCGACCACCCGCGCAGCCTCCTGCAACACGCCCATCTTTCCGTTGAGGACGTAATTATGGTCATATCCCCCAGCCAGGCGCATTTGCTCATTATTGTCGTTGATCCGCGCTCCGATGGCGGTCGATTTGTGGAAGTCCAGCGGCGTTCCCGCCACCGGGGCCAGTTCGCCGGTGGGAATGAGCCCCGAGTCGACAGGAGTATAGCGGTCTGCAGGAATCATCACCAGGTGGTTGAGAATGTCTCCTTGCCCCTCGCCGGCAAGGTTGAAGTAACTGTGATTGGTCAGATTGAGGACCGTGTCCTTATCGGTGGTGGCGAAGTACTCGATTTTGAGCGCGTGCGGTTCCAGCGTATAGCGGACCCGTGAGGTCAGGGTGCCCGGAAAACCCTGGTCGCCATCCTTGCTGACCAGCGGTGAGCTCAACCCCATGGGGAATTTCATGCCCCTGCCACACCAGCTTGTCGAAACCTATGATTCCCCCGTGCAAGGTGTTGACGCCGTCGTTCGCCGGCAGATCGTAGCGCTTGCCGTCAAGGGTAAAGGTGGCATGGGCGATCCGGTTGCCGTAACGCCCGACGATGGCTCCAAAGTAGCTTTTGGGGTCGGCCGTGTAGGGCTGCAGCGATTCATAGCCAAGGACGATATCGGCGATCTTGCCGCTGCGGTCGGGCACCTCGAGCGACACCAGCCGCGCGCCATAAGTCATGACCCGTGCCTTGAGCGCACCCTCTTCGAGGGTATAGATCTCTACCTTGGTTCCATCGGGCATACTGCCGAACTCGGACTTGGTCACCTTCGCCTCCAAATGCGATGCCAGCGGCACCAGTGTAAAAAACAGACAAACACAGTGCAGTGCTTTGATTCGCATCGAGCCGTTGGCCATGAACAGACTCCTCCTCTTGCGGACTGCGAGCAAGTCGCGTCTTCAAACCGTAATGGATACTAAAGCATTTTTCACCAGGCTGTCCGGCGGCGGCAGTCTCGCAAACTGCCCGGGCGAGCTGGCCGTAAACGATTGAAATTATAGAGCCATGTGCAACCGGGACAGGACGCGAAAAGGGTGTAGACATTACCAGCCACGAGTACTTTTATCCCGCCCGTTGTTACCCAATAGTTGTAGCCAGAGGCGCGCCAGCGGCTATGCTACTGAATCAAGCGGTGGTTCTGGACGACTGCTTGTTGATTCTTCGGGGGAGGGATTCAATTGAAGCTGCCGGCTACGAACCACCGCGAGCACATTTCAACCAGTATCGAGGTCACGCTCGATGATGCTCGTGCAACTGCGCTCGAACGCATTGTTAGCCTGTCGATGGACTACCAGCGCGGCGTCGGCCTAGTGCAATTCCGCAACGGCGTGGATGCGGTGATCGCGTCCTCTGGATATCGCCAACTGATCGAGAAACTGCTTGAGATCCTCTAGCCACAACTCTACAGGCCGCAAACTGCCGGCCGCCAGGTACCACGGGCAGATTGTGTCGCTCTTGTGGACCAGAGCCCGTTCAGGTCAGCCTGCACATCGCCAAGATGTCCCTCTGAACCGCACGTCGCCTGACCCCTTCCTGGGGTATGATAAAGCGGCTGCGGAGCCATCATGGTCAACTATCTTGAACTGCCGGTGGGCGAAAAGTGTCCTGAGGTCATCAACACCGTCATTGAAATTCCCGCCGAGGGCATCAACAAGTACGAGTACGACAAGACGCTGCATGTCTTCCGGCTGGACCGCAATCTCTATTCCCCGGTGCACTATCCCGGCGACTACGGTTTCATCCCCTCCACGCTCAGCGAGGATGGCGATCCGCTGGATGTGCTGGTCCTGGTGGACGCACCCAGCTTTGTCGGCTGCGTGATGCAGGTGAGGCCCATCGGCCTGCTGGAAATGCTGGATCAGGGGGTGCCGGACGAGAAGGTTCTGGCCGTGGGCAAGAACAACCCCCGCTACGCCGACGTGTGGAACTACTCCGAAATTTACCCCCACATGCTGAAGGAAATAACCCACTTCTTCGCCATTTATAAGGATCTTGAAGGCAAGCGTGTGGAGGTGAAGGGCTGGCACGACGCGTCCTTTGCCCGCGACAAAGTGGTCGAAGCGGTCAATCGCTTCAAAGACAAAAAGGTCCCGTCGGACCTGGGTGGAAATCGCTAGCCGCAAGGCTTCGGATATAATCCGTCCAGTGAATCCCGGAGAGATGGCCGAGTGGCTGAAGGCGGCGGTTTGCTAAACCGTTGTAGGGGCTAACACCTCTACCGGGGGTTCGAATCCCCCTCTCTCCGCCAGCAACCTTCCAAACTCCCAACTCAACATACTTCCAAAGAAGCCTTCCGGAAACAGGTGCCAGCCGCCGCGAGCTTTCAGTCCGGGGGAGCGGGTTTTCAAACCCGCGGAAACGCTCGGCATATAAATTTCCGGGCTATTAGCCCTGGTGGCACTTTCCCGGAACGTTCTCTCCTTGACAGCTTAGGAGAATCAAGCCTATTCTCCTTAGTATCTTAGGGGGACGCATGACGGACCAGGCCCAGCTGCTTCCAGGGACTCTCGATCTGCTCATTCTGAAAGCGGTTTCTCTCGGCCCCCTTCATGGCTACGGGGTACTCTTGCGCATTGGCCAGATCACTGACAGCGCATTGCTCATTGAGCAGGGGGCGCTCTATCCGGCGCTTTTTCGCTTGGTGCGCCAGGGACTGCTGAAGGCGAGTTGGGGCGTCTCGGACAACAACCGGCGGGCCAAGTTTTATGAGCTCACCGCCGCCGGCCGCAAGCGATTTCGCGAAGAGACCGAAGGCTGGAATCGTCTGGCTTCCGCCATGACGGCCGCCCTCAACGCGCAACCGGAGGAAATATGAATTTCGGCCTGGCTGCGCGAAGAGTGAATCGACAGCCTAGTTGGGAAACGGGTTCCCCAGCATTCCGCGCCATTCGGCTGAGAGTTTCTGCAGCACCTCGGTCGGAGTTGGTCCATCGTGGACCACCACCCGGTACCTCAGGATCAGAGGCGCATCGGGCTCAATCGTCTCCTTTCCGAAAGTTGTGGTGCATGGTTGCACCATCCAGAGAACGTTATGCCAGCGGGTCGGTGGATTCAGCGGATGATCCACAACCGCGATGCCGACTACCTTACCGTCGCTCTTGAGCCGGATGGTGTAGTCGTACCATGGCTCCGAGGGCCAGTCGGAGTCGGGATTGGAATAATGCGGACTGCCGAAATCGACCTTGCCCGACGCCGTCGAGTAGTAGGAGTCGCCATACTTCTGGGCTTGTACAACAAAACCCCCGAAGGCCGTCTGGTTAATCACGTATTCCACCACCGGCGCAAACCGGTAGCTGAGATCGATAACGTAGACTCCGTCGCGTTCGGCCACGCCGACTTCATCCGTCTCTTCCATCATCTTCTTGTTGTCGATGAGCCAATCGTTGTGAATCTCCAACTGCGCGTGTTTGCCGTCTGCGTTTACCAGCTTTATGTCTCGGTTTTGAATCACCCGGCCTTCCCGCGGTGCATACAATCCCCAGGCCCAAAAATCGCCCCGCTGCACGTTGAAAGCCTTTAATGCGGGGTTCGGCGGAGCCTTGGAGAAGGTGGCCGGGGTGCGAAACTCCGAGTCCAGAAAACCCAGGAAGATGCCCCGATGATGGGGGTGATCGTCAGGAGCTACGTTGGTGACGCGCTCGCCCGCAGGCGTATTAACCGGATCGAAATAGGCTGCGCTCGGAGAGGTCAGGCCGATATTTTCCGGCTTTTTCGTGACATACTCAAAAACCACCCGGCCATCCGGTGCCTTGAGCTGCATCCCGTTCTGTTCGGGAACCAGAGTATAGACCGACGCAGCACGCGCCTGGACAACGAAGAAGCAGAAAACGGTTGCAACAAATACCTTCGCGATTGACATCAATAGCTTCTCCTCAAAGATCTAATAAGACCACAGGTCACTCTCCGCCTTTGAGCGGCTTGCGCGCAAAGTAATAAAGAGAACCCGCCAGCAGTACAAACATCAACACTGAAACCCAATCATGGTGCAGGGGATTGGTGGCCGGCAACAACAGCACATCCTGCTTACCTACAGCGGTTTCATAAAGCTTCAGGGCCACGCCCAACAGCCCCACGATGCCTCCGGCCGCAATCAACCCGCTGGCATAAAGCGATCCTGGGCTGACCTCGCTCTCGCTTTCCGTTTTCTCCACCGCGCGATCGATCATCCATCGCACCACACCACCGGCAAAAATGGCCAGAGTGGTTGCGATCGACAGATACGCGCCAACCGCGAATGACAAGGAGCGAACCCCTAGAATCTCCACTGCAATCACCAGGAAGACGCCCAGCAACACCAGGCCCCAGGGCAGTTTGCGGCCCAAAATGCCGTTGACCACGGTGGCCATCAGCCGGGCTTGAGGCGCTGCTGCCTTTTCGCTTCCAATTCCCTGGATCCACTGTATTTCGATTTGTTGCGTTTGCGGATTGTAGAGATATTTGCCGTCGGCCAGCTCGGGCGAATTGAGCGCGTTCAGTAGAACATAGCCATTGCCCGGCCGCGTATCCACGAGTTTGCCGGCGTTCATGACCCGGATCTGCGCCTGGTGAAAGTGCTGTTCCTCGACCTGCACCCCACTGTGAGCCACCGCCATATCCCACGGCTTCGCGGTTTGTCGGAACTCCGCCAGCCCCTGGTTCATCAATTGCAACGTCGCTCCGATCGCCAGCGTGGAGACGAAGGCGCCGATGACTAACGCAATTTGTTGCTTGCGCGGAGTAGCGCCGATCAGATATCCGGTCTTCAGGTCCTGTGAGGTATCGCCGGCGTTGGCGGCCGCGATGCACACCACCCCTCCGATGGTGATGGCCAGGGCGCCGAAGGCAGGCGCGGTCCATCCCTTCACCAGAAAAATTGCCGAGGTTGCCATGAGCGTGGCGATCGTCATACCCGAAACAGGATTCGAAGAACTGCCGATCAATCCACAGATCCGAGAGGAGACCGTCACGAAGAGAAATCCGAAGAAAGCCACCAACAGCGAAGCGGAGAGATTCGCCAGCCAACTTACTTGTGCGCCTGGCACAGGTTTGAACGTCAGGAAGAAGAAAATCAGCAACACCAGCACCACAGACCCGCCCACGACCACGCTGAAAGGGAGATCGTCATCGGTGCGCAGCGGAGCACTTTTCACGCCCCCAGTCTGGCGCAGGTTTCCCATCGCCGCCCGCAGCGCGCCCACGATTGTCGGCATGGTCTTGATCAGCGTGATCAGCCCTGATGCGGCCACTGCGCCGGCGCCCATGGGCCGAATGTAGGAAGCCCACAGATCGCTGGGAGACATCTGCGCAATCGGCTTGGTCCCGGGATAAATTGCCTGGGGAAAGTGGGAGCCAAAAAAATAAATCGCCGGCATGAGCACCAGCCAGGAGAAGATGCCGCCCGCGAAAAGCAACCCGGCAATCTTGGGACCGATGATGTAGCCCACGCCCAGGTATTCCGGGGTGACGTCGGCACGGATCGCTGAACCTTTCAGCCACTGTGGCTGGTAGTCCGGAGTGCCGGGCCACGCGCCGAACAAATTTTCGTTTTGAAACAGGGTGTAGACGCCGCCAGGCCAAGGCCAAGAAAGACGCGCCCCGCAAAGGAGCCGCCGCGCTCGCCCGCCAGCAGCACGTCGGCACATGCGGTGCCTTCGGGATAAATGAGCCGGCCGTGTTCCTCGACGATCAACTGTCGCCGCAGCGGAATCATGAACAGCACGCCCAGCAAGCCGCCCAGCAACGCCAACAGGAAAATGCGCGAGTACTCGAGGTCGAAGCCGAGGAAAATCAAGGCCGGCAAAGTGAAGATCACCCCCGAAGCAATCGACTGCCCGGAATTACCCGTCGTCTGAACAATGTTGTTCTCCAGGATCGAGGCGCGCCCGAATGCTCTCAGCACGCTGATCGAAAGCACAGCGATGGGGATCGACGCTCCCACCGTCAAACCCGCGCGCAGGCCCACATAACGGTCACGGCGCCAAACAGTAACCCAAAAATGCATCCCAGTACGAGCGCGCGGGTGGTCAGTTCAGGGCGGTTTTCAGTGGGGGAAACGTAAGGCTGAAATTCCGGGGTCGACTCTTGCACTCGGCGTGCCTCCGCAATCCGCGATGGAAACACTCTAATCTATAGGAATGCGCAAGCTTCTCGCCTACGCCGCGATCTACTTCTTGTGGGGCGCGTCGTTCCTGGCCATTCGGGAGGTGGTGGCGGTGACTCCTCCCTTCTTTGCCGCCGCTTTCCGCTTTCTTTGCGCCGGGGGAATTCTGTACGGTTACAGCCGCTGGCGAGGGATGCCTCAGCCGGACCGCCGTCAGTGGATCGGGACCGCAGTCCTTGGCCTGGTTTTGTTTGCCGGCGACTACGGCTGCCTTTTCTGGGCGGAGAAGGAAGTGCCTTCTGGCCTCGCGGCTGTGATTGCCGCCACCATTCCAGTCTGGGTTCTGCTTGGCGAGTGGTTGTTTGCCGGTTCACAACGGCCGACAGCGAAAGCCATGACCGGCATCGTCCTGGGGATCGCGGGCGTTATCTTGCTCATGCTCCCCGCTGGCCTTCACAACTCTGCTTTCAGCCTGTCGGCGATGGTCCTGCTCCTCGGCTGCTTATTCTGGTCTGCCGGAACGGTGGGCAGCCGGTATCTCCAGTTGCCGCGGCAACTCAGCATGAGCGCCGGCCTGCAGATGGCCTGGGGAGGTAGCTTCCTCCTCCTGCTCTCGGTCGCGACTGGTGAGCTGGGCCGTTTGCCTGGCCTGGCCCACCAGTGGAACTGGCATTTGGCATTCGCCATGGGCTATCTCATCGTGTTTGCCTCCATCATTGCTTTCACCGCCTATGTCTGGCTTATCGCGCGCGACCCGACCACCCGTGTTTCCAGCTACGCCTATGTCAACCCGTTGATCGCTTTGTTCCTGGGCTCGTTGTTGGCTCACGAGCGGCCCACACCCTTGCAGTACGCGGGAGCTGCTCTGGTAGTGGCCGGGGTCGCGTTCACCATCGCCGGAAAGCGGGTTGTGCTCCGTGAACAAGCGGAGAAGGTCGCCTAAACAACCCTAGCGTTCCGGCTTGTGTTGCCCGTATACTTTTCCCAGCGGCGGCGGGTAGTTGCGGAGCCTGCCGGCCGGGTGTGAGGTGCGTCTTCCCTGGTGAGACCGTTTCGCTGATTCCTTCCGTCCCGCTCTCCCAAACTACGGTTTGGCGTGCCATTGTGCGTGTGCTGCGAAGTCCCGTCGACGGCCTGTCGTGTGCATTGTTCCCCTGCTCCTGCGCCCTTTGCGGCGGATCCCTCCTGCGCTTCACCCGTGTCCCAATCTGCGATTTCTGCTGCACCCACCTGCCCCCTCAATCGGGGATCCTTTGCGCTTGTTGTGGAGAAGACCTGGGTGTGGCGAATCTATCCATTCCTTCCTTGCCCGGTGACAACTCTGATTCCCTTTGCCAGCTCTGCCGCTTAGCCCCTCCTGCTTTTGACAAGGCTGTCGCTTATGGCGGGTATCACGGTCAGCTTCGCTCGTTGGTTCATCTGCTTAAGTACGAGGGCATGCGGCCCATTTCGATCCGTCTTGGTGCGCTCCTGGCAGAGAGTCTGGAAGCTTTTGCCGAGGCACCAATGCTGGTGATTCCGGTCCCTATGCATCCCGCCAAGCATCGGGCAGCGGGGATTCAACCATGCCGAGTTGATTGCCCGCGCAGCTATGGCAGAATTGCGCCGCCGCCACCCGCAATGGGTGTTGCGCCTACAAACCGGTTTACTGAAACGCGTACGAATGACGGTGAGTCAGGCAGGCCTGACCACTCACCAGCGCCGGCAGAATCTGCGAGGCGCTTTTTTTGCGCCTCATCCCGCCCGGCTGGCCGGCCGGGACATATTGCTGGTGGATGACATTTACACCACCGGGGCCACCGCCCGCGCCTGTAGCCGTGTATTGAGGAATGCGGGCGCTCGGTCGGTTAAGGTGGCGACGGTTGCCCGAGCGCAGCGCGAGGGAGTGGCGGTTTGGGACACAGGTTTTCTGCGAAGCCTTTCTGCGGAGCAGGGGAGCGAATTGAGAGGGTAACGGAGGATCAAGATGTCTTTGGGAAAAGCCATGATCCACGCACGCAAACCGAAAGTAAGCGCGCAGGGGCGTGCGCTGCCTCCCGAACCCTCGGAACCGCATGAAGGGTGGCCGGGGCAAAGGGTCTCTTCCGCCTACACCATGCAAAAGCCGGTGCTGGTATTGAACGCTTCCTACGAGCCGATCAATATTTGCGGAGCTCGCCGGGCGCTTATTCTGGTTCTCAAAGGCGTGGCCAAGACGGAGGAAGAGCAGGGCGCTATTTTGCATGCTGCCTTGTTGCGCATCCCTATGCCTTCGGTCATCCGCCTGCTGGAATACCGCCGCATCCCGCATCAGACGCGCGCCCTTTCGCGCAAGAACATTCTGCTTCGTGACCGTAACAGTTGCCAATACTGCGGAGTGGTTTTGCCTGCGGGTGAGCTCACGCTCGATCACGTGATGCCGCGGTCGCGCGGCGGTCTCTCCACCTGGGAGAACCTGGTGGCCTGTTGCCACTCCTGCAATCGAAGAAAGGGCAATCATTTACTCAGCGAGCTGCATGACATCAAGCTTTTGCGCGAACCCCGGCCCTTTCTCGCTGCACACCAGCCGCCACATCATGCGCATGATCGGCCACTCCGACCAAAAATGGCGGAAATACCTCTACTACTAGCACCCGTCCCATTCGCCTCGACTGGTTCGCTGACAAAGGCCGAGGATGACAAATCCCGACGGATGCTCGCTGGTTGTTCCGCGAGATGTGGCCGAAACCACCATGTGGAAGCCGCTACAGCGTCTATCGGTCTGAATCGAAAGTCGGAGTCGAAGATGCAGTTGAGTATCCGCCCCATTTCGCGTCAACCAGCGTACGATGTGGGCGAACCTGCGGCACTTGTCAGGTGAGCTGCTTTACCACCAGACCAGCTTGGTCAGCAGTGGGTAATAAAGCGCCAGACGCAACTGCAAGTTCTCCCCATGAACCTTGCGCATGACACCGGCATAAGCCTCCAACTGCTGCAGATACTTTGCCTTCTCGCTTTCCAGAAATGCGTCAAGGCCGGATGCGCCATGCCGCGCCGTCTTGTAGTCCACAATCCACAGATGCGTCTGCTCTGGAGAGCAAGGTGTCGCTCCCGCGCGAAACATGCGATCGCCGCGCAGCGTGCGCACTACTTCGCCCCCTTCCGATGCTGCCCATCCGGACCACGAAGTCTCACTCTGCGCACCAGCGCGCGCCCCCAGAATCCAACGTCCTTGCGCATCGTGGAGTACGCCCAGCAGAGTCCGCACTACTTCTGCCGATTGAGGCTCGGCCTCCGCCCGCGGCAGCCCGGCGGAGCGAAGCATCGCCATAGCGCGAGGCCGCCAGCCGCCCACCTCGTCCAACACGACTTGAGAAACCCCCGCCGCGTCGATGCCCGGAAGCCTGGTCAGATCTTCGAGCAGCCCGTGCACAACAGTGCCGAACGCCGCGCGCCGCGAGCGAGCCGCGGGGCCGCTCGATGGTTTCCATAATTCTCTCCTGGGCTTCTGCGGAGGTGGCGTACTCTGGCGGCTTCCAGTCTGCAGGCAGGCGGCGCAACTGGATGGAAGGGGACGCTGGCGGAAAAGCAAACTCCGCTTGTTGCGGGGTCGCGTCTGTCGCCGGCTCTTCTTCCTCATGCGCTCGCTCAAAGTCATTCTTGAGAGCCGTCCAGGCAATTCCCAGCAGGCTTCGGCTGGAGCCGGCGCTTAACCCTAGCCCGTCTCTCTTTATGGTCGCGGTCCCCAGCAAATGCAGCTCCTTGCTGGCACGCGTGGCGGCCACATAAAGCAGGCGTCTGGCCTCATCATCTTCCCGCCGGCCCTGTAGCTTGCCGATCCATGCATAGATGCCACCCTGTTTCCCATTGCGGCCGATCGGAGCAACGACGAACTCATGCTGCTCCTCCTCCCCCGGCCCAACGAGCCTGGTCTGTTCCAGCCAGCGAAGCAGCGGTTGTGATTCGGTCCGGGTGGCGCGTCCCAGGCCAGGTACGATCACAACGTCAAAGCCCAGTCCCTTTGCCTTATGAATGGTCATCAGCAACACACCACAGCGTTCGCTCGCAGCCGGGTCGGGCTGGGCGCAAAGTTCGGCAATCTGTTCCTCGAGGCCGGCGGCTTCCGGCCCTAACTGCTCGAGCATGGCAAAGAAGGCGCGGACATTTGCGTAACCCGCGCTATCCACGCAGGCTCGCCCTCCGAGAGTCACCCACGTGCGTTCAACCCATTGCGCCAGAGAGACCTGGCGATGCTTCCCGCGTAGCGCATCCTCAAGTACCGCAAGCGCGCGCCCTGCTCTTCGCTGTCCATCTTCACTGAGCGAAGTTCTCCGCTCTCGCAGCAGGGTAAGCATGGCCGGTTGGGAATAGTCTTTCGTGTCGCTCCCGCCGAGCGTATGCAGATCCCTCAAGGTAAGGCCGCACCATGGCGCGCGAAGCACGCTGAGCCAGGCGATGCGATCCATCGGATGCAGGAGGGCACGGGTGAGCGCAGTGAGGTCTTTTACCTCCTGCCGTTGGCTTAGCTGCTCGATCTCTACCGCGCGGAAGGGAATCTCCGCCATGCGCAGCCTGTGCGCAATCAACTCCAGGTGCGTCCGGGCGCGAACCAGGACCGCAATGCGAAACTTGCCCTGTTTGCGCCTTGCTGCTTCCACTGCAGGCAAGTGTTCCTCGATGATGCGGACCACGCGCCGGGCTTCTGCATCTTCCGCGGAGCGCTTTTCCTCCGGGCTGGGTTTGGAACTACTGAAAAAGGGCCACACGGTTACGCCTGGATTACCTCTTGGCGCCGGGCACTGGGCTGTGGACGGTGCGAAGGTGACCTGGTAATCCTGTCCTGTAGCTGGTTCAAAGATCTGCTCGAAGATCTCGTTCAGACGATTTACCAATCCCGCATGGGAGCGGAAGTTTGTTTGCAACTGTAACGGTGTCAAGTGGACCGTCGCTGTTCCTTCGCCCAGCCCATACTGCTTGGTGCGTTCAAAAAGCTCTACCTCGGCCTGGCGAAACATATAGATCGATTGCATGGGATCGCCTACCAGAAAGCATGAGCCACGACCGGCGGATTCCCAGCCGCTCGCAATCAGAGTGAGCAGCTCGTACTGGCTGCGTGACGTATCCTGAAACTCGTCTACGAGCAGATGAGGCCAGCGTTCGGCAACCTCGGTTGCGAACTCGCTCAGCTCGCCATCTTCGGTGCGTAAGACCTGCCGTGCGGCCAAACCCAATTCGACAAAGTCCACCACACCACGCTCGGCGAAAACCAGGCGTAGCTCCGCCGCGGCATAGCGCAGGATGACCAGCATGTTCTGCAGCATTTGCGATTCTTCTTCGCTGTACTCCTGGGGAGGAAGGGCGCGCAACTCGCAGAGCATTGGGAGCAATTCAGGATTCGCGTCGAGGCGCCCGAGCAGCTCTTTAAACCTCGCCCTGGGTGCCGTCCCTTCTCGACCAGTGGGAAATCCAATTCCGGTCGGGACGTTGGCGCGCCACTCGCCTTTTTGCGTAAGCAGAAAATCGCACAGGCAACTCCACTGCGCGTGATTGGTCAGGTGTTGGACATGGGTGACATGATTCAACGCCAGCAAATCCGAATCCGGATCGACGTTGGCGCACGCGTGGCTCAGGACTGCCACTAGTTCCTGTGCGAGTCCGGGATCGCCGGCAAACAGTAATTGTGCCTTTTGAATAGCCTGCTCATGTGTTCTGCGCAGCGGTGCTTCGAGGGCGGCGCGTACCAGCGGCCAATCGAGCGTCGCCTGCCCGAGCGGGAGCACGCGGCCCAACTGGTCCCGCTTATCCAGCATCTCGGCGATCAGTTTCTGACAATCGGGCAGGCTGGTGGCGCGCAACTGCAGCAGCGCCCCCAGGGCGCTTGATAGCGGCTCCTCGCTACCCAAACGGGCCAGAGTGCGCCGCGCGGCCAGGGTATACAGCGGCTGCGGCTTGTCCGTAGGGGAAAGCGATCCACCTAGCCGCGAAAGCAGAGGAGTTTGATGAGCAATATCCAGGCAAACTGCATCGATGGTCCGAATATTAAGCCGCTCTGGCTGTTGCAGAAGATTCCATGTGCGCCGCTTGTCGTTCTTGAGCGCGCCACGCGCCAGCTTGATGTCGACGGCCTCATCACTCGTCTCCGCGGTATCGCGTGCCTTCTGCAGCGCATTCAGCACTCGCTCCCGCATCTCGGCCGTGGCTGCGAGCGTGAAGGTGATGGCCAGGATCTGTTCCGGCTCGTCCACTTCCGCCAGCAGCTTCAGCAGGCGGCGAGTCAGCAACTCCGTCTTGCCGGAACCGGCAGGAGCCTGCACCAGGAAAGATTCGCTCGTCTCCAGAGTCCTCGCGCGATCGCCTTCGTCAACAGGCAGCGAAGCTATATCAGTCTTCACTTTCATACGCCTCATCACTGCTGGAGACGGGATCGCTTTCGGCAATCCGGCAAAGTCCGGGCAGGTCACAAAACGCACAGGTCTTTGGGTACTCTTTTGGGTCGACCTGCGCTTCGCCCCTGAGAAACTGTCGCCCCAGGTCGAGCAGGACGTTCTGCCAGCCCTGCAGCATATCGGCGCTGTAGGCCGGTCTCGTCAACTTGTTATCGCCCGGCATCACGAGCCCGGCGTCTTCCACTCGGCCGATGAACTTCGCGTTGTCCTCGCGCACCCGACCCAGGAGCACGCCCTTCAGATTGTCGATGTTGCCGAAGCCGGCATACAACGGCAGTTGCGGTTCGTCCGGCCGTGGACCGTCCCAGGAAACACCAGCCAGCATGCCGGTCTTGTAATCGATGATCACGCGCCCGTTGCTGACGGCGTCAATACGATCCACGCGCACTTGTAGTTTTAAATTTCCCACCGCTGCCGCAAGCTTTTCTTCGCCGGCTTCGACGGTAAAGTCCGCCCGTCGGGCTTCGTAAGCCAGCCACTCTTCGATGAGCGAAACGATCCGGTCTTGTTCCGCATCGAGATAGGCCTGGCTCCAGCTGTGCTCCGGCGTGCGCTCCCGGTATTTCTGCAATGCTGCCCTAACGTGTTGCTCCACTAGGGCAGGCAGCCGAGCTTCTCTACTAGCTTCGAGGAGAGCGTCGCGAGTCTTCAACTCCGCCCACAGACTCTCCAGAATCTTATGCACCACCGAGCCGCGTTCGCGAGGTTCCAATCCCCAGTCGGTGGCATCCATTGGCCTGGCGCCCAGCCGCCTGGTGGCGAAGGATTGAAAAGGACAGGCTGCCTGCCGCCGGAGTATTTCAGCGCCCCCGGCGTCCTGCTCTATCGGCCAGGGAAGGACCGCCGCTTGCTCGTCCTCGATCAGCAGGGCAGGGAAGTCCTCATCGGCAGCCGACGGACTCGTCGGCCCCCATGGATATCCGGAGCGCTTTCGCTCCTATCGGCTGTTTCCCGGAGCTCACCAGCGTCGATGGGCGGCATACACCTTCCGCATTTTGCGACGAGAAGCTGAAGACGCATTTCCCGCGCTGCTCTCCAGGCGCGCGGTCACCTGCTGCGCCAGCTTCCAGTCCGCGGTGCTATCCGCGTGCGGCATGTTGTGTGTGCGCTGCAGCGATCGGGGAAGGAATGGGTGAGGCCGCGCGACCGCCGGCCAGCTTGCGTCGTCCGCGCCTAAAAACCACAACGCGTCGAAAGTGAGACCTGCTGCTTCAAGCGGCCCCAGGATTTGTACCGGCGCATCCCGCGATTCAGGCGCGAAGATTGTCTGCTCTGCCTGCCATTCCAGTACCTCGAGAAACTCTGCATAGCTGGCCATGCGTCCATCGAACGCCAGTGCGGCCACATTATCGAGCAGCTGCGACCACCGGGCCTGAACCTGAAAGTCTTCGCTCTGCAGCACATGTGCTCCAGGCCAATGCACCGCATCCAGAATTTGATCGACCACATGAACCCACTGGGCAAAATCTCAATGACCTGTTCTGTGAGAGCAACCGCCGCCCAGCCTGCAGCCTGCGGCGAAGCTTGTCCGGCGGATTTGCAGAATGCAGGAAGGTATCCAGATCCTGTTCCGGCTGTCTCATCGCCCGCCGCCGCAAGTTGACATCAAATTCTGCGATCGGCAGCAGTTCGTCCAACTGCTCGCAAATGAAGCCCGAGAGCAGCAGCCAACTGACCTGGTCTTGCAAAAGCGCATCGTTCATCCAGCGCAACAACAACAAAGCACTGCGCGCCATGGGTACGTCCGCTAGCGGAACGCCGAGCGAAAATTCATAGGGCAGCGGGCAGTCGTGCGTCCCAACGGCAACTGCCTCCGGCGCCAGTATCTGGCGAAAGGCCCTCTCTATCTCGGGGCGCACAGGAGAGACGCCGGGCACCACCACGGCAATGCGCGCCGGTTGGCCCGCTGCCGCAGCGGATGCAAGCTCACGCTGGACCCACAGGGCGCAGGTTGTGATCTCATCTCGCTTATCAACCGCTTCGGCCAGCAAGCTTATGTGCGCTGGAGAAGCCGCGTCTGCTTCGGCCAGTACGACTTCGTAGCCGCGCTCGCGGAAAGCTTCGATCAAGTCTTGCTGTGCCGGTGTGAAGCGATCGAAGCCGGTGAGCACCAGCTTGCCTGTCGCCTCAACCTGGCCGGCGAGCACGGCCTCGTGCAACACCAGTGGCAGCTCGCCTCGGCTCAGCCACTCCTGTTCGCTGCAAGTGCGCTCAAAGCTGAGTGCCCACCTGCGAAAGCTCTCTACATCTCCCGATCTTTCTCCGTGAAGAAAGTTAAGCGCGCCATAGGCACACAGCAGGCCATACGCCTGCTGTGCAAGTTCGGCCACTCCCGGTACGGATATCAGCCGTAGTCCTTCGATACTGGGCTTCACCAGCCGCACCCAGATCTGTTGTTCCTGCAGGTTTGTGAGCAGGAGGCGGGTTTCGCTGCCCGAGCGCAGGCGCTTCTGCCACAAGCGGTTCAACCAGCTATCCCAGTCCAGAATGTCAGGTGATTGCCAGGCCGCTAAGCCCTGTCTTCGTTGTGCCTCGGCGTGTAGCCGGCGCAGGGCGCGCGCGGCGCGCGCACTGGATGCGATCACCGTTTCGCCCGCCTGGATTGCAGCGGCGATTGTTTCAGGGAGTCGCATCTATGTCTTATACCGCAAAGCGTTGCTCTGTGCGGGGTTGACGATTGCGTGTAAACTCACCCCATGCGGCGGATTGCGGCATTCGTGTTGCTGTGCGTTTTCGGGGCATTGTTGCCCTCTGCGACCGTGCTTGCGCTGGCCGCTCCGCAGCAATTGGTGCCCATCTGTTGCCGTGCTCACGGCGCTCATTCCTGCGTAATGAGTTCTGTAACCGGCGCAAGCTCCGACGCCGCGCCCACTCTGCGCCAGCCAGCCTGCCCATACGGGCAGAGCCTTCGCGCTGTTGTTACTGGATCGATCAGTGCGGATTTCACCTCGCGTGCACGTTTAGGCCTGATCGCCATCAGTCTTGACCGGCAGCTCGTTGCCGATGCAGTCGCATCCCGCGTATTGCGCCGCTCCGCTCCCCGCGGACCACCTTCCTCCATCTCCGTCTAGTTCTGTCCCGGCAATTAATATTGGGTGCCCACAATCGGACGCGCACCGTTCGCCAGATGTGGACCCCACGATCTCTATCCTCAAGCTTTGAGGACGAATCGGACCTGGTCGTGTTTCTTGCTGAGACAGAATTTCAAGCCTCGTATTGCTTGCACAACTTACGGAGGAAGAAATGCCTGTTCGCTCCTGGTACCGATTTGTCCTCATCGTCGCCGCCATCGTGTCCCTGCCAATGGCGCAGGCGGCAGTGTTAATGGCCGTTCGTGGCGTGGTCCACGATCCCGGTCATCGTCCTATTGCTGGCGCGACCGTTACCCTGCGCGCAGCGAATTCCGATTTCGTCGAAGACGGAAAGACGAATGCCGACGGCGAGTTCACCTTCTCTGCAGTTCCCCTCGGGGTTTACCTTGTTACCGCCGCCCAGCCCGGTTTCGATACGGAGAAAGAGACCATCACGATAGCGTCGAATACTTCGCCGGTCTTGCACTTCGAGCTCGCGGTTGCCACGGTACAGCAGTCGGTTACGGTCACTACGACCACGTCCGGGGCCAATGTGGATAGCATTACACCGACAACCCTCATCAGCCGCGAGGACATCGCCCACACGCCGGGAGCGTCTCGGACCAACAGTATGGCGATGATCACCGACTACGTGCCGGGAGCCTATATGACCCACGACATGTTGCACATGCGAGGTGGGCATGAGCTGAGCTGGATGATCGATGGGGTGAACATTCCTAACACCAACATCGCCAGCAACGTCGCACCTCAGATTGATCCCAAGGACATCGACTATCTCGAGGTTGACCGGGGAAGCTATCAATCCAGCCTGGGAGACCGCACGTACGGCATTTTCGACGTATCGCCGCGCACCGGCTTTGAGCGCAATCGTCAGGGTGAGCTGGTGCTTTCGGCAGGCAACTTTTACCAGACCAACGACCAGCTTAGCTTTGGGGACCACTCGCAAAAATTTGCCTGGTACACCAGCCTCAATGGCAATCGCAGTAATTATGGACTGCAACCGGCGATTGAGACCCCCATTCATGATGCCAGCAACGGTTATGGCGGGTTTGCTTCCCTTGTCTACAACCATGATCCCGCCAACCAGATGCGCCTGGTGACGCAGGCACGCGCGGACTATTATCAGATTCCCTACGACCCTGATCCCGACAGTTGGCAAAATCAGCTTTATGACTCAAGCGGCCTGCGCGACGGAGAGCATGAGACGGATGCCTACGCCGCGTTTACCTGGGTACACAACTTCAACGCTTCGACCTTGCTGCAGGTGTCGCCCTTCTACCACTACAACGACGCCAAATATGATCCCAGTCCGCAGGATCTGCCCACCGCCACCACTTCCGATCAAACGGGGAATTATGGCGGGGTGCAGACATCCATCTCGACCTTGATCGCGAAGAACTCGTCTGAGCGCCGGGTTTTACGCCTACGGCCAGCATGAGCATGACGTTTTTGGTGTGGTGTTTAACGACGGAAGTTACCCGGACTTTACCCAGCCGGAACTACAGAGTGGCGGAGTAGAAGAGTTCTATGCTGAGGACAGTTACAAACCCACGACTTGGCTCACGCTGATCGGCGGCTTTCGGCAGTCGAATTTTCAAGGTGCTTTTTCCGAAAGCGCTATGTATCCGCGGGTGGGCGCCGCCGTCCTTATCCCTAAGCTCAAGTGGGTCTTCCGCGGCTTTTATGGACGCTTCTATCAACCGCCGCCGTTGACCACTATTTCCGGTCCCGCCTTGCAGTATGCGACTGGCAACAACACCAGCTTTGTCGCTTTGAAAGGCGAGCGGGACGAGGAGCATCAATTTGGGGTGCAGATACCCTGGCGCGGATGGCTGCTGGACGCTGATACTTTTCAGACCCGTGCCAACAACTTCCTCGATCACAGCAACATCGGGGAATCGAGCATCTTCGTCCCCGTAACCGTCCAGGGCGCGCTGATTCAAGCCTGGGAGCTTACTCTGCGCTCACCCGCCTTGTGGCACTACGGACAGTTTCATTTGGCCTATTCCAATCAGATTGCGCAACAGATTGGACCCGTCACAGGAGGGCTGATCTGCTATCCACCCGATTCACCGGATTGCGCGGTGGCGCCCGGATATTCGGCTTTGGACCACGACCAGCGCAACACGCTGAATGTAGGCATGAATGGGAATCTCCCCTACCGCATCTACGGGTCCTTCAACATTTACTACGGTTCGGGTTTTTCCAATGGCTATCAGGATCCGCCGTCCCCGTACACTGCCGCCTACCTGCCGGCGCACACATGGGCGGACTTGGCAGTGGGTAAGGAGGTCGGTGAAAATTTCTCTGTTTCCGTCCAGGCGACGAATATTGCCAACTCGCGCACGCTGCTGGACAACAGCCTCACTTTCGGAGGCTTTCACTACAACGATCCGCGCGAGATCTACGGAGAGGTGCGTTATCGCTTTCACTTTTGAGATTAAGCGCTGGGTCATCCACCAGAAACAAAAACTAAGGAAGACAGGACGCCGGACGGGTGCCCCACGTTCCGCCCTAGCGTACGTGGGCCGAAAAAGATGGGGCGAAGCCCCCAACGATTGCGTTTGAACCCGCTGAAAACATTCGAAAGAACTCGTTTTCGCCTCACCCGTCCGACGTTGCGGCAGGATCTAGGATAAGAGATGAGAGAAAACATGCGGCACCTTGTACGCCACTCCATGATCTTGTTGGTTTTCGGCCTAAGCATCCTGCAAGGGTGTCAGAGCGGAAGCACGGGGGACGACGAGCATCCCACCCCGCTCCCTGCGGACTCAGCGACCTACCAGCTCAGGGGGATCGTGGTCACCTCCGATGCGGCGAAAGGTGTAGTCACCATCGACACGGAAGCAATTCCCGGGCTCATGGGCGCCATGACCATGCCCTACAAGCTTGCTCAGCCGGGTGTTGCCACCGAGCTGCACCCGGGAGACCACATCAACGCCAGGCTGCGGATCTCAAGCTCCGCAAGTGTCCTAGATCAGATCGATGTGACCGCGCAGGCGAAACCGGACTACAAACCGGATAAGCTGTACAACGTTCCCACGCCCGGGCAGGCGGTGCCCGACTTCAAATTCTTAAATCAAGCCGGCAAGACCATTGCCATCGACCAGTTTCGCGGCAAAGTATTGCTGGTCACCTTCATCTACACCCGATGTCCATTACCGGATTACTGCATACGCATGAGCCGCAACTTCGCCGACATTCAGCACCAGCTAGCCGCCGATCCCCAGCTTTACAACAAAACCCATCTGTTGAGCGTCAGCTTTGATCCCGCGCATGACACGCCCAAAGTCCTGCGCAGCTACGGCGCCGCCTACGCCGGAGGCCAGGCGTTTTCCCACTGGGACTTCGCTGCGCCCTCCTCCGCAGACCTGGACGCGGTGGATCAGTTTTTTGACGTGGGCGTGAGTCCCGGCGCCGATAGCACCCTCACCCACACTCTCTCCACCGCCATCATCGCCCCCAGCGGCAAGATCTTCCGCTGGTATCCCAGCAACGACTGGGCCCCCTCCGCGGTGGTCGACGACATCAAGCAGGCCGTTGCTCAATAGCCTTCGCTAGGCTAGCCTGTGCAGAGTAGAAGTCGAAAATGCCCTAGAAGGAAGCTATGATTCTCGTGCTCATGGGAGTAACCGGGTCTGGCAAAACCACTATCGGCAAGCTGCTCGCCGCGGAGACAGGCTGGCGATTTGCTGACGCTGACGACTTCCATTCCGAAGCCAATAAGGCAAAAATGCACGCCGGCATTCCGCTGACCGATGAGGATCGCAAGCCTTGGCTGGCCACCCTTCACCAATTGCTACTGGGTTGGTACGAAGCGGGGATCAGCGGAATTCTGGGCTGCTCGGCATTAAAGCAAAGCTACCGGGACATGCTGACCCCGCAAATCCCGCCGGTCAACATCCGCTTCATCCTGCTCGATGTCTCGCGCCGGTTGCTGGAAGAGCGGCTCAAGGGACGCAAAAACCACTACATGAATCCGGAGCTCCTGCAGAGCCAACTCGATACCCTCGAAATCACCCCCGACCTCATGGTCGTATGTGCTGAGGGTTCCCCGGAGAAGATCGTGCAGGAGATCCTGGATGAGATCCTCACGGTGGAAGGCAAGATCGACGTCTAGAGGTAAAATCAAGCCTGTGGCCACGAGTATTCCCATCGACGCAGAAAAGCCGCGCAGCTTGGTCCTCGACCCACCCTTGACCGATGCTGAGTTGGAAGCCCTCTGCGCCGCCAGCGACTGGTTCCGCTTCGAGCGCACCAGGGAAGGGGAAATCCTGATGAACCCGCCCGCCGGAGGATTTACCAGCAGGGGGAACGTTGAAATTGTCGCGCAGCTCCACTCCTGGTGGAAGACCCACAGGCGTGGAATGCTGTTCGATTCCAACGGTGGGTTCTTCCTTCCCGACGGCTCGATGTTGACACCTGATGCCTCTTACGTACTGCCAAAAAAGCTCAAGGGTTTGACCAAGGATGACATGACAAGCCTCCCGCGCCTCTGCCCAGACTTCATTATCGAGTTGCTCTCGATATCAGACAGCCTGCCTAAGGCCCAGAAAAAAATGGGGCGTTGGATTGAAAACGGCGCCGCCCTCGGCTGGCTGATCGATCCCTATAAGAAGAAGGTTTACGTCTATGAACCTGACCGTAAAGCCGCCGCAGTTTCTGGCAATGCCGTCCAGGGGACTGGCCCCGTCGAAGGCTTCACCCTCGACCTTGACGAGCTTTGGCGCTGCTATGAGATCTGAGAGAGGCGGCCGCCCCTAATGGCGAAAATCACAATTCTCTTCGGTGTTCTCCTCATCATCCTTGGTGGGGCGAGCTACGTTCTCACCGGCCTCAAGTTTCCCACCTCGCTCATCCCGGTCGCTTTTGGAATTCTCCTGGTTACTTTCGGCACCATGGCAGAAACCCCGGTTCCGCGGCGCCGCATGCTGTTCATGCACATTGCCGTCACGGTGGGCCTGCTCGGCTTCTTGGCCACCGCCCCTGCCCTGGTCTCTGTGGTGCAGCTCTTCAAGGGCAAGCTGTTCCCCTATCCGGCGGCCATTGAAGAAAAAGCAGCAATGTCGGCCCTCATGCTCATCTATGTACTACTCTGTGTGCGTTCGTTCATTGCGGCGCGCCGCACCAGGGCGGTCTAGGGGGCCTTTCCAGTTTGGGTATGCGATCCAGCGTCGGGGCGGGTATGTCTATTCGCGCCGAACGGTCAAACCGTTCGCGCTCGGGTGCACCGCAAGACGAGGTTAAGAAAAAACGACCGCCCCTGCGCAAGGTACTGCCGGAGATTTGGACCCTCATCAAGCCGCGCCGATGGCTGCTGGCGTTCGGCTTTGTCCTCATGGTCATCAACCGCGTCTCGGGCCTGGTGCTGCCGGCCTCGACCAAGTTCCTGGTCGACAACGTTCTGGTCAAAAGGCAAGCCGGGAAACTGCCCTACATCGTCGGCGCGGTTCTGTTGGCAACCGTCATCCAGGCGATCACCTCCTTTTCCCTGACACAACTCCTCTCCAAGGCCGCTCAGCGCCTGATCGCGGACCTGCGGATGCAGGTACAGCAGCACATCGGCCGTCTCTCTGTCAGCTTCTACGACGCCACCCGCACCGGCGTCCTGGTGTCCCGCATCATGACCGACGTGGAAGGCGTGCGCAACCTGATCGGCACCGGCCTGGTCGACTTTGTCGGAGGCCTGCTTACCGCCGTTCTCGCCTTTTTCATCCTCATGCGCATCAGCGCCAGCATCACCCTCATCTCCTTCGCCTTCGTGCTGACCTTCGTCTTTATTCTGCGCAAAGCGTTCGGCGTGATCCGTCCTATCTTTCGCGAGCGCGGCCGAATCAATGCCGAGGTCACCGGCCGGCTGACCGAATCGCTAGGTGGCGTCCGGGTGGTCAAGGGCTACCACGCAGAAGAGCGCGAAGCCGGAGTCTTTGCCACTGGAGTAGAGCGGCTCTACCAAAACGTCGTCCGCTCGCTCACCGCCACCTCGTTGCTGTCGCTAGCCGCAACCGCCATCCTGGGCATCGTCGGCGCCACTGTCATGTGGCTGGGCGCCCGGCAGGAGATGGCCCACAAGATCACCCTCGGCGACTACTTCACCTACACCATGTTTTTAGCTTTCATGGTGGCCCCGGTTTTCCAGGTGGTGAACGTTGGCACCCAGTTGACCGAGGCCATCGCCGGGCTGGACCGCACCAGCGAGATCCTTGCCGAAAAAGAAGAGGACGATGAGCCTAACCGCACCGTCCGCCTGGGACCGATTAACGGCGACGTGCGATTCGACGACGTACACTTCGCCTACGAGGCGGACAAGCCTGTTCTTCATGGCGTTTCCTTCCACGCTCGCCCCGGCACGGTCACTGCCCTGGTGGGCTCTTCGGGATCGGGAAAATCCACCATCATCAGCTTGATCTGCGCCTTTCATAAGCCAACCTCGGGGGTGGTGTCCGTCGATGGCATCGACCTTTCCACGGTGCGCCTCAATAGCTATCGCAGCCAGCTGGGGGTGGTCTTGCAGGAATCGTTCCTCTTCGACGGCACTATCCGCGAGAACGTGGTCTTCTCTCGCCCCCATGCCACCGAAGAGCAGTTTCTCAACGCCTGCACCATCGCCCGCGTCGACGAATTCGCCCTGCGCTTTCCTGACGGCTATGACACCATTGTGGGCGAGCGGGGAGTCAAGCTTTCCGGTGGCCAGCGCCAGCGGCTTTCGATTGCACGCGCAATCCTGGCCGATCCGCGCATTCTTATCCTGGATGAAGCGACCTCTTCGCTCGACTCCGAATCCGAGGCCATGATTCAGAACGGTCTCAGTTACCTGATGCAGGGCCGCACCACCTTCGTGATTGCCCACCGCCTGTCCACCATCCGCAGGGCCGACCAAATCCTGGTGGTGGAGGGCGGCCTCATTCTGGAACGCGGCACCCACTCCAGCCTCTATGCTCTCGAAGGCCGTTACCACGACCTGTACACCCGCCAGCATGGCTTCGAGGCCAATCGCTTTCTCGCCCCAGGCGAAGGCGAAAAGCTGTTTGAAGAGCTGAAGTAACGATTAGCCCTTTACCAGCGACGCCAGTCGAGCCGGAGCGAGTTGCAGGTAGCTTCCGTGGACCAACTCTTTGACCTCGGTCCAATTCAGCGTGGCCAGGTCCATGCGCAGGCCAATCCATCCCCGGGATGCTATGTACGCCGGCAGGTAGAACCGCCGTGGACCTGACTCGACCAGGAAGGTGTTTTCACCGGGCAGAACCTTGCAGCAAACGCTGATGATGCCATCCCCGTGATGATCGTTGAGGTAATACGCGAAGGTCTTCTTGCGCACGAGAAATGCGGCGTGCGAGCCCTTGTCTTCGCGCTTGGTCTCGGGCAGCGCAAGACAGATATCACTCAACTTATGCAGCCGCTCCTGGTCGCTTGCCTTGCCGGCCATCGCAAATCTCCCACGCAAAATAGTAATCCCAGGTAAAACGGCGCTGTCATCGAATGCATGTGAAAAAGGTGTGTTAGAGTCAGCAGGGTCGAAAAACCTGGCATCCATGTAACGAGGAGAAGCAGATGGGAAACGCACTCGGCATTTCACTGGAAGAAGCGCGCCAAATTATTGCCGCAGCCATCAAGAAGGCGAACGAAATCAACGTCAAGATGAACATTGCCGTCGTGGATGAGGGCGCCAACCTGGTGGCCTTCGAGCGCATGGACGGAGCCTGGATCGGCAGCATCGACATCGCGCAAAAGAAGGCCTTTACGGCCCGTGCCTTTGACCTGGACACCAAGTCCTTGGGCGAGAACTCTCAGTCGGGCCAGCAATTCTTCGGGATTCACGTTTCAAACAACGGCAAGATCATGATCTTTGCCGGAGGCATTCCGATCAAGCGTGGGGGACAGGTCGTAGGTGCCATCGGCGTCAGCGGAAGTTCTGGCAAAGACGACCATAGCCGTGGCCGAGGCCGGCGTAGCGGCCGCCAAGCCCTGACGAGGCCCGGGTATCGTATTATTCGGATATTGCGTCCGCGAAACTTGAGTTCCGATCGCCGCTCTTGCCGCGCCGCGCTGATCCTCTTGGCGTTGCTTGGTTTCTTGCCGTCTCAGCGGGGGCAGGCGCAGCAGGGCAGCATCTCCGGCACCATTGTCGATGCGCGCAACGTGCCTGTTGCCGGTGCGCAGATTATCGGCGGTGCGGGTCAACTGCTGGGCACCACGGCAGCGGACGGCAGCTTCACCGTGCCCGCAGGATCAGGCCGGGTGCAGATAACCGCTTCCCACTTTGAGCCCACCTCGGTCGACCTCGAAGGTCCTTCTCCGGTGCACGTGCTTCTGGAGCACCCTCTCGAAACCGTCTCGGTCACCGCTTACCGCTCGCCTCTCGCCTCGGCGGACAGTCCTGCCAGCACCCGCATTCTTAACGCCCAGCATTTGCGTCAAGCGGCCGGGATTTCGCTCGACGACAAGCTGCGCCAGGCGCCCGGCTTTGAGCTTTTCCGCCGTACCAGTTCGCTGGTAGCGAACCCCACTACCGAAGGCGTTTCCCTGCGTGGTCTTGGATCGACCGCGGCCAGCCGCTCGCTGGTGGTATTCGATGAGATTCCCATCGCCGATGCGTTCGGTGGTTGGATTCACTGGGAGGAGTTCCCCCCGCCCGTCATCCACTCGGTTGAGCTGGTTCGCGGCGGTGCTTCCGACTTGTATGGCTCGAGCGCCATTGGGGGTGTCATCAGCATCATCCCAGTTCGGCCCGAAGCCAACCACTTTCAGCTTTCCACCAGCTACGGTTCTGAAGCGACCAGCGACAACTCGCTCCTGGGAGTCTTGAAGCTCGGCAAGTGGTCGGGCCTGGCGAGCGCGCAGGTCCTCGCCACTGACGGGTACATCCTGGTCGCCCCCAGCCAGCGCGGCCCCATCGATCAGCCGAGCAATGTTCATGCGCAAAACGGATTGACGGAGTTCGACCGCGGGTTGAGCCACGATGGGCGCATTTTCTTGCGCGGTAGCGTATTGAATGAAGACCGCCACAACGGCACTCCGATCCAGATCAACAGCACCCGTCTCTGGCGTTACGCCGGGGGAGCGGACTGGAGCAATCTGGTGGTGCGCCTCTTCGGCGACAGTGAGCACTACTCACAAACCTTCTCTACCATCAACGCCACGCGAACCGCGGAAACTCTGACGCGCATCGGAAAAGATCCGGCCGACGAGCTGGGGGCCGCCGGACATTGGCATCAGCCGGTCGGCACGCATCTGCTTTTGCTCGCCGGCGCCGATATTCATGACGTGCGCGCCGCAGACTATGAAACTAGTTATCCCGCATCGAAAGGTTACGTCGACACCACCGCCCGGCAGCGTCAGAGCGGAGTATATGGCGAGGTCCTTTTCACGCCCACGGCGTGGACTCTCAGCGCTTCGGCCAGGGTGGATCACTTCTCCAACTTCGATGCCAGCCAGTACAACAGCGCCACCCGCCCCGATCCAGTTGCCGCAACTGAACCAGACCGTCTTCGATCCCCGGATTGGCATCACGCGGCGTCTCACCAACGCGTTGGCCCTCAGTGCGTCCGCGTTTCGTGCCTACCGCGCGCCCACCGAAAATGAGCTTTACCGCACCGGGCAGGTAGGCTCGCAAACCACGCTTCCCAATCCCAATCTGCTTTCGGAGCGCGCAACCGGGTGGGAGACAGGTGTTCATGCCGATTTGCCGTCGATTGGCTCTACGGTCCGGGTCAGCTACTTCTGGACCCAGATCAACCGGCCGATCACGGCTCTTACTTTGACCACCACTCCCACCAGCTCGTTGCTCAAGCGTGAGAACCTGGGCCAGATCGAAAGCCGCGGAGTATCCTTCGACTACGCCGCCCGGCCGGTGAGCTGGTTAGGCATTGAAGGCGGCTATCAATACGCGGATGCCACCGTCACCAGCAACGCGAAGCAGCCCTACTCTCGTGGGCAATTGGATTCCCCAGGTGGCCCGCAACATGGCGACCACCCAGTTAAATCTCTCCCGTCGTCGTTGGGGTCTGCTCAGCGTGCAGGGACGTTACAGCGGACGCCAGTATGACGACGATGCCAACCAATATCTGCTTCACTGTTATTTCCGCCTGGGCGCCTACGCTTCCCACGACTTCGGTCGTCACCTGACAGCCTTCGCGGCCGGAGACAACATCTTGGATCGCTCGATCCAAGCCGGCAAGACACCCACTCTAACCCTGGCCTCACCAGTGGTCGCCCGTTTCGGCATCCGGATTAACTTCGGAGACTAAAGCACTCGCGAAGGCCGGGTCCACATCTCGCTTGTTTCGCGAGATGTGGATCCCGCACCGTCCCTTTGACTCTCGATTCATCCGATGCACTTAGCGGTCAACATCGGTGTCATCCCCATCTCGCAAAAAACGAGCGAGATGCGCACTCGGCCATCGTGAGGAAACCAGAGGTGCCTCCGTAAGTCAGTCTATCGTTATCTGCCATGCCACCTGAGCAGCGGAAACACGCTACTGTAGTTGTCCGTCCAAAGTCGTACGTCCGCCCGCTACGGCGTGGGGAAGCCGTTATTGATAATCTCCGGTTGCTGCAAAAAGGCTTGGTTCGCCGTCACCAGAATCCAATTCGCGTAATAAAACCCATTCTGTTCGTCAGCGTGCGAGTGCACTGACACCGCACGAAGCCCGGCATTCGCGGCGATCGCCGCGACCACCGGCTCCAGGTCGATGTATTGGTTGGATACGTGAAACGCGATCACTCCATCCGGCTGCAGATGCCGCCGATAAAGTGCCAGCGCCTCCCGAGTCAACAGATGCACCGGGATGGCATCCCCGGAAAAAGCATCCACCACGATTACATTAAAGTGCTGTGGGCCCTCGGAGCCTAAAGACAACCGTGCGTCCCCGAGTACCACATCCGTCTTCGCTGCGCTGTCGTGCAGAAACGTGAACCAATGCCTCGCCAGCCGTTCCACCAGCGGATTGATCTCGTAAAACCGGATCACGTCACCGGCATTGCCATAGGCTGCGACCGTACCCGTTCCCAACCCGATGACGCCCACCCGTTTCGGGCCCGCCCCACAGCAAAGCCGCATTGCCAAACCAAGGCCCGAGTTTGCCGCGTAATACGTCAACGGCTGGTTCAGAAACTGGGGAGCAAACCACTCCGCGCCGTGCTCGATGGTCCCGTTTAATAGCTGGCGGTCGGTATCGGACTGTGGCGGCAGATGCGATTCCCTCACCCGTAGCGTGCCATAGAAATTGCGCATCAGGGCCACAGCGTCATCGTCGTACTGCCGCACCTGGGTGCTCAAGACCACGACGGCCGCGATTGTCCCAACCATCCAGAGCATGCGCAAGCCCCAACCGTCCTGCCATGTGGCCGCCAGGGCGACCAACGCAACCACCACCAGGGTGCAGGCCAGATCATAGTTCGCCCGCAGTACCAGGGGAGCGACTACCCCGACCAGCAATGTTCCCGCAGCACTCCCCGCCGCTGCCACCAGGTAAAACCTGGTCATGCCCGTCGTATCCGGCCGCCGCGCATAGAGTTCGCCGTGGAGAAAAAAGCAGATCACAAATAACGCAATCGAGAAACAGTGGCACGCTCACGGCAATAGGCAGCTGGGCTCGAATATCCCGCAGCACGTAAGCCAGCGACGCCACCGCCACCAGCACCAGCCGCAGCATCGACTGGCGTATCGGCACCCATGCTCCCTGGAATGCCAGGATGAACGTCAGCAGGTACAACGCCAGCGGAGGCAGCCACAACAGGGGAATGGCAGCGATGTTCGCGCTCATGTGGCTGGTCACTGCGGTCAGCATCATGCCGCCGCCCATGGCCAGCACGAACCAGAAAGGCTCCGGTCGGCCGGGGAAAACGGCTGCCGGCGGTTAGGCGAAGGAATCCGTCTACGCGCCCTGCCAGGCGATGGCCCCGCAAAACACGGCGAAAAGCAGAAAGCCTCCACTCCACAAAGCCGTCTGCTGGTTCATGGTCAGGCGCGGCTCGATCAGAGTCGGATAAGTGACCAGGGCCAGCAGGGAAGCAAAGTTCGAAAGGGCGAAGAGCCGGTAGGGCGAGCGATGCTCAAAGCTTTCCGCATACCAGGCTGTCAGCAAGGGGGTGGTGGCAGAAAGTGCCAGGTACGGTAAACCGATCACCGTCGTCAGCACCCGAAAGACGGTCAGAGCCGGATGGTAGCTCACCGCTGTGGGACTGGGCCGGAGATGAATGCCCAGCGTCAGCAGCGCCGCCGTCAACAACAGGATGTGCATCACTGCCTGCCGTGTGGGGTTGAACTGCGACGAAATCCAGTGCGCGTACAGGTAGCCCAGCAAGAGCATCAGGGAAAAAAACACCAGGCAGGTGGTCCAAACCGCGGCCGATCCACCCAGCGTGGGTAGCAGCTGTTTGGCCGCCATCGGTTCCACCACCAAGAGCAGAAACGCGCTTAGGAAAATCGTGAGTGCAAACAGGCTGCGCAGGAGCGTCATTTGCGGGTACACAAGGATGTATCACACAAATGCCCAGGCCGGTTTTGGAGCAGGGTAATCAGCCGGAAGGTGACCGTTGGTCGTACCCACCGTGACGTAGCCAAAGGTCCAGGGTGACCGCTATCTTGATGCTCGAGGATCAGTTCTGGGGGAGGGCTGCTCTTCAGCGCGCCCGTTGAGCCAAAGCTCACGGGCGCTTGCTATTTGCCCTCAGCCCCTTCCATATAGAATCTCGAACATGCCCGAACCGATGTTGATCGCCCAGAGCAAAAGCCCGCTCTATCTGCTGCCGGCCATGTCGAATCGTCACGGTTTGATCGCCGGAGCGACCGGTACCGGCAAGACGGTAACCCTGCAGGTGATGGCAGAGTCTTTCAGCCGTATCGGCGTCCCCGTCTTCGCCGCTGACGTCAAGGGCGATCTCTCGGGTATCAGCCAGCCGGGTGTCGAGAACCCCAAGATCGCCGATCGCGTCAAAAAACTCAAGTTGACTGATTTTTCCTTTGCCGGCTGTCCGGTAACTTTCTGGGATGTCTTCGGCGAACAGGGCCATCCGGTTCGAGCCACGGTTTCGGAAATGGGCCCCTTGCTCTTCAGCCGGCTGCTGAACCTGAATGAAACCCAGAGCCGGCGTGTTGACCGCCGTTTTCAAGATCGCCGATGATCAGGGACTGCTGTTGCTCGATCTCAAAGACCTGCAGGCAATGCTCCAGTATGTAGCCGCGAATGCCAAGCAGTTTCAGACTCAATACGGCAACATCTCAGCGGCCAGCGTCGGAGCGATGCAGCGCGGCTTGCTCGCTTTGGAGCAGCAGGGCGGGGACAAATTCCTGGGTGAGCCGGCGCTCAACCTCGACGACCTGATGCAGACCGACGCCCAGGGTCACGGCGTGGTCAATATCCTGGCCGCGGACAAACTCATCAACTCGCCCAAGCTCTATGCCACGTTCTTGCTGTGGCTGCTGAGCGAGCTCTTCGAGCGCCTGCCGGAGGTGGGTGACGTGGAAAAGCCCAAGCTGGTCTTCTTCTTCGACGAAGCGCACCTTCTTTTTTCCGACCTGCCCAAGGTGATCGAAGACAAGGTCCACCAGGTGGTTCGTTTGGTCCGATCGAAGGGCGTAGGCGTCTTCTTCGTCACTCAGAACCCAATCGACGTCCCCGACGGCATTCTGGGCCAGCTCGGCAACCGCGTGCAGCATGCGGTGCGCGCCTTTACCCCCAAAGACCAGAAAGCGGTCAAGGCGGCGGCGCAGACCTTTCGCGCCAATCCTGCGATCAATGTCGAGCAGGTCATTCTCGAGCTGGGAGTGGGCGAAGCGCTGGTCTCTTTTCTGGATGAGAAGGGAACGCCGGCCGATGGTGGAGCGTGCCCTGGTTTGCCCGCCGCGCAGCCAGATCGGGCCGATCACCCCCGCCCAGCGGCAGCAGATCATCCACGAATCCCTGGTGGCCGGGGTTTACGAGCAGCCGGTCGACCGCGAATCGGCCTATGAGCGCCTGCGCGACCGCGCCGCCGGTTCCGGCGCGCCGAATGCTTCGCAACCCGTGCCTGCTCAACAGCCTGCCCCAAAGGCGGCCACCTGGTATGGCGACCTGCTATCCATGGGTTCAGGCTCTTCCGGCGGACGCCGTGGAGATAGTCTGGCCGAGACCATGGCCAAAAGCGCCGCCCGCACGCTGGGTAGCACGGTGGGGCGGCAGATCGTCCGCGGCGTGCTGGGATCGCTGCTGGGCGGCACCAGCGCCGCTGACCAGGCGCCTCCTTGCTGCAAACGTGGTATAGCCACCTACATACGTCGGTCGATACTCTCAGCACGGTTGGGTTGGCCGGCGGGAACGTTACCTGCGCGTAGCCTGCCAGCAACATAATGCCGGGCGTCGCGTTAATACAGATCGTGCGGGCTATCAGCCGGCATCGCTTTACCGACACGATCGGAGAAGCAAGGAGCAATGCTATGCGTGCCATCCGAGCTTTACGAATTCTCTTCCTCGCATTACTGGTATCTCTGGTGCCCGCCTCGTCGTTCGCAGGCGTCTTCCTTTCCGTCACTATCGCGCCGCCCATCCTGCCGGTGTATGCGCAGCCGGTTTGTCCCGGGGATGGCTATCTCTGGACCCCCGGGTATTGGGCCTACGGTGAAGCCGGATACTACTGGGTACCGGGAACCTGGGTGCTTGCTCCCCGGCCCGGTTTTCTCTGGACTCCTGGCTACTGGGGTTTTGGTGGCGGAGTTTATCTCTGGCATGCCGGTTACTGGGGCCCTCACGTTGGCTTTTACGGTGGCGTGAACTACGGCTACGGCTATGGCGGCGTGGGCTTCTATGGCGGGCGTTGGGAAGGCGGACACTTTGCCTATAACACCGCTGTGCTGCACGTGAACACGACGATCATCCACAACACCTACGTCGACAGAACGGTGATCCGGAACACAACGGTGATCAACCGCACCAGCTTCAACGGACCCAACGGCATCAATGCCAGGCCCAACGGCCAGGAGAAGGCGGCGATGCGTGAACAGCATATTCAGCCAACCTCCGAACAGATGTCTCACGAGCACTTTGCCAGCACCAACCGGGCCAACTTCGCCTCCGTCAATGGCGGCAGGCCTGCCAATGCGGCTGTAAGCCCGTCCCATGACGTCCGCGAACGCCGTCAATCATGCGGCGATGAACAACAACGCTCGTCCGGCCTATAACAACAATGTCAACACTGCCAACAAGGCCCCGGCCAACAACGCGAATGCCAATACCCGGCCGGCATACAACAACAATGTCAACACTGCCTACAAGGCCCCGGCCAATAACGCGAACGCCCATTACATTACAGCCAACCTAACAGCCAGCCAAGGTCTCCGAGCCGGCTCATCAGGGTGGCGGGCAACCGCCACGAAAACGGCGGCGGCGGGGAGCACGAACACCGCTAGACTTTACACGCCAGAAACGGCCCGCGGCAATTGCCGCGGGCCGTTCTTTTCTTCGGTCGACTCAGAACGACGAAACGGATTTCGCTATCTGACGGCCGGACCCAGTTCGACCAGGGTACATGTCTGTGAAGACTTTTCCAAGTCGCCAGTGCCGCTTCTGAACGAGAGCCGCAGCCTTAAGTCCGTCTACTCCGAGCCCAACTCCTGCAGCAAGAATGCGTAATCGAGCGCGATCTCCTTCAGATAGTCATACCGGCCCGAGGCGCCGCCATGTCCCGCGCTCATGTTGGTCTCGAGCAGCAATAAATGATCATCCGATTTCAGCGTTCGCAGCTTGGCGACATATTTCGCCGGCTCCCAATACATCACCTGGCTATCGTGCAACGAGGTCTTTACCAGCATCGCCGGGTAAGCCTTCCGCTCCAGGTTGTCGTAGGGCGAGTACTGCAGCATGTAGGCAAAAGCATCCGCCTGGTTAGGATCACCCCACTCTTCATATTCGGCGATGGTCAAGGGAAGCGTGGCATCGAGCATGGTGTTCATCACGTCCACGAAGGGCACATGGGAGAGAACGGCGCGGTAAAGATCGGGACGCAAGTTGGCGACCGCGCCCATCAGCAGGCCGCCGGCACTCCCGCCTTCCATGGCAACGCGGCGCGGATCTCCATAGCCGTGCGCGGTCAGGTATTCCGTCACCGCGATGAAATCAGTAAAGGTATTCATCTTGTTCATCAGCCGTCCGGCATCGTGCCACGGCTTGCCCATATCGCCGCCGCCGCGTATGTGTGCGTAAGCCAGCACAAATCCCCGGTCCAGCAAGCTGAGACGATTGGAATTGAAGCCCACGGGCAGGGAATATCCGTAAGACCCATAGCCATAAATGTAGAGAGGGTTCGTGCCCTCGCCTTTCTTGTCCTTGCGGTAGACGATCGATACCGGAATTCCCGTCCCGTCCGGGGCGGGAGCGAACAGACGCTCCGAGCGGTAAAGCGAGCGATCAAATCCGCCTGGTACCTCCAGCTCTTTTAAAAGCGTCGATTGGTTCGTCAGTACGTTGTATTCGTACACCGAGGTCGGAGAAACCAGCGACTGATACCCATAGCGGAAAGTGTCGGTTACGAATTCGCGGTTAACGCCCGGGTGGGCGCTGTACGTAGGCTCAGGAAATGCAATTTGCGAAGAAGGTCCGGCAAATGCTCCCTGCGGGTCGAAAGACATCACCCGCATGTGCGGCAGCCCGTTCGAGCGTTCCACCAGCACGGCGAAGGACTGAAAAAGTTCCAGCTCTTCCAGCATCACGTCTTCGCGGTGAGCGATCAACTCGCGCCAGTGGGCACGGCCTGGAGTCGCAACCGGCGCGGTAACCACGCGGAAGGTTCTCGCCGTATCGTTCGCACGGATGTACCAGAGTCCCTCCCGGTGGTCAGCATAGTACTCGAGGTTCTCGCTGCGTGGCTCGATCAGCGTCCAGCGCCCTTCCGGATCGTCCGCGCGCAGAAACTGTTCTTCGCTGGCCGTGTGGCTGGCGCTTTCCAGCACGATGTACTTGTCGTCTCGGGTGCGCCCTGCGCCCACATTGAAGCGTTCGTCGGCCTCTTCATAGACCAGGACGTCCTCCGCCTGCGGCCTTCCCACCACGTGGCGGAAGAACTGGAACTGCCGCTTGGTCTCTTCATCCTCGACGGTGTAGAAAAGCGTCCGGTTATCGGCTGTCCAGACAACGGAGCCAACCCGTTCCGCCTGGTCGGCCAGCACCTCACCGGTCCTCAGGTCTTTAATGTGCAGCGTGTACTGGCGGAACCCCGTGGTGTCGGTGGAATAGGCCAGCAGGTTGCCATCGTCGGAGACGGTGAGGGCGCCCAACGCCATGAACGCCTCGCCGGCCGCCAGCTGGTTCATGTCGAGCATGACCTCTTCGCCCGCATCGAGGGAACCGCGCTTGCGGCAGTAGATGGGATACTGCGCCCCCTGCTCCGTGCGTGAGTAATAGAAATAATCCCCGTCGCGAAACGGCACCGAGACATCGGTCTCCTTGATGTGGCTGATCATCTCCGCGTAGAGCTTGGCTTGCAGCTCTTCGGTCGGCTTCATCACCGCCCGGGTGTAGGCATTCTCCTGTTCCAGAAATGCGATCACCTCCGGGCTGGTTTTTTCACGAAGCCAAGCGTAATCATCGGCCAGCCGATGTTCATGGATGATTTTTACGGTCTCCTGCCGGCGGGCAGTCGGTGGTTGTACAACAGTAGGAGAAGTCATAGATGAATCAAGGATATAGGCAAAGGATAAGGAGCGTTCTGTGCATCAAATCAAATCCCAAGCCCACGACAGCCGGCCTCAGCGCATCCTATTGTTTGAGGAGCAACGCATGATTCATCCCACAATTTACGGCAAAAAGACGCTCGCCCTAGCCGGCTCGATTTTGCTTTGCGGAAGTATGGGCTTGGCGCAGCAAACCGGCAACCCAGGGGGAGGAGCGCCAGGGCAAGGAAGTCCGGGCAGCTAATTCCAGCATGAACCCCCAGATGAACGGCATGCAGGTCGCAAACCAACCCTCTCCGATGGACAAGATATTTGTTGCGAAAGCCATGCAAGGCGGTAGGCGGAGGTACAACTCGGTCAGTTGACGCTGCAGAAGAGCCAAAACGAGCAGGTAAAGCAGTTTGCCCAGCGCATGATCGACGACCATACCAAGATGAACGACCAGATGAAGCCGGTCGCCCAGCAACTTGGCGTGACGGTTCCCAACCAGCCCTCGAAGAAAGACCGGCAAACAATGGCCAAGCTTCAGGCGCTCTCCGGCCCAGCCTACGACCAGGCATACATCAAGGACATGGTGAAGGATCACAAGCAGGATCTAAGTGAATTTCAGATGGAAGCCTCTTCTGGTCAGGACCAGACGGTGAAAGATGCGGCTACTCAAGGTAGCCAGGTCATCGCCCAGCATCTGCAGATGATCCAGCAGATTGCGAAAGACCAGAACGTAAACATGGCCAGCAAGTAAGTAGTCTCCTTCACGTTGAGAACTTGTGAAAACCTGCTGGATCGGTAGTCCCATTCATGTTCGGCGTGAGAGCCTCACTGGAAACAATGATGGGTGCCCCAGGTCTCGCTTTTGAGACCTGGGATCCCTCAAGCAAATGCCGGCAGCTCGAGTTCCACTATGCCCGCTGGTAAACCACGCAGCGGGCTGATCGTCTAGGTACAATGAGGCCATGCGTAAATGCCTGCTTGCGCTCCTTGTATCTCTTCTCGCCCTGTCCACTGGTGTGGTGCTGGCCGAGCGTGTGCAGGATCTCCCCAAGCCGACAAACTACGTAAGTGACTTTGCCGGGGTCTTATCCCCGGAAACCGTAACTTCCCTGAATCGCTTGTGTGCGCAGGTGGACCGCCAGGCCCACGCGCAGATTGCTGTCGTCACCATCAAGTCCCTGGACGGGGAACCCATCGAGAACTTCGCCACCGCCCTCGAAGACAAGTGGAAGGTAGGAAAGAAGGGCACGGACCGGGGCCTGCTACTGATCTTTGCCACCTCCGACCGCAAGTACCGCATTGAGGTGGGGTATGGCCTGGAAGGGTATCCTGCCCGACGGCAGGGTGGGCGATATCGGCAGGGCAATGGTGCCTTATCTGCAACAAAACAACTACGACGCGGCCATTACCTTGGCAGTCCAACAAATTGCCGGTGTGATTGCCACCGACGCTGGAGTTACCCTCACCACCACGTCCCGTCCGGCCTATGCTCCGGCGCCTCAGGCGCGCCCGCTCACTCTTGGTGAAGTGGTGGTGCTGGGCATTGTGCTACTCCTGGTGATCTTCTTCCTGGCCCGTTTCGGCGGTTCCGGACTCCTCGGCTTCCTGATTGGTATGTTCATGGGAGGCGGAGGAGGAGGCGGCTGGGGCGGTGGTGGAGGCGGCGGTTATGGCGGCGGCGGCGGAGATGGCGGCGGCTTTGGCGGCTTTGGTGGGGGAAGCTCCGGGGGCGGTGGTGCTTCCGGCAGTTGGTAGGCTATTTAAAGCAAACAAGGAGAACTTCTAGATGAGACGCGGGCTTTGGGTAGCAATCGCTGCACTGGTGGTGATATTCCTGGCGGTGCTGCTGGTTTTCGGCAGCTATGTAAGCGCAAAGAATCAGATGGTGACCAAACGGGAGGCGGTCACTTCCGCCTGGGGCGAAGTCAACAATCAGCTGCAGCGGCGTGCGGATCTGATCCCCAACCTGGTGGAGACAGTGAAGGGTTATGCCAAGCAGGAGACCACGGTATTCGGCGACATCGCCAATGCGCGCGCCGGACTGCTCAACGCGCATGGAGATCCGAAAGCCTCCATCCAGGCTAATGGCCAACTCGACGGTGCGTTAGGACGGCTGCTGGCGTTGTCGGAGAACTATCCCGACCTCAAGTCGAATGCAAATTTTCAGCGTCTTTCCGACGAACTAGCCGGCACGGAAAACCGGATCAGCGTCGCCAGAATGCGCTACAACAACACCATTCAGGACTACAACACCTTTATCGGGCAATTTCCCAACAGCATATGGGCGGGCATGGGCGGATTCCAGACGGAACAACGACTACTTCCAGGCGAGTCCCGGGGCGCAGACCGTACCTAAAGTTAACTTCTAGCGCTGTCGCGTCAACAAAACATGGGGGAGCCCAAAGGACAGGGCTCCCCCATGTTTTGTCGTAGGAAGGTTTTACGAGGCGCGAGCAAACGAGGCTACTGCACTGGCTTCGTCGTCCTTGACGTCGAAAACAGTGTAGAGCTTGGTGATTTGCAGCAGGTCGTGGACCTTCTTAGTCAGATTGAGGAGCTTAAGGTCTCCGCCCTGGTTACGAACGGTCGTAAACGCGCTGACCAACTCGCCGATGCCCGAGCTGTCGATGTAAGTCACGTCACCCAGATTGAGCAGGATCTGCTTGGAGCCTTTGCTGAGGAGATCCCTCACGGCGTCGCGCAGTTGCACACTGCCTTCTCCCAGGGTAATGCGGCCGCTACAATCCATAATGGTGATCCCGTCCACCTGACGGGTCTTGATTTTCATGCTCACGAATACTCCTCCTTAGATAGCGGAACGGGCGGTTCCTAGATGTTTGATGAGGGTAAGTTCGGTGCCTGGCTGCAATTCTCGAAAGTGTACCTCATCCATGAACGACCGAATGAGAAAGATACCTCGTCCGGAGCCTCTCAGCAAGTTCTCCGGCGCCAGAGGGTCAGGCAGCGTATCTGGATTTAAGCCTTTTCCCTGGTCGGCGATGCGTATCACCAGCGAATCCGCGGTCTGTTCGAAGGAAGCAGTTATGCGCTTCTCAGGGTCGTAGGAGTTACCATGGAGCACCGCGTTCACAGCGGCTTCGCGCACGGCCATGGCGACGCGGTAGATTTCCTCTTCTTCCAGTCCGGCCTTCCTCGCCAATTCTTCAGCCGTCTGTTCCACGCGATTGACGCTGTCAAGCGAGGACTCAAGTGTGTAGGTAACCCGGCTAGCTTGTGATCCGCCCAATTGCCTGACCTCGTGTGACGCAAGTTTGCTTGGCCAGCGGCCCCATGTCAAGGCACATTCAGAGCTTAGCAGCCCGGCAACTTTACCTTAAATCAACTCGTAGCCGGCAAAAAAGTAGCCAATTTCAAACGCCGCGGTATCCTCGGCGTCCGACCCGTGGATCGCATTCTCTTCAATGGAGGAGGCGAACTGCTTGCGAATGGTGCCCTCGGCCGCGTCGGCCGGATTGGTGGCGCCCATCAGCTTACGCAGGTCGGCAATCGCATTTTCCTTTTCGAGCACCATGGCGATGATGGAGCCGGAGGACATAAAGCTGGTCAGCGAATCAAAAAAAGGCCGCTTCGCGTGCACCGCATAAAAGCCCTGGGCCTGCACCTTCGACAGGAACATCTTCTTGATAGCGACGATTTTGAAGCCCGCCTTATCGATCTCCGCCAGTATCGCGGCCGAGTAGCTCTTGCGCACCGCGTCGGGCTTGATGATGCTGAACGTCCTTTGCATACCTTTGCTCCTTAGCGCCCGATGACCTTGGCCAGTGTTTCGCCGATTGCGGCAGGGGACTGCACCACGTGGATACCGGCACTGGTGAGCGCCTTCATCTTGTCCGCAGCGGTGCCTTGTCCACCGGAGATGATCGCTCCGGCGTGGCCCATGCGCCGCCCCGGAGGCGCGGTTTGCCCGGCGATAAATCCAACCACCGGCTTTTTCACGTGCTCTTTGACATATGCGGCGGCCGCTTCTTCGGCCGTGCCGCCAATCTCGCCGATCAGGATGATGGACTCCGTATGCGGGTCTTCATTGAGCAGCTTGAGCGCATCGACGTGGGTAGTGCCGATAATGGGGTCGCCGCCGATGCCGATCGCCGTCGACTGTCCGATCCCGCGCTGCGTGAGCTGATACACCGCTTCATAGGTAAGGGTGCCGGAGCGGGAAACGATGCCAACGCTACCCTGCTTGTGGATACGGCCGGGCATAATTCCAATTTTGGCTTTGCCGGGAGAGATAACGCCCGGGCAGTTGGGTCCGATGAGTCGCGATTTAGATCTGCTCAGCACGCTCCAAACCTTGACCATGTCGTTGGTCGGGATACCTTCGGTAATGCATATGATGAGCGGCAGCCCCGCATCTTCGGCTTCCAGGATGGCGTCGGCGGCAAACGGCGGGGGCACGAAGATGACTGTGGCATTGGCGCCCGTTTTCTCCACCGCCTGAGATACGGTGTCGAACACCGGCCAGCCCTCATGCGTCGTGCCGCCCTTGCCCGGCGTAACTCCGCCCACTACTTTGGTCCCATACTCGGCGCAGCCTTTGGCATGGAAGGTGCCTTCCTTGCCCGTAATTCCCTGCACAATGAGCCGCGTATTTTCGTCCACTAGCACCGACATTGATGGCTCCCGCTCATTTGGTTAAAGCTTTCTTTTTAGCCGCATTGACGACCAAAGCCGCTGCGTCCTGCATGGTCTCTCCGATAATGAAGTTGAGGCCTGAGTTCTTCAGGATCTCTCGTCCCTGCTCCACGTTGGTGCCTTCGAGGCGAAGCACCACGGGAACCTGCACATTGGTCTTTTTGGCCGCTTCCACTACCCCTTGAGCCAGGGTGTCCACGCGCAGAATGCCGCCGAAAATGTTGATGAACACCGCCTGCACGTTTTGGTCGGAGAGTAGTATCTCGAAGGCGTGCTCAATCTGCTGTTGGTTGGCGCCACCCCCCACATCGAGAAAGTTTGCCGGCGAGCCACCGGCATACTGAATGATGTCCATGGTGGCCATCGCCAGGCCGGCGCCGTTGACCATGCAAGCGATGTTGCCGTCGAGCTTGATGTAATTCAGCGCATATTTCGAGGCTTCCACTTCCAACGGATCTTCTTCCGCCGTGTCGCGAAGCTCCTTCAGCTCTTTATGACGGAAGGTAGCGTTGTCGTCGAAATTGATCTTGCAATCCAACGCCAGCAGGCGGCCGTCCGTGGTGGTGATGAAGGGATTGATCTCCAGCAGGGAAGCATCCGTCTCCAGGAACACTTTATAGAGGCCGGTCATGAACTTGACTGCGTCGTTGATCTGGGCCGGCGCCAGGCCCAGTGCGAAAGCGAGTTTCCGGGCCTGGTAAGGTTGGAAGCCCACAGCCGGGTCGATGTAAGCCTTGAAAATTGCGTCTGGATCTTTAGCCGCGACTTCTTCGATTTCCATGCCGCCGGCCTGGGAGGCCATGAAGACCAGCTTGGCGGCAGCGCGATCGAGCACGATGCCCAGGTACAGTTCGCGGGCGATGGGCGACATTTCTTCGATCAGTACGCGCAGCACCTTTTGCCCCTGCGGTCCTGTCTGGTGGGTCACCAGCTGCATGCCCAGGATCTGGGTGGTATATTTCTCCGCTTCCGCGAGGGTTTTTGCCACCTTGACGCCGCCGCCTTTTCCCCGGCCGCCGGCATGGATTTGCGCCTTGACCACCACTCCTTTGGCGCCCCCGTTGAAGAGCCGCTTGGCGACATCCATCGCTTCTTCCAGCGTGTTAGCGACCTCGCCCTTGGGAACGGCGACGCCGTGCCGCTCCAGGATGTCTTTTGCCTGATACTCGTGGATTTTCATTCGTTTCGGTCGTTGGACAGAACTTCCATACTAAAGGGGATTGCGGCGAAGGGCAAAGAAGCCGGTTCCCTAACGAAGGCCGGGTGCCCCACATCTCGCTCGTTTTTCGCAAGATGTGGGATGCCACTGCCCTTAAAGGTGTTGAACGAGTTTCGGTCTGGCAATCGCACTCCATGGAAGCGTCGCCCTTTCCTTTGTCATCCCGACCCGGATTCCTGCCACGCAGCACTGGACAAAGCCGCGTATGTTCCTTTCTCTCAAGGAAAGGCGCATGGAGTTCGCCAACGCCGCCAACCTCCACAGGAAATCCGGGGGAGCGCAGCCGAGGGACCTGCGGTTCAGCGGACCTTTCCTGGGAATGTTTTTTCGACGGAGCTGGAGAAACCTGCGGTCACCAATGCTCTACGATAAAAAACACCAATGTCCCAACTTCCAGCACTGCTCAAGCATGTGGTCGAAGACCACGGCACCCTCACCCAACAGCAGGGCTGTTCCGCGCTCCACGAAATGCTGGAGGGCGATGCCACCGACGTCCAGATCGCCGCACTCTTGACCGCGATCGCGACCCGCGGCCCCACAGTCGAGGAGCTATCCGGCTTCGTCCAGGCGATGCGCGCCATGAGCCGCCCAGTCCCCTTGAGCGACTCCGAACGGGACCAGTTAGTCGATACCTGCGGCACCGGTAGCGATGGTCACGGGACCTTCAATATCTCCACCGCCGCCGCCCTGGTAGCGGCCGCCGCGGGGGTCAAAGTAGCCAAGCATGGCAACCGGGGCCTCACCTCTCAATGCGGTTCGGCCGATGTCCTGGAAGCGCTCGGCATTCCCATCCAATTGGAGCCGGAGTTAGCTGCAGAGTCTCTACGTCAGACCGGGTTCATGTTCCTCTACGCCCCGGCACTCCATCCGGCAATGAAGCGAGTGCAACCGGTACGAAAGGCACTGGGTTTTCGCACCATCTTCAATCTGGCCGGTCCGCTCGCCAACCCAGCAGGCGCCAAGGCACAAGTGGTCGGAGTTTTCGCCGGCATGGAACTGGTCGCCGGCACCCTCGCCCATCTAGGCGTACGGCATGCATTCGTGGTCCACGGACGAGATGGCCTGGACGAACTCACCCTCAATGGCATCAGCGATGTGGCCGAAGTGCGGGAACACACCGTCCGCAATTTCACCCTGATGGCGAGCGATGCAGAATTGACCCCTGCCCCACTGCAAGCTCTAGCGGGCGGGGATGCCCAACAGAATGCGCGCCTGATTGAAGCCATCCTGCAAGGGGAACCCGGGCCTAGGCGGGATGTGGTCTTGCTCAATGCCGCCGCCGCTCTCGTCATCGCGGGCCTTGCGGACGATTTTTCCGGCGGTGTCCGCTGCGCCGCTGACACGATAGACTCAGGTGCTGGTCTGCGCTTGCTGGCGCTATTGCGCAAAGCGCGCCTGACCGGCCGTAAGGGAGCTTGCACCATGCCAATCCGACTGCAGACCATCACCGCTGTCCTGTTTCTGGCCGCGGTAGCAGTATCCAGCCACGCTCAGCAGATCGTGGTCAGCAAAGACAACCGGACCATCGCCGTCACCACCAGCGCCGATGCCCACGCCGATGCCGATACCGTGACCGTCCAGATCGGCTTTCTTGACTACGGCGCAGATCAGGATTCGGCCTATGCCCTGGGCTCGAAAACCTCCAATGCCATCGCCGCGGCCCTGAAGTCGGCTGGGGTTCCGCCGGATGCGATTGAGAGTGAATCGCAGAGCATCGCCCACGTGCAGCAGTACGGTAATCAGGAATGGACCCCGGCCGAGAAGGCTGCGCGCCAATTCCAGGTGCAGCAGAGCTGGAACGTGAAAACCGCCGCCGCGAATGGCGCCCACATTCTGGATGTGGCCATCAAAGCCGGAGCCAACCAGAGCGGGCAAATGATCTGGGGCGTGGCCGACCAGGACGGCCTGCAGGCCAAGGCTGCGAAACTGGCCCTGGAACGCGCCCGGCAGATTGCGCAGCAGATGGCCGCCGGCCTGAACGCGACCCTGGGGGCGCTGGTCTACGCCAGCAATGAGGCTCCATCACGGGGACCCCAGCCTCTCATGATGGCCAAGGCCGTGATGGCTCCTCCCCAGCCGCAAGCGGTCGAGCCCCTCAGCGTCAGCGCACAAAAGGTAACTGCCTCAGCCACGGTCTATGCAGTCTTCAGCATTCAATAGGGTGTCATCGTATGCTAGGGAAGGACGTTAACCCATGGCGAGATACGAATATCGCGATTTGAAGCCAACCGCTGAAGCCGAGGACCTCTATCGGCGCTGGCTGTGCCATCTGGATGAAGAATTCACCCGCCATAAAGAATCCCGCTTGCGGGGAGAAATCGTCCGCGATGCGCTGCACCAGATTTACCTCGGCCGTCCCCACGGCGGCAAACTCAACACCTCGCTGATCTCCGAGTTGCCGGGCAACGTCTTGCAGCTTTCTTTGGACCCGGCCAACGTGACCCTCGAGCCCGAGTATTACGGCGACGTGGATAAAGAGAAATACTGCGAGCGCAAGCCGCTGATCTACTTCTGGCAGATGTTCGACAAGTCCGCCCTGGGACTGAATCACTGGCTCGGCTTTCGTTTCCGCAAGATGCTGGCCAAGCACATCTTCAAACACGTGGGCAAGAACGTGAAGATCTTCCACGGAGTTGAGTTCAGTTTCGGTTACAACCTCACGGTCGAAGACGACTGCACCATACACAAATTCGTGATGCTCGATGACCGCGGCGAGCTCATCATCCGCAAAGGAACCTCCATCTCCGACTACGCGGCGGTGTACTCCCACTGGCACAAGGCGTCGGATTACTACGACATTGAGAACCGCACCACCGAGATCGGCCCCGGTACCCGCCTTACCTATCACTCCTCGGTGATGGCCGGGGTTAAGGTGGGCGAAGACGCCATGCTGGGCGCGATGGGCGTAGCCACCCATGATGTGCCGCCGCATTCCATCTGGGGAGGCGTTCCGGCGCGCGAGATCAAGGCCACAAAACCAGGCCTGGAAGTGGGTCACAGCGAAGATAGCAAACGTACTTAGCCCTCCCCCCGGCGTGCTACCATCAGGCTTCCGATGGGAACTCCTGAGATCGTACTGGGGATCTGTGAATTTGTGGTGTTGCTGTTCGCGCTCAGTCTTCATGAGTCGGCACACGGATGGATGGCTTCGCGTTTGGGCGACCAGACGGCGCGCATGCTGGGCCGGATTACTCTCAACCCCATCAAGCATATCGATCCCGTAGGCACCATCATGCTGCCTTTGGTGGCGATGGTCACGCATATCCCCTTGATCGGCTGGGCCAAACCAACTCCGGTGAATTCCCGCAACTTCAAAAACTATGTCCGCGACGACATTCTCACCACCTTGGCGGGTCCGGTAAGCAACGTAATCGGATCGGTAGTTTCGTTGCTGGTGTTGATCGTGATCGCCAAGACATCGCTGGTTGGGTTGGCCTCGGTGCGATCGGTCGCCATGCGCGGCATCAGCGGGCTCGATCCCCAACTGCTGCTCGCTAAGCCCCGTGGCTTATCCGTTGGCTCTGATTTTTTATATCGGCATGCTGTTGAACCTGTTTCTGGCCGCATTTAATCTTCTTCCCCTGCCGCCGCTCGATGGCAGCCACATCTTTCGTCACATGCTGCCCTATCGCTGGCTTCCGGTCTATGACCGTCTGGGCATCCTGAGCCTCTTCCTCATGCTGTTCTTTGGCGGCGGTGTGACCATGGCGATGGTGAATCCCGTACTCGGCTTCTTCCGTGTTTTGCTGCTCTCGCTCTGACGGTTTTCCGTACAATCGAGCTAGTGAATCCTGATTCGACCCACCTTAAGCGCGTGCTAAGCGGCATGCGGCCCACCGGCAAACTCCATCTCGGCAACTACATGGGTGCGCTCTACAACTGGGTACGCCTGCAGCACGACTACAACTGCTACTTTTTCGTCGCCGACTGGCACGCCCTCACCACCGACTACGCTGACACCTCGAACGTGAGGCAGAACACGGTGGAGGTCGCGCTCGATTGGCTGGCGGCGGGGTTAGACCCCGAGCGCTGCGTCCTTTTTGTGCAGTCCCTGGTCCCGCAGCACGCGGAGTTGCACCTGCTGCTTTCCATGATCATGCCGCTGGGTTGGCTGGAGCGGGTACCCACTTACAAAGAGCAGCAATTGCAAATGGGAGAAAAGGATCTCACCACTTATGGCTTTCTCGGATATCCATTGCTGATGGCAACGGATATCCTGATCTACCAGGCGGACTTTGTGCCGGTAGGGCAGGACCAGGTGGCGCACGTGGAAGTTACCCGCGAAGTGGCCAGGCGCTTCAACCATTTTTATCCTGGCGGGGAAGCCCCGATACTGCCCGAGCCCCAGGTGTTGTTGACTCCCTCGCCCAAGCTGCCCGGCACCGATGGGCGCAAGATGTCAAAAAGCTATGGCAACACCATCCTGCTCACTGATCCGGAGCCGGTGGTGCGGCATAAGCTGAAGACCATGGTGACCGATCCGGCGCGGGTGCGGCGCAGCGACCCAGGTGATCCGGATGTATGCCCGGTGGGCGATCTGCATAAGGTCTTTTCTACGCCGGAGACGCTGGAGAAAGTCTATGCCGGGTGCCGTTCGGCGGGCATTGGCTGCATCGAGTGCAAGGGTTGGGCCGCGGACGCGATCGTGGCCGAACTCGAACCTATCCAGCAGCGCCGAAGGCAATACGAGGAGCAGCCCAACCTGGTGCACGACATCCTGCATAGCGGCTCCGAACTGGCCCGTGCCCGTGCCGAAGAAACCATGCAGCAGGTGAGGGAAGCCATGCACCTGATACCGCCCGAGTATGGGGAGCGCGCACTATGAGCGACGAGACTCGCGACAAGAAGCGGGAAGCGGCCGAGAGCCAATCTCCTTACAGTGTCAGCGTCGGGGCAGTATACGACGGCCCGCTCGACCTGCTGCTCGATCTGATCCGCAAGCAGGATATCGACATCTATGACATCCCCATTGGCAAGATCACCGCACAGTTTCTGGCCTACGTGGAGAGTCTGAAGCAGACAGAGGTGGACGCGGCGGCCGACTTCATCTATGTGGCGTCTCTGCTCATTCACATCAAGAGCCGCATGCTTCTGCCCCGCACCAGCGCCGATGGGACGGAAGGCGAGCAGGAGGATCCGCGGCGCGAGCTGGTGGAGAGGCTGCTGGAGCACGAGCGCTTCAAGAACGCGGCCCAGATGCTGTTGCAGAAACAGCAGATCGAAGCCGCCACCTGGACCAACCCGGCGATACGGCAGTTCAGTACTGAGGAGGGAGCCGAGCCCGAGATCGCGGCCGACACCGTCGACCTGGTGCGCGTTTTCCGGGAAATCCTGGACCGCGCCCGTAAGAGGCCGGTGCTGGACGTCGACGAGGAAGCCGTGACCGTCTCCCAAATGCTCGACTACGTGCGTCGCCGCCTGATCATGGAGGAGCGCCCGGTGTCTTTGAGCAGCCTGCTGCGAAACACGCGCTCGGAGAGGGCGCTCATCTGCATGTTTCTGGCCCTGCTTGAGTTGGTGCGTTTGCAGGCGGTGCTGCTGCGCCAGGACAGCAACTTCAGCGAGGTTTACATCAAGAAGCACCCATCCTTCGAATCGGTGGTAAACCAGGGCCTGATCCAGGCCACGGACGACTGGCGCTGAAGGGCTTCACGGGCTTAACAGGCCCTGCACAAGAATTGCTATTTTGACAGGGTACCGGCGGCTTCCTCGCTCGCAGCGAAGCATTAGCCCGTACGTTCTGATTGAAGAGAGACACCGGCTTTAGCCGCAGAGCGGCCGCTTTCCCTCGGACTCAAGACAACCCTAATCCCCAAATTCGCAGAACTTTAACATTCCCGGGTACCACAATTCACACTAGCGGTCGACGCACTTTGGTACTGTGCGAACACCTGTAATGTGGAGTGTGCGCACGTGAATGAAGTATCTTCTGCGGTTTTGGACCGCCCCTGGGAAGAGCACTCTTCTCAAGAAAAAATGAACAGAAAGCAGGGCAAGATCCCGATGATCATTTTCGGGATTGTCCTTGTCGGCGGCATCGGCTGGGCGGCTTCCCAGCTGCTTGGTGACCTGTTCGCCGACGGGCATACGGCCTCGGCAATGGCCTATTTTCTGCTCGCGATCGCCTTACTGATCGCCCTGGGTTTTGAATTCGTCAACGGCTTTCACGACACCGCCAATGCGGTAGCGACGGTCATCTACACCCACTCGCTCGAACCTCATATTGCCGTGATGTGGTCCGGCATGTGGAACCTGATCGGGGTGCTTGCTGTCCTCGGGGGCGGTGGCTTTCGCCGTCGTCTCTCTGCTGCCGGTCGAGCTGATCCTCAAAGTAGGATCGGGCGCCGGCTTCGCCATGGTCTTTGCGCTGCTGGTTTCGGCCATCCTGTGGAACCTGAGCACCTGGTGGTACGGGTTGCCGGCCTCCAGCTCGCATACCCTCATCGGCTCCATCATCGGCGTCGGCCTGGCCAACCAGTTGATGGCCGGATCAAACGGAACCACCGGCGTGGACTGGTCTCAGGTGGGGAACGTCTTCCGTTCGCTCCTGATTTCGCCCATTGTCGGATTCGTCTTTTCTGCCCTGTTGCTGCTGCTCTTCAAGTTTGTAATCAAGGACCCGCGCCTTTTCGAGGCGCCCAAAGGCGACGCGCCTCCGCCCTTCTGGATTCGCGGCCTGCTGGTCTTGACTTGCACTGGTGTGAGCTTTGCTCACGGCTCCAACGACGGCCAAAAAGGCATGGGCCTTATCATGCTGATCCTGATCGGCACCGTGCCCACCGCCTATGCGCTGAATCACGCGGTCGGTTACAGCCAGGTACAGGACTTCGTCGCCGTATCGGAACAGGCGGCCAAGGTACTCAGCGCCCATGTGGATACGAATGCGGTCATGGACGACCCGCGCGCCGATCTGACCGAATATCTGCAGACCAAGAAGGAAACCCCCACTACCATCTTGGCGGAACGGCAAATGATTCTCGAGATCGAGCATGAGGTTGCCTACTACAAGACCCTGAAGGGTGTGCCCGCGAACCAGCAGTCCAACGTGCGCAACGACATGTACATCTCGAGCGAAGCGCTGCGCCTTTTCGCCAAGTCCAAGAAGCCGGCATTTAACGCCGAAGAAGCCGCGGTGATGGCGAATTACAAGAAGAAGCTCGATCTCGCCACCAAGTTCATCCCCACCTGGGTTAAGGTGGCGGTAGCCATCGCGCTGGGGATGGGGACCATGATCGGCTGGAAGCGCATTGTCGTCACGGTAGGCGAGAAGATCGGGAAAACCCACCTCACCTACGCCCAGGGCGCCTCGGCCGAACTGGTCGCGATGTGCACCATTCTCGCTGCGGATAACTACGGCTTACCGGTAAGTACTACCCACGTACTCTCCTCGGGTGTAGCTGGAACCATGATGGCCAACAAGAGCGGATTGCAGTGGTCCACCATCCGCAACATTGCAGCCGCGTGGGTCTTCACCTTGCCGGTGGCGGCCCTCATGTCCGCGGGCCTCTTCTGGGTCTTTGTGCAGTTCGCCCCCAAGGGCTAATGCGGGCTGCCTATAGAGTCTGCTAGATGAGAACATCCAGGATGAGAACCTCTTGGATAGAATGATGGGTGCCGTAGGTCTCTCGCTGATGCAACCTGTCACCCCTCACGCAAATGCTGGCATCTCTGAACCCAAGCGAAAACACAGGCGCTTCGATACTATGAATCGAGGGGCCTTTTCTTTTTCCGGCGTGTTGATTCTCCATGAGTTTGAAAGCCAAATTAGAAGCTGTGATCTATGCCGCAGAGGAACCAGTCACCCTGGCCCAGCTCGCTGCCATTTTCGCTGAGGAAGTTTTACAGGGAATGGGCGAGCCCGAACCGGTCCCGGAACAGATGGTGCTCTCCGGCGACCCGCCCCCCGACGGCGATGCCCAAATCACGACCGAGGACGACGCCGCCCCCGGCGAGGGCGACGAAAAGAAGGCGGCACGCCAGCGAGACCGCCGCGTCAGGCAAATATTGCAGCAAGTAGTGGAGGAACTGATCGCCGACTATACCAACGGCGAGCGAGGCATGGAAATCCGGGAGATCGCCGGTGGCTACCGCATGGCGACTAAACCGGAATACCACGATGCCGTGCGCGGCTTTGTGAAAAGCCTGAAACCGCCCATGAAGCTCTCCCTGCAGGCACTGGAAACGCTGGCGGTCATTGCCTACAAGCAGCCGGTGACAGCGCCCGAGGTGAGCGAGATCCGCGGAGTCGATTCCGGCGGCGTGCTCGGCGGGCTGGTCAGCCGCAAGCTGATCACCACCGCGGGACGGAAACCGGTGATCGGCCGCCCCATTCTCTACAAGACCACCAAGGAGTTTCTCCTTCGCTTTGGGCTGAAAGATGTGAATGATCTGCCCAGCATGGAAGAGTTTGAAAAGATGGCCGGCGAACTCGCAGAGTCCGAAGCCGCGGGCGAAGCTCAGGACGCGGTCATGCAGTCTTCCGAGCCGGCCCGCGCCATCGCCGGAGGAGTCCTCCGCAGAACCGCAAGCGGAACAGCAAACCGAGCCGCCAACGGATCCGCACCCAGAGCAGCAAGTATGACCGACACCCCTGAACGGAGTGCCGAGCGGAACGAGCAGCGTTTGCAAAAGATTGTTGCAGCCGCCGGCATAGCCTCGCGGCGCAAGGCGGAAGAATTGATTACCTCCGGCCGGGTGCAGGTAAATGGTCAGAAGGTCACCGAGCTCGGCTCCAAGGCCGATCCGGAGCGCGACCATATCCGCGTCGACGGCAAGCTGCTCAAGAAACCGCAGCAATTCCGCTACTTCATGCTGAATAAGCCCAAGGGCGTGGTCACCACCGTTTCCGATCCTGAAGGACGCCCGACCGTGATGAAGTTTTTTGCCCGCGCCGGGGCTCGCGTTTTCCCGGTGGGCCGGCTGGATTACCAGAGCGAAGGCTTGCTGCTGATGACCAACGACGGCGAGTTGGCCAATATCCTGACCAGCGCGGCCTCGCAGGTGGAAAAAACCTACCTGGTGAAGGTGAGTGGCAAGCCCACTGAGCAGGAGCTGGAGCAGCTGCGCCGTGGGGTGATGATCGAGCGTGGCCGGCGCGGGGAGCGCGAGGGTCGCGTCATGACCCAACCAGCCAGCATCAGCCTCGTCCGCGACACTGACAATCCCTGGTACGAGGTGGTGTTGACCGAGGGTAAGAACCGGGAGATTCGCAAAATGTTCGAAGAGGTCGGCCATTTTGTCGAAAAGGTCAGGCGGGTTGGCTTCGGACCCCTGGTTCTGGACGTGCCCCCAGGGGAAACCCGTGAGCTCAATGAGCAGGAAGTGACGCAACTGAAGCGCGCGGCACGCAAGAAGGCATCGCCCACGCAGCCACGCACACTGGCGCGCCGCCCCAGATCAGGACCGGCCACACTCCCGCGCCCAGCCCGCAAACGCACCCACAGGTGAGGCCGGATTAAGAGCACCGTCTATGACGTGCTTATTGTGGGCGCCGGCGCCGCCGGACTCTTTTGCGCCATGCATGCCGGTCGCGGCGGGTGTCGTGTTCTCTTGCTGGAGCACGCGAATCGCATCGGCAAAAAGATCCTGATCTCCGGAGGCGGCCGCTGTAACTTCACCAACCTGTACGCCACCGCCGAAAACTTCCTCTCTGCCAATCCTCACTTTGCCAAGTCTGCGCTGGCTCGCTACACTCCGGCCGATTTTCTGGATCTGGTCGAGCATCATCGCATCCCCTGGCACGAAAAAACGCTGGGGCAGCTTTTTTGCGATCGTGCTGCCGGCGACATAGTGAACATGCTGGAGCAGGAGTGCGCTGCGGCCGGGGTAATCATTCAAGTTGCGACCCCCGTTCAAGAAGTCACGCACCGCGACGGTTTCCATCTGATGACCAGCCATGGCGTCGTCTCCGGGCGATCTCTGGTCATCGCCACCGGGGGCCTGTCCATTCCGAAAATGGGTGCCACCCCTTTTGGCTACCGGGTCGCGCAGCAGTTTGGCTTGAAGATTCAACCATGCCGCCCTGCGCTCGTCCCGCTTACTTTTCAGCCCGAAGACCTTTCGCGCTACGCCGGCCTGGCGGGAGTTTCGACCGAGGTGGTCGCGTCTGCGGGATCTGGACGCTTTCGCGAAAAGCTCCTCTTTACTCACCGTGGCCTCAGTGGGCCCGCCGTGCTGCAGGTTTCTTCCTACTGGCAGCCCGGCCAATCCGTGGTAATCGACCTCGCCCCAGATCAGCTCTGGACGGCCCCGCTCCGCGCCCAAACATCGCAGCGGGATCTGGGCAGCGCCCGTACCGCGCTTCGCACGATTCTTCCCCATCGCCTTGCCGACCGGTGGCTGGCCCAGCGGCCGCCCGCCGCCTGGACCAATCAGGGCATCGAAGAGGCTGAGGCCGCGCTCCACCACTGGACTGTCTATCCCGCCGGGACGGAAGGCTACGACAAGGCGGAAGTCACAGCAGGTGGTGTGGACACAGCCGAGTTGAGTGCGCGCACCATGGAAAGCCGCAAGCTTCCGGGGCTCTACTTTATCGGGGAAGTGGTCGATGTCACGGGGCATCTCGGCGGCTTCAACTTCCAATGGGCCTGGGCCTCCGGCGCGGCTGCGGGGCGCGCCTTGGCGGGGCTCTGAGTCACCGCGTCATTTGCGCGACGGGCCGATAAGCAGCTTCTGGAATTTCAGCCAGCGTCGACCGCCATACCTTCCTGTCCAGCCCATAAAACTCGCAAAAACTCATGATCAGTGGGCGCCATTTGTCGGGATCGATGCGATTCTCGAACCCCTCCATAAGAATCCGTTCGTCGATATGCGTGCGAACGATCCTTACTTCGAAGGCGACAGCGGTAGGGGCCTTGTCTGGACGATTGCCGAACGGGCGCGTACTCTCAAGCACGGCTTCCAATTGGACCGGGCATTCGAAGATTCTTTGTGTGCTGACCAGGTCCGAAGCGATGGCGCTCAGGCCGGCTGCTCCAAGCTTGTCCCTCTCATGCCGGTACCCCATGGCCACCTTGTGGGGCGGCACCGGATCCGATCCAGTAAGGCGTGCGAGACGATTCACCGCACCTACCATCTCGACCGAGGGAAGATTCAGGACGCATTCTTCCTCCCGCAGAAGGTTTTGCGCCGTATGCGACCTGGCTCCAAGGCCCAGCATGCAGTTCCATCCCAACCACCAAGCCGAGGACATGGGGGCAACGTTGGTGCTTCCGTCTAGATTCCGGGTGCTTATCAGAACCACCGGAGTGCCGAAGTAGAGAATCGAGGGTTCGACGTTGATGTGCATGCATTCAGCATCAACCGGCCAAGCCTGACCAATCTATCCACTTCTTGCGCTCGCATCTGAGAGAAGGCCGGGTGCCCCACATCTCGCTCGTTTTTCGCGAGATGTGGGATACCACTGCACCTTCCCTCTGACTCTCGATTTATCAATGTACTTAGCGGTCAGCATCGGTGGTATCCCGGCCTTCGCGAGGGAACCAGGGTACTCTACCGCTGTCCTACCGGTCGCGCATAGACCTTAGACCTCGGCTCCGCGAACCAGAGGGCGACAGACCAGAAGGCCAGGACCACCAAATAGACCAAGATCCGAAAAAATGAAAAAAACACGTAGTCGCGCATCTCACGCCCGGTGGTGAAATACTCTCCCCCGGCCAGCAGAGCCACAGAATAAATACCAAACCCGAAGCTGATGGCGGCTACATGGCTCCGCCATGAAAGCCGCAAGGGACGCAGCAGAAGAGCGAGTATGATCGCCCACTCCATCATCAGCACCGAGAGCAGAAAGTGCATCAAAGCCAAAGTCGCACGCACGGAAGAGTGGCTGGAGGGAGCCACGCGCAGAACGATGAGGATGCCGCTCGCGACCAGCAGCAGGGGCATAGTAAAGCGGCGTACCCCCCCGAGCGGCCGCAGTGCAATCCAGGTGAGCTCTGCCAGTACTGCGCATTGCAGCAGGATGTCCATGACATCGAGGATCATGGTAGCGAACAGGTGAACCGGGTGACCGGAGAAGTACAGCGCGGCCGCAAGTCCCACGGAGCGCAGTAGGTAAAACCCGATAAACAGCGTAAACCAGGGAAACCGGGTGGCACGCTTGTGCATGAAAAGCACGGTGAGAAGTAATAGATCTCCGAGGAGTCCAGCGGCCCAGATTAGGTGGTTTGTCATCGATCCTTTCTTGGTTTGAAGAGAATCTCGGGCACCCGCACGTCTCGACTATTGGAACATCTGGAACCGGCGGCAGGGAAATTAATTCCAAACAGCCGAAAACTCGATCGTCACTTTCCCCACAGTTAATTCATCCTTTTTGGGTGTCCAGCACGAACGAATTCGTCATCTCAGTAAAGCGAGGTTTCGTTATGCTTCGCACCCACACCGACGTTGAGCCCGTTGTCATTGGTCTTTTCCCTAACGCGAGCGATGCCCGCCGCGCTATGAACGCTTTGCGCGAGCATAACTTCTCTGCGCAGGAGATAACTGCCGCATCTCGCGAGCCGGCGCCTATGGAAGCTGTACAGGGATCTCCCCGCGGCAGCAGTCAATGGTTCGGGCAATTAAGGCAGCTCTACCACGCCGACGATCGCGTCGAAGACACGCGCCGAGGCAGCTTCGCGGAAGTAGTTCCCCAGACAGCCCCATCCGAATTCGACTCAATGCTTGGTCAACTGGATCTCACACCGCAAGATGTGAAGATTTTGGATCGCGGTGGAGCTATCGTCACCGTCAAGGCCGGCTCTCGCGCCCAGGAGGCGCGCACCATACTGGAGGAGCTCGGAGCGCGCATCGTGCACGCCCGCAATCCCCAAGCACCAACAGCAACAGTAACCGCCCCAGCGCCGGCGCCCGTAGTCAGTTCCGCACCCTTCACCACTCCGCAGCAGTCTGACCCTGATCACATACAGCTCTTCGGAGAAGTCCTGCGCGTCCGTAAAGAGAAGGTAAGCGCCGGAGAAGTGCATGTCCGCAAGGAAACAGTCACGCACATGGAAACGGTGCAGGTCCCGGTAACTCGCGAAAACCTGGTGGTGGAACACTCCGACGAGACCGGCCGCGCGGACGTGGAAAATGCGATTCGCGTTCCTCTCAGTGAAGAGCGAGTACACATCGACAAGGACACAGTGTTGCGCGAAGAGTACAAGGTAGGGAAGCGGGAAGTAACACAAAATCAATCCGTCAGCGACGACGTCCGCAGGGAACGTCTGCTGATCGATGATGCCGGCGTGAAGACCAGCGAGTAGCAAAGTTTTGTTTGTCGTCGCGCGTTCGGCCCAGGTTGCATCCTATTACTTGTAAGTGGCCGAAGTTACTCGCAGCGGATCAACCGCAACCTTCAAACAAAGCACAAAGGACAATCTCATGGCTTATGAAGCAACACCCAACGCAGCAGGCGTGGGGACGACCACGCAGGTAGTAGTAGGGCTTTTCAACAATGCGGCTGACGCTCATCAGGCAGTGACCCAACTACGGTCGGCCGGATTCAGCTCCAATCAAATCGGCGCTGCCTTTCGCGGTCAATCAACCGATGCTTATGCCGATCGCACGGATACCGCCACCACGAAGGCTGGCGCGGTCAAGCATGATGCGGAGAATTGGTGGGAGAAGGTGAAGGACGCCTTCCGTTCAGAGGATGACAAGGTGGAAACCCGGAGAGAAGTAGCCGCCGATTCTACACTGAACACCGATCCTTACGCCCGGGACGAGTACGAGTATGACTATGCCGGCGATGAGTTTCAGGGCTCCCTTGCCGGAACCGGTATCCCTTCCGATCGCGCGGCCTATTTAAGCCGCAATCTGCGGGCTGGTGGTGCAATCGTCACCGTGAGAGATACGGACCGCGCAGCGGAGGCAGAGGAGATCCTGTCTTCCAATAACGGCAAGGTCCGCTATGAAGATGTCGCCGGAACAGACTTTGAAAATGCGAACTTGAGAGATGCCGGCGTGTCGGATGCCAACTATAGGGCTGCCGAGGTAGCTGGGTTGGATGCGACCGCTGCTGCCACGGGTCGCGAAGTCAGGGATAACGAATATGCGGACAGACGTCCCTCCGATGTGAAGAATTCAGCTGTCGATCGCGTACAGCTCTTCGGTGAAGTGCTGCGGGTACATAAGGAACGCATCAACCGCGGCGAGGTAAGAATCCGCAAGGACGTGGTTACGGAAAATCAGACGATTGAAGTTCCTGTGACCCGTGAAGAGCTGGTTTTGGAGCGCGTTGGTGTGGCGCCAAACACCCCTGCGCCTTCCGCCAACATTGGCCAGGCTCAGGAGATCCGTGTCCCGCTCTCCGAGGATAAGGTTCGGGTGGAGAAGCAGCCGGTGGTGCGGGAAGAGGTGGTAGTGGGCAAGCGCGAAGTTGCGGACGTTGCCACAGTGGGCGGCGACGTGCGTCACGAAGAGCTCCGCGTCGACTCAGATATGGAAACACCCAAGAGAACGGCGGCCGGCGAAGAGCTTTCCGAAGATGTTCGTCGTCGTGGATAAGAAAATGAGAACAGCGAGAAGCCTATCTCAGATGCTGGCGATCGGAGTAGCAGCGGCGGCATTGTCCGCCGCCGCTCCTTCCGCCGTCGCCGCGCAATCGCAGAACGCGACCGCGGGTGCAGCCCAACAGTCCAACCAACCGAGCGACCTCACTATCACACGCAACATCCGTCGCGCCGTGATCAAGGATAAGTCCCTCTCCACGGCAGCCCACAACGTAACCATCATCACCAAAGACGGCAAGGTCACTTTGAAAGGCGAGGTCAAGTCGGATGCGGAAAAGCAAGCCGTCGAGTCTGCCGCGACCAATGTTGCCGGCGCGGGAAACGTGGATGATCAGTTGACGACAAGTCATTAGACCAGCAATTCAGACAAGGAGCATATACATGGCAGGCCACTCAATTTTCGGAATCTACACCAGCCGTCAGGGTGTGGAAGCGGCAGTACAAGCGCTTAGGGATGCAAACTTCCGCAGCTCGGACATATCGGTCCTGGCCCCGGAAAACCTCGGCGACATTCGCGATATCGGTACCGTCAAATCCACCAAGGCTCCAGAGGGTGCGACCACTGGAGGCACCTCCGGAGCGGTCGTGGGCGGGGTGCTGGGATGGTTGGTGGGCATTGGTGCGCTGGCGATTCCGGGCGTCGGCCCACTGCTCGCCGCCGGCCCGATCATGGCGGCACTCGCCGGCGTGGGTGTAGGCGCGGCGGTGGGCGGCATCACCGGCGCACTGGTTGGGTTCGGGGTGCCTGAATTTGAGGCCAAGCGCTACGAAACCAGGCTGGGCAAGGGTGGCATCCTGTTGTCAGTGCATGCCGACAACGCGGAATGGATTTCTCGCGCCAAAGCGATTCTGGAAAAAACCGGTGCGGAAGACGTCTCCAGCGCCAGCGAGAGTCGCGTCGCCTGAGTGCTCATTCCCACGCCTGGCGGTAGATCTCCTCGATCTCCTGCGCCGTCGGAACACGAGGGTTGTTCTGGGGTGAACCCGAGGCCAGCGCCTGCGCTGCCATGGTGCCGAGCAGCGTGACGTATCGCTCCTCCGGTATGCCAAACTCCCTGGGCGTGGGTACTTGCAGTTCCGCATTTCTGCTGTACAAACCGCGGATCAACTGATCCGCGGCTCCCTCATCTGAATCCTCAGGTTTCGCTAATCCCATAGTGCGAGCGCATTCTGCGTAACGGTTCACGGCCGCTTCTACCGAGAAGGCCGTGACCGCCGGCAGCAACATGGCATTCGACAGCCCATGGGGAATATGAAAAAACGCCCCCAGCGGCCGGCTCATTCCATGGACGAGCGCCACGCTCGCGTTCGAGAACGCGATACCTGCTTGGGTGGCGGCTAGCATCATTGCCTCGCGTGCCTGCGCGTTGCCGGGTTGGCGAAAGCTGGTGGGAAGCTCACGCCAGATGGTCTTCATAGCCGACAGCGCGAGCGCGTCGGTGAATGGGTTCGCCCTGCGGCTGACAAACGCCTCGATCGCGTGGGTCAGCGAGTCGGTGCCGGTGTCGGCGGTAAGTCTAGGCGGCATGGTGAGCGTCAGTTCGTAGTCCACCACCGCGGCCGTAGGTAGCAGCGCGTCCCCGGCCAGCAGCATTTTCTCCCCGGTTTCTGAGTCCGTAATTACGGTGAACCGTGTTACTTCCGATCCAGTGCCGGCGGTGGTCGGGATCGCCAAATGCTTCGGACCAGCGGCTGGAATCGGCTGCGGCACTCGATAGTCCCGAACTTTTCCTTTGTTGGCTGCCAGCATCCCGATGGCCTTGGCTGTATCGATAGGGCTACCGCCTCCCAGGCTCACCAGGCTGTCGTGGCCTCCTTGCGCAAACACGCGAGCACCCGCTTCCACCACTGCCGACGTCGGGTCGGGCACAGTTTCATGGAAGATCTCACAGCTCAGTCCAGCGCCTCTCATCTGCGTGGCCAAGCTTTCCGCGAGCTGATTCTTCATCATCCAGGGATCTGTCACAATCAAGGATCGCTTGCACTCCAGGCGCTGAAGCAGTGATGCCACCGCCGCAAAGGAACCCCCTCCGATCTTGAGAATGGGCGGAATTTTGATTTCAGCAATCACGGGCGTCTCCTGGTCATACGATCGTCTATCTTAAGCGATTAGTAATCACACGGTTGGTGTATTGCTTGGGGAGGATTTGGAATGCCTAATTACGGTAGTACCTTGCCGATCGAAGGCGAAACTCGACCACACCGGGATATTCCAGGCATTCACGCAACAGCTGAGCATTGTCACCTTTGGGCGGAGGGATACGATGGCTTCTTTTCTAACCGACTTGGGCACGCGTCCTGTGCGCCTGGCCGGCCCTGCTCCGTGTCCGATCAATCTGCCCAAGCTAAAAGGCCTCGACATAAGTGCCCGGTACCATCCAGACCGCTGCGGGGGTGAGTTTTTCTTTGGCCTCACGATTGGTTTTCGTCTGATATTTTTGTTGTCGGACATCTCGATTGCACTCGAGGCGCAAACTGCCTTTCGGCAACGGGCCACCGAGCTATTTGAAGCCGCGGACGCCAATGAGTCCGATGCCATCGCCATATTGGCCCATGATGTGAATCGTTCTCTCATGGAAGCTGCAAATGGCGTCCATTTTGCTCCTACGTTTTTGGGGTGCTTCAACTCCACCCTTGGCATTCTGACCTACTGCAACGCGGGCCGCGTACTCGCCATCTTTCGCGACGCAACCAGCGTGTGTGTTCTCGAGCGCGGCGGAGTTCCCCTGGGACTCTTCAGCCACGTCACCTATGAACCAGCGGTGCTTGCTTTCGAAGCGCAAGATAAGCTGCTCCTGGTCACCAGGGGGGTCATCGAGAGCCGCCGGGGAGCCACCGAATTTGGAGCGAAGCGTATCGAGCGCCTGCTAGAACACTCCAACGGAGATTCAGCCTCTAAGATCTGCGACACAGTGCTGCGCGAGGCCTACAACTTCGGTAATCATCCCTGGTCGCGCGTCTACGACCTTCTGCATTCGCGCAAGCAGCACAGTAACGAAGACCTGACCGCGGTAGCACTAGTCCGCCGCTAAACAATCGTGATTCCCGGCCTTGGCGGATTTCGCTTCCTGGCCGCCGTGTACGGGTGCCCCATGTTCGCACCAGCGTACATGGGCCAAAAATGGGTTTTTCCAATGCTTTCACTCCATGTGTCACCATCATTAACCCCTTCAGCACAATTTGTTCAATACGGCAGGAGCATAGGAAGGGGCTGCGCCCTTTCTTTTCGTCCCATGTACGCTGGTTGCGAACATGGGGCACCCGTCCAGATAACCTGCATCTCCAACGCCGCTGACCCCCTAATTCATCATTGCGCGAATCGGCGAAAGAAGCTCGATGATTTCCACTCCGGCCGATGGTCGGCGTCCGCGACCCGCAATGCCAGCTTTTCAAGGATAGAGTTGAATTGTGCCGCGGCTTCGAGGTCCACAGGTTGGCTCAAGTCATCCGCGGGCGCATGATAGCGCTCGGCATACCAGGCCTTAAAAGTCTTCTCTTCCGGCGTGCCGCTTACCCACCCGAACTTGAAAGCAAGTGCCGGTACCCCCTTTTTAATAAAGCTGTACTGATCGCTGCGGATGAACCGATTGTGCTCTGGTTCCTTATCCGCTTGTATCTGCACACCCGCTTCACTGGCAACAACGCGAACGTCGTCGCCCAGGGTGGACTCATCCAGGCCTTGGACTTCGAGGTATTTCAAGGAAAACAGTGGCAAGTACATATCCATATTGATATCCGCGACAATTCGCCCGTTGACCGTAGGATGCGCCGCGAAATATTCAGAACCCAGCTCGCCTTTCTCCTCCGCGGTGACAGAGAGAAACAGAATCGAGCGCTTGGGCTTTGCATCTTTCATGGCGCGGGCAATCTCGATCAGCGACGCGTCACCCGAGGCATCGTCCATGGCGCCGTTGTAGATGCGGTCGCCATGGACTGGTTCGCCGATCCCAAGATGGTCAAGGTGCGCGCTGACCACGACATATTCCTTCTTGAGCTTCGGATCACTGCCGGGGAGAACCCCCACGATATTCTCCGACCTAACCTGCGAACGGGTCATTCCAACCTGTGCCCGGACCTTCACCGCCAGCGGAAAGTGTCGCAATGGCTTATCTGCATTGAGAGCCGCAAGAATCTCCTGGAAGGTATGGCCGCTCCCGGCGAACAGCATTTCCGCCCGCGCCGGGTTGAAGAGAACGCTCAACTGCAGTGGAGGCGGAACGCCGTGACCGGGATCGCTCAGTTCCATGCGTGGCTGGAACCGCGATGCAGCAATGCGTGACCACGGTACCTCGGCGCTCTTGGGGTTGGATATCGTAATCGTGCCGATGGCCCCTGCTTTTATCAGCCCCTTCCGGCGCTCTTCCCCTGATTGGTAATGTGCTTTCAGTGGTCCGGGCATGTCTGCGGGGCCGCCCGTCACCAGGACTACAATTTTCCCCTTCACCTCCTGACCCGCCAAATCATCGTAGTGGGACTCGGGCACCGTAAGCCCGTAGCCAACAAACACGGCCTCCGCCTCGACCTTCTCCGCCGCACGAGAACTCACGCCCAGGATGGCATCATCGCCCAACTTGACCGGCTGCACTTCACCATCGCGCACTAAATCGAGAGAGCAGCGAGACTCGTCAATCTTGACCACCTGGAAGTCCATGGGTTGGCGATAACCATCGACCCCGGCGGGTTCCAGTCCCGCGGCGCGAAATTGCTCGGCCATATAGTTGGCGGCTTTTTCGAAGCCTTGGCTGCCGGTCCCACGGCCCTCGAGGCCGTCGTCAGCCAGAAACTCGACATGTGACCACCAGGCTTTGCCCAGCGCACTCCAGTCTGGGCTCGGCGTAGTAGCTGCGATTCCTGCCAGCGTCACCGCAAGGCAGACGAACAGCAGGATCCGTATTTTCATCCGCGATCACCTGGAGATTGAATATTGCGAAGGTACTCCAAAGTCGTCTGAACGCAAAACCATGGCGGCGTCTCATTTGCTCTGAGACTGAATATCTAACCCTGGCAACCGGGGCATCGAGCGGCGAAGTTACGTCCTGGGCAACACGCGCGCAATTGGCCACCGCCCAGGCCGATATTTCCCCGGGACCGAGGGCGGCCGCCGTGGCTGTGCTCTACGACGACACCTTTCAACTGTTGGTCCTTAAGGATTCGCCGGCACGGACTCTGGTCGATCTACAGGCCACGGAGGACGAAAGGGAGACCAGCTTCACAGGCTGTGAGAACTAGAGAAAAGAAATTGCAGTCGATTCAGTTGCTTTGTATCAGGGCCCGACTTCAGTCGGGCCGCAAAGAAATGAAAGAGATTGGGCTTTAGCCCCGGCTATGGCGCATCTTGCAGGCCCGCGGACTCTAAAGCCCAGATCTATGATTTCTTATCCTATCTTCCGCAGGTGTTCCCGCCGCGCTGCCCACTCCGCGGTGGAAAACAACCCCGGGCCTATTTCGATGAGCCGCGGAATCATCTGGAAGACCGAAACCTGGCTCCACAATTTTCCTTCGCGGGTACGGAATCCCTTCTCGTTCAGATTGCTGGCGATGCTGGAGAAAGGGAAGTCTTGAACCACTCCATCCATCATCAAGGTGAGCACCATGCGCTCACGAGGATCGAACTCCAGCCGCTGGCAGTCGTCCGATATCCGCAGGCCAAAGGGGATCTCTTCGTTAAAAGCACCCTCACTTGGCGGTTCATCTCCTGGCAGCTCTCGCCGCCACTCGAGCGACACCAATTGCCACCCTGCGGCCGTACGCTGCTGCATCAGGGATGAGCTGAAAGGCCCGGAGATAACATCTCGTATCCGCTCAAAGTGCGCCATCGGGTACCTCGTCTGGGATTTGCTGCGCTAACAAGCAATCGGCGTACCAGGCGTGCACCCGCACGATACAGATTGCTTTCAGAGACTTAGGCAGGACGGATCAGCCAGTGAAACGAGTCGAATGTTCGGAATCGCAAAAGGATGTTCGCCAGTGGACACACAATCGCCATTTGCGTGTACTCTCGATGCGATGGTTTTTGCGGACCTAGATCTATCACGGCGGCTCGAGCGCGCCGAGGGGCAGGCCTGCCTGGAGTTTGCCGAGGCGCGCGCTCAGCTCTATCCCGGGTGCGGAGCCACCTGGATAGAGTGCGCAGGCGCATACGCGGTCTTCGACGGAGTTGACTCCCCCGTCACCCAGAGCTTTGGATTGGGGCTCTTTGAGCCGTTAAGCGCGGGCGCATTGGACAGGATTGAGGCCTTCTTTCTCGACCGCGGAGCCGTCGTTGTCCACGAGGTGAGTCCCCTGGCCGGCATTGCTACGCTCGACTTACTGTGCGCTCGGGGCTACCGGCCGATTGAACTTAGCAGCGTGCTGCACCAGCCTGTGGACCGGCCCGGCACTCAAGAGCTCAACACCGTTACGGTGCGTCTGGCCGCCCGAGAAGAGCCGGAGTTATGGGCGGACCTTAGCGCGCGCGGGTGGGCGCCGGAAAATCCGCAGATGGTGGATTTTCTCAAGCAATTCGGCGCCCTTGCATTTGCCCGCGAACATAGCGTCAATTTCATTGCTGAGCTGGAAGGCCAACCGGGAGCGACGGGTTCGCTCTGTCTCCATGATGGGGTGGCCCTGTTCGCCGGGGCGTCGACCATTCCGGAGATGCGCCGGCGCGGACTCCAGGCAGCGCTCCTCGAGGCCAGGAAACGCTATGCGTTTGACCAAGGCTATCAACTAGCCATGATGGTGACCGAGGCGGGAAGCCAGTCGCAGCGCAATGCCGAACGCCTGGGCTTCCGCATTGCGTATACCCGAACCAAGTGGCGGCTGCAAACGTGATCTAACTTCCCGGATTGGCCATGCGGCCCATAAAAAGGATGCTATCCGAGCGGTTGTCGCGAATCAGGAAGACGAACGGGTGGTCCGCCCGAAAGACAGGCGGCGCCTGCTCTACCGGTCGCATTGCCATGGTCCTCATCGTCACCGATGTCGCCGCCGCCGCTTCGGTTCCTTCTTCATTCACATCGATATAAGCCTTATGGATCACCTCGGAAATAGCGAAATCGCGTTTCCCGGTCATCCCTGAAAAATCCGCGCTCCCGCCAAATGCCGCCGGCATCCCCATCGCGCGCAGGGTGGCGCCAAGCTCGAATTGTTGCGTGGATTTGAACTTAGGCAGGGTCACAATAACCTTCGGAACAGGCCCTAGCTGATGTAGCCATTGCTGCAGGCTCGAAGCAGTGAGAGATTGCTCCAGTTCCGATAACCCGCCGTGATCCTTGGGTAGAAAGATAATGATGGACAGCTCTTTGCTCTTGTAGGGAATTTCCAATGCCTGAAAGGTTCCGCCATTGAAGTAGCTGAAGCCGCCTTCGCGATGCATCAGGGGCGTGATTGTGGTCTGCGACGGGGATAGAAAAAACACCTCATTCTTGGTCTGTGCCTTGTCGAATTGTGTCTCCCAATTGCCCTTGAAATAGATGGCATTCGTCAACACCAACCGTGTGTCCGATCTCAATGCGCCGGGTTGGAGCAAGTCTTTGATCTTGTCTTGTGTTTTTTTCTCCACCCACTGATTGATGGTCAAGCGCGCCGATTCTGTCGCGCCTTTGAAATTCACCTGGTTCAATCCCGCGCCATAATTGGTCTTGAGCACGTTCAGAAAGGAATCGAGAAACGTGTAGCCCTGTTGCGCCCAGAGAGCATTGGCCACGTTAAGCTGGTAATTCTGATGCGTGGTGTTGAGATCGCCCAGCAGTGCACCCATGGCCGGGTTCAGCTGGTCCAGCGGCAGGGTGAAGTGCAGCGTTTTCGCCATCTGGGAAGCGGTGTCCCCGCGTGCTCCCGCATACGTCATGGCCAGCGCGGTAGAAATGCTCTCCGGCGAGAAGAAAAGATTGCCGGTTTGATTCCGCAATTGGCCATAGAGCGCAACCGCGAAAGCATTGTTACCCGCAACAACCGCTTTCCGATCAGCCCCGGCCATTGCCTTAGTCTCCGTCCCCTGCGCAGGTAGCAAGACCAGGCAGGAAATTAGCAACGATAGCAGGAGTCTCATGCAGACCTTCTTTCAGCACGTCCATAAGCAGATCATAGGTTCACATGACGAGGTTCTCCAACTATCGGCATTTCGATTCCCAACCCCCCTGGACGGGTGCCCCATGTTCGCACCAGCGTACATGGGCCGAAAATGATTTTTTCAAATGCTTTCGCTCCATGGGGTGACCACAATTCACCCCCGAGCTAAGAGCACTGGATGGGGCTGCGCCCGTCTTTTTCGGCCCACGTACCCCGAGGGAACATGGGGCACCCGTCCAGGTGGTTGTTTGATCCAAGATTCGCGATCTACCTCACGACGCCACCCCAACCAATACTGGCTCTATTGCAAGCCATACTTTTGCCCAAGATAGCTCTCCACCAGTGCCGCTTCCGCAGTCGACAAAACGCGGTTATACACCAGGATCTCGCTGATCTCGCCATGAAAAAAACTATTGCTGACGCCCTCACCGATCAAGCCGGCGCCAGTCACGCCCCCAAGCACGGATAGCTTGCCCTCGCGGGTTTCAACGGCAAGACCGTTCACAAACAAGCTGTCGGTGACGTGGTTATGCACCGCGCGCGTGCTACTGAAGTCCTGCCCGATGCCGCCAGGACGGGAGTAGGAAAGGGTATTGTTCACTTGCGTGGTGCCGAAACGCGCATACACATTGTTCTGGTAGGGGCTCACGAACGTATCGCCCCCGGGTTCGTCTCCTATCCATGAGATCGCGCTATTGCCGGCAAAGGAGTTCGACGGGCCCTGAGCATTTTCTGCCTTGGCCACCAGAAACACGGTCATCTCGCTCCAGCCTGCGACAGGCAGATTGAAACTGAATGCCTGTTGGCCAGTGAACTGCCATGCCGGCTGACAATTGCGTCTATCCGCCGCAAATAAAGGCGGGATCGCAGACGGAGTGGCATTATGGCCTTGCCCCGACTGGTCCTCCCATACGCCGCTGACCGCTCCATCCGTGGCCGCGAAGGCTTGATCTGCCCGCAGCCATTGCTGCAGGCCGTTGGTCGGTACCACCCTCGCTGGATCCGGCGCGGAGCTCGATTGCACTCGGATGTTCGAGAACGCGATGTTTGAGTATTCGTCTCCCGAAAACTGAACTGAGGCGCTTTGGAACAAAGTACCGGGCAGGCCAACCATCTGCAGGCTCTGCGTCTGCGGGGTGGATAGATCCACGGTGTAACCCTGCGCCATGGTAAGAAAGGATGGTGTCTCGTTCGGTGGTACGCCCACTTGCAGCGTGTAAGAGTATTGGAATCGCCCGCTCGTCTCCGTGTTCAGGCCCATCCCTGCAATCGGCTGATTGAAGCTGACAGTAAGTACGGTTCCCGTGCTCGACTTCGGCAAACCATTCAGCTGTAGAGTTCCGCCGTTGACCGAGTAGGCGGGTCCCGTTTTCATACCGTAAAGTGCGGGAATTGTGACCGTCACGGTAAGTCCCGGCACGCCCTTTACGGGAAGAGTAGCCGTGACCGCCGCAGACGGCGCAACCTCACCCTCTTGGCTAGCAATATTCGGCGCCGGCGGTAGGCCGGAGAAGTCAATATACCCGTCCGGGTGCAAGCCCGCACTGCAATAGAGCCCGTCTTCCGCGAGCGGAGACTGTCCGAGGACTGCTGTGTGGATGATTGACGATGTGGCAAGAAAAATCACAACGAGAGAACCGCGGCATTGCATAAGGCTCCAGGGCAGAAATAATCAAGAGATACAGGGTCCAACTCTGTGTAGGATCGCAGTGAAGTAAGTGGATGTGTTGAAGGAAAACAGGATAAGACGAGAGCGATTCCCATTTTGGTGAGTGTTGACCAATTTGAACTGGAAAGCACCAGCACCCGCTTGAACATGGGGCCGGGGGCTGAACCGCCCTACGAGTGCAACGCTGGGATGAGGATGGAAAAAATGGTGCCGCCGTGGCCGGGGCCGCTACAGCTGCGAACGCGAATTTTCCAGCCGTTTCTCTTGATGATCTCCGCCGTGACCCAAAGCCCCAGCCCTGTTCCGGTCTCTCCTTTGGTGGTGACAAAGGGCTCGAATATGGTGGGCAGTACCTCCTTTGGAATGCCCATCCCTGTGTCCGCGACCGTGAGCCGAACCAATTTGCGGACTTGGGAGATGCGAATCCTCAATTGGCCGCCTGCCCGCATGGCATCAATGGCGTTTCCGACAATATTGGCGATGATTTGCCGAAGCTCGCCTGGGCTGGAAAGAACTGTGGCTGATGGCGCACGTTCTTCCCGTTTGACAGCGATTCCCGCTGCCGTCAGGCGTGGCCCGAAGAGCATGAGCACGGAATCAATCACGGTTACAATCCTGGTGGCCACCGGCTGGCTGGGTTCGCGATAGAAGCGCAATGTCTGCTTGGTGATCTCCGCCACCCGGGACAGTTCCTGCTCCGCCTGCGCCAGGTATTTCCTTTGCAGCTCGGGCGAGGTGTTGCCGCGCATAAGGAAGAGGAGATTCGTCACTGCTTCCAGAGGGTTATTGATCTCGTGCGCGATGCTCGCAGCCAGTCGGCCGGTAACCGCCAACTTTTCTGATCGCAGCAAAGCCTCCTGCGCTCTCGCATACTGCTGCATCTGGTCCCGAATCTGATACTGCCTTTCTCTGCCGCGCAACGCAATTTCCAAAGTGCTCAGCAAAGTCTCCGGCCGAATAGGCCGTTCCAGCAGAAAAAGATTTCCCAACGGGCGGCGCATCTCCCGCAGACGCTCGCTCTCGACCGTGACCCGCCCGCTGACGGTAAGCAGAATGAGCGGAAAGTCAGACCAGGAAGGCTGCTGTTGCAAAACCTGCAGCAGCTCGCGCATGGATTCGCCGGCCAACGCCTCTTCGGAGATGATGGCGGCTCCTGCCCCCTCGCGAATCATTCCGCAGGCCTCTGCAACCGACGTCGCGACGTGACAGGGAATACCCAGGCGCTCGAGCAAGCCCGCAACCAGGCGGCCATCCTTGCCTATCGGCGCCACGATGATGGTTCGGTGATCGTGCGCAGAAGGCGCAGTCTCAGGAAGCAGAAGAGTCCTCCACGGCTAACCCGTTGCCCACGAAGCTGGGCGTTCCCGTGAGAATTCCGGTGAAATCCTTCAATGGTTCGCCTACTGTGATTCCGCCATCCCCGAAGACCAGTGCCCGAATGGCTCGCTCGTGGGGGCCGCTTCTTTTCTTGATCACTGAGAGCGCCTGGCGGATCTCGCCGCCGTACTCAAAGTAGCGAAAAAGCAAGACCGTGTCAGCCAGATAACTCACATCGATCGGCGTCTGCATGGTGCCGATAAACCCGTGCTGGGCCAGGGTGAGAATGGTGGCCACCCCTTGCTGCCCAAGATAGGCGAGCAACTCGTGCAGCTGCATGGCGAGAAACTGCTCATGCGGCATGGCGTTGAGAAAGCCGTTCATGCTATCCAGCACCACTACCCGCAGATGATCCTCATCCACCAGTCTTCGCACGCGAGACACGAATTCGCCCGGCGCCAGCTCGGCAGGATCAATCTGTTGCACCTCGAGCGAGCCGTTGGCCAGCAGGGGCGCGGTATCCATACCCAAGCCCTTGGCACGATCTAAAAGCGTGGCAATCGCCTCGTCAAAGGTGAAAATGACGGCCTTCTCGCCCCTCTCCGCAGCGGAGACCGCATAGCGAAGGGCGATGGTGGATTTGCCGCAACCGGCGGGCCCTATAAACAGCGTGCTGGTGCCCGTATCGATACCTCCGCTGAACAGATCATCCAGCCCCTGCAACCCGCTGGACACGGACTTGCGTTCGAAGCCGGGCTTGTGCTCGGCCGCAATGAGCCGGGGATAGATGGAGATGCCCCCCCTCTCGATGGTGTAGTCATGAAAGCCTTCGCGATACGAAGATCCACGCAGCTTGCGAATCTCCACCCGGCGCCGCTTTACCCCGAAATCGCGCTCCAGGCTTTGCATCATAACCACTCCATGCGCAATGCTTTGCAGCTGCAGGTCCTGTTGTCCTTCCGCCGTGCGATCGTCCAGCAGTAGAACAGTACAGCATCTCCCAGCGAAGTGACGCTTGAGCGCCAGAATCTGCCGCCGGTACTTCAATGGGTCTCGCGCCAACATGCGCAGCTCGGAAAGCGAATCGAAAACCACCCGCCTGGGCTGCGTCGCATCCACTTGTTCCAGAATCGCAGTAATGGTATCGGCAAGTTCCACCTCAGACGGGTGAAAGACGGTGTACTGGGCTTCGGGGCGAAGATCGTCGTCCGCCGGAGTCATCTCGTAAATTCGCAGTGACTCAGTGGACCAGCCGTGAGAGCGAACAACCTCCTCCAGCTCTTTTTTCGACTCCGACAATGTCACATAAATAACGCTTTCGCCCTGCTCGATTCCTTTGAGCAGGAATTGAAGCGCCAGTGTCGTCTTGCCGGTGCCCGGGTCCCCTTCGACCAGGTACAAATGTCCTTGCGGCAAGCCTCCGTTAAGAATATCGTCCAAACCCCAGATGCCGGTCTGTATTCGGTCGGAGTTGGGGGGACGCTCGTTTCCGTTCATTCTGGACCCCTTTGGGGAACGCCCGGTTTGATGGTCAACGTCTATGATCCCAAACCGTTTGCCAGGGTTGCACCTGCTGCTGATCCCGTTATTGGGCCTGGTTCCCGGACGAAGGCCGGGTGTCATCCGATTCACTTAGCGGTCACATTGCTGCATTTTCATTTGACTTGTACTAGTACACTAGTACATTATTCTTCTGGATGAAACAAATGGTTCCACTGCGGCGACCCTTTTCCTTCCGTCTGGACCTGCACAGCGGCGTTCCCCTCTACCGCCAACTCATCGACCAGGTGCAGGCCGCCATTGCTTCCGAGGCCTTGATTCCCGGCGACCAGCTACCCACCGTGCGCCAGGTGGCGGTAGACCTCGAGATCAACCCCAATACGGTCATGCGTGCCTATCGCGAAATGGAGATCCGAGGCATCCTCGACACCCAGCAGGGTACCGGCACCTTTGTCGCCCAGCAGACCATCGACCGCGATGCTCTCGAGCACTCCCGCGGGTTGGAGCAACTTGTCGAAGAGTTTGCTGCCAGGGCAGGGGCGGGCGGCTTCAACCTGGAAGAACTAATGACGGCCCTCCGTGATCGCGTGGCAGAAGGCAAACAGGGCAGGACCCTGAAACCAAAAGGAGACAAACGATGAGCAACACGGGTAAATCCTTAAACGTAGATACAAGCGGGCCGGGAATCGCGGCGCTGCTTGCCTGTATAGCTGCAGGTTTGGCAGCCGGTACGGTCCTTCACTCATCGCTTCCGCGCATTGCCGGCGTGGCCATCGGCGTATATCTCCTGTTCTCGATAAAAGTTGTGCAGCAGTGGCAGCGGGTCGCAATTCTCCGCTTTGGCCGATACCGTGGTCTTCGCGGTCCCGGTCTCTTCCTCATCGTGCCGGTGATGGATACGCTCAGCCGTTTCGTGGATCAGCGTGTCCGCGTCGCTACGGTTACTGCCGAATCCACCCTCACCCGCGACACCGTCCCGGTCAATGTGGATGCCATTGTCTTCTGGCTGGTCTGGAACGCCGAAAAATCCATTCTCGAAGTCGAGAACTTCACCGACGCCGTGAACATGAGCGCCCAAACCGCTCTGCGTGAATCCATCGGCCGCCACGAGCTCGCGCAGATGATCACCGAGCGCGAGACCATGGGTCAGCAATTGCAGCTGATTCTGGATGCCAAGACCAACCCCTGGGGCATCACCATCCAATCGGTAGAGATTCGCGACGTCCGCATCCCCCAGGCGCTGGAGAACGCAATGTCCCAGCAGGCCCAGGCCGAACGCGAGCGCCAGGCCCGCCTGATTCTTGGGGACGCCGAAACCCAGGTCTCCATCAAGTTTGCCGAGGCCGCCAGGATCTATGGTGACAATCCCGGCGCGCTCCATCTACGCGCGATGAACATGCTCTATGAAGCCATGAAAGAAAAAGGAGCCATGGTCATCGTTCCTTCAACTGCAGTCGAAACCATGGGTCTCGGCGGAACGCTTGCGACCGCGGTTATGGGCCGCGAACGCTAGGCCGCGCACCCCGGAATGGAGAGAATCAACATGAAGAGCCTCAAACCCTACATCGTAGCCACTTTGCTGTTGGCCGGCTCGATCGCCGCCTACGGTCAGACCTCCCTTGCCGGCAAGTGGGCCGGCACAGAAAACAGCCTGCCGACCGTTCACCTCACCATCGAGCAAGGAAGTGGGGAAGCCGTGTTCTACCTCCTCAAACGTAACCCTGGCGATAGCAAAGCGTACGTGGACGCCAAAGCCGACATGCCCATGAAAAACCTGAAGTACGAAGGAAATGAGCTCACCTTCGACGTCCAACGCCGCGACGGCTCTTTAGTTAGCTTTCGTGTGCAGCCAACGGACGCAGATCACGCAATGTTGTTGCGTACCCGTGACAATGTAAGCTTCCCCCTGCTGCGCGTGAAGCAGTAAGCAAGCGTTATGGAGAGAATGTTGGGTGCCCCAGGTCTCGCTTTTGAGACCTGGGATCCTTCACACAAATGCCGGCGAAGAGACAGCGGATTTGGTACTGGTTTTTCATCTGCCCTCGAGGCTCATCACAAGCCTAGAGAACAATCCATGAAGAAGTCATAATGACGGCCCTTATTCCGCCTTGGCAGGATTCAAATCCGAAAACACGTAGCCGAGATAGTTGACTGTCTTCAGGTAAACCGGGTTCGCTGGATCATCTTCAATCTTTTTCCGCAGCTGCATAATGAAGGTCCTGAGGTACTCTCGTTCATCGCCGTATTCAGGACCCCAAACAGAACTGAGAAGTTTCGCATGCAAAACAGGATGACCCGCATGGCTGATCAAGTAAGCAATCAACTCAAACTCAGTCGGGGTGAGACGGATCTCCTTACCGCGCTTCGTAAGCAACCTCCGCGCGGGATGCAACTCGAAAATGCCAACCTGAATCATCTCCTCCATAACCGGGGGAGGAGTCCTGCTGCGTCGTAGAACCGCCCGGATTCTCGCCGTCAGCTCGCCTATCTGGAACGGCTTGGTGATGTAGTCATCCGCGCCTGCATCCAGCGCTTCTACTATGTCCTCTTCGCAGTCTCGCACGGTGACCACCATGATGGATATTTGCGGAAACTCTTTTCGTATACGCCGGCAGGCCTCCACGCCGCCCATCCCCGGCATGTTGAGGTCCATCAATACCAGGTCGTAGTCGACCATGCGCAGACGCGTCAATGCTTCCTCTCCGGTAGAAGCCTCACCGATCTCGAACTGAAGCGCGGATAGGGTTGCTTTCAATCCGCGGCGGATCGAAGAGTCATCCTCTACCAGCAGAAGTGTTCCCTGAACGCTATCCATTCTTTCCCTTTTCGTATCGTTGAATCGACATGGTGAAGCGCGTCGTGTCCTCGCTGCACTCTACCCACGCTCGACCGCCGTGTGCCTCGGCTATTTTCTTTACGATCGAAAGCCCCAACCCCGTCCCTGATGGGCCGTAGACGGCATCGATCCCGCGATAAAATCGCTCAAAAATCCTGCTTCGTTCCTCCATTCGTATGGCAGATCCGGTGGTCGTTGCATTCTGCACCACTACGGCCGTCTCTGTAGGAATCTGCTTGATCGTGATCGGGATTGGCGTTGCAATCGCGGAGTACTTGACCGCATTGTCAACCAGCTGCTGCAGCGCGAGTTCGATCATGGGAGCGTCAACCTGATCATTCAGCAGGTTTGCAGGGAGGGCTATCCCGATGCGGGCCTGGACCTCTTCTTCCTGCTGATGCACCACCTTCTGCAGCAAATCTGCAAGCGATGTATTCGAACGTCGCAAATGAATTTCCTTAGCCTCCAGAGCGGCTGTTTGCAGTAGCCGGGTGGTAAGTTGGCTCAGCATCGTGGCACGCTCATCGATTATGGAGACCAGCTCCAGCTGAGTTGCGCTCAGGCAATCGATGGCAAGCAGCCCCGAACTCGCTGTCTTGATCGCTGTGAGCGGTGTCTTGAAACCATGAGCCAGGCCATCGAGAACCGCCGTCCGCAGTCGCTCCGCATCGCGCTCCACCTCGGCCCGGTTCTCCATCTGGATTGCGCGGGCGCGCGCAAAGCTGATGGCAGCGATGGAGGCGACCGCATCGGCCGCGAGCGGATCAATCCTCCACCCGCGCATCGTCATACCGCCCATGATGTTGGTTCCAAGCCGCAGAATGCGCTGCGAACAGCAAGCAATGAGATCGTCGTTGTCTCTCTCTTCCAGATAAGTCTCATGCGCCTGCTGATTGCGCTCCGTCGCCTCCGTGTCTTGGGCCATCCAGAATTGGACATCCTCTACCTTGAATGTTTCGCTTATCAGGCCACAGAGTTGATCGCTTGTCGATCCGCGTTGGTCAATCAGCAACACGGCGCGGCTTAGCTCATAAAGCTTCACCGCCCGGGCTCTTTGCTCTTCTGCTTGAGCGGCGTGCACACGGACTTTGCTGGAAAGGCCGCTCACCAGCAGGGCCGTGGCCTCGAAGGTGACGAGCGATACCCAATTCTGTGGGTCCGCCACCACGAACGTAAATACCGGAGCCGTGAACAAGAAGTTCAAGCTCAGAAATGCAGCAATCGAAGCCACGGTCGCCTGAAAAAATCCCAGCCGCAGCGCAACCAGCAAGACCAGCAGTAATTCGAGAGAACCTGCAGTAGAAAGGTTCACGCGAAGCAGAAATCCGGCCGCTGCGATCACGATTGCGAACGCAGCAATCAAAAACCCAATGGCCACGCGCCGGAAAAGTCGCATCACGAATTTCCTCGCACTCTGCTGTCCAAGAGGCACTTTATAAGCTAGCGCCCAACTCATAAGGAATCGATAAGGATTCGATCCAATAAGAAAGGCATAAGGAAAATGCCTTTTTAAACCAGATGCCTCCCTTATGCATTTCGCTTTCTACTTACGTAGCGGTGAAAGTCCCCCGCGAGGTAACCACATGTTCGCTCGAAATATCTTCTCTCGTTCTTCTATCTTGAGGCTTTCAGTAATCACGCTCCTGATCACGGCGAGTATTTTGTCTTCTTCTGCTCGCGCGCAATCCACATTCGGGAGTATTCGCGGCATCGCCACCGACTCATCGGGAGCCGCGATTCCGGGAGCTTCCGTCGCCCTGCACAGCGTAGAAGAGAACACCGACCGCACCGCCACCACCGACGCTGATGGCTCCTATCTCTTCAACAACGTCAAACCGGGCCAATACGTGGTCACGGTCGCATGCACCGGCTTCTCGACCACCAACATTAGTGGAGTCACGCTCATTGCGCGGCAGGATCTCCGCATCAACGCCACGCTCTCAGTAGCCGCCGAGGCGGTCACAGTGAACGTCAACGCCGCAGCCGACCAGATCAATACCGAGAGCGCCACGCTGAGCGACTCCAAAGACAACACCCTCATTACGCAGCTGCCGCTGAACAATCGCGCCACCACCACAAGTCCTCTGGGTGCACTGGCAATTTCCGCCAACGTGCAGCAGGATAGCGCCGGCAACATTGCCATCGCCGGCGCCAGCTCTTCTCAAGTCAACTACTCAGTCGACGGCATATCCACGGCGAATGTCCGCCAGAACGGCGCTTTGCAAGACGCCTATCCTTCGCAAGAGGGCATTGCTGCCGCTAAGGTCACGGCCTTCAACAATAGCGCCGAGTTCTCTCAGGTCGGCGACGTAACCTTTACCACCAAAAGCGGCGGCAACCAGATCCACGGCAGCCTCTTCGAGTACTTCCAGAACGATGTACTCGACGCGGATCCCTATGGCTTCGTTGGCAAGGCGCCCAAGCACTTCAATACCTTTGGCGGCTCTTTGAGCGGCCCTATTGCCATCCCTCATGTATACGATGGGCACAACAAAACCTTTTTCTTCGCCGATTACGAAGGCAATCGCCGCTCGACCGCTACACTCCAGCAGTTCCTGGTTCCCAGTGTGGCTGACCGCACCGGCAACCTCGCTGACATCGGAGGCCCAATAATTCCCACCGCTTCCGTCAACCCCACCGCGAAAGCTCTCCTTGCGTACTACCCCCTGCCCAATGTCACGGGGCAATCCAGCTACAACTACGAGAACTTTCAGTCAACGCCCGCCAGGACCGATGGCGCCGATCTCCGCATCGATCAGACCATCGGATCCAAGCAGTCTATCTACGGCCGCTTCAGCCGCAAGAACATAACCTCCGACTACGCGAACCCGTTCTTGCCCAATGATATCGACAGCATTCACAACCGCAGCCTGCTCGTTTCCGACACCTACACCATCAGCCCGCAGCTGCTGAACGAGTTTCGTTACGGCTTCACCAATGTCACCACCAGCGTCAATTTCCCCATTCCAGGCGCGACCGCACTCCAACAGCTGGGGCTCGAAGGCGTGAACATCAGCCAGCATCCGCTCACGCATGCATTTCCCACCTTCAATTTCAGCGCCGGCACCGGCTTCACTCCTATTGGCCGCGACAAGGCCGGCATTACCCAGTCCAAGACCACGCAGTTCTCTGACAATCTCACCTTTACCCGCGGCAAGCATACCCTGAAGGGCGGCATCGATATCCGCCGCGTTCGGTATTTCGACTTGGAGAGTTTTGCGCCCGAGTTCAACTCCGACGACTTCGGTGACTTCGCTTTCCAGGGCACTTTTACCGGCAACGCATTCGGCGATTTCCTCCTCGGCGAGCCCACCACGCTGTACTTTGCCGTCTCCAGCCCAGACGTCGGCGGTACCGCCACCCAGTACAGCTTCTTTGGCCAGGATGAGTACAACCTCAACAGCCGTCTCACCCTCAGCTACGGTCTCCGCTGGCAGGTCCTGCCCGCCTTCGTGGAGGACGGCGGCAACCTTGCCAACTTCGACCAAAGAAACAACTCAATCGTTGTTCCAGATAACCTTGCGGCGTATCTACAAAAGCAGAACATCGCCTCCTCCAACGTGGCGTTTCAGCAGTCATTCAACGCCTGCAACCTCAACCAGGGTGGGCCTTGCACCAGGTACGTCACCGCCAGTCAGGACGGTCTCCCCCAGGGCCTGCGTCAAACTTACAAAGGCAATTTCCAGCCACGGCTAGCTTTTGCCTATCGTCCGTTTAACGACACCAAGACGGTCATTCGCGGCGGCTTTGGCATCTACACCTTGACCAACCTTGGTCCGCTGTCCTTCAACAACAGCGGTAACCCAACCTCGAATCTTCACGTTTACTCCAACTCCGGCACCCAGGCCGCGCCGCTCATCCAGTTTCCCAACACCGCGCCTCCTTCGGTCGGTGTTGTCTATGGAGGCGGTGGCCTCGATCAGGGAGTCGATCCGAATTTCCGCGACCCGCAGGCTAAGCAGTGGAGTCTCACGGTGGAGCGTCAGCTTACCGCGAATAACACACTGCGCGTGAGCTATGTGGGAATGCACACCTATCGCCTGAGCATCACCGAAGATCTCAACCAGATCCCCGCCAGCACTATCCCCTACAACCAGGGTGCTACCGCGGGCGTGTATGTGGACAAGCGCGCGCCTTACCAGAACTGGACCACACTCTACTCCACCTTCAACCACGGTGAAGCCAACTACAAGGCGCTCGAGATCGAAGGCACGCACCGCATGGCCAACGGCCTCTATTACGATGCTAACTACACCCTCGCCACCAACCAGGCCGACAACTTGGGGGACACACCGAACTCCTTTGCGGGTGAAGTTAACTACGGCATCCCTATCACCAACCGCTTCGACACCCACTCCGACTATGGCAACGTGGAAGGCACCCGCCGCAATCGTTTTCTTCTGACGGGTGTGTATCAGCTTCCCCTCGGCGAAGGCCGCAAGTATCTAACCCATTCCAGCTGGTTGAACCAGGTGGTCGGCGGCTGGAACGTCAACACCATAACCCTGCTCGAAACCGGTCCCTGGCTCACTCCCAGCATCAGCCCTGGAGGCTGCCAGGTAGCACCCGACCCCACCACGGGTCAGTGTCCCAACACCGTCAACGGGATCCCGGAGACCAACGACCAATCCAACACCAACGTAACCAATCGCGGCGCGTATCTGCGCCCGGACGCGGTGTCCAATAACTTCTACGCCGGCCGGTCGCGCTCGCATTACTTCAACCTTGCGGCCTTCTCACCCACACCGATCGGTGCCGGACGCTTTGGCAACGCGGGCGTTGGTACTCTGCAAGGCCCCGGCACCGCTGCCGTCAGCCTTGGCCTGGCGAAGGTCTTCACGGTGACAGAGAGTGTACATCTGCGCTTTGAATCCACCTTTACCAACGTCCTGAATCACACCAACTTTCTGCCCCCGGCCACGCAAATCGATAACACTTCGACTTTTGGCCAGCTCACAGCTCCGCAAACGGCAGAGAACGCTGGTAACCGAACCGGGCAGCTCGCCTTAAGGTTGGACTTCTAGCGGCTAGGAACGGGCGTCCGATAAGACGCCCCGCCCCTTGTAGCTTGAATCAGCCCTCTGGTTCCCTCACGAGATGTGGGGCACCCACCAGCAGTTCTCACGCACTCTCCTAAGAACCTCTCTTTCCAATCCATGAACCGCGTCCTTTGAAGCTACAATTGGAGGCATGAGCACTTCCATTCACGACATTCCCGTACGTCGCATCACCGGCGAAGACACTAACCTCGGCGAGTACAAAGGCAAGGTTCTCCTCGTCGTCAACGTCGCTTCAAAGTGTGGACTTACCCCGCAATACGAAGCTCTGGAAAAGCTCTATCGTAATTACCGCGATCGCGGCCTGGTGGTCGCTGGTTTTCCAGCCAACGATTTCCGAGGCCAGGAGCCCGGCAGCAACGCTGAGATCGAAAACTTTTGCACCGCCAACTTTGGCGTCGATTTCCCTTTATTTGAAAAGATCACCGTGGTGGGGGAAGGGAAGCACCCGCTCTACAAGGAGCTGATCGCAGCCCAACCAAAAGCGACCAGCACCTCCGATGTCCACTTTAGCGAGAAGCTGAAAGGCCACGGAATCGAGCCCACGACCGAACCCGAAATTCTCTGGAACTTCGAAAAGTTCATCGTCGACCGCAAGGGCAAAGTAACCGCCCGCTTCGCGCCCAACACCACTCCGGACGATCCAGCCCTGGTGAAAGCACTCGAAGCGGAACTAGCCAAGAACTAAAAGATCGGGGCGCGCCTGAAGTTCAGGCGCCCCCGGCCGCTTCTCTCTATTGGCTCTTCCACGCAAGCGCCGTCTCGCGTGCAAAATCCGCATACCGGCGCGGACCATGTCCCAGCAACTCGGTCAAGGTCTCGAGGTCGTCCTTTTCCGCCACGAAGCCACGCTCCAGGTAGCCCTGAAACATCATGCGTATATCGAAAGCGGACCAGGATGGCGCTCGCTCGCGCATCTTTTTCTCGAAAGCGTCCATGTCATGGCCGCCGTACTTGATCTGCTTGCCGAGTGCTTTGCTCCAAATCTCGGCGGCGCCATTGCCGCTGAGAATGTCCGGACCATTCAGGTTGTAAGTCTTGCCGCCATGTCCCTCTGTGGTCAACGCGATGGCAGTGGCTTCGGCAATATCCCGCAAGTCCACCGACGAAACCCCCACCGGTCCCAGGGGCATAGGGTAAACTCCGCCTTGCAACAAAGCATCTTTCAGCCCCAGGTCATTCTGGTGGAAGTAGTTGGGGCGAATGACCGTGAATGGGAGGTCGAATGCGCGCAACGCGCTTTCCACCGCGATCTTCGAGGCGAAGTGCGGCACATCCTTGAAATGCTCAACCCGAAAAACTGAGTGATACACAATGTGCTTCAACTTCAACTTCCGTGCCAGGTCGTAGGCAATCAAGCCCTGGGTGAGCTCATCCGGGGTGACGGCGTCAGCAGATATAGCTTGTCGACTCCGTCGAGCGCCTTCTCCACAGAAACCGGATCGAGCAAATCGCCCACCACCGCCCTGGCGCCCTGGGGCACCTTCGCATCCGGCTTGCGTACCAGCACATCCACGTGTGCCCCACGCTTCAACAGCTCTTTCACTACTTCAGAGCCAACATTACCTGCACCACCAATCGCCAGTATTCTCATATCCTAAGAGATGCCGGCCTCGCGCCATGCGAACGTGAGTCCAACGCAAAACAGCCTTGCGAAAACGCAACGCTGGGAGACAATGAAACATGGCCTCGCAACTCGACTTGAACAACATTAGGACCTTTGTGGCGGTCGCCCAGGCGGGCACCCTCAGTGCGGCCGCGCGAGACCTCGGTTTGCCAACGTCAACCGTGAGTCGATCGATCACGCGTCTCGAGCAGAGCCTGGGTTTGCTCCTGGTGCAGCGCAGCCCGCGGGGTCTACTCATCACCGATGCAGGCAAGGAGTATCTCCACTCCTGCAAGCGCGGCTTGCGCTCGCTTCGCGATGCGGGGGAGCGAATGGAAAGGCACCGCGGCAATCCTGGTGGCGTAATCCGCGTCTCTTGTCCGGTCACCATGGCTCGCGATCTGCTGGCGCCAGTGCTCAATGACTTTATCGACGCCTACCCAAACCTCAGGGTCGAGATCGAACCCTATTCTTCTGGCTGGGATCAGGAACCCCGTCCCGATGTCGACGTCTTCTTCAAGGTCAGGACACCCAAAGATTCCTCCTGGCGTGTGCGCAACTATCCTGGAACCAGCCGAGGCATGTACGCCGCCCGATCCTATCTGGCGCGCGCCGGAACCCCAACCGACCCCGCGCAGCTACCGGCTCACCGCTGCATTGGTTCCGGCGTTTGGAAGTTAACCCGCGGGAGCAAGGTGATGATCCCGGAAATTACCTTTCAAATCATCACCAGCGATCCGGTGGTGCATCTGGAGCTGGCCATCAAGGGGGCGGGCATAGCAGTTTTGCCCGAGTGGATGGCCCGACGTCCAGAAATGGCCCGGGTGCTCTCGCCGGTTCTTCCCGTCTGGCGGCCGGCCCCCATCAAGCTATGCGCCCTTTATACCGGCTCCGCCAGGTTCACCCCCAAGGTAAAGGTCTTCCTCGATTTTCTAGACAACTACATAGGCACCGCGCGAGATCCCCGGCTGTGCGCCAACAAGCCCAAAGATCTGTTTACCGATCGTTAAGTACAAATTCGCGGCACCGGCCACGACGTGTCGGCAACCGGTTACCCGGAATGATGGAATCAGCGACCTAAAAATCGTCAAGGCCCGGAGGGCCGGCCCGCCAAACATAGCCCAGCCCGGAAGGGCTGGGATCGATAGCAGATGCCCTGAGCGCCGTTAGGTGCGGCACTCTAAGTCTCCTCCTGAAAATACCCCAACCTGGGCATACACCCCCGCCGGGGCCGCTGAATCATTAGTAAACGCGGTAACCCCTGTCCCGAGTGCGTTTGACCTCCCCGCTATAATGAAACAGGCGCGCTATGACCGCTCAACGGCATGGACCTGCTCAAAACGCCCCGGGGAAAAATGACGACCAGCCATCAACATCCGCTAGAAAAGATCCTGCAAACTCGAATCGCCATCATCGATGGAGCCATGGGCACCACCATCCGCACCTACGGCATGAAGGAAGCGGACATCCGAGGCACGCGCTTCAAAGATTCGAAAAAAGACCTGCTGAACAATGGAGACCTCTTCTCCCTGACCCAGCCGGACATGATCTGTGACATCCATCGCCGCTTCCTCGAAGCGGGAGCGGACATCATCGAGACCAACACCTTCGGAGCCACCAGCATCACCCAGAGCGAGTTCTTCGTAGAAGACCCCCGTGAGCACGGAGGCCGCAAAGACCCCGACTTCTACCAGAAAGTGATCGACGATCCCTTTCTCAACAACCTGGCCTGGGAGATCAACGAAAAATCCGCCCAACAATGCCGTGAATGGGCCGACCGGGTAGCGACCGCAACCGGACGTCAGCGCTTCGTGGCCGGTGCCATCGGCCCCTTGACCGTCTCTCTATCCAACTCCCCCGATGCCGATGACGCCGGCTTCCGGGTAGTCACCTTCGACCAGGTCAAAGCCGCCTACAAACACGAGGTGCGCGCCCTCATCTCCGGCGGAGTAGACCTCCTCCTGGTAGAAACCATCTTCGACTCCCTCAACGCCAAGGCCGCCCTGGTGGCCATCCGTGAAGTCTTCGACGAGGATGGCGTGAAGCTGCCGGTCATGATCTCCGCGGCAGTAGGGCGTGGAGGCGAGACCATCATCTCCGCCCAAACCACTGAGGCCTTCTGGAACGCCGTGCAGCACGTGAAGCCGCTGTCGGTAGGCCTCAACTGCTCCCTCGGTCCCGACCTGATGTACCCCTTCCTGGAAGAGCTCTCAGAGAAGGCGGATGTAGCCATCTCCTGCTACCCCAACGCTGGTCTACCCAACCCACTCGCGGCGACTGGATTCGATCTGGGCCCGCAGGACATGGCTCGCTACCTGGGCGACTTTGCCAAGGGAGGGCTCATCAACATAGCCGGCGGCTGCTGCGGCAACACCCCTGAGCACATCGCCGCCATCGCCAAAGCGCTGGAAGGCAAGGCTCCGCGCAAGTGGGGTGCGGCTCGCCAGATCGAGAGCGCAGCGTGAGTGTAGCTCAGAGCCTGAGCATGCCCGAGGCCCCAGGAACGCAGCAAGAGCCGAAGCCCCTGCGTCTGTCGGGCTCCCAGCCCTTCACGCAGCAGGCCAACGTCTTCATCATGATCGGTGAGCGGACCAACGTAGCCGGTTCGCCGAAGTTCGCTAAGCTGGTGAAGGAAGGCAAATACGAAGAAGCGGTCTCGGTAGCCCGCCAGCAGGTAGAGAACGGGGCCAACGTCCTCGACATCTGCATGGACGAGGGCATGATCGACGGCGCCGTTGCCATGACCCGCTATCTGCAGTTGCTCGGCAGCGAGCCCGAGGTCGCCAAGGTCCCCTTCATGGTCGACTCCTCCAAGTGGGAGGTCATCGAGGCCGGCCTCAAGTGCCTGCAGGGCAAGGGCATCGTCAACTCCATCTCGCTCAAAGAAGGCGAAGAGAAGTTCCGCGCCAACGCCGCGACGGTCCTCAAGTACGGCGCAGCGGTAGTGGTGATGGCCTTTGACGAGAAGGGCCAGGCCGCAACCTACGAAGAAAAGATCCGCATCTGCGACCGTGCCTATCGCATTCTGGTGGACGAGGTAGGCTTCCCCCCCGAAGACATCATCTTCGACCCCAACATCCTCACCGTGGCCACCGGCATGGAGGAGCACAACAACTACGCCGTCGACTTCATCAACGCCACCCGTTGGATCAAGGCCAACCTGCCCCATGCCAAGGTAAGCGGAGGCGTCTCCAACATCTCCTTCAGCTTTCGCGGCAACAACAAAGTGCGTGAGGCCATGCACTCCGCCTTTCTCTATCACGCCATCGCCGCCGGCATGGACATGGGCATCGTGAACGCCGGCATGCTCGAAGTCTACGAGGAGATCGACCCTGAGCTGAAGGAGCTGGTAGAGGACGTGCTGCTCAACCGCCGTCCCGACTCCACCGAGCGCCTGGTCGACTTCGGCGAAAAGCTCAAGGGCGAAGGCACGGTTGTCAGCGAAAAGAAAGCCGAAGAATGGCGCCACGGAACCGTAGAGGAGCGCCTTTCCCACGCCCTGGTGAAGGGAATTGACACATATATTGAGACCGACACTGAGGAAGCCCGCGCCAAGCTAGGCCGTCCCTTGCTGGTGATCGAGGGCCCGCTGATGGACGGCATGAGCGTAGTGGGCGACTTATTCGGCTCCGGCAAAATGTTCCTGCCCCAGGTAGTCAAGTCTGCCCGCGTCATGAAGAAAGCGGTAGCCTACCTGACCCCCTACATGGAAGCGGAGAAGGAAGCGATGGCCGCGGCCGGCCAGGAAGTCCGTGCCCAGGGAAAAATCGTGCTCGCAACTGTTAAGGGAGACGTGCACGACATAGGCAAAAACATCGTCGGCGTCGTGCTCGCCTGCAACAACTACGAGGTCATCGACCTGGGCGTCATGGTCTCCTCGGAAAAAATCCTCGAACGCGCCAAGGCCGAGAATGCAGACCTGATCGGCCTGAGCGGTCTCATCACCCCATCGTTAGACGAGATGGTGCACGTAGCCCGCGAGATGGAGCGCCAGGGATTCAAGCTGCCCCTGCTCATCGGCGGAGCCACCACCAGCCGCGCCCACACCGCCATCAAAATCGCGCCCAACTACAGCCAGCCGGTAGTCCACGTGCTCGATGCCAGCCGAGCCGTGCCGGTGACTACCAGCCTGCTGAGTGAAGATGGAAAAGAAGCCTTCGTGGTTGCGCATCGCGAAGACTACGAACGGCTGCGCAAGTCCCACGCCCAGCCCAAGCAGAAGCTGGTAGGAATTGAGACCGCGCGCAAACGCAGGACGCCAATCGAGTGGCGAGCGGAAGACATACCCGTGCCCCAATTCATTGGCGTCCGAGCATTAGACAACTTTCCCCTGGCGACCCTGCGCGACTTCATAGACTGGTCGCCCTTCTTCCACACCTGGGGACTCAAAGGCATTTACCCCCGCATTTTCGAGCACCCGGAGTATGGAGCGCAGGCAAAGCAGATCTACACCGAAGCCAACGTCCTGCTCGACAAGATCATCGCGGAGAAGCTGATCACCGCCCGCGGCGTCTACGGCTTTTTCCCCGCCAATGCGGTGGGTGACGATGTCGAGCTCTACACCGATAAGACGCGCACCAAGGTACAGCAGCGCTTCCACTTCCTCCGCCAGCAAGCCAATCGCGAAGGCAGCGAGCCCTGCCGCTCGCTCGTGGACTTCATCGCCCCCAAAGAAACCAACCTGCCCGACCACATCGGAGCCTTCGCGGTGACCAGCGGCATGTGTCTAAAGGAGCTCTGCGACGGCTTCCGCGCGAAGAACGACGACTACAACGCGATCATGGCGGAAGCCATCGCCGACCGCCTGGCCGAAGCCTTCGCCGAATGCCTCCACAAGCGCGTCCGCGAGGAATGGGGCTACGGCTGCAAGGAAGGCCTGAGCAACGCCGATCTCATCGAAGAAAAGTATCGCGGCATAAGGCCGGCAGCGGGTTACCCAGCGTGTCCAGACCACACGGAGAAGGGCCCACTCTGGAATCTGCTAGATGTGCAGAAAAATACCGGTATGCTGATCACGGAGTCCTTCGCTATGTGGCCCGGCTCCAGCGTAAGCGGTCTCTACTTCGCCCACCCAGAATCACGCTATTTCAGCCTGGGCAAAATCGACCGCGATCAAGTGGAAGACTACGCCGAACGCAAAGGGATGAGCGTGAAAGAGGTCGAGCGCTGGCTCGGGCCTAATTTGAATTATGATCCGGCAGGGTAGGCGCGGCGGTCCCCGTGCTTCGGCGACCGCTCCTGAGGTAAAAGCCACCCCACCCTTTGTCATCCCGAGCAAAGCCGAGGGATCTGCGGTTCTCTCCACCAGCCACAAATGACGAAGCCCTAAAGATGAATTGTCATGCCGATCGGAGCGAAGCGGAGTGGAGGGACCTGCTGTTCTCTCAATCAACATCCAACACAGATGGAAGCGCCACCCTACCCTTTGTCATCCCACCGGAGCGAAGTGGAGTGGGGGGACCTGCTGTTTCTCTCAGTCAACATCCAACCCTGGATGGGAACCCACCCCACTCTGTTGCGACCCTTCCCGACCACGCCGTCCCCTCTTTCAACCGGAACTGCTTAAATGACCCCCCCGCCATTTTCACTGTTCGTCTATTTCTATCTAGTGACTTTCTTTTTGCTGCTAGCCTTCTTGCCCATCTGCCTTGTAGCCACCATAGGTCGCCTGGCCGTATCGCCGAGTTATTGGCCAGCGTCCCTCATCTGGCCCGCTGTGATCATCGTCCTGGCGTTCTACGCTCACCTATGCTGCTCCAGCGATCGAATGCGCTTTCGTGACGGACTCCTCTGGGTGACGGCGTCGATGATGACTGGCTGGGTATACATGTCGTTTTTCACTGTCTGAGTGGTGCTGCTGGTATTTTGGGCCTCTGTCTTTTTTGCGATTTCCGGGGATCTAAACCGCGCTCCAGGGTATTCCCAGGCCAGATGGCATCGTCTCGTCAGCCACTTTTATCGAAACCGGATGAGGCAATAAAACAGTCAACTGGGCTTCGGGGTTCGTTTCAGTGCTATCTCCAAATTGCTTCAATTAGAATGGTCATAACGGGATCCTACATGGCAACCTCAACGCGTCTCTCGCTGTTGGAGTATTTGAAGACGAGCTACCGGCCCGACCGGGAATTTGTTGACGGCGAGCTGCGGGAGCGAAACGTGGGAAAGTGGGAGCATGCGCGACTTCAGGCTCTCCTGGCAAGTTGGTTCCAGTCTCAGGAAAAGATCTGGTCGGTCAAGGTTGCCACGGAGCAAAGAGTACAGGTTTCTCCCACCCGGGTCCGCATTCCTGACGTCATGTTGGTGTCACGAGGTCCTCAACCGGAAGTAGCCGTCGATCCGCCCGTGCTCGTAGTAGAAATCCTTTCGCCGGATGACACCTATACCGAGACTCAGTCACGCTCGGCAGACTACTTGCACATGGGCGTTCCGTGCGTTTGGATCATTGATCCGACATCCAGGACTGGCCGCCAGTGCATCGGAGACGCATGGACAGCCGCCGATACGCTAGAGGTGCCTGGAACAAAGATCCGGGTGAACCTGTTAGAGCTCTTTGCCGACCTCGATGAGGACTAGAACCAGAGCGAATCGAACATCATTGAGTTTTTGGCTTTTTCGGTTCGTTCGGCCAATCGCAAACCGAACTGATTTTTGTCAGGCGCCACCTCAGGGATTCTTGGGCATGGCTTCGAACCGAGCGGATGATATAAACCAAGCCAGCAATCGCAACGACGCCGAACGCAATCCATCTTGGTTATCGCTGAGCAATTGGACCCCCAAAAAAAAACCAGGCACCACGAAGCCATCGCTGACGGCCACGAAGACGCTGGCAAATCGAGTAACCGCCCCATCAACCCACGGGTGCCTTCCCTGTCACCAGTCCACACCAGTTGTCCACATCGGTTCGGCCATGTGGGCTCTGAGTTCAGATATGCTCCCTGTAGGGGTGACTTCCATGCAACGAATCTCGGAAATACTCAACCCGAAACTTTTTGGCAACGACGAGCGCGAGTTAGAGATGGAGCGCAGAGAAAGATTTCGGCGCACGAGTGCGGAATGGGCCGGAACCGACGATGATCTTGGCGATGAAGCAAAGGCTGAAGTGGTGCGGTGTCAGACCTGCTATGAGGCAATGTGACCGGTAGACGCGTTCGTAAGTCGTGGCGGGGGGATTTATTGCGGTGCGTGCCGGAAACAGATAGACGATATCGCCAACGGCGAGTAAACACTACCGGAGGAAGGATCTTGGTCACTCCACGACCGGACTAAAAGGCGATAGCAAATACGGCGACAGGATACTTATCCCCCATAGTTAGCCCAGGTTCTTTCGGACTAACCGACTCGCCCTCATTTGCCATCGTTTGCGACAAAAGCCTCAATAAGCTCTGGCGAGAACCGAGAGTTGATCGCTGACGCCGTTCTTCCAGCGAGCCCATCAAGGCTGGTAACTCCACAGGTCATTGAGTTGTCCTGATTGGCCGGCCGAAGTCTGGCCTATCCCCCCGAACAGCCAAAGATTACCGCCGGGGCTAGTCCAGGCCATCGCACTGGAACGTCCCCCGGGGACATTCGTCGCAGCTGCGGTGCCTTGTGTTCCATACACTCCCGATGGCCCGCCCGTGCCTCCTCGCGCTGGGCCTACCGAGTTGCTTCCAGTCCGCCAAGTCCAGGTCATACTCTGCGGGTTGAATTCCCAAAGATCGTTGAGGGCGCCGGCGGTTCCGCTGGCGTCGCAACCCAAGCCTCCAAAAAGCCAGAAATTGCCGCTGCGATCCGTCCACGAAACAGCCGAGTTGCGTCCACCCGGAACGTTGGCACTCGCGGGGGTACCCTCCGCTGCCGTAGGTTCCCGCCCCGCAGTAACCGGATGGGCCTGTAGTGGGTACTGTGCTGCTTCCGCCGGCCCAGGTCCATTCTTTGCTGGAAGGGCTGAACGTCCACAGATCATTCAGGTCATTGGACGATCCGCTCGCATCCTCTCCATACCCGCCAAACAGCCAAAGATTGCCGCTGCGATCCGTCCACCCGACGGGACCTTCCCGAGAGCCGGGAACATTGCCGGCAGCGGCTTTACCCATGACCCCGTAAACCCCTTGGACGCCCACGCTGGTCCCGCCGCTGATCCAGGTCCACTCATTACTGGAAGGGTTAAACTCCCACAGGTCATTGAAGGAACCAAGGTGACCATTAGCGTCTATGCCCGTGCCACCAAACAGCCAAAAGTTTCCGTTCGGATCTGTCCACGAGATGCCCCCGGCTCTGCCTCCCGGAAACCAACCGCTGCTCCCGGCATTCCCAGCGTCCCATAAACACCGAGCGCATTGATCGTCTTGCTTCCGTCTACCCACGTCCACTCTTTCGATGTCGGATTGAACTTCCACAGATCGTTGAGGTTATAGTCGGAACCGGCAGAATCGAAGCCGCCACCACCGAACAGCCAAAGATTGTTATGCGCATCGATCCACGAAACAGCTCCGGCTCGGCCGCCGGGAACGTTAGTCGAAGCGGGGATACCGAGTGTCCCGTAGATACCAAGTTGGTTGCCTGGTACCGTGCTGCTGCCGCTGGCCCACGTCCATTGCTTCGCTGTGGAGCTGTACTCCCATAGGTCGTTCGTAGGTCCCTGGGTTCCCAGTGGATCGGTCTGGCTGCCACCGAACAGCCACAGGTTCCCACTGCTGTCTGTCCAGGAGGCAGCAGCCGCCCGGCCGCCAGGCACATTAGCGGTCGCAGCGACACCCTCAGTCCCGTAGACGCCGCTGGCTGCGCCCACATTGCTTCCGCTCATCCACGTCCATTCGTTGCTTGCGGCCACGGGGGGAGCGGTGCCACCGCTCGCACCACCCGAGGAGCTACTTCCGGAACTGCTGCCGCCGCAACCCATACCGAGTGTGAGAAAAAACGCTGCAAGAAACGCAGGGTAAGGAGAAGTAGAACGACGCAAGTAACCCCCAGGAAGACGACCAGTGGGAATTGTGCCCCAGCTGCACTCTGGCTTCAAGCGGTGTTTTCACAACCTCCTGCAAACTGTCACAGAAGTTGTATGCGACGCGGCGCTGGAAACGTTGGAAACGTTTCGGGGCGCTGGAAACGTTGAGCTCTAATCCGTAATCCGGTGACAGCATACCTATTGCAAGTTGATTGCCTTGGCTGGGCTCTTCTTTGTACGCCGGCATTTTTTACTCCCTCCGGGGTAGAGGAGATACGGCCACAGGATACCCAATCCCAGGCAGATGAGAATCATCGCATTAGGGTTCATTAATGAGCGTGCTTTGCGAAAACCTGGGGACGTTCACACCCTTTACATAATCAGCGCAATACCATGGTGGTGAAAATTCTGGCGACGAAACGTAACCGTTGCCCGCACTCTTCGAACGCGTTGCCCTCTAGCCTCCCCTATGGTGCCACCACTTCATACGCGATGATCTTCCACTTCTGGTTCTCTTTTCCCCACAGCAACGTCAGCGCCGCCGGATGATCCCCCGGCGCGCGCAACGTAAACAGGGCCGCATAGTAATTTCCATATTCCTTCTGCTGGGCCGGCCCGTCAGCCGGTGCATAAGGGTTCTTCGACGACCTCTTGTCGCACAGAAACGAACCCGCCAGACATTGAAGGGACATTGAAGGGACGGACGGAGTTTCCCCTCACCAGGGAGGACAACTCTTTACAGACCTTGCCCTCGATGCCCGAAAAAGATGTGCCCGTAAATTCGATTATTCCCGGGATGGTAGTGGGGAAAATACACGTCGTCCCGGCCGCTCCTGGTCGGAGCGTGCGGCTTTGCTCTGTGAATCTCATTCTTCGGCGTTCTCGGGTCAACTCGCATGGCAAGACTGTAAGCGTCAGCCTGGTTGAGCGTGTACACGTCATGGCCGGCCCTGACCATACTGAAAGCTCGTTCGACAGGTACCTGTTGCCCGATCTCTATTCCGCCAACTCGATACTCAGGTTGACCGGCACGAGCTACGTTCCTATCGCGCATGAACTCGTAGAAATGGCCAGCAAGTACGGTCACAAACACTCACCTCGATCTAGGCAGGAGCAAGGGTATCCTCTTAGGCAGAATTTGTCGATGAGCGGAGCAAGTCGGAGGAAAAGCAGCACAGACCGGAAATGACGCTAATAGAATCGTATCTGTTACCAAAACTGTTGGACGGCGATTTCGCTAGGCTCACGCATTCGGCAATGAACCTGTCACCACGCTGCGCAGACCTCCGGAGGATCTGGCTCACTCATCGCGCAGCGCCTCAAACGGCGTCAGCCGTAGTGATCCGCGCAAACGCGTGCCCCTCTGCCTCCCTACGGTGCCACCACTTCATACGCGATGATCTTCCACTTCTGGTTCTCTTTTCCCCACAGCAACGTCAGCGCCGCCGGATGATCCCCCGGCGCGCGCAACGTAAACAGGGTCGCATAGTAATTTCCATATTCCTTCTGCTGGGCCGGCCCGTCAGCCGGTGCATAAGGGTTCTTCGACGACCTCTTGTCGCACAGAAACGAACCCGCCAGGTAGTCGGGCACCGCCACCAGCGTGTAAGCGTGTTCTCCCGCGTGCTCGACAACCTGCAGATCCTCGTGCTCCGCGCGCACTGGCTCTAACGCGTCATGCAGATGCTGCACTTTGCCCAAATCCTTGCCCACGGTGGTGAGCGCCGTGCGAATGTAGGCCGAGTACTCCTCCGTCGTCGCCGGCGGCTTCTCCCCCTCCGCGAGGTAAAAATTCACACAGTCATGGCAACGTGGTGAAAGATACGTGGCCGCGCGGTCAAAGTTGTCGTCCACCAGCCACGTGTGCAGAAAGTCATGCGACGCTTCCAGCAATGCGGGATCGGCCGTGACGCGCGCTTTCGCCGGCGCCGCCGCCGCCAACCGTTTGCGTCGCCGGGTATCGGGAATCACACCCGGCTTGGCCTCCTCCGCCTCCATCTCCCATGACACCACTCTCCAGTACTTGCCTTCCTTCGTCCACAGCAGGGTGATCGCGTCGCTCTTGCCACTGAGCGCTTTGAGCCGGAAAACAGATGCGAAGTAGCGTCCATACTTCGCAGCTGTTCCCGACACCCGCGAGGAGTCGAAATCGTCAAAAGCCTTCGTCGGATCGCACTCAAAGTCGGCAGCCACTCCGTTGGGCACCTGGTATAGCGAAAAAATCGCCTGATAGGGCTGCTTCATGGGCTTGATGTCTCGTTCATCCAGGCTCGCAGGCTGCACTGCAGCCTGCAAACTTGTGACCGTGTCGACCGCCCGGCTGGTGGCAGCCAGGTCGCGCGCTGCCACATAGGGAGCCACCCCCGCGTTGATCTCGCTGCCCGCCTGCGGGCCGTATTCTGCCAGACAGGCGAACGAGCGCACCGAAAGATAGGACGCCGAAAACTCCGGCTTGCGTTCCACCAGCCACGCCTGCAGAAAATCCTGCACCGCATCTTCGAGTTTTCCCTCGGCCTTCCGCGGTGTCGGGGGAACATCGCCGGGCAGCAAATCGGCCTTTGAGTCGTCCACAACACCCGGCAGTCCGAACAAGCTGCGCCACCAGTCCGGCAACCCCTGCCAGCGTTGCAAGTGGATCTGCGTGTTGTTCCCTGCCCGTACATCCGAATTCGCCGATGTCAGGTGACCGTTGAACAGCCCCGTAGGGAAGCCAGACGAGCGGTAGTCGACGTCGATGTCGGCGTGCCTGCCTTCTTTTGCCATCGAGATTTGTATCGAAGGCGTGCCATCCTGCCGGTAATTTAGCGGAAAGCCATGGTGATAGATCGTATTGTCGCGGTCGCGGAAGAACTCCCTCGAGTCCTTCAGCTTCTGCAGGGCGTCCGGCTTCAGAAGCACGTACATGCGAAACTGCAGATCGCCGCGCGCGCCTGGCACCTTGCCGTTGATCGTTTCGATGGCCTGTACCAAATCCAGCGCCGTGCCCGCCGGCTGCCCCGCCTTGTCCGTCAGTTTCGTGGTCATCAGCGCGTGCGTTACCGCCTCGTACGTCGTGCGCGTCGAAAGCGAGAACTGGTTGTACTCGGTGGGTTCCGAGTGGTCATTGGTCATGCGGTTATATTCCGCATACCACTCGTCGATAAGCTGCTTTTGCGCCGGTTTCAGCTCTTCATACTTCCCGTGGAACTGCGGCTGCGTGCCGGCGGCCTGCTCCTGCCCGGCGAGCACACCCACCGGCAAAAGCAGCACCACCAGCATGCCAATGTAACCGCCCACCATCGTTCCTCCCGAGCGCACGATTCACTATAGCCCCGGACGTCCCATCTTCGAAACTGGCCCGTTTACATGTTCAGCGCGGATGCCATTGGTGGCGAAAATTCTGGCGAAAGACGAAACGTAACCGTTGCCCGCACTCTTCGAGAGGTAGCCACGAATTTCGGCGCTCACTGTCCCGGATTGCCGGGAGCCCAGGAACGCAGGGTTATGTGCCTACAGACTTGTCCAAATTAGCTCTTTTCCTTTTTCGCTCCCGTTGAATGCTTTTCGTCAAAACTCCCACAAAAGCGTCATCCTGAGCGGAGCGGCTCACAGCTATATCGCGCGATACAGCGCTTGTGGCGCGGAGTCGAAGGACCCCGGCGGTGCTTGTTTCACCCATGCTGCTCGGAGTTTTTCGGCCATCGAAGCCCGAGTACAGGATCTTCGCAATACCGGTCGCGGCACATCCTTGCTCAATGAAATCAATGCAACCGAACCGGCCAATTCGCTAATGTAGACAGCCCTGATATGCCTATCCACTATGTCGAGCCGACTAGTGTCTTCACACTAGATCGGGGACAAACATTGCCGTAGTTTTGTTGGGGCTATCTGACCGCAGACTGGCTGACATCGTCGCTCTTAAGGTAGGCTCCTGTGAATGCAGACCGCGAAATCCGGCGGCAAAAGGAACTTTCCCTGCCTACACGGAGCTGGTGGCTTTGAGGCATCCCTTAAAGGTGGCATCTTCAATAACAAATGAGACGCTTTCGGCCAGTGGATAACAATGAGAAACTGGCATACATGGAACATTTCCTGGTCATAGCCTTCTACAGCATTCTTGCCTTTGTGGTGGGTCTGTTTAGCGGGTCTTTTCTGCCCAGCTACATGCGGGAGAAAGGCGGGAATCTTGCCACAAAGGAAGATATACAGGACCTGGCCAGGCAGACGGGGATACTCACGCAAACGACAAAAGAGATCGAAGCAAGAATTTCCATCGGTGTATGGTCAAAACAACAACGGTGGGATCTTCAAAAGACAGCGCTTTTAGATAGCTTGAAAGACCTCGCTACCGCCGAAACATTTCTCGTTCGATTGGTACAGACATTCATTGATACCGAAGATCGGCCGCAGGGGTGGGAGACACGACGCAAAGAAGCGAACGAAAAATATGCTGAGAGACTCAACAATTTTTGGCGAACGCAATTAGCAATCGAAATTGTGTGTGGCAGGGAGATTGGCAGTCATTTTCAGGAGATTGATACTATATTCGATCGCGTCCGTAAGAGCCTCAAAAAAGGCGAGTTCGATGACATTTGGAATACGCAGTATCCAGAGCTTCTGGTAGCAAAGAGGCAATTGGGAGCGACAGTTCGTAGAAGGTTAGGCCTTGATGTGGAGACTGGGGCGGAACTTGTTCCGGGCTCAGGGGTCACCCTTCAATCCAGTGAATCTTCGGCAGCTCCAAGCCTTGATTTCGAAGGCCGTGCAATTAGTACACGATAAGCCAGTTCCAAAGCGGGGGAAAACCTGGCACGGAACGATGCCTTTGATGTGAAATTTCGTGGAGGTTTAGCTTAACCCCCATCAGAGAAGCGGCGACAGGATACCTATCCTCCTAAAAATCAAGGACGGTTTGCGGTACGACGACCTCAGCGTATATCTTCGCCAGTATTTCGATATTTCGGAGCAGCACCAGATAGTTCAGGGGCGACGTGTCTGCGACGACGATCATGGGGCTTGGCCAATGCCCTATTCTGTGAGGGTCTCTTCGAACTGCTTAAGCGAGGCAAGATCATTCTCAAGTTCACCAATGGGGTAATGCAGATAGACATGGTGAGCCTTTAGGAAGCCATGAACCTGCATCCCGGTCCTGAAACCCAGCATGCGGCGCGCCTGGCATTCAGGCAGGCGTTCGCTGCGGTACCCTTCCAGGGCAAGCGCCTCCAGGGCTGCGCGCGATAGGTCTGGCTGTTGGGCCTGGATCACGCGTGCCACATCGTCCGGAATTTGCAGTTGCACGTCCATATACCGGTTATCTCATTGTGAAACCGGTGGAAATAACTTCGACCGGGGCCCTTCGGTTACCGCCAACCTAGGTCATCCCTTGGCTTTCCCCGCCTCATCCGAATAAACCAAAAGTAACTTCCGAAAGGGTAGCCCCTGCCTTGGGAAAAGGGTCCCGGCACTTATGTCCGATCCCGCATCGGTAGTATCCTATTTGCAGACGATTTGGGCAGGCAGCAGGTTCTCGCGTCTCCGCTCCCTGGCCCGCAGTTGCCGGTAGTTTCGGCCTACACGCGAGCGAAGGACAGGGTAACCCCTGTCCGGTCTCACACCCGATCCCTGTCACAAATCAGGTCATCACAAGCATCCCGCTGCGGCGGGATTTTTTCTGCATTCCCACCGTGCTTTCCGGCGCAGTAAAGCAGTGTCGCCATCGGTGGAGGCGATAGATCTTTCGGGGTCTGTCTCCAGCAAAAACCACACCTCGCACTGTCAGACAACAATTACTTGCCAAACCGCTCTAGAAACCCTGTCCCTAACTTCTCTATCAACTCCAAGGAGCCACCTATGCCCAAAAATAAAGTCAGCGACCTCATCACCGATCAGGAAATGGCCTTTGCCCGCCTGGTCCTTTCTGGAACCATGACCGACCGTCGTGCGGCTGAAGCCGTCGGCCTCAACCCCGACTCCGCCGCCTACACCAAAGCCAAGCCCCGGGTCCGCGCCTACATGCTCGAGCACCGCGCCGCCGTGCAGCAACAGCTCGTCGAGCAAGAGGCCGACCTGTCCCGGCGTGCCGTGGAGGGACAGCGCCAGCTGAACCTGGGCCGCGAACAAGTACTGGCCCGGCTCTGGGAAATCGCTAACCTCAGCCCCGAAATGACCCGCGGCAGCATTACCGGCCAGGTCAAGGCCCTCTCGATGATCGTGGCCATCGAAGGCCTGATCCCTGATCGCCGGGCTGTCCCTGCGCAGAACCAGACCGCCCCTCCACCCGTTAACGCGCAAATCTACAAAGCCGCCTGGCTTCGCGAGCAGCCGGAGAACCCCATCGATCCCCAGCCGGATCCAGCACGTGCCCAGGACGAAGATGAGCCTGCCCGCCCCGTCAGTCCCGGCGCGCCTCCACCTCCCGGCGTAACCCCTAGCCCCATCTTTGACCCCAGCGAGTCCGCCTTCGCCAGCCGCTTCAGCCCCTTGGAAGCGACGCCATCGTCGACTCCTGCCCACGCGTTCGTTTCTCCATCAGACACCAGAGTCCCCTTCTCTATAAAAAAGAACATTTTTGGCCGCCGCCGCTGAGCTTCTAAAAGAAAACGAAACCCATGGCCTTTACCTCGCCGCTGCGAGCATCATTAAATCGACAAAAGAGCGAAAAAGGATCGAATTTTATCGAACTTTACAAAAACCGGTATTGAAGGGACGGCATGGATGTCCACGCCTTTCTACGACCGTTGCGTCGCCCCACGGACAGAGCGGTCTGATGCCAGCCAAACCTTCACCATCTCAAAGACAATCGCTGTTGCATACGTAACTGCGATCCAGACAAATACTTCCTCGATGGGGAGATATGTCCATGCCCCAATAAACACACCCATCATCTGACGATGCTGGAAGCTCCACCAATGATAGGGAACAGCCAAAGTGGCTTCCCAGAGCAGGCTGACCAGTAGCATAAAGAAAAGCGTCAGGCTCAGAGCGCGCCAATTGATGAAGCGCCGTGCCACCGGGAAGAAACTGACTGCCGGCAAAAAAGCTCCCGCGACCAGAAATGTGAAGTAACCGGGAAACCCCGCCCGGTCGTCCGGAAGCGCGAGATGCTTTTTGTAAAACCACGCTGCGCCAATCAGGGCCGCCGCCAGTACCAGCGACATTGGATGAAACTGCAACATGCGGCGCACTTTCTTGGCTTCGCCCGGGTAATCAATGACGTTATAAGCCGCCAGCCAGAATTCACCCAACCAGATATAGAGAAGAAGCACGGTGAGAAAACCAGTCAAATAAAAAACATACTCTTCCACCGGAACCGGCCTGCCCAGCGCGGGACCATCAATGCCCAGAGTTGCGCCACGATTTGGGTAGCCAAAGAACCACTGCGCGAAAACAAAATCGAGCACGAAACCCACCGGCACCAGGATGCCGAGCGTCCGATAGAAAGCACGTTGAGGAATATGCAATCCCTCGCTCGGTAGGAACCATCCTCCGATCACCGCGCTCGGAATGATGAAGAGCAGAAGACTGAAGGTGTACCCGTGCGGTGTCGAATTCTGATTGACAGGTATGAGTGGAGCAGGTTGGTGGACGCTACGCAGGGTGATGGCGGCAGGAATAGCGATCATTGCCAGCATGGCGACCACAATCCAGGCGCAGATCGTCGGGCTGGGAAGTCCGTGAGCGCGGGGTCCCGCCATGTTCGGCCTCCAGTCTGTCGTAGTAACGAAGACCACGCCCTGAAAGCCCCGAGCGCTGGTCTCTTAATCGTCGTAATGCGGCCGGCTTAAGCCTGAACCATGCCGGTTTGGAAAAAGGTGGAGTAGCGATCCAGCGCAACCAGGTGGTCCCGGTCGGCTCGCAAGCCCACATAACCGTCAGGGCGTATTGCGAGAAGTGTGCTTCCTTCCATCCCCAGTTTGGCCGCAGCGGTGCTGTCGAACTGCCCAATGGAGTCGCTGACGCAATCGCCGGCCGTGAGGGCCACAGCGGCTTCAAACATGGCCGAACGTTTTACGTGTTCCTGCAGCGCACCGTTCAGAGCCGATAATGCCATCGGATCTGCGCCGGGTCCGCCCAACAGCATCAGAGTGCTGCCTGCACGATGGCCCAGTGCGTGAAGGCTCGACGGGCCGGGCTGCGGCATGCGCACCGGAATATTGTCGGGCAAACGATAGCCGGCCGCAAAGGAGTTGTTGCCATCCCCAAAGACAATCGGGGAGTGCGCGTAGTCAACGTTAAGTTCTGTCTCCGCCACCACATCGAAGTGCAGCATGTCCGGATCGGCGAGTGCGGTCTTGATGGCCTGGTCGCGGGTTTTGCGTTCCGTTGGGTCGGGCATGATCAGCCTGTTTTCCGCTTCATCACCAGATTTCAAAACAAGTTCCGCAGCCGGCCGGCGTTCTATTGCATAGCTGTCGAGAAGCGTTTCGTGGGCTATGCCCTGGTGGACGAGAGCCATTTTCCAGGCGAGGTTGAAGGCGTCCTGCAGGCCGCAGTTCATGCCGTGTCCTTCGCTGGGGGAGCAGACATGGGCTGCGTCGCCGGCTAGAAAAATTGGTCCTGATCGATACTTCGTCGCGATTTTCGTATGGCAGCGGAAGCGCGCAGGATTCTCTATGTCCACGAAAGAGGCGGAGGGCACATACGCCCGCAAGGTAGACGCCGCATCGGCAACCAGATCAGAGTCCTCTGAATTCGGCAGAAGGTAGACCCGCCAGCGACGGCCGGGAAGCGCAGTCAGGATGACCGGAAGCCCTTCGAGATAGACGAAGTTCGCTTCGAAGGTCTGGCTCCATGGCTGCACGGAAGCATCGAAGACGGCCCACGGCCTCAACGCGTCGTGGCCCTCAAAGCCAATGCCGGCGAGGGTGCGGGTTGCACTGTGGAAGCCGTCGCAACCGACTACCCAGCGGGCCTCGATTTGGTAGCGGTCGCCGTCGCGCTCGATGTCCGCGACCGCGTGATTGTCTGCCGTGATGGTCAGCCCGGCCAGGCGGGAGGATCGATTTACCTGACCACCTTGTTGCTGGAGATGGCCGCTGAGAATGGACTCTGTGGCCTCTTCCGAGAGCCCGACATTGAAGCCGTAGATGCTGCCGCAACCAGCCAGGTCGATCGTGCCGAGGAGCTCGCCGCCGGAGTGGACTTTGATCACGCGTTGCCTGCATCCGGCAGTGAGAAATCTTTCCACCAGCCCCATGGACTCGAAGATCTGCAGGGATCGCGGGTGAACGACCGTCGCTCTATCCCAGTGGAGCGGTGCAGGCTGCGCATCGATCACCTGGCAGGGGACTCCTCTGCGGCTCAGCTCGGACGCGAGGAGTAGGCCGGTTGGGCCGGCGCCGACGACAAGCACTTCCGTTTGATGGCTTGAGCGGTTCATCGACCGAAAAGATATGGGTATCGGGGGGAGTTGTCAAACGGCTACTTTCTCGCAGTGGAGCTCGGCCGATTTCTAGCATCCCGGTGCAAACGAACTAGTGCAGATGCCTCAGCTTGTCAGGGTTTCGCACCACGTAAATTGCCGCGACTTTTCCGTCTTCGATTTCGAGGGCGGTGGTCTGAAATTCCCCATCGGCTTCCAATGTAATGAAGCCGGGTAATCCGTTGACGAAACCGGCGCGAACAAATTTCGTCTCGAGAAACAGGGCCGCCAAGCGCTCGAATAGCTTCATGACGGCATCGAATCCCAGCACTGGCCGCGTGACTGCGGGACGTTTGCCGCCGCCGTCGGCGTGTAGGCTGACATCCGCCGCCAGCATCGCCCCCAGCGCCTTCATATCGCCGCTGCGCGAAGCGGTGAAAAATGCCTTGGCCAGTGCGAGGCCGCGCTGTTTTTCCATCTGGAAGCGAGGTCTTGCCTGGCGAACATGCTCGCGTGCGCGCGCAGCAAGCTGTCGGCAGGCCGCCGGCTCGCGCTGGATCGTAACGGCGACTTCCTCGAATTCCAGCCCGAACACATCGTGCAGCAGAAAGACTGCCCGCTCGAGCGGAGAAAGGCGTTCCAGTGCAAGCATCAGCGGTAAGGTAACGTCTTCCACTTCCTGCTCTTCCACAATAGGATCGGGAAGCCACGGGCCAATATAGGTCTCGCGCTGGTGTCGCGCAGATTTGAGCTGATCGAGACAGAGGCGCGTAACCATGCGGCGCAGGAATGCCTCCGGCTCGTGAACATCGCCGCGCTCCGCGTTCATCCAGCGGAGAAACGCTTCCTGCAGCACATCCTCGGCGTCATGCACGGAGCCAAGCATACGGTAAGCCACGCGCATGAGCTTGGGACGCAGCGGTTCAAAACTAACCGCTGCATCCTCGGCGCTCAGGTTCATCATCACGCAGCGACCGCCTTGGCAGCGGCTCTCACCTCTGCCGGATCGGCCCAGCCACCGAAGCCAACCGCGATGCGGTTCCACCCGTTGATGACATTGATTAACAAGGTGAGCTTCACCTGCTCTTCCTGCGTGAAATGGTCCTTCAGGGCTTCGTAGGCGCCTTCATGCGTATGCCCTTCGGAGAGTCGCGTCAGGGCCTCGGTCCAGCCGAGCGCGGCTCGTTCCCGGTCCGTATAGCAAGGAGCTTCGCGCCACGCCGGCAACAGGTAGATGCGCTGCTCAGTTTCGCCGTTTTCGCGCGCAAACACTGTATGCATATTAAGGCAGTTTGCGCACCCATTGATCTGGGAGGCACGAATCTTCACCAGCTCGCCCAGGCCCGGCTCAAGGCTGGAAGCAATGACGATCGACGTGCGGTGCCACTCTTTCATCAGTGCTGGGGCAGCCGTAAGGGGATTAAGTTTGGCAGTCATGACACTCTCCTTTTGTTCGTACTACCACCATGACGAGACAGCAGGAGCCAATGTGACATGCCGAGGGTGAAATTTCTCGGGTCCATCCGGCTTATGCCCAGGACTCTCTAAAAGAACCGGGTCGACGATGACCTTCCAAGGTCAACTGAACACTCGAAGTATTGCCGCCGCGAGGCGTGGTCTGCTATGTTCTGCCGTAATGTTTCCCCATGCTATGCGCGCGCTTTTCGCGGGAGTTTGTGCAATCGTTACTGCGACACAACTGGTCGGCCAATCCCCGCCTGACACGGTGCAGGTGGCGCCCGGCATCACCGTCCCATCGAAAGGCTCAGTTTGGGCGATAGACTCGAGCCGAAGCGCGTCTCCGGTGCAGCTTTATCGCAGCCCGGTGAAAGTCAATGAGCACTGGGGCAAGAACCTTGCCGGCGAATTGGGTGCCTCCGTCCTTTATCGGCCATCCAGGAGCATCGAGCTTCACGGGGCACACGCGGAGACGAGGTTAACCATGCACAATCCGGTGTTCTACGTGCGTCAGGCGGCAACTTTTGAGGGAGACGGCGATCTTCGGCCTGGAACAGCTCACGACGACACCATCACTTCTGAGCTCGTACTTGTTCGCCTTAATTCTTCCAAAGACAAGCGGGTGGAGCAATCCATGAGCACGAATGGCTTTAATAGGGACGCGAAGCGCAAGCTAAATGAGATCTCCGTTACGCGTGACAAGCTGGACAGTGGTTGGCTAAAGCTGAGTCCCATCGCTCCCCTCGATCCTGGCGAATACGCGATCGTCAGCCTACCCAATTCAGCAGCGTTCTTCAACGAATACGTCTACGACTTCGGAGTGGATCCCGCCCCAACCACCCCTTGATTCCCTGAGCCTTATGCGGTGCGAGCCGATCTTTTGCCCTCTCGCGTGTCGCGCTTCGGCGAGCTGGCCCGTGCGGCGGACCTGATCGAACAGGCGGTCTGACGGCTTGCATGTCCTGGATAGATCTCGGACTTCTACATCAGGTTCGCAGTTTTGAATCGATCGGCTGATAGACCAGGAATTCGGAATCGAGCTTTTTCCGAAATCCTAAAGATTGGTAGATACGGCTCCGCCACTGTCGCTCTGGCCAGGGATCGCAAAGCAATTCACGCACCAGGGCAGGCTGGTCCCAGGGAACATCGTGATATCCCTGATGCAGGTATGTACTTGCGGCATTTGACTTGAATGTATGTGGGAAGAACGCGATCGGATTGTTCTGAATCTGGTTTTCAGAAGCTACCCTTTGCGGCATTTCATTTTTGAGCTTTCCAACCATCACTCCGGCCAGATCACCGTGTACGGATAGGTTCAGGTGACCCAACTGCGTGGCGCGAGGATTTAGCTCAAGCAGGTAGGCTGCATCCGTGTCCTGTTCAAGGACAAAGTCCAGGCCGTGAAACCCGCTTAGTTGTAACTTCCCGGCCAGCAGCCGGACCGCATCTTCAATCTCGCTGTTTTTGATCACTCGGACTACATTGGCTGCACCTGTAGGCGCTTGTGAGACCAGCACCTCAACTGTGCTGGAAGCCAGAACCTCTCCGCGCCAGCAGGCGAACATAGTTGTGGCCGGCCGGCCTGGGATAAATTCCTGGATCGTTATGTTGGAGGTCTTACGTCTCTTCCATGCCCACAAAGCAAAATAATGGCGATTGATCAGAAACCGCTTCCACGCCATCCAGGCCTTCATCGTTTTGGGGGCGGAGTGAAAGCTTTGGATTGCTTCCGTACGAGAATGAACGATGGTGACTCCCTCGCCGCCCCACGTTCCATCCAGCTTTAAAACTGCTGCCTTATCAAATTTCCAATCTTTCAATTCCTCGGCGGAATTAAGTGTCTGCGTCAACGGCACACGGATACCCAGACTCTGCGCGATACGCAAGACTTCGCCTCTTTGCTGAATGGCCGGGTATGCTTCTGCGGCGCCTATGGAAAGTTCGATCAAGGGTCGCAGATCGGGTTCGTTTGCGTGCAGGGCGTGCAATTGCCAGACTGCCATGTCATCACAGGGCACAATGAGCGCGGGCTGTGCCGCGCGTATGGCAGCCCGGAGCAAGTCAATCGAAGCAAGACCCTGATAGGAGTAAATCGAACCGATTCCGGCGACAAAACGAAGTGGGTGGCCAGGAGGACATAAAGCGGAAACATTCGAGCGATGGCGCAGGAATGCCATTGCAAGGCGGGCGGAGGAGGGCCACCATAAAGTTGCAAAAATCAAAATCTTTGGCTGGGAAGTCCCGTCCAAGAAACCCACCTTTTAAGCCGCGACCCCTATGTATTCAACTTATATCGTCAAGAAGCGTACACCTACCATGCACAAAGCGTGCTATTGCTAGCAGGTAGGGAAATCCATAGATGATATAACAACTTACACTCCAGGCCGGGGCCGAAAAGAGTTATGTATATAGACACTGTCATCATCGGGGCGGGGCCATATGGCCTCTCCATAGCCGCATATCTGTCTAAGAGCGGCGTTAATTTTCGAATATTTGGCGCGCCGATGCAAAACTGGCGCAGCCACATGCCCAAAGGCATGCTGCTCAAGTCCGAAGGCTTCGCCTCCAACCTCTACGATCCGGATTCTTCTTTCACGCTGCGCCATTATTGCGAACAGATGAAGTTACCGTATGATGACGTTGGTACTCCCGTTCCCCTTGAAGTCTTCTTGACTTATGGGCTTGAATTTCAGAAGCGTCTGGTGCCGACGCTGGAACAAACGGATGTGACTTCGGTCAGCCGTACTTCTGAAGGTTTTGAACTCGAGACCGCGGACGGGCAGACTGTCCATACGCGCACTGTAATCGTAGCCACGGGCATTACATATTTCGACTACCTGCCGCCATTCCTCGCCGATTTGCCTGACAGTCATGTTTCACATAGCTCACAGCATCATGACCTGAGGAGCTTTCGGGGAAAGACGGTCTTGGTCCTGGGAGCGGGTGCGTCGGCGGTCGATATGGCCGCAATCCTTCATGAGGAGGGATCCCAGGTACAGTTAGTTGCAAGGCGGCAAGAGATCGCTTTCCATACCAAGGCAAAAGAACCTCGGCCATTGCACCAAAGGTTGAGATATCCCCGCTCTGGGCTTGGCATAGGATGGCCTTCACGCTTGTGCACCGACGCTCCGCTCCTATTTCATCTCATGCCGCAGAAGTTTCGCTTTCGTTTTGTTCAGGAGCATCTTGGCCCGGCTCCGGGATGGTTCGTCCGTGACAAGGTAGTGGGCAAGTTCCCATTGCACCTCGGTTGCAAAATCGAGTCTGCGTCCATAGAAGATGGCAAGGTGCATCTCAAGATCGTCGGGGAAGATGGAAGCCATTCCGAGTTGGTGGCCGATCATGTCATCAGCGCTACGGGTTATCAAGTCTCCATTGCACGCATGCGATTTCTCGACCAGGCATTGCGTAGCCTGATTCATAAAGTAGAAGATACGCCGGTTCTCTCGCGTCACTTCGAAACATCGGTGCCCGGGCTGTACATGGTCGGGCTTGCGTCCTCTAATTCGTTTGGGCCGTTAGCGCGTTTTGCGTATGGAGCTAAATTTACTGCGAAACACATCTCAAAGCACGTTGTAGAGAAAATGCGTGCTTCGGCTACTTCGCGGCCACGGGGTAGAAGCGTAGGCTATGCTACCGACTGAGTTCCGGAGGCAAATGCGGAACTCTCATTGCATCCCTATGATTTCGCCCTGATCATCCACATCGATACCCAGGGCGCGTGAGACTTTCGGCAGCCCGGGCATCAGCATCATGGACCCTGAGATGACGACCAGGAAGCCTGCTCCCGCCGAGAGCGCAATATCCGTCACGTGCAGTGTCCATCCTGTTGGCGCGCCCACCACTTTAGGGTCATCGCTAAGGGAGTACTGCGTCTTCGCAATGCAGATGGGCAGTTCCCCAAAACCCCAGCGCGTGAAGCGGGCCAGGTTTTTCTCCGCCAGCTCGCTCAGCTCAATTCCGTCAGCACCGTAGACCTTCTGCGCGACCTTAGTGATCTTGTCGATCGCGGTATTCCTAAATTCGTAGGCCGATGTCGGCATGGCCTCTGGATTTGCCTCAATCACCTCCACCACCTTGCGCGCCAACGCCTCTGCTCCCGCTCCGCCCTTGGCATACGCCTCCGAGAGTGCAAACGCTGTTCCGCGTGCTTCGCAGAATATGCGCAGTGTCTCCAGCTCCGCTTCCGTATCGTTGGGAAAGCGATTGATCGCGACCACCGCAGGCAGGCCAAAGCCACGCACAATCGCCATGTGCTTTTCCAGGTTCGCAAATCCGCGCTGTAGATCGCCTTCGCCCTGTTCCTTCACGCTTTGCACCGTTGTCACCACCACAGCCACAGAGGGCTTGATGCCGGACAAAGGACTTACCAGATCCATATACTTTTCAAAACCGAGGTCTGCTCCGAAGCCCGTTTCGTTCACCACGTAGTCCGCCATCCGCATTCCCATCTTTTGTGAGACAACCGAGCTGGTGCCGTGGGCGATGTTTCCGAACGGCCCGCAATGCACCATCGCCGGCGCGCCTTCCGTGGTCTGTACCAGGTTCGGTAGCAAGGCTTCGCTCAAGAGCGCCATCATGGGGCCAGTCGCCTGCAAATCTGCCGCTCGCACGGGGTTGCCTTTGCGGTCCTGCCCGATCACAATGCGTGCCAACCGTGCCCGCAGGTCCTCGCGGCCTGAAGCGAGGGCGAGGATAGCCATGATCTCCGATGCCGCCGTAATTAAAAAGCTGCTGCGACGGTTGCTGCCGTCGCGCTGCTTCTTCTCCGGGGCCGTCACGCTGATGATGATGTTGCGCAGCGCCCGATCGTTCATGTCCAGCGTGCGCGGCCAGGTGATGCCGTCGGGATCTAGATCAAGTGGGTTGCCATGAAACATGTGCGAATCAACCAGCGCTGCCAACAAGTTGTGTGCCGACGTGATCGCATGAAAGTCACCATGGAAATGGAGATTGATTTTCTCCGCCGGCTCCACTTGGGAGCGCCCGCCACCTGCCGCCCCACCCTTCATGCCAAACACCGGCCCCAACGATGGCTCACGCGAAGAAAGGACCACCCGCTTACCGATGTTCGCCAGCCCTTGCACCAACCCGATTGAAGTGACGGTCTTGCCTTCGCCCGAAACCGTCGGAGTGGTTGCGGTGACCAGCACCAGCTTTCCGCCGCGGTCGAAGCGTTTGTCGTCCAGCAGGCTCAAAGACAGCTTTGCGCTGACGGGGCTGCGTTTCTCGTACAGGTCTTCGGGTAGGTCCAGCTTGGCGGCGATCGCTTCGATAGGCAGCAGGTTCTTCTTCACGCATTCTCCTCAGGTTCCGACAACGCTTCTTGAGTTTAATCCCGACATAGGGAACCCTTTTTGCTTCTAACTTAATAGCGTGCCATGTTTCCTGACCGCCCTGTACGGGTGCCCCATGTTCGCTCCCGCGTACATGGGAGGAAAACGGTGTTTTTCAAATGCTTTCACTCCATGTCTCACGCAGGTGTCGTAAAATCCAATCATCTGATTGACAACAAATCAACTGATTGATTAAATAACCCATGAATGGCAGAGTCTCCCAACAACGACTGGTGCCGCGCGCTCCTCGACCCCCAGGATGAGCATGGCAGGCGGCGCACGGCCCTGTTGCAGGCGGCCTTCGATGTAGTCGCAGAGGTGGGGTTTGAAGGTCTACGCACCCGCGCCGTCGCCAATCGCGCCGGGGTGAACATCGCCACCCTCCACTATTACTTCCCGTCCAAGCAGGACCTCGTCGAAGGGCTAGCCCAGCTGATTGGTGCAAAATTTGTCACTCTCCATGGCCGCCCGCCGCGCCCTTCCGGGTTTTCCGCCCTCGACCGTCTCCGCCAGGAGTTTTCCGATGGCCGGTTCTACCTCAAGCACCATCCGGAAATGTTGCTGGTGCTGCAGGAGTTTGCCCTACGCGGCAAACGCGATCCAGAAGTGCAAAAAACCGTCGACCAGATGAACGCACACTGGCGCGATGGAATCGAGCGCATGGTCCGGGCGGGTATAGCCGACGGCACCTTCCGCGACGACATCCCTCCCAGCGAGATGCTCTCCATGTTGATGTCTATCTTTGCCGGCGGGGGCGCATCCGGTTCCGCTCAGATCGACGCCATTGAACGCAATACGGAGTTCTGGATCCTCTCCGCCAATGCGAAGAAGAGACTGCAAAAGACAATAGGAGCAAGAAAATGAAAAATCACGCCTTACAGGTAGCAATTATCGGCGGCGGCATGGGTGGGTTGTGCCTGGCGAATGGATTGAAGAAGGCAGGAATCAGCGTAACCGTCTATGAGCGTGACCAATCCCCGGACTCACGCCCGCAAGGATGCCGCATTCACATCGATCCCCAGGGCAGCACCGCACTCCACGAATGTTTACCCCCGCACCTGTGGGACCTTTTCTGTTCCACGGGTGGGAACTTTTCGCAGGGCTTCAGCATAGTTACCCAACAACTGCACGAGCTGCTCAACCTCGCCCGGCTCGCCCGGCCCGGTGGCGATACAGACACCATTGCCCGGCATCGATCGGTTAGCCGTATCACCCTGCGTCGCATCCTGCTGGCTGGCCTGGAACATGACGTGCAATTCGACAAGCGGTTTCTGCGCTATGAAGAAACTTCCGAGGGCGTCATCCGCGTGCACTTTGAAGACGGCAGTAGTGCCGAGGCAGATCTGGTCGTGGCTGCCGACGGCGTCAATTCCGCCGTTCGCAAACAGTACCTTCCCCATGCGGAGCCTATCGACACGGGCGTGGTGGGAATAGGCGGCACCATCTCTCTTACCGCTGGCGTCATGGCGCTGGCTCCCCATCTGCTGCTCGATGGCCCCGTCATGGTCGTACCGCCCGCCCCTTGCAGCATGTTTATGGCCATGTGGAAGCGTTCGGCAGAGGCGGGCCAAGGCCTGCGCAGTCTTGGCCTTGAGGGACCGTTGCCCGGCGATGAGGACTATCTGATCCTCGCAATAGGGGGGAGGCCCGATTTCTTCGGTCTCGATCCGCACACTGCATCCGTGACCGGCAGCACGTTGAAAGATGCTTTGCGTCGCACCGTGGCCTCCTGGCACCCCACTCTACGCAAGCTCGTAGAAATGATCGATGAACAACAGCTCTATCTCAACCCTTTGCGCACCGCGCCGCTTCCCGTCCCCTGGAAGCCTACGCAAATCACCTTGTTGGGTGACGCCATTCACAGCATGACGCCCTATCGCGGTGTCGGCGGCAACATCGCCTTGAAAGACGCAGCTTTGCTCACTTCGCAATTGCTGCAAGCGCATCGCGGCGAAAAGCCCCTGCTTCACGCAATTGCGGAATATGAAGCCTCCATGCGAGACTATGCGTTTGCCGCGGTCGCGGATTCGCTCAAAGCGATGAAGCAGTTTACCGGCGAAAAGAAGTATCCCGCCTTTTCGATCTTCAAGACCGGGATGCGCGTGGTAAATGCCATGCCGAAATTGAAAAACAAACTAATTCCTGCGTAGACGCCTGCCAGGCACCCCCCTTGGACTCTAAAGAAATGATGCCTGGCAGTCCCTTATTTTCCAGCTACAGAGTAGTGCCTTGAAGGTTGCAGTTCACTTTGTTATTCCAATCGACGAATGCGCCATTTGGATTATCCTGCCATGCCCACACATGCAATTCGTAGAACGTGTTCAGGCCGTATCTGTTTGGGCTGACGATCAACTGAAACAGTTGCTGATATAGTTCCGGCGGAGCGGCGTTCTTCTTTTGCCAGGTGCTTGCGTCGACGATGAACTCGACGCCAACCAGCTGCATTTTTCCTCCCCCCAAAGGCTCATAAATCAGGGCCTGGGGTTGCGTGGCATCGACCTCCCCGTTCAACAGACTTGCGTTCACGTAGTGCACCCCCATCGCGCCGTGATCGGGTCCCGAGACACAGCCAAGGACGGGATGATACCCGGCATTGATAGCAGCGTTGACATCGGTGTATTTTTGCGTAGCCTCCCGTACAACCTGGACAAGCTCCGGCGGCGCTTGCGTGGCCGCGGAGTGGTCCATGGGTGCACCGCTCTGGGAGAACAGAGGTGTGGTCATCGCGAAGCTGCCCAGCAACACCAAGCGCAGCGTAAGGCGTGCCGCCAGAGCGGTAGCCCTGATTCGTTTGCTCATTACAATTTCTTCCTGCATCGTTTTGCTCCTGTAGCAATCTGGAGAGCCACGGTGTCTCCATCTGATTAATCGCAATCCGAGCCAGGAAGACGACACGGACTATACAAATTTCGGGGCTGAAGAGTGTGCGTGAGAACATCCCGCGCGCAATGCCGGCAGACATCTCCGATACCGGTGCTTTGTATCAGGGCCCGACTTTAGTCGGGACGCGAAGAATTGAAAGAGATTGGGCTTTAGCCCCTGCGTGAGAACTCCGAATCGCCGAGATCAGGACGATCAATCAGTGGCGTAGGGACATCTGAGCCCAGGGCGCAGCCCCCACGCGCCAGCTGGTTTGGCAGACGATAGAGATCCAAGAAGACGCTGATTGTTTGGATCTCCAACTCGCCACAAAATCGTCATCCTGAGCGAAGCGCCTCACGAATTTATCGCGTGACACCGGGCGTGGTGGCGCGCAGTCGAAGGACCTCGAGGATGCTCATCTTACCCATGCTGCTCCTAGCTTTTCAACCGCCGAAACCCGCATCCAGGGGCTGCGCCACGGTCTTTCCTCCGGGGCCGAGAACAACAACCGCTGCATCTTGCTGTGTTCTGTAGGCTACATCTACGTTGCCCAAATCCCGTTCTCTGGCTTCGGTGGTCGAAAAAGGTGCGACCAGCATGGGTAAGATGAGCATCCTCGAGGTCCTTCGACTGCGCGCCCACCAGCGCTGTGTGACGCGATAAATCTGTGAGGCGCTTCGCTCAGGATGACGATTTTGTGGCGAGTTGGACGAAAAACATCCAAACAAGGTAGCGCGTAGGGGCGTAGTCCTGGGCAATTTCAGCCGTCCCTGCGGGACTGAGTCTTGAAATCTCGGCAGTTCTCACGCAGAATCTAAAGCCCCTGCTATGGCACATCCTGCAGAAAACCGTTCGTCAGCGGCTCAGCAAGCGGCTGTTTGTCAATTGACGTGCACTCTGCGTGTCAGGTTGATCGGAGCCCAGCGTGGTCTGCAGATTCGCGTAGGCTTTGGCCGCTGCCAGCTGAGCTTCGCCCGGCTTGCCTTCGGCCTCCAGAACCCGGGCCAGCGCCAGATAAGCGCGGCCAACATTGCTCGACAGGATGCTTGGATCCTCCCGGTCTGCAAGAAGTTTGATCGCGGCCCTGGCGTCGGATAACGCCTCCTCCGGCTGTCCATTTTTTAGGTCGATGCCGGATTTGCTCACCAGAAGAGTCGCAAGGAGCGCCGCGCATTGTCCAATTCTTCGAATGGAGGCCTCATCGAGCTCCACCGCCTCCTTCGCGAAATGGGCGGCGGATGGCAGATCACCCCGCCCAAGTGCAATGCGGGCTCTCACCGAAGACAGCTCCGCAAAGAGGTAATGCTCTGGTGCATATCGTTTCCGCATCCTCTGCTCCAACTCAGCCAATTGCCGGGTTGCCTGGTCGAACGCATGCGCATCCGTAAACATATCCGCCTGCAACAGCTCGGTATAATCCGTAAGCACGTTGTCATTGACCTCAAGCGCCTTTTTGGATGCGAGGGCAAAATACCGTGCCGCTTCGGTTCTTGGTCCTAGGTCCCGCAATAAGGTCGCGTAGTTGAGCAATAGGTCAGGAGCGACGGCGATGTCGGTTTCATCATTACGACTGATATCGAGCGCGCGCCGGAACAGTCGTTGCGCCTCGAGCGCGCGTCCGTCGTAGTACAGCGTGTTCGCCCAGCCGTTGAAGAGTTTCACCGCCTTTTGGGAATCGTCGTATCCGAGCGCGGTCATCAGGTCTGATGCTTGTTGAAAGATGGTCTCGGCCTCGCGAAAGTTGCCGGCATCTCCCAAAACCGTGCCCAAATTGACCAGGATATTGAGCCCCTGGAGGGTCCATTGCACCGGCGACCGCTGGATGGCCTGCTCTGCTGCGCGCGCGCGTGCGATGGACTCATCCGAATTCCCATTGCGAAACGCCACCTCACTGCCATGAAGGAGGCAAGCGGCTCGTTCAGATGCGAACTGCGGGCCGTTCCCCAACTCGCGCAGGCCTTCCTGGTAAAGCGCCTCCGCCTGCGACAGCTCGCCTACAGGAACCATGGCCCCGGCAAGAACACAGGAGGCCTTGGCGCGAATGGATGGCTCCTTCAAATCGCGCGAAACCCGATAAGCCGCGTTGAGCACGCGCAATGCGTTGACGTTTTCGTCTTCGCTTGAGTATTGGTTGCCCAGCGAAAGCTGCAGCTCCACGTGATTGGCAGCGTCAGGATTGCGTTCATGCTCAATGACACGCTCTTCCCGCTCCAGCAACTCGTCCACAGCGAGCGGTTTGCCGATGGGCGCGGAGTTGCTAAGCAAAAGCTCATTGAGGTCGGTCACCCGCTCGGCTCGCGCCAGTTGCCGCAGCGCCAGGTCGCGTTGCACGCGTGCTGTTCGCGCTTGCAGAAGGATTCCGGTGATGCCGGCGGCCACCCCCACAAGCGCCAGCAGAGCGATGAATAGGCCGGCGCGATGCCGGCGAGCAAATTTTCCGGCACGGTACCTGAGTGTGTCGGGCCGGGCTTTGATCGGCTCGCACTTCAAGTAACGGCGTAGGTCGTCTGCAAACGCCCCAACGGATGCATAACGTTCCCGGGGATCTTTCTTGAGTGCCTTGGCCACGATGGTGTCCAGGTCCCCGCGCAGAACGCGGCCAAGCTTCTCGACCGTTGCGCTACGCAGCAGGGCGCGAGCAGCGCTGGCGCCATCGCCGCTGGCGGCCACCGCATCGGAGGCACGCAACGGCTCCAACTCGACGATGGCTTTTACCAGCTCGGCCGGAGATCTCTGGCCTTCACCCGTAGGATGCCGTCCAGTGAGCAACAGGTAGAGCAGTACGCCCAGCGCATAAACATCTGTGCATACGGTGATAGCCTCGTTTTTCAGTTGCTCGGGAGCAGCGTATTGGGGCGTCAGCGCCGTTCCACTGAGAGTAAAGGTTGGGTGCTGTTCCGGGCCGTTCTCAGCCTCGATCAGTTTGGCTATTCCAAAGTCCAGCAGCTTGACTTCGCCATCCTTACGCACCAGCACGTTCGACGGCTTGAGGTCGCGATGCACAATCAGGTTTGCGTGGGCCGCTGCCACCGCATCGAGGACCTGAAGAAAAAGGCGGATGCGCGTGGGAAGATCAAGCTGACGCTGATCGCAGTAGCGGTCGATCTGTTCGCCATTGACATATTCGAGCACAAGATAGGGTTGTCCAGTCGTGGTGACGCCCGCGTCGATTAACTCGGCAATATGAGGGTGGGCGAGCAGCGCGAGTATCTTGCCTTCGCGTTTGAACCGGTCTTCGCCCTCTTTTCCCAGCAGCGCGATGTTGAGAAACTTCAAGGCTACCTGGCGTTCGAAACGCCCATCGTTGCGCCGTGCCAGCCAGACGCTTCCCATGCCACCCTGGCCGATCTGGGAAACGACCTCGAAGGCTCCGATCGTTTGCCCTGCCAGGGTTGCGGCCGTCGATGGTAAGTCGACGACACCGGTTTCCAGGAATCCGTCAGAAGCCAGGACGCTATGTTCGAGAAGCAGTATTTCCAGGCGGTAAGCGATCTCGGGCTTCTGGGCCTTAATCCATGTCTGGCGCTCCTCTCCCTCTAATGCAAGCGCCTCGTCGAGCAGCGGGCTGAGCAGGCGCCACTCGTCTTTCCACGCAGGAGAAGCCGGTTTAGTCATGGCGCACATTTCCCCCGGATGCTTTGGTGTAGGTAAATGCGGGCCTTTTCCCATTTCCGCTGCACGGTACGCTCTGAGATCATCTGCATCGCGCCGATCTCTGCGAAGGAGAATCCGCAGAAGAACCTGAGGTCTACCAGGGTGGCGAGCTCTGGCTCAACCAGGATCAGTTCCTCCAATGCGTCATTAATCAGAACGAGCTCTCTGGCGTCGACCGGACTTGCCAGGTTATCGAGGGTGATCGCAGTGATGTGATAACGTCCCCCTTTTTTCGCGCTATTGCGCGCGCGCGCGTGATCGATGATGAGCCCTCGCATCACCCGCGCAGCATAGGCCATGAAGTGAGCGCGGTCAGGAAACGAGGCCCCCTTGGCCATGTTCAGGTAGGCCTCGTGGAGCAGAGTGGTGGCGCCGAGGCGCCCCGGAACAAATTGACCGGCTAGTTGCCGCCTCGCCAACCGGTGCAGTTCGGAATACAACGTGCTGAAGAGCACGTCTTTCTGGATGTCTTTCGCCGGGGAAAACGTTGCTGCCAAGATGGACCTCCGCAAACGAGGATGCCTTTGGGCGCGCCTACAGTATAGGCGCCTCTCGCTCGAGCTCGAGAAAAATTGAAGATTCGCAATGCTCCTAATTGGAAAATCGAACTTTGGAGGCAAAAGACGACATTTGCGTTCGACATTTATCCGGAATGCACGATTCGCATGGCTGCCGAGGCGCGAAGGGTTTCTCCAATCATTTTGAGCGCTCGCGCCATTTTGCGGGAACATCTGTTCGGCCGCCCCCGTAAGAACCTGCATGAGGACTCTTTCCGCTGTCGCAGGCGCGATCGTGCTGGCCTTGAATCTGGCGCCTTGGGCGCGGGCGGAGGTCTCTTGCGGGCAAACGCTGGATGCTCCCATGCGGCCGAAGGCGGTGCTGAGTGTCCATTCACGGCCAGCGGGCCTCGAAATTGTGGGCACGGATCAGGCGTCGATTCATGTCTCGTGCACATCGGGCGAGGGGAACGAGGGCGACGCCCAGCGTATCCGCATCCGGGTCCAGGGAAATCAGGATGACGAAACCCTAACCATCGTCGGCGATTTGCGCAAAGGAACTAGTGTAAGGGTCCGCATTGAAGTGCCGCGAAAGACAAACCTGCGGGTCGATATGTCGGCAGGAGAAGTGAAGGTGGAGGAGATTGCAGGCGATAAGGATATCGATCTGTATGCGGGCCGCATCGCGATTTCTTCGACTCGACCTTGGGACTATCGGGCTGTCGACGTTTCGGTAAGCGTTGGAGCAGTGAAAGCTCCGGTTTACGGCACGGAGAAAGACGGGTTCTTCCGCGGCATTACGAAAGAGATAGGAGGCGGCGAGTATTCGCTGCATGCGCACGTGATAGCAGGAGAAATCGATCTTCTGGGCAGTTCGGCAGGCGCCACCACCGATTAGCACGGCAAAGCAGCTCCAGATCTGCAACAGTAATCCGGGTAGATGCCTCGGCAGCCTACGACCAAAGAACCCGATGCTGCCCTTCTTACCAGGATCCCTGCTTGCCGCCATACCACCAGACCAGTCCGAGTCCAACCGTATCCTGATAGCCGCGTGGTAAGGCAGGGTTGTTGGTGACGAAATAGCGGATGTTGGTCCAGTCGTGCCGGTATTCGAGAAACGCGTCGAATCCGTCACCGAGACTGTATTTATACGTGCCCGTTACTTCTTTCAACGCCTGCGTCGCATTACTGAAAAGCCCACCGCGGTCGGAAAGATACTCTCCCCGAGTGGCCACTGCCGCACGGGGTGTCAGCTGGTATTGCGCATACCCCACTCCGCCAATTACGTGCGACGGCGCCGAAGATTCTCCGGGAGCGGCATTCGCCCACTCACGCTCGATCACGTAATCGGACTCGCCTGCCAGTACAAATTTCGAGGTGGCGTTCCACGTTGCATACGTGTCGAAAATGTGGAGCTTGCCATTCGGAGCCGGGTTGATCGGTGCTTCGCACAAACCGGGCTGAACAGGGACGGTGCAGTTGTTCGCCGGCACCGTGTTGGGATGCTCTTGGCCGTTGTAGTAATTGACACTCCAGCTCAGCGACTTTGCTGGCTGCAGGGCGAGCCCGATGAGTTCGTCCTTGTAGCCGTTCGTGGGCTCAGACTGATTCGTGCCGTTGACCAGCCAGTAGTTGACAGCAACCTTGTCGTTCAGCTTGTAGCTGGTGCGCACGCCCTCGTGATAGAAGGGCAGGTAGTAAAAGTACCAGGAACGTGTGTAGTTCATCTGATCCTTGGCGTAATTATTCTCCATACCGAGAGAGCTGGCCCACTTGCCGAAATCGACCTCCAGGCCATGGCCGACCGGAAATACATAAGAGCCGTAAGCCTGGAAGACATTTCGGTAGACGTCCGGCCGAGGCTCGTTTGCCGGATTGCCCTGCAGAGTATCGGTGGCCTGGCCGAACTGCAGGTCAAGACGGAACCCAAAACGGCGATGTGCGCTGAGATCGGGAGCCAGTTCAAAAATGAAATCCGCCTGATTTAGGCTGAATGTGTTGCTCAGCACGTCGAAGGCGCGAAGGTCGTTGACGCGCCCAACCGGATCATTAAAGTTGTATTCATAATAGCCGTCGAGATAGTAGTTGAGAGTAGCGCCGCCAGGCAACGTTCCGGGCAACAAACCAGGAACCGGATTGACTGGAGCAGGATTGACAGTGGGCACCAGCTGGGTCTGCGTAATGGGCGCCTGCTGTGGCAGCGTGTTGGGCGCGGAACGCAGTTCGGCGGTGGCGGAAACCAGCGCTGCCGCAGCCTGCGCCCCTGTGTTCCCGGACGGAGTCGACGCCTGCAGTTTCTGATTCTGCTGCTCCAGCGCGGCCACGCGCTCTTCGAGGTTCATCACGAGCTCCTGCAGCTTTTGCACCTGATCGCTGGTGATTTGGGACTGCGCCTGTAGCGACGACGGGGTAACCGCGAAAAGAACCAGGAGCGCCACCAGCCGGAGAAGAGTCGAAAATGCGCAACCGCCCGGCGTAGAGAGGCTTTCCTTGCGGCCGGATGAACCGAATAGCGAGCGCGACATAAGGAACTGCGACGTGAACTGGGTTGTTGCCATAGACTCCTTTGCATTTGCGTGGGCGATTCCCATGATCTTCCTGCACTGGGTACAGCTGCTCTGATGAACGAGAGCTCAGAGGACCGCACCTCTTACTCCATCGTCGAGCCGTTCGAACGAGCTTGTGTTTACCAGTCAGCAATATACTCTGTGAAGTTTCAGCAAGGATTGCAAGAACGCAGCAATCGCAGCAAAGACGTGCCCTGCCGGCTCCACTAGTCTGTTTCGGAATGAAATCTGATTTTCAACGGGAGTAAACGCACAGGAGGAAATAACATGGCAACTTTGCAGCAAGAAGGCCAGGCTAAGGGCGCACCGAACGATGCGAGCGTCGCGAAAGTCGCTCATAAGCTGGAGGTGCTGGTCATCCCAGTCTCCGATGTCGACCGCGCGAAGCAGTTCTACACGAGCCTCGGCTGGCGGCTCGACGCCGACTACGACAACGGTAGCGACTTCCGCGTGATTCAGTTCACACCCACTGGCTCGGGATGCTCGGTCATCTTCGGCAAGAATGTCACCGCGGCCGCACCCGGCTCCGCCCAGGGTTTGTACCTGATTGTCTCCGACGTCGCGGCCGCCCGCGAGGAATTGCTCGATCGAGATGTCAAGGTCAGTGAAGTGTTCCACGATGCGGGCGGCGTCTATGCCGGTCCGGATGAGCCCTACCTGTTTGGGCGGCTCCGGGTCAACGGTCCGGATCCCGATCATCGCAGCTACCGTTCGTTCGCCTCATTCCATGATCCTGACGGCAACGGCTGGCTGTTTCAGGAAATCACCACGCGACTGCCCGGTCGTGTCACCGGCGACACGAAGTACCCGTCGGCGAGCGAATTGTCGCAGGCCCTGCGGCGCGCGGAAGCCGCGCACGGGCAGCACGAGGCGCGGACAGGCAAAGCCGACCCCAACTGGCCCGACTGGTACGCGGAGTATATGGTGCGCGAGCAGTCTGGCGAAGAGCTGCCCAAATGAACGGCCACGGCGTGGTCGTCCTCGCTGCTCACCATCTCGCGTCGCCGGTACGCGAAGACGTTTGCCGTTTGGCCGCCTTGGCGGTGAGGCCGTGAGCCGCGAGCCGGAGCTAGCCGGGCAGACAGTCGTCTTGCTTGGCGGCAGCTCGGGAATCGGCTTCGAGACGGCGAAGCGTGCACGGTCCGAAGGCGCCGATGTCGTCCTCTCCGGCCGCAACCCCGAACGCGTCGAGCACGCCGCACGCGAGCTCGGCGCGCTGAGCAGTGCGGCATTCGACGCCACCGATTTCAAACGCCTCAGGCGCTTCTTTGACGAGCTGCCTAACCCGATCGACCACATCATGGTGACCGCCGGCGGCCCGTACTACGCGCGGCTGGCGGACATCGACTTCACCCAGGCGCGGCGCAACGTCGAGGAGGAATTCTGGCTTCCGCTCCACGTTGCTCGCTTTGCCGCCGGCAAAGTGCGCCCGGGAGGTACGCTCCTGTTCATCGGCGGAACGGGCGGTCGACGGCCGTCCGCGAGCCCGCTCATCACGGCGTTCACAGCCGCGACGCCGGCGCTGACCAAAGCGCTCGCGGTTGAGCTCGCACCCATTCGCGTCAACCTGATCGCGCCCGGCTTCGTCGACACGCCGCTGTCGGCTTCGCTGCTCGGTGATCGGCTGGACGCGCGTCGCGAGCAGCTCCGAACAACCCTGCCGATCAGGCGGGTAGTCGGTCCGGCCGATATCGCCGCGCTCGCCATCCACCTCATGGTGAATACAGCGGTTACCGGAGCAACCTACGACATCGACGGCGGCCAACAGCTGGTGGAGGGGTGAAAACCAGCTCCGGCAGCCAAATTCAATAAAACCGTAGCGGTTACGTTGCTGTCTGTCACCGTAGTTGCTACTCTCTTTGCTTGGAGGCACTGGCCTAGCGATAATACCCTGATCTGGTCATAACAACGAGGCCCTGCTTCCGCACTTCAGGATGCTGGCTGAGAAACTCCGGACTCACGCGAAGACTCAGCTTGAAGAATTTGCCTTGAGAGCCCGCAGAAGTAGGTTTGTATCCGAGCGTGTAACGCGCTCGTACCCGATCGATCAGCAGCGCAAGATTCTCCGGAACCTCCTTCGTCCCCGTGCTCAGGACAGGGCCGCCGGTAGCCCTGGCATATTCATCGATGTCCCCCACGCGTGTTCCTCCTCCGCCCGGGGCCGTAATGGCACGGTAGGTATCGGCGGTTCTGTCGATGAGAACCGAAACCACAGCACCCGATTGAAGCAGCCTGGTCATAGCTTCCCGTTGCGAATGAAGATGCACAGGAGCATGCTGACCGATCGTGGCCCGGGTAAAGGCGTTTTCCTCATTTGCCGTGCCATCGGTGAGCCAAACCAGAACGCGGCGGTTACCCGCCTTTGCCTTCACCACCTGCTCCACAGCTTCAAACATGTCCTCATCGAGGAAGGTGCCCTCAACGTCGGCCATCCAGGAGGCAGTCTTGACCGCCTCGGCCGCCAGCTTACGATCGGTGGTAAAGCCCTGCATCAGGTCAGCACGAGAAGAAAAGGTCATCACGGCCACTTCGTCTTCGGGCTTTAGGTGACCGAGGACCTGCAACGCCGCTTGCGCCAGGGGGGCGAGCGCGGCGTGCACTGTCTCGGTCATGTCGAAGAGGAACACTACGGAAAGGGGCAATTGATCATGGCTGAAATAGCTGATGGTTTGCGGCACATCGTCTTCGAAAAGCTGAAAATCTTTTGCCGACAGCATGTCCAGGGGAGATCCGGACTTCTTGTTTTCCACCACGGCGTCGAGGAGAACGAATTGCGTGTCGACATGGATAATCGGGGACTCAGATTGCGGCGGAGAAGCCGCAGTCTGTGCCGGACCAAGCTGCGCAAGCAGTAGGATTGTGAGCAGCGATGCCGCCCGCATGAGAAATAGCCGTTGCCGATGGCCCACAAGATGAATCTAGCAGCCCTGGGTAAATATGGCGGAAAGAATATGCGGGTAGGCAGATGCAGCGTCGCTCGTCACCTGCATTACAGACATCAACGACATCGGTGTCATCATTGGAGAAGACAGCAAAAATTGGTGGAGGAGCGTTTCTGCGCATACCCGCTCCTTCGTACACCCTTGCGTTGAAAGGCAAGTCTGCATGCTCATCGAAGCCCCTGACGGCCACGTGCCGCAGCCTGGCCTATGGTCGTCGATCAGTGAGGCGCTCCGCGGGTCGCACCAGGACTACACGAGAGGAAACCTCAATCGCGCCATTCTTCTGTTGGCCATTCCGATGGTCCTGGAGATGGTGCTCGAATCGCTTTTCGCCGTCGTCGACGTTCTCTGGGTAGGGCGCCTCGGGGCCAACGCTGTCGCCACCGTCGGTCTCACCGAGTCTCTGTTGGCACTCGTCTTTTCCATTGGCATCGGCCTTGCCATGTCGACCACCGCGATGGTCGCACGCCGCATCGGCGAGAAGGACCCCGTGGATGCTGCGATTGCCGGAATGCAAGCCATCTTTCTCGGATTGCTGGTCTCGCTGGCTATTGGAGTTCCAGCGTTTGTCTTCGCCCCTCAGCTTCTCCGTCTTATGGGGGCATCGCCCGAAATCGTCGCCACCGGCGCCAATTACGCCCGCATCGCACTTGGCGGATGCGGCGCCATCGTCATGCTCTTCCTCAACAACGCCATATTCCGCGGAGCGGGTGACGCGGCGATAGCCATGCGCCTCCTTTGGGTATCGAATATCCTCAACCTGATCCTCGACCCCTGTTTAATTTTCGGCCTCGGTCCGTTTCCCCGGCTTGGCGTCACCGGAGCCGCACTGGCCACCTTCAGCGGCCGCAGCATCGGTGTGCTCTACCAGTTCTACCGCCTGACCAAGGGCACGGAGCGGATGCGCATCCCTCTCAGTCTCTTACGCTTTAACCCGCGCGTGATGTGGCGTCTCGTTCGTGTTTCTCTCACCGGCATCCTGCAGTTTGCCATTGCCAATACCTCCTGGATCGCGCTGGTGCGCATCGTCAGCGTTTTTGGGGCGGCAGCTCTGGCCGGCTACACCATTGCTATTCGTATTGTCATTTTTGTCATCCTGCCTTCGTGGGGACTCAGCAATGCTGCCGCCACGCTCGTCGGCCAAAACCTGGGCGCGGGCCATCCGCAACGTGCCGAGCAAGCCGTATGGCGCACGGGACTGTATAACATGCTTTTTCTGGGAAGCATTGGACTCGTCTTCATCGTGAGCGCCACGCCGCTGGTCCGCCTCTTTACTCACGATCCAGCCGTCGTTCCCCTGGCGGCCTCAGCCCTGCGCATCCTTAGTTATGGCAACATCGCCTATGCATATGGGATGGTGATGCTGCAGTCCTTCAACGGCGCCGGGGATACCGTCACGCCGACAATAGTCAACTTTTTTGGCTTCTGGGTTCTGGAAATTCCACTGGCCTGGTGGCTCGCGCTACACCAGGGGCTTCGTTCCACCGGAGTCTTCTTTTCCATCGTGATTGCCCAGGCTGCCGTCGCGGTCGCCGGCATCCTTCTGTTTCGCCGGGGAAAATGGAAAAGGCAGCAAATCTGAGCTGGCGGGCAACCGCCGCCCTATGCGGGTTCAGGCGGCAACTCGGAGGTTCCATCTGCGGGCGGAAGGGGTATGCTCTCGTCCGGCTTGGAATCAAGGTCGGGGTAGGCCGGGGGGTATGGCTCCGGTGGTCCAGGCTGGACGAGGATGACGGTCTGGGTGGGTTCCTCACTGGCGAGCACTAGGGCAGTGACGATAGCTCGCTGCCAGATGCGGGAGGCGAGCAGGAAGAGCAAGCCGATCTGGCTCCAGAAGAAAACAGGCAGGATGAGATGAGAGGTTTGGCTGATGGCCCAGACCCAGAGGAAGAAGGCGAAGCCGAGCACGCCGAGAGTGCCGGCAGCAAAGTAGCTGAGAAAGAGATGGCCGAAGTGCTGCCGGCAGAGACGCAGCGACGGGCCCAGGCTGCGGCGCACGCGGCGATCGCCGTTGCGGCCCAGCTGGACCACGTACACCTCGGCCGTGTCGAACCACAGCCGAAGAGCGACCGCGATCAGCAGCAGGACGATGAGCGTGAGCGCGAAGCGAAAGTCATAGGCGGCCTCGACATATTTTTCGTCCGCGTGCTTGAGATACAGCGTGCGCAGCCAGCCCAGTGGGCCAAGAATGAGCCCGGCGATGACGGCAGCGAACAGCGCGAGCCGGAAGAAGCGCCAGAAATACTCCACGCCTGCGCGAAGGATAGTGGCGAGGCGCGGTTTTTCAGAGCTGACGAAAATGTAAATGATCCCAGCGGCAAAGAAGAACGAAATCAGGACGGAGAGCAGGGTGAGCGCGGCGGTGACCGGACCGCTGCCGGGGTTGTGTTCGTCGACATGTTGGAAAAGCTCGGCGTAGTAGCCGATGTCAATGCTGCCGGCAAGTTTCTGCGCCGCAAGAGAATGGTCGAGGAACGGACCGATGCGCGCATGCAGGGATGCCCCGCCGATCAAGCCGACGGCGAGCAGCGCAAGATAGCTCCAAAGCAAGGTGCGCTTGTTTGTAAGCAGAAGGCGGAGTCCGCCGAGGAAGATGCTGGGTCTGGTTGCGGCCATCTTTGAATCCTGTCCGTTGCACTTTCTTTGCTGTTTTTGAAGGGTACGGCTTTAGAGTCTGTCTGAGAACCTCCTGGAAAAGGCGATGGGTGCCCCAGGTCTCGCTTTTGAGACCCGGGATCCTCCAAGCAAATGCCGGCGGACCCGAGTTCTCACGCACATTCCATCTGGGCCTTAGAGTGTCCGTGAGAATTCGATCTAGCGGCATCAGTACCGGGGCCTTCTCGAAGTTAACGTTCTCCAATTTGGTCTTCCGGCATTTGGGTGGAGGATCCCGGGTCTCAAAAGCGAGACCTGGGGCACCCATCGCCTTTTCCAGGAGGTTCTCACACAGAGACTAAAGCCCCGGTGGCTCCTTCTCAAAAAGATTCGCCCTCGTTCCGCGGCCTGTGAAGCTGCGCGACGCTACACAACCCAGGCGGCGAAATGCGCCATCAGCTCTTGTGCGATCACCCAATAGCTGCTCAGCTTAAAGCTTGCTGCGCCGTGACTGGCGACGACATAGCTGTTGTTGAAGAAGTCCTTGTCCAGCCAAACTTGATGTTGGGGGTCGATCTCCGCGGAGAGCAACTGGGCTTTCTTCACGTAGATATATCGGGTCCAGCGGTCGACGCCGTCCCAGTTTTCGCGGATGGCGGAGCCGTCGTCGAACTTCATTTCGATCGTGACAGGAAAGATGAAGTCGCCTTTGCGGTGGAGGCTGACGACGGTCCGATACTCACCCTGGTAATGCTTGCCGGGATCTTTCCACCATGCGACCGGTTCGCTGTCGGCGGCTTTGACCTCGTAGTCGAGTACCTGGGTGCCGTAGACGGCCTGGTTGAAGTAGGGGCGCAGGTTGAAAGTTTTACCGTTCGCGGCGGCGACCTCTTCGACAGTCCTGAGAAAATCTTCGCCCGTCGGGTGAGTGAAGCGATAGCGCATGAAGTAGGTGTGGAGCGCCAGGCGCACGGTATCCTCGCCGACGATAGATTCGAGCGTGTTCAGAACGGTCGCTGTCTTACCGTAGGTGACGCGGGCGTAGCTGTTGCCGGAGTAAAACTTCCAGGCAAAGCGGGTCATGGGATCGTAGTCCGCCGTTCCGATGTAGTTGAGTCGCTGATCCACCGAATCACCCAGGTGGAGGCCAGAATAGCCGACGTCGGAAGTCTCTTTGCCGAGCAGGCTGTCGAGGACTTTGACCTCGGTGTAGGAGTTGATGCCTTCGTCGAGCCATGCCTCCTCAAACTCATTGGTAGCCACCATTCCGTACCAATACTGATGGCCAAACTCGTGCTCGGTGACGATTTCGTTGAGATAGACCTTGTCGGGAATCCCCCAGAACGTCCCGGCAGTAATCAAGGTCGGATATTCCATGCCGAACATTTCGGAGCCGGGTTCGGGATCGATCAGGGTCATCTGTTTGTACGGAAACGGCCCGTACCACTGATCAAATTTTTGCATCGAGTGTTCGAGAATATCGAGGTAGCGCTGGGTCTGGCCCGCGTGCGCTTTGAGCACCAGCGCGTGGAGCTTAACTGGCCCCATGGAAGACTGGAAGATGCGGTCCGTGGCTTGAAAATTTGGCGACGCGGCCCAGGCGAAATCGTGGATATCTTCTCCATGGAAGCTCAGCGTCTTGGTGCCGTCGGGCTTAGCCTGCTCACCGGTAGAGACGCCGCTGGCGCCGACGACATAGCGTTGGGGAACGTTCAGCGTGACATCGAAAGTGCCGAAGTCGGCGAAGAACTCGGTGGTGGAGTGATATTGATGGCAATTCCAGGCGCCCTGCGGGTCGGTGCTCTTCTTCCAGAAGACCCCTACTTTAGGGAACCACTGGCCACCCATAATGAAGTCGCGTTTCCAGCCGTTGCGGGCAATGGAGATAGGGAATTTGTCGTGGAAGGAAAGGTGAAACCGAATAGTTTCGTTAGGCGCGACCGGGCGGTTGAGCTTGACCAGCATCACGGTATGGTCGGCGGGGTTGCCATCATCGGGCGCAATGAAGGTCCAAGATTTCGAAAGATCTCCGAAGCCCTCGGCGGAGATCGCTTTGATGTCGATGCCGCCTATCTTCTCTGGTGGATAGGAGCTCTCGACGGCGCGGATGCCGCCGTTGGCGTGGGTTTCGTAGGAAAAGCTGGATTCAGGCCGAAAGGCATTCAGATAAAGGTGAAAGGGAAAGCTGTCGAGCGGCCGCCCGGTGAGATTTTTGTATTCCAGTGTCTCGGTGGCGTCGAGTGTCTTGGCATCCATATTGAGCTTGGCGTCGATGACGTACGCAACAACGCGCTGCGAGAGCGGTGCGCCGTTGGGTGAGTTGGTGGCGACGGAGACGGCGGCTATACCCGGAAGACTAGTGGCCAGGACAAGGGCGGCTATGGAGAGCGTCTGCGGCAGGCATAGCGGATTAAAAGGGAACCGGAGGGTCGGCGAAGCTGCGCGGTAGAAGTTGTAGCCGAGCATGCGGCATTCTAAACGATAATCTGATGAGTTTACATAACGTCAGGTTTTGTGGTGCTTCGACCAGCCGAGCGCTGATTAGAGTGCAAGCATCATCGCATTAGGTAGACGCTTAAGGTCACATGGTCGTTTCCTGCATTCCGCGACCTGCCGCAGAGGTAACCAGCCACAATTGGTTACACAAGTGGCACAGGGGATTGCCCTTTATGGGTAGAACCGATGCTTACCCTGCCCTCCGGCGCCAATTCCCGCATTTGTCGATACAACCGTGGCCGCCTTGGTACCGGAAAGAGTAATGGTGCCGGCAGGCGGTCACTGGTCAAATACAACCAGCCTCGGGCACCCCACAGTGTCGGAGGCATGAGCACTTGTGCCGATGAATAATCTGGCCGGAAGGTCTTCCGTGCCGCCTTATCAGACGGAAAAGTAGTGATGTATTGCAAAACGGAGAGGTAAAGTGAGCACATTGGTTGCAGCGTCGCCTGAACTCAAGAGACTGTGGATCCGGGCTCTCAAACGAGTTCATCGCGGCTTGGCGGTTGAGGAGCAGGGTAGGCTCCGTGACGGGCTCACGCATCAGGGAAATGATGACGACGCGGGACGTGATGAAGTTGCACTGACAGCGATACTAGAACCGAGGGCCCTTCCGCCTGATGTTTGGGAAGCATTGGCACAGGCTCAACAGGGCGCGCCACCGCAGTCAACCCCTCAGCCACCGCTGGGGCCGCAACATCCGCTCAACGTGAGCGGGCGCGCGGCAGTTGGCATTCTTTGGCCGTCCTGCGCGGTCCTCTGCCTTCTTCTTTCCGTAATCTTTGACACGCTGAGTGAAACAGTGGGACGGTACACGTCTTCATTTCTCCTGGTGCTGCTAACCGGTGCTGTACTTTGGCCGATCACCAGAAACTCGAGGTTGACTTACAACCAAAAAGCCAGGTCGGTGGCGGCAGTCGCAAGTGGAATGATCCTGGTAGGGATAAGCCTTTTTGGCAATCATCTAAGAGCAAACCCACTGTATTCATCCGCTCGCGCCGCAACTGCTCAGGCTCTGGCGGTGAAAGACAGCGGCAACGCGTCCCATGAGCTCGATGCGATGAACGCTCATGCAAAGCAAAGTGACCCAGCACAAATGAAGGCGACCGTAATGCCACCAAGGCCCGAATCAAGAGAGAGACTTGGTTCGTACATCGAAGTGGCGAAAAGCAAGGTCGCACAGAAATGGGACCCGTCGGAAGTTGCCGGCAATACCCCGGCGGGCGCAACTGTCTACATTCAATTCTCTATACAGCGGCGTGGCAATCATGAAGCCCCTACAATGGAAACATCAAGCGGGTACTCATCGCTTGATGTTTCATGCCTGCGGGCTGTTGATCGGGTACAGACTTTCGACCATTTTCCTAAGAGCTACAGCGGTGAAAGTCTGACTGTGCTTTATCACTGCACCTATCCAGGTTCGGCCTCGACAAAGTTCGCCCAGGATTCTTTTCTGCCACCGGTACAACAACCGCAGCCAAATGGCGCACAGCAACCCACCCCTACCCCGACGGATCCCAATTAACTCGGTTCAGATTGTCATGTCGCTGCGCTCTGGTTCCTCTGCCACTGATCTGGCATTCAGAGCTTGTGCCCTCGCGTAAACTTGTGTGCAAGAGGGAAGTTCGCCGAGAGGTCCAGGAATGGCGACACCAGGCACATCGCCCGTATCCGGGAAGTTATCGCTGCTGCTCATCGATGACGACGCAGAGTTATGCAGCATGATGCAGGAGTTTTTGGCGGAGAACGGCCACCGGGTGACCGCCGTGCACAACGGCCGTGACGGCCTTGCCCGCGCTCTCGAGGGCCAATACGATCTGGTCATCCTTGATGTCATGTTGCCGCAAATCAATGGTTTCACCCTGTTGCACCAGATCCGTCGTCAGAGTGCTGTGCCGGTCATCATGTTGACCGCTCGGGCCCATCGCAGCGACCGAATCGAAGGTCTGGACAAAGGTGCGGATGACTATCTGGTCAAGCCTTTCGATCCCGATGAGCTCCTCTCCCGCATCCGTGCGGTCCTTCGGCGAATCGCTGGCTCCCATCATCTGAACGATACAGTCACCAGGTTTGGTGAGATCCGTATCGATGGAAACAAGCGCGAGGTGTGGAAGGGCAAGCGCCTGGTAGATTTGACCGCAATGGAGTTCGACATCTTCGATTTGCTGGCTCGCTCGGCTGGCCGGATCGTATCTCGCGACGAGATCACCGAGGGTCTGTTCGAACGCAAAGCAACATCCTCGGACCGGTCGCTCGACGTACACATCAGCCGCTTGCGCAAGAAGCTTGAGTCCGGGCATACCTTGATTCGTACCATTCGCGGCGTCGGTTATGTCTTTACCAGCACGGAGCGTTAAGTGTTATTGAGGAGCAGGCGCAAGCTATCCTGGGAATCGCCGATCAGAGGCGCTCTATGAGATCTCTCTACGTTGCAATCCTGCTCGCCTTGACAGGAACGTTGTCGTTGTCTCTCGTCGCTTTTCTCGCCATTTCGGGGCACATTGAGCGCGACACCGTTTACCGGACCTTCGAACGAACCGACGAACTACAGTTGGAAGAGGCCCGGAAGGCATTGGATCATGGCGGCCCGGCCGCTGTGTCGGCCTTTATGCAGCTTGCAGACCGGATCTTTGGTGGCTCCCACTATCTCCTCAACTCCGCGGGTGTCGATGTCGTTTCCGGTCAGGATTTATCAAACTTGATCCCTCCGCCTGGAGCGACCGAAGATCGCCAACGCCGCGCAGGCAAGCTGGTAATCAGCCGCAGAACGGCGGATGGCTTGTACTGGTTTATCGCCCTCCCGCCCGTTCGGCATCAACCGTGGGTGTTCTTTCCGTACTACCTCCTGGTCATTGGGGCTACAGGAATTCTCTGCTGGGCTGCGGCGGTCTGGGTGGTATCGCCGATCCGCGATCTAACTTCGACGGTGGAGCGTTTCGGCCGCGGCGACCTCTCTGCCCGCTGGCATACCCGCCGCCGCGATGAGATCGGTTACCTTGCGCGGGCCTTCAATGAAACAGCGGAACGGTTGCAGCGATTGCTAACCAGCGAGCGGCGGCTGCTGGCGGACATTTCGCACGAGCTGCGATCGCCGCTCGCCCGGCTCAAGTTTGCTGTGAGGCTCGCCAGAACCTCATCCGATCAGGACCACGCCCTGGATCGTATTGAGCGAGACGTGGACCGAATTTCATTCATGGTTTCTGAGCTGGTCGAAATCACGCGAGCCGAGGGCGATCCGGAAGCCAGAAAATTTGCAATTGTAGATCTCGAGCAAGTGGTAAAAGACATTGTCAGCGAAGAGAGGCTTGACGCGGAGTTGCGTGAATGCAGGCTTCGGGTGAGCGGCCAGCTGGAGCACGCGTTTTGGGGCGACCCAGAGCTGCTGCGCCGCGCTGTCGCCAATGTGCTGCAAAACGCGATTCGCTATTCACCACCTCACTCAGCTGTAGAAGTGACGATGGCGGAAACTGCCGAAACCTCGATTGTCGAAATTCGTGATCATGGGCCCGGTGTTTCCGAAGAGCTGCTCTCTCAAATATTCAAGCCGTTCTTCCGCGTAGAAGAGTCGCGGGATACCAACAGCGGGGGGCTTGGGCTTGGGCTGTCGATCGCGATGCGGGCGGTCCAGGTACACCAGGGCACCATCACAGCAGAAAACACACGGCCGGGTCTTAAGGTGCAAATCGTGCTGCCGCGTCTACCCTCCACAGAGAAGGTGGCGACCCGGGATAAGTCGATCTCCCCCATCCCCGTCTAGTCGATCGGTTGCGGTGCTGAGGAGCAGCTGCGCCTTGAATTTGGGAAGTGTCGTGAACTTAACAATTATTAAGATTGAGGGCGCGGCGGCGCGTTTCTAATTTAGAGAATGCTTCTGGTGTCGAAGAGCGGAAGCAGATAAAGGAGATAGAACATGACGAAACGAGTCCTGGCCTTTACCTTCATCCTCGCTATCCTTCCATTCGCTGCGAACGCCGCCTCTAAAAACTCTGCCCACGTCCTGATCAACGACAATGTGACAGTAGGAACCACCGAACTGCCCAAGGGAAACTACAAAGTCGTATGGACTGGAACCGATACAAATGGGCAGGTAACGTTCACCAACGGCAAATGGACCAAAACCATTCCCGCACATATCGTCGAAGGCCGGAACAATAACCAGGCTGAGATGACAGACGTGAAGAACAACAAAACGGTCTTGACCGCAATCCAGCTTCCCAACGCTACGCTGCAATTTGGGGATGGCGCTCACGGCGGTGAGTAAAGACGATGCACCATGGAGTATCCACTGAATCGGGGAAGAGTTGGGCGCCCGCTCAACCCTTTCCCGATGCAATCAAGGGTGGACCCTTTTCTCCGGGTGCCGCCTCAAAACGATGAATCCCGGCTCGGTTGCTGGGACTGATGGACCCTGTTAAGCCATAGGATGAAGATCGCTTCCACTTGATCCTTCGTGCGATTGGCAATCAGAAAGTGGTACTTCTCTCCCGATTCAAGAACCACACCATCTTTGTGGGCCCTGGCTATGGAACCGACTGGAATGTTCAGGTCAGCCTGATTCGCGCATTTGAAGTGAAGTTTGTCACTCGTAAGTTCGAGCTGTCCCGTGCAACCGCCAAACGCCTTCTTGTGCGTAGCCTCATATCGGACCGGACGGTAAAGCAGAGCCGAAGAGCCAGGTAAGTTCGACATTGCAGTCGGAGTCTGCTTGGGCATGATCGAACCCTCGGGCCGCGCTGCAACGGCAGGAGGGACTGGAGATGGCTCTGACAGAGGCTGCACTGGTGGAGACGGCTGAGTTGTTGGGCCTGACTGGAGTTGTTCATGAGGCTTTAGACTTGCAGCAGTGGACTTCTTATCCTTAAGGCTGGGATCCAGCGTACATAACATCAGGATCCCCAGTAGGACTACGGGTGCCGCCCCGGTCAAGCTCGGTGGCCAGAATCCTGGCCATGAGACTCCAGATTCCGCCCTATCTGAATGTATCGGCTGGACATCGGGTCTTGCCCTTCGTCCAGAATCGAAAGGAATTGCATCACGTCTGGGAGGTCGTTGGCCACTCTTGGCTTTGTCGATTGAATGCAGGTTGAAATCTTTCGCCACAGCTGACCCCTCCTTTGGCGCGACTCTCAACGTAAATCTCGCACCCGATATAACGGAACAGGCTCACAAGTTGAGACTCCATAACCGCAGGAGGTGGTGGTCACAACTTTACGATACCTGTTCAGCAAACCGTTTGCTTGTGTGGGATTTTCTCATCGCGGGTAACACAAAGAGTGTGACTATTGGAATACCGGCTTTACAGGGCAATCTCGCTGGAGTGAAAGAAGGCCGGCTTTTAGCGGCAGGGCAGCTCGCTGTACAAGGTCCCGCCGTCGGGTCCCGCTTCGAAGAGTCCTGAAAGCTCGGTCGTTGGTGACAGCGTACCTGTCGCAGCTAAATGCGACTGCTCGCGCTGGTGATTACCGTCCGCTTCATCCCTGGAGCGCTGGACCGTACGGGCGAAAAATCGAACCTTGGTATCAAATGATGAACTGCTGCCTCTGTGCGACAGCGATAAACTACAGACTGAAAACGCTCCAGATGGAATTTCCTTAGTGACATGCGCACAGGTCGGCTCGCGAGTCTTTTGAATGAGCAGAGTCTCATGAAAACAGATGTCGAGGCGATCGCTGTCGAGAGGCTTTGGGGCACGCAAACGAAAATAAAAAGCACGAGAACTTGTACACTACGCGCTAGGGTCATTCGCGGTCTTCGTTTCGTTTTTCCATCCGGCCGAGGAATGGAAGACGCGGAACAGGTTCCCTGACCCTCCGTGTTGCGTGTTTCCATGAAGGCAAAAGCCATACTAATGGGGTTCGGGGCGGCTGTGGTCGCGGTGATGCCATACATGTGGCCACTTTTCTCTCCGCAACATTACGCGCTTTATCATAGTTTCCATTCACTCGACAACATGATCTGGGCCGCCCTGCTCGATTTCATCGTCATCGGTGTGCTGGCTGCTCTGTTCTTTTCCTACCTGGATAGGCGGGGTGGCATTGATCGCAGCGTGATCTGGGCGGCTGGTCGCGGCACGGCTTGCCGCCGCCCTTGCGCAATTCCACTCCGCCAGTCAAAAGCAGATCTTTCGCCATGTAAGTATGGAGATCGCCTTTGGCGTGACCCTGTTGATATTTTTAGCGCTGCGGTGGGTTCGCCCCCGTATTTACCAGGGGGTGGCTAAAGGATTTGCCGTTTTGCTTTTGCTGGCAGGCTTAAATGCAGCCTGGATAGTGCCGGAGCTTCTGTATTTTGGATTGCGCCATAAGGGTCCCAATGCTGTGTTGGCGGATTCCTCGTCCGGTCGTGATTATGCATCGAGAGCCACCGGCCTCAGCCCTCACCGGCGAATCGTCTGGCTCGTTTTTGACGAGCTTTCCTACCGTCAAACCTTCGAACATCGATTTCCCGGTCTCGCCATGCCGGCGTTTGACCAGTTGAGGAGTGAGAGTTTCCTGTTCCAGGATCTGCAGCCCGCCGCCTCTTATACTGACGTCGCGTTGCCCGCTCTCTTTCTCGGGATAGGTGTAGACGGCATAAAGAGCGATCTTGATGGCAGAGCGATCCTCAAGCTTTCCGGGCAGAATCGTTGGAGCGTTCTGGATCCACAGGCGACGGTCTTTGGAGAGGCCCAGCGAAATGGATGGGCGAGCGGTGTGGTCGGTTGGTGGAACCCTTATTGCCGGATTCTTCCCAATACGCTCGACTACTGTTACTGGACGACCGAAGAAACGAATGGGATCTTTAGCACAGATCGATCGGTGCTGGCGAATGCTGCGGCACCGTTCCTGAGTAAGCTAAGCCCGACCTCGACCACGGTGGAAGAAAAGCATCAAGCGAGCATCCTTGCGCTTATGAAAAAGGCACAAGCGCTGATCGCGAATGAGAAGATCCAGTTCTTGTTCATTCATCTGCCCATACCGCATCCGCCGGGAATCTATGATCGTACTACCGGAAAGCTGCGCGGCAGCGGCACCTATATCGACAACCTGGCCCTTGCGGACCGCTCCCTGGGCGAGCTCATGAACAGCCTGAACGCGACTGCTTCGGCAGGGAACACAACAGTCATCGTATGCTCCGACCATTCGTGGCGGATACCCATGTGGAAGTCTAATGCCAACTGGTCCGCGGAAGAAGAGGCTGCCTCTCAGGGGAAATTCGATACCCGCCCGGTACTCATGGTTCATTTTCCACAACAGGCCCACGAGGTTGCCATCCGTAAGCCTTTCGACCAGATCGCCCTGCATGCAATCATCGTTTCGATGTTACAGGGACATATCGAGACGCCCGCCGAATTTCAGACCTGGATAGATAGCGCCACAAGCCAGGGTGCCAAAAGCGTAGCCCAAGAATAATTCTGTCTGACTGATGCGGTGACCGCTATCTGATTGGCATGGTTCCCGGGAACAACTTAGTACCCCCCTGAGCAAGCGAGGATAGGCAATGGCAAGCATCATCAGGTTTGTGTTGGCAAATTTCACTCTCACCTTCCTGGTAGTTGGACTGATCGCGGCAGCAGTGGCGCTCATTCGTAGCCCGAAACCGTTGACAACGCCAGTAGTGGTGGAAGCGCTCTTTGCCTACTTTCTGCTTTTCTCGATTGGGTTCAGCCTTTTCTATAACTTTGTGTTGCATACATTTTTCGGAGAGATGACTGCAAGTTTTATTGGGTGGAAGAACAGCCCGTTTCAGGCGGAGGTTGGCTTCGCCAGCCTGGGATACGCGGTTGTGGGTTTTCTGGCTTTCAGGCGCAGCTTCGAACTTCGGCTTGCCGCAGTAACCGGACCGTCGTTGTTTCTTCTATGCGCGGGCGTGGCGCACGTTTATCAGATTATTACTGTCCACAATTTCGCGCCAGGAAATGCCGGGGTAATCCTCTACATGGACTTTTTGATTCCCTTGATTGGTTTCCTGCTGCTGGGGCTTCAACACGCAAGTAAGGGTTCAAATACGTAAAAAGATGCGTTTTCTATAAAGGGGCAGAATAAGGATGATGGTGAGCAGCACCATCGTAACCGCGTAAGCCAGCGAGGCATTCCTGGGTGCAAGTAAGGGCGCGAAGAGGTGCCCGTACACCCATGCATGCAGTGTTTCCTTATTATTCATCAAGATGCTATCAGTTGAGGCGGTGATGACGCCGGAAAGAACGAAGGCGAGGATCGCGTTTGTGCCTAGAATGAGCGGGGGAATGGTCCACCAGCGAGAGCGCCAGAGATCGACAACTATGTAGAGCAGAGAAAATAGGAAGAGGCTGATTCCGCCACTGAACACCGCAAAGGAGCTCGTCCATAAGCGTTTGTTGAGGGGCAGAACGGGACCGAGAAGCCAGCCGCAAGCCGCCAGCAGGCCCCCGGTGAGCGCGAGAAGCAGAGCGGTGCGCAAAGTCACTCGATGTCTGGTTAGAAAGATGCCCGTGCAAAGACCCAGCAGCGTATTCGCCATGGCGGGAAGAGTCGATAGGATGCCCTCCGGATCGTAGGTCACACCCATCCCCGGGGTTAAGCCCCATATCCACATGTGGGGTATGCCTATTATGCTTCGGTCGATGAATGCCGGCAGGCTACGGTAGGTGTCCAGGTGACCTACGCCAATTCCGGGAACTGGGACAACTTTGATAAGCACCCAATAGAGCCCTAGAAGCACGAGAGCGAGGCCTCCCAGGCTGACACTTTGTCCGTCAAACCGCCATCTGCTTTGCAGCCTCGTTGATTTCCTGGTCGCCAGGTACAACCATCCGGCAGCGAGATAGCATATGGCGATGCGCTGCAGAATTCCCGGCCACCTCAGAGTGGACAAGTGATAGTCCGGAAACCCATTGACTGCTAATCCGAGTGCTACCAGGATCAGGCTTCTCTTCAGCAGGTGCCAGGTGATGGTGCGGTCCGTCGCCCCTCGTTCCATGCGGCTCTCAACCGCAAAAGGAAGAACCATCCCAACGATGAACAGAAAGGATGGAAAAATGATATCCGTCGCAGTGGCGCCGTTCCAGGCTGCGTGTAGAAGAGGAGGATACACTGCGCTGTACGTGCCGGGGTTGGTAACCAGGATCATTCCCGCGACTGTCAGGCCGCGGTAAACGTCGATCGAAGCGATGCGTCGCGACTCTTTCTCTCTCACAGCAAGCCTGGATGATTTTCCCATATTGTTTGCTTGATGTGTTCTTATGAGCAGCGGGGCAAAGACCGAACCAAGGCGGTATGCGATACGTAAGGTTCAGCCTAAAAGCACAAGGTCTTTCAGTTGCCAAATCGATACTGGCTGGTGTTAACTTGCTCACCTAAGGAGATCCAAAGATGATGACGAAAAGAAGCTTGTCTCTCAGTGTTGCCTCTACCGCGGTGTTGATTTGTGGGGGAATCGTTCTTGCGCAAGGTCCTGTTGTGAATATTGATGCGCATAAGCACCCTAACCTTGCCGGAGCGCAAAACCACATTGTCGAGGCATATCAACTGATCGACAAGGCACAGGCTGCGAACAAGGATCAACTGGGCGGCCACGCAGAAAAGGCGAAACAACTACTCTCCCAAGCGGATGCGGAACTGAGAGCAGCGGCCAACGTTTCGAATGCAGAGGGCCGATAGGCAACGTAGTCATCCTGCGACGCCGAAAACGAAGCAGCCGGAATGGCTGCTTCGTTTCCATTTAAGCGAGAGCTGATCAATAACCGGCGATCTCCACAGCTCCGCCCGTGTCCGATGGCCCGTGGGCCAGCTCGAGGTCCTTCTGCTGTTTGGTGGCGGGCAGGACCATTCCCTGGCTGCCCGAGGCTCCCCAGATCTCGCTCAAAACGTACTGGCTGCCATGATGATGGAAGATCAGCTTTTTCGCGGTCTTGGAGGCAGTTTCAGTTCTGCCCGCAGCCAGCACCGACGTGCCGGTATTTACGTTGCGGACCGTGACGAAGCTGGAACCACTCTCTCTGTCAATGATGTAGGTGCCGGCCGGCATTTGCTTTTGTCCAACCTTGAACGCAAAGGGAACATGGGCTTGAACAACGGATTGAGCATAGGCTCCGGCGTTGAACAGGAGCGATAGAACCACAAGCGATGACGTAGCGAACGAGTTGATTTTCATGACATCCTCCTTGGGGTTCCTCGCAGTGGAACCCAAACTGAATTTGTCTCTCAAGCTCTCAGCTGTTTGGCTTTAAGCTTTCCCTGACGCAGCAACCTATTGCATCCTGCGGACCAAACCCGAATGCCGCTTACCGCAAACCTGTGCTCTTGTATTTGCAACAACATACGCAGGCGCCGCGTTGACGCAGGCGAGAGAGCGGTAGCCGAACGGATACCTGTGTAGAGCCGATCAGTTCTTCTTTGACACGGATAACTAAACCGTTCAGTATTGAATCTTGGAGAGGAGGAAGATCCTCGAATGATTTCCGTCAGCAATCTGGTCAAAACGTTCGGCGATTTCACTGCCGTCAAGGACATCAGCTTCGACGTCGCGCAGGGAGAAATCTTCGCTTTCCTCGGCCCCAACGGAGCCGGCAAAACCACCACCATCAAAATGCTCACCACGCTCCTGCGCCCCACCAGCGGCCGCATCGAGCTCGACGGCCTTGATCCCACAGTCAAGCGAAGCTGGCCCGGCAGCGCTTCGGCATCGTCTTTCAGGATCCCAGCCTCGACAACGAACAGACCGCCTACGAAAACATGGACCTCCACGGCGTCCTCTACCACGTGCCCCGCAAGTCCGGGCCGAGCGCACCGAGCAACTGCTGAAGCTCTTCGAACTCTGGGACCGCAAGGACGCCTACGTCAAGACTTTCTCCGGCGGCATGAAGCGCCGGCTCGAGATCGCCCGCGGCTTCCTCCACACGCCAAAAATCCTTTTTCTCGACGAGCCCACGCTCGGCCTCGATCCGCAGAGCCGCAACCAGCTCTGGACCCACGTCAAGCACCTCAACGAGACAGAGAAGACAACCGTCTTCCTCACCACCCATTACATGGATGAGGCCGACCGCGTCGCCCATCGCATCGCCATCATGGATCACGGAAAGATCGTGGCCCAGGGAACCTCGGCGGAGTTGAAAGAGCAGACCAAGACCGAATCGCTCGAAGCCGCTTTCCTCGCCCTGACCGGCTCCTCGCTGCGCGACGAAGCCGCCAACTCCAAGGATGCGCTTGCGCCAGGTGGCGCAGATGTTAACGCCGCTAACCTAAGCGACAGTCAGGAGGGAAACCAAATGGGCGCGATTTATATCTTGTGGTTGCGGGAGCTGAAGCGTTACGTCCGCTCGCGGGTACAGATCGTGGTGTCACTCGGCCAGCCGTGCCTCTACCTGCTGGCGCTGGGCTTCGGGCTCGGTCCGGTCTTCCAGCAGGCCGGCCACGGCAGCTATCTGCAGTTCATGGCTCCCGGCGTCATCGGCATGACAGTCCTCTTCAGCTCCGTCTTCTCTGGCATTGCCATGCTGTGGGATCGCCAGTTCGGCTTCCTCAAAGAAACGCTGGTCGCGCCGGTGTCGCGCATGCAGATCATGATCGGCCGCACGCTGGGCGGCGCAACTGTCGCGGTGATCCAGGGCACGCTGATCCTCGTCATCTGCCTCATCGCCGGCTTCCGCCCCCACAGCTGGTTTGCCATCCCGGTCGCCTTTCTCTTCGTTCTTGATTGCTGTCGTCTTCGCCGCCCTGGGAACGCCGTCGGCTCGTCATCAAGGACATGCAGGGCTTTCAACTGGTCATGAACTTCCTGGTCCTGCCGATCTTCTTCCTATCCGGCGCGCTCTTTCCCCTGGCCAACCTGCCGCTGGTGATGAGCATCATCACCAGGCTCGATCCCCTGGCATACGGAGTCGATGGCCTGCGCGGCGCGCTCATCAACACCTGGCACTTCAGCCTGGCGTTCGACGTGTCCCTGCTCGTGGGATCGCCGCGCTGTTCCTGCGCCGGCGCTTACCTGTTCACCAGAATTGAAGCGTAGGAGTAGAAGACTGAGCAGATGGTAAGACCGAGAAGCGCGCAGGCCCACAAGAAGGTGTTGGATGCGGCGGTGCAGCTGTTTTCAGACCGCGGCATCGACGCCACCAGCATGGACGCCATCGCCGAGACCTCTGGTGTAAGCAAGGCGACCATCTACAAGCATTGGCCGGACAAGGACGCCTTGGTCTCGAAGTGATGGCCTATCTGCGGTCTCGACGAGGAGCCGCCGGTCTTCGATTCGGGCGACTTCCGCGCCGACCTGATCGCCCAGCTCCGCTATCAGCCGGCGCGGACCGGCAAGCGCTGCGGGAAAAAATGATGCCGCACATGATTGCCTATGCCTCGCGAAACCGTGTTGGGTACGGCCTGGCGCGCCCGTGTCATCGAGCCGGCGCGGATGGCATTAACGAACATAATCAAGCGGGGAGAAAAGCGCGGTATTCTGCGCCGCGGCATCGATCCCGAGATCGCCATCGCGCTCCTGCTGGGTCCTATGATTTATCGCCATGTGTTCTAAGCAAGGCCGGCGGCAAGCCTCCCAAAGACCTCGAAATCCATGTCGCCGACGCCTTCCTCGCGGCCTTCGGGACTCAAGCCAGAAAGGGGTCTCATTAGGCGATTCCTGGCGATACTGCGGAATCCGTTTCGCTGTGCCTGCATCCAAAGCTCCTGGAGTCCCTTTGCCATCTGAGAGCACCCCGACCATGTCACCCTCCGGCAGAACCACGGCCACTGGTGCGGATGCCGGGAAAAAAGAAACCCATCCGAATCTCATCCTCGCTATCTGCTGCATGAGCCTGCTGGTGGTCGGCATGGACGTCACCATCGTTAACGTCGCGTTGCCGGCCATTCAACGCGATCTCCGTGCCACCGTTTCGGGACTGCAATGGATTCTGGACGCGTACACGCTGGTAGTCGCCAGCCTGCTCATGCTTGCAGGCTCGGTGTCAGATCGTGTCGGGCGGCGGCGCGTCTTTCAGGTTGGCCTTTTTGTTTTCATATCCGGTTCGCTGCTCTGCAGCCTGGCGCACAGCATCGGGCAGCTCATTGGCTTCCGCGCCCTGCAGGGTCTTGGCGCATCCATGCTCAACCCGGTAGCCCTCTCCATCATTGCCAATGCTTTTCCAGTGTCGAGGGCACGGGCGCGCGCGGTCGGCGTGTGGGGTGCAGTGGCGGGCGCGTCGCTTGCCCTGGGCCCCCTGATAGGCGGCGCGTTGACGCAATCCGTGGGCTGGCGCTCGATCTTCTGGATCAACCTGCCTATCTGTCTTACGGCGGTGGCGCTGACCGCCCGGTTCGTTCCCGAGTCGAAAGCGCCGCGCGCTCGTGCATTTGACCCGGTCGGCCAGGTGGTTGTTCTCGTTTGTCTGGCATCTCTCACTTACGCGGTCATTGAGGGCCCGCGCTCTGGTTGGACATCCTCACTGATTCTCGGCTTGTTTGCGACCTCGGGCGCAGCTCTCGTGCTCTTCCTCTTCTACGAGCCGCGGCGTGAGCATCCCTTGTTGGACCTGCGCTTCTTTCGTAGCGTGCCTTTCAGCAGCGCCGCTCTGCTCGCCGTCTGCGCCTTTGCTTCGTTCGCGGGTTTTCTCTTTGTGAACGCCCTGTACCTGCAGCAGGTACGAGGTTTGTCAGCTTTTCATGCCGGCCTTTGCACCTTGCCACTGGCCATCGCGATGATGGTTTGCGCACCGCTTTCCGGCAGGCTGGTAGGCCGCCACGGGACGCGACCCTCTTTGTTGGCTGCGGGCGCAGGTTTCCTGCTCAGCACTTTGGTGCTCACTGGGCTCAGGGTGAGCACCCCCATGGTTCTGATCCTGTTGGCCTACGTGTTGTTCGGGGTGGGCCTCGGCATGGTCAACCCGGCGATCACCAACAACGCTGTCGCTGGTATGCCTTTATCCCAGGCGGGGGTGGCTGCAGCCATTGCATCTACCAGTCGGCAGGTGGGTGCGGCGCTTGGCGTGGCCGTCGCCGGCACGGTGGTAAGCGCGAATCACGCGAAAGGTTCAGATTTCACCCAGGCGACACACCCCATTTGGTGGATCATGACTGCTTGCTCGCGGCTGTCATTCTGCTGCTCGGTTGGGCTGTCCAATACACCGGGGGCGCACGCGAGCGCCAGCCAGGTCGCATCCCTCTGGGCAATTCGCACCGATAGCCGCGGGGGAACCGCATACGTTCTGGAAGAAAGTGCGACCGAGTAAACTGGATCACATCTCAGTGTGTGTGATCAACCCATCGCGAGCGGCCGCCCTGTGGGCGTGTTTTGACCAGGGGCTGAGGTCACTCGTCTGGTGGGCGTAACCTTGCCATTCCTCGCGCGCATCTTCAGAGCCTTTCGCTATCGCGACTTCCGCCTCATGTGGATGGGAGCATGCGCCTCCACGATCGGTACCTTCGTACAACAATTCGCACAGAGCTGGTTGGTCTACGATCTCACCAAAGATCCCTTCTATCTGGGTCTGGATCTTTTCCTGGGACAACTTCCCTATCATTGGCGCTTGTCTCCTCTTTGGCGGGGTCTTTGCGGATCGCCTGGACCGGCGAAAGATGCTGCTCACCTCGCAATACATACAGATGGGGGGCGCCTTTCTGCTGGCCATCTTGTTCTATACCGACGTAGTCAGAGTTTGGCACATCCTGGCTCTCTCTTTTGTCGTGGGCCTTGGGCAATCCTTTGGCGGCCCGGCATATTCAGCGCTGCTACCCACG
>CAWDVZ010000013.1:0-139266 GCA_963805955.1 uncultured Acidobacteriaceae bacterium
TCTAGCCGCCAGCCGCCCCTTTGCCGTGATGGCGATGCGTATGGGGCCCCGCCGCTTTTGGGTTAGCGGATACCGGGGCAGGGCCTTGCGGCCCGGGCGGCACGACCCGCTTTACCATGCCGGACTCAAGCTGGTAATTCAAAACGTCGGTTTGGGCGGGGCGGGCCGCGCCGGTGCGTGGATCGACCGCCACCGCATCGCTGGTGGCGACGGTTATCGAGAATTCAGGGACGGGCTGCCCCTGGAGGTTTTTTTTCTGGCTCACCGCCACCGGCAGATAACCCTCGAGGTTGCGCTGCCGGTAGGCTGTTTCGTAGCGATGCTTCTTGACGTTCCAGGTAAAGACCCGGACCTGGTCAAAATCGTAGGGAAGCCCGTCCTTATAGGCATTCGTTACCGAGACGTACTCCGGCACCAGCTTGCCGGGCAGCGAAGACTCCGGGTCGTAGACCTTTGTCAGCACATAGGCGCCTACGATTTTCTGCCCCTCGGAATATCCGGCAATCTCATCTGGAACATCTACATCGAGCCGGCGTGAGAGCATCCAGCCCACCTGGCCATGGCTGTCCCGCACCAGCCACCAGTCTTCCATTGGAACTGCAGGATCCGCTGCAGCCGGCTCGGCTTTTTCCCCTTAGCGCTCCCTGCCGCAGGATGGGGCGCGGGCAAAAAGCCCTGAGGCGGTGCCGGCTTCGGCACCGAGGCACGTATCAATAACTGAAGCTTTTCGTTTTCCGGGAGCAAGTAAAAGCGGTCCGTTTCGCGGCCGGGTTTCACGTGCAGGTAGAGGTCGTCGCGCAGAACGCCAGTGGCCACCACCGGGTCATGCGCGTGCTGTTGTTGCAGGGCGGCAAACTGGTCATACGCCGCCTGGTCGATGACCATATGATCTTCGATCCAGCCCACCTCGCCCTTGCTTGTCTTTACTTTGAGGAAGCGGCGTCCATGCTCGACGACCTCGAGCGGCTCTCCATTGTTCACCAGGGCGACCCGATTCGATACAGCCGCAACCCTATCCCTCAAATACGTTTGCTTGGCTACCACGTAGACCATTTCTGGCTTGAGGTGCTCGCGCAGATGCTTACAACCACTCAGCGCGGTCATCAGAGCGACGCACATTGCGGAACAAAGGAGCCAGCGCGAGCCAATTCGGCGGAGGAGCGACAAAACAGCAAACATATGAGGGGTGAAGTCTCCCTGTCAGCATTAGACCGGATTTCCTATCGCGATGCACCATCGAGTGGGAGAAAACCCAAAGGGATCGTGCTTCTTATGCTGATCACGGGCAACCGATCCGCGGAATAACGCCGTGGTGGTATCAAGCGTGAAATGTATCTGCTGACGAAACGTTAGGCGGATTCATGCAACTTTCGTTGTAGTCGTCAGTACTTTTACCCAAATCCCCCTTTTGCCGCAATCCGATACATGACCTCGGCGCGTTACTCAAGAAGCGAGTGATGCGGGTCATCTGCACTGTTATCGCTTGATCCTTGAAGCAGGAGAGGTACGCAATGGAAAAGAAATTGACTGAGCTGATCGATAAGGCTCTGACTCGTCGAAGCTTTATGGCTCGCTCCGGCGCAGCGGCTGCAGCAGTAGTCGTCGCTGGATGCGGCGGCAGCTCGACCCCGGCCCCCACACCCACGCCTACTCCGACCCCTACACCCGCACCAGCCGCTCTCGGTGATTCAGATTACTTGAACTTTGCCCTGAACCTTGAATATCTGGAAGCTGAGTTTTACCTGCGTGCCGCAACCGGCAGCGGACTCTCGGCGGCCGACACGGGCAATGCGACCAGCACGGTGACTGTTCCTTCCACTACCATGGTTCCCGGTTTAACCACCGCGCAACAGAACTACATTTACGAAATTGCGCAGAATGAGTTGGACCACGTCCGTTTTCTTCGCTCTGCTCTCGGCTCGAGCGCGGTGGCGGAGCCCAACATCGACCTGATGAACAGCTTCAATGCCGCGGCCTCCGCGGCCGGCATCGGTTCCAGCTTCAATCCCTTCGCCAGCTATGAGGCGTTTCTGGTCGGAGCTTTCGTGTTTGAGGATGTTGGCGTAACCGCATACCACGGGGCAGCCGGCCTTCTCAGCAACACCATGACAGGGAAGACCTACCTTGCAGCGGCTGCGTCCATCCTCGCGGTGGAGGCTTACCATGCTGCCGAGATACGCACCCTGTTGATCGCGGACTCAATCGCGACCGCGGCGAAGACCGCGACCCTGGTCACGCCCAACAACACCTACGTGACCTACGCGCAGATGATAAGCAAATTGCGCGCGACTCTCGGCGGCGGCAACGAAACCACACTCACCGCGCTTCCACCTTACGCTGTTCCGTTTGTTCCCACCGCATACATGCCGGCAAGCACCATCGTTGCTGCCGATCCCACGTACTCAATTGGATATGCCCGCACCACGGACCAGGTGCTGCATATCGTCTATGCCGCGCCTCCAGGCGCCGGCGTCAAGGGGGGCGGCTTTTTCCCCAACGGAATGAACGGCAACATCAGCGTAACCGCTAGTTAAGGATGGAGACCCATGGCAACTATAGAAACGCAGCAACTCGATGAAGTCATCGTCAACAGTCGCCGGAAGATGCTCGCCCTTGGTGGTGCTGCCCTTGCCGGTCTTGCCTTTGCGGGCGTCAAACTAGCCGAGGCGCAGTCTGCTCCTGCTTATACTGACAACGACATCCTCAACTTCGCGCTCAACCTGGAGTATCTCGAGGCAAACTTTTATACCCTTGCCACCGCGGGAACGACCATCGATTACGAAGGAATTCCGATTGTCGCCGGCAACGGATCGGCGGTGGGGGGTACGGTGGTCACGAAACCAGGTGGTCCGGCTAGCTGTCTCGTTCCCTGGACGCTTCCCGCGATTCAGGCCTATGCCACGGAAACTGCGCTAGGAAGAACGCCATCACGTTCTCTTCCTGCGCGATGCGCTGGGACCTCTTTGCGTGGCCCAGCCGAATCTGGACCTGTACAACAGCTTCAATACACTGGCCAGCGCGGCAGGTATCGCAAGCACCTTCGATCCGTTCGCCAACGATCTCGATTTCCTCGTCGGCGCATACATCTTTGAGGATGTTGGGGTGACTGCTTACAGCGGGGCAGCCCCTCTGCTCACCTATGCGCCGTATCTTGCTGCGGCGGCGGGCATACTCGCGGTCGAAGCCTACCACGCCGGTCTTGTCCGAACTTCGATCTTTATCGCAGATCCGGATGGCAAGGCTGGACTGCAGGGCTATACCCAGAAAATCTCCGCCACCCGCATGGCGCTGGATGGCAGCTCGACCGTAGATGACATTGGCGTTGGATTTCAGACTGTTTCCGTCGAGCCCACAGGCACGACGAATGGTGCTGCAACCATCGTTGATGCGCAGACCGGCTCGCCCAATTACTCCAAGACTTACAGCCGCACCACAACACAAGTCCTCAAGATCGTTACCGGCAGCGCTAATACGCCCGCGTCAGGCGCCAAATACACCGGCGTCTTCTTTCCCAACGGTCTCAACGGACTCTTTAGCTAAGCAGTCCGGCTTCCGCAGCAAACCGGCGTCCCACCGCAAGGTGGGACGCCTTGTTTGATGTTCCTCATTTATCTTCCTCAAGAAGAATCGTAAAATCCTCCTCCCGCAGTTTGCCCTCGATTTTCTCAGCCACCCGCGCGAGCGACTGACGGGCCAAACGGTCCAGGCAGCAGGAATGCTGCCGGATTGCAATTCGCACACCAGCTCTATTTCTGGCTGCTGCAGGGAGAGAGGTTCAAGTTCCTCGGCGGAGAGATCGCGGCGATAAATCTCGTTATGATTTTCGTCATGCACTCCGATGTACCAAAATGAAAAATCATTCCAACTCTCCGGAGGAAACTCAAGGCTGTCCAGTCGGATCCGCACCAGCCAGGAGTAGATTTCCTGCGCCCAGTTCGAATCCAATTTTGGATTGGGAGGTTCTTCCGATCGCACCGTGTAATCCTGAGCTTTGCGCAGACGAAACGACAGCCCGGCATATTCTTCAAACTCCTCAATCGTGCGCGCACTTCCCAAACCAAAAGCATCCAGTGCTCGCCTGCAAGCAATTTCTTGATCTTGTTCTTACTCTGCAGGTCCTGCTCACCCCACTCGCACCGCGTGATCATCCCAATGCTTGACCGCGTCCTTGCGAACATAGTCGTGCCAGACGATGGTCTCGCAAGGATGAAACAGGTCGTAGCCATGGGTAAAGGCGCGCACCGTCATCGCTGCTTCCTCGCCTAAGAAGTACAGCTCCGGATCGTACGGCACTTCGCTGACGAAACTCCCGGAGCAAACAGAAAGCCTCCGGAGAGAAATCGAGCGCGCAGAGGCCGATGGAGCGAGTGCCAATTCGGGATGGCCACCGGCTTCATGTGCGGGATGCCGTCTGCGGTGAAGCCCTGAAAGGCCATCTGCAAGGGGGCACCCTCCAGGATCTCCTTCGGCCCCGGCGTGAAGGGCGTGGCATAGGTGCTCAGAATAGGCTTGGGGCTTGCCGTCTCATCCATCATGCGAATGAGTTTTTCGTCCCAGCCGGCGGCGAAACGGCAATGCGAATCCACCTGCAGAAACCATCGCTCACCCCGCCACAACTTCATCGCTTCGGCGCGCGCCCAGCACGCGCCTTTGCTGTCTCGCCATGCAATGTCCAGGATGCGAAAACGATCGTCGTCCGCGTAAGGTGGCGGCACTTCGTCAGCAGCATGCTGCCAGCAGATTCCAAATCGCAAGCGCGCAGGGTTGCTGTGCCTTGCGAATGCAATCCGCGACGGTTGCATTCAGCTGAGCATCGCGATAGGCAGCGATGGAAACAAAGACGCGATCGTTTGCAGGCTCTGCAGGCACTTCAGTGTGAGGCTACAATTACGCTCGGATTGGTAGGATCAGTCCCGGTGGTGGCAGTCGCGACCGGGTCCAGCTTCCCATCCGTGGTGGTGTCGAACTTGAACATCTGCACATCGCTGTTTCCGCCAGAGCCGTTCGAGCCGGAATTGATGACGGCGATGTATTTCTTCGAATTATCGTTGACCATGCCGATCGGCAGTAGTCCTCCCGAAGCGAAAGGCTGTCCGGCAACCGCGGTCAGCTTGCCTGAGGCCGCAGTGAGGGTAAAGGCGCTGATGTTGTTGCTGCCTTTGTTGGCGACGTAGACATAGCTGCCTGTCGTATCCAGGATCACGCTGATCGGTCCTGTCCCAACGGCATAAGGCGAACCGGAGACTTCCTTGAGCGACCCACCGGTCCCAATACTAAACTCTCTCAGGCCGGTGTTGAGCTCGGCCACAAATAGAAATAAGGAGTTCGGATCGCTGGCCACCCCAGCGTCGGCCGGGCTGGTGGAGGTGCTGAGGGGCGGCAGAATCGTGGCTGCCGAGCCTGTACTGAGAGCGCCTCCCGTTCCCAGGGTCAGCACCTGCACCCCCAGCGTGCCGAGCGAGGCGTACACGTAAGAGTTGTTGGGCGTAATCAGCATCGCGGTAGGCGCGACCACGGTCGCGGTGGAACCCTTGCCGGTGTAGAGGGCCAGCGGGGAACCGGTGAGCGCCGTCAGTAATCCGGCCGAGCCGATCTGGTAGATGCCAATCGACTGGGTCTGGGTCGAGGTGGAAATACCTACTGCGAGCAGAAAGCCCCCGGTGCTGTCGACCTGCATGGCGGTGGAAACCAAATCCTGCGCGAGTGGATTGCCGCTATTCAGAACGGTAATCGATCCGTCGCTGTTGATGGTGTAGCCGTAGATTCCGTTGGTGGTTCCGGCATAGAGGTACGAGTTGGCCGGCGTCACCGCAAGCGATACCGCAGCCACCCCGTTGTTGTAAGGCGAGTTGTTGAGAACCGACAGGGTTCCACTGCTGCTGACGCCGAATCCGGCAAGATAAGTATTATTTGCGTTGCCGACGTAAAGGTAGTCGCCCGTGGTGGTGACCGGGGTAGTTTGACTGGAAAAAAAACCACCGCAACCGGTAATGCCGAGCAGCAACAAACAACACAGACCCAGTTTTCGGCGCATCAATGTCCCTTACCTGCGAGCCTCAAAGCAACAGACGATGAGGCGCAGGTATCCGCTCGCAAATGACTCGGAAGAGCTCCATTATACTTTCCCGATGCGTCTATTACCCAAAGCAGTTCTGTGCGCGTTGTTGTTGGGCGTGACCGCCTGCCAATGCCAAATATCGAAACCCACCCAGGCGGCACTCTGCGTTCCATGCATTCGCGGCGACATGAGCTTTCTTGCTTCGGACGAACTCCAGGGACGCGGCAGCGGAACCCGTGATGAGCATCTGGCGGCACTCTATGCCGCTTCGCTCTTCGCGGGCTTCGGCCTGGAGCCGGGCGGTGATCACGGCACATTTCTGCAAAAGGCCCCGTTACCCTCGCCGCTGCCGCCCAATATCGCCAGCCGGCTGGTGGGGTTTGCCCAGGTGCCGAGAACCAGTACGTGGAACGTTGTGGGCATTCTGCGCGGCTCGGATCCGGCTGCGAGCAAAGACGCGATTTTGCTCACCGCGCATCTCGATCACCTGGGGATTGGTCCGCAGAAAAACGGTGACCGGATTTACAACGGGGCCGATGATGATGCTTCTGGAACAACCGCGGTGCTTGAATTGGCGCGCGTGTTCTCCCGCGCCCCTCGCCCCGCGCGCACCATACTCTTCGTACTCTTTGGCTCAGAAGAAATCGGAGGCTATGGCAATCGATATTTCCTCGATCATCCGCCCGTGCCCCTGGATCATTTGGTTGCCAACCTGGAATTTGAAATGATCGGCCGCCGTGACCCCGCGTTGCCTCGGGACGGTCTATGGCTTACCGGTTTCGATCGCAGCGACCTGGGCCCGGAACTGGTACGCCGCGGCGCCAACCTCGTAGCCGACCCTCACCCCGAACAAAATTTCTTTCGCAGGTCGGATAACTACAGTCTTGCGCGACGGGGAGTCATTGCCCAAACCGTCTCCAGCTTCGGGCTTCATGCCGATTACCATGAGCCGAGCGACGAACTCAGCCGCATCGACTTTCCTCACATGACGCGAGCCATCGGTTCCATGGTGGATCCCATCGAGTGGCTGGCCCAGACCTCGTGGAAACCAAAATGGCTTGCCAACGGAAAACCGTGAGATCGAAGGCAAGGACACCTGCGGGTCAGTTCCCTCACCGAGGCCGGGTGCCCCACATCTCGCTCGTTTTTCGCGAGATGTGGGATACCACCGCACCTACCCTCTAAGTCTCGAGTCATCCGATGCACTGAGCGGTCAACATCGGTGGTATCCCACATCTCGCGAAAAACGAGCGAGATGTGGGGCACCCGGCCTTGGTGAAGGAACCAGGGTGACAACTCAGTTGGTGCGCATCTTGCTCAGGCGATACAGGATGCCGATCGAAATAGCGAACTCGTTCTGCGACACTCCGCCAAAACGAGTCAGAATGTAGTCCGGGGAAAGGCGCACGGACAGACGGGGGGAACGATTCAGGTCTACGGACCCGCCTAGCGCCGTTGCGAACGTCACGCCGTTGTTGAAGAGCCCCAGATTCGGTCCGGTCAGTCCCTGGTTTAACGCGGAGTTGAACACGCCGTAGGAGCCCCCAACCAGAGCATGAAAGGTCACCGCGGCATGCTCATTTTTGGGACCACGAATCGAAGGTCCTGCCATGAACAGGTGCTCCATGATGAATGGACCGTGAATGTTGTACGGGTTAGGAACCACACCCGTCGTCCCGTAGTAGCCGCGAACGTTGGCAGTTGCGCCCAGACGCATGCCGAACCACATCGTGCCCTGGAGGTCAAAACCGCCCAGGTTTGCTCCAGGGATCAAGGCCGGCCCGGCGTTGAAGTGGGAGGAGGCGACACCACCATAGAGATCGTACTTATTTCGATAATCGAGAGGTTTCAGCGTCTCGTTTCCCAGCGTGGGCGCTTCCGGTATTGTCTGCGCCGGGGGAACTACCTGCGCGCCCGCGATGCTGCCCAGCATCAACCCCATACTCAACAGACCCACACCCAGAACACCAATTGCCTTCAACCAAACCTCCGCAAACCGTAACTTTAAGATACATTGCAGTTCACTTCCTGTCAGAGAGCAGAAGGGTTAGGCTGAGGCTATGACCGCGAAAGTGAATTTGGCCGAAAGCAACTACGCATCCCTCGCGGAGATGATGAGCGCATACGCGGAGGAAGCCGTTCGCCTCGCCTGGGCAGATCATCGCCAGCGCCTGGACCTGAGTGAGTCCTCGGTCGAAGTACTGGAGCAGATCCTCGCCGGGCAATCAGCCGAAGACCTGGAGTTCCAAACGCGTGTTTGGGGCAGCTACTTCGGGGAAGTGATCCGCAGACGCTTTGACGGAGAATGGGACCTCTCGCAGTATCCCGGCGGCGGCGTTGCCCCGGTTCCTACGTTGCTGGTCCAGGGAGCCCGGCTCTATCCGCTCATCAAGATCTATCGCCGCTTGACCATGGGCCAGGCGGAAGATGTTTCCGCGTTCTACAAGATGGTGTCGGGTCGCCTCGAGAACGCATCCAAATAGGCGTTAAAGGCGTACTATGACTGGGCACGCTAGCGCGCCCGCAGACACGTGTCTACTGTGCGACAATAGATTAAGCGGAGAAATTCCATGGGCGAACTACTTACACCTACTCACCTCATTGTCGTTCTGGTGGTCGCACTTCTGATCTTTGGCCCGCGCAAGCTTCCTGAACTCGGCAAGGGCCTGGGCGAAGGAATGCGTGGTTTTAAGGACGCCATCAAGGGCACGCCGGATCCTGTCAAGCAGGACACACCCGCACCCAAGTCTGAGGTCACCACCGAGGTCAAGTAACCCTCGGGCTTAGAGGGAGACGAGCACTACGGCGCCCAACGCCAGTGCCATTCCCAAGAGCCTGACTCGACGTCGTTCGTTCCTTTAAAAACCACGCCGCTAGCAGAATCGTGACCACAGGGTAGAGTGAGGCCAGCACCGCCGCCACGTCGAGACGGCCTTCGCTGGCCGATCTCATATACAGCAGACTTCCTGTCGCCTCCAGCACACCAGCCGAGCCAGCAAGCCAAAGGAAGCGATTTTCGTGCGCTTGTTTGCGCCACGTCGCCCCATCTTTGCCTGCGCGCAACTGCAGCCAAATCACAACGGCCACTGCCAATGTGCTGCTGGCCGTGCGGGAAAAGATGAGTTGCCAGACGAGGCCGTGGGTGCTGCCGACTTTCAAAACCACGAGAAAAACACCAAAACCCATACCTGCCAGGGTCGCAAGGCCAAGGGCAAGAGGGCGAGGTTTGCCCGCCGGCGCATAGGCAATGAGCGCAATCGCGGCTGCGGCCAGCACGAATCCTGCTATCTGGCTGAATTTCGGCGCGCCCTGGGTAAAAAACGAATAGACGACCGGAACCAGCGCCGTGAGCAAGCCGGTGAGGGCCGTGGTCAGTCCCATCTCTCCCAGCGACAAGGCCTGGTAGTAGAGGATAAGCGCCACTCCGCCGAAGGCTCCGGCCAGTAGGCCCATCAGGGCAAAGCGTTCGGGGGGAACAGCAGAATGTGTGGACAACGCTATCAGCAGCAGCAAGCCCAGGCTGAGGCTGTGGGCGATCGCGACCACCAGGGTAACGTGGGCTTTGCGGGTGGCGAGGCCGCCGAGAAAATCGCTTGCGCCCCAGAAGGCCGAGGCCGCCAGTCCCAGGCCGATAAATTCCAAGCCTGGATGCCCGCTGGTGGCGGCGGTCATCGCGACTGGTTTGTCGCCGTCGGGTAGTACCCCTTCTTGGCTACTACATCGAGATTGGGCCGCAGGACGCGAATGTCAAGGACACGGTATCTCCCGTCCATGACTGGAAGGTGACTGTAGTAGCCGAGAGTGTACTGGGTACGCGCCAGGGATGCGAGCTCCTGGAAGCTGCGCTGGATTCCATTTTCTGAGAATTCAGAGGAGAGATGGCCGCCGGTGGCAACCGTGTACCGGGGCAGAATGTTATCCGGAGAGAGCGGCAGCAGCGGCAGTTTGATCTTGTCCAGGTAGCCCAAGACCCCAGGTGGCCGAATCGCCTACCAGGGTGCCGTAGACGGCGACCTGGTTGCTCTCCAGATACTTCACCACCTCGCGGAAATTGGCTTTGCTGCGCGATTCCTTGCCGTCGCTGATCACGTAGACGATGCGACGGCTTCCCTGGGGCCGGGTGGAAAGAGATTTACCCGCAGCCAGGATGGCGTCGTTCAGAGTATGGATTTCTTTGGGAATCACACCCACGCCGGAGTTTCCCCGCTGCGGATCCAGATTCGGGTCCACCGATCGGCCGTTGATGGTCGGACCGCCATAGAGCGGACCGCCATTGATCGGAACCCCCATGTAGTCGCCTTCCTTTTTCGATTTCTCCAGCACGGCTGGTATCCGGGCACTCAGAGCCGCGGTAAAGTCCGTCGGGTTAGTCACCCCATCGGCGTAGGTGAATACCGCAATCTCATCGGAGGCAGTGAATCCTCCCTGGATAGCCGCCAGGCTATCGTTCACCTTCTTCATGGTGTCCCGGGGCAGGCTCTGGTCGATGACCAGGGCAACGGAGAGCGGAACGGCGTCGGCGCTGAAAAAAGCAATCGCTTGCCGTTGGCCATTCTCGAATATTTGGAAATCCCGCCAGGTCAATCCGGCCACTTGTTGATGTTTCTTGTCCAGTACGGTCACCGGCACAATGACGTAATTGACCGTGGTGCGAAAGACCGACAGACCCTTTTGTATTTCTCCGGGCGCGGGAATTTCGGGTGGCTTTTGCTGGATCTGGTCCTGGCCGGACGGCTGGCTGCCCGAGGAGGGCGGTACCTGGGTGGTGTTCGTTCCCTGGTCCGGCGGCGTTTCCTGAGATCCTTTGCCCGGAGTCATGCCGGAGGTGATTTTGCCCAGACTGTCAGGTTCCTGCGGTGTCGGTGCATCCGGCACGCTCTGATCCTGCGTCTTTTGCTGCTGACCCCATAGCCCAGAGGAGAGCACAACAGCACCAATGCCAAGACACCCTGCCTCACCAAACGATCCCCCAGGCGGACGACTTGGTTCATGGTCATCCTCAGTCGCGCTCACTCGTCGTGACTTACTATTGAAGACATAAGATTACCAGACGCGCTGTCGGCGTTGTAAGGCTTGCGAGGTATCGTTCCGCCATGTTCCACCGTCTAACCTCCATGAATTTTCGCCTCGCGCGTTTGCTCTGGGCAGTCTTGCTGTGCGTCGCCACCGTATCCGCGATGGCCCAGGTTGCGCCGTCCCCTGACGCCCCGCCGCAGGGACCCGCCGGAGACCCCAATCAGGATGACCAGCAGCAGCCGGTGGCGACCCTCAAGGTCAACGTCAACCTGGTAAGCCTTTATTTCACCGTGCACGACAAGCACGGCGCGCTGATTCCCCACCTCACCAAGGATGACTTCACGATCCTCGAAGATAAGACGCCGCAGAAGATCAAGAACTTCACCGCCGAGACCGATCAGCCGCTGACGTTGGGCATTCTGCTCGACACCAGCGGAAGCCAGCAGAATGTTCTCCCTTTGGAGCAGCAAGCCGGCGCAGCATTCCTCAGCCGCGTTCTGCGCTCGAAAGATGAAGCCTTTTTAATCTCCTTCGATGTGAACGTTGATCTTCTCTCCGACTACACCAACAACGCGCATGCGCTGGCTCACGCCATGGACAAGGCGGAGATTAATGTTGGCACCGGCGGCGGCGGAATCCCCGGCGCCGGCCAGGGACCGATGCCGACATCGGGCACACCGCGGGGCACGCTGCTTTACGATGCGGTTTATCTGGCCACCCATGACAAGCTGACGCAGGAGACCGGCCGCAAGGCCATCATCATTCTTTCCGATGGCGAAGATCAGGGCAGCATGGAGAAGCTTCAGGGAGCCGTCGAAGCCGCGCAGAAGGCCAATACCATCGTCTACGTTCTGCTCATCGCAGATCGCGGCTTCTACGGGCGCGGGGTTTACACCATGGGCTACACCGGTGACCAGGCCATGAGGAAGCTGGCGGAAGACACCGGCGGCCGGGTGATCGACGTAGGCAACAACGGCAAGAAGCTGGAAGGCGCTTTCGCGCAGATCGAAGAAGAACTGCGCACCCAGTACGTTGCCAGCTATACGCCCACCAATGACAAGCTGGACGGGTCTTACCGCAAGATCGATGTCGAGTGCAAAGGGGACGGGCTGAAGGTGCAATCGCGCAAAGGCTACTACGCCGTAGCGCCCGCAGACTGAGATTTGCTCTAAGATGTCGGCATGACATCGGACGTTTCTCTCCGCTATCCGATCGGTGGTCCCAGGCGTGCGGAGTCGTTTACCCCGAGGAGCGGAGCGCGGCGATCGAAGGCATACGGCAATTGCCGCAGAACCTGCGATCCGCTGTTGCGGCTCTTTCCGACGAGCAACTCGAGACACCTTATCGGCCGGGCGGCTGGACAGTACGGCAATTGGTCCATCATGTCGCCGACAGTCACATGAACGCCTATAACCGGGTGCGTCTTGCCCTGACCGAAGATTGGCCGGCAATTTTTGCTTATCAGGAGAGCCGCTGGGCCGAGCTCGAAGATGCTCGCGCGGCGGACGTCTCGACTCGCTTGATTTGTTGCAGGCGCTCCATGTCCGCTGGGTCGCGGCTGTTCTCGTCTCTCGACGAGGCGGACTGGAAGCGCGGCTATATGCATCCTGAGAACGGCCGCCAATCGGTCGAGCAGGCGGTCGTTATCTATGACTGGCATGGCCGCCACCACACCGCCCACGTCACCCAGCTGTCTGCGCGCATGGGCTGGTAGCAGCGCAAGTGGAAATCCGCGAGAAGTCTGAATTCTCTGCAACGGAACTCGCGTGCCTGCTGGAACAATTTTTCTCAGACTATCCTCGCGCCGCCCTGCTTGAGGATGGCCGTGTGCTCTTCGAGATGGCGGCTGCCCACTACTCGATCTCGGCCGAGCATGGCCGCTGCGTGCTGCACCTGTGGTCCGAAGAGCGGAATATGGTTCGCACCGTGGTGGGTCTGGAAGCGCGCAAAGAGACACTGCGCATTCGCGTGCGCCGCCTGGGTACGCAGCGCCCGCAATCGCTCGAGGTGGTACAGAGATCGCGACCTGAGGACGCCCGCTACCCGCGCTCTCTCCAGGACCAGGTATTTGCAGCTGTTGGAGCGGCTGCTCAGCCGTCACTTCAATGAATACAAAGTGGAGAGCCTGCGCTCGGCCATGGACCTGGAACACAGCTTTGGTCCCGCGTATGCGCGAGGCCTGCTGGTGCGCGGGCAACAATGTTGGGCGCTCATCGGAGTGAACGCCGAAGAGAGCCAGGCAACCATCGATGGGGTGCTCACGCTGGGGATTCTATGGCTGGCCTATTGCCGGGAACATCACGCGGGAAAGAGAGTATGCCAGGGCCTCAAGGTTCTTTTGCCTGCCGGATGCGCCGGCACCACGCGGGCACGCATGGCGTGGCTCAACCGCGAGCTGGCGCAATGGGAGCTCTACGAAGTAGGCGCGGGCAGCGACGAGCTGGAGAGCATCGACACCGCAGACCAGGGCAACCTGAAAATGCGCCTGGTGCATGCCTTCAACCCGCAGGCAGCGGTCGAGCGGGCGCAGGACGGAGTGGCCCACATCATGCGCTTGTTATCCCCGGACATGCAAAGCCGCGTGACCGTCACCGCACGCAGCGCCAACGAGGTCGGGCTGGCGCTGTATGGTTTGGAATTCGCCCGTGTGCGCCAGGGTTTTGTGGCCGGATCGTTTGACCGGCAGGCCAACGTGACCTTTGGCGCCGGGGCCAGCGAAACGCCGTTGCTCGAAGAGACCGAAGCGCTCTTTGCGGAACTGATGCAGAGGCTCTTTGCGAGCCGTTATCCGGAGGGCAGCGCGCGCAACCCGCTCTTTCGCTTGCAGCCGGAATCATGGCTGCAGGCGGTTCTGGCCGGCGATCTTAGCCGGATTGATGACGGCCTGGGTGGGCACGTTATCTACCACCAGGTGCCCGCCTTTGCGGGAGCAGACCGCGCCATGCTCGATTTGCTTACGGTTACACGCGCGGGCCGGTTAGCAATCCTGGAATTGAAAGCGGACGAGGATCTGCACTTTCCGCTGCAGGGATTGGACTACTGGATTCGCGTGCATTGGTTACAGCAGCAGCGCAACGCCAGCGGAGCGGGAGAGTTGCAACAGAACGGATATTTCCCTGCAGTACAGCTGCAAACCCAGTCGCCGTTGATGTATTACGTAGTGCCTGCGTTGCGCGTGCATCCTTCAATGGAAACAGTACTGCAGCACGTTTCCCCGGCGATAGCGTGGACGCTGATCGCGTTGAATGAAGCCTGGCGCACCGAGCCAAAGGTCATCTATCGCAAGCGCGGCGGTTCTGCATAGCGCTTGGGAAAACATTTCCAGGAAAGGTCCGCAGAACTGCAGATCCCTCCACGGCACGCCGGGACAGGTCGGCTGCGCTCGGGATGACAAAGGGGAGGGCGGCGCTTCCATGGAGAGCGATTGCTGGCGGGAGAGCAATTGCTGAGCGACAGAGACAAGGGAACGCAGCGCCTGCATTCCTGCAGCCACTAACCTCCATGGAAGCGCCGCCCTCCCCTTTGTCATCCCGAGCGCAGCCGATGTGGAGGGATCTGCAGTTCTACGGACCTTTCCTGGAAATGTTTTTCGGCAGTGCTAAACAGCGGCGGCGACCAGCGGCTCCGGCTGGGCACTGAAGAACGCGTCAACCGCGGCGAGCACTGCGTCACCGCTCTTTGCCTCATAGATGCTCTTGCGCAAAATGGCTCCGCCCGGCACTCCGTGGGTGAACCAGGAGGCGAACTGCTTCATCCTGCCGCTGATCGCGGCGGGTTCCTCGGTCTCCTCCATCAGCATGAGGAAGTAATCGCGAATCATGCGGTAGCGATCCATCGGCGCCGGCTGGTCGTAGCTGCCGAAGGCCGTGTATTGCGCGATCTGGCGAAAGATCCATGGATTGGCCGGCGCGGCGCGGCCAATCATCACCGCATCGCATCCGGTTTCCGCGATCATGGTGCAGGCATCTTCCGGGGAGCGGATGTCTCCGTTCCCAATAACCGGAATACGAATGGCCTCTTTCACCGCGGCGATATATTCCCAGCGCGCCTGACCCGAGTAGCCTTGCTCCCGTGTGCGCGCATGCAGCGCGACTGCATTCAGACCGCTCTCCTCAGCAAGGCGAGCCAGGGGAACACAAACAATGTGCTGGTCACTCCAGCCCATGCGGAACTTGACGGTGAAAGGAATCCGCACCGCGGCGCGAACACGCTCAAAAATGGTTGCAATATGGGGCAGGTCGCGCAACAAGCCACTACCGCCGTTACAACTGACCACGCGCTTCGCCGGGCAGCCGAGATTGAGATCGACCATGTCAAAGCCGGCATCTTCGACGATTCTCGCCGCCTCGGCCAGGGTCGCGGGATCGGAGCCGAAGAGCTGGGCAGAAATCGGGTGCTCGTCCTCGTCATAGGAGAGATAGCGTTTGCGCTTCGATTCACGCATCCGAGACAGGCCGTCTGCCGAAGTGAACTCGGTCATAATCAACCCGCAGCCGGATTGCTGATTGCTGATGGGCGTTTCCACCAGGTGCCGGGCGTCTCCACTCTGTTGCCCGCTAAAGACGCTGGCATTGCGGATGAAGCGGCGGAAAACCGTGTCGGTCACCCCGGCCATGGGTGCCAACACCGTAGCCGGAGCCACCACCACGCCGCCGATTTCGACCGACGCCGGCACTCGTGCCGAGGCCGGCATGCTGTTCTCGCGCGGGTTGTCCCAGCTCTTCTTCATGGAGACTTTTTTCATCCAGCACCCACACAACAAAGGCCTCCGTCGCCGGAGGCCTTGCTGGAAAGACCAACTGCGCCTACTTGGACGCGGGCGCCGCCTTGCCGGCATCGGACTTGGCATACTTGCGGCGGAAACGCTCCACCCGGCCTGCCGTATCGACCAGCTTTTGCTTGCCGGTGAAAAACGGGTGGCAGGCAGAACAAATTTCCACGTGGATATCGCCCTTGTGCGTCGAGCGCGTTTCAAACCCGGTGCCGCATGCACACTGCACCCGGATCTGCTTATAATTTGGATGTATTCCCTCTTTTGGCATCTGAAGAACCCTTCCTGCAAGCCCACAACCCAAGGCTCGAAACTTCATTTTAAGTCATTTGGTACTTTCTTTCCACTCTTCCACCTTCCGCTGAGCTGGCGAGGGCTGCGCGCTTGAGGTAAGTTGGGCATAGTCCCATGACTGAATTTTGTCCCCTTTGTGAAGACTCCGGCCTGCGTTTGATTGTTCACCCCGATGGAGAGCGCTATGCCCAGCCGTGCGAATGCCGCTTGCAACTGCAAGCGGCCCGGCTGCTGAAACGGGCTGGAATTCCCAAGCGATACGAGCATTGCACCCTGGATACGTTTGAACCCGGCTACGGCCAGGCAGATCAGTCGCTGGCGGCGGCCTACATGAGAGCGCGCCAGTTTGTCACCGGGTATCCGGTGACTACCGAAGGGCGTGGGCTTCTGCTTACGGGAACCGTAGGCGTGGGAAAGACCCACCTGGCAGTGGGAATCGTCCAGGCTTTGATTTTCGAAAAGGGGGTGCGTGCTCTCTTCTGCGATTACCGGGAACTGCTCAAGCGGATTCAGGAGTCTTATAACCCCGCGGTGGCAACCACTGAGCTGCAGATCCTGGAGCCTATCTTTGAGGCGGAGGTGCTGATCCTGGACGAATTGGGTGCGCAAAAGCCAACAGATTGGGTTTGGGACACCGTGGCGCTCATCCTCAACACCCGCTACAACGACAAACGGACCACCTTGATCACCACCAATTATCCCAATGCTCCGGCAGCGTTGGCGCGCAACGCGGATAAGGCGATTCGTGAAGAGACCCTCGGCGACCGCATCGGAGAGCGGATGCGCTCGCGCCTGGCGGAAATGTGCGTGGAGGTCGAAATGCGCGGCAATGACCTTCGCCAATCGGTCAAAAAAGCCCGCTTCGGCTGACGTTGTCTCTGCGGTTCGTCTCCCCTGACGGACGTAAGCATACGGCAGGTACAATCTCGATTGATGCCGGCTCAAGACGAAGATCCAGGTTTTCTCGCTTCGCACCAGAGTCGCGAATCTATCTCGTGGCTACCATGGATTATTGCTGCTGTGGTGATCATCGTGGGCCTGGGCATTTTGGTTGTGGTTGGCGGCCGCACCAACCCGGAGACCGCCGCTTCCGGCACCGGCATGGCTCCTGCCGACCCCTATGCTGCCAAGCTGCCCATCAGCGGCTTGCAGATGAGCGAGGCCACCAGCTTTTCCGGGGCCAAAGTCACCTACATCGATGGCCAGATCGCTAATAGCGGGGACCGAACGCTGACCGCGATTACCGTCCAGGTTGGCTTTCACAGTGATGTAGGCCAGTTTGCCCAGAGAGTGGCCCTCCCGCTCAGCCTCATACGGACCCGCCAACCCTACGTCGATACCGAGCCGGTCTCTGCGGCGCCGATAGAGCCAGGGCAGAGCCGCGATTTCCGCTTGATTTTTGACGCAGTGCCTCGCAGACTGGAACCTTCAATTTCCGGAGATCCGCGTGATCAGCGTCCACAGCAAGTAAGATCCGTGCCACCCGGACTCATCCGGGAGCGGCCAGCGTTCGCAGTACGCAGGTAATCCACCTGCCCCACCGCTGAGCATTTTTTTCGTACCGACTAGAGAAAAGTGCACGTTTTCCACTGCAGCGTCGAGCTCGTAAATATCCACAATCGGTCACTTTATTGCCTGCAAGCTTATATATATGAGTCACATGCAAATATTATTCCGAGAACGGTAGCTATTTGGCCAGTCACTTGCAATAGAGGAGAGCAAGGAAGGAAGCGAGCGGTGTGCGCATCTTCCCTCAGAAGCGAGTTTAGGCCGAAAAAGGGACTTGTCGTGAATAAGAATACGGTTACCCCGGGATCAATCGCAGCAATTCTACTGGCCGCCAGTCTAGGCTCGCCAGTGTTTGCCCAAAATACCCCGGCTGCGAGTAGCGCTCCGCAGACCAGCGCTCCGCAGGCCAGCACCACCAGCACAAGCACTTCTGGTGCCGCGACGGATTCCTCGACCTACGCTACCGGCCAGCCATTGCCAGAGAAGTCGAACGAGGGTTTCTGGGGGAAAATGAACCCCTTGGCCCGCAAGAAGTGGGTCAATCGTCAGGTAGCCCCGGTAAAAGATCGGCTGAACGAGCTCGATCAGCTTACCGCCAAGAACGCGAACGATATCAAGGACGTTGATAGCCGCGCCCAAGCTGGTATCCATCAGGCGCAAAGCACGGCAGACGCGGCCAACCAGCAGGCCCAGCAAGCTTCTACCCAAGCCGGTCAAGCGCAGCAGATGGCGCAACAGGCGAACACGCAGACGGCGCAGCTGAATACGACGGTCACTAACCTTGACCAGTACCAACAGATTACGGATACCGAACTTCACTTCCGTTCGAGCCAGGTTGCGCTGAACGCCAAGGCCAAAGAGGCTTTGGACCAGGTGGCGACGCAGTTAGAAGGACAGAAGGGCTATATCGTTGAAGTGCAGGGCTATTCGCAAGCACGCGGGCAGGTCGGGATTCAGAAATCCCAGAATATGGCAGACGCGGTCGTACGCTACTTAGTCGTCGACCACCATATCCCGGTATACAGAATTTATCGCCTGGCGATGGGCAATGCTCCTCGCGAGGAAACCACAGAATCCGGCAACAGCGGCACGGTTGTTCACGTAACGCTGATGCACAACAGTCTTGCGGCTTTGAACTCGCCAACAAATCAAAATAACGGCGGTTCACCAATAGGCGCGACGCAGCAGTCGAACCCGCAGCCCTCCCCCCGGAATGCTGCGTCGCAGCCCCAGAACTAACGGCCGCATAAAAGCTCTCACACAACGAGAGAACCAAGGCAGATTGGCCCCTCACCCGAGGGGCCCTTTTTTTTGTACTGACTTTCTAAACTTTGAGCAAGTGTAGGCCGAATCCAATGACTTTGGATCATGCCATATTGCGCCATATTTCCAGCTTCCTGTGCAGATACTGCTCGCTTTTGGCTGCCGCATGAATGGCCAGCAGACTCTCCAGCAAGCGGCTTAAGATCCTTTAGATTCAGCGCATTGGCCCCATCTGATTTGGCGTGGGCAGGGTCGTCATGCACTTCCAGGAAGATGCCGTCCACACCTGCTGCTACTGCCGCACGAGCCAGCACGGGGATGAACTCCGGCTGGCCGCCCGATTGCCCGCCAGCCGAAGAGGGGGTCTGCACCGAATGGGTTCCATCGAAAACGACTGGGGCTATCTTGCGCATGACGGCGAGCGAGCGCATGTCCACGACCAGGTTGTTGTACCCAAAGCAAAAGCCGCGCTCGGTGAGAAGGACGCGCGGATTGCCGGCGCCGGTCACCTTATCGACTGCGTAGCTCATATCCCACGGCGCAACAAACTGGCCTTTCTTGATGTTGACTGCGCGCCCGGTTCTCGCGGCCGCGAGCAATAAGTCAGTCTGCCGGCAAAGAAAAGCCGGGATCTGCAGCACATCGACCGCCTCGGCGACGCGCTCGCAGTCGTCCGGCTGGTGCACGTCGGTAATTACCGGAAGACCTGTAGCCTCTGCGATCCGCCGCAGGATGTTGGCGCCCTGCTCCAATCCCGGCCCGCGAAAGCCCGCAGCCGAAGTACGATTCGCCTTGTCGTAGGAAGCCTTGAAGATATAGGGAACATTCAGATCGCTGGTAATTCGCTGGATCGAGTCCGCCATGAAACGCGCGTGCGTCTCGCTCTCGATCACGCAGGGGCCTGCGATCAGGAAGAGCGACGGAGACCCGACACGCACCGTGCCGACTTCAAAGTCGTTCATTGCAGGGACTGAGTCAGATCGCGTCGGTCACGGACTCCGCTTGCGACCGAAGGCGATTCTGGTAAGACGCTGCGATAAAGGCACGGAACAGCGGATGAGGCTCCAGCGGCTTGGACTTGAACTCAGGGTGAAACTGGCAGCCCAGGAAGAAGGGGTGGCCTGGGATCTCGACAATCTCCACATAGGTCGCATCCGGCGTCGTGCCGGTGATGCGCAGGCCGGCGCCGGTCAGCAAGGCCTCGTATTCACGATTGAACTCGTAACGATGGCGGTGCCGTTCGCTGATCTGGGTAACCTCGTAGGAGCGGGCGGCGATCGAGTCCTCCGCCAACACGCACGGCCATGCACCGAGACGCATGGTGCCGCCCATCTCTTCCACGCCGGTGAGTTCGCGCAGCTTGAAGATAATGCGATGGGGAGTGGCGGGATCGAATTCGCTGGAACTGGCGCCCGCCAGGCCGCAGACGTTGCGGGCATACTCGATGCAGGCTGTCTGCATGCCCAGGCAGATGCCAAAGTAGGGAATGGCATTCTCCCGCGCATAGCGAATGGCGTTGAGCATGCCTTCAATGCCGCGCTTGCCAAAGCCGCCCGGAACCAGGATGCCGTCAAAGCCGGCGAGCTGCTCTTCGTAGTCACGGTCCCCGGGATGCTTGCTCTCCAGGCCTTCGGCCTCGATCCAGGTAACGCGCAGCTTCAGGTCGTAGGCCAGGGCGCCATGCACCAGCGCCTCCTTGAGCGATTTGTAACTGTCTTCGTATTCGACGTACTTGCCGACGATGCCGATCGAGACCTCATCGCGAGGGTTGTAGCAACGATCCACCAGCTCTTTCCAGGGTCCCAGCTCGGGTTCTTTGGCTTCGATATGCAGATACTTCAACGCCAGCTTGTCGACCCCTTCCTGGGCAAACGTCAGGGGCACCTCGTAGATCGACGCCACGTCTTTAGCGGCAATCACCGCCCGCTCTTCGAGATTGCAGAAGAGGGCAATTTTGCTTTTGATCTCATGGGAGAGAAAACGGTCGGTGCGGCACAACAGGATGTCGGGCTGGATTCCGATGGAGAGCAGTTCTTTGACCGAATGCTGGGTGGGCTTGGTTTTCAGCTCCTGGGCGGCGCCGATCCAGGGGACCAGGGTGACGTGCACGAAGACAGTGTTTTCCCGGCCGAACTCCTGCCGCATTTGCCGGATAGCTTCCAAAAAAGGAAGGGACTCGATGTCGCCCACCGTGCCGCCGATCTCGACAATGGTCACGTCGGCGTCGGTGGCCACCTTGCGCATGGCATTTTTGATTTCATTGGTTACGTGGGGAATGACCTGCACCGTCTTGCCCAGATAGTCGCCGCGGCGCTCTTTGGTGATGATCTGCTCGTAGATCCGGCCGGTGGTCAGATTGTTGTCCCGGCTCAGACGGGCATGGGTAAAGCGCTCATAATGACCCAGATCCAGATCGGTTTCCGCGCCGTCGTCGGTCACGAACACCTCGCCGTGCTGAAAAGGGGAAAGCGTTCCCGGATCCACGTTGAGGTAGGGGTCGAACTTCATCAGGTTAACGCGCAAGCCGCGGCTCTCAAGCAGGCAGCCAATCGAGGCGGCCGCCAGGCCCTTGCCCAGGCTGGACACGACTCCGCCGGTCACAAAGATGTACTTTGCTGACATTGCTTCCTCATTTTTTTATTGTGGATGGGATTGGCGCACCGGGTGGGCACGTTCAAGTATCGCAGGAAGTGAAAACGAAGGGAAGATAGAAGTGAGGGAACCGTAACGGGATTCGTCTAAAGTAATTACAAGGTTATGTCGCCCACGCGCATCCTGCTGTTCCTCGTGCTGCTCCTGTCGAGCCTGTCCCTGCCTCCCGCTTCGGGCTCAGACTCCCAACCAGCGTTTGGTGCTGAAAGACGGGACCTACCAGGTAGTTACGAAGTACCAGAAGGTGGGCGACCGGGTGCGCTACTTCAGCGCCGAGCGTGGGCAATGGGAGGAACTGCCGGAATCCCTGGTGGATTGGGCGGCAACCGAGCAATGGGCCAAAGATCATGCGCCGGGCGCGAGGCCTCCGGCGGTCTCGCCGGCCATACCAGAGGCGGCGGAGATCGATAAAGAGGAGCAGCATGCGCGCGCGCGTACTCCCGATGTCTCCCCTGGTTTGAGGCTGCCCGATCAGGACGGAGTGTGGGCGCTCGATACCTTCCATGACCAGCCCGAGCTGGTGTCGCTCACCCAGAACTCAGGAGATGTGGCTGGCCAGAGTAGCCACAACGTACTCAAGTCCGCGCTCAACCCTCTCGGTGGAATGCAGCAGAACATCCAGATCTCCGGTGCGCAATCCAAGGTCAAGCTGCACGTCAATGACCCGGCTCTCTACGTCAGCATCCCGGGGTCGGAGGACGCCGAAGCCGATGCCTCCGCGGTGACGGTGGATACGGGCGGCGCCGGCTCGGTTAAGGACAAGAATGCGGCCAGTTCCATCAATAGCCAGTACGCCATCGTGCGGGTGAAGAGCAATTTCAAGAAAGATTACCGGGTGGTGAGCGGCCTCAAAATCGGCGGTGTCGGCAAGGTGACGCAGACCGAAGATGTGATTCCGACCAACGCCCAGATTCTGCCGGGGAAACGCTGGATCAGGCTGACACCACAGCAACCGCTGACCATTGGCGAGTACGCACTGATGGAGCTGTTGGGACCAGGAGAAGTGAACATGTCGGTATGGGATTTCCGCATCGATCCGCAAGGGCCGGATAACAAGAACGCCATCATGCCCCTGCAGCGGTCAAGCGACAACGACAGGTAGTGCTTGACACCGTCTGGTTCTGCGTCTCTAGCTTGAAGATATGGAAATCCAGATAACTCCAGAGCAAGAAGCGCAGCTTGCGCAGATAGCGGCACATCTGCAGAAGGACCCTCATCAACTCGTGATGGATGCAGCACTGCGGTTAATCGAAGAAGATGATCGCTTTCGTGCCGGAGTTCGCAAAGGGATCGAAGAGGCCGACCGGGGAGAGTCCATCGATGAGGCCGAAATGGACGCCCGGGTGGAGCGGATGCTTCAGCGCTGAATGCGCCTTCGTTGGACTCTCGCAGCCGCGAGTGATCTCGAAAGTATCTCCGATTATCTTCACGACCAACATCCACGGTTTGCACACCCTACTGTTCGCCGTCTGTACGCTGAAATCCGTGAGCTCCGCCATTTTCCCGTCACGAGGTCGTCCGGGGCGTGAAACTGGCACCCGTGAATTAATCCTGACCGGCCTGCCTTATGTAATCGTCTTTCGCTCCGGAGAACAGCTGGTCGAGATTCTGCGGATATACCATGGGGCACAAAATTGGAAGTGAGCGCGCGAAGGCAAACATTGTCCACTGGTCCGCGAAGCTGGGCGGGATCCTGACAAAGCTGCATCTTGCGCGTGGCTTATGCTATTCTTAATATGCGCTCAACTGTTTGGTTGTCAGCCTTTCTCGTGTCCATGAGCTAGACTGCCTGCACTTGACCTCTTTCTTTTCATAGGGAAAGCCGGTCCGATACCGCCCAAGCCTTTCAGCGTAGTCGCCGGGAATTCGCGGCGACGAAAGGAAGCACGCGCTTCCCTGGCATGGTGCGGTGTACGGGCATATGCTTGGCGGCAACGCCAAAGCCCCCTCCACAGCCCGACGAAACTGCACATAGCGTGGTGCGGTCCATAACGCCAGATCAATATCAGCAGCCTGAAGGCCGTAGCCGACTGTGATCGGTGCGCGGACGCTCGGGCTTTCATTGGGATCACCGGGCGGATGAAGCCGCGCGGAGATGAACAGCACTCCAGGTCTAAGCAAGAGACCGGAAGCAAGGAATTTCATTTTGAACGAATTTTCAGCATTACCTATTTCGGCGACGCTCAAGCAGCGCCTCGCCAAAGCAAACTTTATAACGCTCACCCCCGTACAGGTGGGAGCGATTCCTCCGGCTCTCGAGGGCCGGGACGTATTGGCGACCGCGCAAACCGGCACCGGCAAGACGCTCAGCTTTCTCATTCCCATCATCGAGCAGCTACAGAAATCCCAGGTCAAAGCCGCGAGTGCGTCTGATTCTGCTGCCCACGCGCGAACTGGCGATGCAGGTACAACAGGCTTGCGCCCAACTCATCAGTTTCCCCACCGCGCTGGTGGTCGGCGGCATGGCCGAGGGTCCGCAACTGGATAGTATCCGTCGCGGAGCGCGGCTGATCGTTGCTACTCCTGGCCGTCTGGAAGATTTTCTCGGGCGCAAGCTGGTCAAGCTCAACCAGGTTGAGATCCTGGTGCTGGACGAGGTCGATCGCATGCTTGACATGGGGTTCAAGCCCGCCATTCGACGCATCGTTTCGGCCATTCCGGCCGTTCATCAGACGCTCTGCTACTCGGCTACTCTGGAGGGCGCGGTGCGGGAAGTAGCCGGCGACTACCTGAAGAACCCGGTACGGGTGGAAATCGGCTCCGTGCTCAAGCCGGCGGAAAACGTCAAGCTGCAAACGTTTGAAGTCACCGCGGATCGTAAGTTGCCACTCCTGGAACACCTGCTTCGTTCGGAAGCGGGAAGCTTTCTGGTATTTGTCCGCACCAAGCACGGCGCGGAACGCGTGGCCAAGAAACTTGCCCATGCCGGTTGGAAAGCGACCAGCATTCATGGCGACCGTAGCCAGTCCCAGCGCAACGCCGCCCTACGCAGCTTCGCCCAGGGTGGTCATCGAGTGCTGGTGGCCACGGATGTTGCTGCCCGCGGCATCGACGTAGATCACGTGGCGCACGTGGTCAATTACGACATGCCCAAGGTCGCGGAGGATTTTGTGCACCGTGTCGGCCGCACCGGCCGCGCTTCCCGCAGCGGCGTTGCTTCCACGTTCGCCTCTCCGGAAGAGAAGGGCGACCTGCGGAAGATCGAGCGGGCGTTGCGCATCAACATGCAGCGCTTTCGGGTAAAGGACGCCCTGCCGCTCGCTGTCTAAAGACACCGGACACGACAAAAAAAAGGGAAGCCCGATTGGGCTTCCCTTTTTTTGTTAAGCGATCTATTTCTTCGGCTGCGTGGCGATGATCAAGGCGCGAATCTTGTTATAGGTCGCTTGGGGAATAATCTTGCGATTTACAAGATCCGTTTTTGTCTTGTACGGCCTGCCGTCGATGATCTTTTGCGAATACACGTCGCCAATCCCGGGCAGCGCACTAAGATCGGCTTTACTGGCTGAGTTGATATCAACCAGGTTGCCGGCAGGCGGAGGCGTGGTCTGCGCCATGATGGCGTGAGGAACCGGCTGCCTGGCGCCCAACTGGGCCACCGCCGCGCCACCCAGAAGCCCCAGGGTCAGCAAAATGGTCAGACTTTTTTGAGACAGGGCCCTGAACTTTGTCGTCAACTTCATCGGATCTCCTTCTTCTCATGTTGGTCGCAGCGCAATGCTACATCACCGCATTGCTGGAATGCGAACGCTCACATGATTTGCGTTGACGGGCCGGAGGTGGGGCCGGAGCGTGGAGGCGAGATCGCCTTAAGCCGGTCGAGTTCGCCGCGCACCATATTCAGCCCGTAAATGCAGGTCTCGAAGGAACCGGAAAGGCGCGCGAAAAAGGGCGCTTCCCGCGCGTATTCAAAGAGGTCGAATTGGGAAACGATGTAGTAGCTCTCTTTGCCCGCCTGGACCATCTGGAAAAAGCTGTCGCGCTGCTGCTGCCCCCAGCGATGCATCGACTCCGGATACATGCCAGTAAAGAACAGGGTGTAGTCACCGATGTGCTTCCGGCGCTCCCGTTCTTCTACAAAGGACGAAGCGGTGCCGTGAACGGGATCGGCGGCAAGCAGCATCTCGCCCACTTCGCGCACCGGATTACCGGCTGCATCGCGAATGCGATAAACATTTTCCGCACTGCAGAACTCGGTGAGCAGGTCGGCGACGTAGCTTGAGATCTCCGCGTCTCGCATGCCCAGGCGCGAGTCGTAGCATTCGGAGACAACTTCGTGGAAAAGCTGGCGTAAGGAATTCTCTAGCGGGATCAAGTCCACCTCCAATGAAGGTCGGGGGATGTTCCTTGCTAACGCCGCGGAGCTGACTGCCTCCGAAGCCGGGCTGATTACTTACGTTATGACACGAAGAATAAGCGATATGTTGCAGATTACAAATAGATGAATTTGGTACTGCACAAAATTATTGGCACTCTGGAGAGCCAAGTGCGAATAAGAACCTCATCCGATAACAGCGGTAACTCGTTCGTAGGATTGGCCGCTGGAGCTTCTTAATTGGAGCAGAAAGTCTAACTTTCGAATGGTACTGGCTTCAGCCCGCACATATTGCAACCAAGCAACACCGGGCTTTAAGCCCCTGAGGCAGCTTTATCAAACGAAATATGCCGTGTGGCCTTTAATGAGAAAGTCCCAGTCGACGGAAATCCTCAGCCTCAGCGGCTGAAGCCGGATTCATTGTTAAGCGAATATGTACGGGCTAAAGCCCGTACCCTTCATCACCGCAGACCGCTGTCCCTTTCCTGCACAAAGAAAAGGCGGGGCCGGCGAATCGCCGGCCCCGCCCAGGTTTATTCTTTGCGGTTTATCGAGCGCCGACTGCTTCGCCGGCGCCCATCTTGGCCAGACGGTCGGCCAAAAGTTTTTCCAGCTTCTCCAGCGCTTCGCTGAAGCCTTCGATGCCTTCCTTCAGCTTGTCGTGGGCCATTCGATCTTCAGCGTGCATCTTCTCGAATGTAGCTTCATCCATCGGGATCTTTTCGATCTTCAGGTTCTGGGCGTTCTTTGGATCAAGCTTGCGCGGCAGATCGCCTTGCGTGTTCTGTAGCTCTTCCAGCAGCTTCGGAGCGATGGTGAGCAGATCGCATCCTGCCAGCTCGCGAATCTCCCCAATGTTGCGGAAACTCGCGCCCATCACCACCGTCTTGTAGCCGAACTTCTTGAAGTAGTTATAGATCTTGGTCACCGACTGCACGCCCGGATCGTCCGCGCCCTGGTAGTCCTTGCCCGTGTCTTTCTTGTACCAATCGAGGATGCGGCCGACAAAGGGTGAAATGAGCGTCACCTTCGCCTCGGCACAGGCGACGGCTTGATGCATGCCGAACAGCAGCGTCAGGTTGCAATGAATGCCTTCCTTTTCCAGCTGCTCCGCGGCCTTGATGCCAGGCCAGGTGGAAGCGATCTTGATCAACACCCGCTCGCGCGAAATGCCCGCCTCGTCATACTGCTGGATGATTTCACGCGCCTGCTTCATCGTTGCGGCGGTGTCAAAAGAGAGCCGCGCATCAACCTCAGTCGAAACCCGGCCGGGAACGATGGCCAGAATTTTCTTTCCAAAAGCCACGGCCAGGTGACGGAAGGCGAGATTGGCCACATCCTTGTCTTTGGCTTGGGGGCCCAGCTGTTTTCTGGCCTCGAGGAGCACGCCGTCCACAATCGGCTGATACTGTGGCATCCCGGCGGCCGCGGTGAGAAGGGAGGGATTGGTCGTGGTGTCCTGGGGTTTGAACTGTTCGATCGATTCAAAATCCCCGCTATCAGCGACGACCACCGTCATTTCCTTAAGCTGTTCGAGCAGTGTCTTGGCCATGCGAGATCTCCTTGCTTACACCTCTAGTGTAAGGCTTCATGCTGTTGAGATTCTTAAAATCACGGTTAGGGTTCATCACACGATGGGATTCATCAGTGTCCCAATTCCCTCCACGCTTACCTCCACCCGGTCGCCGGGCTGCATGGGAGCCACCCCAGCCGGAGTGCCGGTCAGGATCAAGTCCCCTGGAAAGAGGGTCATGGCGGCAGTGATATAGCGCAGCAGATGGTCGATGGAGAAGATAAAGTCGCGCGTATTGCCGTCCTGGCGCAGCTCCCCGTTGAGCCGAGTGGTGATGCCGATCCCCGCCGCGGGGTCCACTTCGTCGGTAACCAGCGGACCGACGGGACAAAACGTATCGAATCCCTTGGCCCGAGACCACTGCCCGTCCTTCTTCTGCAGGTCTCTCGCGGTCACATCGTTGGCGACGGTGTAACCGCGAATATAGTCGCGCGGATCCTCGTCAGGACCGATTTTGCTGCATCGATCGCCGATGACGATGGCGATCTCACCTTCGAAATCGACCCGCTTGGAGAGCTCAGGGATGCGGATCGCCTCCCCCGGAGAGAGGAGCGCCGACGGAGCTTTGAGGAAGAGCAGCGGCTCGGCAGGTACCTCATTGCCCAGCTCGGCGGCGTGCTCGCGATAATTGCGGCCGACGCAGACAATCTTCGAAGGATGGACGGGGGCAAGCGTTCGGGCCTCCTCTAGCGGCAGAGGGTCAAAGCGGCCTGCCGCGCGGTCGACATAGTCGCTGGCCGGGCCTTCCTCGAAAGGCGGGATGAGACGCTCGATCCACAGCCGGCCATCGCGGTCGGCGACCTCGGCATATTGCGCTCCATGGATGGTTTGAAGGCGGCAGTATTTCATTGGGCTAACACTCCTGTTGGGCAGAGTCTCCTGGACTTCAGGGGATGGCTTGCTTTCATTGCCACTTTGATCGATGGCAGATACGGAATAGGCGTAGGTATGTCCGGCGTCGACTCCGGTGTCCCTGAAGGAAGTCTCAGCACCCACAGAGGCGATCCGCTTGGCCGGCAAGCCCCCCTGAACATCGCGGCGGTAGACATGGTAAGCCGCCAGATCGCTATCGCTATCGGGCGACCAGGAGAGGTCGATAGCGCCGGCGGCGGCATCGGCAATCGCGACCAAACCCTGGGGAACGGCAGGGGGAAATTCGTCTTTTGTCGAAACCTCGACCGCCTCGCTGGGCGCCCCTGTACTTCCACTGAGTGACCGGAGAGCTGGAGCGGTTGCCACTCGTTCGAGCACGTAGCGGTATCGCTGATTAAAGAGGGCGGAGTTATCGACCGCATGGCCCGGGTCGACGCCGTTCTGGCCGTGGACGGCGAGGGTTTGGGCTGGAGCGGGCATAGCGGGGGCAAGCGGAGATCTGGGAGTCTCCTCCGGCGCCGGGGCGGTCAATTGCAGGCGATCGATGCGGAAGGTAACGGATTTTTCCCGTTCTGGAGCCGGCATCCAGCTAAGCAGGACCCCGTCTGACCGCATCTGGCCGGTCAGCCCGGTAAGCGCGGGCGGAGCCGGCCCGGCAGCGCTGTAAGCGGCGTTCGATGGGCCGGCGGATTTGCCCGCGTGGTTTTGCAAGGCAACCTCATAGCGCAGCAGGCGGTCCCCACCCTGGGCAAGATCGGACGGTAGGGCGTCGGAGTAGGCTCCCGCCGCGCCAGGCGCCAAGGTGAGGCTGGCGATGTTGGCGCACGGGGCACCTTCACCGAGCGGCAAACCTGAACTGTGACTGGGTGTTTGAGCGGAAGGCGGTCCGTGGTCCGTTTCGGCATAGTCCAGGCCAGACGAACGGAGTCGCCGACTCGCACTGCGGAGAGATCCAGGACCGGTGTGGGCAGGTCGAGACTGGGGGGCTGCGGCGCGGCGGGTGCGCCGCAGCCAATCATCGTGCGCGCCAGCAAAAGCGCGAGAGCCAACACCAGGAGCCTGCGATTCATGCTCTCCCAACGTAAATCATTCTTCCGACGGTGCCAGAACCGCACGCAGAGCAGCTTCCAGTTCAGGATATTCGAAGTGGAAGCCGGCGGCGCTCAGGCGAGCCGGCAGGACGCGTTGGCTCTCGAGGATGGTGGCCTGAGCCATTTCTCCGAAAGCCAGTCGCAAGGCAAAGGCAGGGACGCGCAGCACCGCCGGGCGGTGAAGGACGCGGCCGAGCGCCCGGGTGAACTCCAGATTGGTGACCGGGTTGGGCGCGACTAGATTCACTGGTCCGGAAAGGCTCGGCGTTTGCAGGGCAAACTCGATCACCCGAGTCGCATCGGAAAGCAAAATCCAGCTAATCCACTGCCGGCCGGTCCCGAGCCGACCGCCCAGTCCGGCGCGGAAGACGGGCAGCATCTGCGCCAAGGCACCCCCTTGGCGCGAAAGCACCACCCCAAAGCGGAGGTGCACGACCCGGATCCCGGCTTCCGCGGCCGGCTGGGTCGCCTTTTCCCACGCCAGACATAGCTCGGGTATAAATCCAGTTCCCGGCAGAGAGTCCTCGGTCAACACCTCATCGCCGCGGCCGCCGTAGATGCCAACCGCCGACGCACACACCAGCACAGCGGGCTTGGGTTGCAGCCCGGCCAGCAATGTGGCGAGCGCGTGAGTAGGCGTGATCCGGCTGGCGAAGATTTCACGTTTGTACGACGAGGTCCATCGCCGTCCAGCAAGATTGGCGCCGGAAAGGTGGACTGCGGCGGTTATCCCTGCGAGGGCCTCCGGACGGCTTACCGGATTGGCCGCATAGGGGTCCCATACTGCCGTGTCGCCGCCGCCGGGCGGGGAACCGCGGTGCAAGGTAACTATTGAAATCCGTTTGCGTCTCAAGAAACGTACTACTGAAGTACCGATAAGTCCCGATGATCCAGTCAACAGAATTCGGTCAGTGCTCATCCAACTTAGCCTTCCATTGATTACTGGCTTTGTCCGCGAGGCCTTGCAATAATATTCATAGAAAACAAAACTATTTTCCTTCTTAGCAACATTTATGACGACAGGCTCATCAGAACACAACTATGAATGCAGGAGCTGCTCCCGTGGATAGCAAAGAGGTCGCTACAAATTCTCAGATCGACCCAGTCAGTGCAGAATCCTTCATTGCCGAGAAGCGTATCGGCGAGCGCATCAAGCGGCTTCGCCTGAAGAAGTCGATGGGGTTGGTTGAACTTGGCCGCCACACCGGATTATCGGCTAGCTTCCTGTCGCAATTGGAGACCGGCCGCGTGGTGCCCACACTGCGCAACCTGGCCCGAGTGGCCATGGTTTTCAGCAAGGATCTTTCTTACTTCTTTGAAACCGAACCGCATACGCTGTTCCGCATTCATCGCAAGAAGGAGCGGGTTCGTCTGCCCCAGACCGGGGTGGATGATCCCACCTATTACTTTGAGAGCCTCGGGTACATGGTTCCCGACCGCCAATTGGACCCCTACTTTGCGGAATTTGTGCCGCTAAAAAAGAACATCGAGATCCGGCCCCATGTACATCCTGGATATGAGTTTCTTTACATCCTGGAGGGCGAGTTGGAGATCCGACACGCCGATAAGACACATGTTTTGACCGCGGGCGACGGGGTTTACTTTGATGCGAGCACGCCCCACGGATACCGCTGTGCAGGCAAGGTGGCGGCGCAGGCCATCATTGTGACGATGCACCAGCTGCAATCGCCGCAGCCGGCGATGAATTTGCGGCCCCTGGGCGCGGCAATGCCAGGGAGAGGTACGGCAGTTTCCCCGGGAAAACCGGCATCGCCCAACCTGCCAACTTCGACCCGCGTGAAGGAAAGTCTGCCCGCGCAACAGTAGTTTCTTGGGAGAGCTTTGGTCGGCTGCGGTGCGCCTGACCCCCGACCAACCTCTCCTAATGACAACCAGCCCTCAAGCCCTGCCCACCGGCAAGAAGAACTTCTCGATTTCTCGCCAGCCGGCAACACGGTGAAAACCGGTGACTTCCGCATTGTGCGGAGCGGAAAAGAGGATGCCTTGGCCCCTGAAGCGCTTAAAGTGCCGGTAGGTATCGTCAATCAGGTAGTCAGCGAGCAAAATGCTCTTATCTCCGCAGAAGACAAAATTGGCCGGCGGAATAAAAGGGAAATGACGTCGTAACCACCGGTATTTAGGGCCAAAGGAGTTGGGAAACTCCATGGCCGCCGTGGCGATAAAAATCTCGTAGTGTTCAACGAGCTTGGCAAGAACCTCCTGGCTGTCCTCGAGAACCGGCAGATCCTCGAAGAAGTCCTCACTGCGGAGGTAGCCTTCCAACCGCTCATGCCGGTCGGCGGAGACAATGTCCCATAGCCACTTGCCGTGCAATTGGCCTTTGGTGATGGCTTCGCCGTGATCACGGTTGTAGCGGGTGAGGTGTTCGCTAAGGGCGTCCGCCAGCACCTCGTCCATGTCGACTGCGATTCGTTTCATTCCTGAATGGTAAAGCTACCCGCTACACCTCGGCTGACGAGGAGGACGGCATGGCGATCGGGCCGGGATCAAAGTAAAGCAACCGCCCACAGCTCTCGCAGTTTAACAGCGTGCCTTCGCGCACTTGGTTCCAAAACTGAGGACGCAGCGACATTTGGCAGGAGAGGCAGCGCTGCCCGGCGGCGCGCGCAAGCGCGGTCTTGCGCGAGGAAGAAGCGATGCGGTCATATTGGGCCAACAGTGGCTCGTTCACTCCCTTGCGCAGCTTGGTCCGTTCCTGCTGCAGAACAGCCAGCTCCTTCTGGTAGCCCTCGGAGGCGATGCGGGTTCGCTCCTTTTCCTCCTCCACCAGCTTTGCCTGCAGCGGCAGATGCCTTGCGCGCCTCAGCACGCTGGCTCTCAAGCCCCTCACTTTTGATCATGCTGGTGAGCTCTTCGTCTTCAATGCGGCGAATCTCCGCTTCCACAAACCCAATCTCATGTTGCAAAGCATGAAATTGCTCGTTGGTTTTGACACTGCTCGACTGCTCGCGGTATTTGATCAGCTTTTGCTGCTGGTCCTTGCGGTCGCTTTCCAGTCTTCGGCGCCGCGCTTCTTCTCCGGGAACGGCCTTGTCCGCCTGTTCCAGAGCCAGCTTCTGCTGTTGCAGCTTTTCTTCGACCGACCGCAGATTCTGGGGTAACGCAGTGATGGTTTCCTGCAGTTGGGTGATCTTGATATCGACCTGCTGCAAACGGATCAGCAACTCTAATTGAACATCCATGTCGTGGTCTGGAGTCTAGCACGGCAACAGCTCACGTGCGATACACTGCAGGCTCTAAGCCCTGCCGCCGGAGCCCTTCTTGAGACTGTTTCCCTTTGCCATGGTGGTTGCGTTTTGCTGTCACCTGCCCGCTCTGGCGGCCGATTCCACGGCTAACCCAGTGACCCCAGTTTCCATCGACCAGATCTACCGCCAGGAGCAGGCGAACCGGCCGCCGGACGGCATCGCGTGGAGCCCCGACGGCACTCGGGTCAGCTACATCGCCGACAACGGCGACCTGGTAGCGGTCGAAGGCTCGACCGGTACTCAGCAGGTGCTGGTGGACCACGATAAGATGAAGGCCCTCAACCCGCCGGCCACTACCGAGCATGACCAGAACAATCGTATTCGCTACAAAGAGGCCAGCTACTTCTGGGTGCCCGATTCAAAACACCTGCTCTTCGATTCCAACGGGCAGCTCTGGTTCTTCGACCTGGCGACCAAGACCGGCCTGCAAATCGCGACGACCGGCGCCGGCAGCGGTGACGACCCCAAATTTTCTCCCGATGGAGCTTACCTTTCTTACCTGCGGGACCACAATCTGTATGTGCGCAAAATGCACGACAGCGCTACCGCGAACCGGCTCACTGACTCGCAAGCGGACACTGTGCTCGATGGCGAAGTGGACTGGGTGTACGAAGAAGAACTTGGGGTCCGCAGCAATTACTTCTGGTCGCCAGACTCGCGCCGGGTGGCCTACCTGCAGATGAACGAATCCGCGGTTCCGGAATACCCCATCGAGGACTGGATACCCACCCACGCTACGGTCGACCGTCAGCGTTATCCGCAGCCCGGGGACCTCAACCCCGCAGTGCGGTTAGGAGTGGTAAGCGCCAGCGGCGGACGAACCAAGTGGATCAACCTGCCCATCGAGAACGGAAGCGATTACATCCCCCGCTTCGGCTGGCTGAACAGCAAGACTCTGTGGATCGAGACCCTGACCCGCGATCACAAGAAGCTGGTTTTATATTTTGCCGATCTCTCCAACGATGTCTTGAAACCGGTGCTCACCAGGACCGACGACAAGTTCCTGGACGAATCCTATGATTTGACCTTCTTCGCTTCGAACTTCCTGCTGACGAGCTGGCGGGATGGGCATAACCATCTTTATCTCTACAGTTTTGACGGCGGCAACCCGTTGAGCTCGCCAGCCAGCCTGGTAAAGCAGTTAACCGCCGGCAATTGGGAGGTGGGAGATATCGCAGGCGTAAACCAGGTCGCGCACAGTGTCTATTACCTTTCCAACGAGGGGGATCCGCGCCAGCAGCAGATCTGGGTCATTGGCTTGAATGGAGAGGGCAAGCAACAGGTGAGCCGCTCGGGAGAGTGGCATGAACCCGTCTTCTCGCCCAACACCAACTTCTTTGCCGATGTCGTTTCTTCTACCAGCACGCCTCCGAGCATGGATCTTTGCCGCCGCCGGTTCTCCTGCCAGACAATCTGGAAGGCGCCGCCGGTCGATGTGGCGCTTACCCCGCCGCTGGCCGTTGAATTCAAGGCTGCCGATGGCGCCACCACTCTTTACGGGCAGCTGATGCTGCCCCCGGGCAAGACGGCGCCGGCGAGCGTGCCTTTGATTGTGAATCCGTACGGCGGACCGCACGCACAGGACGTCAGCGGGAGGTGGTCTACCCGCCAGCGGCTATTCGACCAGGTGCTGGTGCAGAGTGGCTTCGCCGTGCTGCATGTGGACAACCGTGGAATGGGAGGCCGGGGGCGCGATTTTGCCCAGGCGGCCTATCACGACTTCGGTCCGGTGCAGTTGGGCGACCAGATCGCGGCCGTCGATCAAGCGCTGCGCGCCTATCCTCAGTTGAACCCCAGCCGGCTGGGTTGGTGGGGCTGGAGTTGGGGCGGCACCTTCACGCTGTACGCCATGACCCATAGCGACCGCTTTCGCGCCGGTGTCGTCGGTAGCACCGGTTACCGACTGGCAGAATTACGATTCGATCTACACCGAACGCTATCTGGGCCTGCCGTCCGCGAACGCCGACGTCTATCGCGACGATTCGGTGGTGAACGCCGCCGCCAACCTCAAGGGACGCCTGCTGCTGGTCCAGGGAACGGGAGACGACAATGTCCACTTTGAGAATTCCATCCAGTTCATTCAGCAATTGATCGAGGCTGATTTGCCCTACGATGTGCAGCTCTACCCGCGAAAAACCCATGGCATCGATGGTGCCGAAGCCACCACCCATTTGTTCAACCGCATCCTGGCGCATTTCCAGATGTATCTTTTGGCGCCACAGCCGTGAGCGGTGATACAGCCATGAGCGATGATTTGGTGCGCGCCCGCACCACGCTGGGCGATTTCGACCTTACCGTTCTGACCGACGGCACTTATCTGCTGGATGGCGGCGCCATGTTCGGCGTAGTCCCGAAGCCGTTGTGGGAGAAGCGCACGCCGGCCAATGAGCGGAACCAGATTGTGTTGGGAACCAACACAGTCGTCGTGCGCACCGGCAAACATACGGTGGTGATCGAGACTGGGATCGGCAATAAGCTGCCGGAAAAACTGCGCGGCATCTTCGACGCCAGGCAGCTTTTGCCGCAAAGCTTTCACGCCGCCGGGATAAGGCCGGAGGAGGTGGATGTAGTGATTAACACCCACCTGCACTTCGATCACTGCGGATGGAACACGATGCGAAAAGAGGATGGCAGTGTCGTGCCGACGTTTCCCAACGCCCGATACTTTGCCCATCGCGGAGAAGTGGAGCACGGCCATCTGCAACTGGAGCGCGATGCCGTCAGCTACATCAGCGAGAACTACGATCCCCTCATCGCCAGCGGGCAGATGACTCTGATCGAGCCCCCAGCCGGGGGGATGGAGATTGTTCCCGGAGTTTCCGTCGAGGTATATCCGGGGCATACGGCGCAGATGATGGCGGTGATGCTCGATTCCGGCGGACGCCGTGCCTGTTATATCTCCGACCTGATTCCCACCAGCGCGCACCTCGACGTGACCTGGGTGATGGGTTACGACCTCTATCCCCTCACCTGCATTGAGCAGCGCAAACGCTTTCTGAGCCGGGCGATCCCGGAGCAATGGCTGGTTCTCTTTACCCATGACCATCATCATCCGATGGGATACGTGGAATGGGGAGCGAAGGGCAAGCCGCAGCTGAAGCCGGCTCTGTGAGTCGCGGGAGCTTGAAGGATTGAAAAGCTGGAGGGAGGTTCTCACGCAGACTCTTTAGCCCCCGCGTCGGAACTAGCGAAACAAACCGCTGTTCCTCTACTCCGCGCTTATGGGCTTTGTATCAGGGCCCGACTTTAGTCGGGCCGCAAAGGAATGAAAAAGATTGGGCTTTAGCCCCTGTTTTTTTTGCCTGATGAGGACGGCAGGGGCTGATTCCCAATTCTTTTCTCCGTTAACGGCCCGACTAAAGTCGGGCCCTGATACAAAGCCCATAAGCGGAGCGCGGAGCTGGTGTTTTTTTGGCACCCTTCAAGTTTTAAGACAATAGGACAGTTGGCCGAACTGGGGTGTACGGCAAACGCGAGAAATGTGGAGTCTTTAGAACACCTGGCGGTGAAAGACCTCGTCTTTTTCCTCACACGGCGAACATGCTGCGCCGATACCACAAGCCATTAGGAGCGCCGCGCCGATGGTGACCAGAATTGCCGGGCCATAAGACTCGAACTGGAAAAACCAGTGCGCGAGGTTGTGAAAATGTAGCGAGTGCATCTTAGTACTCCCACGCTTTAGGAAACCCTATCCCGGGGTGATGGTTTTCCATGGAACAAAATATTGTTCCAGATGGCTTCCGTTTTGGGAACAGGTTCGTCCACTTTCCGAAAACCACCGATGGGAGAAAGCTTAGCATCGCTGGAGAAAATTCGATATGAGCAAAACTAGGGAGCACGTGACCGCACGCGCCTGCCAATACGTTCCGAACGGGGGATCCCCGGCTGCAGTGGCTCTTTTTGGATCTCAACTCCTACTTTGCGTCGGTGGAGCAGGAGTTGCGGCCTGAATTACGAGACCGTCCCATGGCCGTGGTGCCGCTGATGGCGGACACCACCTGTTGTATCGCCGCCAGTTACGAGGCTAAGCAATACGGAGTGCGCACCGGCACCCAGGTCGCCGAGGCCAAGCGTATGTGCCCCGGCATTCTGCTGGTAGAGGCCCGGCACGAGCTGTATGTGGACTACCACCATCGGGTAGTAGAAGCGGTCGAATCTTGCCTTCCCGTCACATCGGTCATGTCCATCGACGAGATGGCCTGCCGGCTTTTGGGCCGGGAGCAGCCTCTGCTGGCGGCGCTTGAGCTGGCGCGCGAGGTCAAAGCCGCGGTTCGCCGCAAGGCGGGAGCAACACTTCGCTGCTCGGTTGGCCTGGCGACCAACCGGTACTTGTCCAAAGTGGCTTCCGATATGGAAAAGCCAGATGGCCTGGTGGCCCTGACGCCTGACTTGCTGCACGATGCTTTGTCCGCGTTAACCCCGCGTGACCTGCCGGGTGTGGGTGCACGCATGGAGAAGCGGTTGGACCAGGCCGGGATCAGCACCATGGAGCAACTGCTGGCACTCGATCGGGAGCAGCTGCACACGGCTTGGGGCGGGATAGGCGGCGAAAAGCTATGGCACTGGCTGCGCGGAGAAGACTTTGGCGACCAGGAGTTGGAGCACCAGAAATCCATTGGGCACTCCCACGTTTTGCCGCCGGAGTTGCGAACGCCCGACGGCGCTTATGCGGTAGCCAACAAGCTGCTGCACAAGGCCGCGATGCGGCTGCGCAAGGCCCAGCTGTGGGCGGCGACATATGACCTTGACCATGCGTTTTTCGGCAGGTGGTGGGTCCCCGGCATGCACAAGCCGTGGGCGCAAAGCTGTCCGCTGCTCGAATGCCAGGATAACCAGACGCTGTTGGAGGGCCTGCAGCGACTGTGGAGTCAAAGTCCTGCGGAGAAAGGACACAAGAAGCCGTTTTTCGTGGGGGTCTCCCTCGGCAACCTGGTTCCAGACCATCTGCATACGCTGAGTCTCTTCTCCGGCCTTGAAGAAGAGGGAAAACGGACGCGGCTGTCCACCACCATGGACCGGGTGAACTACAAATACGGGACCCATACTCTGTGCTTTGCCAGCATGCTGCTGGCGGGCGCGGCCGCACCCACGCGCATTGCCTTTTCCAGTATTCCGGATCTGTTTTGAGTACTACTTACCGCGGCCGCCTGGCGCCATCTCCTACCGGATATCTGCACCTGGGCCACGCGCGCACTTTCTGGATGGCGCAGCAGCGTGCCCTGGCGGCCAAGGGCACGCTGATTCTGCGCAACGAGGATCTTGACCCGGAGCGCTCGCGGCCGCATTTTCTTGAAGCCATGCTCGAAGACCTGCGTTGGCTTGGACTCGAGTGGCAGGAGGGACCGGACGTGGGTGGTCCGTTCGGGCCGTACACGCAAAGCCAGCGGCACAGCCTCTATCGCGACGCCTGGCGGCGGCTGCTTGCCGGGGGCTGGCTCTACCCTTGCCACTGCTCCCGCAAAGACCTTGCACTGGCCATGCAGGCCCCGCATGACGACGAAGGGATCTATCCCGGAACCTGCCGTCCAGCCACGGCCCAGACCGGAGGGCCGCAGTCCGCTGCCAACTGGCGTTTTCGCATCCCGGAGGGAGAGGTAGTTGAGTTTGAGGACGGGCTCTTCGGTCCGCAGCGTTTTGTGGCGGGAAAAGACTTTGGCGACTTCCTGGTATGGCGGCGAGATAATCTTCCTTCCTACCAACTCGCCGTAGTAGTAGATGACGCAGCGATGAGGATCACCGAGGTGGTCCGCGGCGCCGATCTGCTCAAGTCGACGGCGCGGCAGATTCTGTTGGCCAAGGCACTCAGCATTCCGTCCCCCGGCTGGTATCACTGCGCGTTGTTGTGTGATGAGCAGGGGCAGCGCCTGGCCAAACGGCACGACGCGCTGAGCCTGCGCAATCTGCGGCAGCAGGGAAAGCACCCGCAGGAGTTGTTGCTGGCCTTCCACACAAGCGGTGATTTTTCCAGTGCTCCTGATGTACGACAATAAGCTGTAACCATCCAGTGGCATCAGACTTTGCCCAACTCGTAAAGCAGCAGGCGGACATCGTTCGGATCATCGGCGAATACATCACGCTGAAGAAATCCGGAGCGCAGAACTATGCCGGCCTTTGTCCATTTCACGGAGAGAAAACGGCGTCCTTTTCCGTGCACGCGGTGCGCCAGTTCTACCATTGTTTCGGTTGCAATGAGTCGGGAGATGTCTTCTCCTTTGTGCAGAAGATTGAGAATGCCGGTTTTACGGAAGCGGTCAAAATCGTCGCAAAAAAATGCGGCATCCCTCTACCCAAGCGGGAGTTCGCCACCCCGGAAGAGGCGGAGGAGAACCGGCAGCGGGCCAAGCTACTCGATTTGCATGAGTTGGCGACTACCTGGTTCGAAGAGCAGTTACGCTCTGCGGAGGGCTCCCGCGCCCGCGAATATCTCACCGGCCGCGGCGTGACTGCAGATGCAATCGCCAAGTTTCGCATTGGCTACGCTGTGGATTCATTCAATGCATTGCGCGACCGCGTGCAGGGGGTGGCGTCTCCTGAGATATTGCGGCTTTCTGGCCTTTTTTCTTCCAAGGAGCAGCCGGATGGCTCTGCCGGGCCGCTGTACGCTCGCTTTCGCAAACGGATCACCTTTCCCATTCATAACGAGTCCGGGCGAGTGATTGCGTTCACGGCGAGAGCCCTGGACAGCGAGGAGAAATCCGGCCCCAAGTACCTGAACTCACCCGAGACGCCGCTTTATTCGAAGGGTCAGGTGCTGTTCAATCTCGACAAGGCGCGCCAGGCGATCCGGCAACAGGACTTCGCCCTGCTGGTGGAAGGCCAGATGGACTGCATTACCGCGTACATGGCGGGAATCCAGAATGTTTTGGCGACCAGTGGAACGGCTTTCACCGAGATGCAGGTGCGGCTGCTCAGCCGCTACACCAAGCGGCTTTTCATTAATTTTGACCCGGACGCGGCCGGAGCCAATGCAGCGGAAAAGTCCATCGCCCTGCTCACGGAAGAGGATTTCGAAGTTAAGGTGGTGACCCTCGAGGGAGGGCTCGATCCTGACCGGTTTATACGCGAGCGCGGCATCAAGGACTACGTAGCCGCCGTCAAGGGGGCCCGGCGCCATTCAGACCACCTGATCGATCGGGCGATGCAGCTTTTTCCGTCCCGGACGGCGGAAGGCAAGAGCAAGGCTCTCAACTACCTGCTGCCGCATATCCGGCGCATGCCAGATAGCATCGTGCGCGATGAGTTTGCCTCCGACGCGGCGCAGAAGCTGGGCATTGACTCCGCCTTGGTCCGGGAAGAACTGCGGCAGGCGGCCCGCAAGCGCCGGGACGGGGTCCACCGATCCGCTGTGGACGCCTGGAACGAGGCCGAGAGGGTGCTTTTGCGGGCGGCGGCCTCCCGGTCTGGGAGTCGTGTTTTTCTGCGTGCATTTGAGGCTTTCCAAGACCAGCCCCAATGCTTCGAAGGACTTCAGGTCACTCCCATGCTGGCGCTCTTGCGCGACCGCGGAGCGCTCGAGCCTATGGCAGCCTTAACCAATCCGAGCCAGCGAGCGTTGCTAGCCCAGGCCTTGCTCAAAGAGTCAGCCGAGGTGGAGCTGGATGAGCTCGAGGCCGCGCTGGATTCACTGAAATACCGCCATTTGGAAGCCCTGCAGCGGCGGGTACGAGCGGATATCGCCGAGGCCGAGCGTCGCGGCGATTTGGCACAGCTGGCGGTCTTTATGGCCGAAAAGCTAAAAGTGGACCGGGAAATGCGCGATGTGGACGCGTAAGTACCAAAACATTCCCGGGTAAGGTCCGCGGAACTGCAGATCCCTCGGCTTCGCTCGGGATGACAAAAGGAAGAGGTAGTGCTTCTATTGAGGGCGTCAGCCGGACAGAACCGCCTTTCAACGCTACCCGAATGCCCGGTGGACGCCCCCACTCTATCCTTTGTCATCCCGAGCGAAGCCGAGGGATCTGCAGTTCCGCGGACCTTACCTGGGAATGTTTTGCGGATTGGAGCTGCCCTAGAGGTGAAACCGAATGGGGGTTTTTACATCTAAGAAAGTAGGCTTTAGCGCGGTAATGAGCCTGTAACAGGAAAGGCCTGGAGGGGTGTCGTTCCGGGAGCTGCCCGGGAGCACACTCCATTCCATGATATTCTATAACTCTTTGAAGGACGTGCGTCTACTTGCCCAAACGGTTTATTAACCGTCCGGAATATGCCCTTAGCGGCTCGCATAGCACCCTGTCCTTTCTGAGCACGGACCGATCCGAAAAATAAGGCACGGGATAGGATTTGCTTGGCTATTGAAGACAAGTACGAAGAAGACATTCAGAAACTGATTGATGCGGGTAAGGAAAAAGGTTACTTGACCTACAACGAGGTCAACGACCTTATTCCTGGTGACCTGCATTCACCGGACGATCTCGACGATCTGCTGACCACGATCGGGACCCAGGGCATCGATGTGCTCGAGGGCGGCCCGAAGTTTGGCGCGGATAAGTTCGAGAGCGAGGGTGAGGAGGGCGAGGATGTAGAACTCGACCTCACACCGGGCACACTCGAGAAAACCAATGACCCCGTTCGCATGTACCTGCGCGAAATGGGAACTGTTCCACTGCTGACCAGAGAAGGCGAAGTTGAGATTGCCAAGCGCATCGAACGCGGGCAATTGCGGGTACTTAAAGCTATCTCCCGTTCGCCGATCGTCATTCGCGAGATCGTCGCCCTGGGCGAAGACCTCAAGCGAGGCGTACGCAACATCAAGGAAGTGGTGATCTTCGATGAAGAAGAAATCACCGAAGAGATCCTGCAGGCGCGCATTCGGGTAACCATCGGCCGCGTCGACACTCTGCTCAAACACCAGAAAAAAGCGTCTCTTCTCCTCGAAAAACTGGAGACGATCAATCCCAAGGCGAAGGCCAGGGAGCATCGCAAAACGCGCTGGATGATGAACCGCGAGCGGGTCGAAGTCTCGCGCATCGTCCGTGAACTCAAGTACACCAACGCGGAACGCAAGCGGCTGCTGGACAAGGTCAACAAGACCGTAGACGCCATGCGCATGCTGGAGCGGCAGGTCAAGTCGCTCGAGCAGAAGCACGACCAGTCAAAGAGCGAAGAGCTGCGCAAGGAGTATCGCCGCCAGCAGAAGAACTGCAAGACCGACCTGGAAAAACTGGAGCAAGAGGCCGGCGTCTCCATCGCCGAGCTCAAGCGCACCCAGCGCGAGATGATCCAGGGCGACATGGATGCCGAGCAGGCTAAGCGCGAGCTGATCGAGGCTAACCTGCGCCTGGTGGTTTCCATTGCCAAGAAGTACACCAACCGCGGTTTGCAATTCCTCGACCTGATCCAGGAAGGCAATATCGGTTTGATGAAGGCGGTGGATAAATTCGAGTACCGTCGCGGTTACAAGTTCTCCACCTATGCGACGTGGTGGATCCGGCAGGCGATTACCCGTGCCATTGCCGATCAGGCCCGGACGATTCGTATTCCGGTGCACATGATCGAGACCATCAACAAGCTGATTCGTACTTCGCGGCAGTTGGTGCAGGAGTTGGGGCGCGAGCCTACTTCGGAAGAGATCGCCCGCCGGATGGACATCCCGGTGGCCAAGGTCCGTAAAGTGCTCAAGATCGCACAGGAACCGATTTCGCTCGAAACGCCGATCGGCGAAGAAGAAGATTCGCATCTGGGCGACTTTATCGAAGATCGCCAGGCGGTTTCGCCTTCCGAAGCGGTCATCAGCGTGAACCTGAAGGAATACACCTCGCAGGTGCTGCGTACGTTGACTCCGCGCGAAGAGCGTGTGATCAAGATGCGCTTTGGCCTGGAGGATGGATCCGAGCACACACTGGAAGAAGTGGGTCAGAGCTTCCAGGTGACCCGCGAACGTATCCGGCAGATCGAAGCCAAGGCGCTGCGCAAGCTGCGTCATCCGTCACGCTCGCGCAAGCTAAAAGCCTTCGTCGAAGGCGTCCGCGAATAAAGAAAACGCCTGCTTCCTTCTCTCATTGGGAGCAGGCGTTTTTGCGTCGTTCCTGTTCCCGGTTTATCTAATCAGCACAGTGGTTCAGGAGTAATCCCGTGTCCCTTCAAACCTCACCCGAAGTGATCGATAAGCTGAAACACGCGCCGGATGTGAGCGGCGTGCAGGAATTAATCCGCCAACGGTGGAGCCCCCGCGCCTTCTCCGACAAGGAGATACCGGCGGCTGATCTCAAGACGCTCTTCGAGGCCGCACGCTGGGCCGCCTCCTCGTCCAATGAGCAACCCTGGCGATTCCTGGTGGGCCGCCGAGGGGACGAAACCTACCAAAAAATCTTTAACGCGCTGGTGCCTTTCAACCAGTCGTGGGCCAAGAGCGCTCCGGTGCTGGTTCTCTCCGTCGCCAAGAAGACTTTTACGGAAAAAGGCACGCCCAATCGCCATGCTTTGCACGATACCGGCGCGGCCACAGCGAATCTATTCCTGCAGGCGACCGCCATCGGCTTGCACACCCATTCCATGGCTGGCTTCGATCCGGAGCAGCTGCGGGCATCGTTCGCCATTCCCTCTGATTACGAGATTGGTGCGGTTGTGGCCATTGGTTATTTTGGCGACCCTGGCGGCTTGCCCGAGCATCTGCACAAGATCGAAGTATCTCCGCGGCAAAGGAAGCCGGTGGAAGAATTTGTGTTTTCCGACTGGGAGAAGCCGGCGCGCTTCTAAAGCGCGATGACTCTACAGAATGTAGCGGGACAAATCCTGGTCTTTGACGATCGACGCCACCATGGCGCGCACATATTCCGGATCGATCAGGACCACCCGCTCCCGGCCCTCCGCCGTTTCCACTTCGCTAACGGGAAGAGGTACGGTGGCGCCGTTCTCCGCCGCCGAGGCGGCGATCTCCAACAAGGCTCCCTCAGCCGAATGGCCTTTCATCATGTCCGGCGCCATAAAGCTGATCTCGTCCAGCACCCGCTCCATAATGGTATGCAACCGCCTGGCGCCGATGTTTTCCGTGGTCTCATTCACGCGGAATGCGAACCGCGCCATTTCTTCCAGCGAGTCTTTGGTAAAGCGCAGTTTCAGACCTTCCGTTTCGAGCAACGCCGTGTACTGCTTGGTAAGCGATGACTTCGGCTCGGTAAGTATCCGGACAAAATCCTCCACTGTCAGCGATTGCAGTTCTACCCGGATGGGAAACCGGCCCTGCAGCTCTGGTATCAGATCGCTTGGCTTGGATACATGAAACGCACCCGCAGCAATGAAGAGGATGTGGTCGGTCCGCACCATGCCGTACCGGGTATTGACGGTGGTCCCTTCGACGATGGGGAGAATATCTCTCTGCACTCCTTCGCGCGATACATCGGGACCGTGGCCCCCTTCCCGGCCGGCAATCTTGTCGATCTCGTCCAGGAAAATGATGCCTGAGTTCTCTACCCGCTCGACCGCCAGCCGGGTGACCTGATCCATGTCGACCAGCCGGGTCTCTTCTTCCTGCACCAGGTACTCGAAGGCTTCGCCGACCTTCATTTTGCGCTTCTTGGTGCGCTGGCCGAACAGGTTGGGTAGCACATCCTTGAGGTTGATATCCATCTCCTCGATACCCTGGTTGGAGATGATTTCAAACGACGGCGTGCTGCGCTCGCGCACATCGATTTCGACGGTGCGTTCGTCCAGTTTGCTTTCGCGGAACTGTTGCCGCAGCTTTTCCCGGGTGCGGTTGTGGCTCTCCTGGCTGGCCGGGGGGTAGCTGTTGCCATCCACCACCACCGGGCCCGGGGGATGCTGGGGCCGCCGGGGAGGGGGGAAGCAACAAGTCGAGCAAGCGCTCTTCCGCGTTAAGTTCGGCCCTGTCTTCCACCTCTTCCAGTTTTTCTTCCCGCACCATGTCCACGGCGATTTCAACCAGGTCGCGGATCATCGATTCCACGTCCCGCCCTACATAACCGACCTCGGTAAACTTGGAGGCTTCCACCTTCAAGAAAGGCGAATTGGTAAGCTTTGCCAGACGGCGAGCGATTTCTGTTTTGCCCACGCCCGTAGGGCCAATCATGATGATGTTCTTGGGCATGATCTCTTCGGCGAGATCGGGCGGCAGCTTCTGCCGGCGCATACGATTTCTGAGCGCGATAGCCACTGCCCGCTTGGCGGCGCGTTGGCCTACGACATGCTTGTCTAATTCAGCCACAATTTCCCGCGGCGTCAGGTCTTCCAGGGACAGTTCCAGTTCTTCCGCGGTTCCGGGTAAAAAGATCGCCATGGGAGTACTCCTTTTAAGTCAGCCGTGCAATTCCTCAATGGTGATTTGATCGTTGGTGTAAATGCAGATCTGGCCGGCGATGCGCAACGACTTCTCTGCAATGGCGCGCGCCGGGAAATCAGAATTCTCGACCAGGGCGCGAGCCGCCGCCAAGGCAAAGCTTCCACCGCTGCCAATCGCAGCGATCCCTTCGTCTGGCTCGATCACATCGCCTGAGCCACTGATGAGGAAGGTCTGCTTCAGGTCGGCCACCACCAGGAGAGCCTCCAGGTTACGCAGCATCTTATCCGTGCGCCAGTCCTTAGCCAGCTCCACGGCAGAGCGCCCCAGGTTACCAGCGTATTGTTCCAGCTTGGCCTCAAAGCGGCTAAAAAGCGAGAATGCGTCCGCTGTTGAACCGGCAAAGCCAGCCAGAATCTTATCCTGATACAGGCGCCGGATCTTCCGTGCCGAATGCTTGATCACGCTTTCGCCCAGCGTAACCTGGCCGTCGGCAGCCATCACCACATTGGCATCTCTGCGCACGCACAAAACGGTAGTGGACCGAATACGCGGGGTTGTGGAGCGAGAATTTACATTAAGGGCGGACCTCGAAGCGGCGGTCGCCGTCGAGCCTCGAACAACAGACGAACGATTGGACATCTTCTCCAAGTATAACGCAGGCCAAGCGGTACGAAGGGGCGGCGCTCGGGCATCCCGGTGTTGCCGAAAGGGGTCCAGCGGTTGCACGCACCCGCAGGAGGCTCCGGGCTGCGATATCCTGCAATGGTGTAATCCCATTCCTTGCTGGAGCCCCAATGAACGGTTTGGCCCTGCGCGATTCCCAGATTTTCGGCACGCTTACAGCGTTTGGTGTGTGCCTTGGAGGCGCGGCCGCCTATGCGTTGCTTCGCCGCCGGCAAAGCCCCGACGAGCTCGAGCGCAAGCGCCGCGAACTGCTGGTTCAGCAAGGCCGCATCATCGATGCCACGGTCATCGACATCTCCGACCTCACCGCCGAAGAGAGCGGAAGACCCAACGGGATGCAGCTGATCCTTTACAAGTATGAGGCGGCGGGGGTGGTCTACGAGTGCTCCCAGGACGTGACCATGTTGCGCCACCTGGTCAACATTTATGATTGCCGCCTGGGCTTTCCCGCGTCCGTGCGTTACGACCCCCATAATCCTGGCAACTCCCTGATCGTGGCCGAGAGCTGGAGCGGGTTGCGCGATACGGCCAACTCTGTCCCTCTCCATGGCCGCTCCAGCGCGGCAGCTCCATCTCTGCGCTAAGGCGGTTCCACGATTGGTTTAGCTGGGGAAGATGCTTCAAACAGGGCTTTTCATCAAGAAAAGCCCACTTCGTAAAGGCTGGCTCGGGCAACGCAATCGTAGAACTGCCCGAGTACAATAGTTATATGCACGTTCATGGCGGGGGGTCGGAGAAGACAAAGCGGATCTTGCGCATCTCGCTGTTGGCGACCTTGGCCTACGTAGCGCTCACCTTCGTAGCCGGGATGCGGGCTCATTCTCTGGCCCTGATCTCCGAGGCGGGCCATAACGTATCCGACTTTCTGGCGCTGTTGCTTTCCTTTGTCGCGGTGTACTTTCAGACCCGTCCGCCAACCGATCAAAAGACTTTTGGTTATCAGCGCGCCGGCGTGCTGGCCGCATTTCTCAACGCGCTCACCCTGGTCGTGATCGCCATCTGGATCGCCATCGCGGCCATCCATCGCCTAAGCGAGCCGGTTCAAGTGCAGCCACAGCTCATGATGATTGTCGCTGCGGCCGGGGTGTTGATGAACGGTGTCATTGCCGCCCTGCTTTGGACCACCTCCCGCGACGTCAATATCCGCAGCACTTTCATCCACATGCTGGGGGACACGCTTTCGACTGCAGCGGTGATTGTCGGCGGCTTGGCCATCCTGCTCACCGGGCACAATTGGATCGATCCGGTGCTATCCCTCTTTATCGCGGCGCTGATTCTGTGGAGTTCGCTGTCCATCGTGCGCGAGACGCTGAACATCCTGTTGGAGGGCACGCCGCGCGGATGCTCTCTGGCGGAGATACGGGTTTCGCTTCAAGCCATCGAGGGGGTCGAAGACGTGCATGACCTGCACGTGTGGAGCCTGGGGTCGCAGACCCACGCCCTGTCCACGCACATTACGATCGCGGACATCCCGCCCTCGGAGAGCACGCGCATCCTGGAGCAGGTAAACGGGACGCTACGGCAGAAGTTTCGCATTTACCACTCCACCATCCAATTCGAGCATGCCGAATGTGAAGTCGCCCACGGTTGCGCTCCGCCCGAAGTCGACGAGCATGACCATCCCAGTCACGCGCACGCCCACTCCCACTAGGGCCTGTACCCCCCCGACAACTGTAGCCTTCGCTTGGCCAATCCATATGGAGTTCTGCCTCGGTGTTCGCCACGCGACCTCCCCTGTGGAGACTTGGCGGCGCTGGAGATTTACTCTGATGTGTGCTAACCGTAATCGAGCATGTAAAGCGGATCACATTCACCGCGCTCTTGGGGACCTGACGCGGTCAGGAAAATCATCCGGATACCGGCATGATCGGGCCAAAATCTCGTCCCATCCGCCCGGTGCCTCGGACAGGATCAGGTCTCCGCTTTGAGGGTCTTGACGAATGTAGACCTCATCTGTCGCGAAGCGATATTCCGCCGGAATTCGGACGGCTTGGCTCCTCCCGCTCATGAAGACCTTCGCCTTCGTAGCTTGCTTCATCTGGCGGACCCTCTGCTGTATATCGTGCTATATATCAGCAACGGATTCAAGCTTTATCAACCGCTAAATATCCTCCGCAATGTCGACCGGTTTGTCCGGTTGGGATTGATAAATTTCCGCCACTCGCTCCAGGGTGTCGATCTCGCTTACAGGTTTGTCGTCGCGAATGCGTAGAATGCGTGGGAACCGCAGGGCGAAGCCGCTGTCGTGCCGCTCCGACCGCATCACGTTATTGAAGGCGACTTCAAGCACTATCAGCGGTTCCACGGCGCGGATGCTGCCGAAATCCCCCAGCGTATGTTCCAGAAAGAACTGGGTTAGCCGGGCAATCTCCGCATCGGTCACGCCGGAGTAGGCCTTGCCTACATTGCGCAATACGTCGCCATCGCGAACCGCGAACGTGTAGTCGCTGAGCCAGCCGGCCCGCCTTCCGTGGCCATACTCGGCAGCCGTCACCACCACATCGAGCGTGGCCAGCTCCCGTTTCAGCTTGAGCCAGGCCAGACCACGCCGTCCGGGCTGGTAGATGCTGTGCCGAGCCTTCAGCATGACGCCTTCATTTCCCCGCGCCCTGGCGTCGACGTAGGCTTGTTCCAGTTGGGCCACGCTCTCGAGTTGGACCGCGGGCGCAAGTACCAGCCGTGCAAAGCCGTTCTCCTCGGATTCAAAGAGCAGCTCGGTCTGCTGCCCGCTTGCGGTCGAGCGGCTGCCCACCCTGGTTCGCGACTGCTCCCGCTCCACCAGCTCCTCGAGCACCTGCCGGCGCTGCTGCAGCGGCTTCTCCATGGTCATTTCGCCGTCGGCGAAGAGCACATCAAAAGCCATAAAAACCACAGGGACGGCTTCGCGCATCTCCGCCGTAACCCGCTTCCGTCCCAGCCGCGCTTGCAGGGAGGAGAAGGGCAGTGCTCGATCTGCCTTCCAGGCCAGGATTTCCCCGTCCAGCACCAGCGGTTGGTCAAAGCCGGCAAAAGCCTCCACGATTTCAGGAAAACTGGCGGTCATGTCCTCCCGCGATCGGGAGAAAAGCGCCACCCGCCCGGGATGCTCCGGCGAGCCACAATGAATCTGTGCCCGGATGCCGTCGTACTTGTCTTCCAATTGCGCTTCTTTGATAACCGGTCCCTCGATCCCCTCCTCCGCCACTTCGCTTGAGAAGCGCTGCAAAGCCTCTTCCACCGTCTCGACCGGGCTGGCGAGCATGAAGCCGAGCGGATGAAAGAGCTTCATCCGCGCCTCTCCTCAGGCGGCCGGTAGCGGCCAACTCCAGCACCTCCGGCAGGTTGCCGTTGAGCATCCTGGCGTGGCGAACCTCGGCGATGGGGCCGCCGTAGGCTGCGGCAATCGCCTCCTCCACCAGGCTGACCTTGATGCCGGTGCGCATGTCTCCCAGGATGATCTTGATCAGGTACTTGGCTTCGAGCGGGGTGGCCCTCTCGAGCAGGATCAGGGTGATGTGCTGTTTGGCGGCCGGTTTGCCGGCCCCGGCAATGGCGGCAAACGCTTCGGCGACTTCTCCAGCAGGAGCGTAGGCGTAACGATTCGCGCTTGTAGCAGATCTTGTGCGGCGCCCCCCAGGTCGCCATGGCGCAAGTAGGCGGCATGCATCGTGGCCTGGCTGGCGCCCGACAGCTGGGCAAGGACGCGGCTCAGCAGCGCGCCGCCCACGTTCAGTTCGCGTCCGTCGGTTTCTGGGAATGGCACTCCGGCGAGGTACAGGGCCGCCAGCCCGGCCTCGTGGACCGGGAGCGCGCGCAGATACTCCGCCATAAGCGCGCGCTTCTGCAGCTTGCTGCCGGTGTCCGCCAGACGCTGGCACAGCTCTGCGAATTGTTGAAACCTGATAAAATCAGACAAATGGTTCATCGCGTCGCCAACACGGTTCCTGTCCGGCACGCTCTTTCCTAGCGGCTCCCGCCGCCGATTGCGCCTTTCTTGTTTCGCCCGCGGAAAGGAACCTTACCATGTTGGATCGTTTGCAACAGATTGAAACCCGTTATGAAGACCTTGGACGCCAGCTAGCCGACCCGCAGCTGGTTACCGACCAGCAAAAATACCACAAGACCGCCAAAGCGCATCGCGACCTGGAAGCAGTGGTCAGCAAGTACCGTGAGCTGAAGCAGGCTCAACAGGGCATTGCCGACGCCACCAGCATGTTGAACGAGAGCGACCCCGAACTTGCGGCCATGGCGCAGGAGGAACTGACTCGGCTCGAGTCCCCAGCCGCGCCCTGGAAGAAGAGATCAAGGTAATGCTGCTGCCCAAGGATCCCAATGACGAGAAGAACGTCATCCTCGAGATCCGTGCCGGCACCGGTGGGGACGAGGCCTCGCTGTTTGTGGCGGAGATTTTCCGCATGTACTCGCGCTTTGCCGAACAGCATCGTTGGAAAGTCGAGGTTCTTTCTCAGTCCGAATCCGGGGTTGGCGGGCTCAAGGAAGTAATCGCCATTATTGAGGGCAAGAGGGTGTACTCGCAGATGAAATACGAAAGTGGAGTGCATCGGGTGCAGCGCGTGCCCGCCACCGAGACCCAGGGCCGCGTTCACACTTCAGCCATCACCGTCGCGGTTTTGCCGGAGGCCGAAGAGGTCGACGTAAAAATTGAAGCAAAAGATATTCGCATTGATACGTTTTGCTCTTCCGGGCCCGGCGGCCAATCGGTGAACACCACTTATTCCGCCGTGCGCATTACCCACCTTCCGACCAACACTGTGGTCAGCTGCCAGGACGAGAAATCGCAGATCAAGAACCGGGAGAAGGCGATGCGCGTGCTGCGCGCCCGGCTTTATGAAGTTGAAATGGAAAAGCAGCAGGAAGCACTGGCCAAGGAGCGCAAGCAGCAGGTGGGAAGCGGCGATCGCAGCGAAAAGATCCGCACCTACAATTTCCCCCAGAACCGCCTTACGGACCATCGCATCGGCCTGACCAACCACCAGCTTGCCGAGGTGATGGAAGGCAGGCTTCAGCCGACGATCGACGCGCTCACTGCACACTACCAGGCCGAGCGTCTCAAGACTGAAACCGCTACTGTGGCATGAATGCCGGCCACCGCCGGTGAGGCACTGCAAGCAGCGCGCGCTCGCCTGATTGGCACCTCGAAAAATCCGCGGCGCGACGCCGAGGTGCTTCTGGCGCACCTGCTTGGGTGCGACCAGGCGGCCCTGCTCACTCATCCCGAACGTCGGCTCTCCCCCATGGAATCAGATCAGTTTGAGAGCTTCTCCGCCGCCGCCTGGCCTCGGAGCCGGTGCAGTACATCACCGGCGTGCAGGAGTTCTTCGGCCTGCTGTTCGAGGTCACGCCCGATGTTCTGATCCCGCGTCCCGAGACTGAGCATCTGGTGGAAGCAGCGCTGGAGCGCTTCGGCCCTGAGGCGCGCATCGTCGACGTGGGCACCGGCTCGGGAGCGATCGCTGTTGCCCTTGCGCATGCCCTGCCCCGATCCTTGGTGACCGCGGTGGATCTCTACCCGGCGGCGCTAGAGGTCGCTCGCCGCAATGCGCAGCGTCATGGAGTGGCTGAGCGGGTGGCTTTCTGCAGTCGGACTTGCTGGCGAAGGTCGGTAGTGCGGAGTTTGACGTTGTTGTATCGAATCCTCCATATATTGCCGAAGGAGAAGTATTGGAGCCGCAAGTAGCTGACTACGAGCCCCGCTCCGCGCTCTACGCCGGGCCGACCGGCCTGGAGGTCTACCAGCGCCTGATTCCGCAAGCTCGTATGGTACTCAAGCCCCAGGGCTGGCTGATCATGGAGATCGGTTATGGACAGCAACCGGCCATGGCGCCGCTACTCAGTGGCTGGCAAACCCTTACCTTTGTTCCCGATCTACAGGGAATCCCGCGAGTGGTTCTGGCGCAAACGCCCTAATTCCTCTGGTTCGCCTGACGAAGGCCGGATATCCCACATCTCGCTCGTTTTTCGCGAGATGTGGGATACCGCAGCACCTTCCCTCTAACTCTCGAGTCATCCGATTTACTTAGCGGTCAACATCGGTGGTATCCCACATCTCGCGAAAAACGAGCGAGATGTGGGGCACCCGGCCTTCGTCAGGGAACAAGGGGCAGACCTTCCCTTCAACCCTGGTTGATAATGGAGAAATACGAGGGATCTATGGCTACCATCACCGAGCTTCCGAAACTATCGCTTACTTTTGATCAGAAACTCGATCGCCTGGCCCAGGTTGCAGTGAACGCGGGCTTGGGACTCGAGCGCGGCCAAGAACTGGTCATGACGGCAACACTCGATGCCTTGCCGCTGGCCCGCTTGATTACTGAACAGGCCTACAAAGCCGGCGCCTCACTCGTGACCACACTCTTCACCGATGAGCAGTCGACCCTTCTGCGCTACCGCTACGCCGAGGATGCGGGCTTCGATAAGGCCGCCGGATGGCTCTTTGAAGGAATGGCGCAGGCATTCCGCAGCGGCGCGGCGCGGCTGGCGATTACCGGCGGCGATCCTTCCCTGCTTTCGACAGGAAGACCCGGAGAAAGTCGGCCGCGCGAATCGCGCAGTTTCCAAGGCCTATCGTCCCGCTATCGAGCTCATTACCCGGCATGACATTAACTGGACCATCGTTGCCAGCGCCACGCCGGCGTGGGCGGCCGCGGTGTTTCCTGATCTGCCGCCCGATCAGGCGATGACCAAGCTGTGGGACGCAATCTTTGCTGCATCGCGGGTAGATGAGACGATCCTGTCGCGCGCTGGAAGCAGCACGACGCGGAGCTGCATCGCCGTGCGGATCTTCTCAATGAGAAGCGCTACGCTACGCTCCATTATCGCGCACCGGGGACCGATCTACGCATCGGCTTGGCGGACGATCACCGATGGATGGGCGGAGGCACGCAGGCCGGCAACGGGCCTATTGCATTCCGAACATGCCGACGGAAGAGGTGTTTACCACCCCGCACAAAGATCGCGTGGAAGGCACGGTGACCAGCACCAAGCCCCTCTCCCACCAGGGCACGATGATTGAGAAGATCGCGGTACGTTTTGAGGCCGGCCGCGTCGTCGACGCGAAAGCGTCCCGAGGGCAGGAAGTGCTGCAGCGCATGATCGATACCGACGAAGGAGCGCGGCGGCTAGGCGAGGTAGCCCTGGTGCCGCACTCCTCGCCCATCGCCAGTAGCGGATTGCTGTTTCTGAACACGCTGTTCGACGAGAATGCAGCCAGCCACATTGCGCTGGGGCAGGCCTACAGCACCTGTCTAAAGAATGGGGACCAGCTGACTCCAGAAGAGCTTGCGGCCAAGGGCGCAAACGAGAGCCTGATTCATGTGGACTGGATGATCGGATCGAGCGAGATGGATCTGGATGGCATCACGGCGACGGGCACTGTGGAGCCGCTGATGCGCAAAGGGGAATGGGTTTAATAAAATTCAGAGTGGAGCCCCCAATAGCGATCTTCCGAGAGTGGGCCACCGCGAGTGTAACTGATCCACAGCGCTCCACTCCTGACGATCAAGGCTTCGACAGTTCTCCCGGCCACCTCGAACAGCAAACGATTCTTCAGTGGGTCGGCATCGATGCGAATGTGGTCGCCGTGAAGCACCTCGCCATCCAGAATCTTGATGGCCAACGGATCCTGGATCAGGCGTTGAATCGCTCGCTTCAACGGACGAGCCCCATACTGCCGGTCGTATCCGGTCAGCAGCAGCTGATGACGGGCGCCCGGAGTCAATTCCAGAGTGATCTTGCGCGGTTCCAACAGCTTGCGCAGATCGGTCAGACGCAGATCGACAATGTGCTCCAGTTGCTCCTCGCCCAGCGGGCGGAAGATAACAACATCGTCCACGCGGTTGAGAAACTCGGGCCGGAAGCTCTGCCGCAGCAGTTGCATCACCTGCTCCCGCGCCGCGTCAAACGCCGCTTCGCTTTCCAGGTTCTCTGACTGCAGCAAATGCGCTCCCAGGTTCGATGTCATGATCAGCACCGTGTTCTTGAAGTCCACCGTGCGGCCCTTGGAGTCCGTCAGCCGCCCATCATCGAGCACCTGCAAGAGGATGTTGAAGACATCCGGATGCGCCTTCTCAATCTCGTCGAAGAGAATCACGCAATAGGGACGCCTGCGCACCGCCTCCGTGAGTTGTCCGCCTTCGTCATAACCCACATATCCAGGCGGTGCGCCAATGAGCCGGGCCACCGCATGCTTTTCCATGTACTCCGACATGTCGATACGAACCATGGCCTGCTCGTCATCGAAGAGGAACTCCGCCAAGAGCACGCGCGGTTTCCGTTTTGCCCACGCCCGTTGGCCCCAGGAAGAGAAACGAGCCGATGGGCCGTTTAGGATCGCTCAGGCCGGCGCGTGACCTGCGAATCGCGTTGGCAACCGTTTCCAGCGCCTCCTCCTGCCCCACCACCCGTTCGCGCAGACGGCCTTCCATCTCTACCAGCTTGCGCACTTCGCCTTCCAGCATCTTGTCCACCGGGATGCCGGTCCACTTGCTCACAATCTTGGCAATGTCTTCCTCGTCGACTTCTTCCTTGAGCAAGCGAGCTTCGCCGCCGTCCTGTTTGGCGTTCAACCGTTTCAGCTCGGCTTCGAGCTGGGGAAGTTCACCGTACTGGATGGCCGCGGAGCGCTCCAGATTGCCGCGCCGTGTCTGCTCTTCCATTTCAAAGCGCAGCGCCTCAATCTTCTTCTTCACGTCGGTGAGCCGGGTTATGGCATCGCGCTCTGTTTGCCAGCGCGCACGCAATCCGGTGGCCGCTTCCTTCAGCGACGCCAGCTCGCGTACGACAGCCTCCATCCGTTCCTTGGAATTCTTATCCGTCTCCCTTTTCAGCGCCGTGCGCTCGATCTCGAGCGAAATCATATGCCGCTCGAGCTCGTCGATCGCCATCGGCACCGAGCCAATCTGGATGGCCAGCGATGCTGCCGCCTCGTCCACCAGGTCGATGGCCTTATCAGGCAGAAAGCGATCAGAGATATAGCGGTGCGAGAGCGTGGCCGCGGCCACGATGGCCGAGTCCTTGATACGGACGTTGTGGTGAGCCTCGTAACGCTCCTTCAGCCCGCGCAGGATGGCAATCGTGTCTTCCACGTTGGGTTCGCCTACGAACACAATCTGGAAGCGCCGCTCCAGCGCGGCATCCTTCTCGATATATTTGCGATATTCATTCAGCGTGGTTGCGCCGATGGCTCGCAGCTCGCCTCGGGCCAGCGGCGGCTTCAGCATATTCGAAGCGTCGATGGCGCCTTCTGCCGCGCCCGCGCCGACCAGGGTGTGCAGTTCATCGATGAAGAGGATGATCTGGCCATTGGACTCTTCAATATCCTTGAGCACCGCCTTGAGCCGGTCTTCAAACTCGCCGCGATACTTTGCCCCTGCCAGCATGGAGCCAAGATCGAGCGAGATCACGCGCTTGTCGCGCAGCAGTTCGGGCACATCGCCGGAAACAATGCGCCGGGCCAGGCCTTCAACGATGGCCGTCTTGCCCACGCCTGGTTCTCCGATCAGCACCGGGTTGTTCTTGGTGCGGCGGGAGAGCACCTGGATCACCCGACGAATTTCTTCGTCGCGTCCGATCACCGGGTCCAATTTGCCTCTCCGGGCCAGCTCTGTCAGGTCCTTGGCATAACGATCAAGTGCCTGGTACTTGCCTTCGGGGTTTTGATCGGTAACCCGCTGATTGCCACGGACGGAGGTAAGCGCCTGCAGGATTGCCTCACGCGTGGCTCCCGCAGAGGTCAACAGCAGCTGCGCCGGGTCTTTCTTGATCTGCGCCAGCGCCAACAGCAGATGTTCGGTCGATACGTACTCGTCCTTAAAGTCGTGTGCTTCTTTGGAGGCCTCGTTCAACACCTTCTGCATGGCCGCAGAGAGGCCCGCCTCAGAGGCTGCGCCTGTCACCTTGGGAAGGCCGGCGATGGCCTGTTGCGTACTGGCCAATAATTGGTCAGTGGACACGCCAATCTTTTGCAGCAAGGGAAGGATGATGCCTTCCTTGTCTTCCACCAGGGCAGTCAACAGGTGAAGGGGCAGCACTTCTGGCTGTCCATTCTCGTTTGCCAGCGAACTTGCCCTCTGGATCGCCTCCTGTGATTTCAATGTGAACTTATCCCAACGCATTGCCATATGAGTGTCATCCTTCACTGACCAGATCATCCTGAATCGCTTGCGTTGCGAAAGCAAGGGGGCATCGCCTGGATGCCGCAAAGCCTGGTCGTTTATTCCTGTTTGAACTTAATAATGCCGAGAAGAGAAATACATGTGCGTTCACCCCGGAGAGTGAAACCCGCCGGGGTGAACGCAACTGAGCGCGCCACCAGAGCGCGCAAACTTGAGCGGCTGGTTACGCTGTCTTGACGGTTTCGCCTGCTGCTGGTTGGTTTTGGTTCAGCTGCTTGGTCGAACCTACATTGACCTTGATCTGCTTGGGCTTGCTTTCCGGCTTCTTCTGCAACTCGAGGCGCAGAACCCCGGCGTCATAGTCAGCCTTGATGCTCTCCGGGTCGATGGTGTTGGGAACCGTGAACGCACGATAAAAGCTGCCGTAGCGACGCTCCACGCGATGGAAGTTCTCTTCCTTCCCCTCACTCTGGAAGCTGCGCTCGCCCTTTACCGACAGGGTGTTGTTCTCCATGCGGACATCGAGATCCTCCTGGCGCATGCCTGGGATTTCGATTTTGAGCACCAGCTTGTGCTCGTCTTCATAAATGTCGACCGGGGGCACAAAGCCGGCAGCGGTCACGAGCTCGTTCTCTCCGTTACGAGAGAAGTCCTGAAAAAGACTGTTCATGCGATTCTGCAAAGCCAAGACGTCGCGATAGGTTTCAAACCGGGTTAACGTCATTATTTTCCTCCTGAAGCGGGCCTGTTCTGGCCAGCTGTTGGTTTGATGCTAATCATAGCACGGAGGAATCATAAAATGTGAGTGTATTAACGCATCACATTTAGGGTAGCTCTGGAGTGGCTTCCAGGAGGGCCTTGGTATACGCCTCCGCGGGGGAGTGGCAAATCTGCTCGCACGGTCCCATCTCCACGACCCGCCCAGCCTGCATGACCACAATGTGGGTGGAGAGGTAACGTACCAGCGGCATGGAGTGGGAAATGAAGAGATAAGTCAAATGGAATGTTTGCTGTAGGTGCCGCAGCAGGTTCATGATCTGGGCGCCCACGCTGACGTCCAGGGCCGATACCGGCTCATCGAGCAGGAGTAATTCCGGCCGCAGGGCGAGCGCTCGGGCGATATTGATCCGCTGCCGCTGGCCTCCGGAGAATTCATGAGGGTAGCGGGGCAGGGCGGACTCGTCCAGGCCCGACCTCGGCCAGCAGCTCCCGAACATTCCTGGTGGCATCCTGGTGATGGATGCGAAAGGGCTCAGCGATGATCTCGGCTACGGTCATGCGCGGGTTCAGGGCCGCAAAGGGGTCCTGGAACACAGGTTGCATTCGACGCCGCAAGGTGCGCAGCCGGGCGCTCGATGCGCCGCAGATAACTTCCTGGTTATCGAAACTGACCGTTCCAGAGGAGGGTGGGATGAGGCCCAGGATCATCCGCGCGACCGTGCTCTTGCCGGAACCCGATTCGCCCACCAGTCCCAGGGTCTCTCCGCGGGCGATGGAGAAGGAGACCCGGTCCACGACGCACTTTTGCTGCTGCGCGCCCCACCATCCGCCGGCCCGCCGCGCATAATTCTTGGTTAGCTGGTTTACCTCAAGCAGGGCCATGGCCTACAAACAAACCCTAAAACATTCCCAGGAAAGGTCCGCTGAACCGCAGGTCCCTCGGCTGCGCTCGGGATGACAAAGGGGAGGGTGGCGTTCCATAAGAGTTGGCTACTAGATCCCAACTGGAGCGTTGCGTTGTGACCTGGAAACGCCGCACCCCCCTTTGTCATCCCGAGCGCAGCCGAGGGACCTGCGGTTCAGCGGACCTTTCCTGGGAATGTTTAGATGTCCAGGTTCTTCACGTCCAAAGCGTTGTCTTCAATGAACTTGCGCCGTGCCTCGACGTCTTCGCCCATGAGCGTGCTGAAGATGGACTCGGTTTCCGCCAGATCCTCCAACTTGACCGAAAGCAGCGTACGGCGGTCGGGATCCATGGTTGTTTCCCAGAGCTGCGTCGAGGTCATTTCGCCCAGGCCTTTATAGCGCTGAACATCATAGTCGCGTCGCCCCGCCTCGATCACGTGCTCGAATACCTCGCGAGCCGATTGCTTGGTTACCGGGTCAGCAGCGACCCGCTTTGCCTTCTTTGGCTTAGCCGCGATCTCGGATGCCGGCGCTTCTGCTTCCGTCTCTTCGGGTTCAGCAGCCTTCGCATACTCGATAACAAATGGCGGCTGCAGCTCCTCGCGAATCAAGGAGTACTTAGCCATCATCTGCCGGTATTCCGGGGAGGAAGCCAGGGTCCAGTCCACCCTGCGCTCAGCGCCCTGGCTGTCGGTAAAGCTCACCGACCAGGTGCGGTGCTCTTCTTCGTAGCGAGGCGCGGCCACAGCTTTGAACTGGAAACGCTTGGCCATGGTCTGCAGTTCGGCGTGCAACTTGGCTAGCTTTGGCGGCACAGAACCGTCACCTTCGAAGTCTGTGCGCCGCATGAGCTCGAACTTGGGCAGCAGCTCCGTGACCTCTTCGTTCCGCATGTGCTTGTTGGCCTTCTCAAAAACCGAAAGGTAGTCGTTGAGTTGGCCCATGAACTTGGTCAACGCACCGCCCTCGAGCCGCTTGCCTGCCGAGCCATAACGCAAACTCATGCCTTCGGAGGCACGCTTGATCATCACCCGGACAAACTCCCGATCGTCTTTGATGTACTGCTCGAACTTGCCCTTCTTGATGCGGTAGAGCGGGGGCTGAGCAATGTACACATGTCCGCGGCGGATGAGATCGACCATGTGGCGGAAAAAGAAAGTCAAAAGCAGAGTACGGATGTGGGAGCCATCCACGTCGGCGTCGGTCATCAGAATGATCTTGCCGTAGCGCAGCTTGGCCGGATCGAAGTCATCCTTGCCAATGCCGCAGCCCAGGGCCGTAATCATTGCCCGAATTTCCTCATGGCCCAACATCTTGTCGTAGCGAGCCTTCTCCACGTTCAGGATCTTGCCCTTCAGCGGAAGCACCGCCTGAAATTTCCGGTCCCGCCCCTGCTTGGCGGTGCCACCGGCGGATTCGCCCTCGACCAGATACAGTTCGCAGCGGTCGGGCTGGCGCTCGCTGCAGTCGGCCAGCTTGCCGGGCAGACCGCCGCCGTCAAGCGCGCCTTTGCGCCGGGTCAGATCGCGAGCCTTCCTGGCCGCCTCGCGGGCGCGGGCAGCTTCGATCGCCTTGTTGATGATCCGCTTGGCGATGGGAGGATTCTGTTCGAAGAACATGCCCAGGCGCTCATTGACGAAGGCCTGCACACGTCCCGGCGATATCGGAGTTGAGCTTGCCCTTGGTCTGTCCTTCAAATTGCGGCTGCGGCAGTTTCACGCTGACGACCGCTACCAATCCCTCACGCACATCGTCTCCGGAGAGATTCTCCTTGACGTCCTTAAACAGGCCCATCTGCTGCCCGGCAGTGTTGATGGTGCGGGTCAGCGCGGTGCGAAAGCCGGAAAGATGCGTGCCGCCGTCGACCGTGTTGATGTTGTTGGCAAAGCTGAATACCGACTCGGAATAGCTGTCGTTGTACTGCAGAGCGATGTCCAGCTCAATCCCATCGCGGGAGGATTCCATGACGATGGGCTTTTCATGCAGCACCTGCTTGCCGCGATTCAGGTGCTTGATGAACTCGGCGATGCCGCCGGCATACTTGAATTCCGAACGCTTGGCCTCTCCAGTCTTCGGATCGGTCGTACGTTCATCCACCAACTTGATCTCCAGGCCCTTATTGAGGAAGGCAAGCTCGCGCAGTCTCTGGGCCAGGGTGTCGAAGTTGTATTCGGTCACTGTAAAAATAGACCGGTCGGGCAGGAAGTGGATCTTCGTTCCCCGCTTCTTGGTATTGCCGGTCTGGCGCAACTTGGTAACCGGAGCTCCTTTGGCATAGGTCTGCTCGTAGGTATGCAGATCTTTCCAGACCTCGACGTCGAGTTCTTCGCTGAGAGCGTTCACGCAGGAGACGCCAACGCCGTGCAGGCCACCTGAGACCTTGTAGGTGGAGGAATCAAACTTGCCCCCGGCATGCAGCTTGGTGAGCACCACCTGCAGGGCAGGCATGCGCTCGCCTCCCGGCACATCCATCTCGTCGATAGGAATGCCGCGCCCGTCGTCGGTCACAGTGATCGAGTTGTCGATATGGATGGTTACGTCCACGTGGGATGCATAGCCAGCCAGGGCCTCATCGACGGAGTTATCCACCACCTCGTAGACCAGATGATGGAGACCCTGGTCGCCGGTGGACCCGATGTACATCGCAGGACGCAGGCGAACAGCTTCTAAGCCTTCGAGAATCTTGATGTTGTCGCCGGTGTAGGTGCGTTCCGGGAGCAAGGTCTCACGAATGGCTGCGGGAGGAAGAGTGGCGGAAACTGGAAGTTCTTTGGTGGACATGCAACTCCGAACGGCAAAGCTCAGTAGCGGCTCTCGGCGCGAAGGACCGAGTGGAAATAACATCTTGAAAGTGCAGGGTTTGGCTGCACTTGACTGCTTCAAGTTTACCACGTTCCAAGGGCCAATTGCCGGGCTGACGAGTGCTCGCCAGGGGTGGAAAACGGCGGCCAATTGGTTAGCTGGAGAGCACTGCGCTCGCGGCTGCACAGAATACTGTAGCCGGTACTTCAGTGACCAATTTACATCTTTTGCGGGGGATTAAGTAACCACAAATTAGGGTACTCTAGGGCTATCGAAGTAGGGTACTCTAGTAATGGAAAGAGTAGATAGCGTCTATATGCCCTAAAAGCACAGCTTTTTAAGGCAGGCGAACTATACTCTAAGCAGTTCCCCTCTTCCACCAAAAAAGGTGGAAAATCCCCCGGAGGTAACCAGCATCATGAAGCTTCTAGTTAACGCATTCATCTTCTCCGTTGTTTTCACCGGATTCGTAGCCAGCGCAGTAACTACCAAGCCTACACCCCGATTGACCGCGCATCACAGCCTCGTCCTGTCCCACGCTATGCCGGTGCCGACCTGCGATCCACGGACTTATCCTGTTTGTGCGTTCTAAAGCTCGATAGAAGGTACTAGCGGGTGTCGCCGACAGTACCTAAACTATGCACCAGTAACACAAAAGTGCCAGCTGCAAAGGCTTTCTTGAGTTGAGCACCATCCCTTTTCGAGCTATTCTCAAGACTCGGAAGGGGTGTTGTGATGACGAGCGTAGCCCTCACCATCTTGTACGCGGCAGAGCCTTTCCTCATGGTTCTCGCCATGATTGCTCTGCTTCGGTCTCGGGAACAGCGGCGCTTCCCAGCACTTTTCGCTTACATATCTCTTCGCCTCGGCTCTTCGGTAGTCCTCTTCCTGTTGTTGCAAGTGCACCGGGTGATCGCAATCAGCCAGAAGACGGCTTATGCCTGGTACTTCTACACCTACTGGTTAACCTATGTGGCGGGCGCGGTCGTCGTCTTCCTGGTAATCCAGGAGATGTTCAAGTTGTCCATGGATCCATTTCCCGGCTTGAAATGGCTGGGTACCATATCCTTCCGCTGGGTTGCATGCATTTCGTTTGTTGCCGCAGGGGCTGCTCTGCTAACCCCGGGTAGCAAGGGTGACAAGTTTCTTCTCGCCATGGTCGCTCAAGTGATGCGCTGCGAGAGCATCTTCATCCTCAGCCTTCTGCTCTTTCTCATGCTTGCGGCGGGAAAGCTTGGCCTGTCCTATCGCAGCCGGGTTTTCGGTATCAGCTTCGGTTTTGGCATCATGGCGGCCAGTGACCTGATTGCCTCCGCGGGCTTCCTCCTAGGACACAACATCATGACCTCTACCGTCAGCGTAGTCACCACCAGTGCCAGCTTGTTAATGCTGGGTGTCTGGTCTGCATACTTCCTGCAGCGTGAACCGGCTCGCCGGGCTGCCGTCCTCGACCCCTCCTCACCCCTGGCGCGTTGGAACGAAATCGCAACGACCCTCGGTCAGAGTGGATCCCGGACGCCGGTCGCCGTCCCGGCAAGCGACTTCTTCCTTCAGGATGTGGAGAAAGTGGTTGACCGTATCCTGATCAAGAACTCGCTCCACGTAGCGAGTTAAACCTTCAGCAGTCGAACAAAAAAGGCCATAACGGAGTTTCCGTTATGGCCTTTTGATTGGGATAGCAATTTTCGGAAGGGTACTGGGAGGTCCTGAAGTCAGATCACTCCGGCATTTGCGTGAGGCCCCAGGTCTCAAAAGCGAGACGTGGGGCACCCATCACTTTATCCAGGAGGTTCTCGCTAGTTCGCTGGGGTCTCTACTGGTTCCACCGACACGAAACGGCCGGTCTTGCCGCGGTCGATGAAGTTCACCCGGCCGGCAATCTCGGCGTAGAGGGTGTCATCTTTTCCCCGGCCGACATTAAGACCAGGCTTCAACTTGGTTCCGCGCTGGCGCACGATGATAGAACCACCGGTGACTACCTGGCCGGCGAAGATCTTCACGCCCAGTCGCTGAGCATTGGAATCGCGACCATTTTTGGAACTGCCTAACCCTTTTTTGTGTGCCATTGCCTATCCTCGATAAATCACAAGTTGTCTACTGCGCAGTCTTCTCGCTGCCATAGCTGAATCCATTGACCTCGATGGTGTTGATGCGCACCGCGGTATAGGCCTGGCGATGACCCTGCAGTTTCTTGTATTGCTTCTTGCGCTTGAAATGGAAGACCAGGATCTTATCCCCGCGTCCTTCGCTGACCACCGTGCCTAGCACCTTGGCCTCAGTCGGCTTGAGCGAGGGGCGATGATTCCGTCGGAGAAAGCCAGCACGTCATTGAACTCCACCGCATTTTCGGTGTCGCCCACGGCCTTTTCAATCTTCACCACGTCGCCGGGGGCGACGCGATACTGCTTACCACCTGTGCGGATCACCGCGTACATAAAACCTCCCACACGCCGAGCCACACCGGCGTCATAAACCTAGCTGAATGGATTGCCGAATGTGCTCAAACCCTTGGGTGAGCAGACCGTAGGCTTAAGATCCCAAGCTTTTCAAGTTTACGGTTTCCATCTGCTTTGGTCAACTCGGCGGATTGGAAGAGGTAAACCCCGAGCACCACCATCAACGGCTCCAGTGGGTGACGAAAACGGGCGTGGGCGGCCACTCCGTAATAGACCAGCGGCAGCAGCAGGAAAGCCCACGCGAACAACCACGCGGCTGGAGCCCTTCGCTGAAGGGCAAGGGCGAGTCCGAGCAATCCGCACACACTGCCGAAGATGAAATTCAGGCTGCGCGCATACTCCACCCACGGCGTCTTGCTGTCGGGATGGGGAACCCCTGCCCAGAAGAAGAACAGACGGCGCAATGTGTTGCGGGCAAAGTGGACCGGGTCGGCACGAATGGCTGCCAAGGCCTGTTCTCCTCGCATCCTGGAGTAGGCAATTTCACCCATGCTTTTGTATAAGCGAAGTTGATCGGGCGCCTGGATAGGATGGTCGTGCTCCATTAACAACCCGGTCGATCCTGGCCCATTTCCCAGGTAGAGCTCGGCGCCGAAATTTCCCCGGGCCGGTACGAAATGGTGGAAGGTCTCCCAGTTCCTCCAGATCCACGGTCCGAGGCAGGCGGTGAAGAGCAGGGCTGCCACCAGAACTCCGCCGGCCTGTTCCCTGGGCCCACCGGCAAGCACCCAGATAGCGCAGGCGGGCAGAAAGATCAGGAGCGCAGGATTGCTGAGGCCGGTCAAACCCCAAAGCAGCCCCAGCATCGCCCAACGTTGAGGAGTGCTTTCAGAACGCAAGCGTAGCGCCACCACCAGCATCCAGGAGAACAGAAAGGTACTGAGCGATGTATCCCATACCCAGCGGACCGCGTACTGCATAGCGGCCGGATAGAGGGCCCAGATCCACGAAGACCACAGGGCCACGTTGCGATTGAAGCAGCGGGCCGCAATCTCCCACGTGGTACGTGTGGTGAGGGCGGAAAACAGGCTGTCGATGGTTAGGATCACCCACGCCGACTGGGGGGTGAAGACGCCAAACAGCTTAAAGACCCCGCCCAGAAGCAGGGGGAATAATGGTCCCACCCATGCGGTCGGGCCGGTGTGCCCGCGAAAAGGATCAGAGAAGCCGAAGCCGGTGGCCAGCGCGCGAGCGATCCGCCCCATCTCCTCGCCAAACAGCATGTGGTCGTCGTAGGGCCGGATGCGGTAGGTATGAGCCAGGGTGAGGTAAAGCACGCGCACCACGAAGGCTACCCAGAAGACCGACCACGGTGCACGGAATTGCGTTCCCGGTTGGCGGGTGCTCAAGGTGCTTGTCATGGATGGGCGCTTGCAGGGTTCGATGAATAGTCTATCTGGTTCAAGGACCATTCCGGCCCCCGCGGTTGTCGCCGGGTGCGTGTACGGCTATACTGGAGGTTCGCCGGTAAGTGCGTGTGACTGCCGCATGTCTCTGCGAAAAGCTTAATTTTCTGGAGTTTGTTATGGCTCAGGTTTGCAAAATCTGCGGCAAGGGTCCGCAGTTCGGTAACAAGATCTCGCACGCGCACAACGTTTCCAAGCGCCGCTGGAATGTCAATCTTCGTCCCGTAAAGGCTGAGGTTCCCGGCGGGAGCAAACGCATTCGCGTCTGCACCCGCTGCATTAAAGCTGGCAAGATCGTCAAGGCGTAGCGATTATTCCTTTTCCCCGGCATGTTTGGGGTCAAAACCAAGCGACAAAGAATTGATGCAGTAGCGCAGCCCGCCGGGCCCCGGGCCATCCGGGAATACATGCCCCAGGTGGGCCCCACAGCGGGCGCAGGTGACCTCCGTTCGCGTCATTCCATAGCTCTTGTCGTCGTGTAACTCCACCGCTTCGGCATTGGCCGGCAGGGAAAAGCTGGGCCAGCCAGTCCCCGACTCGAACTTGGTGTCGGAGCTGAAGAGCTCTGCTCCACAGGCGCCACAGCGGTAGGTTCCATCTGCATGATTGCGGTAGAGGGCGCCGGAGAATGCGGGCTCCGTCCCCTTTTTTCGCATTACGTAGTACTGTTCCGGCGTCAGCTCGGCGCGCCACTCAGCGTCCGTCTTCACAACCTTGTCCAGTTTGGCAACTTGCTCTTTTTCCATAAATGAATCTTGCTCCTGGGTGATTCGATGCAGGGTGCCCAATGGAAGACGCGGGCCTAGCGTAGCGCGATCACTTCGATTTCGACCAGCGCGTCTTTGGGCAGTCGCGCCACTTCGATCGTTGACCGTGCCGGCGCAACCCCGCCCTCTGGTCGCCAGATAACTGGCGTAAATCTCATTCATCGCAGCAAAATCGCTCATATTCTTGAGAAAGACGGTGGTCTTGATGACGTGTTGCAGATCGCTTCCGGCGGCAGCCAGCACCGCCTTCAGGTTCTCCAGTACGCGAGTGGTCTGCTCCCGGATGCCGCCTTCGACCAGTTGCCCGAGGGCCGGATCGAGTGGAATCTGCCCCGAGGTATAGATCAGCCCGGCGATTTGTACCGCCTGGGAGTAAGGGCCGATGGCCGCTGGAGCATGGGGCGTAGAAACCGCAGATTTGCCTTGAAGGGTCATGCCGTGATTTTCCCACGGCCGTAGTTTTTGGGTTCCTAAATGTACCGGCTGAAGCCCTACCCTGGGGTACCACTTCACCTTGCCTCTGACTCTGGATTCGCCCGATGCACTGAGCGGTCAACATGGGTGGCATCCACATCTCGCGAAAAACGAGCGAGATGTGGGGCACCCGGCCTTCGTCAGGGAACCAGAGGCAGAGTGGGGGCACACATCACCTAAACCTTGTGTGCGCGCTGCACGTCGCGCACGCCGGGCACCCTTCGCAGGCCGCTCACCAGGCGGGTCAGGTGGCGCATGTCTTCCGCTTCCAGAACAAATTCGACTACCGCTTCCGAATCGCCGGTCGGCTTGGAATCGACCCCGCGGATGTTGGTGCCATCGTCGCTGATGACCGCGGTCATTTCCTTCAGCATGCCGGCGCGATCGTCGCAGAATATGGTCAGCTTCACCGGGTAGGTCATCTTGCGGCCGCCATTTTCCTCCGCCATCCGCGCCCACTCCACAGAGATGCGGCGGTCGCTCTCGTAGAGCAGATTCTGTACGTTGGGGCAGCTTCGCGCATGCACCGCTACGCCTTTGCCGCGGGTTACGTAGCCCACGATCTCTTCGCCGCGAATCGGATTGCAACATCGGGCGCGATAAACCAGCAAGTCGTCCTGGCCTTCCACCTGCAGGGAATCGGACCCGTGCATGTGGACGCGCCTTACCGCTTCTGACATGGTGCCGCGGCGGCGTCCTTGCCCGGCTCGACTTCGAGGCTGGTCTGCGAGGTTACACCCGGGGAGAGCTTGTTCAGCACCTGGCGCGAGGAATACTTGCCGAAGCCGATGGCCGCCATCAGGTCACTGGCGGTCGCCAGGCCACATTCGGCGGCCGCGCGAGCATAGTCGGTGTCGGTGAGTTTACTGAGGGACACTTTGTACTTGCGCGCTTCCCGATCGAGCAGCTTCTTGCCGATTTCGACCGCCCGCTCGCGCTGGTGCTCGTTGAGCCAATGCTTGATCTTGTTCCGCGCCCGTGAGCTCTTGGCGAAGGTGAGCCAGTCGCGACTGGGGGTGTGGCCATTCTGGGTCACCACTTCCACAATGTCGCCGTTGTGCAGCTTGGTCCGCAGTTGCGCCATTCTGCCGTTAACCTTCGCGCCCACGCAGGTATTTCCCACCTCGGTGTGGATGGAGTAGGCAAAATCGATGGGCGTCGCATCCTTGGGCAACACCACCACCTTGCCTTTGGGGGTGAAGGTGTAAACCTCTTCGGGGTAAAGATCGATCTTCAGCGTGGACAGAAACTCGTTGGGATCGGACATCTCCCGCTGCCACTCGACCAGCTGCCGGACCCAGGCCAGCCGCTGTTCATCCCGCGCGCTGGTGGGCGAGCCGGCCGCCTTGTATTTCCAGTGCGCCGCGATCCCCTCTTCGGCAATGCGGTGCATCTCTTCGGTCCTGATCTGGACCTCGAATTGATGTCCACCCTCCCCCATGACCGTAGTGTGCAGGGATTGGTACAGATTAGGCCGGGGCATGGCGATGAAGTCCTTGATCCGCCCCGGCACCGGGCGCCAGATGGAGTGGATCAGGCCAAAGGCAGCGTAGCAATCCTGTACGGTCGAGGTGATCACGCGGACTGCCAGCAGGTCGTATACCTGGTCGACGTTTACTTTCTGCTTTTGCAGTTTCTGGTAGATGCTGTAGAGGCGCTTGATGCGCCATTCCACCCGGGCGTGGATATTGTTTTCCCGCAGCCGTTCGTTGAGCAGGGATTCGACCGAGTTCAGAAACTGCTCATCCTCGTCGCGCGCCGCATCGAGCGCGGTCTTCACCTGTTCATAACCGAAGGGATCGACGTAGCGGAAAGCCAGGTCTTCCAGCTCGCCGCGAACCTTGCCCATGCCCAACCGGTGGGCCAAGGGAGCATAGATATCCAGGGTTTCGCGGGCGATCGATTCCTGGCGATCGGGTGGAAGGTGCTGCAGTGTCCGCATGTTGTGCAGCCGGTCCGCCATCTTGATCAGGACCACGCGAACATCGCTCACCATGGCCAGCAGCATTTTGCGGACGTTCTCGGCCTGGCGGTCTTCGCGGTTAGCGAACTGGATTTTGTCGATCTTGGTCACGCCCTCGACAATGTGCGCGACCTGCTCTCCGAATTGTTCGGTGATGTCTTCGGTAGTGACGGGGGTGTCTTCGACGGCGTCGTGCAGCAGGCCGGCTGCGATGGCGGTCGAGTCCAGCTTCATTTCGGCCAGAACCTGGGCTACTTCGAGCGGGTGCAGGGAATAGGGCTCGCCGGAAGCCCGGAGCTGCCCACTGTGGTGCTGCACACAAAATTCCCAGGCTTTGCGAATGACGCTGGTGTCGTCGCTCGGCCGATTCTTGCCGACCGTCGCGAGCAGCTCAGCGAACTTCGCCGTCAGAATGTCTGGCTCTGCAGGAGGCTCGATTGGCGTGGAATGCACTGTCGCCATACCTGATTATAGGCTGCTTGCATTGGCCTTGCTACCGGCATAAGCGCTGAGAGAGGCCTGAGAAGGTTTCCGAACGAAGGGCACGGCTTCAGCCGTGCCAAACTCCGTAGGATTGATGAGGGCTTTAGCCTCTGAGGTACGTCTGTTCCGTTCTTCCTCCCAACTGCTCTTTGACAAGCCGGAAAGCGTACCTCAGCGGCTGAAGCCATGTACGGAGCATGTCTATTGGCACGGCTGAAGCCGTGCCCTTCGTTCGCTTCGCGGTGGCCCGTGGGGCCTGTGCGAAGATGATTTGTGCCCCGTGAACCCATCTCTGCGCCCGCCGGCAATGTCGCCGTGATCTCCCGCCGGGCTGCGGACCGTCTGCGTGCCGGCCACGTGTGGGTCTACCGTTCGGATATCGAGCATTTGGTGGAAATGGATGCAGGCCTGATCGCGGTGGCGGACCATCGCGGATTTCCCCTGGGCACGGCGTTGTGGAGCCCAACCTCGCAGATCGCGCTTCGCCTGCTCACCTCCGATCCTCATCTCACGCACTCAGACTGGATCGCGCTGTTCGACCAGCGGCTGCGCCAAGCCATTCAGCTCCGCGCAGGCATGTTGGAAGAGGGCACCGACGCCTGCCGCCTGGTCTTCAGTGAAGCCGATCAACTTCCCGGCCTGATCGTTGATCGATATGGGGACCTCATCCTCTTTGAAATTTTGGCGAAGGCACTGGATCGGGAGGACATTCGTGCAGCTGATCGTTCAAGTTCTGCAATCGGAACTCGCGCCGGTCACGATTGTGGAGCGATCCGATGCCCGCATCCGGGAACTGGAGCAGCTGAGCGAGCCGTCGGAGGCGCCGCTCTATTCCGCCGAGCCCATTGCGCAGCTAAGGACCATCTTTCACCTGAACGGGCTGGCTTTTCACTACGACGCGAACGCCGGACAGAAGACGGGAGCTTTCCTCGATCAGCGCCTGAACTATGCGGCCGCATCGCGCTATGCCCATGGCGAAGCCCTGGATGTCTGCACCTACCAGGGCGGTTTTGCGCTGCACCTGGCACGAACCTGTTCCCACGTCACCGGCATTGATGCTTCCCGGGCGGCGCTCGAGGTGGCGGAAGAGAACCTTGAGGTTAACCGTCCCTGGATCCAGGCACCGGTCGAGTGGATCGAGGCCAACGCATTCGATCTTCTCCGCGATTGGAGCACGGCGGGCACCACTTTTGACACGGTGGTGCTCGATCCCCCCGCTTTTGCCAAATCCAAGCGCGCCGTGCCCGGCGCTTTGCGCGGTTACAAAGAGCTCAATCTGCGCGCTCTGAAGATGTTGCGTCCGGGCGGGACGCTGGTGACTTGCTCCTGCTCCCACCATGTTTCCTGGGATGAGTTTCATGGCGTGGTGGCAGCCGCCGCTGGAGACGCACAACGCCGGGTTCGTTTGCTGGAACGCCGGGGGGCGGGTCCGGACCATCCTGTGTTGCTGAATATTGCCGAGACCGAGTATCTGAAGTGCATGATTCTGCAGGTCGACTGAAATGGCATTTGGTCCCCACTGGCAACATACCTGGCTGGTCATCGCTTCTTTTCTTGCCGGCGCGCTCAACGCGATGGCGGGCGGCGGTTCCTTTCTTTCGTTTCCAGCGCTGCTGGGCGTGGGCGTTCTGCCTATCCAGGCAAATGCAACCAATACCGTTGCCCTTTGGCCGGGTCAGTTCACTTCGATTGCCGCCTACTGGCAGGATTTGAAGGCTAACCTGCGGCTGGTGGTTCCGGTTTGTTCCGCCGCCCTGTTGGGCGGAGTGACGGGCGCCATCGTTTTGCTCCGCACCGGCCAGGTGACCTTTATGGCGCTGGTGCCGTGGCTCTTGCTGCTGGCGTCGGGACTCTTTGCCGCCAGCGGTCCGGTTTCCGGTTGGTTACGGAACCGGGCAACGGTTGCCGGCTCCAAGCCCAACCCCAGGCCCAGCCTCGTCCCGCTATGGATTGGTCTGGTGGTGGTGTGTTTTTACATCGGATATTTCGGCGCCGGCGCCGGCTTTCTGCTCATGTCGGTGCTGGCGGTTTTTGGCATCCAGAACATCAACCAGGTCAATGCGCTTAAGGTGATCGCTACCACCACGGCCAACGGCATCGCGGTGGTGACGTTTATCGTGGAGAAGCAGATTTTGTGGAAGTACTGCCTGCTCATGATGATCGCTGCGGCGGTGGGCGGCTATCTGGGGGCACGGTATTCGCGCCGGATGAACCCGCGATTCATGCGCATGTTGGTGGTGGCGATCGGGCTGGGAATGGCTGCGTACTTCTTCTGGAAACAGTATGCTTGAAGAGGGATTGTGATGAGCCACGAAGGCATTCGATTTATCAGCGAGCAAGAGGCTCAGAAGCTGGAGCAGGAGAGTGCGCATCGTGAGCTGCCTCGGGAGGCGATTGAGCCGGCTCGGGTCCGGGTGCAGAAGACCTCCGGTACGGGCATGGAGATCGATTGGAAGGACGGCCACCAGAGCAGTTGGACCTTCACCTGGCTGCGCGATGCCTGTCCTTGCGCCACCTGCCATGAGGAGCGGGGAGCGACCGGCCGCAAACCGGGCGAGCGGAAGGCCCAGCCAGCGGTGCTGCTGCAGATGTACAAGGCTCCGGCACGGCCAGAGTCTGTGGCTCCGGTAGGCCGCTACGCCATCAGCTTTCACTGGAACGATGGACACCAGAGTGGAATCTATTCCTGGGACTACCTGCGCCGCCATTGCCAATGCAACCAGTGCCACCCGGAGACCAAATAAGACGCACGGGTGCCCCAGGTTCGCCCCAGCGTACCTGGGCGATAATGATTGTTTTCCGTTGCTTTTTGCACCGTGCGCGACAAAACGAATTCAACGCAATTGTTGGGCTGCGCCCATCTTTTCGGCCCACGTACGCTTGGGCGAACGTGCGGGCACCCGTAAAGATCTTCGTCACATCGTGATTTGTTGTGCCCTCTAGGGGGCAGGTTCGGCCGGGGCAGCGTGGTCGATGGGTAAGGTCTTCCAAAGCTTCTGCATACAGTTGAGCGCTCCAGTGGCGTCAGCCACTACGTGGATCGAGGCATAATATTCCCGCTTGAGGAAGCCCTGATCGATCGTGCTCTCAAGAAAGCTCAGCAGTCGGTCGTAATAACCGGCAGTGTTTACCAGCACGCACGGTTTTGTCATGGATCCCGAGCTGTGCCCAGGTGAGGATCTCGAAAAATTCATCGAGGGTGCCGAAACCACCCGGCAGCGCGACAAAAGCATCCGCTTCCTGGGCCATGATGGCTTTGCGTTGATGCATGGTGTCTACCACCACCAGCCTGCTCAGACCCTGGTGCGCCACCTCGACTGCGGCCAGCGATCGCGGAATCACTCCGATTACTTCGCTCCCGTGCTCCAGCGCGGAGTCGGCCAGCACGCCCATCAGCCCCACTTGCGCCCCGCCGTACACCAGGCCCAATCCGGCTTTCCCCATCAGGCGGCCCAAAGCCACTGCTTCCTCACGGTAGGCCGGTTTGGTCCCGAGATTCGACCCACAAAACACACAAACCCTTCTCGTTCATATCCGAATTGCAACACAACTCGCACCGGGCGATACACTGGTAGAAGAGAATTCATCGCCCCACCATCCTCCAGAGACCATCCATTGCAACATCTGCTCGATAAATTAAACCCGCAGCAACGTGCCGCCGTCGAAGCCGTGGATGGCCCCTTGCTCATTCTCGCTGGAGCGGGCTCCGGCAAGACCCGGGTGATCACCCATCGCATCGCGTATCTGATTGAGGTGCGGAATGTTGCGCCCGATTCCATCCTGGCGGTCACGTTTACCAACAAAGCGTCGGCAGAGATGGCGGAGCGGGTCGACCACCTGCTCCAGCACCGGTCTCTGGCTAAGCCGCTGCTGGCCACGTTTCACTCTTTTTGCGTGCGCGTTTTGCGCCGCGATATCGAAGCGCTGCGCATTGGCAATGAAGGGCTTACCCGCAATTTTGTGATCTACGATGAAGCCGACCAGCAGGCCATCGTCAAGCAGGCGATGCGGCGCATGGGCCTGGATACCAAACAGTTGACGCCGCGGACCGTGCTCTCCCGCATCTCCTGGGCCAAGAACCATATGCTCGATCCGCAGGAGATTTACCTGCAGTCCACCGATCCGGTGGCCGAACGGATAGCGCACATCTACGAGATCTATCGCAAGGAACTGCGCAAGGCGAATGCGCTGGATTTCGATGACCTGCTGCTCGAAGCGGTGCGCTTGCTGCGCTCCTCCGCCGAGGTGCGGGAACGCTACAACCGCCGCTATCGCTACCTGCTGATCGACGAGTATCAAGACACCAACCGGCCGCAGTACGAGCTGATGAAGCTGCTGGCCGGCGCAGAGCACAACGTCTGCGTGGTGGGAGATGAGGACCAGAGCATTTACTCCTGGCGCGGAGCCGATATCCGCAACATCCTGGAGTTCGAGAAGGACTTCCCGGAAGCCAAGACCATCCGCCTGGAACAAAACTATCGTTCCACGCAGGTGATTCTCGAAGGCGCTTCCGCAGTCGTGGCGCGTAACCTGCAGCGCAAGGGAAAGAATCTATGGACCTCGCGCGAGGGCGGGGCGATGATCGGCTACTACGAAGCGCCTGATGGGGAAAACGAAGCGCTCTTTATTGCCGACTACATTCAGAAGTACATGCGCCGCGCGGGCGAGGAACAGGACCTGCCCCGGGCGGCGGTGCTCTACCGTACCAACTCCCAATCACGGCTGGTGGAAGAGGCGCTGCGCCGCTACGGAATCGCTTACACCATGGTGGGTGGTTTCTCTTTCTATGACCGCTCCGAGATCAAGGATCTGCTGAGTTATCTCAAATTGGTGCAAAACCCGGATGACTCCATCGCCCTGGCGCGAGTCATCAATACGCCGGCGCGCGGTATCGGGAAGACTACGCTCGAGATTCTGGACCGGCTGAGCGTAGAGACGGGCATGAGCACCTGGGGAGCCATCGAGCAGGCGCTCAAAGAGCGTCTCTTGCCGGCACGTGCGTGCGTGGCGCTCGCGACTTTTCGCCGTCTGATTGAAGATGCGCGCGCCCTGCTCGAACCAGGATTTGCCGAGAAGCTCGCCCAGGACGTTGTTCCCGAGCAGGAGCCGTGCGCCGCGCAGAACCGATGCGGGCGAGTGGGAGGATGTGGGCTTCGACTTTGGCGATCTGGAACCGGAGGAAGACGCGGAAGAGCAGCCGCTCCCGCTGCTGACATTCGACGAAGCGGAGAAAGTGCCGTTGCCCCCGGTCGATCCCCCAGCCAACGAAGGTTTCCGCAAGCCGGGAGACGCGGCCACGCTCCCGGAACTGATTCGCTTTTTGATCGACCGTACCGGCTACATCCGCTCGCTCGAGGAGGAAGGGACTCCTGAAGCCTTTTCCCGCATTGAAAACCTGAAGGAACTCGCCAATGCCGCCCAGGATGCACAACAGCGCGGGCGAGACGCTGTCTGAGTTTCTCGATCACGCGGCACTGGTCAGTGACACTGACCGTTACAATCCCGAGAGCCGGGTGACCCTGATGAGCCTGCATTCGGCCAAAGGGCTGGAATTTCCCCTGGTCTTGCTGGCTGGAATGGAAGAGGGACTGTTTCCTCATTCCAGAACGCTCAATCAGCCGATGGAGCTCGAAGAGGAGCGGCGGCTTTGCTACGTTGGCATGACACGGGCTATGGATGCGCTGGTGGTGACACGAGCGCGCTATCGCCGCAGGTACGGGAACGATATGCCGGAAGCCAGCTTGCCCTCGCGCTTCCTGGAAGAGATCCCGGCGCATCTGTTGCAGGATCTGACTCGCGGCCAGCGGCCTGCAAGCGGAGCCTACGCGGGGCGTTATCGCTCCGGCCGCGACGAATCGGAATCGTCCCGGCACTATAGCTACGAAGACGAGGACCAGCGTCCAAGTGCCGTTTCGCGGCCTCCGGCCTCGCGGCCGGCCGGTTCTCTGGACAACATCGCGCAGTTTTTCTCTTCGCGCAAGAGTGGTGGGAGCAGGCCGAAGCTGGAAATTCCCATCCCCGGGGGAGCGACGGGATTTCGCAGCGGCCAGCGTGTACGCCATCCTAAATACGGAGAAGGCGTTGTCTTCCGCCGCGAGGGCGACGGTGATGATGCGAAGATTACGGTACAATTTGCAGAATTCGGCGTGAAGAAGCTGGTGGAGAAATTTGCCCAGCTGGAAAAAGTGTAGACAAGGAAAATAATGCCCAATACCAAGAACGTAGAAGATAAGTTGGAACGCAAAAAGATCAAACGCGCGGCGCGGAAGAAAGCCGCACCCAAGGCCGCGCGCACCACGCCCCGAGGTTCCAACAAGAAGAAGGCCAAGAAGCTGACGCGAGGTCAAAGCAAGCGTTAGGGTCGGCGGTCCGTGTGTGAAAAAGTGCCGAAGGGACGACTGAAATTAGCCCAGGACGTTAGTCCTGGGTAGGTTCGTAAACGTGACCAGTCCCGAAGGGACGGCTGAAAATTTCCCAGTACGCAGTGCTGGGTAGGGTCCTGTCCCTACCCGTAAGTTTTGAGTTGAGCGCGAGGTCACCCAGGACTCGCGTCCTGGGCCATTTTCAGCCGTCCCTGCGGGACTGGTCGTGTTTACGGACTTAACCCAGGACTGACGTCCTGGGCTAATTTCAGTCGTCCCTTCGGGACTTTTCCGCGACTTGCACCGGGATTGCATTGGCATAGCTAAGGAGCCGAGACGCTGCGAAAGCAACTGTTCGCAACAAAATCGATCGACAAGCTGATCAGCGACTCGGAACTCCCCGAGCACTGTCTGAAGAAAACGCTCGGCCCCTGGTCACTTACCGCGCTAGGGATCGGCGCGGTGATTGGTTCGGGAATTTTCACCGTGATCGGCACCGCGATCGCGGGCGAGAAATTTGACACCTCCTCGATCCTGAACACCCCTCTCCTGGATTACCTGGTAAACCACCATGCCCTGGCGGGCCGCCCGGGAGCTGGTCCGGCATTGGCCTTTTCCATTGTGCTGGTGGCGGTCGTCTGCGCCTTTACCGGGCTCTGCTACGCCGAGCTGGCGTCCATGATTCCCATTGCCGGCAGCGCCTATACCTACACCTACGCCACCATGGGAGAACTCGTCGCCTGGATCATCGGTTGGGACCTGATCCTGGAATACGCCGTCAGCAACATGGCGGTGTGTGTCGGCTTTGCGGCCCACATCGTCGATTTCATGGATTGGTTCGGCGTGCGCCCCAGCGCGCGTTGGATTTCGCCCGCATTTCTGCCCTCCGGCCTGACCGACCTGCAAGGCAACACCATCTACCAGCCAGGCTGGCACATGGGTTTTAATTTCCCCGCCTTTCTCATCGTGCTGATTCTCACCATCGTGCTGGTAAGGGGTATCCGCGAATCGGCGGGAACCAACAACATCATGGTTCTGCTCAAGATCACCGCCATCCTGGTGTTCATCATCATCGGCTCCCGCTTCATCCATCCCGGTCATTGGCATCCGTTTTTTCCCAACGGCTGGTCGGGCGTGCTCACCGGCGGCAGCATCATTTTCTTTACCTACATCGGCTTCGATTCGGTCTCGACGGCGGCGGAGGAGTGCCATCGGCCGCAACGCGATGTTCCCATCGGCATCCTGGCTACCCTGGTCGTTTGTACTCTGCTCTATATCGGCGTGGCCGTCGTGCTCACCGGTCTTATCCCCTGGCAGACGCTGGTCGATGATGCTGCGCCGGTGGTCAATACCCTCAAGAAGCTGAGCCACGACACCGGCTCGGTTTCGCTGAATTGGGTGCGCTTGATCGTGCTATGCGGGGCCATGATGGGCATGATCTCCTCCATCCTGGTTTTCCAGCTCGGCCAGGCGCGGGTCTGGTTTGCCATGTCCCGCGACCGGCTTTTCCCCCGCTGGTTCGGCAAGGTGCACCCGCGCTATCGCACTCCAGCGGTAGCCACCTGGGTGGCCGGCTTTCTGGTAGCAATTCCCAGTGGCTTGCTGGATATCGGCACCCTCGCCGACCTGTCGAACATCGGCACCCTCTTCGCCTTCGTGCTGGTATCGATCGGCGTTCTGATCCTGCGCTTTCGTGAACCGGATCGGCGTCGTGGCTTTCGCGCCCCCGGCGGGATCTCCGTACCTATCCTTAGCCTCTTTTTTTGCACGCTTCTCATGTCGGGCCTCCCGGTCATCACCTGGCTGCGCTTTTTCGCTTGGCTAATCATTGGGCTGGTCATTTATTTTCTCTATAGCCGCAAGCACAGCGAATTTTCCTCCCTTTCATGACCACGGCCTGCTACCTCGCGCCGCAACGCGAACTCGTGGTTGCGGGCGCTCCCCAAAGCGGAACTCCATCTGCACCTGGAGGGAACTGTTTCCCCTGAAACCCTGGTCGAATTGAGCCAGCGGCACGATGACGGCCGGCTAACCCTCGCCGAAGCACGAGCCCTTTATCGTTACAAGGATTTCACCGGGTTTCTGTTAGCGTTCAAAGCGGTCAGCGAACGGCTGCGCACGGCGGCAGACTACGAGCTGATCACCTTTCGCATGCTGGAGCGATTGGCAGGCCAGGGTGTGGTGCATGCCGAGGTGTTTGTCTCGGTTGGCGTGGTGTACTACTGGCGGCGGATCGAGTTCGAGGCGCTTTTTTATGGGATGGAAGCGGCCCGGGTGCGCGCCGAGCGCCAATTCGGGATCACGCTCTATTGGATTTTCGACGCCGTCCGCCACTTTGGCCCGGAGGAGGCGGCGCGCGTCTTCCGCAAGGCCGCAGAGTTACGCCGTGAGTCCCCCAGCATCATCGGCATCGGGATTGGCGGAGACGAGCGGCGTGCCGGCGCCGAGCCCTTCCGCGAGCTTTTTCAGCAGGCCCAGGATGCGGGTCTTCGCCTGACGGCGCATGCCGGCGAAACTATGGGGCCGGAGAGCATCTGGGCAGCGCTCAATATCGGAGCCGAGCGCATCGGTCATGCCCTTTCCGCTCAACTGGATCCCGACCTGATGGAGATTCTGGCCGAACGCCAGGTCCCGCTCGAGATCTGTGTTACCTCGAACTTGCGCACCGGCTGTTGTCCTACGCTGGCGGAGCACCCAGTCCGCCGCTATTTCGACGCCGGTCTCATGGTTACCCTCAATTCCGACGATCCGGCGATGTTCCTGAGCGACTTGCAGGATGAATATCGGCTGGCCCAGGAGGTGTTTGGCTTCACCGAGGAGCATCTACGTGAATTAGCTGCTAATTCTATTGAAGCCAGTTTCCTTCCACCGGCACGAAAGGTCGCACTGCTGCATCAAATTGAGCAGGTGAAATAGCCCTTTGGTGTCGCCCGCCGTAACTACGTAATTGCTACCAAGCTGCGCTATTATTTCCGCATGATGTACATGGATGGTAACGCTATTTTCGGGCTTCAACATTCCGGCCAATCGTCGGAAATCTCTTCCCCCCAGGAAGAAGGGTCTGCAATGTGGATTGTTGGCTGGACTTCGATTGCTCTCGGTATTGCCGCTTTGGGTCTCTACGTCGGACGGGAGTTGCGTGCGCGATATAAATTCAATCACCGCACGCAGTACGACTTCTTCTCCCATGCCGGGGATAGCGTCTGCGCAGCAGATTACGGGACCGGAATTTAACTCTTTCCCCAACGGATTCTGATCGCCGTTGCCGCGATCTCGCGTGGGAATAGATCCCCATGCCGCGGATGATAATGAAACCGGCTCCGAACCGTGCCCGCTATATACTGCGGGTATCCAACGATTGCGGGCTGGGGCCGCTGAGTCATGCGCGAAGAAGGAGGCAATCCTCCCGGACACGACGCCTCAAAGCCGGGGAACGGAGGCGTACGCGCCCCTGTGAAAGGGGAAAGCTCGTCCGCTAATGCGCATGTGCCCAGCGATGCCGACACTATGTTCGGCTTCCCGCCAAGCAAAAATCCCAGCCCCAACCCCAGTGACAGTCCGACCATAGTAGGAACCTCCGCTTCGCAGATACTTCCTGGAGACTACAGCGAGGCGGGGCAACACATCCTTACCTCCGGCCACCTGCTGGCGCAGAGGTATGAGGTATTGAGCCTGCTGGGCGAAGGCGGCATGGGCGCCGTTTACAAAGCCAAGGATGTTGAGCTCGGGCGCATGGTCGCCCTGAAGGTAATTCGCCCGGACCTGGCCCGTAACCGGGCCATTCTCGACCGCTTCAAACAGGAACTGATCCTTGCCACCCAGGTTACCCACCGCAATGTCGTCCGGATCTATGACCTGGGCGAAGCGGAGGGAATAAAGTTCATCACCATGGAGTTTGTCGAGGGCGAAGATCTCGCCGCCATCCTCCATCAGCGGAGCAAGCTTCCTCCACGAGAGGCAGTGGCGATCATTGAGCAGGTGTGCCGGGCGCTTGAGGCCGCGCACAACGTCGGCGTCATCCACCGTGACCTGAAGCCGCAAAACATCATGTGGGAAACCGCCACCGGCCGCATCCTGGTCATGGATTTTGGGTTGGCCAAGACGCTCGAAGGCGACCGCATGACCCAGACCGGCGCCATGGTTGGCACCATGGAATACATGTCGCCGGAGCAGGCGCTGGCCGGGAATCTGGACCAACGCTCCGACATCTTTTCCCTGGGACTCATTTTTTACGAGTTGTTGACAGGGCAAACGCCTTTCCGCGCTGATAGCGCGCTGGCCAGCCTGATCAAACGTACCCAGGAGCGGGTCGTCCCCGTCTCGGAATTCGATAAGAGCGTCCCCCCTCAGCTGAGCCAGATCGTGAGCCGATGCCTGGAGCGGGATGTTGCCCTCAGATATCAGTCCGCTTCGGAACTGCTGGCAGATCTGGAGCTGTGGTCGGGCACGGGTAAGTCCGGCATCATCGCCGCCCGGCTGCGGCCGGGTCCCCGCAGATGGGCGGACGAGAACAAGCGGCTGCTTGCCGGCGGGCTGTCCTGCTGTTGCTTCTGGTCGCTGTCATCGGTTATTTGCTTACCCGGCCCAAGACCGCGGCTATTCCTGAGGCCAAGCAGGAGGCCTCAGCGGTTCGTCCGAGATCGCTGGCGATTTTGCCCTTTCGCAACTCCTCCGGTGATGCCAAGGACGACTGGATCGGCTCCAGCGTAGCGGACATGCTCAGCACTGACATCGGTCAGTCCGCCCATCTGCATGCCGTTTCTACCGACAGGCTCCACCAGGTGCTATCCGATCTTCATGTCGGCCCGGAGACCGCGGTCGATCCGGATATGTTGCGCCGCGTGGCCCAGTTCAGCAATGCGGACGTTCTTGTCTCGGGCCAATATGCACGTTTCGGCGATCAGATCGTGATCGACGCGACCATACGGGACTTGGCCCATGATCAGACTGTCCCCGTCAAAGCGCAGGCGCTGGTAAAAGATCTGCCGGCTGCCATCGATAGCCTGGCTGACTCCGTCCGCAAGAACCTTTCCCTCTCCGCCAGCGTGGTGGAGGAATTGAAGGCCCAGTCGTTCAAGCCCAACACAAAATCTGTCGACGCGCTGCGAGAATTCAATGAAGGGGCCGTCCTGATGCGCGCGGGCAAGAATCTGGACGCGCTCAAGCAGCTGCAGCTGGCGACCAATGAGGATCCGGATTTCGCGCTGGCGTTTTCTATGCTTGCCGATGCGCAGGCCGAACTAGGATTTCAAAACGATGCCGAGCAGTCGTCCATACGCGCGCTCAATCTCGCGCAGAATCAGAATCTGCCGCTGCCGGAGAAATACCTGATCAGCGCCAGCAATGCGCGCATCATGAAAGACAACAAGAAAGCGATAGAAGCTTACGAAAATCTCTCTAAAAGCTTGCCCGGCGACATCGATGTTCAGTACGAGCTAGGTGTCCTCTATCTGCAAAGTGGAGAGTACGATAAGGCGCGCGCCACCTTCGCCAAGGTCCTGCAGTCGGATCCGAAGAACATCAAGGCACTGTGGCAGACGGGTGTGGTCGATAACCTCACCGGCAATCCGCAGGCGGCTTTGGACGCGCTCACCCAGGGCCTCACGCTTACGATTCAGTTCGACAACCAGGAGCAAAGGGCGCTGATCCTGCTCTCCATGGGGACATCGTACCGTCTGCTGAACAAGCTGGATGATGCTCTGCAGAATTATCAGCAATCCATCGCGATCAACGAGAAGATCGGCCAAAAGTGGGGCATCTCCGCTGCCCTGAATGAGATGGCGGATGTTCAGGCGACGCAAGGTAAACCGGATGCGGCGCTGGCCAGTTATAACAAGTCACTGATACTGTTACGTGAGATCGGCATGAAGGGTGGCGTTGCCGACACCCTCACTAACATGGGCACGATCTACATTGATTTGGGAAAATTCGATCAGGCGCTCGACGTTTACAAGCAAGCCTTACAGATCCAGCGCGAGACGGGCGATCAGGCTTATGAGGCGCAATGCCTCAACAATATTGCCAACGTATATCTGACCACCGGGGACAACGATAACGCCTTCACGTATTACCAGCAGGCCTTGCAGTTGCGGGAAAAGCTGGGTGTACCGGTCGATATCGCAGATACGCTCGAGGGCCTGAGCGAAGCCTACACGGCGACGGGCCAGTACGAGCAGTCAATGACGGGCCTGATGCGGGCGCTGGAACTTGCCCGCACCGCCGGGGATGCGCACATCGTTGCCGTGGTCTCTCATCAGATCGGCCTGGTTTTTGAGTACCAAGGCAGGTTTGGCGCGGCCGTGAAGTCGATGCAGGATGCAGTCAAGAGTTTTCGCCAGCAAGGGGAGACCGGTCTTGATATGGCCGAATTCCTCAACGGCCTTTCCGGCGCTCTGGCTCGCGCAGGCAGGAGCGATGAGGCCGCCGCCCCGCTTGAGGAGTCGCAGAAAATTCAGCAGGGGCTGAAAAACAACGCTCTCCAAGCTGAAATTCTGATCACTCGGGGCGACCTCGCCTTTTACCGGGGCGACATCAAGAGCGCCGCACCGTTTTATCAATCAGCGCTCCGGCTCGCATCCCAAACTAAGTACAACGAAGTATTGCTGCAATCGAAAGTGAATGTGGCCAGGGTCGCTATTTCTGAGGGCCGTTTTCAAGAAGCGTCACGCAGCTTGCAAACGCTTCTCAATGGCAAAGGCTCGATCGCCGCCCACTTATCGTTGGAGATAAATCTTGACTTGGCGGAGGCGGAGATTGGCCTCAAGGATTACACCCGCGCCAATCACGATCTGCAACAGGAGCTACCCAGCGCGCAGCGCGCAGGCGTTCGTTTCGGCATGGCCAGGATCTACTACTTGTTGGGAACGTCCGCACGGCTGAGCGGAAGTGCCGGGATCGCAGCCGATAACTACCGTGAGTGCGCCCAACTACTGAACGTAATTCGCGGGGACGCGGGCGCGGAGAATATCATGCGCCGCACCGACTTCAAAACCATGTATGACGAATCGAATCGCTGGAAGAAATAGCTGAGGTTCCCATCCTTCGCGGTTTCTGCGAAGGATGGGAACCCTATTCTTGTGGGTCTATTCAGGTTAGCGTGGCTGCACCACATAACTGACGGGGGCGGAGGTTGTGGTGTTTCCCGCGGCGTCCACTGCAGTCACCGTGAAGGTTTGCTGGCCTGCCTTGAGCGTATTGACAAGCGTGGTGATGGTGCCGGTGTTCAGTCTGCCCACCAAGTAAATGGCCGTGCCGCACAGCACGACTCCGGAACGGTCGTCCGTGCAGCTGTAAGTCGCGGTGACCTTCTGACCGTATTTATAGCCACTGCTTGTGGGCGCGGGAGACAAGGTCGGCCCCGTCGCAATTACGGGAGCGACCGTGTCCACATTGATGGGAAAAGTGTAGAACGCGGTCGACCAGGTACCTGCGGTATTGGTGAACTTCAGTTCTTCGGTGCCGGCGCAATCCTGGGCAAAGTAATGCAGCAGGTATTGGCCATCCTCAGGGACGCTCACACCCTCTCCCAGAGCTGTGAAGGGGGTTGCTTTCGGTGGAGTGGAACCGGGTGTGGGGCAGGCGGCATTTGGTACGGTCACATCGTCAGGGACAGGCGGCCCGGGTTGAGGCACGCTCGAAGCGAGCGAAATACCGTAGGTAATGCTCTGGATCGGCGCCGCTACGAAGCTGTTTTTTGAAGCCACGGCCGGCGGCACGCTAAGGAAATTTACTTTGAAGCTGTGGCTGTTGACCCAGTACCCGAGGCGCTGCCCGGTCACACTGGGGATGGTTAGATCTTCTGGCACCGGGGCAACAGTAATAAACGTGGAGTTAGAGCTCTGGCCGCGGCCGCCGCTCTTGTAGGCTCCTGGACCGGAAAAGTTGGTCAACAGGTTTTGCGGGCAAAGCTCCCCGGCGATGCCTGACGTCGGGTCGAACACGCAAGATCCTCCGCTCCAGCCTTCTTTGGCCTCCAGGAGGCCTACCCCCTGGTGGTAAATCAAGAGATTCGTCCCGAGAATATCGGGAAGAGTAAATTTGGGGCCGTCGAAAACTTCCTGAAAAATCTCGTTGCGTTCCTAAGGATGCCGGACACAAAGCTCCACTCTGGTCGGGATTGGTACCGACCTGGCAGGTCAGGGTGTAGAGCTTGCAGGCTGGTGAGCCGTTGTACAGCTCACCTGTATGGGTCAGGCAATTCGCAGTCGCAAACGAGGTGCCGCGCAGGTAGGTGGTGGAGAAGGTTGACGGGCTGAGAGGGGTATCCGCCGTCGAAGGCGTCGACTGATCCTGAATCGATAGAGTTCCTGCGTTGTGTGCCTCGGAGAGATCGTAGGTGAACTGGACCAGCTGATTGGTAATGGAATTAAACGGATAATTCTGGGTTAGCTGCGAGGAGGTCGGGTTGCTGTTCGAAATCGGGCTGCCGGTCACCAGGCCGGGCCCCACGACCCCTAGTGAGGTGCAGTTAGTCACCAGGTAGAGGGTGGAACTGGCGAGATAGCCGCCCGTATCCACGAGGCTGAATTGAGTCTGGATCGTGCCGGGGGTGAGCATGGCGTGGACGTCGAGGGGTGCCACTCCGCCTGAGCTCACATAACCATCCGGATCCTGCCCATTGAGGCCTCCGCCGTTCGCCAGGGACGAATAGCCGCCGGTGAAGCAGTTCTGCTGCTGGCCGCCATTTTCGACGGTGCCATTTTGGCAGATGTCAACCGGAGTCGCTCCTCCGACGCCGAGCGCGATGTAGTTGTCCACCAGCACATTGTTCTGGCCATTTGCCGAAGACGAAATCATCGCCTGGATGGACGCGGGGCAGCTCAGGTTCAGAGTCGTGGTGTTGAAATTGTTGGCCTGGGCCCCGTACCCGGTGCCCTGCGTCGACGGTCTGACGCTTACTGGATTGAAAAGCTGGATGGCATTCTGGGCGGAGGCGACTGAGGCAGTGGCAGCGATGCAAACGGCCGCAAGAGGAAACCTGAACTCTTCATGACGTGCTTACCCCTATTCCGTTTTAGCTATCAGATTGGCGCGCATGTCGAATACGCGACTGCTAGAGAAACGAACGTTGCGGACTAGGGGGGTGTCCAGAATTACTACAAAAGCCTTAGGGATTGTGCAATTAGCTGCGTTGCCTGTCAACTAAAACTTAGCGCTGGCTTCTTCTTCGACCTGCAAAAGGGATTCTTCCGTCAGCTGCTCGGCGCCTCGGAGCGCGGGAAACAGCACGCTCCAAATCCCGGTAACAGCGAGTGCTCCTATGCCCCCGGCTACCACTGCACGAACGGCTCCCCACCACTGGGCGGTCACCCCGCTCTCAAATTCACCCAGCTCATTGGAGGCTCCGACAAACAGTGAATTCACCGCGCTCACTCTGCCCCTCATGGACGCGGGAGTAGCCAATTGCAGCATCGACGAGCGGATCACGACGCTGATCATGTCCGAAGCTCCTACCACCATGAGAGCGCCAAGGGACAGGGGCAAGCTCCGGGAAATGCCGAAGACGATGGTTGCACAACCGTAAATAGCGACCCCGACGAACATGAGCGCGCCCGGACGCCGCAGGACCGGCCGGAAGGTCAACCAAATGGAAACCGCCAGCGCGCCCATCGCAGGAGCGGAGCGCAGGGCGCCCAGGCCCTGCGGCCCGGTATGCAACAGATCATGGGCATAAATGGGCAGCAGCGCGGTTGCACCGCCTAAAAGCACGACAAAGAGATCCAGCGAAATCGATCCCAGCAACAGCTTGGAACTCCACACATAGCGAAAGCCGGCCAGGATCACATCGGTCGAAATAGCTCGATGCTCCATGCGTCCGGGGCGTACGTGCAGGGAACCGATCAACGTCACGAAGCCAATGCCGGTGAGCAGGGCAAACAGAAACACGAGGGGGGCGCCGTATAGTCTGCCCGGTAGGGGCAGGGTGTAGAGCAGCCCACCCACGGCCGGCCCGCTGATGTTGGCGATCTGGAAAACTGTGGCTCCCCAGGTGATGGCATTCACGAAGTGTTCTGTGGGCACGAGGTGGGGAAGCAGGGCCGAACTAGCCGGGCCGCTGAATGCGCGCCCAGAGCCAATGAGGAACAGCACAGCGAAAATCGGCTCGACTCGATGCAGTCCTCTGTAGAGCGAAAATCAGCAGCGTCAGGGTACACAAAATCTGCAGGGAGTAGCAGACCAGGATTACCATCCGGCGGTCATAGCGGTCCGCGACATGGCCTGCAGGCAGGAGGAATAAGAGCCCGGGCAAAAACAGCACCAGCCCGGTATACCCCAGATCGATCGCCCGGTGGGTGATCTCATAGACCTGCCAGGCCACAGCCACCGCCTGAGCTTCTGCGCCCATAATGACCATCACCCGGGCCATCTGATAGCGGCGAAAGTCCCGATAGGCGAATGCTGCTGTACCAGCTGTCGGTGGGGCCATAGGCTGGTCTTTAATTTCCGCTCAAGAAAAGCTGCACTGTTAGCATCCTTCGGAAGGATATCGCAAGCGGGCGAATGCGATAGGATGCTGGCATGTCCTCAGGCTCCCCCGCGCCCATCGTCACGCCGCAATGAAAGCGAGAGCAAGCGCAGCAATCCCGAGGCCGCGCTGGACGAGTTAATTGCCGGCAACCTCAGGTTCACCAGCGGCCGGCCGTCCTCCTATCGACGCGATCTGGCAATCCTGCAACAGATGATGGAGAAGCAGGAACCGTTTGCCGCGGTTCTTTCCTGCGCCGACTCGCGCGTGCCGGTGGAGGTGGTCTTTGACCAGACCATCGGCCAGCTTTTCGTCACCCGCGTGGCGGGCAACATCGTCACCCCGGAGATTATCGCGAGTCTGGAGTATGCCGCCGCCGTCCTGGGAACCAATACGATCCTGGTGATGGGTCATAGCAGGTGTGGTGCAGTTACGGCCGCAATCCAGGCTTCGCCTCAAGCTGCCAACCCGGGTCCCCCGGTTCCAGGACAGATCAGTGCGCTGTTCCCCTATATCGAGCCTGCAGTGGAGCAAGCCGGCCCTGACCTGGAGGCCACCATCCGCGCCAACGCGCTGCTGCAGGCTGCCCGCCTGCGGGAATCCCCGCTGTTGTCGGCCATGATCGAAGATGGCAAGTTGAAGGTCGCGGTAGGGTATTTCGATATCCGCACTGGAGCCGTTACGCTGCTGGACCGGTGACAAATCAGGTGGCTCGAGACCAGGACCTGCACCAAAACCCCGTTGATCTTTGCAGGGTCACGGCTCGAGTTCGTAGAGCTCGGATTACCGCTCACGACAAGGATCCGAGGTGCCCCAGGATCTCGCTCGTTTTTCGCGAGATGTGCGGATACCCACCGATGTAGACGCTCAGAGCGTATCTGGATTTCGAGAGTCACCTGCGGAAGGTGCTGTGAGTATCCGCACATCTCGCGAATAACGAGCGCATTTGCTGGAGGCATCCCGGCTCTTGGTAAAGCGGAATCAGAGCCATGACGGCTGCAGGTTGACGCTTATTTGGACTGGAGTGTCACTAGTCCGCGCTAATTGCCGTGCAAGAAGGTTGCGTATTGGGTGTCGACGATGCCCAGGTTGCGTGCCAGCCCCAGCTTAGCCTGGTTATGTTGACTCGTGGTATTGATCAGGGTGGTCTCGGCGTCGGCCAGGGTAGCCTGCGCCTGCACCACGGGCAGGTTATCGTCGACACCTGCCTGAAAACGATCTGTGGTCTGTTCCAGTTCCTTGCGGGCCAACTCTACGTTGCTTTGCGCCACCCGCACTAGTTCAGCGGCTGACTGCACATCCAGGATGCTATCCCTCAACTGCTGGTTGATCTGCTCTTTAAGGGCGGCCAGTTGCTGGGTGAGGTTGGTCAGGTTGGCGTTAGCTACGCCACTGTCTCCGCGAAACTTGGCCTCTTCAAAAAGAGGCAGGTTCAGCGATCCCGCAGCCACAAAGGTTCCATGGTAGAGGCCGCCGGTCACCCCGGTGACGCCATAGTTGCCCTGAAAATCCAGGGTCGGAAGCCGCTCCCATTTTGCTGCTTTCTTCTGCAGTCGGGCAGCCCGGATCTGCGCCTGCAGTCCCTGGTAATCCTGCCGGCTACGGTAAGCGATCTCCTTGGCTTGGTCGATATTCATCGTTGCCAGGTCGGCATAGGGTTGGGCATCGGTGAGCTGGATCTCCTGTTGCGGCGGAAGGCCTATCTCGCGGTTGAGCGCGATCTTTGCTTTTCTGAAATTCACTTCAGCGGAGATGACGGCCTGCTGCTGGGTTTGGAATTGCACCCGGGCTCTTAGCTCATCCAGATTCGCCGCCGTACCGGCCTGATGTTCGGCGACAGCCTGGTTGAGCAGCACCTGGTCGGCCTGGAGCAGCGCCTTGGCGTTATCTACCTGCGCGCCCAGTGCGAGCGCCTGCAAATAAGCATTCCCTACGGTCAGTACGACCAGCCCGCGCGAGGACTGCTTGTTGTAAAAGGCGGCGACCACGCTTTCCTTCGAGGCCCGGTAAAGGTCTATGTTGGACAGGCTGAAGAGGGTCTGGGAGTAATTCACCAAGGCGTCGGTGACGTTGACCTTCACCACCGGTCTGGAACGAGGCTAAGTTAAATTGAGGAAAAAGGGCCGCGGATTTCGCGAGGAGGCTGGCTGGAGAAGCCTAAAGCTGCCAGGTTGATCTGGTGCGCGCCCGAATCCGCCTGCGCCGTTACTGTCGGTAAAAGAGGTTGCAAGCTTTCGAGGGATTGCGCCTTGGCGCTCTGCTCCTGCTGTCGCGCCTCGACCAACGCCAGGTTATGCTCGATGCCCATCCCCACGGCCTCGTCGAGGGTCAAGGGCTTCACCCCGTCGGTCGGCTGCACGATGGTGACGCTGCCGTAATAGGGACTCTGCGCGGAGCTCTGATTGGCAGTCTGCGCTGGCAGCATCCCGGCGGAGAAGAACACTGCCGCTGCCATAAGGGTCCGCGCTGGGATCGTCATTAGTCCTTTAGATTGAATCAGGGGCTTGAGGTTGCCTAATTTTAGCTCGTGATGCTAGCGCTTCAGGATTCTTCGTCGACCTGCACGTGCTTATGGGCTGAGGCGATGACCTTGTCTGCCGCTGCCGGGGGAACCACTTCATAGCGGGCCATTTCCATGTGGAAACTGCCCAGCCCCTGGGTAAGGGAAGTGAGCGTGGCGCCGTAACTTAGCATTTCGGCCATCGGGACTTCGGCCCGGATGACCGCAGTGCCTCGGCCGCTGCCCATACCTTGAACCCGGCCTCGCCGCCCGGTCAGATCTCCCATGAGGACACCGGTAAAGCCCTCCGGCGCCTCAATCTCCACCCGCATGAGCGGTTCCAGCAAAACCGGCCTGGATTGCTCCATGCAGTTGCGGAAGGCCCGCCGTCCGGCCAGGCGGAAGGAGAGCTCATTCGAATCCACGTCATGGTAGCTGCCGTCGTAAAGCACAGCCCGGAAATCGACCATGGGAAAGCCGGCCAGCCAGCCATGGGCCGCCGCTTCCTGAATACCCTTCTCCACCGCGGGAATAAAGGTCTTGGGAATCGCCCCGCCGAAAATCTCGTTCACGAATTCAAAGCCTGAGCCGAGCGGCAGGGGTTCCAGGCGGATCCAGCAGTCGCCAAACTGTCCGTGGCCTCCACTCTGCTTTTTATGCCTGCCCTGGGCGTCAGCCTTGGCCCGGATCGTTTCCCGGTAAGGCACCTTGGGGGCCTTGAGCGTCACCTCGGTGTGGTAGCGGCGACGCAGCTTGTGCACGATGGACTCGATGTGCGGCTGGCCCGAACCGGCCAGCAGGAATTCATGAGTAGCATCATCGCGATAGAAGCGGACCATCAGGTCCTCCTCCATCAGCTTGTGCACCGCCGGCGCCAGCTTTTCCTCATCCGCTCGGGTTTTAGGCTCGATGGCGTAAGTGACGGCCGGCTCCGGCATCGTCACCGGGTCAAAGTAAATCTCGTGGCCCGCATCCCCTAGCGTGTCGCCGGTAAAGGTCTCGCGCAGCTTGGCCACGGCGCCAATATCGCCGGCGTGCAGCTCAGCGATGGGCATTGCGGTCCGCCCTTGCATGACCGTCAGGTGAGCCAGACGCTCCGCGTTGCGGTGGGTGTAATTGGTGACAGTGGCGTCGCTTTTGCCGATCCCGGAAAAAACCTTGAAGAAAGAGATCCTCCCGGCAAAAGGATCAGACATGGTCTTGAAGACGTACATCGACAGCGGTTCGCGATCATCCACCTTGCGCAACACCATCTCTGCCACCGGATCGGCGTCGCTGGGCGGAGCAATGTCCCCGTTGAGGCCATCTGTAGCCGGCTGCTTCCCGGCAACAGACGGCTTGGTGCGGCGGCCGGCGGATTCCACCGCTCCCCGGGCAGCTACAGGAACGCGCTCCACCGGCGCCGGTGCGTAAACTTCGAGGAAATCCAGCAGGTGGTCGCTGCCAACGTTCCTCAGGCCGCTCGCAAAGAGCACGGGGAAGATGCGGTCTTCGCGAATGGCCTCATGGAGGGCGACGATGAGGTGTTCTTGAGGGATGGTGCCTTCGCGGAAATACTCCTCCATCAATTCGTCTTTGCCCTCGGCTACCAAGCTCGACCAGGTCCTGGTGGGCGGCTGTGGCCTCCTCGCGAAGGCGTACCGGGATCTCGGAAAGGCGTCCGCACCCGGTACCGTCCGGCTCGTAGACGAAGGCTTCCATGGTCACCAGGTCCACCACTCCGCGGAAGATCGGATTTTGTCCAGTACCTTCGAGAATGGGCAGCTGCACCGGAACTACCTGGCGCCCAAAAGCTTCGCGCAACGCGTTCATGGTGCGTTCGCGATCGGCGCGAGGATGATCCATCTGGTTGACCACGATGGCCCGCGGCAGGTTAAATTCTTCGCCGAACTTCCATACCCGCCGGGTCATGGCCTCGACGCCGCAAGCCGCGTTAACCACGAGCAGGGCCGCTTCTACCGGCAGCAGTGCTGCTCGTGCCTCATGCACGAACATGGGAAAGCCTGGAGTATCGACAAAATTAATTTTTACGTTGTGCCACTCAGCGAATGCCAAGGCATTCTGCATGGTTGTCCGCCGGGCTACATCCTCTTCGTCATAGGCGGTTACGGCGCTGCCGTCATCCACCCGGCCCAGTCTCTCGGTCATTTTGGCGGCTTGCAGAAGAGCGGAGATCAAGGTTGTTTTGCCGCAGTGGGCATGACCCACCAAGGCCACGTTGCGAATGTCCTGTCCTTGATAGACTTTCAATGAACGAACCATTCCGGACATCTCCAATTACGGTCGGTACGCTGCCAGGGAGCGCTTCGGTAGGCCATCAGCCCCCGAGTCCGAGAAGAAGGCAAAACGCAGACCTGATTTTCCATGCATACGAGCGGCCTGCTTCGTTTGCGGGAACCGAGTGTAGCACAGTGATCACGCATCTTACTTTGCTTATCGGCGATTGAGCTCCGCTCGTTGCCGGCGCAGGTTCCAGGCAAAGATCCCCACCCGCAATATCAGGATCACCAGCAGGGCTACGGCCAAAGCTGCCGACTGGCCGTGTACTCCGCGGCGCAGCAGGAAAGCCAGCGCCCCCAGAACGGCGATCACGAAGACCCCAAACGTTAGCCACTCCGCGCGATTCTTCATATCACTCCCTTAGTCTCTCCGCGACAGTCGCACGTAGATCACAATGGCAAGTCCGGCGAAAACTCCCATGGCGACCATGGCGCTTAGCTGAAAGCGAAAGAGCACGGTCCCTGCGCTCGGTGGGTGCGCGCCAGGTAGCACGGCTTCCAGCAAAACAAAGGCGGCCAAGCCAGCCAGGCCCGCTCCAATCAGGCTGACTGCGATCTTCAACGTTGCGCGTTGCATCGCCCACCGGAAGCCAGCATCATAGCAGCCGCCAACCATTACAATTAACAGGAATGAAGGTGGGAAGAGTGAAGGGCAAAGAAACCATGTACGCAGATCCAAATCCGCACCCAAAGCGGCTCCTTATGGCGGCGTTGCTGCTGATGGGTGCTCTTACGGCGCAATTTGCCGGCGCGCAGAACGCAACGACGGTCCATGATCCCGCAGCCCTCAAGCCACCGCCCGGCGCCCACGTGGCAATCGTTGAGTTCGAAGACATGGAGTGCCCGGATTGTGCCCGCGCCAATCCTCTGCTTAAGGATGCCGCGGCTCAGTACCATATTCCCTGGGTGCGTCATGATTTTCCTTTGCCCTTTCACGCCTGGAGTTTTGACGCTGCGGTGTATGCGCGCTGGTTCGACACCAAGTCAAAGAAGATTGGCGACGAGTTTCGCGATGCGGTTTTTTCCAATCAGAACCTGATTGATGCCGCGGGCGAGACTTCTCCGGAGACTCCGGCTGGTCCGACTACGGCCGCCGCAGCCGCAATTCACAACTTCGCCGACAAATTTGCCCAGGAACACGGCCTGGCGCTTCCCTTCGTGGTGGACCCGCAAAAGAAGCTGGCGGCGGAGGTCCAGGCGGATATCGATCTCGGCAAGCGCATTGGCATCGAGCACACGCCGACCATCTGGGTAGTCACCAACAAGACGAACGGTGTGCCATTTGTTGAGGTAGTGGACCGTCAGCGGCTCTACCAAATCATCGACCAGGCGCTGGCCGAAACCAAGGGCGAGGCCGCGCCCGCCCACCACGGTGCAGGCGAGTAAAAGCGTCTATGAATTTGTCTCCTCAACCAAGTCACGGGTGCCCCACATCTCGCTTGTTTTTCGCGAGATGTGGGATAGCCACGAAGGTACAGTTTCTAGCGCTTTGAATCCTAAACGCTGCCAGTAAAGAGCAGTGGTATCCCACATCTCGCGAAAAACAAGCGAGAGTGGGGCACCCGGGGTCTGATTGTTTGTTCGGCTCCCAAAACAGCTAGGTCTGAATTTTGATCAGTTGTTCCGGCGTGGTTTGGCGGGTCTGGGGAGCGCGCCAGTGGTCGATGTAGGAGATTTGGTGCACGCAGGAAACAGTGCAGTGCGGGGCACAGCTTTTTTCAGTCAGGTATTCCCGTTTTAGGTCGGCTTTGGTGTATTGCGCCAGCGGGACTCCAGGATATCCCCGCTGCTGGGAGCAATAATGCACCAGACCTTCTTCACAGACATATAGGAAACGTGAGCCGGCTCGGCAGCGCCAGTCGTTTGGCTCCGCATTGGCAATCGCTTCCTGAAACTTGTTGAAGCGGGAGTAGTTTTTCTTGGCCATGGCGGCCATCTCGTAATAGACCCGCCGCTCTTCGTCTTTCAGGGCTTTCAGCTGGCCTTCCCCGTCATGGATAATGCCGATGGTCGAAGTAAACCCCAGCGCCAAAGCGCGTTTGCCAATCACCAGTGCGTCCTGGGGATTCTTGATGCCTCCGCCAACCACGGAGTTGATATTCACGTGGAACCGGGCATAGCGGGAGAGAAACTCCAGTTTCTTGTCCAGAACCTTGAGGCTCTTCTTGGAAATCTCATCCGGCTCTATGTTGTCGATGGAGATCTGCATGTGATCAAGACCGGCGCGGTTCAAGCGCTCGATCCGCTCCGGCATGAGCAGGTATCCGTTGGTGATCATGCCGGCCACCCGCCCATGGCGGCGGATACGAGCAATGATCCCGTCCAGTTCCGGATGGGTAAGCGGCTCGCCCCCGGAGATGGTAATGATGCTCGAGCCCAGAGCGGCCAAATGATCGATGCGCCGCACCATCTCTTCCAGCGGCACGGGCTTGGAAACCTTGTCGTACTCGTTGCAATAAGCGCAGGAGAGATTGCAAAAGCGCATGGGCACAATTTGCGCCATGACAACGTGCCGCGTCGAAGCCAGAGCATGCCCCACCACCGCCAGCTCGCGCACTTTGCGCCGCGCCGCCGTGACCCGTCTTTTCCAGGTGGGTGTTTGCTTCTGTGGCATCTGCTGGTATTCAATCACAGCGCAAGCAGGGCCGCGAGTCATCGGGAAGGAACGGGGATTATCTTCGCCTGAGCGGTGTCTTAACGCGGGTGGACGACGCTTACTTGTTCTTCGGCTTTCCGGCGCTCATGGTCAGGACCTGCTCCTGCTTATTGCGCATGACCGTGACCTGTACCATTTGCCCACGATGGTTATGGATCGCTTTGAGCCAGTCGTTGCGGCTCGTCATCTGCGCTGACTCCACCTTCACCACCACATCGCCGGCCTTCAGGCCGGCCCGCGCCGCAGGGCTTTGAAAATCCACATTTTCTACCAGCAAGCCCGTGCCGCTGCGCACCCCGAAGTAGTCAGCTAACTGCTTTTGGACCGGGTTCACATCCGCGCCCACATACAGATTCTTTGAACTCAAGTCCAGAAAGCCGGGGACGGGTGGACGGCTAGGGACAAAGGTCGAGGCTATCCCGCTGCGAGGTGATGAGCTCTTGGGCGGTGCGCTTTGCGGCGGTGGAGTTGGATCGGGAACGGTCCAATGCTCGGACCATGCTTTCGCCCCCAGCGCCGCGCCGTCGCAAAGCTGTACGGTGACGTTGATCGGGTTGCCGTCGCGGCTGATGAGTAAACTGATGGTGCGTCCTGAGGGCATCTCGCGCAGCCGGCGGCGCAGTTGCTCGACGTTGTCAAACGACTGGCCATCGAGCTGAAGAATCACGTCGTGGACCTTCAGAAGGCCAGACTTGCCCGCGGGAGCGTCATGGTCCACCATGGTCACTTCGGCGCCGTGAGCATCCTTCAGGCGCAGCGCACTGATCCGGTCGGGGTCGATCTCTTTTAAATCCACTCCCAGGTAGCCTTGCGCGCTGTACAGCAGAAATTCGGGGCCCGCAAACACTGTCAAACTCATCGAGCTGCCTAGCGCCCAGCCGGGATAAGCGCTCAGAAACCCCACCATCGCCAGCGAACCCATCATCGGAAAGTACTTCATCGGAGATCTCCCAGGGTTACAAAGCTGAGACTTGCCGTATCCAAAACGACTCCCAAGCTACTGTATATGAGGGTATTCGTCCAAAGCTTCCTGGGAGACCGTTCGAATGTGAGGATTGTCGTCCTGCGAGGCCACGGTATGCAATACCTCGCGGACGCTGCTATCGGCCTCGACCGGTTGCAGCACCTCGATGGCCCGCGAGCGCACCGTGGAGTCCGGATCAGCCATGAGCGCTTCCAGCACTGCGTCACGCACCCGCATGTCTTGGGCAACATAAGGTTGAAGGCCGTCCAAGGCTTTCAGCCGGACATCGGTACTTTTGTCGTACCGTAAGGCTACTAGCAAGCTCTGGCGGATCGGGCCGCCGTCACATTGGTGTCCGGCCAGGCATTCGTCGGCCAGCAGGCTCACCGAGTTTTGCTGCACCCCAGTGTTCACCGGGCTTTGCGCGCCCAGCAGCAGCAGTTCCCGTATGCGCTTGTCATCGAGAGATCCCTGGGCCGTTTCTGGGACCAGGCGATTGAAGTGCACTTCTACATTCTCGGTGTGCGGCTCGCGGACGATGCTGGTGACGTTGGCGATCTTGCCTTCGGCCTCGATCACGCTGTCCATTGGACGATGGTTGCGGGCTGCGAATTGGTAGCCGCCAAAGCTTCCGGCGCCTAAGCCCAGGACCAGCAGCGCAGAGGCTGCAACCGGTGCTCGCCCGAGCATGTGGACGCCTCTGAAAATAGATTGCTGCACCCGCATCAGCCAGCCACTGCGCGGCATGCTGTCCAATGCTTCTTCCAGCCGCATGCGCGCCTGCGTCAGCATGTTGGCGGATGGTTCCAGGGCCGGGGCCAGCGCCATTGCCTGCTGCAGCGCTTGTACGGCTGCAAACTCTTCTTGACACCGCTTGCAGGCCGTTAGGTGACCTTCTAACGCATGACACTGATCGTCAGGCAGCTCTCCATATGCGAAGAGAGCTATCTGCTGTTGAGCCAGTTCGCAGTCCATTTGAAACCTCGCCTCACCGAATTGCCGCCAGATTTGCTCTTAATTTTCTCGTCGCGCGAAAGAGAGTGTTCTTGGCGGTCTCTTCCGTGGTGTTCAACATTTCACCGATTGTTCGTAATCTCAAGCCCTGGTAGTGCTTGAGCTCGAAAACCATGCGCTCCCGCGGGGTCAGGTGGCTCAGGGCCTCCTGAATCCGCTCCCCCAGCAGCTTGCGCTCCAACTCACGCTCGGGATTCGCCATCGACCGATCGTCGGAGATATTGCTCAGCAGGTCCATCTCGCCGCCGCTCGAATCAACCACGACCGATTGCTCTTCGCGGCGGGACTTGCGCCGGCGCAGATGATCGAGACACAGGTTGGTCACGATGCGGTAGATCCAGGTGTAGAAGGAGCATTCAAAGCGGAAGTTTGCCAGGTAGCGATAGGCCTTGAGGAAGGCTTCCTGGTGGATGTCCTGCGCATCCTGCTCGGAGCCGGTCAAGCGCAGGGCCAGCCGCAGAACGGGCTGGTCGTACTGGCGCACCAGGGCTTCGAAGGCAGTCCGCGAGCCTTTTTGGGCTTCGCGTATCAGCTCGGTTTCGGTGGCCCGACCCCACGCTTCGCTTGCCATGCCTGAGGAGGATTGTAACGTTCGCTTAGGAGCCCAGGCAGAGCTCCCAGCCTTGATTGATCCTTGTGAAGTAAAGCGAAGCGCGTCCGCCGGCATGATCGCTCCCAGGTACACACGTAACCGCTGTCCCTAAGACGTCGGGGCCCACGTTTGGTGAGCACGCCGGGGGCAAGTTAATCTCAGCCTATGCCTCTTCAAGCCCACACTCCCGATGGCAGCTTTCGTGCTCCGGTATTCGATGGAATTGTCGCTTATTGCGACGGCGGGTCTCGCGGCAATCCGGGCCCAGCCGGCTTCGGCGTATACATCCAGGACTCGACTGGGCGGGTCCTGGCCGAACTGAGCGAATTTCTGGGCGTGCACACCAATAACTTTGCCGAATATTCGGCACTTCTGGCCGCGCTCGACTTTGCCATCGCCAATGGACACAGGAGTTTGCGGGTCATTTCCGACTCCGAACTCATGGTCAAGCAGATGAAGGGGCAATATCGGGTAAACAGCCCCGAGCTCCGCCCTCTGTACGAGCAGGCGCGCCACCGCGTCCCGCAGCTCGATCACTTTCAGATCCAACATGTCCTGCGGGAGAAGAACCGCCATGCCGACCGGCTGGCAAACCTGGCCATGGATCGCGGTATGGGCAGGGCGCCGGCCCCTGCCCCGACCACCAAACCCGTGGCACCGTCGTCCGCCCAGCCGGTCATGCTCCGTGGCCTGGTGAAAGGTGGAGTTGTCCACGTCCTAGGTGGAGAACTGCCGGACGGCATCTTCGTCAAAGTGATTCCGGAGTGAGAATGGTGAAGGAACCGAGCGGATTTCGTTTCCTAAACGCCCTGGACGGGTGCCCCATGTTCGCACCAGCGTACATGGGCCGAAAACGATCTTTTCAAATGCTTTCACTCCATGGGTCGCGAACATTCTCCCCAACAACAGCGCTTTTGCCCTCATAGCAGTAGCGTTTGAGGGGCTCCGCCCCGTCTTGTTCGGCCCATGTACGCCGGTGCGAACATGGGGCACCCGACGACCTAGGTCAGGACACGAAGTTTGACTCTCAATCCACCAGCGCGGCTTTTACCATTTCACTCACCACCCGGCCATCAGCCCTGAGGCCGTCGGCCTTGATTCGCACCTGAACCGCCTTCATTACCGTTCCCATGTCCTTCGCTCCCAACTGGACTCCCTGGGCTCGCAACTCAGCCAGGGTTGAGGTGACCAGCTGGCGCAGCTCCTCATCCCCCGCAGCCTTAGGCATGTACTCCTCAATGACCGTAATTTCAGCTGCTTCCTTTTCCGCCAGCTCCGGGCGGTTCCCTTTGGTGAATTGCTCGATCGAATCCCTTCGCTGCTTAATCAAGGTAGTTAATACCTGCACTGCCTGCTCGTCGGTTACCGGTGAGCGCTGGTCTATCTCCTTATTTTTCAATGCGGCTTTGACCATGCGTAGGGTGGACAACCGCTCCGCCGCCCTCTGCTTCATGGCCCCGACCATATCTTCATGAATTTTGTCTACCAGGCTCATACGCCTCCAGAACTCCGACTTTATTACAATGAGAGCATGATCCGTAAGACCAGGCTATTTACCCCAGGCCCCACGCCGCTTCTCCCTGCAGCCCAGTTCGCCATGGCAGCAGCCGATATTCACCACCGCACCCCGGAGTTCCGCGCCCTTTACACAAAGGTGCTCCGCGACCTGAAGACTTTTGTCGGAACCAAGAACGATGTCATTCTGCTTTCCTCCTCAGGTACCGGCGCGATGGAGGCGTCGGTCTCCAACCTGACCTCGCCCGGGGACCGCGTGCTGGTCCTGACCGCGGGTAAGTTCGGCGAACGGTGGGTGAGCCTGGCCAAAGCATTTGGGTGCGACGTCGATGTAGTCAGCGTGCCCTACGGGCAAACCTTCGACCTGGAGGAAGTGCGCAAAGCGCTCAGGATTGAAACCCGCGCCGTCTTTATGCAGGCTACGGAGACATCGACTGGAGTGCGCCACAACGTTCCCGGGGTGGCGGAAGTATTGAAGCAGAGCGGCAAGGACGCGGCACTGGTGGTGGACGCCATCACCGGCCTCGGCACCACGCACATCGACATGGACGCGTGGGGCGTTGACATTTTGATCGGCGGCTCGCAGAAGGCGGTAATGATTCCGCCCGGTCTCTCCTATCTCGCGGTCAGTGACCGTGCCTGGGATCTGATGGAGATCAGCCTCAATCCGCGCTACTACTTCGACCTGCGCAAAGAGCGGAAGAATGCGGCCAAGGGCGAATCCGCCTATACCCCTGCTGTCGCGTTGATTGCCGCCCTGGGCGCGGCGTTCGACTACATCGCGGGTCAGGCGGATGGCGATTTGGCGCAAGGTCGCGCCAAGCTGGTGGAAAACGCGGAAACCTGCGCTGCCATGACGCGGGCCGCGGTTCAGGCGTTAGGTATGCGGCTCTTCGCCCCGGACGCTCCGGCGGCCGCAGTGACCGCGGTTCTGCCCCCGGAAGGCCTCGATTCAGGCGCCATCGTCAAGGAGCTGAAGAGCCGTTTCGCAGCCGTCATCACCAATGGGCAAGGCGAGATGAAAGGCCAGATTTTCCGCATTGCGCACTTGGGATTCTTCGACTACATGGACACCATTGCTTTGATCGGCGCTCTGGAACAGGTAGCCCACACCCTCAAGCTTCCCGGCTTTGCTTTCGGAAAGGCTTTGGTCGCGGCACAAAATGTCTTTGCCACGCGAGCACCCGATGAGGCGGCGCGCCAGGCTGGACTTGCCATGGCAGGCGCCTCCCTCCCAACACGCTAGAAAAGATCCGTAGGAGCTCGATGAAGATCGTATTGGCAGAGAAAGTCTCGCCTGCAACCCTAGCTGTGTTTGCAAGCGAGGGCAGTTGGCAGATCGTAACCCACGATCAGATAAAGAACGGGTTGGCCAAGGAACTGACGGACGCCGACGGGCTCGTAGTTCGTTCCGCGGTGCAGGTGGATGAAGCACTGCTGGAGGCAGCTCCCAAGCTACGGGTCATCGGACGCGCCGGCGTGGGAGTCGACAACATTGACGCGGAGGCAGCGACCCGGCGAGGCATTGTGGTGATGAATACGCCGGGCGCCAACGCCATCGCCGTCGCCGAGCTGACTATCGGGCTGATGCTGGCGTTAGCCCGCCAACTGCCGCGCGCCAACACCCTCTTGCATGCCGGCAAATGGGAGAAGAAGTCGTTGCAGGGTGCTGAGCTGCGGGGCAAACAACTGGGCATCCTTGGCCTGGGCCGGGTGGGGCTGGAGGTGGCGCGGCGGGCCAAAGCCTTCGGCATGGAGTTGCTGGGCCATGATCCTTTCGTAGCCCCGGCCGTCGCCCGGGAGAACGGCGTGCGCCTCTGCTCGGTCGAGGAATTATTTCTGGCAGCGGATTTTCTAACCCTGCATGTGGGGCTTACCCCGCAGACCACGGGGATTATCAACTCCCGCTCGCTGGCCACGATGAAGAAGAACGTGCGGATCGTTAACTGCGCCCGCGGCGAGCTGATCGACGATGCAGCCTTGGTCGAAGCCTTGCGTTCCGGTCAGGTGGCCGGGGCCGCGCTCGATGTGTTCAGCCAGGAGCCGCTGAAGGATTCGCCTTATTTCAACCTCGACAACGTGATCCTGACCCCGCACATTGCCGGTTCCACCGGCGAAGCGCAAGAGGCGGTAGGGGTTCAGATAGCCGTGCAGGTTAAGGATTACCTCAAGCTCGGCGTGGTCCAGAACGCGGTCAATCTGCCCTCCATGACCTTCGAGGAATATCAGGAGCTCTCGCCGTACATCCTTATGGCTGAGCGCCTGGGGGCGTTTCTCTCCCCGCTGGCCGTGGGAAACCTGGAGAGCATTCATATTTCCTATAGCGGGCGCCTGGCGCAGGGCAAGACCGAGTTGGTGCGCAACGCTGCCATCCAGGGTGTGCTGGGGCACTCGGAAATAGTCAATCGCATCAACGCACATTCGGTGGCCGCCGAGCGTGGCATCCGGGTGCACGAAGAGAAGAAAGAGGAGGGGTCGGGCGGTGCGGGAACGGTGCTTAAGCTGATCCTGCATACCGCGGCTGGAGATACCACTGCGAGCGCCACGGTACTCCATGGTGTTTCGCCGCGGTTGCTCGCCTGCGACGGCATCGATATCGAAGCCCCGCTGCACGGAACGCTGCTGTTCATCCGCAACCTGGACGTGCCGGGCGTGATTGGCCGTATCGGCACGATTCTAGGCGAGCATAAAATGAATATTGCGAACTTCGCCCTGGGGCGGAGTGTGCGCACAGCCCAGCACAATGCGCTGGCTGTGGTACAGATCGATGGCCGGGTAGTGCCTTCCGCCTTGGTCGCATTGCAGTCCACGGAGGCAATTACCGAGGTTCGCCTCATCGAGCTGGCCGATCGCCAGCCCGCACCTGCAGCCATCGAATGAAGAACCTGCAAAGTTGAAGGAGCACGGATGCCGCTATACGAATACCAGTGCAAAAAGTGCGGACATCGTTTCGAACTGATTCAGTCCTTTTCTGCCGAGGATGCCAAGGAATGCCCGGTTTGTCAGGGCGAAGTGGAGCGGCTGATTTCGACGCCGGCCCGGCCGCATTTCAAGGGCTCTGGCTTCTACTCCACGGACTATGCCGCCAAGCCCGCTGCTGCGAGCAAATCGCAGGATGGAAACAGCAGCTCGGACAGCAATGCTGCTGCTTCGGATAAGGGTGGATCTGATAAGGGAGCAGCTGCGAAGACAGAAAGCACCTCCACTCCGGCCGCGCCTGCGTCAACCACAAAATCGGAGTAAGCGAAGCATCGGCTTCGCCCGATTGGCTGCTATGCGATTAGGAATCGAGCGCGAGAGGGCAATAAGAGTCGTCCAGGCCGTGCTCTTTTTCCTGTTGATTGGTGCGGTCAATAGCGAAGGGGCGACCCCCATTTATCCCCCGTCGCCGAAGCACAGCGGCCCGGCATGGTTTGAAGATTTTGCCGGCAAGGCAGGCATTCGGGTGCTCAACGCCAACGGGGGCATAGAATCCAAGCATTACATCGTCGAGGCCACTGGAAGCGGCGTAGCCATCTTCGATTACGACAACGACGGCTGGCCGGATATTTTTATCGTGAATGGAGACCTGCTGCCGGCGCAGGAGCAGAAAAACCAGCATCCCACCAGCCATCTTTTTCATAACAACCACAACGGGACCTTTACCGACGTAACTGCCCATGCCGGCCTGGTTGACACTGCCTGGGGGCAAGGCGCATGTGTAGGCGATTACGACAATGACGGTTACGAAGACCTCTTTGTCACTGCTTACGGCAAGAATCGCCTCTATCACAATCAAGGCAACGGCACATTCACCGAAGTCGCGGAGGCAGCCGGAGTTGCCGGTACAGGCAAGCTGTGGGGCACAGGGTGCGCCTTTGTCGATTACGACCGCGACGGCAAGCTGGACCTCGCGGTGGCCAACTACGTCAGCTTCGATTTGTCCACCACGCCCGCTCCCGGTTCGTCCGCCAGCTGTACGTGGAAAGGGGTGCCGGTGATGTGCGGTCCCAGGGGATTGGCTAGTTCCCCGAACCTTCTCTACCATAATCTGGGCAACGGCAAATTCGCTGACGTAAGCAAGGCAAGCGGCTTCGAGAAGACCCTGGGCCACTATTGCTTCAGCGTCTCCACCATCGATTACGACGAGGACGGATGGCCCGACATCTTCATTGCCTGCGATTCGACTCCTGCCATTCTTTACCGTAACAACCACGATGGCACTTTCACTGACACGGCGGCCGATACCGGCGTTGCCTTTAACGACGACGGGCGCGAACAGGCCGGCATGGGATCCTCCATTGCGGATTACGACGGAGACGGTCACCTGGACATCGTCAAGACCAACTTCTCCGACGACACCTCTACCCTCTACCACCAGAACGCCGATCATTCCTTCAGCGATGTGACCTTTGCTTCCGGTCTTGGCGTCAACACCGAGTACCTTGGCTGGGGCTCCATGTTTATGGATGTCGACAATGACGGATGGCCCGACTTGCTGCTTGTGAATGGACACGTTTATCCCGAGGTAGACAGCGGCAATATGGGGTCGGCATATCGGGAGCCGCGGGTGCTTTATTCGAATCTGGGTAACGGAAAGTTTAAAGATATCTCCAAAGACTCAGGCCCGGGCATCACCCATCCCGAGTCAAGCAGAGGTCTGGCCATAGGCGATCTGTGGAATGACGGGCGATTGGAGGCGGTTATCAACAATGTGAGTGACTATCCGCTTCTGTTGGTGAACCTGGCCCCGAACAACAACCACTGGCTGGGCATCCATCTGATCGGCGTCACTTCCAATCGTGATGCAATCGGAGCTCGCGTCACGGTGCACGGTTCTGCACGGGTCTGGGTGGACGAAGTGCGGAGCGGCTCGAGTTACAGCTCCAATAACGACATGAGGTTGCACTTTGGGCTGGGCCGCGCCACCAGTGTGTCGTCGATCGAAGTGCGTTGGCCAAGCGGGCGCAGCGAAATATTTCCAGGCGTCACTGGGGACCAAATCATCTCTCTCAAAGAAGGCTCAGGACAAGCGCAAAAGCTTACCAGCCCTTAGGATTTCCACTTGCCACCGAACACGGGTGCCCCACATCTCGCTCGTTTTTCGCGAGATGTGGGATTCCACTGCTCTCAACTCAACATTTTGTAGAAGCCGATCGAATCCAAGGTGAAGCGTCGTGGAATCCCACATCTCGCGAAAAACGAGCGAGATGTGGGGCACTCATGTTCGGTGGCACTATTGGCTCGCATGCCGGCAGGTCTCAGGTTTACTCTGGATCGCAGCCAACGCCTGCCGCGCCTTTCCATCATCAGGAGAGAACTCCAACAGATGTTGCAGCGCCATGGTGGCGGCCTGCGCATTGCCAATCGCGCATTCGATCATCGCCAGATCCATACTCGCTGTCGTTTCTCCCGGATCATTCTCGCTTACACCTTGCAACAAAGTGATCGCGCCTTTGGTGTCGCCGGCGCGAGCCTCCAGAATTGCCAGGTCTCCGGCTGCAGCAGAATCCGCCGGCTTCGCGCGCAGCGCCGTTTCGTATTCACGCATAGCCATCTGACCGTCTCCCGAAAATTGCGCCAGAACGCCAAGTGCTGTGTGTAGGTCCGGATCCGGCTGCGCGCCGCCCGTTCGCTCCGCCTGCTGCAGCAACGACATCGCCTTATGTCCTGACTCCTGGTCTCCGTGCTTCGCAAAGTCAAAGTAGGCGAGCCCCAGGTCGCGATCGCTCGCGTGTCCTCCACCGACTAAGGTCAGATCGATGCCGCCTGAAGGTGTCTGCCGGGCCAATGACGCAGAAGGACGCTGGATGCGATGATCCGTAACCTGCTCATGGGCCACATCCACGGACTTTTCCCGGGGCATGTGGCACCCGCTGCAGTCTGGCTGATCAGGATGGTGCTTGCTGACAAAAGCCGGCGCTCCATGGCAAGTGAGGCATCGGCTTCTGAAGTAACTCACTCGCTCTTGAGCCGACGGTTGACTGTGAGGATCATGGCAAGTCGTGCAGGTAAGCCGGTCTCCACTCTTTCTCTTGCACGCGCTCTGCAGCAGCGCTTCCCACTGGCTCGTCGCTCTGCCCTCTGGCCCCAGCTCGCCGGAACGAACAAAGTGAGTTACAAATTCGGACAGATCGTCGCCCGGCATGAACGCGGAGAGTGATCGCCCCGGGGCACTGACTGCGGTCTCACCTTCCAGGTGGCATTGCAAACAAATCGAGTCCCTTCTGCTGGGCGGCAATTTCGCCGGGTTCAGAATCGGGGCTGCCCCGCTGCTGGCCACGTGGGCCGCAGCGTCTCCGTGACACGACTGACAGGTAACGCCGCCCTCAAGAAACGGTCGCGCGCCAAAGTGATTATTGGCGCCAACCGTCGGCTGCACGCCGGTAGCGTGACAGTGCAGGCAGCCCGGATCCACCTTCAGGGTAAAGGGCATTTCCCGCGCATCGATCGATTTGGGATTCATATCCCATACCCGCTGCTTGCCGTACCAGTTGACCGGGCTTTCAAACCAATAACCGTCTCTTTCGAACAAATACGTGCGGCCCCGAAGGCCGGAGCCAACAAAATAGCTGAGCTCCTGCTCTCCCTTGAGACTCCGTCCCGGCGGCTCGTTGGGCCGATCATAGCTTAGCCAAGCCTGGCCATCGCGCAGGAAAAGGCGGTAGTGAACGCCAGAGGCTGCATGAGTAAACTCACCCGGCAGCAGGCCGTCGGTGGCCACTCCGCTTGCTTGGGCCATGGGAGTTTTGCGGTAGCTGTCGACGATTTTTTGATGGCACCCGGCACAAGCCGCATCGGGGTTCTCTGCTGCCGCCGTGAAGACAGCGGCCAACAAGAGCGAAAAGAACAGTAAGCACCGCATCAAGACCTCAACGACCGAGCACCACAGGCCGCGGACTTTTCGCGCCCTCTTCAACCACATACAAACGATTCACTTCGAGATTTCTAAATGTATCTACCTGGCCGGAAGGCCAGCGTATCTCGAGCGAATCCACCACCTGCGCCTGGTCCAGCCCGAAGTGCAGCCGCAGGTCATTCTGAGAATAGTAGCTGCCGCCGCTGCGCACCTCATCCACCTGCAACAGCGGATTCGAGGATCCCTTTTGCGTTTTGGCCACCACCTTTACCCTTGCTCCAATGCCGGTGCGGTTCGACTTGACTCCGATGGCTTTCACCTTGATCCACGAGCGCTTCCACTGCGAGTCGCAGCGCAAAAGTTGCGGCAGTGAGTTCACGCAGTTGACGACCACATCGATGTCGCCATCGTTGTCATAGTCGCCAAAGGCGCAGCCGCGGCCAGCCACGGGAGTGGTGATGCCGGGACCGCCTTTATCTGTCACATCTTCGAAGCGGCCGTTGTGCAGGTTGCGATAAAGGTATTTGTGCTCCGCGTAGGGAGCCTCTGACTTGGAAGTGCTGACCTCGGGATATACGTGTCCGTTCGTCATGAGAATGTCTAGCCAACCATCATTATCCATATCGAAAAAGCCGACACCCCATCCCAGGAGGCGCGTGTTGAGGCCTAGTCCGGCAGCATAGGTCCGATCCTGAAAGTTGCCGTCGCCGAGATTGGCATAGAGCGAATCGGTGTCGCCGGCAAAATTGGTTTTAACAATGTCGAGCTTGCCATCGCGGTTGTAATCTCCGATGGAGACACCCATGCCTGCCTGCGGCTTTCCATCGGGTGAGAGCGCGGCGCCTGCCTCGATGCCAATGTCTTTGAAGGTTCCGTCTTTCTGATTCTGATAAAGGGTGGCCGCAGTCGAGTCGTTGGCTACATAGATATCGGGCCAGCCATCATCGTCTAGATCGGCAACTGCGACACTCAGAGCATAATTGCCGGTGGTCTCCCACATGCCGCTTTTTTCTGACACGTCGGTGAAGGTGCCATCGCCGTTGTTGTGGTAGAGCAGGTTCTTTCCGGCAGGGAGCCCGGGCGGCCCGCACGCCACCATGATTCCCTTGTAGGTGCAGGGGCCGGATTCCGGCAGCGGTGCTGTTTTCAGATCGAGATCGATGTAGTTGCCGACAAACAGATCCAGGTGGCTATCGCGATCGTAGTCGAGAAACGCGCAGCCGCTGTTCCATCGAGTCACAGACTGTTTCAACCCGGCCTTAACGGTGACATCGGTAAATGTGCCGTTGCCGTTGTTGTGAAAGAGCGCGTTCTGGCCGTAGTAGCTGACGAAAAGATCATCGTATCCATCGTTGTCGTAATCGCCCACACAACATGCTTGTCCCCAGCCGCTGCGTATGAGCCCGGCTTTCGCCGTCACGTCGGTGAAGGTTCCGTCACGATTGTTCTTGAACAGATGGCAGGTGGGTTCGCTGTTTTTTGCGAATCCTTCGAGGCGCCACCCATTGACCAGAAAAATGTCTATCCATCCATCGTGGTCGTAGTCATAGAAGGCGACGCCGCAGCCAGTTGTCTCCAACAGGTACTTGTTGCTGCCTACGCCGCCGTAAATGGTCTTTGCGTTCAGGCCCGCCGCGTTTGCCACATCAACAAAGCTCACGCCGAGGGGCGTGCCCGCAATCGGCGAGGCAGGCCCGGGAGGGGGCGCAACCGGCTTGGCGTCGTAGGACCGCGTCATGCCACTCTGACTTTGTGTCCATGGCGGCGCCGCCATCATCAGCACGTCACAGAAGGGCAAAACCAGCGCCGTGCGGCTGAGAGACTTGATGAACTTCCGGCGATTCATGAAAAGGTTTCCAATGCGTCCAAGTCTACGCAGGATAAGTGAGGTGTGGAAACCCTGAATAGAAACCGCAGGTCCCTTCACTACGCGCTCTGGTGCTTTGTATCAGGGCCCGACTTTAGTCGGGCCGTAAAGATTGAAAAAAATGGGCTTCAGCCCCTGCTATGGCCGACCTTCCGAAAATGGCTCTGGAGACAGTCCGCGCAGGGGCTAAAGCCAAGATTGTTGTTGTGTCTTTACGGCCCGCCAAAGCACCAGAGCGTGGAGTGGAGGGGACCTGCAGGGATCTGCGGTTTCTCTTCAGGGTCAGCGGCGGGCGGGATCCGCCCAGCTGATCTATTTTTTTGGAAGAGTTTCTGGCGTAGAGGATAGCGCGAAGAGGCGTTCTAATTCCTGCACATCGGCCAGTTGGCCGGCGGTAAGGATCCTGCCTAGCGCGGAGCGCTCGATCGCTTCCCAGTTGGACAGGAAAACGAGCAGTGCGTCAAAGTCTGGGTTTATTTCTTTCACGCCTTCATCATGCATCCTGATGAACGCGTCCGAAATACTACATAAGGATGCCAAAGCTGCCCGTTGGTGGTAAGGGCCTGACCCGGATTTCTCACCCGGACCGGTATTTTCGTGTCAAAACGCAACAGAGGCAGAAGCTTGAACCTTAGTTGCTAATGATCTCCGTGGAGGAAATCGAAATCACAGCCTTGGTCGGCCTGCAGCACGCAGTCCTCAAATAGTCTGGCATAGCCGCGGGTAGGAATTTTGCGTTTCGGGGGCAAGGCTTTCCAAGCAGCGAGACGGCTTTGCAGTTCCGCGTCGTCAATCAACAATTCAATCCGGCGTGCTTCCACATCGAGCATAATGCGATCTCCGGTCTGCACGATCGCCAGCGGGCCGCCAACAGCCGATTCCGGTGTGATATGCAACACGATGGTGCCGAAGGCAGTGCCGCTCATCCGCGCATCGGAAATACGAACCATATCCTTCACACCCTGGCGCGCCAACTTCATTGGGATCGGCAGGTAGCCCGCCTCCGGCATGCCAGGCGCGCCTTTTGGTCCAGCATTGCGCAGCACCAGAATGTCGTCCGCATGCACATCAAGGTCCGCCCGATCCACGCGCGCGGCCATGTCTTCAATCCCGTCGAATACTACCGCGCGGCCAGTGTGGCGCATCAGGTTTGGCGAAGCCGCTGACTGCTTGATCACTGCGCTTCTCGGCGCCAGGTTGCCGAAGATCACGGCCATCGCTCCCTCCTTCTTGAGCGGCGCAGCCATACTACGGATCACATCCTGTCCTGGCACCTGTTCTGCCCTCGCAATCATGTCCCCAATGCTACCGTCGGCGACGGTGGGCGCATCGAGATCAAGCAGCGCAGTAAGCTCGCGCATGAGAGCCGGCAGCCCTCCGGCATGGTGGAAATGCTCCATGTAATGTGCGCCCGATGGCTTGAGGTCGAGCAGCACCGGAACCTGCCGGCCTAGCTTGTCGAAAGCTTCCAGGTCGATTCTCACCCCGGCGCGGCCGGCGATCGCCGTCAGATGAATCAGGCCATTGGTGGATCCGCCAATGGCCTGCAGCACGATCATTGCGTTCCGCACCGAGGCCTCGGTGATCAGTTCGCTCGGCCTGGGCGCGCCGGAAATCGCCATTTCAGCCGCGCGCCGGCCGCTGGCCTCGGCGATGCGACGCCGGTCGGCGTGGGTGGCGGGCGCCGTGGCGCTCATCGGCAGCGCCAGGCCCAGGGCTTCGACGATGCATGCCATCGTGCTCGCGGTCCCCATCACCATGCAGGTGCCGACAGACGGAGCGAGGCGGCCGCTGATCAGCTCGATCTCAGCAACGTCGATAACGCCGGCGCGGTACTGCCCCCAAAGCCTGCGGCAATCCGTGCAAGCACCCAAAACTTCACCTTTATGATGACCCACCACCATCGGCCCGGTGGGCACGACAATAGCGGGCAGATCGGTGCTGGCAGCGGCCATAACCTGGGCCGGGAGGGTCTTATCGCAGCCGCCGATCAACACCACCGCGTCCATGGGCTGGGCACGAATCATTTCCTCGGTGTCCATCGCCATCAGGTTGCGCAGGAACATCGAGGTGGGGTGAGCAAAACTCTCGCCGATCGAGATGGTGGGAAACACCATCGGCAAGCCGCCTGCGAGCATAACGCCGCGCTTTATACTCTCGATCAGGTCGGGAACATTGCCATGGCATGGATTGAAATCACTGAAAGTATTGGTTACGCCGACGATCGGGCGATCAAGCGCGTCGTCGGAATAACCGGCAGCCTTGATGAAGGCTTTGCGCAGGAACAACGAGAAGCCCGCGTCACCGTAGCTGGTGAGCCCTTTGCGCAGGCCACTGGTTGCTTCTCGTGCCGGCGGATCGCCCATCCCGCCATACTATACCGCCGCTATTCTCCCTGAACTTCCTGGAATGCAGCCTTAAGCTTCTGATGAAGCTGGGTGAGATCACGAGTGTGCGCCAGCATCGATTCGACCACGGCTTCGAAGAAGATTCCTTCGGCCTGCGTGGTCCAACCGGCGCGGCGAACGATATTAGTCAGCTCAGCATGGTACTCCTCGCCGGGAAGGCCGGCGATTGCCTGTTTCACTTCGCGGAGTCTCCGCTCGAAGCGTTGAACCTGGTCCGCAGAGGCTGCAGGCTTTGACTTTGCCACACGTTGCCACGTACTTTCTCCTGTCCATGACGATCCGTTTGCATCAACGACGATGTAGTGGCGCAAGGGTCGTTTTCGTATCGGCCCCTTGTCGATTTATTTTGAATGGCAGTGGATGGATAATCAAAAGACGCTCGGCGGGCGCCATTGGTTTCTCAAGAACCTGTATAAAGTTGAAATCCTGCCCAGTACAGAGGCTTACGGTATACAGCCGGGGAATGAATCAGTGACAACTTTGCCGCGCGCAAGGCTGCGTCAGGACTGCTGCCGTTCTCAAGGTTGCCGTAAAGCTGGTCCATCAGCAGCGGCGTGGAAGCATCATTTACCTCCCATAATGCACCAATCACGTTGTGAGCTCCGGCGCGGAGGAACGCCCAGGACAAGCCCACCAAACCCTCGCCGGCGTAGGACCGCAGGCCCGATCCATAGCACGCCGAGATGGTCACCAGCCGGGCGTGCAGCGGATAACGCATGATGTCCCGGGCATAGAGCTTGAAGTCGTCCGGGTCGCCGGGTGGTGGCGAAAGCACGATTGCCGAATCCAACGGATCCGACCGGCTTGCCGTGCCATGAGCCACAAAGTGGATGTATGAAAATTCATCCGGCTTGTCTTCCGCGTAGGCCGCGGGCACCGCATCAGACTGCGTCACCACTGTCCGATGATCTGGAGGGAAGTACTTTTCAATCCCACGTATTTCTGCGAAAGCATTCACCAGGCTGTCATATCCAGTCCCGCTGGCAATCGGGTTACCAATCAACAACAGGGTCTTTGCCTCCGCTGCAAGAGAGCCGGGCGCGAGCCGGGAAAGCATGCCAATGGAGTTTGCACTGCTGATGGTTACATCTTCAATCCAGTAGTGCGAGCTGCCGGATCTCCGGAGTAAGCAGCGTCTCAAAGTTGAATCCGTTCAGGATTCCATCCGGGATGATATACACCTTGGAGTCCTTCGGGATCATTGCAGCGGCCGGCGCCACCAGAGTCGCATAAAGATTCTTCGCGGCCTGGTTTGAATCCCGCAGTGGGTCACTCGATTTGAGGATCGCATTCTGATAGTCCTGGACCTGGGTTTCAATCCCCGCCCGTCCGGGAAGCGGGAAGAGGCGGGTACGGTGAGCGGTGATTGCCCACAGCCAGGATTTATCCGGCCCCAGCGAATAGAAGAGAATCACACCATTGAGCTTGCCGGCAACCGCCTGTTCCTCCAAAGTCTGCTCGGGCAGCGCGCCTTGTTTTGGCTTCGCCAACCCCAAGCCCTCGGCTAATGTTCTCGCCCGTCCGATGTCGAGCAACTGCAGAGCTTGTTCCTGTTTTTGGGACGTGATAAGAAAATTTGCGTAATCGCGGTAAAGCGCATCGCCATTGGCAAAGAAAGGCAGCCGAAGCTCTTCATCCTTGACCGTCGAACGTTGGTCTTCGAAGGAGCGGATGGATTTGCGATACCAAAGATCCGCTTGCCTTGACTGTTTTCTGCCCGCGTAAAAATTCGCTAGGGCGTTCTCGATCTGCCCCCGCAGGGAGGGGTTGGCCGTGGATTTTCCGTAGACCTGCATCAACATCCGTTCAGCGCTTTGGCTATTTTCTTGCCGCGTAGCCAGTAGTGCCTGCAGGAACAATGGCTCCAACTCTGCGGCCTGGTCACCCGAGAGGCGCGCGGCGCGGATCGCTTCATCACTCTGCGTTTTTGCGGCATCGAATTGACCTTGGCTGAAGAGCAGAAACGCCAGGTCCGAATCGATATGCACAATTTCTTCCCGGTTATCGATTGCCTTCGCCGTCTCCAACGCTTGCTGGTAGCAGGTCTTCGCCTGCTGCAGGTTGCCTAGCCGGTAGTAAGACGAACCTTCATCCCATAGCCAGTCAGTCTGCGCGCTGGTTGTACCGATCTCTTTTGCCTCTTGTTCCGCGTGCTGAAAATTGGCGAGAGCCTTCTCGAAATCTCCCAGGTGGTAATAGGCCGCCCCAATATTTCCCAGGGCCGCTTCCAGAACCGGCCTCGCCTGAATGGGTTGGGCAAAAAGTACTGCCTGGTTCAACGAAGCAAGTGCTTCGTCGTAGTGCTCCATCTCGAACGCCATCGCGCCAAGATTGAAAAGGTCGGTGGCCTCAAGGAAGGAGTCTCGTTGTTCACGGGCAATCTTCAGGCTTTTTCTGAACAGATCGGCGGCCTCGTCCAACTCGCCGCGAGAGTTTTGAACCACAGCTTCTGTCCGCAGGACCTCGCCGCTCAACACGGAATGGGTTGCGTCAGACAACTGCTCCGCCTCCTGCAACTCCATATCCGCTTTGTGACCCTGCCCTAGCCGGGCATCCGCCAGTCCGCAAAGCAGATTCTTCTTGATGGCCAAGTCGCCTGTTACAGGATAGGAGACCTTCGGATCGTTCAGCAGCGCAAGCACATCCGGACGCCGGCCCTGATAAGTAAGGATGTCAGCCTCAAGGAGACGGAACTTCATCGCCCAATCCGGGCTTGCAGAGAAGTCCTCGCGCGCCTTTTCTGCCTCTTGCTTTGCGGTATCTAGATTGCCGTGGATAACATCGCTACTGATAGTTTGGTAGACCGCTGCCGGGTCCGCGGCCACTGCAGAACGGCATCCGGCGAGGTTTGCGCCGGTCAAAAAGACCAGCACCAAGCCTATGGCGGAATGGTGTGAATGCCAACCCCGACGACCGGACCGTTGCCCCCGCCCCCCGTGTTGCATCCCAGTTCGGCGCGAATCATGGAGAGCTGGAGCCGAGCCGGAAAGACCATTACCTCGCCGAGAAAGATCCGGCCAAATTCCGGAATATCCAGGACGTGGGCAAACGACCTGCCGGGGATTTCCTGATTTACGCCATCCACCAACGAACATAGAAGAAATCCGTCTTTCCCCAGTTCTCGCTTGGCGTTCATCCAACCATACCGGTCAATCAGCCAGCGGAAGGCGTCCGGGTTTTCTCCACCCTCAACGCTCTTTTTCAGTTTGGCAGCTTGTTGCCGCCCAGTCTGCTGAAAAAGAGCCCCATTGACAGCCTTCCGGGGTGTTCCGGTCACACTCTCCAACAGGTCGGCATTGAATGTGGGACGTGCGTCATAGCCACCTATTTTGAGTCCCTCGCAGCTAGAACCGGTGAAATGAATTTGGGAGAAATCGTCGCCCCCGGAATGTTCCACCGTGATCTGGGCGACAATTCGCTCCGCCTTCACGACTTCCAGGATGTTCAAACCTTCCACCACCGCGGTGACCAGCGCCGAGCCTGGGCCATCCTCGGCAACCAGCCTGCCGGAAACTTTGGTGTACGCCGAACGGCAGGAGATGATTTCCTCGAAGTTGAAGGCATCCGAGCGCGCGGTTACATGGCCGCCGACGGGCGGCAGAGAACTCGCCGCCTGGGACGGAATCGCCTTGTGAATAGGTTTCTCGATGAACCCGCCAAGCGAGCTCGCATCTCCATGGAAGTAAAAGGTCTTTTTGGCATTGGATCGCATGACGCACCTCAGAATTTTTAATTATGGGTGTTCAACGTAAACCGGTAGCGGGCCAGCTCGATGGGAGCTCCGCCCGGTTGAATTTTAGGCTCAAATTTGGCGTCCACATTGCCTTGCACCGCCAAGGTGTACTCCCCTGAGGGCCTGCCGGCCGGCGGGACGCTTATAGAAACCGTATCTCTGGCCAACTGAGCCGGGACTTCAACCCGCCAGGAAAGTGAACCTGAGGGTGAATACAGAAGACATGTGTAGCTGGAAAAGCGGTCCTGGGTGGGAATATCAACCTGCAACAGAAAACCGTGCGACGCCTCGAACGTAGCCGCCGGAACCTGGCCCCCGCGGCTGTTGCCTCCAACCAGGGAGACAGAGGGTAGAATCTCCGGCGCCGTCAACTGTGAAATCTCGCTCTTGAAGCGCGGATAAACGACAGCGTTCTGATATGCGATGACCAGAAGACAAGCCGCAAGAGCAGACCACACCAACACCGGCGAGAACGAGGCGAAAAACGATTTGCCTTTCCGGACGCTGCCAAGCTTTGGAACGGGATTAGCCTTGAATTCGTTCTTAGCCGCGGCCATGAACCCGGCAGTTGCACGGAGATCGGTCGCGCATTCCTGGCAGTCGAAGAAATGTTCCTCAAACTGGTCGCGTTCTTCTCCTGTTAGCTCATCCAGAAGATATTTCTCGACCGCCGTGCGCTGTGTCGCTTGTTGATGATCCATAGATTTGAGGTGCCTCGTATCTTCTAATGCAACCCCAACTGCTCGATATAGAACGACTTGAACGATTGCTTAGCGCGGTGTACCAACACTCTCAGATATTCACGGCTAATGCCAAACTCGGCGCAAACCTCATCCTTGTCGCGCTCTTCCAGTAGCACTGCTTGCAACAGACGCCGGTCACGTTCCGTCAACGCGCTAAGGATTTGTCGCACCACTCGCTCCGTATCCTTGGTCTCAAGCAGGCTAAGCGCGCTCGGCTCCCGGCCCGCGAGAGTAGCTTCCGTTTCATCGTCGATGGTGGATTCTGTTCTTTTCTTGGAACGGTAATGCTCCTGCAGCACATGGTTGCAAACAGAATTGACAAAAGCGCCCAGTCGATCGGGCTGCCTCAGGCCGCCTTCGCCGCGCAGCAGCATCAGCACGCGCATGAAGGTCTCCTGCCTTACATCTTCAATCGCTTCTTTGGAATTTAATCGCGAGCGCAGCTTAATCCGGATCAGTTCGCTAAAGTAGTTAACGAAATGCCCTTCGATACGCGCGTCTCTGGAGCGAAGTTTTTCGACGTAGGCCGCGTCGAACGCAAAAAATTCCAAGCGCGAATCCTCCCCGGCGAGAGCGGGCGCGTTCAAGTTTACACTGCCGGGTGAACCCGCTAAGAGTACGATTCGGCCATGGACAGGTCTGACTGGACCAAACCCCTTGCATCGTCCAGCATACCGGGGAGCTCTGCCTCTGAGACTTGGCGCGACCGATGACCGGTTATCCATGTCGAGTAGTGGTAGCGCAAGGATAAACGTTACATACGGAAGTTCGTGTGCAGCGAACCTGCAATTTTTACCAAAGTAATGCAACGATCGGCGCGGCCATGCTCCGGCGTGACTCCGACGAAGCAACGCTGTTGAAGGGTACGGGCTTTACAGGCTGCGGAAGAAGTCTTTGTACGAAGGGCACGGCTTCAGCCGTGCCGTATCGAGCTACTCTGATGAGGGCTTTAGCCCCTGGGGTACGTCTTTTTCAACCCTTAATGTCCCTGAAAGCGTACCTCAGCGGCTAAAGCCGCGTCGCGAGCATGGTCTTGCGGCACGGCTGAAGCCGTGCCCTTCGTACAAAGACTTTTTCCGCAGCCTGTAAAGCCCGTACATCAGCAACCAAGAACACCGGGCTTTAGCCCCCGAGGGCTGCTTGATCACCGGAATATGCTGAACGGCATGGGTCTAGGCCTAAACAAGTAATGGGGAAAAGTTGCCAAATCAATTGGGATCGACCCCTCAGCGGCTAAAGCCGAATTCATTCAGAGTGGTACGTACGGCCTAAAGGCCGTACCCTTTACTAAACCCGCGAGCCCTTCAACTGTTCTTCCGAAACGCTTCATAGCGAGCTTTATTTTCCGCGTTTGGCGGATATAAGCCGGGCAGGGAGGCACCTGCTTGCACCTCACCCATGATCCAGGCCTCCAACCTCTCCTGTTCGGTTGCCGCTTGTGCCACCTCTTCAACCAGCGCACGGGGAATCACGACGGCGCCATCTTCATCGACCACGATCACATCATCGGGAAAGACCGCTACCCCGCCACAGCCAATCGGCTCCTGCCAATTGACAAAGGTAAGACCGGCGACTGAGGGCGGCGCCGCGGCACCCCTGCACCACACTGGCAGACCGGTGCCGAGCACGCCGGCGACGTCACGCACGACGCCATCGGTGACCAGAGCGGCAACGCCCCGCACCTTCATGCGCGCGCACAGAATGTCTCCGAAAATACCGGCGTCGGTGATTCCCATCGCGTCCACGACAACAATGCAGCCGGGTGGCATGGCTTCGATCGCCGCGCGGGTCGAGAGCGGCGAATTCCAGGATTCCGGCGTCGCCAGATCTTCGCGGGCGGGCACAAAACGCAGCGTGAAAGCCGGGCCGGCCAAGCGCGTGGGGCCAGGGCTCAAGGGTTTGGCGCCGCGCAGCCAGACATTACGCAGTCCCTTCTTCAGCAGCACCGTGGTAAGCGTTGCCGTCGCAGTCCCGCACAGGATGGCCGTCGTTTTTTCGTCTAATCCCATGGTCATAGCTAGATACTCGCGATGAATTCCCGCCTTACTTCCACGCATCCGACTGAAAACTCGCAATCGCTTTTTCATCGAAAAGATAGCCGAGGCCGGGCTCAGCCGGTAGCGCAAGGCCGCCCTTGCGCACTTGCAGTTGCCGGTCGATGATGTCGCGGAAGTTGAATACTTTGCCGTCAGGGAAGTACTCGACGAACTGCCCATTGGGCGAAGCCGCCACCAGATGCGCGTGCAAATCATGGAACCAATGCGGGCACACGGTTACCCCGTAGCAATCGGCCAAGGCCGCGATGCGCCGAAATTCCGTAATGCCACCGCAGACCACGGCATCCGGTTGCAGGATCGACGCTGCCTGCTGGTCCAGCAGTTCCTTGAATCGCCAGCGTCCCGCCTCGATTTCTCCGGTGGCGACAGGAATGCTGATGGCTGCCGCCAGTTTGGCGTGATTGTCGATCTGGTCCGGACTGAAGGGTTCCTCAATCCAATAGGGATCATAGGGCGCGAAACGCTCCATGTAGCGCAAGGCAGTCGGCACATCGTACCAGGCGTTGTTGGCGTCGAGCATGAGCAGCACATCCGGCCCGATCGCTTTACGCGCTGCTGCAATCCTTGTTTCCTCTGACCTCAGGTCACCGCGCCCGACCTTCATTTTTACGGCGTCGAAGCCAAGCGCTACATAGCCCGCCATTTCTTCGCCCAGCATCTCGGGCGTTTTGCCGTCCAGGTAATAGCCGCCGCTGGCGTAGGCAGGAACCGTGTCCTCGTACGCGGCGCCGAGATATCGGTAGAGCGGCAGATTGGCTGCCCTCGCGTTTCGATCCCACAAGGCGGTATCAATGATGCTGAGCGCCCTCATCACCGACCCCACGCGGGCGTGCAGCAACACTTCCTGATACATGTTCTTCCACAGCAATTCGGTGGCCGTGGAGTCAGTGCCAATCACCATGGGCGCCAACATCTCGCGCACCGCGGTGGTTACGACATTGCCCCCGGAGTGCCCGGCGTAGCAATGGCCGATACCCTCGATGCCATCATCGGTGCGGATCTTTACCAGGCTGTAATCACGCGCCGTTACCTGGCGGCGCGCGAATGCGGTCGCCTGCCGCAACGGGATATGGACGGTACGCGCCTCGACGGAAACGACTCTGGCCATTTCGCTATAGACCTTGAAGGAGCTTGACTACTCGCGGGAATGCTTGTTCACGCGCAGTCTTGTTTCCTGGAACCGTGTTGGTGGGATCTTCGCCGGCGCGCATGAAGCCGTGGCCGGCGCCATCGTAGGTAACCGGCTCATAGGTCTTGCCGGCCGCTTTCATGGCCTCGATTGTGCCTGGAATGGTTGCGTCGATGCGCGCGTCGTTGCCACCGTAAAAGCCGTAAACCGGAGCGGTAATGGTGGTCACGTCCGCGGGGGCCGAACCATAGAAAACGAAGGCTATGGAAAGATCTTTGCGATGGGCGGCAAAGGCGAAGGACTTGCCTCCTCCCCAGCAGAAGCCGATCGAGGCGATTTTACCGTTGCCTGCGGGAAGGTGTTTGCCATAATCAGCCGCGGCATCCAGATCGGCATTCACGCCTTCCGGATTCAGGCCGGAGACGGCTTTCACCGCCGCGTCCTGCCCAGGGAATTCACTCGTTCCGCCGCCATTGGGCCCGAAACCGGAGAGCAGGTCAGGGGCAACCACGATAAAGCCTTGAGCCGCAAGTTCATCGGCCATCTCTTTGGCCCAGTCAGTGAGGCCGAAGATCTCGTGAATGAGGATGACCACCGGAACTTTCTTTTTGACCTCTGGATAGACCACGAAGGCCTGAACGGTGCGATCGCCGTGTTTGAGGGCCACATACTCGTGGTGGCGGGGCGATGCATCCAGGCGCGCCTTCGCCCATTCCTGCGCGTGGATAGGGCCCGTTGCCACACAAAGAAGCACAGCAGTGGCAGCAAGTTTGAGTGCTCGAGGCAACGAGAATGTCATGGGGAGGAGTTTAGTCACTAGGAAGCAACTGGGGCAAGCACAGGATTTGGGGAGCTCCTCCCTGCAACTCAACCCGAGGAACCCCGCAGCAACGAATCCACTTAGGAAGTCTTCCCGCAACAAATCGGTTTGGACCCTACCCCACATCAAATCGGTTGGGAATTCTACCCTGCAACAAACCCGGGGATCTGTGTAGGGAGAAAGCACGCCGCGTTGACGCGTGGGGGTGGCCGTGTTTCGATGAAAATTGGTGAAAAGCAAACCCGTTCTTCCGGTGGACGCGATTCTGCCGGAGATCATCGCGTCTCTCAAGCGCTCCCCTAACCTAGTGATCGAAGCCCCACCAGGCGCGGGCAAGACGACCCGCGTGCCTCCGGCGCTGCTTGAAATTGTCAGTGGGGAAGTGGTTGTGCTGGAACCGCGCAGGATTGCAGCTCGACTGGCCGCGCGGCGAATCGCCTGGGAGATGGGCGAAGCGGTTGGCCAGACCGTCGGCTACCAGGTTCGGTTTGAAGAAGCCATTGGCCCCCGCACCCGGCTGAGGTTTGTCACCGAGGGCGTCCTGACCCGGCGCCTGCTCTCCGATCCGATGTTAAAAAACGTGGCGGCCGTAGTGCTGGATGAGTTCCATGAGCGGCACCTGGAAAGCGATCTGGCACTCGCACTGTTAAAACGGCTCCAGCAGACCCGGCCCGATCTACGGATCCTGGTCATGTCGGCCACCCTCGACACGGGTCACGTGGCGCAATACCTCAACGGCTGCGAGATCTTGCGCTCAGAGGGCCGGCAATTCGAGCTCTCAATTACACATCTGCCGTACTCCCCAAAACCACTGGAAGTCCAGTTGGCAGATGCCCTTGAACTGCTGGTCGCCGAGGAGCATTCCGGCGACGTGTTGGCCTTTTTGCCTGGAGCCGCCGAGATCCGGCGCGCCATGCGCGAAAGCCAGGCCATCGCACAGCGTGCCGGGCTACTAGTGCTGCCGCTCTATGGCGACCTGCCGCTCGCAGAACAAGACCGCGCGATCACTCCGGCTCAACAACGAAAAGTCATCTTGGCTACGAATGTCGCGGAAAGCTCCATAACCGTGGAAGGTGTAACCGCGGTTATCGATAGTGGATTGGCGCGAATTGCCAGCTATTCCCAGTGGACCGGCTTACCGACGCTGCACCTCGGCCGCGTGAGCAAGGCATCCGCCAAGCAAAGAGCCGGGCGGGCGGGACGCACTGGTCCGGGCCGCGTAGTGCGCCTCTACTCGGTGGAGGATTACCTGCGCCGTCCAGAGCACGACGCACCGGAGATCGCGCGCAGCGACCTCTCCCAACTTCTCCTTGCACTGCGAGCTATGCGCATTAGCGAAATCGAGTGGTTAGATACACCGCCGGCGGCGGCCGTGCAAACAGCCGAGTCGCTGCTTGATCGTCTGGGTGCCACCGAAGCAGCGGCCCAGCAACTGGCGCGATATCCGCTGCATCCTCGTTTGTCCCGCATTCTCACCGCGGCCATGGAGCGTGGAGTGGGCGAAGACGGCTGTATTGCCGCAGCGGTGCTCGGGTCGGGCGCTCGCTTCGACAGAAATGACCTGCTTGCAGCCATCGATGCGCAGCAGGATTACCGCACCGTGCAGCAAATCGAGCAGCTGCGCAGAATCGCGCGCCCTGCCAGGCAAACCGCGCACCATGACGACGCTTTGCTGATGTCAGTCTTGGCCGGGTTTCCAGATCGCGTGGCGAGGCGGCGCGCAGGCAGCCAGGTGCTGCTCTCGGCTGGCGGTTCGGCAGAAGTGGATGGACCCCCTGCTGCCTACGAATTCATGGTTGCGGTCGATGCCGAAGATCGCAAAGATAAACCGCTGCCGCTTATTCGGATGACCGCACGCATTGAGCCGGAGTGGTTGATCGAGCTGTTTCCAGATCGTGTGCGGGAGCATTCCAGCGTGGAGTGGAACCGGCTGACGGAACGCGTGGAGGCAGTCAGTGCGCTGTTGTACGACAGCCTGGTGATCCAGGAGTCGCGAGGCGCCGCGCCGGATGCGGAGGCCGCAGCCGAACTGCTGGCACAGAAAGCGCTGGAAGCAGGCGTCGAGCGCTTCGTTGACCAAGACCTTGTAAACGAATTTCTTGCCCGCGTCAGCTTTGCCGGCCTCGAGGCGCCGGATATTCCGCGGGAGCTGCGCGACTTGTCCCTCGGACTGCGAAGCTTCTCCGAGTTAAAGAGCGCGGCTGCGAACCTCGTCCCAATCCTCGAGCGGAAGATGGCTGCCCGGCGGCTGGATGAGGTAGCTCCGGCGCGCATCCGGTTACCGAGTGGACGCCAGACCAAAGTTCACTATGAAGCCGGCAAGCCTCCCTGGATCGCATCCCGTCTGCAGGACTTTTTCGGCATGCGAGAAACACCGCGGATCGGACCGGACCAGACAGCACTGGTCGCCCACCTGCTGGCGCCGAATCAGCGAGCAGTGCAAACAACGGCGGACCTCGCTGGGTTTTGGGAGCGACTTTATCCGCAAGTCCGCCGCGAGCTGATGCGCCGCTATCCAAGACACTCCTGGCCGGAGCGGCCGTAGCTCCTCTCTTAGGCCAGCGCATTGCCAAATTTTGCAACGGCTTGAGTCATGCCGGGGACACCCGCCATAAGATCCTGCGCATTCATAGCCGGGCGGACAGTGAGCCGCGCGTTGAATGCCAGAAACCACGGCTCGGCGATGGCGGTTAACTGGGATGACTCCTTCATATCGAAGAACACGAATCCGGCTCGTTCGCCATCCTTTTCGACAAAGTAGGCAGCCTCCGGCTTCAAGTCAGCCAGGATGGCCTGGATAGTCGATCCCAGGCTGCCATTTCGAACTGCAGCATTCCCTGCTTCGACCGGGATCGAAACTTTCATCAACATGCGCATAAGCGTGCTCCTCCAAGAGCACGCCGGAGTATACGCCTCACGTTTCACCTGGTCAGCAGCTTCCGATTGTGGCGTTGACTGGGTATATTGCCAGCAGCGGGCCCTTGAGTGAGGTATGACCGTGTTACGACGCTTGACCTCAATTCTGCTGTTTTTGGTGGCGTGCAGCATGCCGGTATCGGCGCAAACGAGCCAGCCCGGCGCCGCAATACCTCTGACCCTCGGCCAGTCCATGGTTCCGCTGCACGGACCGTGGAAGTTCCAGGTGGGGGATTCGCCTATCAATCCGGTGACCAACCAGCCGCTTTGGGCAGAACCGGGATTTGACGACTCCAAGTGGGAGACGATGGACCTCACGCCCAAGGGCCCCGTGAACCCCTTTAGAGGATCTTCCGGCTACGTGCCGGGCTGGGAAGAGAGGGGTCATCCGGGCTACATAGGCTATGCCTGGTATCGCATCCGGGTGCGGGTAAACGCACAGCCGGGGGAACAGCTTGCCTTGGCGGGACCGGCAAATTTCGATGATGCCTACCAGGTCTTCCTGAACGGGGCCTTGTTGGGTAGCTTTGGAAGGTTCAACAGTAAACGGCCGGCTTTTTACTACGTTGAGCCGATGATCTTTCCGCTGCCTAAGCAGGGAACGGAAGAGGACGCAACGCGGGTGATTGCCTTTCGCATGTGGATGTCGCCTACAACCCTGCCGGGACGAACCGACGCAGGCGGATTTCACTTGGCCCCGCAAGTGGGCACCACGGACGCAGTGGCGGCGGAGTATCAACTTCGCTGGCTGGACCTAATGCGCGAGAATGCGCTTTGGGCCGTGACGGGATTGGTATCTTCCCTGCTGGCCCTCATCGCGTTCGCCTTATTTCTGTTTAACCGCTCCGACCGGGTTTACTTCTGGATGGGGTTGTTGCTCCTGATGTTCGGGCTGGGCGGTGGAGAAACCGCACTGGCCTCCTGGACGCAGACCATCACCGTTCCCGCAGAATTGTGGATTTGTTACGTGCTCGTGATTCCACTGGTTAATCTCTCCTGGTTCATGATGTTGCGCGCCTGGTTCGGCCTGGATCGACCCCTTTGGCTGCACTGGGCTGTGGGCCTGCTATCGCTGGCACAGGCATTTGTCTTTGCGGGCGTACTCAATCTGCTGTTTCCTCTCGTTCCCTCTACGTGGGCTCCTCTGTTCTCTGTCAGTACGCAGGTGCTGAGCGTGACCTTTGGCCTGCTGATGTTCTGGATCATGTTTCGGGGTATTCGTAAGCTCGGGCTGGAGGGTTGGCTATTGTTGCCGCCGGTTGTCCTGGCATGGAGTGACTGGCTGGCAGGCCAGCTCACTTTCCTCCATCTCCCCAGGCGATTTTCCCCCTTCGGCTTATCCCTGAGCCTGCAGCAGACTACAGGATTTCTCCTGGTAGTGGCACTGTGTTTGCTCCTGGTGCGACGCTGGGTACGTTCCGCGCTCGCACAGCGGCAGATGACGCAGGAGATGAAGCAGGCGCAGGAGGTGCAGCAGGTCCTGATCCCCGAGGCCGTGCCGCAAATTCCCGGGTTCTCGATCCAGTCCGTCTACCAGCCAGCCGGCCAGGTAGGCGGCGACTTCTTTCAAATTCTGCCCGCCAGGCAGGGTGGGGTCTTGGTCTGCATCGGGGACGTGAGCGGCAAGGGTATGCCGGCGGCCATGACCGTTTCTCTGCTGGTCGGAACCCTTCGCACGCTTGCTCACTACTCGCAAAGCCCCGGTGAAATCCTCACCGCCATGAACCAGCGTATGCTGGGCCGCTCCCGGGGCGGCTTCACCACCTGCCTGGTTCTCCTTGCTGCCGCGGACGGAACAGTGACAGTGGCAAATGCCGGCCACATCTCTCCCTACCTAAACGGCCGCGAGCTTCCGCTGGAAAACGGCCTTCCACTGGGCCTCGTCGCAGAGTCCTCCTACCCCGAATCCACTTTTCACCAGCAAGAAAACGAGCAGATTACGCTTGTCACCGACGGCGTGGTAGAAGCGCGCGCTGGATCCGGCGAACTCTTCGGTTTTGAGCGCACTGCGGCCATAGCCGCTCAATCCGCCGAATCCATTGCAACAACGGCCAAGGACTTCGGTCAGGATGATGACATCACCGTCCTCACCCTCACTCGTGTGCCGGTTGGAAAGCAAACCTCTGCCCCGCAGGCCTTGCTATCGCCGTCGCTTGCTTAGAGCAGCGATCGGCGGCCACTATTTTCTTGAGTGATTCCAGCTGGCAAAGGAGTTGACGAGAAGATCATGACGCTGTGGGCTGCTTGGTCGATATCACTGCTTCCCGGGACAACAGCGAGTTGATCAGTAGTCCGCTGTACATCAATTTTCCTGAGGAATAGGAAGACTCACGATGCCTACGTTCAAAACTGTCCTGGCCCTTCTACTCTGCGCTTCATCGCTGGGGGCACAGCAAGCGCGTCCGGGCTCGCGTACAGTCATGGATGCACATAATTGCTATCCCTACTTCGAATGGTGGGGTGACCGCATCGATCGTGCTCTTTCCGCAGGCACTCCATTGGCAATCGAACAGGACCTGGCGTGGCACACCGATCCCCAGACCGGTCGCAGCTGGTCTGTTGTCACCCACGGGGAGCCGACCGACGGCACTGAGCCGACCATGGATCAATATTTTTTCGAGCGCGTTCGGCCTATCGTAGAGAAGGCGCTGCGAGACGGTAACAAGGGTGATTGGCCGATAATCACGCTCAATCTCGACTTCAAGGACAACAAGCCGGAGCACCTCGCCGCCGTTTTGACCCTGCTGCGGAAGTATCAATCCTGGCTGACTACGACCGTGAAGGCTACCGACGAAGCGGACGTCCAACCGCTGGATGTGAAACCCATTGTGGTACTGACCGGAGAATCAGACGCGCAGCAAACCGTGTTCTACGATCATCTGCAAACCGCTGATCGCATACTCCTCTTCGGCGCAATTCACACTGAGGGTAAGGAGCCTTCTTCGAAACCGGAGGTCCTGGATCCAGGCAAAGCCACGAACTACCGGCGCTGGTGGAACAATCCGTGGAAGGTGGTCGAGGCCGGCGGCCAGCCAAACGCAGGAGAATGGACCCCGGAAAAGATGGACCGGCTGCGCGCGCTGGTCGACCGAGCGCACGCCAACGGCTTGTGGATACGTTTCTATACCCTCGACGGAGCAACCAAGGCGCAGCTCAGTTGCAATGGCTGGTTCCATAATTACAACTTCGGCTCGCTGGACGTTGCAAGGGTGCGCTGGCGCGCAGCGATCGCGGCGCATGTCGATTACCTGGCTTCAGACCAATACGAGCTTTTGGGAAAGGAAATTCATCAGGTAGCGACAGGCAAAGGAAAATGACCGGATGATCAAAAGGGGCCGTTGCGCGGGGTGTGATCGGCCGCAGAGCGTCAGCGTAGAATCTTTACTGCTTCTGCCTCAATCCTGAATTGCGGCAGTAAGGTTAACAGGGAGAGTCCATGGATCGTCGCGATTTTCTCAAGACCGGCAGCGCTGCGGCGGCAGGCGCGCTCGTACCCGAAGCATTCAGCCAGAACAGTCCCGCCGGGGAGAGTGGCCGCATCATTCTGCCCATCAACCGCAACTGGCGCTATAGCCCTACGAACACCGAAGCCGCTCACGGCAAAGACTTCGACGATTCAGGATTCGACCAGGTGGTCATCCCCCACACCAACATCAAGCTGCCCTGGCATAGCTTTGACGACAAATCCTACGAATTCATCTCTATCTACAGGCGTCGCTTCAAGCTGCCTCAGGAAGCTCGCGGCAAACGGGTCTTTGTCGACTTCGAAGGAGTGATGACCGCCTCGACGGTCTGGATCAATGGCAAGCGCCTGGGTGAATACAAAGGCGGGTACACCCCGTTCTCCTTCGAGCTGACGCCGCATCTCGATTTCGATGGAGAGAACCTGCTCGTGGTCGACGTGGATTCGACTGAACGCGCCGACATCCCACCCTTCGGCTACCAGATCGACTACCTCACCTTCGGCGGCATTTACCGCGAGGTTTCACTGCGCATCGTTCCGCAAACCTTCATCGAGAACATCTTCGCTCAGCCCAAAAACGTGCTCAGTGCTACGCCGGCCATCGATGTTCACTGTTACCTGCAAATTTCTGAGACGCCCAAGCAGCCGCTCACACTAGCAGTGGAGCTGCTCGATGGAGACAAGGTGATCGCCCACGGAACGGAGCGGATAGCGAAAGCCACTCCCGCAGACGAGCCGGTCGAGTACACCGTTGCTCTCGACAAGCTGCAGGGTATCGAGCTCTGGGACTTGACGCACCCTAAGCTTTATCTCACCCGCGTGACCCTGCAGCAAGGCCGGGTCGCACTCGATCAGGACACACGCCGCTGCGGCTTCCGCGAAGCCGTCTTCACCCAGGAAGGTTTCCATCTAAACGGCAAAGTCATCAAGTTGCGCGGCCTCGATCGCCATCAGATCTTCCCCTTTGTAGGACAAGCGATGCCTGCCCGCGTCCAGCGGCGCGACGCCCAGATCGTGCGCGAAACTTTGCGCTGCAACATCGTCCGCACTTCGCACTATCCGCAGTCACGCCATTTCCATGACGCCTGCGATGAATTGGGATTGCTGGTGCTGGAAGAGATTCCCGGCTGGCAGCACATCGGCCCGCTTGCCTGGCAGGATATTGCCGTTGACAACGTAAGCCGCATGGTCCGCCGTGATTGGAACCGGCCGTCAGTGATCCTTTGGGGCGTGCGCATCAACGAGTCGCTCGATAACCACGACTTCTACACCCGCACCAACGCGATGGCCCACAAGCTCGATCCCAGCCGTCCCACCTGCGGGATCCGCTACTTCCAATCTTCCGAGTTCCTCGAAGATGTGTTCACCATGAATGACTTCGGCTTTCCGCTCTTGCCGCCGAATCATCCCGCGTATCTGAACACTGAGTTTGTGGGCCACACCTACCCGGCGAAATCCATCGACAACATGGAGCGCCTGACCGAGCACACCATCCGCCACGCTCGGGTACACGATCAGTTGGCCTCCAATCCGCAATACGCCGGCGGCATCGGCTGGTGCGCTTTCGACTACAACACGCACGGCGACTTCGGTTCCGGCGATCGCGTCTGTTATCACGGGGTCGCGGATATGTTCCGCGAGCGCAAGCCTGCCGGCGGTTTCTACAAGTCGCAGTGCGATCCTCAGGAAGAGGTGGTTCTCGAGCCCTCGTTTCACTGGGCGCGTAATGATGAATCCATCGGCTTTACCAAGGCCCTGGTCTGCTCCAACTGTGACAATTTGAAGTTCTACCTTGGGGGCCAGCTCATTGCCGATGCTCAGCCCGACCGCGAGCGCTTCGCCCATTTGAAGTACCCGCCATTCTTCCCTGACTTGGGCAAGCAGCCGCTCGACAAGCTCTGGGGCAATCTGCGCATCGACGGTTACATTGGCGGCAAGCAGGTCATCTCCCGCAATTACTCCGGAAGAGGTATCGACCAGAAGTTCAGCTTGCTGGCCGACGATACTTCCCTCGTCGCCGACGGCGCTGACACGACCCGTGTGGTCCTCCGGGTAACAGATGAATTCGATAACATCCGCCCTTACGCCGGAGACCCGATTGTCCTCACGCTCGAAGGGCCGGCCGAGCTTATCGGCGACAATCCTTTCGGCCTGGTGGGAGGCACGGGAGCGGTGTGGATCCGGTCCCGGCAACAGGCTGGAACCGTGCAGCTCACTGCCCGGCATCCGCGCCTGGGCGAACAGAAAGTAAGCTTCACGCTCACGGCTGCGACACCGGAGAGAGCGTAGGTCGAAAGCGGGGAGACTTTTGGTGGAACACAGCGAAGGAACATCGCGGCGGGAATTTCTGGTGGGGGCGGCAAGTTTCGCGGCTCTGGCAAAAGCGGCTCATGCCGTCACCGCCATCGGCCTGCGTCTCGGCGGCCCCATATTTCTCAAGTCGGAAGATCCGGTCGAACTGGCGCGCGAGCATCGGCGACTCGGCTATCGAGCAGCGTATGTCCCGCCCGTAGCCACGGATGATCACGCGAAAATAGCGGCTATCGTTGCGGCATTCGCGGCCCAGGATGTCGTTATCGCCGAAGTTGGCGCGTGGAAGAACATCATGGATTCGGATGAAGCGACACGGAAGGCAAACCTGGCTTACGTAATTGACCGCATGGCTCTGGCCGAAGAAATAGGAGCTCTCAATTGCGTAACCATTTCCGGCTCGATGAACCCGAAGCAATGGGATGGGCCGGATCCACGAAATGATTCGGCAGAGTTTTTCGCAGCGACGGTGGAGAATAGCCGCAAAATTATCGATTCCGTTAAGCCGAAGCGAGCCAGGTTCACCCTGGAGATGATGCCCTGGGCGCCTCCAGATGGAGCGGAGGGATATCTGCGGCTGATTCGCGCCATAGACCGGCCGATGTTTGGGGCTCATGTCGACATGTGCAATCTCATCAACACCCCGGAACAGTTCTATAAGAACGGTCAACTTATCAACGACACGTTCAAGAAGCTGGGAAGATGGGTGATTTCCTGCCACGCGAAGGATATCTGGGGATACCGGGTCCATTTTGCGGAAACGATACCGGGGCGAGGTGGCCTGGATTACGCAGCGTACCTCAATTCGATTGCCACCTATGCGCCCAAGGCCCCACTGATGCTCGAACATCTGGCGACCTCGGAGGAATACGACGAGGGCAGGCAGTACATCCAGCAGGTAGCTCAAAAGGCGGGAATCACATTCAGTTAGCCGAACCGAGCTCTCTCAGGGCCGGACTTTAGAGGCTTTCGGAAAAATTCTCTTCGAAGGGTACGGGCTTTAGCCCGTACCCTTCGGCAACCAAGAACCGGGCTTTAGCCCCTGAGGGCAGTTGCCATTCGACTAGAATCGGCCCCTCAGTGGCTAAAGCCGGATTCATTTTCACGACTTTACGTACGGCCTAAAGGCCGTACCCTTCACGATGTTAGTTTTTCCGCATCCCCTTTTGTCCGTTCGGTTTCCACTACGGCTGCGATCCTCTTCAACTCGCGGATACTTTGTGCCACCGCCCCATCCTCATCCCCGTGGTAATCGGGATGGAGAAAGTCGATTTCAACCGCCAGAAAACCCTGATATCCGGAGCCTGCGAGCAATCTGGCTAGTTGCAGGTTGTCAACAATGCCGTCTCCAACTGGCGTGCAGGACAAGAAATACCACTCGTCCGCCGCTACGCCCTTTTGCGGTTTCAGATCCTTGATATGAGTTGCGAAGACGTGCTTTGCCAGCTTCTCCATTCCCTTGATTGGATCATCGAGCAATCGCACAAAATTGCCGGTATCGAAGTTAATCCCCAGCAAGGGGGAATCGACCGCGTTGATCAGCTGCAGCATTTCATCGGAAGTGAAGTCAATGTGGTTTTCGACCGCCAGCCGGACGCCGTGTTTCTCGGCGACCTTGACCGCATCGGAGAACATCCGAGTCAACCGTTCCAACTGGGGCTGATGGGGTTGATTGCGAAACATGAGGCTGCTGCCAACCACCCGCATCACATCCGCTCCGATTGCCCTGGCGCGCTCAATACTGCTTACCATGTCAGCGTAAGCGGGTTCGTTTAGCCCACCTTCGAGCCCGTCCGGATGTCCCCACGCATAAACCCGGTCGAACCCAAACTCGTCCAGCAGCCGCTTAATGTCGGCCAGGTAACTTGAGTCAACGCGAGGAAAAAAACAGGACTCCAGAGACACGCCATCGACATCAAGCTCCTTAGCCCGTGAAAGAAAACCTTCGAGCGAAAGGCGCCGCGGTGGCGGCTGCTGCTGAGGATAGACCTCTCCGAAAAAGCGGTGGTAGCAATAGCTGTCAATGCCTACTTTCATCTTTAACCTCCTTGCCGGGCTAGTCTCCATCGTATGCAAGAACATCTATCATCGACGCACTGGTATCATGCTGAACGCGGCAAGTTTCAGCAGGGAGGAACCATGAACTTACGCAGTTTTATTTTCGCTCCGTCCGGCTCCTCGAGATTTCGCATCTCGATGATCGCTCTAAGCATGGTCCTGGTCTTCTTTGGTGTTGGATGGGGGCAGGACGATGCGGTGCATCATGACGCCGATGCTCCGCCCATTCTGAAAATCGGCGCGCAAGCCCCTGACTTCCGTCTCCCAGGGGTAGACGGGCAAACCCATAGTCTTAAGGATTATGCGTCGAGCAAGGTTCTGGTGGTTATCTTCAGTTGCGATCATTGCCCGGTAGCTGAGATGTATGAAAAGCGAATCAAGCAATTGGCAGCCGACTACAAGAGCCGCGGAGTGGCCGTGGTTGTGATCATGGGAAATGATCCGAAGGCGGAGAGGCCGAGCGAGTTAGGCTACACCGATGTTGGCGATTCCTTTGCGGACATGAAAATAAGGGCAAAATACAGAAATTTAGACTACCCCTATTTATATGACGGGGACACACAAGCTGTTGCGCTCAAGTACGGGCCGACTGCCACGCCGCACGCGTTCATCTTCGATCAGCAGCGTATCCTACGCTACCAGGGGCGTATTGACAGCAATCAGCGCGAGGCGCTGGCCACCAAGCATGAAGCCAGAGATGCGATCGAGGCTCTGCTCGCCGGTAAACCAGTCGCCGTGGCCAACACGCCGGCGGTTGGCTGCTCTACCAAGTGGGCTTTCAAAGCTCCTACTGTCGATGCAGAGCTCGCACGCTTCAACGAGAAGCCGGTAACTGTCGATCTGGTCTCCGCAGCTCAGCTCAAGGCTCTGCGCCAGAATACCGGTACGGGCAAACTTCTCTTACTTAACATCTGGGCTACCTGGTGTGGACCCTGCGTCGAAGAGTTTCCGGAATTGCAAACCATGCTTCGCATGTATGGACAGAGACCGATAGATATCGTGACCGTCAGTATCAATAATCCAGACGAGAAAAGTATGGTCCTCGCCTTTCTTCAGAAGCAGCACGCGTTCAATAAGAATGTGCTCTTTAACGGCAACGATACTGCGGACGCTGTGGCGGCTCTCGGTTCTGGTTGGGCAGGGGGTGCTCCCTACACGGTTCTGATTGGAACTAAAGGTGAAGTGCTGTACAGAACAGAGGGAGAACTGAATGTGTTGGACCTACGGCGCGCTATTCTCAAGAACGTTGCCGATGACTACTACCTCGGGCAGCACGCCTATTGGAACAGTACATTCTAGATTTAGGGGGACCGTGGCCCCCCGAACAAGGTGAACGGAACAGGTACACAGTAGTCACTTAACAAAACGCCCTAAGTAATCTACCTGTCGCCAGACCGGCCACATTCCCAATGTGAGTCGCAATTCTGCCTACTAAGCAGATACATCCACAGGGCACGTGGATATTTGTGACGCAGAATAAATTTGCCGGGCAGCCGCTGTCGCTCCGGACCCTTATTCCGGAGGCGTCACATTGGGAATTCTGATATCCAGGCCCTCCGCAGCTGTGCTCAATGAAAAGACGAGCCGGATGCGAGTGGACAGTTTCTACCGGCCTGGCCTCGATATTCTCCGGGCCCTTGCTTTTCTGTTGGTGTTCATTGCTCATGGCCTGGTGTCTGAGATCAACAAGCCCACCCAGGCCGGCGCGATCGCGCGCACGGGGGAGTTTGGGGTCTCCATCTTTTTCTTTCTTAGCTCGTACCTCATTACCGAGCTGCTGCTGCGGGAAAAGCGGGACACCGGCACCATCCACGTTCCAGCGTTTTACGTGCGGCGGATACTTCGCATCTGGCCGCTCTATTTCGCTATGATCGCCGCGGGCTGGCTTTGTGGTCTATTCCTCCCCAGCCATGCCCTCTCCTTCGCTTGGGGCGCATCTCTCTTGCTGCTATTCACCAACTGGTACACCGTAGGACATGGCTATCCGCCCGGCTTTCTCTTTCCCTTGTGGAGTATCTCGGTAGAGGAACAGTTCTACCTCGCCTGGCCGTTGATTGTGAAATACCTAAGCCCGCGTGCGCTCCTGGGGACTGCTTCCTTGCTGATCGCCGCGGCATACCTGACGCTGGCTCTCCTCCTGCATACGGGGCAAGCGCTCGATCCGGCGATATGGGCCAATAGCCTGGTGCAATTTCAGTTCTTCGCCCTGGGCACCATGGCAGCGATTGTGTTTCGCGGGCGCGTTCCAAACATTCCCAAAGTTATGCGCTGGGCACTCTTTCTTGTTGGACTGCTTTGTATGCGGGCTGCGCAACCCGCTGTCTACAACGGCGACCTGACCCGGCCGCACGATTTCAAGCAAATTGCTCCGCCGTTCCTCATCGTTCTTCCCGGCTGTCTCTGCCTCTTCTTCAGTCTGTTGCAGTTGCCCGGCGGCAGAATGCAAAAGCCACTGACCTATTTGGGAAAAATATCGTACGGGCTGTACGTTTATCACGTCCTATGGCTGGGTGTTGCCGGGCATCTGACGGAGCGCTTCGCGGCGGCCCGCCTAAGTCCCGTCACGTCCCAACTGTGTGCGATGTCGCTTGCACTTCCCGCCACGATTTTCACCGGCTCGCTTTCTTACCGCTATCTTGAGAGCCCGTTTCTGCGGTTGAAAAAGCGTTTTACTGTGATTCTGTCACGCCCGGTTTAACTGGGAACCTCGCAGGGGCCCGTTTGAGGTTGGATTATTTTAGGCAAGGTGGGCTTGTGATCACTCTCAATCTGCCGAGAATCATAATGTCAGCCCTCGAACGAACTCTTACAGGAGCCGTGAAGCGCGATGGATAAGTGGTTGGTATTGGGCAATGGTCTGGCCGGTTTTGTAGTAGGCATTTTCGTGCACGCGATACCCGCATCATGGTGGCCGCGATGGTTGGGCAACCTGGTGGGGAAGAAGGATTGATCCGGAGATCGCCTGGCTGGCATCACGAATTCCCAGGTGTGGAAGGTTTCGTTTTCTGAGCGCCAAGTTGAGTTGCGATGAGCTTGCGAAGCCAGACATGTGCGGGGTCGTTGTCTCTGTGGCGATGCCAGACCATCCGCAGGACAAAGGGCGGTAGTCCCAGGGGCTCCGGACAGGACCTCAGGTTGAGGCTTTTGCCGAAATCCTCGACGACCGATTCCTGGATACATGCCACCAGGTTGCTCGAAGCCACGGCGTGCAACACAGAAAGACAATGCGGAAGGGCCAATCTGAGCCTGCGCCGAAGTCCCCTTGCGGCCAGCTCGTTATCGATCAGCCCCCATAACTGGTTGCGATAGATGACTGCGGCGTGGTCTAGCATCGTAAATCTGTGAAGTGTTAGCTTGCGTTTCCACATGGAATGACCGCGGCGCGAAATCACAACGTTGTTCTCTTCGGCAAGCGGCTCCATGATGAGATCAGAGGCAAGATAACGCGCATCCGGGAAATAACCGATGGCGCAGTCGAGCGTTCCGTTGCGAAGCTCGCTCTCGGGGACCGTGAACAACCAGTCCAGCCGGCGGGTTTGCATTTGCAATTCACCTGAAAGCATAGAACGGGCAAAGAGAGGAACCAGCCGCAATTCCACGTCATCGCTCAGCCCGATGCGGAACAGGTGCGCACTGACCGAGGGATCGAAGGAATGCGGTGCTTCAAAGGTTTGCCGAAGCTGGGCAAGGGCGGATCGTATTGGCCCGGCAAGTTGCTCGGCGCGAGGAGTCGGCATCATGCAGTGAGCAGTGCGCACAAACAGCGGATCTGCGAGGCGAACTCGCAGCCGCGCGATGGCGTTACTGAAGGCTGGCTGACTGAGCCCTACCCGTCTTGCGGCTCGACTGACATGCCGCTCATCGATGAGCGCTTCAAAGGCCAGCAGAAGGTTAAGATCGATTCCGCTGATATTCATGCCTTGAATATGCCATATTACGAACATCCACTTCACAAATAAAGCGCAGCTGGCTTATACCATCAGTATGTTCAATCCCACGGCCAGGCTCCTCGCGTTCTTGCTGCTCGCGGTGGTTCTGCGCGGGGGCGCTGCTCCTGCTTCCGAAACGCCTGTTCTTCAGGTCTTCAAGCAATGGTTGGAGGCCTTCAACTCAAGCGACGCGTCCCGCATTTCGGCGTTTTGGCAGAAGTACGGAGGGAATAAGGCCGACGATCGCGTTGCAGGCGATCTGCGGCTGCGCAACTTGACCGGAGGGATGACCATCTACCGAGTCGCGGAAGACACCGACACACATCTCGTGGTGCTGATGAAGGAAAATCGAGGCGCGTATTCCGAATCCACGATGGATCTGGCGTCGGTGAATCCTCCCGTGGTTGCAGGATTGATGGGACATCCGGTGTCACCGCCCGAGAGTGCCGAGAACCCGGTTTCCAGTGATCAAGAGCTTGCCGGTCAAGTGCAAAAGCATGTGGCAGAGACGAGTGGGCCGGACGCATTTTCAGGCGCCATCCTCGTGGCTCACAACGGCAAAACCGTTCTCGCCAGGCATGGGGTATGGCGGATGAAACCAACCAGCATCAGGAATACGCCGGACACCCAATTCTGCATCGGCTCAATGAACAAGATGTTCACCGCGGTGGCTATCCTTCAGCTTGTTGGGGCGGGAAAGCTCGCGCTCGATCAACCGATCGTAACTTATTGGCCCGATTATCCGAATCGGGACCTCGCCGCGCGGGTGACGATTCGAGAACTGCTCAACCATACGGGTGGCACAGGAGATATTTTCACTCCGGAGTACGAAGCGCATCGCCAGGAAACGCGAACGCTAGCGGACTACATTAAGCTATTTGGCACCCGGCCTGTCGCCTTCGAGCCCGGTACGCGCATGGAGTACTCCAATTACGGCTTCATCCTCCTGGGGCGAATCATCGAACTGGTCAGTCGCGAGCCCTATCAGAAGTACATTCAGGAGCACGTCTTTCTACCCGCGGGGATGCTCCATACCGACTCGCGTCCGGAGAGCGATCATGTCAGCGGTCGTGCCATCGGCTACACGCACGGATCGAATGGACTCACGCGCAATACGGACACGATGCCCTGGTCGGGGACGTCTGCCGGAGGGGGCTACTCCACGGTCCGCGATCTCCTTCTTTTCGCCCAAGCTCTTCAATCCGGTAAGCTCCTAAGCCTCGAGCTTCTGCGAGAGGCGACCCAAGGGAGTTCGATGCGCAGGGATTATGGAATGGGCTTCTATGCCCTGCCAGACGGAGGCTATGGTCACGGCGGCGGCGCCCCGGGAATCAACGGAGAACTGCACATATTGCCGCATGGTGATTATGTGCTTGTAGCGCTCGTTAACCGCGACCCGCGAATGGCTACCAATATGGTGGATTTCATTACATCCATTCTGCCGATCCGCAATCGCGAGCCAACCCGCCTCCCACACCTCGCAACCAACCACAATGTCCCTTAAAAGCAGCTCACAACGCCGGCGTCACGGCATCCGCTGAACCCATTGGCTTCGCCAGGATGGCGCCTCGAAGGGATCCGCGAAATACTGTGTCTCGTGCACGACCTTGCCGTCGCGGAACTCCATAATGCTCACTGTAAAAGCTGGCCGCCCCTGGTAGGTGATTGTGTATTCCGTGATCCAGAGATCATCTTTCCCGAGAATTCGTTTGACGTTAAACCCCGACGGCTTGCCCGGATGATGACTCCGCAAGGCCTGCAAATTGCTTCGCCCGAGGATTCGTTCGCCTGATTGGGGATAATCGCAGATCGCATCGTCAGCGTAAATATCGTGCTCAGCGTTTACATCGCCCGCTGCAGACGCATGCCAATGCGCATTCAGCGCGGCACGTATTTGTTCTTCTTGCATCGACCCCTCCAGGTGTTGTTGGCTGTCATGCTGAGATAACTCGTGGAATGAAACCCGGGATGCCGGTATTCACAACGTCATTGAGCCTCTGTCTGCTCGGGACGCGACTGATCTCGTCAAATGCGTCCTCTGGGAGGGCGGAGATGTTGAAATTTTCTCTTGCCCGGTCTGCATTCTTGGTCGTGACCAGCAAAGCCGTGCCGCGCTGCGCCGCCCATGCCAGCAGCACCTGTGCCGGCGTCCTTCTAACACGCGCAGCGATCGCCAAAATCACCGGATCTTCAAGCGGGCCCGGTTTCATTGCATGACCCAAAGGCGCGCCAGCCAAAAAAATGATACCTTTCTCTTTGCAAAACTCCAAAAGCTCCGTTTGCGGCAGATACGGATGTGATTCGACCTGGACCACAGCCGGCTTGATTCTCGCCGATTCGTAGATGGGCAAAAGCCCTTCCAGGGTGAGGTCAGACACTCCAATAGCGCGGCATCTGCCATGGTCCACAAGACTCTCCATCGCCCTCCAGGTGTCGAGCAAAGTCACATCGCAGTCGTAAAGGACATTGCCGTTTTGATCCCGCGGATCCAGCTCCTCCCCCGGTTGAAACGCAAACGGAGTGTGAATGAGGTAGAGATCCAGGTAGTTGAGCCTGAGTCTGTCAAGACTCGCCTCGAAAGCCGGCCCCACGCGCTCGGGCCGATGATTGGTATTCCACAATTTCGTTGTGACGAAGATCTCCTCGCGCGGAATCCCTAAAGCGGCAAGTCCTGCCTGCAAGGCCTCGCCCACCTCACGCTCGTTCCGGTATCGTTCCGCACAGTCGATGTGGCGAAATCCCGCCACCAGCGCGTTGGTGGTGGCACTTATCGTCGCGGCTGCATCGAGGACCAGGGTGCCAAATCCGAGTACGGGCATCTCCCCGGCTCCGTGGCTGAGCGCCACTTTCCTAATCCGAAAATCGGAAGATTCGATCATGGTGAACGCCTCAACGGAACTGAGTTAACGTCTCTAGGGTAGATGTTCGCGATCGACATCTGATTCATCAGGACGCCTAAATAGAAATTAGGCCAGAGAAATCAGTTCAATTCCATTAGACGAAGGTATCGGTGAGGTTCTGCTATAGGACTGCTCGTCTTCTGCAGTTGCACTTCCAGCAAGAGCCACAACAGCCGGGCAGCTGATAGTCGCGGAAAGTGCTCCCCGGAACGACGTCAGAACGCATTTGTGCAATCCACGATAAGCGTGATGACAACCATGAAACCTGACCGGGGGCAGTCGGCAATATCCAATTAACGGCCCTGGCGTTTGCGTGAAAGTGAGTAGGAAGGAAATTGCCAATCCGGTTGAATCATAGATGTACGCAGCGCGCGCTTTGCACGTGCCAGTCTTGACTTGACCGCCGGAACAGTGATGTCAAGAGATTGCGCGATCTCTCGCACGGAGCGTTCCTTTGTCTGCCGGAGGTGGATTACCTCGCGATAGACCGGTGGCAGCTGGTGGATGGCTTTCCGCAACAATTTATGTCTCTCTCCTCGGACGTAGTGGCTTTCAGGGTCGTCGATAGGGGACCGCGGCTCCCAGGTCGCGAAGCTTCCCACACTACCGTCGCCACCGTCGATCGGAATCTCGTAGCAATTGCGCTTCTTGCGCAGGATCATGAGCGCAGAGTTGATCGCAATTCGCGTAAGCCAGGTGGAGAAACTGGACCTCCCCTCGAAATTCTTTATGTGAGTGAATGCGTTCAGAAAGGCCTCCTGGAGCGCATCCTCAGCATCCTGCCGATTCCTGGTGACTCGATAAGTGGCTTGAAAGACCCTGTTCGCATGGCGTTTACTGAGTTCGACAAACGCGTCCGTGTCTCCAGATTTAGCTCTGGACGCCAGCATCTCATCGCTCATATCCGTACAGCTGTATTCAATAGCAACACTATTCGCCACTGACATGGATAGACTAATCATGACCTCTTGTGTCATACACGTCTCCAATCCTTCGAGATACTTCCATGAGTGCTATTACGCCAGAGGCATGAAGGTAAATCTATTAGACGATGGTATAGGCGATACCTTGGTATCCCGGCGTTCGATGACGTTCGCCGATTTAAGCGGCGTGTGTCCCATGATCGAAACCTGTCCAATCGAAAAGCTGCCGAGGCTCCGCACCAATGATGATCGGCAAGCGCAGTTCTGTGCTGTTTCGAGGAGGGGATGTTTCTCGAACCACCCAATCGAGAAATCAACCATGAGCCTTGTATCAGTACGCCACCGTCGACGGCGCTAAAGGTTTTTTTCGCGAAGCCAGCCCAAAACTGCCCTGACGATTCTCTTGCTGCACCGCTTTCACACATCGTCCCGCATGTTTCGCGGTCTCATCCCGGCTGCTGTCCGGCCGCTACGGTCCCTCCTTGGCGGCAGTCTATGGAAATAAGGCCGCAAGTCCTTTCAGAGCTAGGCGGTGACGGAACCGAAACTGGTGCGAGGAGGGCGAGCTCGGAACGAAGCCGCGCGGCCATTCTTACCAGGTCCGCGAAAGAATCAGCTTTCATCTTTCGCATCACCTGGCCTCGGTGTGCCTTTACCGTGATCTCGCTGATAGCTAGTTCCGCACCGACCTCTTTATTCAAAAGTCCGGACGCCACCAAAGCCATGACCTGCCGTTCACGGTGGCTAAGTGACGCATAGCGATCGCGCAGCGACCGCATTCCTGCCTCGCGGTTAAGGGCAATGGAGCTACGTTTGAATCCTTCCCGGATGGCACTTAGGAGAACTTCATCCCTGAATGGGCTCATCAAGAATTCAATAGCTCCCGCCTTCATGGCTTGAACCGATGTGGGCACATCGCCGTGGCCGGTGACAAATATAACCGGCGTGTCGGGGCGTTCGACGACGACCCTTCTTTGTAGATCAAGTCCATTGAGGTCCCGGAGGGAGACGTCAAGCACCAGGCAGTTTGGAACCAGTGCTCGGGGCCGGGCAAGGAATTCTCTGGCGAATGCGAATGTCTCGGACTGCCAGCTTTCGCAGCGAATCAACGATTCCAGGGATTCACGTACAGAGGTGTCGTTGTGGACAACGAACACGATCGGCTGCACGGAAAGCGGTTCAAGTATGTACTCAGAAAGGTCCACGACGATTGCCCTCCACCCTGCGTAGGTCGTACTTGGAACATGGAGTCGGCAATCAGGAGATATTAAGTCGCCCAGCGACGAAACTAATCTCCTGAGGCCAGCTTTTGCTTGAGCAAACATCTTTTGTCATCTCGACATCGTGTACTACACGCTCGTTTCGATGTTGCGCTTTTGCACAGCCTTCCTTTGCGCCACGAAACGGGGCATGTTGCAGGTGAAAAACTTGATGTGTTCATCTCTATGTCTCCAGTAGTTTTGGTACCGCCGTTATCGTGACCTAAAGCTGAACGGACGGTTTGGAGCAATTGTTCGTCACTAAAAGGCTTGCCTAAAAATGCGACAGCACCGGCTTGCATCGCTCGCCCGCGGGATTCTTGATCGTCGTAAGCGGTGACGAAGATGATAGGAATGCTGTAGCCTGCGGCAGCGAGCTTGCTTTGCAGCTCGAATCCATTCATATCCGGCATCCGTACGTCGAGGATGAGACATGAAGTATCGTGCAGTTGGTCGGACTTCAGAAAACTCCCGGCAGATGCAAAGGCCGCTGCTCGAAAACCGAAAGACTCGATGAGCAGTGTGGTGGTCAGTCGGATGGACTCATCGTCGTCAACCACCGAAACCAGATCCTTGGCCGCTTTGAGTTCCCTTCGCGAGGCTGAACGAATGGTCTGGAGTAACTCCTCGTCGCGAAAAGGTTTGCCTAAGAATGCAACAGCACCGGCTTGCATCGCTTGCTGACGCGAAACTTTGTTGTCGTAAGCGGTGATGAAAATGATAGGAATGTCGTAACCTGCGGCAGCCAACTCGCTTTGGAGCTCGAGTCCATTCATGCCCGGCATCTGAACGTCAACGATGAGACATGAGGTATCGTGCAGTCGGCCGGACTTCAGGAAATTTTCGGCAGATTCAAAGGCGGCCGCTCGAAAGCCGAAAGACTCGATGAGAAACGTGGTGGTCCTGCGGATGGACTCATCGTCGTCAACTACCGAGATCAGACCGCTTGTCATTTGAGCTCCCGCTAACACCAAAGCTATTCCCGGGCGGAAAAGGGATCAATTGGATGTTGGGATATCTGGTGTGTCAAAAAGGAGTAGGCGAATAAACTTTCGTTTATCGGGTTTTTCCCGAGGGGCCTTTGAGCTTCTCGATCATTCTTATGAGGTCGACAAGAGATTCCGCGTGCATCTTCTCCATTGCCCGGCTGCGCTGGACTTTCACGGTACTCTCCGCAGTTCCAAGTTGGTCCGCAATTTGTTTGTTGAGCATGCCCGAGACGACCATGGAGATTACCTCCTGCTCGCGCGAAGTCAATGAGTCGAAGCGCTGTTGGAGGATCGTTACATCTTTATCCTGTTCACGTCTGGCACGATCCCGCTCCAGTGCGATGCGAACAGCATCCAGCAGATCTTGATCGCGGAATGGCTTGGTGAGAAATTCGACGGCTCCGGCTTTCATAGCGCGGACACTCATGGGAATGTCGCCGTGGCCGGTGAGAAAGATGATCGGAATACGACTGTTTCTCGCTGCCAGCTCGCCTTGAAAATCGAGCCCACTCAATCCAGGAAGTCTGACGTCAAGCACAAGACAACTGGGCGTATCCAGCGGCTTTTTATGCAGGAAGGCATCCGCCGATTGCAAAACTTTCAACTTGAAGGCCCACAGTGCTTAAGAGGAACTTCAGCGAAGAACGTACCGATGGATCATCATCGACGACAAAGACAATGGGAGCACCAGTCATGAGGGGCTCCCGCCGGTTGCCGGTAGCGTGAAGGAAAACACAGCGCCGTGGGGAGAGTTGGGCGCGGCCCAGAGTCGGCCGCCATGACTTTCAACAAGTGAGCGGCTGATCGACAAACCCATTCCCATACCGTTCGCTTTCGTTGTAAAGAAGGGATTGAAGACGCTATCCAACTCTAAACCAAAGCCAGTGCCGCAATCGCTTACCGCAACGAGTACGTCCCCAGATTTGTCGAGCCGCGATTGCACCCCGAGTAAACGAGGTCGATCTGTCACCGGGGCCATGGCCTCGATGCCGTTCATGATCAAGTTCAGCAGGACCTGCTGCAACTGAACGCGATCAGCCAACACAGACGGGAGATCTGTTTTCAATTGCTGGTCCGGCAAGACTTGATTCTCATAAAGCTCACGGGCCAGCCAGCACCAGCACCTCCTGAATCACTTCATTTATATCCAATTCGCTCTTTTCAGCAGGTTCCTTCTTTATGAATGCGCGGATTCGAGCTAAAACGGTGCTCGCCCGAGTACCATCGGCAATGATTCCTTCGAGAGCCCCACGCAGAACCTTAGGTTCAAGATTATTATTGGCGAGCAGTCTCAGGCACGCGCTGCCGTTATTGATGACCGCGGTCAAGGGTTGATTGACTTCATGGGCTATCGACGCCGCTAGTTCACCCATGGTTGTGAGCCTCGAAACCCGGGCAAGCTCCGCTTGCGTCATCTGCAGGTTACGCTCGCTCGCGCGAAGCCGTTCCTCGGCCTGCTTTCTTTCACTGATATCCCGGATGAAGCCAGTAAATACTTTATGCCCATCGCTTGTCTGTTCCCCAAACGAAACCTCCACCGGGAACTCCTGGCCATCCTTGCGTTGAGCGGTAACTTCGACGCCTTGCCAGTTGAGATGCCGCTTTCCAGTAGCCAAATATCGTCTGAACCCATTTTCATGCAGTTTCCGCATCATTTCCGGCATGAGCATGGTCATAGGTTTACCGACGATCTCGACCGGGTCATAGCCAAAGATGCGCCTCGTGGCGGGATTCGCAAGCAGGATAGCGCCCTTTTCATCCATGCTGACCACTACGTCGTGGGCTGCTTCAACAATCACGCGATGCTTTTCTTCGCTACTTCTCAGATCTTCCTCGGCGTGCTTGCGGTCGGCAATTTCCTTGCGAAGCTCCTCGTTGGCCGCGGCAAGTTCTGTAGTTCGTTGCGCGACGCGTAGATCGAGTTCGCTCGCGACCCGCTTCTGTTCGCTCCGGAGCCATGCCTCCTGCAACCCGATGGACGCCTGATTCGCTGCTACGCTTAGAAGAAGTCTCTCGGTTTGCTGCGGAAAATCCTCTCGCTCTGACCCTGCTACGATTACGCCAATTTCACTCTGCAGCCCTAGTCCCAGGGGCACAATCGAAATGTCCCGGTCTCCCAAACGGTTCCGCATCAGCGGAGGCCATTGCTGAGGGTCGGCCCCCAACCAGTGTTTAAGTACCTCGCCGATCTCGTGCGGCTGGGCTATGTATTTTTGCGACTGAGCGAACCGAACCATCTCGATTGGAGCCTGACCGCCCGTTTCCTCCAACCGTACATAGACGAGATCCAGCTGGAGCATACGCAGCAGCGCGTCGAGCAAGGTATGAACAATCTGGGATGGCTCACCGCCGCTCCACACGGCTGGAAGAGCGACGACGCTAATCAGATCATTAACGCAGCGCTGAAGGCGCTTGATTTCCTCTGCAGGATCTCTGGCTTGCACATCCATGGCTCAGGCCGTTGCAGGCGAACTACTCCGGCCGGCTCGCCGTTGGCGAAATTCTCGCAGGAACTCATCCGGCGGTACAAAGAAAGGATTCTGCTGAAGGATGCCGCCGATGATAACCATGGGATGCGTTCGCATGATGTCAATCACCGCGTCACCCCCAAAACGACCGAGATGGTAAGTGCAGATGACCGCGTCGTCGTGCCGAAGCCATACGTCGTTTACACGCGACTCGAACTCAATCACGTCATCGACATGAGACCGATCTGCAACCGCCCAGTCCATGCGACAACAGATGCGGCTCAGAGGAAATCCTCCCTTGGCGTTTCCGCTGGCCAATTGCTCAAATACCTCCAGCATCCGATCCTGATCGAAGCGGCCATCTGGAAGGTAGACTTCGGTGTTGGTCCGAAGCTCGAGCTGCCCGCTCTGCTGCGC
>CAWDVZ010000014.1:0-46652 GCA_963805955.1 uncultured Acidobacteriaceae bacterium
AGATAGCCGCGCTCTCCTGGCCCAAGACAATGTACTGGCGGTCCAATAAGCCGGAGCGCTTTGTTCGTCCGCTCCGTTGGCTGCTTTGCTTGCTGGACGAAAACGTGGTTCCGCTGGAGTTTGCCGGCATCCGCGCCGCCAACCTCAGCTACGGACATCGCGTCCTCTACGGAGAACAGCCCGTACCCATTGCCCGTCCCGCGGACTATCTCCCGGCGCTCGAGGCAGCCTTTGTAATTGCCGATGTCGCTGCGCGCCGCCATCGCATCCGCAAAGCCCTGGATGCTGCTACCCGCACTGTCCCTGGGTGCCGCTGGCGGAAGACGAGGCCCTGGTGGAGCAGGTCACTCACCTTACCGAGTGGCCAGGCGTGCTCCTGGGCAACTTTCAGCCGGAATACCTGTCGTTGCCGGAAGAAGTTCTGGTCACGGTCATGCGTGACCATCAGAAATACTTCGCACTCGAGGATCACCAGCACGCCCTGGCGCCCCATTTCCTCGCGGTTCTGAATACCCAGGTCGAAGCGGGAGGCATGGCCATCATCCGCCATGGCAATGAGCGAGTTTTGCGCTCCCGCTTCAACGATGCCCGCTTCTTTTGGGATTACGATCAGAAGATTCCTCTCCACGAGCGGCTTGAAAAGCTTAAGACCGTAACTTTTCAAAGGGACCTCGGCAGCTACTTCAATAAAACCGACAGCAACTTGCGCATGGCCAAGGCGGTGGCGGCAGCGGTCGCGGCCCAATCCATTCCGCTTGACCATGCCGGCACTCGAACAAGCCGTCCTGCTGGCCAAAACCGACCTCACCACCGAGCTGGTGAAGGAATTTACCGAACTGCAGGGCATCGTTGGCGGCCTCTACGCCCGGGCTCAAGGACTCGGAGAGACGGTCGCGCAGGCCATTTATTGGCAATACCTGCCGGCCGGGGTGGAAGGTTCTATTCCTCCGACAGTGGAGGGACAGATCCTAGGCCTGGCGGATCGCCTGGCAACCATCGCGGAGATGTTCGCGATCGGCCTGGAGCCGAGCGGGTCCAAAGACCCTTTTGCCTTGCGACGCGCGGCCAACGGAGTAATCAAGATCCTTGCGGAGTCGGCCTTGCCCCTAACCCTCGCAGCGCTGGAGACGATGGCCCTGGAGTGCTCGCCGCGTGCTGCCACTGTGGGGGTGTTTCTGAAAGAACGCCTCGGCTTCTATCTGCGCGAAGTCTGCGGCTATGCCTACGATGTGGTGAACGCGGTGCTCTCGACCGGAATGACCACCGTAGCCGATGCCGTGGCTCGGGCGCGGGCACTCACCCAGGTCCGCGGGTCAGACGATCTGCTTGCCATCTCCACCGCCTTTAAGCGCATCAAGAACATCCTTCGCCAGGCAGAAGAGAAGCAGGATGACTACGGCAACACCATCGCCAGCCAGGATCTTACCGAGGCCGCTGAGCAGCATCTATACGCAGAGGCGATAAGGGTCGCGCCTGCGGTGGAGGCTCTGCGCGCCCGGCAGCAGTATCCGGAGGCGCTCGAAAGCATCGCTACGCTACGTCCGGCTATCGACAGCTTTTTTGACCATGTAATGGTCATGGCCCCCGAGGCTCATCTGCGCAGAAATCGACTGGCACTGATTGCCTCTTTGCTCAGCGATTTTTCCCGTATCGCAGATTTCTCCGAGATCGTTGCTGGCTAGCGAAAGTTTGGCTACATAGCACATAGGTGTAATTCGGCTCGGAACAATAAAACATTTATGTTAATAGAGTGTTAATCGATGTATAGTATGCCATCGGATCGTGAGTTTCATCACCGATAACGGTGCAACTCAGATACGAACCCTCCTCTTTTTGCTCGTCCCAGCAGCAGAACGAAAGACATGACAAGGGTAAAAGGGAGAATTCATTCAGGAGGCTTGACTATGACCCGCATCTCTTTTCACCAGAAACTCGAAAGCCTTCGTGAACGCCTTCTCCAAATGGCGGGTGTCGCGGAACAGACACTAAGACTGGCACTCGACGCGCACTGCAATGGACAGCTATCGGCGTGCGCGAACGTGCGTTTGAACGAGGCCATCATCAACCGCTCAGAGCGGGAGATCGATCAGATGGCGCTCGATCTTTTGGCCATGGAGCAGCCCATGGCCGTGGACCTGCGCTTCGTTCTCGCCGCGATCAAAATCAACTCTGACCTGGAGCGGGTGGGCGATCAGTCGATGACGATTGCTTTGCTGGCCGAAGAGCTCGCGGGAAGCCAGCCATGCGATTTTCCCATCGACATTCCCCGCATGGCGGAGATGTCCATGACCATGGTCCGGAAGGCCCTCCAGGCTCTAACCGACCGAGACGCTGAACTGGCGACCAGCGTACTGGCCATGGATGATGCGGTTGATGAGATGAACCGCCGGGCCAAGGCTGTACTCCTCGACTGCATCGCGAAGGATTCGAGTGCGGCCCGATCTGCGGTCAACCTGCTGTTCATTTCCCGCAGCCTGGAGCGCATCGCCGATCACGCCACCAACATGGCCGAAGATGTCATCTTCTGGGTGCGGGGAGCGGACGTTCGTCATGGCAACGTTTTTCAGTCCCAGGTGAATTGAGGGAACCAGAATTAATTCACTCTTTGCAGGCGGGCAATCAGCTTTTGCGCCAGGTTCTCACCCGAATCGGACCATAAGAGACGGCTGCTGATGCCGCAGTTTTCCTGGATCGCATTGGTGATTTCTACCAGCTTCTGAATATTGCGCTTTATGTACTCAGCACCCACTTGATCCAATTCGACTTCTTCCAGCAAAAAAGGGGTGTCCAGGCCAAAATCCACTCGCACCTCCCCATTCTGCTCGTAGGCACCCTCGTCGAATTGCGGCCCAAACCCAACCACTCGCACCACCGCGGGTTCCTGCTTCCAGGTTGGATCGAGTCCACCCACGGTTTCCGGTCCCCACAGATCCCACTTGACCTCAAATTCGTAAGCGAAATCGTCATGCAGTATTTGTGTGGCTTCCGCCACTGCCTGCTCCGGCGCTGATTCCTGCACTTCCTCTTCCTCGTAAATTCGCTGGTAGAAGGGCGCCTCGTTCCAGGAGATAGGGTAGGCGGCGGCTGCATGCACCCGCGGCGTACGCCCTATTGCGCCAAACTGCTTTAGCACCGAGACAATTGCCGGGGCGAGCGCCGCCAGGCGAAAATTCGGGAACCATAGACTCAGATACAACCGGTCAGCCATCTCTTCATCTTAAAGCTTCTTGAGAGCCTCCCAGCGGTCGATCGCCCCCCGCTAGTGAGAAGATGAGGAGAGTATGGGCCTTCGGATGACGCCATCAACCTTGCGCACCTGGATCCTGGTGTTCGCCGGGCTCCTGGTTGCCGCCATCACAGTCTTTTTCGTCTATGGGCGATGGCAGCGGGGCCATTTCGGCCATGACGTCCCGGACGCACTGGGAACGAGTATTCAGCAATCCACCAATGGCTTCACCTATTCGGAGTCGCGGGGCGGCCACACCATCTACACTCTGCACGCCTCCAAGGCAGTGCAGTACAAAAGCGGCGGCCACGCCGAGCTGCACGACGTGAGCATCACCCTCTATGGTGCGCAGGGTGCCCCAGCCAACCGCATCTATGGCAGCACCTTCGATTGGGATCCAGTCCATGGCATTGCTCGCGCCATGGGTGAAGTGCAGATCGATTTTCAGGGATCTGCCACACCTGCCTCGCAAGCTGGTAAGGCCCCGGCGGAGGATGGCGAGAGCCGGAGTACAGTTCACGTCAAAACCTCCGGCCTCGAGTTCAACAAGCAGACGGGTCTTGCCAGCACCACGGAAAAGATCGAATTCCGGCTGGCCGAGGCCGCCGGCAGCGCAACCGGCGCCAGCTTTGACTCGCAAACCGGGATCATGATCCTGATGGCCGATGTGGCCTTCAACTCCAGCATAGGAGGAAGCCCGCTCGCCGTGCGTGCGCATCATGCCCAGTTCGATCGTGCCGAGCAAGCTGCTCTATCTTCTTCAGGACGCGGTCGACTATTCCGATAGTCACAGCTCATCGGACCAGGCGACCGTCTCCTTTCGCGCCGATGGATCCGCCTACCACGTCGAAGCGCAGGGAAACGTGGTCCTTACCGGCACCGGCGGGCAGCAGCTCAACACTCGGATCGCGCAGATTGAGCTCGGCCCCAAGAGCGATCCGCAGCAAGTCACGGTAGATGGCGGTCTGCTGTACACCGCCAATAATCCCGCTCGCCTGCTGCATGGATCGGCGGCAACCGGCACTTTATTGTTCGGACCTCAGCTAACCATCCGCCACGCGCAGCTGCGCAATGCGGTTTCCGTAGTCGATGAGGAGAAGCTGCCACCAGCCAATGCCGCTAAGGCCAAGCAAAATGCGCCCGAATCGACCACCCGCCAAGTGCAGGGCTCGCAGGTGGACGTTGACTTCGCGCCCACGCCGGACGGCAGCCCGCAGGCCGAGCACATTTTGGCTACCGGCAGCGCGCGGGTCAACGTGCACACCATCTACGCCAAAACGCCGCCCGAGGACACCACCGTTCAGGGCGATCAACTCTTCGCTACCCTGGTGGACGGGGAAGTTCTTTCCAACCTGCGCGGGACAGGCCACACCAGCCTGGTCACCGTGAGCCCCGACGGGGTAACCCAGAGCAGCAAGGGCGACAACCTGCTGCTCACCTTCGTTCCCCCTCATCCGAAGGCGGCGGAAGGAAAGCCCGATAACTCCACGCCGCAGCCGGCCGCCCAGCTACAGTCTGCGGTGCAGCTGGGAAACGTTACCTTGGTTCAGCAAGGCGCTCCCAACGCCGCGGGGCAAACTCCGCCAGTGACGACGGCCACCGCGGAGCGGGCATCGTATGATGCCGCCACCCAAGTCATGCAGCTGTCGGGAAACCCCCGAGTCCAGGAAAGCAGCGGAGACTTGAGCGCGGCTTCCATCGAACTTATGCGCACCACTGGAAATGCCGATGCGACGGGTGGGGTCAAGGCCACCTATCGGCAAGCCAGCGGGCAACCAGGCATGGCCCTTGGCGGGAACGGCCCGGTGCACGTGATCTCCGATCACGCACATTTGGACCATGCCACAGATCTGACCACTTTCTACGGAAAGGCGGCCGAGCCGGCTCGTTTGTGGCAGGGAAGCGATTCGATTGCGGCGCCGGTGCTGGAGCTCTCCCGGTCACGTGGGACATTGGCCGCCCATGGACCGGCTGGGGATGCCGCCGCGGTAAACGCCGTCTTTACCGGCTCCCCAAGCAATGCAACCACCCCCGCCAAGCCTCCCGCTCAGGCGCCTCAGTCTTCTGTTGTCCGGGTGCGGAGCCGTACTCTCTTCTACGCCGAGAACGAGCACAAGGCGGTTTTCAGCGGCGCGGCGGTCGCCCAGACCTCGACCGGGGTTCTGCATTCGAACTTTATCGATGTCTATTTCACCCCGCCGCCCGCCGCCCAACCACCGGGCAAGACTGCCCAGGGCAGCCAGCCTTCCCAAAACGGTCAGGTCGCCCAGAGCAACCAGGTGTCAAAGATCGTTGCCCGCGGTGCGGTGGAATTGCAGCAGCCCGGACGCAAAGGAACCGGCGAGGAGCTCACCTACACCACGGCGGATGGCAAGTTCCTGCTTACGGGTAGCAGCGCCGCGCCTCCGCGATTGAGTGATCAGAGTCCGCGGAACAGTAACCGGCAACGCGTTGATTTTCAATGATCGCGATGATAGCGTCATGGTTACCGGCGGCACTTCCAAGGTTGTAACCCAAACCCGGGTTGCGAAATGAATGCAAAAGCTTAGTACAGACGAAATCGGCAAGTCTTATAAGGGTCGCCAGGTGGTTCGGGGTGTAAACCTCGAGGTCTGCCAGGGCGAAGTGGTAGGCCTGCTCGGCCCCAATGGCGCCGGCAAAACAACGAGCTTTTACATGATTGTTGGTCTGATCGTTCCCGATACGGGCCAGGTCTTCGTCGATCAAGTCGATATCACGCGCGTTCCCATGTACCTCCGGGCGCGGCAGTTTGGGATCAGCTATCTGCCCCAGGAGCCAAGCGTTTTTCGTAAGCTGACGGTGGAAGAGAACATCCTCGCTGTGCTTGAGGTGCAATCGATTTCGCTCGAAGTAAGGCGCGCCCGCACGGAAAAGCTGCTGGACCAACTTAATTTGGGACACATACGCAAGACTCGCGGTTACGCGCTTTCCGGCGGCGAGCGGCGCCGCGTGGAAATCGCCCGTTGTTTGTGCATTCAGCCCTCGTTCATCCTCCTCGACGAGCCATTTTCGGGCATCGATCCGATTGCTGTACTAGACTTGCAGGAGATCATCTTCGACCTCAAAGCGAGCGGCATAGGGGTCCTGATCACTGATCACAATGTGCGCGAAACGCTCTCCGTTACTGATCGCGCCTACATCATCAATGAAGGGCGAATCTTCCGCACCGGAACGCCGGAGCAATTGGGCAAAGATCCTGAAGTGCGCCGGGTTTATCTGGGCGAAGGCTTTTCGCTAAACTAAATTTTTTTGGGTAACAAAACTGCCGCTTTGGTAACACCTGCCGCTGACCAGGAAAAAGCCCTCCACGGTCAGGGCTCAGAAAAGGTAAACTAAGGCCGCTAGCTATTGATGCGGTGAAAACATGGCTCTTCTACAACCAAAGCTCAGCTTGAAAGTTGCGCAGCGTCAAATTCTGACGCCTGGCCTGATGCAGATGGTCAGCGTGCTGGCGCTCAACAAGCTGGAGCTGAAGGAGTTGATCAACACTGAGATTGTGGAAAATCCAGTGTTGGAAGAGTTGGAGGAAAGTGTTCCCCTCATCGATGACGTCGCCCTGAAAGAGGCGGAGCGCGATCGTAGCGTAGAAGAGATCGCAGCCCAGGCGGAGCGCGACAAGCGTGACCCCTTCGACGAGATAGACTTCGGGTCCTACTTCCAGGATTATCTCGATCCAGGCTTTCGCACGCCCAACGGGTTTGAGCAAACCGACAAGCCGTCCTTTGAGAATTTTCTTTCCCAGCCCAGCACCCTTACGGATCACCTCTTCTGGCAGCTGGGTTCGCTGAATCTTAGCGAGGACCTTCGCTCCGCCGCCGAATATGTCGTGGGCAACCTGGACGAGGATGGCTACCTGTTGGCCGAAGACGAGGAGTTGTTAGCCGGCTTTGTGCGTGAGTATGAGCCGGCGCCCGGCGCGGCCCAGGCCCCTGCGGAACTCTTGGCCGCGGCGGTGCACCTGGTGCAGAATCTGGATCCGGTGGGCGTGGCCACGCGCAGCTTGCGCGAATGCCTGCTGGTGCAGATCGAGGCCCAGAAGCGTGAATTTCACCTCCAGCTGGGTCGTCAGCGGGCGTCCTCGTGGCATCCTCCAGCCGAGACCCCGGCGGCAGAAGGAGAGCCCGCCCACGCGTTGGGCGAGCACGAGATCCGCTCCCAGCTGTTTTCGCTCGCCGCCCGCATTGTCGATCAGCATCTGCTGTTGTTGCAGAAGCGAGACCTGCGCGAGATGTCCAAGGCGCTGAGTGCGCAGCCTGAGGTCATCCAGCACGCCATCGACTTGATTCGTAGTCTCGATCCTCGTCCCGGCCAGCGATTTAATCGCTCCGATGCCCGCCTGATCGAACCGGACGTGGCGTTTGTCAAGCGCGGCGGCGAGTTTGTCGTGGTCATGAATGAGGAGGATCTACCCACCCTGCGCCTCAACCACGGCTATCGCAAGCTGCTGTCCCAGGAAGGGACAGAGAGGGACGTAAAGGAATATGTCAAGGAGCGCTACCGCTCCGCGCTGCAGCTGATGCGCAACATCGAGCAGCGCAAGAACACCATTTTGCGGACCTGCGAGGCAATTGTGCGCCGCCAGGGCGACTTCCTGGAGCGCGGCGTGGACGCCCTCAAGCCGATGATGATCAAGGAAGTTGCCGAAGAGATAGGGGTTCATCCATCCACCGTCAGCCGGGCGGTGTCCAGCAAATATGTGCACACGTCGCAGGGCGTTTTTGAACTTCGCTTCTTTTTCTCTGAAGGCGTTCATGGGCCGGAGGGAGGCAGCACACCGCTGATGCTGCTCAAGCGCAAGGTCAAGAAACTAATCGATGAAGAGGATCCGCGCAAGCCACTGACCGATGATTTGATTGCCAGCATGCTCGAGGCCCAGGGCATTGACGTGACCCGCCGCACGGTCGCCAAATACCGCGAAGATCTACGCATTCCCAGCACCCATCAGCGCCGCGTTCGCGATTGAGTTAGCATTTTGACTATAGGTGCATAGGAGGAAACCGCATTAAACGCGACCTTCCGCCGAAGAAGGTCGCACCTCGCGAGAGCCTCCAGCTCCACGTGATAGTCAAAATGCTATAGAATCGGGCATCTCAGGAGCATCAGCATGCCGGTTGAATGCACGGGCAGGCAGGTGGCCATTACCCAGCCACTTCGTACGTTAGCGGAAGAGGGGATCGAACGCATTGCCAGAGTTTTAGGCAAGATCACCAGCGCCCATGTAGTTCTAACCGCGGAAAAATACCGGCAGATCGCTGAGGTCACCATCAAGACGCGTGCCTGCACGCTGGTCGCTCTGTGCGAGTCCAGCGCCAGCATGGAGTCCGCGTTGCGCGACGCGCTGGTGAAAGCCGAGACCCAGGCCACACGGCATAAAGACAGGCAACGCACGCGCAAGCGCCAGCCCAAGCAGGAGAAACAGCTGGAGGAGACGGCGGTTGCGCGCAGCGGCCGGGGCGGTGATGCCGAGAGCAAATCTGCCAAAGCTGGAAATGGCAACGGAACCGCCAATGGCAAGAACCACGCCGCGCCTGCGATTCCTGTCACCGTACATTCCTTTCCCACCCGCGCGGCGATCGCCGAGCCCCACGTCGTTCGTTCCCTTGACTCGGTGGCGTTGCGCCCGATGACGCTCGAAGAGGCGGTGAAGGAAGCGGAGTTCCGCGATCGCGACGTTTTTGTCTTCCGCGATAACGAAGGTAACGTAAAAGTTTTGCACCGCAAGCGTGATGGCAAAATGGAACTGATCGAAGCTCCCTGACAGTGCAGTGCCGAACAGGCTGACGGAAAAGTCTTTGAACGAAGGGCACGGCTTCAGCGTCCCGTAGGGCCGAGTTGATAAGGGCTTTAGCCCGGGTACATCTGTCCTAAAGTTGGCCGCATCTGACATGACTTGAAATGCAGTCCCGCAGTGGCTAAAGCCGTGCCCTTCGTTGAGAAAGTTTTACACAGGCTGAAGCCCGTGCCTCAGTACCTTGGGCATTACTAAGGTGTGCGCCTTTAGCTGCTGAATCACCTCGGCTCATTTGTCGCAAACGCAGTGATAAATTAACCCCGGCGTCTCCCCCACATTCAACCCCAGCGCAACCATCTGTTTATTTTTTTAAGGACCTAAGTAACTGCGACCTCGGAGTTTGCCGGTACTTCTTTCAGGGGATATTCCTGCTTGGAAACCGGCCTTGATACTCAACCCAGTAGGGGCTCTGTCCGCTGCGTCGACCAATTATGAATTTAGAAGCTGATGTTTCCGTACTTACGACCCAGCAACGGTCTCTCCTCGAAGCCTTGCCGTGCTACGTCTTTGTGCAGCGGGGCAGAAATGTGGTTTACGCCAATCGCGCGGCGCGCGAAATCCTGCACTTGGAGGAAGGAGCGTCCCTTCCCGTCGACGATCTCTTTAGCGGACAGTTTCCCGGTGCCGTCTACGCGCATCCCGGGAAAACGCCGCGATCGTCCGCAAATGTTTTCGGCTCCGGTGGCCAGGCCTATTCCTCAGAATTCAATTGCCAGATGCGCACGCCTCTGGATGAGTCGGTGCCCGTTCGCGGAAGCTTCCGCATGTTGCGCGTGGAACCGGAACCGGAGCTGCTGATCGTCGCCCTGCGATCACGGCGGAATGCGGAGAATGATGCCACGCAGGACCAGGAGAACGGGGCAGATTTTGTTTCCGGGCAAGATTCGCCATCGAACTTCCTGGAGCATTTATTGAACGCTGCGCCTGAAGCCATCCTGATCACGCGCGGCTCGAAAATTCTGCACATCAATCGAGAGTTTGAGTCGCTCTTTGGCTTTAGTGAAGATGAAGCGCTGGGACAGAACGTCTACGACCTTCTCATTCCCGAGACCCGGCGGCATGAGTTCGACATCCTCGAGCACACCATGCAACTTCATGGCCGGGCGTCGATGGAGACGGTCCGTCTGCATAAGTCAGGCCAGCTGATCGATGTCTCTATCCTGGCGGCTCCGATCACCATCTCGGGCGTAGAAATAGGGAATTTTGTAAGCTACCGTGACATCCGGGACAGGAAGCAATCCGACACTCGCCTGCACCACGATGCTTTGCGCGATCCTCTGACCGGCCTGGCAAATCGGGCCTTGTTTCTCGATCGACTGCAGCTCACCATGGCCCGGCAGCAACGGCATTCGCAGCTCAACTTTGCCGTCATGTTTCTTGATCTGGACCGCTTCAAGGCAGTGAACGATAACCTGGGCCATGCCGCCGGCGATGAACTGCTGGTGCGCGTAGCCGCCCGCCTGCGGGCCTGCGTTCGGCCGGAAGATACCGTCTCCCGCTTTGCCGGAGACGAATTCGCCATCCTGCTCGAAGACGTCACCAATATCTCTGATGTAACCAGGATCGCCGAACGGGCACAGCACGACATTTCCCTGCCCGTTGAGCTGAACGGCCATGAGATCTTCGTCTCCGCCAGTATCGGTATCGCCTTCGGCACGTTGGATCACACCAGTCCGGAACAGATCCTGCGCGATGCCGACTACGCGATGTACCAGGCCAAGACGAACGGTCAGGCGCGCCATGAGGTCTTTGACGGCTCCATGCACGTGCACGTGGCAGCGCAGATGAGGAAAGAGCAAGACCTCAAAACTGCGCTCGAAAACAAAGAGTTCGAAGTCTGGTACCAGCCGATCTACCGGTTGAAAGATGGCGAGATCGAAGGCTTCGAGGCACTGCTGCGGTGGCGTCGCTCCAACGGGGAGTGGACAGCGCCGCAGGATTTTCTGCCCACGGCAGAGGAGACAGGGCTCATTGTGCCGATCGGTCAGTTCGTGTTGGAGCAGGCTTGCCGGCAGTTGAGCCGTTGGGCGGAGACCGTGCCCGGCGCAAAACCCACCATCGACGTAAACCTGTCGTCACGGCAGTTCCGCGATCCCAATCTATTGGCCCGGTTGGCGGAGTTAGTGGCCAAGTGGAAAATCTCCCCTGGACAGCTGCGTCTCGAAGTCTCCGAGGCTGCGGTGAATCAGGATCCGGAAGGCGCCGTGGCGGTTTTCAAGGGCATGGCTGATCTGAAGATCAGCGCTGCCCTGGATAATTTCGGCGCCGGTTTGGCCTCCATGAACCACTTCATCCGCTTGCCCATTGATCTGGTGAAAGTGGACCGCCGTCTGATTGCGTACCTGCCGATTCCTGGTAAGCAGACGGCGATCCTGCAAACCATCTTTGATCTTGGACGCATGCTCGATGTGCGTATGCTGGCTGAGGGCATTGAGAGCAGGGAACAGTTGGAGGCGCTGCAAAAATTAGGCTGCGATCTGGGCCAGGGGCATTTGTTTTCCGCTCCGGTTTCGCAGGAAAAGGCGCAGGCGTTACTCGAGAGCGGCCATTGGCGCATTTAACGTTGGGTTGGATGCTACGATGGCCCCATGCCCCGCAGACGCGAGCCGAAATCCACTCCCGCTAAAGCTGCCAAGAAGGCGGCTGCAGTGGTGCCCGCGGTGGCTTCTGAGCTGGTCATCCTGACTGGCCTTTCCGGATCCGGCAAGGCATCTGCTTTAAAAGCTTTTGAAGATTTAGGTTTTTATGCGGTCGACAATATGCCGCTGGAGCTGATCCCTGCCTTTGCCGACCTGGTGCGGCAGTCGGCGGAGATCAACCGTGCGGCGCTGGTGGTCGATGTGCGCGAGGGGCAGCATCTCGACCGTTTTCCGGCTATTCTTCGCCAGGTAAGAAAAGTACTTGCGACCACGGTTGTTTTTCTCGATGCCTCCGACCCTTCTCTCGTGCGTCGCTTTTCCGAAACCCGGCGTCCCCATCCGTTGGGCCGCACGGAGACGGTGGTACGCGCGATTCATGCGGAGAGAAAGCTGCTTGATCCCATCCGCAATCTGGCCGACATCAGCGTTGATACATCGAGCTACAACGTGCATGAGTTGCGCGCCTACATCCTGCAGAAGTTCGAGCGCGGCGATACGGACAAGCACCTGCTGGTCTCGACCATCAGTTTTGGCTACAAGAACGGGGTGCCTCTCGAGGCGGATTTGGTCTTCGATGTCAGGTTCTTGCCCAATCCGCATTTTGTGCCTGAATTCCGCCACCTGACCGGGCGTCATCCCAAGGTGGCAAAATACATCCGCGAGTTTCCCCAGACGGCTGAATTTCTCGACCGCATTACCCAGCTCCTGCTCTTCCTGCTGCCTCATTACATTGAGGAGGGAAAGAGCTATCTAACCGTGGCCTTTGGCTGCACCGGCGGCCAGCATCGTTCCGTAATGATCGCGGAAGAAGTCCGCAAGCGGCTATCCAAGGAAGGCTACCGGGTCAAAGCCGTCCACCGCGACATGCCCCACTAAATGGGGATGGTTGAAACTAACGCATGAAGACAGAGTTTGCCTTGAACCGGCTGGTCAACTGAGTCCCGGCAGGGACGGCTGAGTGTAGCCCAGGACGCAGTCCTGGGTAGGTTGCGAGGGGAATACCAGTCCCGCAGGGACGGCTGAAAATAACCCAGGACATAGTCCTGGGTACCCTCACCCTTCTGCCCAAGTCTGGCATTACCCAGGACCAGTCCTGGGTAATTGTCAGCCGTCCCTCGCGGGACTGTTTCTAGCGTCGGTCGCTACCCAGGACTGCGTCCTGGGCTACACTCAGCCGTCCCTGCGGGACTCAATTTGGGAACCGGCTCCCTGGGATGGGGCTACCGTGCAGCGGACACGATTACAATGATCGGATGCGTTCCGTGCAGCGCCGCGCCCCAGGTGTTCCCGCGTGAACAAGCTGCTGCGCCTGTTCGGTTATGTGCGGCCGTATTGGCTGCAGGCGTTTTCTTCGGTCATCCTGATGGCCGTGGTCGGCCTTCTGGACGCCTTCCGCCTTTTGCTGGTCGGTCCCATTTTCGATCGCGTACTCAACCCCAACGCGCCCGACCGGACCATCCCGCTTTTAGGCCCCAGATTCGGCATAAGTCTGCAGCAGATAGTCCCCTCCCACTTCCACAACGCGTGGGACATCGTGGCCTTCGCCCTGGTCGCTTCCACACTGCTGAAAGGGATCTTCGATTATTGCGGAACCTACCTGGTGAACTACGCCGGCTTCGGCATGATCACCGATCTCCGCGATGATCTCTACGACGCCATTCTGCGCCGCTCCGTCTCCTTCTTCCAGCAACACGCTACCGGCACCATCGTTTCCACCCTGATCAACGATATCGAGCGCGTGCAGTTTGCCATGTCTTCGGTGCTGGCGGAATTGCTGCAGCAGTTCTTCACCCTGATCTTCACCGCCTGCGTAGTGGTCGCCCTGGGCGGCAAGCTGGCGTGGGTTCTGCTGCTCTTTGTCCCCGTGGTTTTGGCCTCTGCTCGCCGCATCGGCCGCCAGGTGCGGCAGACCACCCGCCGGGGCCAGGACAAACTGGCCGAGATCCAGAACATCCTCCACGAGACCATCACCGGCAACCGCATCGTCAAAGCCTTCAACATGGAGCTTTGGGAGATGATGCGGTTCAAACAGGCCGCCCGTCGGCTCTTCGATGCCAACCTTCGTTCGGTGCGCGCCCAGGCCATCAGCTCTCCGCTGATGGATACCATCGGCGCGGTGGCCATCGCCTTGCTGCTCTGGGTGGGCCGCAACAGCATCCGCAGTCACACTCTCACCGCCGGAACTTTCTTTGCCTTCATCATCGCTGTGTTCAAGCTGTACGAGCCGGTGCGCAAGTTCGCCCTCTTCTACAACAACTTCCAACAGGCGTTGGGCGCATCCTCGGAAATATTTCGCTTTATGGATACCCAGGACGAGGTGCGGGAGAAGGCCGGCGCGCACGCGATCAAAGAATTCCGTCAGGAAATTCGCTTCGAGGATGTCTGCTTCGACTACCGCAATGAAGAAGGCGAACGGCAGGTGTTGCGAGACATCAACCTGGTGGTTCCGCGCGGCGAGGTAGTCGCGCTGGTAGGGCCCAGCGGCGCCGGCAAGTCTACCCTGGTGAACCTGATCCCGCGCTTCTTCGACGTCACCGCGGGCAGTATCCTCATCGACGGACATGACCTGCGCGATGTCAGCCTGGCCTCTCTCCGCGGCCAGATCGGCAACGTCACCCAGGAGACGATTCTCTTCAACGATACGGTGCGCAACAACATCGCCTACGGCGAGGCCGGCATCCCCATGAGCCGGGTAGTCGCATCCGCGCAGGCGGCGCTGGCACACGAATTTATCGAACGCCTGCCTGAAAAGTACGATACGGTGATCGGCGAAAAAGGCTTTCGCCTTTCCGGCGGAGAGCGGCAGCGCATCGCCATCGCCCGCGCGTTGCTCAAGAACGCGCCTATCCTCATCCTCGACGAAGCCACTTCCGCGCTCGACTCGGAAAGCGAGTCGCTGGTGCAGATCGCGCTTTCCAATCTGATTGCCGGGCGCACGGTCTTCGTCATCGCCCATCGTTTGTCAACCGTTCGCCGCGCCTCGCGCATCGCGGTCATCGAAGATGGCCGCATCACCGCCATTGGCCCTCATGAAGAGTTGCTCCGCGTCTCTGCCACCTACCAGCGTCTTTACCAATTGCAGTTTATGGATCCGGCGGAGTTCCCCGGCAATGTGAATCCTGCCCAAAGAAGCACTCGAATCGGCCCCGTCTGAACCGCTGTTGACCGCTGAGGTGAAGCTTTGAGCGCCCCCGTGCACTCCCGTCCCGTGTACTCAATGACCGGCTTCGCCCGGGCCAGCAACCGCATCAGCGATCTTCTTTCCTGGAACCTTTCACTCAAGAGCGTCAATCATCGCTTTCTTGATCTGCACATGCGCATGCCGGCCGGAGCCGAGGCGCTGGAGATGCGTCTGCGCCGCCTGCTCAAGGAAAAGGTGCTGCGCGGCCACCTCGAAGTCACTCTGACCGTCGAGCGCGGCCTCCGCCCCAGCGCGCACTTCGACCGTGATCTGCTGCAGGGTTATATTGCTGCCTTTCATACCGCAGCGGCCGAAAACGGACTCGAGCAGCAGCCGGACCTGAACGCCATCTTTCGCCTGCCCGGCGTGTTGACCGGGGAAACCCGCTTCAGCGATCAGGAGGTGCAGGCACTGGAGGAAGATGTGGCCGCGCACATCGACCCGTTGGTGGAGGCCTTGAACCGCATGCGGGCCCAGGAGGGCTCAGCGCTGGCCCTGGATCTGGCCGCCACCATGGAGCGCCTGGACCTCTCCGTCTCCCAGGTCGCGCACATGCGGCAGGAGGTGCAAAAGGCCTACTTTGAACGGATTAGCCAGCGTATTGCCGCCCTGCTCAACGGCAATGCGGTCATTGACCGCGACCGCGTGCTGCAGGAAGCGGCCATGCTGGCCGAGCGCAGTGATGTGGAAGAAGAGGTCACCCGCCTGCGAACCCATATCCAGCATTTTCATTCCCTGCTGCAGGCCGGAGGCGAGATGGGCAAGAAGCTCGATTTTCTGCTTCAGGAGATGAACCGCGAGGCCAATACACTGCTTTCCAAGACCGGCGGGGTGAGCGGGAATGGGTCACGAATTACTGATTTGGGCCTTGGAATGAAATCGGAGATCGAAAAAGCCCGCGAACAGGTGCAGAATCTTGAATAACACTTGTGCGGGACTGCGCTCGTAAAAGACCGCTGTATCATCAGGACACACACTTTGGCAGGAATTCTGTTCATTATCTCGGCTCCTTCCGGTTCTGGTAAATCGACGTTGGTTAAGCAGCTGCGTTCGCTGGTGACGGGTCTGGACTTCTCCGTCTCGTACACCACCCGGGCTCCCCGCGGTTCCGAACAGCAGGATCGCGAATATCACTACACTTCGCGCGCCACGTTCAGGCAGATGGTGGAGCAGGGAGAATTTCTGGAGTGGGCTACCGTCTTCGGCAACGACTACGGAACGGCCTGCCGATCCCTCACTGACGCCCAGGCAGCCGGCAAGGATCTGCTGCTCGACATCGACGTGCAGGGAGCGGCCCAGGTACGGGAGAAGATGCCGGACGCGGTGAGTATCTTTGTTCTTCCGCCCAACCCGGAAATCCTGGCCATGCGCTTGCGTGAGCGCAGCCGCAAGGAAGGGAGCTTGCTCGACGCTGAGATTGAGAGGCGGTTGGCGAAGGCCAGGGGTGAGATCGAAAATTACCGCCAGTACGACTATATTTTGGTTAACGATATTCTTGAAGACGCGGTGGAAGCGCTGACCGCGATCGTGATCACGGAAAGGGCCAGGCGCGACGGAGCGCCGCAAGACCCTGAGACTGCGCGCATGCTGCAGCTCGCCGATAAGTGCCGTCAGGCGAACGCGAGTGATCGTTTGTACCCGGTACTTGCTTCGTTCGGTCTGCTCGACATGCACGCCACCCGCGCCTGAACGTCCGGCGACCAACTTTCGACAGGAGGCAAGATGACGCCAGAACATGGACTCGACAGCAATTTTCGCTACGTGGTCATGGCAGCACGCCGCGCCCGGCAACTTCAGAATGGCTCTCAGCCGTTGATTGATTCGCGCTCCAATAAGGCCTGTCGCGTAGCCCAGGAAGAGATTGCCGCAGGCAAGGTCAAGGCGGCCGCGCGGCCCAGTGTCGAGGTTGTTGACGAGGTTGCTCACGACGTCGTTTTGGACCCGGAGACACCTCAGGACACGGAATCCTAACGCGTACAATCATCCCTATGAAGGTCACGGTTGGCGTCTCTGGCGGGATTGCTGCGTATAAAGCGGCTGAACTGGTGCGAGCGTTGCAGCGCCAAGCCCTGGATGTACACGTGGTGATGACCGAAGCGGCCCAGCAGTTTCATCACCCCGCTGACGTTTGCCTCGCTTACCGGTCATAAAGTCATCACCGGCCTATGGCCCTCTTCTCCCGGTGAAGGCGATCTGGACTCATCGATTGAGCACATTGGGGAAGCGCAGACCACCGAAGCGCTGGTCGTGGCCCCGGCGACGGCGAACATTTTGGCAAAATTCGCTCACGGGTTGGCGGATGACTTTCTCACCACCCTGTTTCTGGCCACGCGCGCGCCGGTCATTGTTGCTCCGGCGATGAACGTTAACATGTGGGAGCATCCGGCCACGCGGGCCAACATGGAGATCCTTGAAGGCCGTGGGGTCAGGATTGTGCCCCCCGACAAAGGCCCGCTGGCCTGTGGCATGATCGGGAGCGGCCGGTTGGCCGAGCCGGAGGCCATTGTCGAGGCCGTCCTGGGGCAGCTTCAGGGCCGCAACGATTTGTTGGGCGAGACTGTTCTGGTGACTGCCGCCGGAACCCGGGAAGCGATCGATCCGGTTCGTTTTCTGGGCAATCGTTCCAGCGGGAAAATGGGCTACGCCTTGGCGGAGGAAGCGCAGCGGCGGGGTGCGCGCGTGGTTTTGGTGAGCGGCCCTTCGGCGCTGCGGCCTCCTGCTAACTGCGAGTTGGTTCCGGTGGTCAGTGCGGAGGACATGCGCCGCGCCGTTCTCAGCCGTCTCGATCAGGTGACGATCATCATCAAAGCTGCCGCGGTTGCGGACTACCGTCCGCGAAAATTGGCCGAACAGAAGATGAAGCGTACCGGGCCCATCACCATCGAGTTTGAGCCCACTGAGGACATTCTGCGCGAAGTGGTGGTATCCAGGCGGCCGGGTACGCTGGTGATAGGCTTTGCTGCGGAAACGGAAAACCTGCTCGAGCATGGCCGAGACAAGCTTTTGCGCAAGGGAGCGGATGCGATCGTATTGAACGATGTTTCGCGTCCCGGCCTGGGCTTCGATTCGGATCGCAATGCAGCCACCTTTCTGACCCCGCGGACCGCGATCGAACTGCCGGAGATGACCAAGCACCAGTTGGCGAGTCGCATCCTCGACGAAGTGATGGCCCTACGCCGCCCGGCATCGGTAGTCGCCGAGACCGGCCTGGTCTCCAGCAACTCCAAACTGCAGGACTAGCGAAACTGCAGATCCCTCGACGCCTGTTGAGTTGTGGCGGGAGCCTGGGCGCACTGCAGATCCCTTCGGCTACGCTCGGGATGACAAAAGGGAGGTGCGACGCTTCCATGGAGAGTGGTTGCGAAATGGATGCTGACCAAAAAGCTAACCGTACCCTTTGTCATCCCGAGCGTAGCCGAGGGATCTGCAGTGCGCCCAGGCTCCCGCCACAACTCAACAGGCGCGGAGGGGCCTATCCGCAGGACTGACCTCAAGTCGAGCAACCGCCCTTCCCTTTGTCATCCAGACCGAAGTGAAGCGGAGCGCGGCACTCAGCACTTCTCCCTTCCGGCATGTAACCTATAGGACAACAATGCAGTTCGACTCCCAAATGCAACAAGCCATCGCTGCGCACCTGCAATTCCTGCGCGATCTTGGTATCTACGACTTGTACCGTCGCGACACCGATGCGATCGAGCCCGCACCACAGGAGCCACTCATTCCCCCACGTAACCCCATCCCTATCCAGCCGAGCATCGGTTCCTTCGTTGCACCGCCGAGCCGCACCGAAGCACTGCGCGCGATTCAGTATGAAATCGGTGACTGCACACGTTGCGCGCTAAGTGCCGGCCGGAACAAGATCGTCTTTGGCGACGGCGACCCCAACGCCCGTCTTATGTTTGTGGGCGAGGGGCCAGGAGCGGACGAGGATGCCCAGGGGCTCCCCTTTGTCGGCCGTGCCGGCCAGCTACTCAACAACATGATCGCCGCCACCGGACTGAAGCGGGAACAAGTCTACATCGCCAACATCGTAAAGTGCCGGCCACCCCAGAACCGGACACCCGAGCCGGAGGAGGCCAACACCTGTTCGCCCTTCCTCTTCCAGCAAATCGACGTGGTCCGGCCGGAAGTCATCGTAGCCCTGGGTTCGACGGCTGCGACTTACCTGCTTGGCGCCAAGACTTCGCTCAGCGGTCTTCGCGGGCGCGTCCACAATTGCCGTAACACCAAGCTCATCGTCACCTATCATCCAGCCTACCTGCTGCGCGATCCGCGACAGAAAAAAGAAGCATGGCAGGATTTGAAACTCGCCATGGCAGAGCTCGGATTGTCCATCCCCACCCGCTGATGTCGATCTTCTGTGACGTGGTCCTGCCGGTACCGCTCGACCGGGCCTTTACCTACAAGCTGAAGGGAGACGACGACCCGCCCGTCGGCGGCCGCGTAGTCGTGCCCTTCCGCCAGGAAAAGATGATTGGCGTGGTCACCCGCCTGCACGACGAACCTCCTCCGGTGGAGGCAAGGCTGATTGAAGCCGTGCTTGACCAGGAACCGATCCTGAACCCCGAGCTCATGGAGCTGGCAGCCTGGATCGCGCAATACTACCTGGCGCCGTTAGGAGAAGTGCTGCGCAGCATGCTTCCGCTCATGGCGGAGGTTCGCCGCTCCATCACTTATCGCATCAGCGAAACCGGTCAGGCCATCCTGTTCGACGGCGCCCAGCAAGGTTCTTCGCGCCGCTCCCGCCGCACTCCGGACGAACAGAACATTGAGTACACGGTGTTGGATTATTTGTCAGACGGACAACCGGCGAAGAGCGCAACTCTACGCCATGCCACCGGTGCGACCGCAGAGCTGCTCACCAACATGCAGCGTAAGAAGTGGCTGCTGCGGGAAACCGAGGCCGCACCTCGCGATGCCCGCCGCATGGTGCGCTATGCGGTGCTGGTGGCCGATGCGCGCCCACCCAAACTGAATGAAAATCAGCTGGCGATTCTGGCCGAACTCGCCGGCGGGGGCGGGTCCCTGCCCGTCCCCGCTTTGCGCCGGATGGAAGTTCCCGCGAGTACATTGCAAACCCTGGTTAAGCGTGGCTTAGTGACCATTGAAGAGCGGCCGGCGGCGTTTCACCTTTCCGCGGCCGGACCCCATCCTCAGCATGTGCTGAATCATGATCAGCAGGCGGCACTCGGCCAAATTTTGGCCCACCTTGACGGCAACGCTTTTGGTGCCTGCCTGTTGCACGGCGTCACCGGTTCCGGCAAGACGGCAGTGTATCTGGCCGCCATGGAGCGCGCGCGCCTGGCCGGCCGCTCGGCTATTCTGCTGGTCCCCGAGATCGGTCTTACGCCGGCCATGGCCGCCCAGTTGTACGGATCCTTTGGCGACAGTGTGGCCCTGTTGCACTCCGCGCTCACGCCCGACGAACGTGCTGAGCAGTGGTATCGCATTCGCCGGGGCGAAGCGCGCATCGTGGTCGGCACCCGTTCGGCCATCTTCGCCCCGGCGCTCAACCTGGGCCTCATCATCGTCGACGAAGAGCATGATTCGTCCTACAAGCAGGAGGAGATTCCCCGCTACCACGCCCGCGATGTCGCCGTCATGCGCGCCAAAATTGGCGGCGCCACCGTCGTTCTGGGTTCAGCCACCCCGTCCCTCGAGTCCTGGCGCAATGCCGAGACGGGAAAGTACGTCTTGATCGAGATGAAGGAGCGCGTCAACCAGCGCCCGTTACCGGTCGTGGATCTGGTGGACATGCGCCTTGAATTCCAACAGACGGGGCAGGAGAAAATATTTTCGCGTGAACTGCTGGAGCGGGCCAAAACCGCCTTGGATCGCGGAGAGCAGGCCATCATCCTGCTCAACCGCCGCGGCTACTCCTTTGCAGTGCTATGCCGGGCCTGCGGGGAGAAGATGCAATGCGAGAACTGCGCCATCGCCCTGACCCACCACAAGCCGATTATTCCAGGGGATACGGTCGGCAGCCCTTCAGGCCAGCGGCTTAAATGTCACTATTGCGGATACATGAAAACCGTCCCCAAACGATGCCCAAAGTGCGAGAGCGAGCACCTGTTTTACCTGGGCGCCGGTTCCCAGCAAGGCGAAGAGCGTTTGCAGGAATTGTTTCCCCAGGCGCGCATCGGACGCATGGATCGCGACACCATCCGAAACCGCTTTGACATGGAGCATCTGCTCGCGCGGCTGCACAGCGGGCACATCAACCTGCTGGTCGGCACGCAGATGATTGCCAAGGGTCACGATATTCACGGTGTCACGTTCGTTGGCGTGGTGGGAGCGGACCATGCTCTCGGTCTCCCGGACTTCCGTGCCGCCGAGCGCGTCTTCCAGTTGCTCACCCAGGTCTCCGGCCGTGCCGGCCGCGGAGATCTGCCCGGCAACGTTTTGGTGCAAAGCTACTACCCGGAACACTATGCCATCCAGTGCGCGGCTGCGCATGACTTCAGGGCTTTTGCGAAGAAGGAGATGCAATACCGCAAGTGGATGCATTACCCGCCCCATGCGGTGTTGGCCAACATCATCATCCAGAGCCCTCGGCTGGAGGAGGCGGCCGCCTGGGCCACCAGCCTGGGAAAGTGCTTCACCGCCATGCCGCTCGAACAGGTGCGCGTCTTGGGGCCGGCGAGTGCGCCGATCGTGCGCATCAAGCGTATCTATCGTTTTCACCTTCTGCTTAAGGCAGCCCAGCGTCAGGCTCTGGCCCGGACACTGCGTGCCGGCCTGGCGCAAGCGGAGACCCTGGGCATTCCCCGCCGCAATCTAATCATCGATGTAGACGCCGTGAACCTCATGTAAACCAAACCTGCGCCTCACAGCACTTTCAGAGCCTGCGTGAGCCGGTTTATTGGGGAGAATGGAATGCGCTACTAAGACTGCGTCAAGGCCCGGAGGGCCGTCGGCTAAATGTGAGCCCAGCCCGGAAGGGCTGGGGTATTGGGGAAGGATGACGAGCACCGTAGGTGCGGCACTCTGCCGCGCTCGTGCCCCCGCCTTCTCCTCGAGCTAAGATTCTTCCGTGCCGAGCTTCTCATAAAGCAATCTGCGATGAATCCCCAATCTGCGCGCCGCCTCTGCCTTATTGCCATTGGCAGCCTCTAGGGCATGATCGATCAACATCCGTTCCCACGCTAGAACAGACTCGCGGAAAGGTAGATCAAGAAGCTTTTCGACTTCGCTCGTCCTAGCCGAGCCCTCTGTCAGGACGAGGTCGGGAGTAATCACACGGCCTCCGCTCCGCAGGACGGCCACGCGACCGGAACCATCACCATCTGGGCGGAAAGAACGGTAAATGTGGTGAGTGCGCTCGACCCGCCCAGCTGCTTGATGTAGAGCGCGGTGACCGGCAGTATCGGAGCGTTCGCCAGATGGAAGACCGCAACCGCTGCGAGCAGGAAGAGGACCGAATGATTGTGTAGCAGGACACTCCATTTTGCTTCAGCTTGATTCCCGCTGCCAGACGCGACGTGTTCATCCAGTTCCTGCGGACGTATCCAGTAAACGGAGAAGGCGCCCACCAGCGATGCGATTGCTACGGAGTAAAAAATGGAGGCGCTGCCAAAATGTTTGACAGCGACGACGGCCAGCAATGCGGCAACGATGTTGCCGGCATGGTTCTAGCCCTGGTTTTCACCCAGCGTACGATTCAGGGCCTGGTAGCCGACCAGGGCGAGAGCCAGAGCGCCAAGCACAGGGATGAAGAGGCTTTGGGCTACGCCAGAGAGGAACAATAAAGAATCGACCCAAACCGCCGTGTGAGGGACGAAAGGAACGACACCGAAACAAATCCCGACAACGATGGAAGCGAGGAAGAAGAGCAAGCGGCGGTTGCGAACGCGATCCACCAGAATCCCGGCGGGAGTCTGGAAGAGGAGGGTCCCCAGACCCAGCAGCGCTGTTGCTACACCAATCTGGTCGTACCGCCAATGCGCTTCCCTGAGAAAAGTATTGAGTACAGGCAGCACAACACCGACCGCTTCTGCCTGAAAGAAGTTCGCCGCATTGAGCCCGAACCTGCTTTGCCGCGATGGTGATTTGTAGGTCTTCTCCGCCTGCTGGGCCACAACCATGCAATAAGCAGAAGCACGTCGTGCACCATGTTGTGCCGGCCCCGGACTTCGGTTCCCGGGAGCGGGTTTTCAAACCCGCGGAAACGCTCCGTACATCGATTTCCGGGCTTTAGCACTGGTGGTTGTTTCTCGAGCGATCCCGACTTTTCCAACATGAACAGCGTTCGCTTTCCGCTCACACAATGAGCGCCGGGCGTACACATCGGACCGCCATTTGCGAGAGAGGTAGAACAGGAATCCAGCGCCTTGTGCACGTTGCGAATGCCCCCCGTTTGGCGCATCGATTGCTCTTCTCCGCTGTGCACGCAGGAGATCTTATGAAACCACATCACGTATTACTGATTACCGCGCTCAGTCCGCTGCCGATCCTGGCTGCGCGTGCACAAATCTCGCCCGCCCCTCCTTCAGCCGCTCATGGAGCATCACCCATGGGCATTCCCGCTACTTACAGCAGCCGGATAAGCGCTGTTGTGTATGGACCGCAGGGTGAGGTTCAGGCACTTGCGCTGCGAAACGGAGTCGCGGTTAGTCTGCCGCCCGATCTGGGTGCGCAGCTGCAGGCTACCCTCGTCAAAGGTGCCCGGGTTCAGGTGAGCGGAACGCAGAGAGTGATAGCCGGGCAAACCAGCTTGCTCGCGCTAAGTCTCACGGCGAACGGTCAGACAATAGTAGCCATCCAACCTCCGCCTCCCGATAGCGGACCCCCTGCTGCTCCAACCCCCCCCGGGTCCGCCTCCGGGTCCCAGGGGAACCGCTGCCAAGCGTGGCCCTGGCGAACCCCCGCCGCAGGCAGATGGTGCAGCATCCTGCGCCCCTCTTCCGCCTCCCCCACAGATGTAGGGAGATGCCATGAAATAGTTGAGCATCGTATGCACAACCTCAGCCCTGATACGAGCGGGAGAAAGTGGTAGATGACCTCAGCCACTTTCCCTCACATCCTCTTACCTCTGATTGTCGCCGTCAGCATTCTGCTGATGCTGATTCGTCCGCGCAATATTCCAGAGGTCTACTGGGTCGGTGGCGGCGCGCTTCTGCTGATAATTTTCCGGCTGATTCCGCTCCAGTTGGCAGGCAGAGCCGCCGCCCGAGGCTCCGATGTCTATTTTTTTCTCATCGGCATGATGCTGCTGTCGGAACTAGCTCGTGAGCAGGGCGTCTTCGATTGGCTATCCTCCGCGGCGGTCAAGGGGGCGCACGGTTCCTGCGTTCATCTTTTCACTCTGGTTTACGGAGTGGGAACGCTGGTCACCATATTCATGTCGAACGATGCCACCGCCGTCGTGTTAACCCCGGCGATTCTCGCCGCCATTCGCAAAGCCAAAGTGCCGCCCCTGCCCTATCTGTTCGCCTGCGCAATGGTCGCCAATGCTGCCTCCTTTGTCCTGCCGATTTCCAATCCGGCAAACCTCGTCGTCTTTCACGTGAACATGCCCCCATTGGGGCGATGGCTCATGTCGTTCGGTCTGCCATCCATCCTCTCCATCGCCGCGACCTATTTTGTCTTGCGCTATGTTTTCCGCAAAGAACTCGCCCGTAGCACGAAAGACGGCGAGGCCGCGAATTCGCTTTCGACCAACGGAAAAATTGTGCTGGGGGGCATCGCCTCCACGGTGGCCGTTTTGTTAATCGCTTCTGCTCTCGACCAGGATCTTGGCCTGCCCACCTGCCTTGCGGCCCTTGCGATCACCGCCACGGTCTGCATCAAGGCGCGCAGTAATCCCTGGAGCCTGTTGAAAGAAATCAGTTGGGCAACCATCGCGTTGGTAGCCGGTCTGTTCATCATGGTTGACGCCGTACAGAACGTTGGCGCTCTCAAGCTGACCCAAGCGGCTCTGCAGGAGGTACAAAAACTCGCTCCAGCTCTCGCCGCCCTGATCACAGGCTTCGTTGTCGGTGTCGCCAACAACCTGGTGAACAATCTGCCGCTGGGATTAATCGCCGGTGGAACATTGCAAGCGGAGCATGCCAGGGGACTGATTGCCAATGCCGTAATGATCGGCGTCGATCTGGGGCCAAATCTCTCTGCAACTGGCTCTCTGGCCACCATCCTGTGGTTGATCGCGCTTCGCAAAGAGAAGCTGGATGTGAGCGGCTGGGACTTCCTCAAGGTAGGCGCCATCGCCATGCCGCTGGCTCTCCTCGCCTCTATTGGCGGCGCCATCCTGATGCAGATGCTCGGCACAAGGTTCTAACGATCTGATGAGAGTGGCTGGGATCTAGCAAAACGAATTCTCCGGGAGTCACTGCTCTAGTGCTTTGTATCAGGCCCGACCCTAGTCGGGCCGCTGAAACTCAATAAAGTCCTGGGCTACAGTCAGCCGTCCCTACGGGACTTTTCGGTCTGAGTTGCACAAACCCAGGACTGTCGTCCTGGGCTACACTCAGTCGTCCCTGCGGGACTGAGTTCAAAATCTCGGCTCTCACGCAGACTCTTTGGCACCTGAGGGCGCGCTTTCTCCTTGGGAAGTACACCTTAGCGAAACAGGTCCAGCACGCTGGTGCCAACAAACGGAGCGGGCAACAACGTCAGCACCAGGATGGCGAGCGCCACCCAACAGAGCCAGCGATGCTTATACGGCATGAGTGGAAAATACGGAACATGGGGATGGCGCATCGCCGGCACCAGCAGGATCAACCCCCACAGTACCCATCCGGTCCACAGCGTTAAGCCCATCACCAGCAGGACCACCGGCACAACAAACGTCATCCGTCGATGCCAGCGGGGCGAAATCGCATACAAAATATGGCCGCCGTCCAGCTGACCCGCGGGAATAAGGTTGAGAGAAGTGACAAACAGTCCTACCCAACTCGCAATCAGGATGGGGTGGGGAATCTCCCTATACATCGCCGGGACCGCGAGCAACCGGCCCAGCAACGTGATGGTTAAGGGCCAGTGAAACTGCACCAGCGCGGGCGCGGTTCCGGGGCCAGCGGGCCGCGAAAGTAGGATGCCCAGGATGGTGGTGGGCAGCGCCACCAGGTATCCGGCGATCGGCCCCGCGATGCCTACTTCGATCAGCGCCCGGCGGGAAGGGATGCGAGAACGGATGCGGATCACGGCTCCGGCCGTTCCGCTCAAGGTAGGTGCCGGCAGAACGTAAGGCCACGAAACCCGAATGCCATGGTGGCGGCAGAAAAAATAGTGCCCCGCCTCGTGGGCCAGCAAGATCCCCAGCAGAGCCAGCGAGAAGGACCAGCCGCTGGCCAGTGCTGCGGGATGTTGCCAGATCCAGTGCAAAGGGAAAAGATCTCCGTCATTCACCAGCGGGGGCTGGCCCAGGCGGAAATTCTGCATCAGCAGCGCACCAGTGCTCGCGGTAGTGAAAATGCTCACTACCAGCAGGCAGACCGGGACCCAGGCTATGGATGGCGCTGCCCTGGGGGGAAGGTCCAGATCGCTGGGGCTATGGAAAAGCGGACGATCCGCGGCCGGCATTTCTACGTCTGTCAAGGGAGGATGCTATGAATCCAGCAGATGAAGTTCCTTGCCCGGCTTGAAACGAACAGCCTTGCCCGGAGTGATGGTGACTTCCGCACCGGTTCTTGGATTGCGGCCGATCCCCGTCTTGCGCGGGCGGACATTGAACACCCCGAAGCCTCGCAGTTCGATGCGGTCGCCCGAAGCGAGCGCTTTTTTCAGGCTCTCAAAAACCGTATCTACAGCCGCTTCCGCTTTGTTGCGCGGTAGTCCGGTCTTCGCGATCACTTGATGGATGATGTCCTGTTTAATCAATGCCTTTACCCCGAGGGATGAATAGGTAACTGCAATGGCCGGAGCTACGTCCTCATCGTATAGCATCCGGCAGTTCGGCGTGATGAAGATTGTCAACGAACCCGGCCTACCGTAAGATGCAGTTTCCAGCAAAAGGATTATTTACCCGCATCATCACCCCAAAGGAGTTGCATGTCTATTCAGTCCGACCGTTGGATTCGCGAGCAGTCGCAAAAGGGCATGATTGTCCCGTTCAGCGAAAAGCAGGTGCGGGAAGGTGTCATCTCCTATGGCCTTTCCTCTTACGGCTACGACCTTCGCGTTTCCGATGAGTTCAAGATCTTCACCAACGTAAACAGCGCCGTCATCGACCCCAAAGACTTTGACGAGCGGTCTTTCGTCACAGTCACTGCCCCCTCGGTCCTTATTCCTCCGAATTCCTTTGCTCTTGCCCGGTCAGTGGAATATTTTAAAATTCCCCGCGACGTGCTCACCATCTGTGTTGGGAAATCGACGTACGCCCGCTGCGGCATCATCGTCAACGTCACTCCGTTCGAACCGGAGTGGGAAGGCTTTGTGACTCTCGAAATTTCAAACACTACCCCCCTGCCGGCCCGGGTCTATGCCAATGAGGGCCTCTGCCAGATTCTCTTCTTCCGTTCTGACGAGCCGTGCGAGATCAGCTATGCCGACCGCAAGGGTAAATACCAAAAGCAACAGGGTATCGTGCTTCCCAAACTGTGATGGCCGAGCCGGCGAAATCCCTTCCCCGATTGCGCGTGGCGCTGCTCGAACCGGAGCCCATCCGCGTACAAGGCTTCGTCACCCTTTTTCAGGATCATCCCCGTATCGAATTCGTGGTGGCGGAGCTGGCAGCATTCCTGGCCGATCATGAGTTCAAGCTGGCCTTGGTTGGCCTTCACGGAGAAGGGCTCCCGCTGCAGCTGGTCGGCACCATCCATGGATTGCGGCCCGATGTCCGGCTGGTCGTCATGGGCTCGGATGCAGACGACGAGGTCATCCTGCAGGCCATCAGCGCCGGCGCCAAAGCATATCTCGAAGCCAATGCCACGCCCCAACAGGTCGAACAGGCGATCATGACCGTAAGTCAGGGGTCGATCTGGGCGCCGCGCCGAGTGTTGTCCATCTTTGTCGATCGCGCGACCAAGCCGTCGCGGTCCCCAGCTCCAGCTTCGGCTCATTTCACTCCCCGCGAGACCGAGGTGCTCAAACTGTTGGTTGCCGCCCGGTCCAACCGTGAAATTGCCCGCACGCTGGGTATTGAAGAGCGGACCGTGAAAGCTCACGTCGCCAAGCTTATGCGCAAGGTGGGTGTGGAGAACCGGATTGCCCTCTCCATCTACGCGGTGACCAACTCGATCGTCGCCCCCAACAAGGAATAAGAGGCATTACTTTTGTGCATGGTACCTTGGTGACATTGCTAGGTTACCTTACTTAGCCGAAAGTTACTTTAGAAACAACGCAGATCTGGGGACGGGGCTTCTGATGGCGAGGTTTGCAATCACCAGCCCCCTTTTTTTGGGGCCGCCCGGCTCACTTCGCTCCCAACTCCTGCCGAATCCTGCATCTCAGCAACTGCGCACATCCTACCTTCTGCGATACCGGCTTTGTGGAAAAGCTGCGCCAACCTCAGCGTATTCGGTTACCGTGGGGACGCATGTCCCCCCACCTGGAGACTTGAAAGACCATGAAACAGATTTTTGCAATACTTTGCGTTGTTGGGATTTCTCTCACCACATTGTCTGCCTATGCAGCGGACGACAAGGCCACTCTGGATGCGCGCATCCAGAGCGCGAAAGATGTCCTGGACGACATCATGGCGACCCCGGACAAAGCAATTCCCAATCAGATCATGTCGCAGGCCACTTGCGTGGGTGTTGTCCCCAGCGTGAAGAAGGGCGCCTTCCTGGTCGGCGCGGAATATGGCCAGGGCGTCGTTACCTGCCGCACCGGCCACGGCTGGAGCGCTCCCGCCTTCATCAGGATCGCGGGCGGCAGCTTCGGCTTTCAAATAGGCGGCCAGGCCACTGACCTGGTGCTGGTTGCGGTCAATGACAAAGGGTTTCAGGACCTGTTGAAGAGCAAATTCAAGATCGGCGGCGATGCTTCGGCTGCGGCAGGCCCGGTAGGCCGCGACTCCCAGGCTGCGACCGACTGGAAACTGAACGCCGAGTTGCTTACCTATTCGCGTGCCAAGGGGCTGTTTGCCGGTGTCGACCTGACCGGAGCTGTAGTGGATGAGAATGTAGACGCCACGCGCACGTTCTACGGCGAGGCCCACCCCAGCGCACAGATCCTGAAGGGCGAAGTGGCCACCCCGACGGACGCCCGGCCGTTCGTGCGCACGGTGGCCAAATACTTCTCCGAAGTCCGCAAGTAGCACCATCCAATTGCTGTTCGAGGCTGCCCGGCGAACGTTGCCGGGCAGTTTTGCGTGCGCGCACGATTTAGACTGCTGCCAGGGGACAGCTGTGCTAGCGGATGCGGCGACGACTGGAATTCATGCTGGTGTGGACTGTGGTGAAGCTTCTCGGCTGGCCGCCGAGAAGGGTCGCTCGTGCTATCGGCGCGCTGGTCGGCCGTATCGCATTGTTGCTCACCCCACGCTTGCGGCGGGCCGGTGATCTCAATCTTCGCCTGGCTTTTCCCCAGAAGACCGCAACCGAGCGCCGCCAGATTCTGCGCAAGCTCTACCGCAATCTCGGCTGGTTGCTGGCTGAGTTCTGCCAGATGCCGGGTTACACCGCGAAGCAGACGCAGAGCTTCATTCGTTATGAGGGGCTGGAGCACTACCTGGCGGCTCGCGATCAGGGCAAAGGAGTCCTGATCCTGACCGGCCATCTGGGCGCGTGGGAGCTGTCCAGTTTCTACCACTCGCTGATGGGCTATCCCATGAGCATCGTGATCCGCCGCCTGGACAATCCGCTGGTCGACAACCTGGTCAACCACATCCGCTGTTTGCACGGCAATCAGGTGCTGCACAAGGACGACTTCGCCCGCGGCCTGCTGGGCTCCATGCGCCGCGGTGAGACGGTCGGCATTCTGATGGATACCAACATGACCCCTCCCCAAGGGGCGTTCGTCGATTTCTTTGGCCACTCCGCTTGCACCGGATCCGGCCTGGCGCGGGTCGCGAGGAAGACCGGGGCCAGGGTGCTGCCCGGGTTTCTGCTCTGGGAAGAAGCAACGCAGCAATACGTACTGCGCTTCGGCGCCCCCCTCAACCTGCCGACCAGCGAAAATGCGGAGGCCGATGTGCTTGCCCATACCGCCTTGTTCACCAAGGTGATCGAGGACTACATTCGCCAGTACCCAGATCAGTGGCTTTGGGTGCATCGCCGTTGGAAGACCCGCCCGCAGGGCGAAGCTGCCATCTACACTTGAGTCATGCCCATCCCTCTGAGTCAACTGGCTGAACGGCTCGGCGCGGAAGTCGATGGTCACCCGTTCGACACCATGATTATCGGGGTATCCAGCATCGCGGCTGCGCATCCCGGGTGCCTGGTGTTTGCGGAGGAAGAGGCCTCGTTCGCGGCCGCGCTCGCCTCCCTGGCCGCCGCGGTTCTGGTGGGGCCGCAGATCAGCGCCGCGATCTCGGGCAAGCCGGTTCTGCGTACTCCGCAGCCGCGCCTGGCATTTGCCCGCGCCGCCGTGTTGCTGCGTGGACCGCAGCCCGCTCCGTCCATCCACCCCACCGCCGTACTTGCGCCTGGGGTGCAGATTGGCAGTGACGTCTCCATTGGCGCCCACGCCTCGGTCGATGAAGGAGCCATCATTGGCGCGGCCACGATCATCGGCAGCGGATCGGTCATCGGCGCCGGGGTCCGCATTGGCAGCAACTGCCGCATCTATCCCCGCGTCGTCATTTATCCGGGCGCGACCCTGGGGGACCGGGTGGTGGTCCACGCCGGGGCAGTTCTGGGAGCCGATGGCTTCGGCTACGTTCGCGACCGAACCACCGGGGAGTACACCCAGTTTCCCCAGCAGGGAACGTTGGTCATTGAGGATGACGTTGAGATCGGAGCCAACACCACCATCGACCGTGGGGCTCTCGAAGAAACCCGCATCGCACGTGGCGCCAAGCTCGACAATTTGATTCACATCGGTCACAACTGCAGCATCGGGAGCAATGTCGTCATTGCCGCGCAAACCGGCATTTCAGGTTCGAGTACGGTAGGGGACGGTGCCATCCTGGGCGGCCAAGTCGGCATGGGCGATCATGCGCTGGTCGGCCCGGGGGTCATCCTCGGGGGGCAGGCAGGAATTCTGCCCAAGAAAAAGCTTCTGGGCCCGGGAATTGTCTTCTGGGGAACACCGGCCAAACCAGTCAGGCAGTACCTCAAAGGAATTGGCGATGCTGGCCCGGCTAAAGAGGGAAGAGTAATGGCCGTCGTGGTGGTGGGTGGGCACTCGCGCAGTGTAGGGAAGACCTCGGTGGTGGCGAATTTGATCGCGCGTCTGCCGCAGCGCAACTGGACCGCCTGCAAGATCACCCAGTTTGGCCACGGGTTCTGTAGTGCGAACGGCGAGCCTTGCGACTGCCAGACGGACGAGCACACCATAGCCATCAGCGCCGAACGGGATCCGACCACCGGCACCGACAGCGCTCGTTTCCTCGCTGCGGGCGCCAGGCGGTCGCTCTGGGTACGTACTCGAATCGGCCGTCTCGCCGATGCCATGCCGCGTATTCGGCAGGAGATCGATGCCGCTGAAAACATGATTTTCGAGTCCAACAGCCTGCTGCAGTTTCTGCGTCCGGATCTATATCTGACCGTTCTGGACCATTCCACGGCTGACTTCAAAGACTCCGCACGGCTGTTTTTGGACCGCGCCGATGCGGTGCTTCTGCGTGCCTCCGGAAAGGAACTAACCCCGCAATGGAGCCAGTGTTTCCCTGCGCCTACTCGCCGGGAAGCCCCGCTTCTTAGTCACCCCGCCTGACCTGATCGGGGACGATCTGGTTGCTTTTGTGGAGCAGAAGCTGACTTAGGGCGCATAGGGCGCTTATGGCGCACATATCCCCCCACCAGCGGATTTCGTCTCCTCACCGTCCAGGGCGGTCGGGAAACGAAATCTGCCTTTCTATTTCAACGGGAAAGGCTCGGGCTTGAGCGATCCATCGCGCTGCTTGAGCAGAATTTGCACTTTGCTCTCGGCGCTGTCCAGCTCTTGTTTGCATTGCGCCGAGAGGCGCATGCCTTCCTCAAACATTTTGATCGAGTCTTCCAGCGGCAGATCACCGCGCTCAAGTTGAGCGACAATGCCCTCCAGCTGTTTTAGCGATTCCTCAAACGTTGCCAACGCGCGACCCCTCGGGTAGTACCGCTTCAAGAATTTCTACAGCGCCAGGATAGCGCCCAAAAGGCGCGCTGACCTGCACCCCCTGGATCATCGGACGCGCCGCAGCCAGCATCTCTCGCGCAATTTGAATTCCCTCCGCCCGCGCTCGATCCGGAGTGTCCGCCTTTTGCATGCGCACCATGATCTCGTCAGGCATGGAGACACGCAGATCGTTCTTCATGAATTCCGCATTGCGCAGGCTGGTCAGCGGCCAAATGCCCGCAATGACGGGAATGCGAAAACCCTCAATGCGCTTGAGGAAAACCTCCAGCAGCTTCAGGTCAAATACCGGCTGGGTGATGGCATACTCGGCTCCCGCCTCTACTTTGTAAGCAAAACGGCGAACCTCGTTGTCCAGATCCGGCAAGCCCGGATTCGCGGCCACGCCTATGGTTAAGCCGCTGGAGACACCGACTGGATTACTTCCAAGATCCAACCCGTGGTTCAAACGGCGGACGATGTTCACCAGGCCAATGGCATCGACATCGAAAACTGCCGTGGCATCAGGGTAGTTGCCAAGCTTGGGCGGGTCCCCGGTCAGGCAAAGGATATTCTTCAAGCCCGATGGCAGAAGCTCCCAGCAGGTCGGACTGGATGCTCAGCAGGTTGCGGTCGCGACAGGTGTAATGCAGCAGGGCTTCCATGCCCGTCTGCTGAATCTGGATACACAGGCTCTGCGCGCTCATGCGCGGCGCCGCCCGGGACAGGTCCGGGACATTGATCACGTGGACCCCATTTTGCAGCAGCATCCGGGCCCCCTCGAGCTCGCGCTCGCAGGTGATGCCCTTGGGCGGAACCATCTCCACCATGGTGACAAATGTGCCCCCGGCAATCAGGCTGCCGAGGCGCGATCGCTCGCCCAGGGGCGCGGGCTGGATTTCCGACGCGGCCTGCGCGTGTTTCACCTGGGTGTGGGAGACCTCCTGCGCTCCCATGGCGCGCAGCGATGACTTCATGGAGCGGATATGAGCAGGAGTGGTGCCGCAGCAGCCGCCAACAAATTGCACCCCGGCCTTGACCAGCTTGCGGGCGAAGCTGGCCATGTATTCCGGCGAGCAGAGATAGATGTTTCGCCCGTCCACGGCGCGCGGCATACCCGCATTGGGCATGGCGATCAAGGGCAGATTCGTGGCGTTCACCATGCACTCAATGGCGGTGAGTACGGTCGCCGGCCCTACGCTGCAGTTGCATCCGACGGCGTCCGCGCCCCACTCGGTCAATCGCGCGGCTGCCGTCTCCGGGGAAGAGCCGTCCAGGCAGTTGGCATCCTCGTCGACCGTCACCATCACCAGGACCGGCAGCGACGGGGCTACGGATCTGGCCGCAAGAATGGCCTGCTCGGCCTCATTTAAGGCGGAAACCGTTTCGATCAGCAGCATATCGACGCCGCCCTCGACCAGGCCGCGAATCTGCTGCTCGAAGGCTGCGCGCGCCTCGTCCAGGCTGATCTTCCCCAGCGGCTCCAGGCGCGCGCCCAGGGGACCGACAGCGCCCGCCACCCATAATTTTCCGCTTTGCTTATCGGCCCGCTGGTTCACCGCCTTACGTGCCACCTCGGCTCCGGCACGGTTGATCTCCAGCACCTTGTCGGCGAAACCATAGCGCTGCAAACGCAGGGAATTGGCGCCAAAGGTATTGGTCTCGATGATCTCCGCGCCTGCCTGCAGGTACTCCTCGTGGACGTTTCGCACCAGTTCCGGCTGGGAGAGGTTGAGTTCGTCGTAGCAGCGGTTGATGAAGATGCCGCGAGCATACAGACTGGTGCCCATTGCCCCATCGCAGAGCACATTTCGTGTTCCGAAGATCTCCGTGAGCCGATTCGTCATAAGGTAAGTCTAATTATGCTAAGCCAGTCAGCGCGCGAACGCCAGCCGCCGCTTTGTTATACTTGGCCTTTCCCGCATGTCCGCCGCGTGGTGATTCAGGTGAGGTATTAGTTGAAGAAAAGAAGTCTCCGGTCTTTGTGTGCCCTCTCTGTGCCAGCTTGCTTTGTATTCCTTGTTCTGGCCGGATGCGGGCAGAGCTATTATTTTGGCGGCCGGGCTTTGCCCCCCAGCGGAATCCTCAACCGCGTATTGATTGCCGTCCAAAACCCCGGCGCTCTGACCAAGGGTTCGCTCCAGATCGTCGACGCCTACTACGATATCCGTCATAGCTTTAACAACAAAACTCCCGCTTTCAGCATTGCTGGATATGCGGGGGCCCAGCCGGAGACAATCCAGAACATGCCCGAAGAGCAGGCGGGCGCGGTCTACGGGTCGGGGGACGGAAGCTTTGCCCTGGTAAGTTACGCAGCCGAAAAGCAATCCAGTTCCGTCAGCTTGCCCGGTCAGTCCTCCAGCGTCTTTATCTCCCGCGACCAAAGGTATGTTTTTGCCGCCAACCAGACGGCCCACACGCTCACCGTGCAGGACCGCGTGCTTGGGTACGAGCTATGGGTTGAATGTGCCTAACATTTATCGCGTGTCGATCAATCCCAGTGGGACGGCAGCGTTGGCTTTCGTGCAGGACAGCAATTCGGTCTACAGCGTTTACAAACTGCAGACGAATCAACCGACGCCTGCGAATGCTGTGGATTGCGAGCCGCAAAACCTGCCTGTGTATTGCGTCCTGCCTGTTCCGGGCAAGTTTGACCGGCCCACCAAGGCCGTCTTTTCCGCCGACGGCACCACGGCATTTGTGCTGAACTGCGGTCCGGAGTGCGGCGGTGTTCAGGCCAGCGTCAGCTTCCTGCCCGTGGCTGGGATCATCATTCAGAGCGGCGCACCGGTGCCGCCGGGGGCTCCGACCGCTGTGACCGCAACCGTCCCCGTTCCCGGCGGGGCTACCAACGCCATTCAAAATGGGAGTCTCCTCTACCTGGCCGGGCAGCAACTGCAACCCGATGGCTATTTCGCCGGCTTCCTTTCCATTCTCGACACCGGCGCCAAGCAGGTCACCGGCGCTTACTCCATCGCCGATGGAACCCATCTGAAAATGAGCTTCGCCGACGACAATACGCTCTGGATTGGGGCCCAGCTCTGTACTCAAGGGGAACGCTACCATCTGGGCGCCACCACCAACCTGGGCTGCCTCACCATGTTCAATACGTCCACGAACTCGGTGACCATGATTGATTCCTACAAAGGCGATGCGACCGGAATCGCCTCGGTGCTCACTCTGCACAAGGTCTACACCGCCGAGGGTGGCCAGGTGTACATCTACAACACGACCAATGGCGCGTCACTCGACAACTCGCAGGTGACGGTGGTGGGTACGGCTTACGACGTGGCCTACATGGACGCGGCCAGCGATGTCGACAACACCACCTATTGATGTTCTCGCCATCGCCGCCCACCGGGATGACGTGGAGCAAACCTGCGGTGGCACCCTCCTGCGCATGCATTCGCTCCAGCTGCGCACGGCCATTCTCGACCTCACTCAGGGCGAAGCCGGCACTCGCGGTTCAGCTGAGGAGCGGGCCAGTGAAGCTGAGGAAGCCGGGCGCATTCTTGGTGTCGCATGGCGGGAAGCGCTCGACATTCCTGACGGCCGGGTAGAAAACACCTGGGAGAACCGGATCAAGATTGTTCGCAAACTGCGGCAGTTGCGGCCGCGGGTAGTGATTCTGCCCTATTGGCAGGGGCGGCATCCTGACCACTACAACAGCGCGGCTCTTGGGTATGAGGCCTGCTTTTTATCTGGCTTGGCGAAGATCGAGACCGGCGAGCCTCCTTTCCGGCCCTTCAAGATCGTCTATGCCAGCTTGTACGCAGATGTCCGGCCAAGTTTTGTCGTCGACATAACCCCTTTTATTGAGGAGCGCTTCCGAGCTTTGCTCGCGTATCGCTCCCAGTATGCCGATCAGCCTTCGGGTGGCGCTCTTTTTGTGCCCCACGATGAGATCCGCGAGCGGACGTTTTCTGTGGCCCGGCATTACGGCTTGTTGGGTGGCGTCCGCTATGCCGAGCCCTTCGTGCAGAAGGAAGTCGGTTTGGTGGATGACCTGACACTACTGCCGGTCTCCTCCATCTGATGGACTGAGCTTAGCCCACGACGTTCCGGCATTTGCGTGAAGGGTCCCAGGTGCTCAGAAGCGAGTCCTGGGGCACCCAGTCGGCTTATCCAGGAGGTGTCTCACACAGACTCGTTAGTCCTGGGCTAGGTTCAGTCGTCCCTCCGGGACTGACGTAAGTTTTTCCGCAGCGTGACCGGGACAGTCTGTGGTATCCAACCTCTTGGAAAAGGCGATGGGTGCCCCAGGTCTCGCTTTTGAGACCTGGGATCCTCGCAACCGACGCTTCACTAGAATGAATCCATGCAGCAGACCTGGGATGCATCCCTGTACGCCGACAAGGGCAGGTTCGTGGCTCTCCTCGCCGAACCGCTGGTTCAGGCGCTGAACCCAAAGGCGGGCGAAAGCATCCTCGATCTGGGATGCGGCGACGGCTATCTTACCCAGCGCCTCGCTGCATCAGGAGCAATCGTCCTCGGCGTCGACAATTCACCGCAGATGGTCGCCGCGGCCAAAGAAAGAGGAGTCGATGCCCGCTGTATGAGCGGGGAAGCGCTGCCCTTCGATCAGCAATTCGATGCCGTCTTTTCCAATGCTGCCCTGCATTGGATGAGCGATCACGATGCCGTTCTCCAGGGCGTGCATAGGGCGCTGAAACCGGGCGGCCGCTTCGTGGCCGAATGCGGAGGCCAGGGCAACATTGCCGCCATTCGCGTGGCCCTGCTGGCGGTTTTAACTCCTCGCGGAATCCCCCCGGAACGCATTGAAAACAACTATTTTTTCAGCCCTGCGGAGTATCGCGCCCGCTTGCAAAGCCATGGCTTCCTGGTGGACGAAATAAGCCTGATCCCGCGTCCAACGCCGCTGCCGTTCGGGATGGCCGAGTGGCTCGAAACCTTTCGCTCCAGCGTGCTTGCACCTCTGCCCGCCGAGGAGCGGCCGGAGGCCATCGAACAGATCGTCGCCCTGCTCAAACCTGTTCTATGCGACCAAGAGGGTAACTGGTTCGCTGACTACGTGCGGCTCCGTTTTCTGGCGCGGCGGACCTGATCGTCGCCGAGGCCGGCCCAAGGGAGGGAAGATAGACCCGCACGGCCGCCCCGGGAAACGCGGACTCGGTGCTGTTGGTGAGTTCTACTTTGCCCCCGTGCTTCTCCACGATGCCCCGGCTGACCCAGAGCCCAAGGCCGGTTCCCAACTCCCCCTTGGTGGTGAAGAAGGGCTTGAAGAGCTTGGCTTGATGGCTCTCCGGAACGCCGGGACCGCTGTCAGTAATCGTCACCACCGCGCCGGCCCGGTTATCGGCGGGCAGCGAGGCCTCGAGCAGAACCTGCACCCGGCCGCCCGGCCCGGCCGCTTCGGCTGCATTCGTGATCAGGTTGGTGAATACCTGCCGCAATTCCCCTGGGAACCCCTGAATGGAAGCACCTTCCTGGAGTTTCCGTTCAACCGCAACCGACTGGTCCTTCAACTGCCGGTCGAGAAGCAACAGCACGCTTTCCAGCAATTCGCGCAGATCCACTGCCACCGGAGCCTTGGGCTCGCGATAAAGACCGAGCATGGCGCGGCTGATCTGCAGGGTGCGGTTCAACTCCTGCTGCGCCATGCCGAGGTACCTCTGCTGCAGAGCAGGATCGGACTCCTTCTCCATCAGGTAGTGCAAATTGGCAACAGAATCGAGCGGATTATGAATCTCGTGGGCAATGCTTGCCGAAAGGCGGCCTGCGACCGCCAGCTTCTCGTGCGCCATCAGGGCCGTTTCTCTTTTCCGTATATCGGTTACGTCGCGAAAGACCAGCACCAGGCCGGCGACTTCGCCCTTCGCATCCCGAATCGGGGCCGCGCTTTGGTCAATCAAGTATTCTGCGCCGTCTTTCGCCAGTAGCAGCGAGTGAGTTTTTGTCGTCGGCTCCCGCGTCTCCTCATCGACACTGCGGAAGATGGATTCAAGCCGCCTCCCCTTCGCCTCATCGAGCGACCAGCCGGTCAGCCGCTGCGCCACCGGGTTCATCAACTCCACCCGGTGCTGCTGGTTGCAAGCAATCAAGCCATCGCCCACTGACTCCAGCGTGGTCTGCAGCCATTGCCGGCTTTCTACCAGCTCATCCGCCCGCTGGTGCGCTTCTTCCAGCGATCCGCGGAACGCAGCCGAGACTTTCTTCATGTTTCTGTAAGTGAAAATGCCCAGGACAATGCCCACCCCGATGGAGGACGCAATCAGGACCGTCATCAGGGTGCGAACCTGCGAATTGGTGGACTGTACCTCCTGGTCGCGCCGTTTCACCTCGACCTTGGTCATGGCCCCCAACTGGGTGCGCAAGGCCGCCATGAGCTGGGCCCCGTTCAGATCGAGCCCCGTGTCCCCAAAAAGTTTCCCGGCGCGCAAATTGTCCAGCGCCTTGCCCGCGAAGCCGATCCATAGTTCGTGGCTGTCGCGGATCTGCCGCAGCCGCCGTAGCTGATCGGGGTCCTCCCGGACCAGGAGCAGCAGGCGGTCCAGGGTCTGGTGCAGCGCGCCTTCCGCATCCTGGTAAGGCGCGAGGGTGGTCGGATCGCGGGTGAGCTGATACCCCCTCAGCCCGGTCTCCTGATCCACGACCAGCCGTTCCAGCTCGATTGAGCTGGGCGGTGATGCGGTCGGTATGGTCGATGCGGCGCTGCTCCCGCAGCGTCCGCTGGATCTGCCAGGCCAGGACCAGGGCCAGCAGCAGTAACAGGACCAGGGGAAGCAGCACGGTAATGATCAAAATATGCCGAAACTGATGGAGATTCATCGTCCACCGCCTCGTGCGTCAGGAGCATTCGACTGCAGGAGCTCCTTCAATTTGTCTACCAGGGTGAATGCTCCATCCCCTTTGGTGGCGGAGACGCTTACCACCCGCATTACCTCGTCAGGGAGAGCCACATAGGCGGAGAGCATCAGGATGGGCAGATCCGGCCTGCGCTGGCGCAGAATCGCGGCTACCTGGCCGCCATCCATCCCCGGCATGGCGTAATCCAGTACCACTGCGTCCACCTGCTCGTGATCGAAGACGGAGATGCCGGTGACTCCGTCGCGGGCGGTCAGCACGGTGAATCCCTCCCGCTCCAGAACCATCTTCCGGATCTCCAGCCCGAGGTCTTCATCGTCGATGCACAAGATGATTGGACGTGACACAAGTACCGTCCTCGCGGCAAAACTCTACTCTACCGCCATAATGTAGCCGGTGAGGGCCATGTTAGGAACTTGCTCCTACGGGGGATGTCCGGATTTCGCCTGGTGACCAACGATTCACCGTAGTTTTGCATTCTCTCTGCTCCCAGTAGGTTACGCTAAACGCAACCACGCAGTGCCGGCCGGCCTGCCACCTGAGCGTGGCCGTATCAAGAGCGGCTCGAACGTGAGGGAGAACCAGTTGAGTCAGACCATATGCGTCCTCGAAGATGATCCGGATATATCCCGCCTGGTACAGCATCATTTGGAAGCCGCTGGTTTTGGGGTTCGCGTCTATAGCACCCCCACCAACCTGGTACCCGACTCCGAACGCCAGGCGCCAGTGCTTTTTCTACTGGACATCATGGTTCCCGGAGGGGACGGCCTTGACGTTTGCCGCCGTCTGCGCAGCAATCCCGCGCTGAGCACCATACCGATCATCTTTCTTACCGCCCGAGCAGGTGAAAACGACCGCGTTCTGGGCCTGGAACTGGGCGCCGACGACTACATCACCAAACCCTTCGCTACCCGTGAACTGGTGGCCAGAGTTAAGGCTGTGCTGCGGCGCTTTGAGCGGCCAACAGCGCCTTCCATCATCTCCTTCGAGGAGGTGGTCATCGACGCCGGCGCCATGCAATTAAAGGTGCGGGGAGAACTGACCACCACCACCGCTACCGAGTTTCGCCTGCTGGACTACCTGGCCCGGCATCCCGGCCGTGTTTTCAGCCGCGATCACCTGCTCGACGCGGTGTGGGGAGATGCCCGCTTCGTGACCCCCCGGTCGGTCGATGTCTACGTGCGGCGCATCCGTGAGAAAATTGAGACCGATCCCGAGAGCCCTCGTTATCTCAAGACCGTTCGTGGTGCGGGCTACCGGTTCGAGGTACCCCGGCTGGCGGAGGAACCCCGCAAAACCGCCTCCTAAGCTCCTATGACAGAGAATAGCCGCGTGACGGGCAGAGTCTTCACCAAGCTGTTCTTCTCGTTTGTAGTGGTGCTGTTTGTGGGTATGGCGGTGCTCGACTTCTCCTTGCGTCAAGTAGTGGAGCAGTCGCTTCGCGCCCAAGCCGAGGAGTCCCTGGCCAGCGAAGCCCGGCTGCTGGCGGCCCATCTCAAGGGCGCCAACCCCCAAGACCTCACCGGCTTGCAACAGATCGCCAGTCTGGATGGGGCCGCTGCCGGCACAGAGATCGCTATCTTCAATGGCCAGGGCCAGGCTGGTGGCCGCGTCGGCAAGAGAATGCAGGAAGCGAATCTCCGCTGCCCCCCGAGGTCGCTGCGGTACTCAACCAACATCAATCCCTGGGCCGCGCCCGGCGCGGGCAGACTTTCTATGTTGCCGTTCCCGCAGGTCCCCTCGTAGTGCGACTGGGGGCCTATTCCCCAACCGATCTTTCTGCCCCGGTGCATGTGTTGCGCCGCGGTATTGTGCTGGCCTCGTTGCTCTCGCTGGTGGTCGCCACGCTGCTGGCGGCTTTCCTGGCGCAGCGGGTTGCCAAGCGACTGGCTCGCATCGTGGTTTTCGCCAATCGCATCGCCTCCGGGGATCTGACGGCCCGTGTGGAAGAGGGCAATCTGGATGAGATTTCGGCCGTTGCCCACGCGCTCGACGTGACGGCGAGCCGCCTGGAGCAAAGCTTCCACGCGCTCGAGAGCAGCCGCAGCGAACTGACCGCGCTGCTCGACAGCATGCAGGAGGCGGTCATTGCCATCAACCCGCAGGGGCAGGTGAGTTGGTGTAATGCCGTGATGCAGCGTATCGCGCTCAGTCCGGTGCAGGAGGGGCGAGCGCTGGTGCATTCTATCCGCGATCCTGAGGTGCTCTCCTCGGTGGCCGTGGCCCTGACCCAACGCCAGGCCAGCCGGCGGCGCGCCATCTCGGTTTCGCCGGGAAAAATCTTTGAGGTCAATGCGGCTCCCATGCCTGGCGGAGGCGCGGTCGCGGTGTTGCACGACGTCTCTGAAAAAGAGCGCTCGGATACCACGCGCCGGGATTTCGTCGCCAATGTGTCTCACGAACTGCGCACGCCGCTCACTTGCATCACCGGATATGTCGAGACGCTGCTGGATGACCGCAGCCTCAGCAGCCAGGCGCGCGAGTTTCTGATGATCATTCTCAAGAACGCATCGCGCATGAACCGGTTAACGGAAGACCTGCTGGCCCTGGCCAGCGTGGAATCCGGAGATTACAAGCTGAATCTTCACAAGACCCAGGCGTCCACGCTGGTCGAAGAGGCCGTCGCGTCGCTGGCGGGGCTGGTACTGGATTCCGAGCTGACACTCGAGGTGGGCGAGACCACCGATGAATCGGTCATGGCCGATCTTGACGCACTCAGCCAGGTTTTCGGGAACCTGGTCGAGAACGCTATGAAATACGGCAAGGCAGGAGGCCGCGTACGGGTGGGGGCACGCAAGCAGGAGGGGATGATCGAGTTCTACGTGCAGGACTTCGGCCCGGGCATCGCGTATGAGCACCTGCCGCGTATCTTTGAGCGCTTCTACCGGGTCGATAAGGCGCGGTCGCGGGAATCCGGGGGTACCGGGCTGGGGCTGGCGATTGCCAAGCACATCGTCCATGCCCATGGTGGGGATATTCGCTGTGAGAGCGAACTCGGTTTTGGGGCTACCTTTCTCTTTCGCCTGCCCCAGGTGGCTCGCTACCGCGCCCGTGACTCTTCCGGTTGAATCCACGCAAACTATTGAAAAGTAATAGGCTTGTGGCCTTCCCGCGGACGGCTTTTCTTGCCATATTCATGGTCCTGTAAAGAACCATTCACGGGCGAACCCCAAAATCGGTAATTTCTGAGGTGGAACGTGAGAAAGACGATCTGGTTGTTAGCCGTAGCCATGAGCGCAACGGTCTGCGCAGGGCACGCGCAAAAGCTCAATGGAGCAGGAGCGACCTTCCCCTATCCGATCTATTCCAAGTGGTTTAGTGAATACAGCGCGACCCATCCCGGGGTCCAGATCAACTACCAATCAATCGGCAGCGGTGGCGGTATCCGCCAAGTTACGGCGGGTACGGTCGATTTCGGCGCCAGCGACGTGCCCATGACGGACGAGCAATTGTGCCGCCTCCAAGGTAAAGATACAGCCCATCCCGACGGTGCTCGGGGCTGTGGTGCCAATTTTCAACCTGCAGGGCGTCAATGACCTGCGCATTGGGCCTGATGTTATGGCCGACATCTACCTGGGCAAAATCAGCAAGTGGGACGATGCTCGCATCGCCAAAGACAATCCCGGGGTCAAGCTTCCGTCTGTCGACATTTTTGTCGTGCACCGCTCCGACGGCAGCGGCACCAGCTTCATATTCACCGACTATCTCTCCAAGGTGAGCAAGGATTGGGCAAGCGGTCCCGGCAGGGGCGCGGCGCCCAGTTGGCCCAAAGGGATTGGCGCGAAAGGGAACGAGGGCGTGGCTGGCTTTGTGCGTCAATCGCCCGGCTCCATCGGATACGTCGAGCTGATTTACGCCATGCAGAACAAAATCCCGTTTGCCTCGGTGAAAAGCGGCGGAGGAACCTGGGTAAAGGCTTCCATCGAAGGAGTTTCGGAAGCGGCGGCGAGTGTGAAGAGCATACCCAACGATTATCGCGTCTCCATCACCAACGCGCCTGGGAACTCCTACCCCATCGCCAGCTTCACCTGGCTGCTGATTCCCAATCCAGCCAAGGACCCCGGCAACGGGAAGGTCCTGGTCGATTTCCTAAAGTGGATGCTGCAACATGAGAACGAGGCGGCCTCGCTCTACTACGCTCCGCTGCCTGCGCCGGTGGCGCAGAAGGTAGCCGCCACCATCAACACGTTGAAATAGGGGTTCCCGGGCTGGATGCCGAAACGCTTTGCACGAAGGGCACGGCTTCAGCCGTGCCGCAAATGCCACGATCGTGACCCGGCTTTAGCCGCTGCGGTACGCTTTCGGCATACCAAGTAGCGAAAAAGACGTACCCCAGGGGCTAAAGCCCTCATCGGTGATTGCGCTGTCCGGCACGGCTGAAGCCGTGCCCTTCGTACAAATGTCTGTCCGCAGCCTGTTCGAGACTGGATGTCGAAACGGACCCTTAATCCTGGCGATAAGCCGGTTTAATCTAAAATTCACTAAAGCCCACTACGGTATGAATGGTGAAATCAGACACTCAGGTGCCGCGCGTGGCTGGCCAGGCAAACGTAGACCCGCCGACAGGAGATAGTTCATCCTCCGCCGCTGAGGGCTCGGTCGTCCGTCAGTATCTTCTCAATTGCGGCAGTTCCTCGTTCGCCGATCGCACCTTCAGCCTCCTCATGTTGGTCTGCGCCCTCAGCATCTTTGCGATTGTGCTGTTGATCCTCGTCGAGTTGATCTCGGGCTCCAAACTTTCCATTCAGAAATTCGGCATACCGTTTTTCTTCGGCTCCGCCTGGGATCCGGTCAATGGCAACTTTGGTGCGTTCCCCTTTATCTATGGCACCGTCGTCTCGTCAATCGTTTCCCTGATTATTGCCGTACCCCTGGCCGTGGGAGTCGCCATCTTCCTCACCGAGATGTGCCCCGCCTGGCTGCGTGGGTTCCTCGCCTTCTTTACTGAATTGCTGGCCGCCATTCCCAGCGTGGTTTATGGTCTGTGGGGGATTTTTGTCCTGATTCCCCTCCTCCGCCAGTATGTAAACCCCTTCCTCATCAAGACCATGGGCTGGTCAGGCATCTTTGCCGGTCCCAACTACGGGATTGGGATGTTGGCCGCGGGCGTGATCCTCTCCATCATGATTCTTCCCATCATTTCGTCTCTTACCCGCGAAGTGATGTCGGCGGTTCCCCATGCCCAGCGGGAAGCGGTGCTGGCTTTGGGTGCGACCCGCTGGGAGATGATCCGCATGGGGGTGCTGCGCAACGCGCGCATTGGCATCGTCGGAGCTGTGATTCTCGGTTTGGGCCGAGCTCTCGGCGAAACTATGGCGGTCACCATGGTGATTGGCAACCGGCCGGAGATCGCGCGTTCTTTGCTGGCTCCGGCCTACAGCATGGCCAGTGTCATCGCCAACGAATTCAGCGAGGCCTCGGATCCGCTTTACCTCAGCGCCCTCATCGAGATCGGGCTGGCGCTCTTTATCGTCACCATCATTGTCAACGCATTGGCCAGGGTGCTGGTGTGGGCGGTAACCCGCGGCGCACCGGTCAGAGGGACTTAGCGAATGGTTAGCACCGTTATGCCGCCTCCGCTCCGTGCCCGTGCTTCCAACCGGTTCATGCGCGTCCTGGTTAATCACCTGGCAACGGCCGCTGCCATTGGCAGCACTATCCTGGTGATGGCGCCGCTGATTGCCATCTTCTTCTATCTCCTCATCAAGGGCGCCAGTTCCCTCAATCTCGCTTTTTTTACTCAGGTACCGAAACCGGTGGGTGAAGTGGGCGGGGGTATGGCCAATTCGATCCTCGGTTCCGGCATCCTGCTGGCCATTGCCAGCCTCATGGGCGTCCCTATCGGCATTGCCGGCGGCATCTACATTGCGGAGTTCGGCCGCAACAAACGTTTGGCCAACATGGTCCGCTTCACCGCCGATGTCCTGAACGGTGTGCCTTCGATTGTGATGGGCATCGCCGTTTACACCCTCATTGTTGTGCCCCAGAAACATTTCTCCGCAATCGCCGGCGGCGTAGCCCTGGGCATCATGATGATTCCGACCATCACCCGCACAACCGAAGAGATGCTATTGATGGTGCCTCTCAATGTACGGGAGGCCGCTCTCGGGCTGGGTGTCCCCAACTGGCGTTCCGTCCTGTCCATTACTTTGCGGACCGCATCCCCCGGGGTGATTACCGGCTGCATGCTGGCCTTCGCCCGCGTCGCGGGAGAGACTGCGCCGCTGCTTTTTACCGCCTTCGGAAATCAGTTCTGGAGTACCAGCGTGAACGAACCGATCGCGGCCCTTCCACTACAAATTTTTGTGTATGCGCTTTCCCCTTACGACGAGTGGCACCGTCTTGCCTGGGCAGGCGCCCTCGTGCTGATCGTCCTCATTGTCGTATCGGTCTCACTGGTCAGGTACGTAGCCGGCCGCGGTGTTCTGAAAGGGGCAAGCTAGTGGGTGTCGCAATTGAGGTATCTGATCTGAATGCCTGGTATGGCACCAACCACACTTTGCAGAGCATCAGCCTGAAGATCCCGGCGAACCATGCCACGGCTCTGATTGGCCCTTCCGGTTGCGGCAAGTCTACCTTCGTACGCTGCCTGAACCGAATGCATGAGACCAACCCCATAGCCCGCGTCACGGGCACGGTGCGCGTCGGCCCCACGGATATCTACGGTCAATCCTCCCCGGTTGAGATTCGCCGCCGCATCGGCATGGTCTTTCAGCGGCCGAACCCGTTCCCAACCATGTCAATCTACGACAACGTGGCGTCGGGGCTACGCTTGAACGGATTCCGAAACCGCCGGGTTCTGGATGAGGTGGTGGAGCGGTCGCTGCAGCAGGCCGCGCTGTGGGAAGAAGTGAAGGACGATCTCAAGAAGAAGTCTGGCGCCAGCCTTTCGGGAGGCCAGCAGCAGCGGCTCTGCATTGCGCGCGCCCTGGCGGTGGATCCGGAAGTGATGCTGATGGATGAGCCGGCGTCGGCGCTGGATCCGGTTTCCACGGCGAAGATTGAAGATTTGATTTTTCAGCTTAAGTCGCAATACACGATTGTGATTGTGACTCACAATATGCAGCAGGCGGCGCGGGTCGCGGAGAATACCGGCTTCTTTTTGAATGGGAAGCTGGTGGAGTTTGACGCCACGCACAAGATCTTTACAAATCCTACCGATAAGCGAACTGAGGATTACATTACAGGCAGGTTCGGATGACGCGGATTCGCTTTCACAGGAAACTCGATGATTTGAAAGAACGCCTTCTGGTCATGGCTGGTATGGCGGAGCAGGCAATCCAGCGAGCCGTTGAGGCGTACCGGGTGCGCGATATTTCTCTGTGCGACCTGGTGGAGCGCAGCGAGATTTCCATCAACAGCTTTGAGCGGGAAATCGACCAGATGGCGCTCGATTTGCTGGCAATGGAGCAGCCGATGGCTATCGACCTTCGCTTCATTCTGGCGGTGATCAAGATCAATGCCGATCTGGAACGAGTGGGCGACCAGGCGGTGAGCATCAGCGACCGGGTGCGGGACCTTCAGGCCTTTCCTGTGATTGATCTCCCGGTGGACATCCCGCGCATGGCGTCCTTGGCATCGGCCATGGTGCGTAAAGCCCTGCAAGCTTTTATTGAGGCGGATGCGGAATTAGCCACGTCGGTGCTGACCATGGACGACAGTGTGGACAAACTTAACGACACTGCCTTTTTTGCGCTTTCCAATCTGATCAAAGAGCAGCCCCACTACACTCCGCAGGCGCTGCATGCGCTGATGATCGCCCGCAACCTGGAGCGGGTTGGTGACCACGCGACCAACATCGCGGAAGATGTAATCTTCTGGGTCCGCGGCGCC
>CAWDVZ010000015.1:0-13634 GCA_963805955.1 uncultured Acidobacteriaceae bacterium
CCCAAGCTGGCTTCCAGTTCCCGAGGGTGAAGCCGCTTGCTCCGCGAGACCACTTCGAGCACTCTTTGCTCTGTGGCCGTGAGTGGCCTTTGCCCTCTGGGATGGAGCAGCTGCCAGGTCGCCACAGGCATAAAGCCATAGGCGTAGAGAATATCTTCTTCAAGTTTGAGGCTGCGATACCCGCGGTCGAGGTCATCCACACTATAATCCGTCACCCGTTGGCGCAGGATCAGGTCTTGGGCGGGGCCGGGGAGCGGATCGGGTCCGCCTGAACGAAGCCCAGTTTGCTCACCGCTCGTCCAAGCGTAGTCGCGCGAAAGAGAGACGACGCCACCGCATGATGTTTCAGATCCCGCAAACTACTCATAAAATCCCAACGAAAGGACCTGCCCCTTCGCTCAACCACTCCCCCTTGTCATCCGAGAGCTTGTGACTTTTTCGATCTTTCCGTGTTTTGGATCCGACCAGATGTTTTTCAATCCCCTCCAGAAAGGCGTCATCCTGAGCGAAGCGCCTCGCAGATTTATCGGGTATCAGAGAGTTTTATGGCGCGAAGTCGAAGGACCCCGGCGATGCTTTGTTGGGCAGATGCTCTTAGGAGCTTTCCGGCCACGGCCTGCGGTTTCCTTTACGACCAACTGAATTTCCCCTTTCCGCAACCCTGTCCCCCTCCGTTTTTACCGACGCAGCCACTACCATGCCCGCGGCGACACACTCCGCCAGAATACGAATACCCAGTCCAACCTCCGACACCGCAAGCATCCAGGTCATTGCGCCGATCACACCACCTGCCATCGCCCCGACAAGAACGCGAATCAACACCCGTTCAGGTACTCCACCCAATGCAAAAATCCCGATCGCGAACAATCCGCCGAGCAGAATCTCGGCGCCGATCAGTTCAATCTCCCGCAGTGGTATCGAGCCCGGAAGCCACGACAAAATCCTGTTCGGCAAGCGTGGTCTCTTTACTCCCAGATCTGTGTGTGCGACATCTTTGCCGTCCACGTACAACCTGGAAATCCGCCCATCGTAGACCGCCGCGACAAACGACGTTTTGTTTGCCGACAGAACCGTCCGGAGAACAACGCCGGGTCCGTCCCATTTTCCCCTGACGCAGGCGTCCGCACCCGAAACGTAAGTGTGTTTCGGACCTGCGCCAGGGTAAAGTTGCGATTCAGCAGATCTTGAGAGTAAGTAACTACACGCGCCGGGCCGGTCTGTTCCAGGTTATCTGTGCGCATCCAGACCAGGAGTGTCATCCGGTTTGCCTGCACCAGCGTGTCGTATAGGTTAATCTCCTGCTCCCTGGATAGAAGCGAAACGCCGGACCGCTTGGTTAAATCCGCGCCCCGCATCGGCCCGGCAACCGCTCCAGCCGGGATCTCGCCTCGATGTGCGATATCGCTGATTTCGGACGCATTCATGGCAAACGGATAAACAGCGAATTCCTCAATGACTCCCGCCCACGGCCGCATCCCGTTCAATTCGTTCCCCACCGCCAGGTGAAACGTAGAATTCCAGTTTGAAAAATCAGACGCAGGACGCGGGTGCGCCAGCGCTAGAGTCCCCAGGAGCGCGAGCGGAATCGCCGTCATCGCGATTGGTCGAGGAAGCCGCAAGGACGGGGAAGTCCCGGCAGGAACCCAAAGCTTTGCCAGGAAGTATCCGGCCACAGCACCGCTGGTGTTAGTCGCGATATCCACGAAAGACGGAATTCGGTCCACGAAGCCGAGCTGCAACGTCTCCGCGCACGTTGATAAACAAAGACCGAACAGGAATGCCCGTTTCAGAGACGAGCCGCCCAGCGCGATCCCCAAAGGCAAGTAGAGGATGACGTTGTTGATGATGTCGGAGAGGTCAAACGCATCGATGATGTATCTGAGCGAAGGGTGTCTTAGCCGCAACGGAATCATCGTGGCCGCGACAATCAGGGCGATTGAGGGAGCCAGCAGTCGAATCCGGAGTGGTGCTCGCGTAAATAGCTTCAAGGGGTTCGAATCGAGTGCTTAAGAGGATACTGACAACTCAGTCCCGAAGGGACGGCTGATGGTAGCCCAGCACGCAGTGCTGGGTTACGTTGACTGCAAGACCAGTCCCGCCAGGGACGGCTGAAAATTGCCAGGATGCCAACTTCTACCTAGTTTAGCTTCAGGGAGATCCTCAGCCGCCTAACGCCGATTCGTCGAAATGGAGAAGCAGGTCAGCCGGGTCCTGCCACACCTGGATGCAACCGGCATCGCGTAGGTCATCGCGCTTCCAACCCCCACAGGTGAGACCAATGACCGGAATGCTAAGCTTGCCGGCTGCCTGCGCGTCCCATGGCGTATCGCCCAGGGCGACCGCCTGATCGGGCCGCATTCCGGACTTTTTGAGGGCCGCAGCGAAAATATCGGCATCCGGCTTGGAAGCCTTAGCGTCGGCGCTTGAAGATGCTTCGTCAACCAGATCCTCCATGCCGATGATCTTGCCGTACGTGGCCAGGTCTTCCTGGTTAGAAGAGGTAGCGAGCGCGATCTTCATACCACGCTCCCGCACCCTCACCAGCAGCTCGCGAGCTTGAGCGAAAGGGACAATGCGGCGCATGTAGTCGCGATGGAAGATCTCTTTGCGGAACTTTTTGATGGGTTCCTCAAGGCGCGCCCGGTCGGCTTCGGGCACAAACGTGGGAATCACGTGATCGCCGCCTTTGCCGATCTGCCGCCACGCCTCATCCATGCCGATTTGTATGCCGAAATGCTCAAAGGCGCGGCGCCATGCCTCCGCGTGCAGGGCATTGCTATCTACCAGGGTTCCGTCGATATCTGTGAGTAGGACGTTTGGCATGATTCCTCAGGTCAGGCGCAGATCGCGCCAACGACCATGAGATGCAGATTTCATGCGCGCCCTGCGCTTCAGCGAACGTCCGCGTCGAAGACACCCGTCTCGACCGTATTCCCGTGCTTCATCTGGACAAAAATGCGATAACGGCCCGGCGAAGGAAACCCGTAAGGAAATTCGACCACTGGGGAAATATTCTCCACGGTGCTACTGGGAGCCATATCCATTCCACCCATCCCATCGCCATTCGCGAGCATCATGGCCTGCATGGCGGCGGAGCCCTCGGGGTGCGTGTGCGCAAACACAGTCCCGTCGGTCTTTACGAAAGCGGCGTGGCCGGCCATCCCCAGGTATAGCCGGGTATCCGTTGCGGGTTTGCCAGTGGTGTCGAGCAGCCGGAAGCGAAACGCATAGGCGGTATTGGCGCGCAGATCCTGGGGACGATCCCAGACCATGGTGTAGCCATCGGGAAGCTTATAGGAGCTTCCCAGCTCGCCCTCGGACAACGCGGGCGGTGCGGCCGATGCGTCTTCCGTCGCGAGAGGAGCAGGCGGCAAGCCGGCAGGCACGATGAAATCGGCAGTCAGGGTTTCAGGGAAGCCGTTGCTGTGGACGATGTCCGCGTAGAGCCGGTAGGTCCCTGGAGGCATGGAGGGAAGAGTCATCCGCAGCTCTCCGGGCGACACCAGCGCAGGATGCAGGTGGAATGCGGCGTCCATGCCGGGCTGGCGGATAGCATACAGGTGCATCACGTGTCCGTGATCGGGCAGCAGATCATCGTTCGACCGCGCCCTCAGGATATGTAGCCTGTCGGTGTCGTGGCGGCCGATCTTGAGATCCAGAGTATTGCCGGAAAGCGTTGGGCTGAGGCTAAGCGGATGGTAGATATCCGCGGCATAGGCCGTCGCTTCCGCGTTCCACCATCGGTAACCGCCGTAGACCAGCAGCAGGGTGACAGCCAGGGTAACGATACTCGCGATCAGTGCCCGGCGGTGAGCGGATGGGCTGCCCAACACACCCGGTTCGAGGCGCGACTGGCCGACGGCGGCAGCCACGATGCCCACGATTCCGACAACCAACAGAACCCCGAGCAAAGCGAGACCGATTCCCAGCGGACGCTGCATGGGAAGAATGGAAAGGGGCATCGCCGCGACCGGCACGCTGCTGCTCGCCTTGCCTGCGGCGCCGTCGATATCGAAGTGCACCTGCCACGACCCTGAAGCCATCAGCCACAGCGATCCGGTGAAGAACGCCGGGTCGTCCGTCGAAGGCTTCATGGCGTCGGAGCTGGGCGGATGCTTTGCGGCTTCGCCCGTCAGCGGAGTGGGCGTGATGCGGAGAGAGCGAATGGTCGCTCCAGAGCTTCGCACCTCAATCGTGGCCACGCCTGGAATGACGTTAGGGGTGCGGATGGTGACGAACAGCTTGTACGGTCCAGCGTTCACCTCCTCAAAAACATCCTTGCTCCCGATGTGGGCCCAAGCTGGGAGAGCGGCTAACAGCAAAACCAAAAAACCAATCTGCTTTACCACCTTCATCGCCGCACGCCGCGCATCCACCGGCCAAACTGCATACCGAGCCAGGTGGAGATGGAGGCGTAGACGGCAGCCCACACGAGACCCTTGTAAAGTGCCGCACCGTGATCGGGGAAGAACCATTCGCGCATCCGGTCGTACCCAGTGGCCCGCGAATTATAGTCAAAGTAAATAGTCCCGAAGAAGCGATTCTTGCTCGCGTCCGAGAGCAGGAAGTTGGCAAACGGCCACTCCACAGCGACCAGTACGGCCATGAAAAGCACGCCCGAGACCAGGGCAATCTGCCACGGCTTCCAGTTCTTCACCCGCCGCCAAAGCAGATCAAGGGCCAGCGCGGGCACCAGGATGAGGATCGGAAACTTCGCCGGAACCAGGTGGGTCACCGGGTTGAACACTGGGCCGAGCTTCGGCTGGGCAGGAAAAAGCGGGAGAATGAGGATCTCCGCGATCACCATGACGGTATAAACAGCGGCCATGAAGGTAGCTGCCCAGCGCGCCCGCGATGCCTCGGAAAAAGCAGAGAAGAAGAAGGGAAGGCCGATCCCCATTGCAATATAAGCAGCCGCCTGGTGCAGCTTCACGTCCCAGGTGTATTCCTGCATAAAGAACATCTGGCCGACGATTGCCAGCCCTCCAACGTACAGAAATAGCAGCTGCAGCAGCCGGAAAGTGCTGGTGTCGCTTTGTGCGGAACGGTTCATGGCTGCAAGAATGAGGAACATCACGCCGGTGGAGATCCCGCGCAAACCGAGAATCAGCAGGGCGTGGGGCGGGCTGACAATTTTGACGTCGAGACCATACGCGTTATGCCACCAGTTGTCGAAGGGAGCCGAGGTGAGCACGGCGACACATCCCCAACCAGCGAGAAAAATACCCAGCGGGGCGCGCAACCCAAAAACACTGACCGATGCAGCCTTAAGCTCGCGGTCGTGCCCAAACGTGCCTTTGGCGATGAGCCAGGAGCAGATGACGCCGGCCAGCACGCCGCAAGCGTAGATGGCCATGTGCGCCGGGGTCCAGAAAGTATCCCGTCCAATGGACCGGTGCCATGAGACATCCCAGGCGCCGCCGATGGAAGATGATGTAATGGCCAAAACGCCAACCCATATGTACCAGGGGATCGCGGGCCGGGAGGGGGAATCGATAACCCCTGGATATGTGGCCGCAGTAGTCATGCCCCAATGATACGCAACTCCGCGCAGGTTCAGACCCCAGCGCGACAACCCCGACTGTCAAGGGCCTAAGCGGCTTTCCTCTCCTGCTCGCCGTGAACGGGTGCCCCATGTTCGCACCAGCGTACATGGGCCGATAACGACCTTTTCAAATGCTTTCACTTCATGTGCCACGAGGATTCTCCCTTTTAGGAAGTCGATTCGTCCCCACCGGGTCTTTTGACACTCGAAGTCCTTATTGGTAGGGTTTCCTCCGTGAAGCTGCTTTCTTTCCTGCTGTTCCTCTGTGGTAGCGCTTCGCTGCACACGGCCTTGGCCCAATCGGCACCTGAGTGGCCTACTGGCAGCTTCGATCAGCAGCGCGACGGCTGGCAAAGAGACGAAACCAGGTTAACCGTCGATAACGCCAGGAACATCCGTCTCCTTTGGAAGCTGAAAACTGACAACCCATCGATGGGCATGCAATCTTTTCGCGAGCCGCTGATCGTCGCGGGTCTACAAACGGGGAGCGGGGTGAAAACCCTCGCCATCCTGGCGGGTAGTTCCGACGACGTTTACGCCGTGGATGCCGAGCGCGGCTCACTCGTTTGGAAGCAGCACCTGAAGTGGTCCTCAGACAAACCGCAGCAACCGGGTCAGGGTGCCGGCTTCATCTGCAACAATGCGCTGACCGCCACCCCCGTCGTTACTCCGGCAACTGCACCGCAGCGTTTCCTCTACGTCCTGGCCAATGACGGCTACCTGCACACCCTCGATCCGGCCACCGGAGACGAAAAAGATGCGCCAATAGAAATGATTCCGGCCGTCTACGGCAAGGCCTACGGCCTGAACCTGGTCAATAACGTGGTCTACACCGTGACCGGGCAAGCCTGCCACGGAGTCCCGAACGAGTTGTACGCGGTAGATCTAGCCACCAAAAAAGCCTTCTCCTCGAGCCCTGGACAGGGAGGAATCTTCGGTACCGCCGGTCCCGCGATCGGCAGCGATGGAACCATCTATTTCGAAACTGGAGACGGCATCTACGATCCCGCGATCGGAAAGCTATCGACCTCCGTGCAGGCTTACACGTCATCCGGAGACAAACTGACCCTCAAGGACTACTACACGCCCACCAACCACGCCTGGTTGACCAAGCGAGACCTGGACATGAACACCACTCCGGTCGTCTTTCCTTATCAGGGACGCGATCTACTAGTTGGCTCGGGCAAGGAAGGCCGCTATTTTCTGATGGACAGCAAGTCCCTTGGCGGGCCGGATCATCAGACCCCGCTTTATCGCAGCCCGCTGGTTTCCAACAAGAACGTCAACTTCCAAACCGAAGGCACCTGGGGCAGTTTTGCCAGTTGGCAAGATAAGGAGGGAACCCGCTGGATCCTGGCGCCGATAGGCGGCCCGGTAGCAGTAGATTTTCCCATCTCCTACGGCCCCACGCCTAATGGCGGAGTGATCGCCCTCAAGTTGAAGGACGCGGGTGGAAAAATGGAGCTGACCCCCGCCTGGCTATCGCGTGACATGATGACTGCCGAGCCGCCCGTCGTAGCCAACGGTGTTGTCTTCGTGCTTGCCGCCGGCGAATTCACTGCGCAGGCGAATGACGAGGACGGGGGGCTATACAGCTGGGAGCAAAGGATCAAAAACTCCATCCCAGCCAAGCTTTATGCGCTTGATGCGCTCACCGGAAAGGAACTCTATTCCAGCGGAGACCAGATCACTTCATTCCTGCACCAGGCCGGCATCGCCGTAGCTGGAGGCCGCATAATCTTCGGCACCTTCGACGGAACAATCTACTGCTTCGGCCTGGAATGAAAACTCAGAGACGGATTGTGAAGGGTTATGGGCTTCAGCTCGTGAAGGGTACGGCCTTTAGGCCGTACATCAACTACTTGGAAATCAATTCGGCTTTAGCCGCTGAGGGGACGATTGCCGGCCGAAAACGGCAGCGGACTCTGCAGCCTGACGGAGGCTCCTAGAATGGAACGATCACTCGCCCTTTGTTTCGCGGGTGCATTGCTACTGTCGTCCATGGCTCAAGCACAAGGGCCACCCCGCGGCTTCTGGCCTCAAGCCGACAGCGACTCCGCGCACAGCAACTGGCAGAAAGCCGGAACGGAAATTACACCTGAGACAGTAGCTAAAGACTTCAAACTTCTCTGGAAGCTAAAGCTCGGAAACGGACCTGCCAAAGCATCCTTCAGCGAGCCCCTACTCTTTCCCGGCCTGATCACCGGCCGAGGCTTCAAAGACATGGCGCTCTGGGCAGACGCCAACACCCTATATTCCGTGGATTCCGAACTGGGAGAACTGATCTGGAAGAAGGACTTCCCCTCATCAAGCAAGACATGTGGAAACATTCAGGTTGTCACCGAAGCCCCCCAGGTCATTCACTTTGGCACCCCGCATCCGGCAACGCCGAAACCCGCGCCCACCGCGCCTCCTCCACGTCCGCCGGACGAACCCCTCCCGCGCGCAGAGCGGCGCGTGGGCGCTGCCGCAGGCGGCGGCTACTTCGGCTTGCGCGGAGTCTACATTGTGACCAGTGACGGTTACATACACGAACAGATCATGGCCACCGGCCTCGATTACGCTCCACCGGTCAAATTTCTTCCTCCGTCGAACAGCAGCTCCTTTGCTCTGAACATGCACGATAAGGTCGCATACACGTTAGCAGGATCCGGTTGTCACAATGTTGCCAATGCCGTCTGGTCGATCGACCTCAACACACCGGATTACCCCATAAATAGCTACAAGACACAGAAAATCAGCGTGGTGGGCTTGAGCGGTCCGGCAATCGGAAAGGATGGCACCGCGTATGTCGTCACCGGCAGCGGGCAAGCGGATCCCCCTGTGTATGCCAACAGCGTGGTGGCCCTTAGCGCCGGCAGTCTAAAGGTAAAGGACTGGTATACACCAACCGCCGGCGCGAAGGGCAGGACGTTGAATGTCAGTCCTGTGCTGCTTACCTACAAGGAGAAGGAACTCATCGTTGCGCCCGGCAACAACGGAGGCATCGTTCTATTGGACAGCCAATCTCTCGGAGGATCCGATCATCACACGCCCTTGGCCGAGTCGTTAGTGATGTCGAAGGCTCCCAGCCGGAGCGCCTGGGAGGGCCTCGCAGTCTGGCAAGATAAACAGGGCGTCCCCTGGGTCCTCGCTTCCATCGCCGGGCCGGTAGCGAAATTCCCCGGTAGCAACGGACCCGCGCCACATGGCAGCATTATCGCCTTCAAGGTGGAAGAGCAAGACGGGAAGCTGTCGCTGGCTCCGATCTGGATCTCCCGTGATCTTGTAAACCCAGCGCCCCCGGCAATCGTCAACGGGGTCGTATTCGCCCTTGAGGGCGGGAGTACGCACGCCACCCTATACGCTCTCGATGCCACCACCGGCAAACAACTCTACTCGAGCGAAGATGCCATTGGAACTTATGCACGCCTGGCCGGTATGTCAGTAGGGGACGGCCATGTGTTTTTCACCACTCACGACAACACCCTCTACTCCTTCGGAATTCCGCTCGAGCACTAATTTAGAGCGAGAGGAAATGGGGGCAATTGGAATCTAAGAGGTATGGAAGAAAGGCCGATGGTTACCAAAGTTACTTTTAACTCTTTTAGCTCTTTTAGCGCATTTTCTTTCGAGGGCAATCATGCGCAATAGATCCCAAATCAAAGAAGCAATCGACGCAGGCGGCGGCATTCTGCGCCTGGAACCCAACTGGGTTCCACGATCGTTCATGATTCCCGGCCGCAGGCTCAAGCTGCACCCCGACGATCTGTACGCCTTCGGCGGCCACCGCGGAGGCATCAACGAACGTTGGTTTTCCTCTACCACCAAGGCTTCCAACGGGCCAGACACAGGTCCGGATGAAGGGCTCAGCTACGTCCGGCCCAAAACCGGCGGCAAATTCCTGTTGAAAGAAGCGGTCGAAGCTGCCGGAGACCTGTTGCTCGGCGCCGAGGTGATGGAGCGCGAGGGTGGTTGGAACCTCCTCTGCAAATTCTTTGACAACATGGGCCCCATCCCTCACCACATGCACCAGAGCGATGCCTTTGCCAGTATGGTGGGGCAGAAGGGAAAGCCTGAAGCCTACTACTTCCCTCCGCAATACAACCAGATTCAGAACAATTTCCCCCACACCTACATGGGCCTGGAGCCAGGCACGACCAAGGAAGATATCCGCCGCTGCTTGGAAAAATGGAACCAGGGCGACAACGGAATCCTGTTTCACGCTCGTGCCTATCGTCTGCGAGCCTGGAGCCGGGTGGCAAATCAATCCTGGGATCCTTCACGCTCCCGGGTCGCTCGTGACCTACGAGCCGCAGGTGAACAGCGATGTATTCGCCATGTTCCAATCCGAGGTGGAAGGTCGCATCGTCGGTTGGGAGCTGTTGACCAAAGACGTCCCTGCTGAACACAACAAGGATCTCGATTTCCTGATCAGCATGCTCGATTGGGAAGCCAACGTGAATCCATCGTTTGCCGCAACCAACAAGACCTTCCCCCGCTCGGCGAACCCGGTAGAGGAGTCGAAGGCCGACGGTTACGTTGAGAAATGGGTCACGTATGGCACGCCCTACTACTCGGCCAAGGAGCTGACGGTGCTGCCCAAGCGGGCAGTCACCATCAGGGATAGCGCGGCCTATGGAGTGATCGTGACCCAGGGCTATGGGACGCTTGGCAACCAGCCTGTATCGACTCCCTCGATGATTCGCTTCGGGGAAATGACAGAGGACGAATTATTCGTCACTGCCGATGCTGCCAAAGAGGGCGTACGCATCGAGAATCCAAGCGCAACTGATCCGCTCGTCATGCTCAAGCATTTCGGCCCTGGTAATCCGGATGCGGAACCATGTGTTGAAGAAAATAAGATGGCAATCCAACAACACCGGTATCCGGCAGTCCACAACGCCATGTGGCCCGGCCTCGTAGGCAAGGGGCCGGGTGCGGAGCCATTCATTCCACTGGAAACCATGCTGGACCTGACGGCCCAGGCCGAGGTAGACGGCATCCATTTCGACGGCGTCGATTTGTTTTTGTCCTCCCCGCACACCAGCATCGACTCAACGGACTGACGAACTGAAGCTCTAGCGGACAATTGCCCGCCGCCAACTGGTAGTTGGCTCGGTGGTTGCGCCCGTATGGCCTCCAACCGGCGGAGGCTCCGCCATGGGCTCTGAGCAGGAGCGGAAAGATTTTTTGACCCAGGTAAAGAAGGCCTGTGTCATCGCCGGAAAGCTGCGCGATTTAGGTATTCGCCGTTATGGCGTGGTGCGCATTGATTCTGCGGCCAGCTCCAGCGGACTGGGCGAAAGATCCGGCCGCCAACACCAAACGCATAGCGCAAACTTTTCCGAAGCCAGCGATCATTGCCGAGGATCATGGCGAGCGCCTCGCCGCCGAGGGAGAAATCTGCTGGGGAGGAATGCATAGCTGGAAGCGGATGCTGGAACTGCTCGAAATGGTGAACCGGCCGAAGACCCTTGGTTTTCAAGCGGACATGGCCCACACTCTCTTGTACACGCTAGGCTACAACGCACCCGAAGATCGTATATTGCCGGAGAATTTCGATTGGTCGCAACAGGATGTATTGATGGAAGCCCTTCGAAAACTGACCCATGCTCTTACGGCCCTGGACTATCGATTTTCATGTGGCGCAGAACGACGGAACCGTAAAAGGCTCGGGCTCGCACGACAAAACCGGCCGTCACTGCTTGCCGGGGACCCAAACGGCAAGATGGACATACTCGCCGTCGCCGGTCTATGGATGCGCAATGAAAACGGAGAACCAACCCGGGCCTACGAACACATCTGCTGGGACGGCTGCATGTTTCCCAACCAAACGATGATGTCGCCCAACACCTGGAACGACATACTAGGACCATGATCGCCGTGCGCAACGCCCACGGCTGGGATTAGTGAGGGACTATTCCCCTCTCTTGCAGGGTAAAGGCAGGTTGATATAGAAAAAAAAAATCTGAATATCGGCTTAGTCGGATACGGCTTCATGGGGCGCACCCACTCCAACGCGTTCCTGCAGGCGCCGCGCTTTTTCGACCTGCCCTATCGGCCCGTCCTGAAGGCGGTCTCCGCCCGCAACCCGGAGCGCGCAAAAGCCTTCGCCGAAAACTGGGGATATCAATCGGTGGAAACCGACTGGCGCAACATGGTCGGCCGCAAAGACATCGACCTGATCGATATCGCCAGCCCCAACGACACCCACGCCGAAATCGCCATCGCCGCCGCCAGGTCCGGCAAAATGGTGCTGTGCGAAAAACCCCTGGGGCGAACAGCGGAGGAAGCCAAAGCGATGGTCTGACGCGGTGGAATCGGCCAGCGTGCCCAACATGGTCTGGTACAACTACCGCCGTGTGCCGGCTGTCGTCCTGTTGAAGCAGCTGCTCGACCAGGGGCGTTTCGGCCGCATCTTCCACTACCGCTCGAAATTCCTGCAGGACTGGACCATCTCCCGCGACCTGCCGCAAGGCGGCGAAGGACTCTGGCGGTTGGATGTCTCCGTAGCCGGAAGCGGCGTTACCGGAGACCTGCTCGCGCACAACATCGACATGGCCTTATGGCTGAATGGGCCCATCGTGGAAGTAACGGCCATGACCGAAACCTTCATAAAAGAACGCAAGCACAATTCACCGGCAAAGTTCAGCCCGTTGGCATCGACGATGCCTGCGCGTTTCTGTGCGTTTCGCGAACGGCTCGATGGCCACTTTTGAAGCCACCCGCTACGCCCGCGGCCACAAGGCGCTCTACACCTCGAAATCAACGGCGAAAAGGCTTCCGCCGAATGGGATCTCCACGATCTGCACCGCTTCAGTACTTCGATCATCGTGATGAAGGCCAATTGCGCGGATGGCGAAGCATCCACATAACCGACAGCGATCATCCTTACATGAAGCACTGGTGGGTCCCGGGCTGCAAATTGGCTATGAGCATACTTTCATTCACCAGGTCGCGGACTTTCTTCAGGCCCTCGGCCGAAACGAACAAGCCTCGCCGACGTTTGCGGATGCCGCAGCCACGGATTATGTAACCGACGCGGTACTGAAATCCGCCAGAACCAGGCAATGGGAGAAGGTCGAATGAAATTAGCGAGGCAGCCCATCGTCGCCGCAATTTGTCTGCTGCTGATATATCAATCTCATGGATACCAGCGTCATGCCGGCGGAGGCTTCACTCAGCCGGAGCCCATCGACTTTAACGACCACCAGGGGTGGACGCAAATCTTCGACGGCAAGACATTGCAGGGTTGGGATGGATCTCCAGACGTCTGGCATGTGGAAGATGGCAGCCTGGTGGCGGAATCGAGCCCTGAGCATCCTTCGGGTACAACGAACATCATTTGGCGCGGAGGCCAACCCTCCAACTTCGAGCTGAAGCTAGAGATGAAGCTCGAGGGCGCTGGCGCCAACGGTGGCATCCAATACCGCAGTCTCAACGTTCCCCCTCCGGCAGGGCAAACGGTGAAATATCCCAAGTGGAACATGAGAGGCTACCAAGCCGATTTCGATTACGGCAACAAGTACACCGGCCAGCTTTATGAGCAAGGCACCACTCGCGGAATAATCGCCTGGCGCGGCCAGATGGTCCAAACCGATCAAGGCAAGAAGCCACGTCTGCTGGCAACTTTAGGAAGCTCCGACGAATCAAGTCTTACATCAAGCCGGGTGACTGGAATCAGTACGAAGTGATAGCCGATGGAAACACCCTGATCCACATCATCAACGGCCACGTGATGGCAACGCTGGTCGACACCGATCAAACTAGCCAATCAAAAGGCCTGATCGGACTCGAAATAGAAGGCGGAGGCGTAGTAAAGATCTCCCACCGGAACATCTGGCTAAAGAACCTACCCTAGAGGCGAGCAAAGGCTGACTAACGTTGCCACACCCTTGTCATCCTGAGTGCTTAGACTGTTTCGATCTTCCCGTGTTTTTCAATCCCCTCCAGAAAGGCGTCATCCTGAGCGAAGCGCCTCGCGAATATATCGCACGTCAGAGAGTTTTAGGGCGCGAAGTCGAAGGACCCCGGCGATGCTTGTTGGGCCGATGCTATTCGGAGCTTTCCGGCCACGAACTAAAAGGAAAATTAAAAAGTCACAGCC
>CAWDVZ010000016.1:0-26542 GCA_963805955.1 uncultured Acidobacteriaceae bacterium
GGAGTTTGTTGATGCTCATGGAGCTGCTTGCGCGCCGGCGGCGAAAAAGCTGGTGCAGCATTGCCTGCAGCATGGCGTGCTGGTGCTGACGGCGGGGACGTATGACAACGTCATCCGGCTGTTGATGCCGTTGAATATCAGCGATGAGGAATTCGGCGATGCTCTGCAGGTGCTGGAAGAGGGTCTGAGCGCGGTGGCGGCGGAGTTGGGAGAGCTTGCGGGCGCTGCTGCGCATTAACCGCGTCGGGCGGCTCCAGCTGTGAAATAGATGTGATTGAAGGGCGTACCTCAGGGGCTAAATAGTTTGAGTGAGATATATCCTTTCCAGATTGGGCCCCGCAGGCCGCCACGAATTGCAGATAGTCCGTTCGGAGGTAGAAGAGCCCAGGATTGCATCCTGGGACATTTTCAGCCGTCCCTACGGGACTGGACGTGTTTTCGTGTCTTACCCAGGACTGCGTCCTGGGCTACTCTCAGCCGTCCCTACGGGACTCAATTGGGAGGGGTAGTTCTTACTCAGACTCTAAAGCACATTTTGGGTTCTATGCGAAGGGCTAGAGAGCTGCCTCTCGTTGAGGGTTGTCGCCGACAGCTGTTTAATCTGCGAGAGGTTCACGAGTCGTATGGATAGACCGGGCTGCCGGATAGAAGCTGCATCGAATGCGCATCTGAGCGAGCTGTCGCGGCTCTACATCGCTTATCGTATCTTCTATGGCGAGGCTCCGGAGGAAGAGCGCGCCATCGCCTTCATTCGCGACCGGGTCACACAATCGTCGGGACGGTATTTCCTGGCTTGGGACGAAGCTTCTTCCGCGATTGGCTTTATGCACCTGATGCCTTCCACCAACACGCTGGCGATGCGGCCGATCTGGTTTCTTGAGGATCTTTATGTGGATGTATCAGCCCGGGGCCAGGGCGTCGCCACCGCATTGCTAAGCTATGCGGAAGAGTTTGCACGCAGCACCGGCGCCGAGCGGCTTACCCTGGCTACCGCCCACGACAACGTGGCGGCCCAGCACATCTATAAGAAGCTGGGCTACGTGCGCGAAGAGCATTTCTGGTATTTTCATCGTTTGCTGCCGTAGGGAGACCCGATGTTGCAACTCGATTGCAGTGAACTGATCCTCAACCATGCCTGGATCGATAACCAGAAAACAGGGTCGAGCGATGGCCGCACGTTTACCGTAGAAGATCCCGCCGACGGTACGGTTCTGGCTACACTACCGGATTGCGGTTCGGTCGAAGCCGAGGCCGCCGTTGGCGCCGCACAGCGAGCCTTCTGCAGTTGGCGCACGTTGCTGGCGAAAGAGCGGGCACAACATCTGCAGGCTTGGCTGGCGATGGTAAGGAAGCATGGGGAAGATCTGGCCCGGCTGATCTCGCTCGAACAAGGCAAACCGCTCAGCGAGAGCCGGGGCGAGGTGGCCTATGGCGCGGCCTATATCGAGTGGTTTGCAGAAGAGGCCAAGCGAGTCTACGGCGATGTGATTCCCGAGCCGGCTCATGGGCGCAGGATCATCGTCACCAAAGAACCGGTGGGGGTCGCGGCGGCCATCACTCCTTGGAACTTTCCTATCGCCATGCTGGCGCGCAAGATCGCTCCGGCTCTGGCGGCCGGTTGTACGGTGATCGCCAAGCCGGCGGAGGATACTCCGCTCTCCGCGCTGGCATTGGCGTTTCTCGCGGCCAAGGCGGGCATTCCCGCCGGCGTCATCAACGTGGTTCCCGCTTCACGCGAGCGCGCCGCGGCGGTGGTCGATCCGTGGTTGAACGATGCCCGCGTGCGCAAGCTCTCCTTTACCGGATCGACCCCCGTGGGCAAGCACCTGGCACAGGGCTCCGCGTCCACACTTAAGCGGCTCTCGCTCGAACTCGGCGGCAACGCTCCCTTCATCGTCTTTGACGATGCGGATCTGGATGCGGCGGTGCGTGGGCTCATCGCGTCGAAGTTTCGTAACGCGGGCCAGACCTGCATTTGCGCCAATCGTATTTACATTGCGGACTCGGTTTACGACGTCTTTGCGGAGAAGCTGGTCCAGGCGGTTTCCGCGCTGCGCGTGGGGCGGGCAGGGGGAGAGGCTGAGATTGGTCCGCTGATCAACGCCAAGGCGATGGAAAAGGTAGAACGCCACGTGGCCAACGCGATCGCCCGTGGCGCGCGCGTGCTGCTGGGCGGCAAGCGGCACGCGTTGGGCCGTTACTTCTTTCAGCCCACCATCCTGGCCGACGTGGATGCCACCATGGATGTCGCTTGCGAAGAGACCTTTGGTCCGGTGGCGCCGCTGTTTCGTTTCCATAGCGAAGATGAGGTCATTGCGGCAGCCAATGCGACCCCTTCGGCCTCGCCGCCTATTTCTATGCGCGGGACCTGGCGCGTGTGATGCGCGTCTCTGCGCAACTGCAGGCGGGGATTGTGGGCGTGAATGAAGGCGCGATCTCGACCGAGGTTGCGCCCTTCGGCGGCGTCAAGGAGTCCGGTTATGGCCGGGAAGGGCTCGATGTACGGAATCGACGAGTACCTGCAGATGAAGTATCTCTGCCTGGGTGGACTAGGACCAGCGTAAAGTAGCTAAAGACAAGGTGAAAAGATCATGAGCGAGACTGTCACTTCTCCCGAAACCACGATGACCAGCCAGGAAGTGGTCGCATGGACCAAGAAACTGAACTACGGCACCTGGAAGTACCAGAAGAGCTGGAATCCTCTGCATGTTGTCGATGCCGAGGGGTGCTATTTCATCGACGCGACTGGGAAGCGGTATCTCGATTTTTCGGCGCAGTTGATGTGCTGCAACCTGGGGCACAAGAATCAAGCCGTCATTCAGGCGATTGAAGAGCAGGCGCGCAAGCTGGCATACATCATGCCGGGGTATGCGACCGATACGCGGGTTGAGTTGAGCCGTCTTCTGCTCGAGGTTCTGCCGGAGGGGTTGAACAAGTTCTTTTTCACCACCTCGGGGACGGAAGCGAATGAGGCTGCCTTCAAGATTGCCCGGATGTATACGGGCAAGACCAAGATCATTGCGCGCTATCGTTCGTACCACGGGTCCACTATGGCCTCCATCGCCGCGACCGGCGATCCGCGCCGCTGGCCCATGGAGCCAGGCGGCAAGGGACAGGGATTTTTATTCGCGCCGGAAGTGAACTGTTACAAGTGTCCCATCAAGCACACGTATCCGGAGTGCGGCATTGCCTGCGCTGACTATCTGGAACACATGATCGAGAACGAACACGATGTGGCGGCGGTTATTGTTGAGCCAGTGGTCGGGACCAACGGTGTGCTGGTGCCTCCGCCGGAGTATATGCCCAAGTTGCGCGAGATTTGCGACCGTTACGGTGTCTTGTTGATCGCCGACGAGGTCATGTCGGGTTGGGGCCGCACCGGGGAATGGTTTGCCATGGATAACTGGGGGGTCAAGCCGGATATTCTGGTTACTGCCAAGGGCATTACTTCGGCTTACGTGCCCCTCGGACTGTGCGCTACTACGAGCAAGATCGCTGAGTTCTTCGAGGATCACTTCTTCGCTCACGGGCATACTTATGAGGCGCATCCGATGACGCTGGCGCCGGCCGTGGCGGCGATCCGAGAGATGCAGCGGCTGGACCTGGTGAATCGCTCCCGGGAGATGGGTAAGTACATGGGTGAGAAGCTGAACGCACTCAAGCCGAAGCATCCGTCGATTGGAGAAGTGCGCGGGCTGGGGCTCTTTTGGGCGCTGGAGATGGTGAAAGATCAGGTTAAGAAGACGCCCTTTAATACCAAGCAGGACAAGGTTGATGGGAAGGTGGCTGTAGTTGAAAAGGTGGCGGGGGAGATGATGAAGCGAGGCGTTTCCATCCAGGCGTGGATTAGCCACTTCGTGATTGCACCGCCGCTGATCATCGAGAAGTCGGAGATTGATTTTGCGGTGGAACAGCTGGATCAGTCGCTGGCTATAGCCGACGAAGCGATCTGACAGAGTTCGGGGATCGGGCGGTGGAATCCCACATCTCGCGAAAAACGAGCGAGATGTGGGGCACCCGTCATCCGCGGTCAGGACAGAGTTTCAAAGGCCGGTGCTAGTAGTAGAACTTGAGTGCGAATTGTATCAGTCGCGGATCGCGGGCCTGGGTCACTTGATCATAGGTGCTGCTGGTTGCGGTGTTATTGGCCTTGTTAAATAACCATTGTGTGTGGTTGAAGGCGTTGAAGAGCTCGGTGCGAAATTCGAGCCGGCGTTGCTCTCCCAGGGTAAAGCGCTTCAGGAACGACAGATCAAAATTATTGATGCCCGGCGTGCGGAAGGTATTTCGGCCAAGATTGCCAAAGGTGAACATCGGCACTCCGGGGCCGCTGTCGCCCGGAGCAACGACATTCGTTAACAGGTTCGTGGTGTCGTACAAATAATGCCCGGGCTTGCTTACATCCAGTTTTGGCACAGGCCCAACCAACTCCGGACGGTCCAGATTCGTCCCCTGGCCGCTGGAGTTGTTGCCGGAGAACAGGGTGAAGGGCGTGCCCGTCTGGAAGGTGGCAATGCCGCCCGCCTGCCAGTTGTTGGTGAGCAGACGCACCCACCCGGAATTGAGGCCAGGAACCTCGTAGAAACCGCTGATGACTGCCCGTTGATGGACATCGAAATCAGCCGGCCCGCGATCGAAGGCAAAATTGTAGGGGTCGGTATAGGTCGAGGAACGTGCGCGAAAACCAGAGGTAAGGTCGATCGTCTTCCCCAAGGTGTAAGCGCCGCGCAGATTCAACCCTTTCGCCAGCTGATGATCGACCGTTACCTGCAGCTCGTTGTTGCTTGAGGAACCATTGCTCAGGTCAGTCAGCAGCTGCAGTGTCTGTGTCGGGGAAGCGTCGGGATCCACGGCGGCTTCAGCGGGTGTCTGATCAGGGAAGGCCGGGTCATAGCAAACCGCGAGCGGCCGAGCGCAGTCCGCATAGGTTGATTGATACGAGGCATACTGGCCTTCCAGCAGCGATTCGTCGGGGTGATTGAGATCGTAGCTGGCTACCGATTTGCGGCCCAGGGTAGAGACATAATCCATCTCCAGCATGGTCGAGCGAGTCAGTTGATACTGGTAACCAAGGTTGATGTTCTCGGAGTAAGGCGTGCGGAAATGAGGATAGACGACATAGGCAAAGGGGATCTTGGGCACCCCGAAGCCCACGATTTTATCGTTGGTGGGATAGGGGTTGACTAAGCCGAATGGGGTATAGGGATCCGTCATCACGTTGGTCCCATCGGCCAAAGCAGTGTAGTTGGTTTGTGTGGGGCTGATGTTCTCTACTGCACCAAAAGGCGGCTGGCCGCCAAACTGTAGATTCAGTGCGCCATCTTCAATGTCGTAAAAGATGCCAAAGCCGCCGCGGATGACCAGCTTGCCGTTGCCGAACGTATCGTAGGCAAAGGCGAAACGGGGCGCAAAGTTATTGCGGTCGGGGTAGACCATACCCTTATTCGGTGTGCCGGGGTCGCCGGGGTAGAGCAAGTCGGGGGGCGCGTCGGGAAAGACGGTGGATTGGCTACCGGGAAAGTAACCGATGATGTTGTTGTGCGGATCTTGCTGTGGGGTGTTGTATTCGTAACGCAGACCGTAGCTGAGCGAGAGCCGCGGAGTGACCTTGTAGGTATCCTGCCCGAAGAAGTAGTAGGACTGGGTGCGGATCCCATACCTCGCATTGGAGAACTGGTAGTAGTTATCGGGGAAGCCGCCAACAAAGTCGGCCATCGGATCTCCGGTCAGAGTCCCGATGTAGAGGGAAAAATCGAAGCTCCCGTTATTGTAATAGTCGAAATCGAAGTCATTGCGGACCACACGCACATCGGCGCCGAACTTCAGCTGGTGTCTGCCGCGCAGCCAGCTGAAGGTGTCTTGCAATTGAAAGGTCCTGTCCGCGTACGTAGTGGGTCCACCGGGGGGCGGGCCAGTGGTGAAATCGGCGGTGTACATGATGGGCGGCGCGACACCGGCGGGATCATCCGGAGTTACGTTGGTAAAGCCGAGTTGCGCAGGCGAGGTGTGATCGGTAGGCACGCTCACCAGGCTGTAGGCGCGATTGTAGGAAAAAATCAGCTCGTTCAGCAGGTTGGAGTTAATGGTGCGGGTCCAGTGGCCAGTCAGAAACTGGTTGTGATAGTCGGAGGCGGACCCGGAGCCCACGGGGAGGGTGCCGCCGGCAGAAGCTCCGTTTTCAATGAGGATGGGGATATTTTCCGAGAGCTCGTCGATGATGTAAGTGCCGTAGATAAGATCTTTCTTCGAGAGTTGCCAGTCGACGCGAGAGATGCCCTGGTTTTCCGTCTGGTCCTCAACCGGCGAGGAGGCAAAGAGGTCGGTTCCGGGTATGTTCGGTAAGGGGACATACTTGGCTATGTAAGTGGCGATGATGGGGTTTACCGGCACCTGATTATTCGGGTATGGATTGCCCGAGATCGGATCATAAATCTGCACTCCGCTGGCCAGGTCGTCTGAAAAGTCGCCGGTGCGTTGGGCGGGCGAGAGCACACTTTGCTGGGCCAGGTTTTCTCCTTCGTGACGGATGGTTCCCTGGTACGAGGTAAAGAAGAAGAGCTTGTCGCGCTTGATGGGGCCGCCAACGGTGCCGCCGAAGATGTTGCGTTTATAGGGTGGATTGGTAAGTTGGAAATAGTTGCGCGCATTCAATGCATCATTGCGGAAGAATTCGAAGACGTCGCCGTGGAAGCTGTTGCTACCGTATTTGATCGCCTGGTTGACGATGCCTCCGGAAGTACGACCGAACTCGGCGCTGTAGTTATTGGTAAGAATTTTGAATTCGCCCACAGCGTCGGGATTGGGATCGACGACGGCGTTATTGCCCAGGAAGTCGTTGTTATCCGATCCATCAACCAGAAACGTCAACGACTCCGAACGCTGGCCAGAGACGGAGAAGGGGTTTTTGCTGCCGTCGTCCGGGTCAGGTGAGTAGACGCCGGCCTGCAGCAATCCTAACTGGAAGGTGTCGCGTTCCACCAAGGGCAGATCCTGGATGCGGCGAGTGGTCTCGACACTGCCCAGGGTCGCGCCCTCGGTATCCACCTGGGAGACATTGGCGGTTACCTCAACGGTTTCCTCCGAAGCGCTTACTTTCAAAGTGACATCGAGGCGCCCGTGTTGATTGACACTGAGGCTGATCTTGTCTTGTACCGAGGTGTTGAATCCATTGGCCTGCACGCGCAGCTGATAGGTTCCTATGGAGAGACCAGAAAAGACATAGCTGCCGTCTTCGTGCGCCTTTTGACTCAGAGTCTGCTGGGTGGCTGTATTGACCAGGCTGAGCATCGCATTGGAGATGGCGGCGCCGGAGGTGTCTTTGACCGTGCCGGTGAGTTCGGCTGCCGTGTCTGCCGCGCGCATGGGGAGCACAGGGATGACTGAGAGAGCGACGTAGATACCTAGGTGGAGTAGGGCTTCGCGTGTACGCGGGTACAACCGCATAGGGGATGCTCCATAGAAAGTGTCTTGAGTGTTCTCTTCGTTCTGGAACCGTGGCCCGGGTTGCTGAGGAGTATTACATGGAGCCGTACCGGAGACAACGAGAAAAATTTGACTGACGGTCAAAATATTTAATCGGGCACAATGGTCACTATGATGTTCACCATGCTCCGGAGAAGCTTTGAAGCAACGGTGGTCTTGCTTTGCGCCTGCGGTGGGCCGGCACTGTGGGCCCAGGCCAGTCAAGCGGTGACGCCGGTCGCCGCGGTACATGAGGAATGGATCCCCATGGCGGACGGAGTTCGTTTGGCCGTGAATCTACTGACGCGCGGCGGCGATTGGAAGACGCATCGCTCGCCGGTTATTCTCGAATATCTGCCCTACCGTAAAGACGATTGGAGCATTGAGCGGGACCTGGAGCTGCATTCCTATTGGGTGCAGCAGGGCTACGTGGTGGCGCGGGTGGACATTCGAGGGACGGGACGCAGCGAAGGCGAGTTACCAGACCGCGAATACTCCGAGCAGGAGTTCCAAGATGGCGAGGCGGTGATCGCCTGGCTGGCGGCGCAAAGCTGGTCCAATGGCAACGTGGGGATGATGGGCATTTCCTGGGGCGGTTTCAATTCCATCCAGATGGCGATGCGGCAGCCGCCCGCGCTCAAGGCCATCATTGCCGTGGATGCTACGGAAGATCTATTTAAAGACGACATTCACTACATCGACGGCCTGATGCACGCAGACGAATACGAACTCTCGATGGATCTTCAACCGGCCATGACGCGGCCGCCGGATTTTCCCATCGATGAGGCAAGTTTGCGCGCGCGCTTCGACGCCAAGCCATGGTTTCCGATTTATCTCGAGCATCAGCGGGGTGGGCCCTTTTGGGATCGGGCTTCGCTAAGGCCGGATTACTCGCGGGTGAAGATCCCGGTGTTTGTCGTGGGCGGATATTACGACGGCTACCGCGATAATGTTCCGCGCATGCTGGAACACCTCAGCGGACCGCGTATGGGCCTCATTGGGCCGTGGAACCATACCTTTCCCCATGATGCTGATCCGGGGCCGGAGATTGAATGGAGAGCACTGGCCATTCGCTGGTGGGACCATTGGTTGAAAGGGGAAGAGAATGGGGTGGAGAAGGAGCCGATGTTGACGGCCTATGTGCGTCATTCGTATCCACCGTCGCTCTCATTGAAAGAGATTCCCGGGGAGTGGCAGAGTTTTGCTTCATGGCCGGCTCCTGAGGTGCAGCCTTCCCATTGGTTTCTGACCCCGCAACATGGGCTCGTGCCCACGCCTTCCAGAGAGGGCGTGCATGCGCTGGGGTATGTGCCTTCGGCGGGCGTCGAGGCCGGCTTCTGGTGGGGTGAGCTAACGGTGGATCAGCGGCCACTGGATGCAATGAGCTTGAGCTACGATTCGGAGCCCCTGGCGCAGGACCTGGCGATATTGGGCGAGCCGGTGGCGAAGCTGCTTGCTTCCGCTTCCGCTCCATTGGCGGATTGGATGGTGCGCCTGGAGGATGTTGGCCCCGATGGCGCCGTCACCATGGTGACGGGCGGCGCACTGAACGGCGCTCAGCGCGATTCAATGCGCGACCCCAAGGGGTTGGCCGTGGGTAAGGATTATTCACTCACCGTGCCGCTGCACTTTACGTCGTGGGTCTTCCCCCGGGGGCATCGCATGCGTATTGCTATTTCGAATGCGCTATGGCCGATGATCTGGCCCACACCCTATCCCATGACGACGCAGTTGAAGCTGGGGGGAGACGAAGGGTCGCAGCTCAGTCTGCCGGTGTTACGTTCGCCGGGGGGCAAGGTTGAGTTTCAAAAGCCGGCGGCTGCGCCGCACCTCGTAGGCTATGGCTCTGACGGTGATACCTGGCCTGGAGGGTGGACGGCGACGCGGGATTTTGAGCATCAATCGACCCACGTCCGTTGGGCCGGCACCAGCAAGACGTTTCTACCCTGGGGCGAGGAAGATACCACCGAGCTGATTACGTATGATGTGGCCGATACAGATCCGGCCAGGAGCGCAATGCATGGCGAGGCTTCGACTGCTGTGAAACTAAAAGGGCGTACGCTTACGTGGAGCGTGGAATTGGATTTGACTAGCGATCAGCGAAACTTCTACTACTCGTTCCGGCGCAAGCTGACCCAGGGAGATAAGCTGGTGCGGGAACGTAAGTGGACCGAGACGATTCCGCGGGATTGGCAATAGTGGAAACCTACGATTTGATCGTGATTGGGCTGGGGGCGGTGGGCAGTGCGGCGCTCTGCCAATCTGCGTTGCGCGGCGCCCGCGTGCTGGGGATCGACCGCTTTCACCCGCCGCATGAATTTGGTTCCAGCCACGGGGAGACTCGCATTACCCGGCAGGCGGTTGGGGAAGGAGCGGAGTTTGTTCCGCTGGTTATGCGAGCCAATGTGCTGTGGCGTGCTTTGGAAGCGGCTGCGGGAGAAAAGCTGCTGGTGCAAAATGGCGGCTTGATATTGCTTGATTCCGCCGGCGGGGTGCAGGGTCCGGGCGCGGCGTTTTTTAATCAGACGGTCGATTGTGCCAGGCGATTCGGCATCGAGCACGAGATGCTTGGGGCTGAGGAGATACGGCAAAGGTTTCCGCAGTTCATCCTGCAAGATGGCGCTGAAGGGTATCTGGAGCCGGGCGCCGGCTTTCTCCTTCCGGAGAAATGTGTTCGCGCGCAGTTGAGTGTAGCCGCGGCCAATCGCGCGGAAGTTCGAACGGGCGAGATCGTCACCGATATCGTTGCTGATGGGTCTGGGGTAGTGGTGCAGACCAATCGATCCCGCTATGGCGCTGCCAAAGTTGTGCTGACGGCCGGGCCGTGGATGGCCGATTGGGCGCGGACGATTTGCGGTCTCGACGAGGGTCAATTTGCGGTTTATCGGCAGACGCTTTATTGGTTCGGCCTGGAGCAGCCCGAGCCGCGGTTTTCGGCGGAGCAGATGCCGATTTTTCTCTGGAACTCGGCTCGAGTGGGAAAGGGATTTTATGGCTTTCCCAGCCTGGACGGTTTGAGTATGAAGGTTGCGACCGAGCAGTTTACGTCGTTGAGTGATCCGGGGGAGGGTCAGGTGGCGGTTACTCCGGATCAGGCACAGGGCTTTTACGATGGGTACGTGCGGGTGAGCCTACGAGGGTTGAGTAGCCGGTGCTTACGGACGGCCACTTGTCTTTATACGGTGGTTCCGGACCATCGTTTTGTTATCGATCACGGTGTTGACTCTGAGCGGGTGTGGTTTGCTTCCGCTTGCTCCGGTCACGGATTTAAACACTCTGCGGCGGTTGGCGAGGCTTTGGTGCAGAAGGCTCTGGGGGAAGAGTTGACGGTTGATTTGGGGCCGTTTGCGCGGGACCGCGGGTCGCTCCAGTCCGCTTCGCTTCGGTCGCGGTGACGATTCTGTGGGAGAACTAACGGAAGGGAAACCTTTGTGAGGGAGCCGGGGCGCACAGCAGGTCCCTCGGCTTCGCTCCTAAGGAACAAAAAATAAAGCCAATAGAATCAACCTCGATTTCCAGCGTTCATTTCACTCTTAACTTGCCGCAGGCAAGTCGGCTCTCGGGATGACAAAGGGGAGGGCAGTGACTTTTATGGGGAGCTGTCAGATTGGATGGACGGAAAGAAACAGCAGGTCCTTCGGCTTCGCTTCGCTCCGGTTCCACGGCAGGCCGGGACAGGCGGGATGATAATTCTGTGTAAGAACTAACGGAAGGGAGACCTTTGTGAGGGAGCCGGGGCGCACAGCAGGTCCCTCGGCTTCGCTTCGGGATGACAAAGGGAAGGGCGGTGACTTTTATGGGGAGTTGTCAGATTGGATGGACGGAAAAAACCATCAGGGAAGGCAAAGTGGGGGCAGTCCCTCAGCCGCCGTTACTGAGGGATGGAGAGAGCCGCATCCGCGATTTTGGTCACCTCTGAATTACTGTAGAGAGGCTACGTAGTTTTGTTTCAGATCTGCTGCCAGGAGACGATGAAAGAGATGTTCGCCGGTTTCCCGGCGGACCGACAGGCGGCCGGCTCCGTAGGCTCGGGAATGCAGGCCTCGCTGTACTGACTCGCAGATGTCTACGTCCTCTGCCTGTACCCGGTCACTCACCTCGACGCTCTCGCGGTTGTATTGCTCCCGCTCGGAACTGGTGTCACCGAAGAAGAAATCGAAGATCACGAGGCAGCGGTCCTGCCCCAAGGGGAGAACAAGGTTGGTGTCCATTACCCCCTGGTAGATGTTGATCATGAAATTGGGATAGAGCCAGTAGTAATAAGCACGGTCGCCGGTGCGCGTGTGCGCGACCGAAGCGTCTTTCGAAGCCACCAAAGGGCTCGACTGAAGCGCATAGTGTTCGCCGTTCTCAATCGTGTACTCGGTGTACTCAAGCACGCTGTTGAGCGCCTTGTGAAGGTGAGGAACGTGGTAGCCCCCGTCGAGGTAATTGTCGACGTAGACCTTCCAGTTACAGGCCAGCGTATAAGTCTTGCGGACAAAGAAGCCCAGCGTGGAGAGAGAAAGCGGCGCGAGCCGCTGAGGCAAGTCGCCAAGATAGCTTTCCAGCGAAGGCGGCTGCGGGCTCAGGTTGACGAAGATAAAGCTTTCCCAAATGGCAACGGACACGGGCACCAGGCCATTGTCGGCGCGCTCAAAATTGCAGACACCGGTGAACTCGGGCGCTCCTTTGAGAGAGCCATCGAGACCATAGGTCCATCCGTGATAAGGACAACGCAGATGCTGGGCCACTCCGCAGGGCGCAGTAGCCACGGCCGCTGCGTGGTGGCGGCAGACGTTGTAGAAGGCGCGTAGTTGGTTGTCTGCTCCGCGAACCACGATGAGCGGCTCGCCCGCCAGATCGAAGGTAAAAAACTGACCTGGAGTGGCGGCCTGGTCAGCTCGCCCAACGGCGATCCAGTTGCCGCCGAAAACCTGCTCTCGCTCCATGCGCGCAATGCGTTCGTCTACATACCAGGCGGCCGGAATGGTGTACGCCATTTCGAGCGGGGCGTCCGCATCGTAAAGCGCCAGCACATTTTCAATCGAAGAGCTCATAGCGTATCCCTTTCGCCCAGATGTGGTCCTAATTTTTCCAGGATGTACTTGCGAATGTCGAGGCTCATGTCCTCCATCGGCGCATAGAAGCCAGTGCGGTAAGCACGCGAGCCCATGCCGCGCTGCACCCGCTCGCAGATGAGCCAATCCTGGCGATTCACTAGATCCCAAAAATCAACCGCGTCGGAAGGATCGAAGGTGTCGCTCGCGATCTCTTCGGGCGCAAAGAGGAAGTGGCAAGTGATTTCCGTTCGCCCCGGACCTCTAGGCGCCAGTAGAAAGGCGGTTGCGTGGTCGCAGGAGAGGGACAGGAAGAAGTTGGGGTAGATAAGCTCACCCTTGTGGCGTACGCGCTCGTCCTCGTTCAAACCGGGAAAGGGTTGGCGGGTCGTGGTGCCGGAGCGGGTGTACGTGACCGCGCCCTCACGGTGGGGGATGCCGCGGTCCCAGTCCAGGCTGGCGCCCCCTTGCTGGCGAAATGCCGGCACCACGTCGCAGAGCTCGGGATGGACGCCGGCGCAGTGATAGCACTCGTTGTAATTCTCCGCCAGCACTTTCCAATTGGCGTCGATAACGTATTGAATGGTGTGGCCGATGCGCATCCCGGCGAGCGGGTAACGCGCGGTGCGCTCTGCAGCGGCTCCGAGCTGCTGGGAGAGCGGCGTGGCTTGTTGCGGGGTGAGGTGGACAAAGATAAAGCCGCCCCAGGTGTCGACACCGACCGGGTAGAGGGAAAATTCCTGTTTGCAAAGGGCGTCGGGTTCAATGTGCGGCGCGGCGACCAGGGCGCCATCCAGGTCGTACACCCAGGAGTGATAGGGACAGCGAATCACTCCGCGTGACGTGACGCCTCCGGAAGGCGTAATCCCATGGCTCTTCCCCCCGTGTTCCGTAGGCATGCAAAGCTCGGCGCCGCGATGGCGGCAAACGTTATAGAACCCACGCAACGCGCCCTGGCGATTACGGACCAACAGGATGGATTCACCAACGACGTTCAGGACCAGCGAGTCGCCGGGTTGGGGCAACTGCTCTTCGCGCGCGACGCACATCCAGGAAGCGGCGAAGAGGTGTTCCTTTTCCAGCGCGAAGATGTCGCCGCTAAGATAAAAGGCCGCCGGAAGGGTCGGCTCAAGCTGAGTAGTTGCCGTCATATTGACCACGGGTCACAATGGTGTAACGATGCTGTTGTTATATAGCACCGGGCCCACCCGTGACTTAAACTTTTTGCCGCGGGGCAGCTGGGGTGAACCGAATGAAGCGCCAACCTGCGCCGGCTAAACGAGCCCACATTGTCGACGTGGCTATGCGGCACTTCGCAGAGCATGGCTATGAGGACGCGCGCACGGAGGACATTGCGCGCGAGGCGGGCATCGCCAAGGGCGCCGTGTTTCAGCATTTTGGGAACAAGCAAACGCTCTTTCTGGCTGCATACAAGCAGGCGGCGGGGTCGTTTTCCCGTTACCTGGACGCACCGGCGGAGATAAGAGCCAAGGGCTTCTGGGGAGTGCTGCGCTACTGGCTTTCGCGAACCGAGTTGCAGGTGCGGGAGAATTGGCAGCCTTACCGGGTGGTGCTGTTGGGCAACTACGGTACTGACCTGCGGTTAAGGCGGGAGATCAATCGGTTCCTGGCGGCGGAGGATCCGTACGGGACCGCGGCCTTCGTGCGCCAAGGTTTGCGGGAAGGCGCGCTGCGCACGGATGTCGACAGCGAGATGATCGTTTCACTGCTGGAGTGGACGGTGGAGCGATATCAAGATGCTTTGCTGACCGAAGAGTTGGACCCGGGGCTCTTCCATCGCGCAGGAATCTCGGAGGAGAAGACTGCCCGGCGGATGGAACATTTTCTGCGGCTGTTGCAAGGGGCGATCGGTAAGTCGTCCAAGGCTGAGGAGCCGGTGGCGAGAAAGCCGCGCGGCCGGTAAACAAAATGTCAGCTGAGGTTTGTGGATAGCGCCTCTGCGGCTGCGGCTCGATTTTTCGAGCGCTGGCCGCGACGGTAGACCGCGACCCCGGCCAGCAGGAGCACCAGGGTCATCGCGATCAGCTTGAAGAGCGCGGTGGCTGGATGGCGTTCGTCTTCCGCCGGAAAGAGGGAAAGGATGATGGTTACCGAAGTGGAAAAGATCCCAAGGCAGGCGAGCGGGATGGCCAATCGTCTACCTCCGGGCAAACGGATTGCACCGGGCGCCGACGGTCGCCCTTGCAGCCGGATCATAGCGGCAAAAAGAAAGAGATAGGGAATGAAGTAGGTGATCACACCCATGCTGACCAGCAGGTCATAGGTGCCCTTGACGCTGGTGCCCGCCTGGCTAAGCAACCCAAAGAGCATCCCCGCAAGCCCATAGGAGGCGATGGCGAAATAGGGTGTTTTCCAGCGCGGATGGATGCGGCCAAAAACCGCCGGCAGGTAGTGATTGATGCCGGCGACGAAGGGCAGGCGCGCCGTCGCGGTGAGATAGGCTCCGGCAGCGCCCACGTTGCTGATGGCTACCAGCAAGGCAACGGGGGCGATCAGCGCGGCCACGCCCAGGCGCCGGCAGAGAAAATCGATAGCGGTCATAAAACCGCCCAGGCCGCTGATGCTGCTGGAGGGCAGCGCCACCAGCATCGCCACCGTGCCGGCGATATAGCTGATGGTAATGATCACGCCGGCCACCAGCAGAGAGCGGGGGACGATGCGCCGCGCGTCTTTAATCTCTTCGCCCATGAACGAAGCGGTTTCGCTGCCGCCGAAGGCAAAAAATATGGTGGACCAGAAGATGAGGTCTTTCACGTGGGCGTGGGGAATTGCAGCAGCCAGCGTGAAATGGGTAGCGGAGCCGAAGCGGGAGTAGGAGAGACAGGCCCAAGGGCGATAAGGATCAGGACGGGCAGCGCCATGCCCACGGCGCCCAGATTGTTAAGCCACTTGCCGGGGCCGAGGCCAAACACGTTGAGCACGGTGATGAAGGCGAGCATGCCAACGGTGAAGAGCAGGTAATAGGAATTCGTATTGGCCAGGTGCTGGGCCCGGGGGGTGGCGAAGAGAAGGCTGCTGGCGGCGAAGTAGAGCACCGCAGGCAAGTAGGGAAGATTGCTCATCCAGTAGGTCCAGGCAGCCATGAAGCCGGCAAAGTCGCCATAGGCTTCGCGGGTCCATACATAGAGTCCGCCTTCCTGGGGATAGCGGGAGGAGAGTTCTAGAACGCAACCGGCGAGGGGTAGAAAGAATCCGCACCAGGCGATGAGCCACACGACGATGGCCGATTGTCCTGACGCGGCGGCAGTCGCGATCCAGCGCAGGCTGAGGCCACTGACGATATAGAAGAGAATGACATCGCGAAAACCGAGTTCTCGTTTCAGCTTCTCTGCTGCCATGAACGAACCTCGCGTGGGAAAACCGGGCCCTCAGCGGCTAAAGCCGAGTTTATTGCGAAAGCATTTATGTACGGGCTAAAGCTCGCTGCGGCGAGGCAGCCCGCACCCTTCCATGCGAGGCAGCCTGTACCGTTCCATGTCAGGCAGCCCGTACCCTTTGCAAATTACGAGTCTCCTGCCTGTAAAAAAGGGCCTGCGATTTACTTCATGTCTTTCAACACAGCCATGGCGGCATTACGGCCGTTCATCGCTATGACGCTTCCTCCCGGATGGGTGCAGGCGCCACAGAGGTAGACGCCGGGCATGGAAGTGCGCGCGGCGAAGCGATGACTCCACATGTTTTCAGGCAGGCACTCGCCCTGAAAAATGTGACCGCCGGTAAGTCCGACTTTTTCCTCGATGTCCGGCGGACCCATCACTTGCGCTTCGAGCACGGCATCGGGAATGTTGGAACAGAAGCGGCCGATGGAATCAAAGGCCAACTTGCGCACGCGCTCGCGATGGTCGTCCCAGGAGCCGGCGGCAAAGGTGTGCGGTACGTACTGGGCAAAGACGCTCATGGTGTGCCGGCCTGCGGGAACCACGCTGGAGTCATGCACGCTCTGGAAGTAAATCTCGCACCACAGGTGCTCGGGTAGTTCTCCCTTGCTGCTGGCGGCAAAGCCGGCTTTCCATTCGGCGTGGGTCAAGGGCGCGTTGATCTGGCCGTAGTGGTGGGGCTGGTCCTGGCCGGGACGAGCGATGAAGTCGGGCAGCTCGCGCAGCAATACATTCAGCTTCACGGTGCAACCCTGAATGGCGAGATGATCGACTTTTGACCGGAAGTCAGAAGAAGCCGATTTACCAAGCAGGCGGAGGGTCACCACGGGATCGGCATTCGATATCACCACGGGAGCGGAGAGGCGTTCGCCACTTTCCAGCAGAACGCCCTCAGCGGGCAGTATCTCTGCTACGGCGACCCCAGCCGCGACCACCGCCCCGGCCTCGCGCGCCGCGTCGCAGAAGTAGAAGGAGACCATGCCCATGCCGCCGCGGACATAACCCCACATGCCCGGAATGCCGCCCAGCCGGCCGGAGGAATGGTGATAGCGGATCGAGGCCGTGCCGGGGTCGAAGGGGCTCGCGTTGGTGCCGATGACTCCCTGACCGAGATAGGCATATTGCAGCCGTTCGTCCTGGAGATAACGCTCGACGAACTTAGCCATCGACCAATGGAAGAGCACGTTGCGTGCTTCCTCGTCGTTGCCCAGGCGGGCGTCGATCTCCTCCTGGGTGGGCGCATCGCCAATCCAAAGATCCCGTTCACCGGCGGGGCGCAACGCATCGCGCAGGCGCTTCACTACGGCGGTCATCGCTTTCCAACCATTCACATCGCGGGGAGCAAAGCGGCGGATTTCTGCTTCACAGGCGTCGTCGTCATCCCAGAGTTGCACGCTGCTTCCGTCGAGGAAGGGAACAAACATGCCGTTGACCGCGGGTGTCCAGTGAAAGCCGCGCTTCACCAGGTCCAGCTCGTCGACCACCAGCGGATGCAGCAGGCCGGCCAGATAAGCGCAGGGCGACATGTGGACACCGGGGAAGGGCTCTTCGATGGTACAAGCGCCGCCGACGCGGGCACGGCTTTCGAGGACCAGCACACGCTTGCCGGCACGTGCCAGGTAGGCTGCACAGGCGAGGCCGTTATGACCGGCGCCAACGATGATGGCATCCCAGCGACGGGAGGCAAGTTGAGCAATGGGCTCCGGGAGGCCAATCTCTCCCAGGACCGCGGCTGTCGGGGACGCTGTGTTGCGATCTGCCAAGACGGATCCTTCATGACTCGCGGTCATGATTGGTGAACTGAACTGATATGGGCGAACGGTAACACTCCGGCCAGCGCCTGCGCAATGATGAATTGTAGAAGGTCAAACCCGGCCGCGAAGCCGGTTGAGCACACGGCGATTGCGTTTTGAGGGTTTTCCTGCGGACAGGATTTCGAATCGCGGCATGGCTTTGCGCTCTTCCGCAACCTGCTGGCGCAGTGCGCGGCTGGCCTCTGTTTCCCGGTAGAGCGTCTGCGCAACCGCTGCCGGACCGCGCATTTCGCTGAGCAGCAGCACCTCTACTTGAAAGTCCCCGCCTTCGGTTTTGACTTGCAATAGGTCGCCCACGCGCACCGGGCGCGCGCTTTTGGCCGGCTGGCCGTTGGAGGTTACCCGGCCCAGTTCACATGCCTTGGCCGCCAGCGCTCGGGTCTTGAAGAATCTGGCCGCCCAAAGCCACTTGTCCATGCGTACATCGGTCATGATTCCATTGTCGTCTATACTGGCGTTGTCCTGAATGTGAAGGGGTTGCCCGTGGATCACCAGGAAAAGACCGACCGAGTCACCAAAGCCTTAGACAACTTTCGCATCGAGCTACCCTCCTGGGGCTTTGCCAATACCGGGACGCGCTTCGGTAAGTTCCTGCAGATGGGGGCGGCGAATTCCATTGAAGAGAAGTTCGCCGACGCGGCCGAGATCCATCAGCTAACGGGTATCACCCCGACCCTGGGATTGCATGTCGAATGGGATCTCCCCGAAGGGCGTTGAGAGTGTGGCGCAGATTCGGGCGCTGGAAAAGAAATACCGGATTTGCGCTGGTTCCATTAACCCCAATCTTTTCCAGGCACAGGAATACAAGTATGGGTCGATCTGCAATCCGGATGCAGAAGTGCGGCAAAAGGCTCTTACGCACCTTCTGGACTGTGTGGAGATTGCCCGGCAGCTGGGTTCGCAGGATATTTCGCCGTGGGTTTCCGACGGTTCGAATTATCCCGGAACGCAGAGTATGCGGCAGCGTATTGGCTGGATGGAAGAGATCTTCAGCCAGGTGCATGCGGCCTTGCAGCCGGATCAGCGGCTGCTGATCGAGTACAAGCCGTTCGAGCCGGCTTTCTATCACACCGATATTGCCGATTGGGGCATGGCGCTGGAACTGGCGCGGTTGGCAGGACCGCAGGCGAAAGTGTTGGTTGACACCGGGCATCACTACCAGGCGCAGAATATTGAGCAGATTGTGGCCTGGTTGTTGCATCTGGAAATGCTGGGTGGCTTCCACTTGAATGACCGCAGGTACGCCGATGACGACCTGACCCTGGGGTCCATCGATCCTTACCAGGTCTTCCGTATCTTCCACGAGATTTTGAGTTACTCCGCGGAACCCGGCAATCGCACCCAGATCGCGTTCATGATCGATCAGAGCCACAATTTGAAAGGCAAGGTCGAGGCCATGGTGCAAACTGTGGTCCAGGCTGAGGAGTTGTACGCCAAGGCGGCCCTGGTGGATCTGGAGCAACTGGATAGTCTGCAGAAACAATGCAGGCTGGTGGAGGCGGAGGAGTTGTTCCGGTCCGCCTTCTGGGAGGATGTGCGGCCGTTGGTGCGGGCATGGCGCCTCGGACAGAGTCTACCGGAAGATCCCCTGCGGGCTTTGAATGAGAGCGGGTATGTGGCGCGGATCTCTCGGGAGCGGGCGGGGCGAAATGCGAGCATTTCTACTACTTACGCTTAACCCTGGAAATACCCGTTGTTCGTGGTTGGTCCAGGGTTTCGATGGTGTTAGGGCATGAGGTGCGGAATGGAATGTAGCCCAGGACTAATCGTCCTGGGACATTTTCAGCCGTCCCTACGGGACTGATCGCGGTGGATGAGTTTACCCAGGACTGCGTCCTGGGCTACTCTCAGCCGTCCCTACGGGACTGTTCATTTGCACAGGCCAGCCCAGGAATAATCGTCCTGGGACATTTTCACTCAGTCTTGTCCAAATTAGTTTTTTGCGGATGGTTCTACCCATCCATAAGCGAAAACATTGCATGGAAGCGCAACCCCGCACTTTGTCATCAAGCGCAGCCGAGCGACCTGCGGTGCGCCTTGACACCAAACAAAGGCCCTACGAGTGAGCTCGCAAATCTTAACCAAGAAGTTTGTTTGTCCTAAACGACCTATCCGGCGTGCAGTGGCGAACCAGAGGTGGCCTTTGTTTGATGTCAAGGCGCACAGCAGGTCCCTCCACTACGCTGCGCTCCGGTCGGGATGACAAAGTCGAGGGTGGTGGCCCACCCTTGGCATTTGTAGAGGTGGATGGACAGAATCAGCGCAACAGCAACCAACCCAATTTTCGTTTGCCCGCGTGCTCTTCAACTCATTCAGTACGTTACGACTTCCAGGAGGCCGTTTTCCGCTACTTTGATTTGGTGTTCCGGGATTATGCCTGCTCGGGTGCGGCTACTACTTCGTAGGGGCGCATCATTTCGTTGTCCTCGTGCTCCAGGATGTGGCAGTGCCACACGTAACGGCCGGTGAATCCTTCGAAGGGGATGATGATGCGCGTGATTACGCTGGGGTCGGCGCGCACAGTGTCTTTCCAGCCATTCTCTGTGGGCGCAGGCGGAATCGCGGGGCCCGTGAAACGCACCGTTCCCTTGTCCTGAAACTCGAAGGTGTCGAACGGCCGGCGGTCGAGTATCTGAAAGCGGACCAGGTGCAGGTGGATGGGGTGCGCATCCTCAGTCAGATTGACCAGTTCCCAGATTTCGGTCGTGTTGAGCACCGGCTTCTCAGTCACCGGCATGTGCCACGGAGTGTTGTTCAACAACATGCCCATCGATTGCTGAACCATGTCCATGCGCTCATCAAGAGTGAGACGGCGCGTTTTCACGGCTTGGCTTTCGGGAATCTTGGCATACGTACGCAGCTGCGGCGGAAGAACAGAAGAGTCCGGCGCAGACTTGGCTGCAACGCGGAATTGCATGATGTCGAATGCATCGCTACGTAACAGAATCTTTTCTCCCGCATGAGCGCTGAAGTCGAAGACGAAATCGATCCTTTCCGCAGGAGCCATCACCACCCTCTGGGCCGCTATGGGCGCGGGCAAAAATCCTTGCTCGGTGCCGATCTGCTGGAAGGTAAATAGTTTGCCCAGGGAAAAGCGGTAGAAGCGGCCATTCGAACCGTTCATCAGGCGGAAGCGATACTTGCGCGGTTCGACATCCAGATAAGGAAAGAGCTTGCCATTCACCAGGATGGCGTTGCCGAAGACTTCAGGAACCCAGGGCGTCTCCGGCTTGGGAGAGACGGGATATTCCAGCTGCCCGTCGGGCAGAAGAAAGCGATCGTAGACCAGCAGAGGGATCTCGTATTTTCCCTGGGGAAGCTTCAGCGCGTCCTCGGCTTCATCACGGATGAAATACATGCCCTGCAGCCCGGCGTAAATATTCAGGCGATTGATGCCCATGGTGTGGTCGTGGTAGAAGAGCATCGCCGCATCCTGCCGGTTGGGATAGTGGAAGGTAAGGGACTTGCCAGGAACGCACCAGTGCTCGGGATAGCCATCGCTGTCCGGTGGCGTTTTTCCTCCGTGGAGGTGAATGACACTGCGCACCTGGGGCAGATTGGCTTCGGCGCCGTGCAGGGTGTGATCGATGGGCAGAAAGTGGCGCTGCGGCAACTGGTTGACCCATTCCACGATCAGGCCCTGGTGGCTGCGGGTTTCAAAGGTCGGTCCGGGCGAGCTTGAGCCAAAGCCCCACATGCGCGTGGCGGGCAAGTCCCGGTGGACTTTCGATTCCATCGCGCGCATGGTCATGCGGTAGTAGGGAAGGTGCAGTGAAGCATTTTCCGGGCTGGGGCGAGTACCGCTGGGCTGGGCAATCTCGGGAATAGGCAGCGGATCAACGTAAGGAGTCAACTGGTCAGGATCGAGAGTTGGTTGCTGCGGCGGAGTGGGCAACTTGCTGAGGGATACCCCGGCGGCCAACATTCCGGACCGCTCCAGGAACCTGCGACGCGTAATCAAATCAAAGCCTCAAGGAGAACATAAATGAAGCAGGGCATCGGGAGAAAACTCCCTTTGCCCTGCCGGTGTTGCGGTTTGGTAGGTGCGGTTAGTACGTGGGTTGACCGGTTGATGTATTCAGGATGAAAGGAGCGTTGTCGGGGTTCTTGAAATCAAAGAACGAGTTCAAGCGGCCGGCAAGGACGTCAAAGGAGCCCGTGATCCGTTGACCGCCCAGCCAGTTGTCCTCGATAAAGCGCAGAATCGAGGTCTGGTCAGTGACGGTGTGATCAACGTAGTTCTGTTTGGCGTAGGGTGAGATAACCAGGAGAGGAAGCCGGGGACCATATCCGCAACGTCCCTGGGCATGCTCGATGGTGACACCGGCAAGAGCGCCCGTGCCGGTTCCGCATTGGCCGGGGGCGGTGAGTGCATCCATGGCGGTGGCAGATTGGTTCACGATCGGACCCATCTGGTGGTCATACCAGCCGTCGGAGTCGTCATAAGAGATGACGACGGCGGTGTTGGCCCAATCCTTCTGCTTTTGCAGGAAGTTGATGACGGTGGTCACGAAGGTCTGCTCGTCTAGAGGATCGGAGTAGCCGGCGTGACCGTCCTGATAACCAGGAGCCTTAAGGAAGCTGACCGCGGGGAAGTTGCCGGCGTTGATAGCGTCGTAGAAATCGTGGATGTCGTACTGGTGATTGGCTGGGTCGCCATCAATACCCACGCTGCTGGGTGAAGAAGGCCGGGTGTGCTTCAGGTTCTGGGTGGAGAGGTAATACTGGAAGGGCTGATGATGCGGGATGTAATCCGCCTTGTTGGTCATGGTGACGGTGGAAGTGGTGCTGCGGCCGCACCCGGTGGTTCCGTTCGCGTTCTTGACCGTCAGGTCAAAGCCGCCCTCGAAGAATCCCCAGCTGATGCCCTTGCCGTTGAGCAGGTCACCTACGTTCTTGCCCGCTGAACGCAACCTGCGCCCCGGTGGTGGTGGAGCAAACGTCGCCGACGGGGTCAGCGTCGCTGACCAGGGTGTATCCGCCGCCGCCGTCTGAGACCACGTCGCCGGTGGCATTCACCTGGTCACTCACACCGTTCAGCTGGCCGGAGATCAGGTTGACTGCGCCATCGGTGGAGGGGCCAAAGTTCGTGCCGTAGGAGTTGTCGCTCATGGCAAATCGCTGCGCGTAATTCCAGAGCGCGGTCACCGTGTTTCCGTCGTAATAGCCCATCACCAGCCCGGTGGTCGGTTGGCCATTGGGCGGAGGACCGGGTGTGCCGGTGTATTTTGGAAACGAATCCATCAGACCGCCGTGAAACGCTTGCTGTTCCGGCGTGTAGTCGTGATCCTGGTCGGCGGTTGCGGCCTGGGAACGATCGAGGCGGAAAGGATTGGTGGCCCCGTCTCCGTTCACCGCGTTTAAGGCATTCGGATTGTTGTAGAGTAATCCGTCGGTATAGCCATTCACCGCGGGCGTTCCGGGCTTAGCGCTAAACCGTGGCTGTCCAGCGGGATTGAGAGCCTTTGGATAGGTGCCGAAGTAGTGATCGAATGAGATGTTTTCCTGAAAGATAACGACGAGATGCTTGATCGGTGTGGTGGTCCCCGATTGCGCCTCTGCGACGATTGGATTTGTAAGCGTCCCGGCAAACATCAACGAGGCTAAGGACGTGGCTACGAGCTTCTGCATCATGACTCCCTTCAAGGCGGCCTTATACGACCGCCTTCCAGCTTTAATGTCGCAGTATTAAAGGCTGGTGATCAGGGAGTAACAGATTGTTAAAATTGGCCTTTCGGCCCCGTCCGGAGCAAGTTACCTGGCAAACGAAAGACGAAGACGGAGCGCAGAGATGGTTTCACTGTATTTAGCTGAGCCGGAAACCCTTCAAGCCGGTGAGCTGAAGAAAAGTCAACCAGGTGAACTTGGGATTGTTGAGCAGGTAGCGGCGCCACAAGCGCTTCGGTTCCTTGACCAGGCGGTAGAACCACTGCAGTCCTGCCTTTTTCATCCAGGCCGGCGCCTCGGCCAGGTTACCGCTAAGCAGATCGAATGCAGCCCCCACACCAACCATCAATTTCACCGGCAGGCGGTGGCAATAGGCAGCCATGAACCGTTCCTGTTTCGGGGTGCTGAGGCCGCACCATAGTACATCGGCCTCAGACGCTTGCAGCTGGGCGCAAAGGTCGTCTTCCTCCCCCGGGTAAGGGTGCGGAAAGGCGGAGTGTAGGTACCGACAATCTTAAGGCCGGGGAAGCGCCGGGACAGCTCTGCGGCTAGTTCCTCCGCTACACCAGGCTTGCCGCCATAAAGAAAGTGGCGATAGCCGCGGGCCACAGATCGCTCGCAGAGCCCAACATGTAGTCGGGGCCGTAGACGCGATTCATATGTTTGAAGCCGTGAACGCGGCCCAGCCAGACGGTGGGCATGCCATCGGGCGTGGTCAGGAAAGAGCGATTCAGAATGTCACGAAAGCGGTCGTCCGATTGGGCTTCCATAATGCCATGCACGCCGGTAACGCACACATAGCCCTGGCCGCCTCGTTGCAGCGAGACTCGGTCTCATCGAGAGCAATTTCCATATTCAGGGCGGTCACGCCTACGCCAAGAATATTCACCCGCGCCCGCTCGGCGGACTCCGGGATCAGGGTGTCACTTAGAATTGTTCCGTAGCTATACGCAAGAGAGAGCCTCGACTTGAGATTCGATCCAATCGTAGGTCTTACGCAGACCATTCTTTAGCTGGGTAGAGGTTCCCATCCCAGCCGGGCTTGGATCAGTGTGTTATCGCTGTTACGGCCGTTGACACCGCGGGGAGCGTGAGGTTGTAAGTCCGGTGAAGCTTGATGCCCGCGATGGTCTCCGACGATATCGACCAGCTGATTGATCGTGACCAGTTCGCTGCTGCCGAGATTGATGGGCTCATGGATGTCGCTTTCGATAATCATGCGCGAACCCCGGACACAGTCGTCGATGTACATAAAGCTGCGGGTTTGCTGGCCATCGCCCCAGATTTCGATGTCGTGTTTGCCGGAAGCTTTGGCCTGGATCACTTTGCGGCAGATCGCGGCCGGAGCCTTTTCGCGGCCGCCAGTCCCAGGTGCCATTAGGGCCGTAGACATTGTGAAACCGGGCCACTCTGCATTGCACGCCGAAATCTTCCTCGAAGTGGCGGCACATGCGCTCGCTGAAGAGTTTCTCCCAGCCATACCCGTCTTCGGCCAGGGCGGGATAGGCGTCATTTCCTTAAGCGCGATGACGTCGGGGTTGGTCTGCTTGTCGGCGTTGTAAACGCAGGCGGAGGAAGCGAAGAAGAACCGCTGGACCTGGAATCCCTTGCCGCCATCAGGAGATGGGTGTTGATCAGGACGCTGAGCATGCAGACGGCCTTATTGTTTTCGATAAAGCCCATGCCGCCCATATCCGCGGCCAGATTGAAGATGGCGTCGGCGCCCTCGACGGCTTGGTGGCAGGCGTCGAGTTGTTCAGGTCCGCGGTCACATTTTCCACGCCATGGTGCACCTGGTACCACTCACTGCGTGGCTTGACGTCGACCGACCGGATCACATTGACCCCGTCTCGAAGCAGCTGTTTGATCAGGTGGCCGCCGATGAAACCACCGCCGCCGCAAACCACAACCTTCTTTCGACACAACTCCATGAAATCTCCCCTGGCAATATGACCGAATGAACCCAAAGTATACTTTGGCGCTACACGGGCGGTGTTATGCCACGCAAAAAGATGTAGTTCCGGTAATCCGAATTGACGGTACTTTCGATTCTTTCCGCAATTGGACTTCTACACACAAAGCAAAAAATTACTTCACAAAGTTCAGGGTGACGCCGGTGCGTCGCAAGACCTCTAGTGCTTGAGACGCTCTCTTTGGATCAAAGTTCCTTTTTCCACATGGCCCTCTTCACTGATGCCCATTAGGGGACGATGGGTCCATCGGATTTCTGCAGCAGCTGAATCGCCTGCCGGTAATCGATGCCGCCGGAACAGGGGAGAAAAGGCTAGCTTGCTCGGTAATCTTAATATTTAAAGATTTGAACATTAAAGCCTTACCTCGCAAATTAAGTTTCATTAATGTCACTTGCCAGTTGCGATCGCCAATATCCGCCTGTTCGATCTGTATGGTACCGCCTTCGTCGAGTTTACCCAAGATCCCCCAGCCAAAATCAACATTCGAAATGAGATGCGCATTCAGGCGTGTGAGGCGTTCCTGGGTTGGACAATCCACACCTCGCCGGCCATGCCGCGAAAAATAGCCGCTTCCACGTCGGGTGGAGAAAGCGCGGATTGGGAAGAAACTCAGGCGATAACACTGCCCCGAGACACACGGCACCATGCCTTCAAACGATAAAAAATGCATCGGCAGAAGGCGCATCAGACGGTTGACGCGGTCCGCATCTTTTTGTTCCCGAACCTGCCCATGCTGCTGAACCTCAGGATGGTTGGCCAGCAGATTCAGCCGGTCCACTTCGCTTTGAGTGGCCTGGGCGCTGGCGGTTGGCCATTGAGCGCGACCAGGCGAGCGACATCGCCATCCCTGGTTTCGATAATGTCCTTGGTGTTGTCGCGCGGTCCATCCTGTTTGCGCAAAAGGTAGCGAACGGGCGATTGGTTTTGCTCAGAGTCGAACCAATGCTGTATAGCGCGGCGCACCAGTGCAGTGGGGTCCACGGCTGCGGACTGCCGGGCAGGCGCAGAGCAGATCCCTGCGGCCAGCGACGCCATGAGAACGAGCCCTGGAACGGAAATTCGGATAATCATCAGTCACTATCACTCGTACCGCGCAGTTCTCTTGATGGTCGCATCTGTGGCCGTCATCGCCGCACTCCCGGTAAGGTAGCGTTGGAATTATGGAGATAGGACCTTCGTTGGTGACAAAT
>CAWDVZ010000017.1:0-36317 GCA_963805955.1 uncultured Acidobacteriaceae bacterium
AATGCGAGCATTTCTACTACTTACGCTTAACCCTGGAAATACCCGTTGTTCGTGGTTGGTCCAGGGTTTCGATGGTGTTAGGGCATGAGGTGCGGAATGGAATGTAGCCCAGGACTAATCGTCCTGGGACATTTTCAGCCGTCCCTACGGGACTGATCGCGGTGGGGATGAGTTTACCCAGGACTGCGTCCTGGGCTACTCTCAGCCGTCCCTACGGGACTGTTCATTTCACAGGCAGCCCAGGAATAAAGTCCTGGGTTTTCGCTCAGTCTTGTCCAAATTAGTATTTTGCGGATGGTTCTACCCATCCATAAGCGAAAACATTGCATGGAAGCGCAACCCCGCACTTTGTCATCACGGAGGCAGCGCGAGCAACCTGCGGTGCGCCTTGACACCAAACAAAGGCCCTACGAGTGAGCTCGCAAATCTTAACCAAGAAGTTTTTTGTCCTAAACGACCTATCCGGCGTGCAGTGGCGAACCAGAGGTGGCCTTTGTTTGATGTCAAGGCGCGCAGCGGTCCCTCCACTACGCTGCGCTCCGGTCGGGATGACAAAGTCGAGGGTGGTGGCCCACCCTTGGCATTTGTGGAGGTGGATGGACAGAGTCACGCAACAGCAACCAACCCGATTTTCGTTTTCCCGCGTGCTCTTCAACTCATTCAGTACGTTACGACTTCCAGGAGGCCGTTTTCCGCTACTTCGATTTGGTGGTCCGGGATTATGCGTGCTCGGGGGCGGCGAGTACTTCGTAGGGGCGCATCATTTCGTTGTCTTCGTGCTCCAGGATGTGGCAATGCCAGACGTAGCGGCCGGCGAATCCTTCGAAGGGAATGATGATGCGCGTGATCAGGCCGGGGTCGGCGCGGACCGTGTCCTTCCAGCCGCTCTCCGTGGGCGCAGGGGGAATCGCGGGCCCGGTGAAACGCACCGTGCCCTTGTCCTGAAATTCAAAGGTATCGAAGGGCCGGCGGTCGAGGATCTGAAACCTGACCAGGTGCAGATGGATGGGGTGCGCATCTTCAGTCAGATTGACCAGCTCCCAGATTTCAGTCGTGTTGAGCACCGGCTTCTCGGTTACCGGCATGTGCCAGGGAGTGTTGTTCAGCAACATGCCCATCGATTGCTGAACCATGTCCATGCGCTCATCGAGCGTGAGACGGCGCGTTTTCACGGCGCTGGCTTTCGGGAATCTTTGCATAAGGAGCGCAGCTGCGGAGGAAGAGCGGAGGCGTCCGGCGCTGGCTTGGCCGCGACCCGGAATTGCATGATGTCGAATGCGTCGCTGCGCAGCAGGATGTTTTCTCCCGCATGAGGCGCTGAAATCGAAGACGAAATCGATCCGCTCCGCGGGAGCCATCACCACCCGCTGGGCCGCGACGGGCGCGGGCAGAAATCCTTGCTCCGTGCCGATTTGCTGGAAGGTAAGTAGTTTGCCCAGCGAGAAGCGATAGAACCGGCCGTTCGAGCCGTTCATCAGCCGGAAGCGATACTTGCGCGGTTCGACATCCAGGTAAGGAAAGAGCTTGCCGTTGACCAGGATGGCATTGCCGAAGACTTCGGGAACCCAGGGCGTCTCCGGCTTGGGCGAGACGGGATATTCGAGCTGCCCGTCGGGCAGAAGAAAGCGATCGTAGACCAGCAGCGGGATCTCGTATTTTCCCTGGGGAAGTTTCAGCGCGTCTTCCGCTTCATCGCGGATGAAATACATGCCCTGCAGTCCGGCATAGATGTTCAGGCGATTGATGCCCATGGTGTGGTCGTGGTAGAAGAGCATCGCCGCATCCTGCCGGTTGGGATAGTGGAAGGTTGCGGACTTGCCGGGAACGTACCAGTGCTCGGGATAGCCATCGCTGTCCGGAGGCGTCTTGCCTCCATGCAGGTGAATCACACTGCGCACCTCGGGCAGATTGGCTCTCGGCGCCGTGCAGGGTGTGATCGATGGGCAGAAAGTGGCGCTGCGGCAGATCGTTGACCCATTCCACGATCAGGCCATGGTTGCTGCGGGTTTCAAAGGTCGGTCCGGGTGAGCTCGAGCCAAAGCCCCACATGCGCGTGGCGGGCAAGTCGCGGTGGACTTTCGATTCGATCGCCCGCATGGCCATGCGGTAGTAGGGAAGCTGCATCGCAGGATCGTCCGGGCTGGGGCGCATGCCGCTGGGCTGCGCGATCTCGCGGGATAGGCAGCGGATCGACGTAGGGAGTCAGCTTGTCAGGATCGAGAGTTGTTTGCTGCGGCGGAGACGGCAACTTGCTGACGGATATCCCGGCGGCCAATATTCCGGTCCGCTCCAGGAACCTGCGACGCGTAATCAAATCAAAGCCTCAGGGAAAACATAAATGAAGCAGGGCAACGGGAGAAGACCTCCCTTTGCCCTGCCGGTGTTGCGGTTTGGTTGCGTGTCGGTTAGTTCGTGGGTTGGCCGGTCGATGTGTTCAGGATGAAAGGAGTGGTGTCGGGGTTCTTGAAATCAAACATCGTGTTCAAGCGGCCGGCAAGGTTATCAAAGGAGCCCGTGATCCGTTGACCGCCCAGCCAGTTGTCCTCGATAAACCGCAGAATCGAGCTCTGGTCGGTGACCGTGTGATCGACGTAGTTCTGCTTGGCATAGGGTGAGATGACCAGGAGAGGAAGACGGGGACCATACCCGCAACGTCCCTGGGCATGCTCGATGGTGACACCGGCAAGGGCGCCAGTGCCGGTTCCGCATTGGCCGGGGGCGGTGAGGGCATCCATGGCGGTGGCGGATTGGTTCACGATCGGACCCATCTGGTGGTCATACCAGCCGTCGGAGTCGTCATAAGCGATGACTACGGCGGTGTTCGCCCAATCCTTCTGCTTCTGCAGGAAGTTGATGACGGTGGTCGACGAAGGTCTGCTCGTCCAGAGGATCGGAGTAGCCGGCGTGACCGTCCTGATAACCAGGCGCCTTGAGGAAGCTGACCGTGGGGAAGTTGCCGGCGTTGATAGCGTCGTAGAAATCGTGGATGTCGTACTGGTGATTGGCAGGGTCGCCGTTGATGCCAACGCGTGCTCGGCGAAGTCGGCCGGGTGTGCTTCAGGTTCTGGGTGGAGGTGTAGTACTGGAAGGGCTGATGATGCGGAATGTAATCCGCCTTGTTGGTCATGGTGACCGTGGAAGTGGTGCTGCGGGCTGCACCCGGTGGTTCCGTTCGCATTCTTGACCGTCAGGTCAAAGCCGCCTTCGAAGAATCCCCAGCTGATGCCGGCGGCATTGAGCAGGTCACCGACGTTTTGCCCGCTCATCGCAACCTGCGCACCGGTGGTGGTGGAGCAAACATCCCCGACGGGGTCAGCGTCGCTGACCAGGGTGTATCCGCCGCCGCCGTCTGAGACCACGTCGCCGGTGGCGTTCACCTGGTCACTCACGCCGTTGAGCTGGCCGGAGATCAGGTTCACGGCGCCGTCAGTGGAGGGACCAAAGTTCGTGCCGTAGGAGTTGTCGCTCATGGCAAACCGCTGCGCGTAATTCCAGAACGCGGTAACCGTGTTTCCGTCGTAATAGCCCATCACCAGCCCGGTGGTCGGTTGGCCGTTGGGCGGAGGACCGGGTGTGCCGGTGTATTTTGGAAACAAATCCATCAACCCGCCGTGAAACGCCTGCTGTTCCGGCGTGTAGTCGTGATCCTGATCGGCGGTTGCGGCCTGGGAACGATCGAGGCGGAAGGGATTGGTGGCCCCGTCTCCGTTCACGCGTGTTTAAGGCATTCGGATTGTTGTAGAGCAATCCGTCGGTATAGCCATTCACCGCGGGCGTTCCGGGCTTAGCGATAAACCGCGGCTGTCCAGCGGGATTGAGAGCCTTTGGATAGGTGCCGAAGTAGTGGTCGAATGAGATATTTTCCTGAAAGATGACGACGAGATGCTTGATCGGTGTGGTGGTCCCCGATTGCGCCTCCGCAACGATTGGATTGATGAGCGTCCCGGCAAACATCAGCGAGGCTAAGGACGTGGCTACGAGCTTCTGCATCAGTGCTCCCTTCGAGGCCGGCCTTCACGACCGCCATTCAGCATTAATGTCGCAGTATTAAAGACTGGTGATCAGGGAGTAACAGATTGTTAAATTTGGCCTTTCGGCCCCGTCCCGAGCAAGTTACCTGGCAAACGAAAGACGAAGACGGAGCGCAGAGATGGTTTCACTGTATTTAGCTGAGCCGGAAACCCTTCAAGCCGGTGAGCTGAAGAAAAGTCAACCAGGTGAACTTGGGATTGTTGAGCAGGTAGCGGCGCCACAAGCGCTTCGGTTCCTTGACCAGGCGGTAGAACCACTGCAGTCCTGCCTTTTTCATCCAGGCCGGCGCCTCGGCCAGGTTACCGCTAAGCAGATCGAATGCAGCCCCCACACCAACCATCAATTTCACCGGCAGGCGGTGGCAATAGGCAGCCATGAACCGTTCCTGTTTCGGGGTGCTGAGGCCGCACCATAGTACATCGGCCTCAGACGCTTGCAGCTGGGCGCAAAGGTCGTCTTCCTCCCCCGGGGTAAGGGGGCGGAAAGGCGGAGTGTAGGTACCGACAATCTTAAGGCCGGGGAAGCGCCGGGACAGCTCTGCGGCTAGTTCCTCCGCTACACCAGGCTTGCCGCCATAAAGAAAGTGGCGATAGCCGCGGGCCACAGATCGCTCGCAGAGCCCCAACATGTAGTCGGGGCCGTAGACGCGATTCATATGTTTGAAGCCGTGAACGCGGCCCAGCCAGACGGTGGGCATGCCATCGGGCGTGGTCAGGAAAGAGCGATTCAGAATGTCACGAAAGCGGTCGTCCGATTGGGCTTCCATAATGCCATGCACGCCGGTAACGCACACATAGCCCTGGCCGCCTCGTTGCAGCAGAGACTCGGTCTCATCGAGAGCAATTTCCATATTCAGGGCGGTCACGCCTACGCCAAGAATATTCACCCGCGCCCGCTCGGCGGACTCCGGGATCAGGGTGTCACTTATGAATTGTTCCGTAGCTATACGCAAGAGAGAGCCTCGACTTGAGATTCGATCCAATCGTAGGTCTTACGCAGACCATTCTTTAGCTGGGTAGAGGGTTCCCATCCCAGCCGGGCTTGGATCAGTGTGTTATCGCTGTTACGGCCGTTGACACCGCGGGGAGCGCTGAGGTTGTAAGTCCGGTGAAGCTTGATGCCGGCGAAACTCTCCGCGATATCGACCAGCTGGTTTATCGAGACCACTTCGCTGCTGCCCAGATTGATGGGCTCATGGATGTCGCTTTCCATAATCATGCGCGAACCCTTGACGCAGTCGTCGATGTACATAAAGCTGCGCGTCTGCTCTCCATCGCCCCAGATTTCGATGGAATGCTTTCCTGAAGCTTTGGCCTCGAGCACCTTGCGGCAGATCGCGGCCGGGGCCTTTTCGCGTCCACCAGTCCAGGTGCCATTGGGGCCATAGACGTTGTGAAAACGCGCCACTCTGCATTGCAACCCGAAATCTTCTTCAAAGTGGCGGCACATGCGCTCGCTGAACAATTTCTCCCAGCCATACCCGTCTTCGGCCAGGGCGGGGTAGGCGTCGCTTTCCTTGAGCGCGACGACGTCGGGGTTGGTCTGCTTCTCGGCGTTATAAACGCAAGCGGAAGAAGCGAAGAAAAACCGCTGTACCTGGGATGCCTTAGCCGCCATCAGAAGATGGGTGTTGATCAGGACGCTGAGCATGCACAAGGCTTTGTTGTTTTCGATAAAGCCCATGCCGCCCATATCCGCTGCCAGGTTGAAGATGGCGTCGGCGCCCTCGACGGCTTGGTGGCAGGCGTCGAGTTGTTTCAGGTCCGCGGTCACATTTTCCACGCCATGGTGCACCTGGTACCACTCACTGCGTGGCTTGACGTCGACCGACCGGATCACATTGACCCCGTCTCGAAGCAGCTGTTTGATCAGGTGGCCGCCGATGAAACCACCGCCGCCGCAAACCACAACCTTCTTTCGACACAACTCCATGAAATCTCCCCTGGCAATATGACCGAATGAACCCAAAGTATACTTTGGCGCTACACGGGCGGTGTTATGCCACGCAAAAAGATGTAGTTCCGGTAATCCGAATTGACGGTACTTTCGATTCTTTCCGCAATTGGACTTCTACACACAAAGCAAAAAATTACTTCACAAAGTTCAGGGTGACGCCGGTGCGTCGCAAGACCTCTAGTGCTTGAGACGCTCTCTTTGGATCAAAGTTCCTTTTTCCACATGGCCCTCTTCACTGATGCCCATTAGGGGACGATGGGTCCATCGGATTTCTGCAGCAGCTGAATCGCCTGCCGGTAATCGATGCCCGCCGGAACAGGGGAGAAATGGCTAGCTTGCTCGGTAATCTTAATATTTAAAGATTTGAACATTAAAGCCTTACCTCGCAAATTAAGTTTCATTAATGTCACTTGCCAGTTGCGATCGCCAATATCCGCCTGTTCGATCTGTATGGTACCGCCTTCGTCGAGTTTACCCAAGATCCCCCAGCCAAAATCAACATTCGAAATGAGATGCGCATTCAGGCGTGTGAGGCGTTCCTGGGTTTGGTCAATCCACACCTCGCCGGCCATGCCGCGAAAAATAGCCGCTTCCACGTCGGGTGGAGTAAAGCGCGGATTGGGAGAGAAACTCAGGCGATAACACTGCCCCGAGACACACGGCACCATGCCTTCAAAGCGATACAAAAATGCATCGGGCAGAAGGCGCATCAGACGGTTGACGCGGTCCGCATCTTTTTGCTCCCGAAACTTACGATGCTGCTGAACCTCAGGATGGTTGGCCAGCAGATTCAGCCGGTCCACTTCGTCTTGAGTGGCCTGGGCGCTGAGCGGTTGGCCATTGAGCGCGACCAGGCGAGCGACATCGCCATCCCTGGTTTCGATAATGTCCTTGGTGTTGTCGCGCGGTCCATCCTGTTTGCGCAGAAGGTAGCGAACGGGCGATTGGTTTTGCTCAGAGTCGAACCGATGCTGTATAGCGCGGCGCACCAGTGCAGTGGGGTCCACGGCTGCGGACTGCTGGGCAGGCGCAGAGCAGATCCCTGCGGCCAGCAACGCCATGAGAACGAGCCCTGGAACGGAAATTCGGATACTCATCAGTCACTATCACTCGTACCGCGCAGTTCTCTTGATGGTCGCATCTGTGGCCTTATTGCCGCACCTCCCGTGGTAAGGTAGCGTTGGAATTATGGAGATAGGACCTTCGTTGGTGACAAATCGCCGTGAGTTTCTTCGCCGCGCTGCCTCCAGTTCGATGCTGGCCATGTTGCCGAGATGGATATACGCCGAGCGTGCGCACACCGCGGCCGCCACCCTCTACGTTACAGACGCAACGGAGAAGCATGCGGCGCGTGCTGCCCTGCAGTGGGAGAAAGCAGCGGGCGGCGCGCCGGGCGCCACCCTTGAGATCGACAGCACACGTCAATACCAGCCCATCCTGGGCTTTGGCGCTGCGCTCACGGACGCCTCCTGTTTTCTTTTGAGCGGGATGCCTGCAGCCGCCCGCCAGTCTTTCCTGACAGAAATATATTCGCCTTCAGGATTGAACCTGAATATGGGGCGTTGCTGTATCGGCGCCAGCGATTATTCGCGCAGCGTTTACTCCTACGACGATGTTCCCGACGACATGAACCTGGATCACTTCAGCCTGAAGCATGATGAGGCTTATATCCTGCCTACGCTGCGCCAGATCCGGGAGATCAACCCCAATCTGTTTCTGATGGCCACCCCGTGGAGTCCTCCAGGCTGGATGAAGACCTACGGAACAACGTTTGGCGGCCGAACCAGGGAGAACTACCTCGATCCCTACGCCCATTCGCTTTGGGATCTGTCTAACGGATCGATGAAGGGCGGTTGGATGTCAGAGAAATATCTCGGGGTGTATTCGCGTTACCTGGAAAAATTCGTGCAGGGCTATGCGCAGGCCGGAGTGCCGGTGCAAGCACTCAGTGCGCAAAATGAGATTGTGACCACCCAGTATGGCAGAATGCCGGCCTGCCGCTGGTCGCCGGAGTTGGAAGCCGTGTTTATCCGCGATCATTTAGGGCCGCTGCTACGCGCGCAGCATCAGCAGACTCAGATATGGCTGCTGGATCATAACTACAACTTTTACGAACGGGTGGCGTGGCAGCTCCAGGATAAACAGTTGCTCAAATACGTAGATGGTGTGGCCTGGCACGGCTACACGGGCACACCCGACCAAATGAGCTTGCTGCACCAGAAGGACCCGAATATCCCCTTCTACTGGACCGAGGGTGGCCCGTTTATCGACGAGGCGGATTACACCACTGGTTGGGCCAAGTGGGGCGGCATCTTTACCGATGCGCTGGAGAACTGGTGCCGCTGCGCGATGACGTGGAACCTGATGCTCGATCCCCGGGGCAAGCCGAACCTGGGCCCCTATACCTGTGGCGGCCTGGTAACACTCAAGGACGACGGGGGCTTATGGAGGAGCGGTCAATACCATGCGTTACGCCACTTTTCGCTGCACATGCAGCGGGACGGCAAGCGCATCGCGAGCGAGACTGATGTGGCCGGCCTGCGGCATGTGGCGGTGGAAAACCCGGACGGGAGTTTCGCTTTGGTTTTGACCAATCCAGGAGAAGCGAGAGATCTGTGCATTGTTTGCGCCGGGCAGGAGCTATCCGTTTCTCTTCCCCGCGATTCTGTGGCCACGGTGGTCTGGTAAGCCTCCCCGATAGCCGCGTTTCTTCTCCTGTTCTGCATACTCCTCAAAAAAAGTTCACCGGCAGCGAAGGCTGTGGTATCCCACTCAAGCCAAAGAACGGCTTGACCCCGATTTTCCTGCCACGCTGTGCCAGAGAGGCCGGCGTGTGCGCCTTTCATTAAGGAAAGGTGCATGAAGAGTATCAACGCCACAAGCCTCCGCAGGAAATCGGGGCAATGGGGCACCCATCGTTTGTTGCCGGTACACCTGAGCAAAACCCGCACAACGGCCGCCGAGTCGGTTTCGTTTGCCGGCTTCCTTCAACGCATGCAGGAAGGTCGTTGACGGGATAATTTGGGCAGAAAAAAGCGGCTCTTCCGTGAAGGAAGAGCCGCGCATTGTTGCAGGCTTTGCCGGCTAGAACGACGGGCCGACCGCGATACCGGCGGAGGCCGTCTTGTTCAGCCAGATCTGGTATTCGTTGTTTTCCATCGTGGGCGTGATGGGTTGAGCCACGACGGTGTTGGCGGAGTAATCGCCGGGGGCCGCAGGGAAGGATTGATCCTTGCGATAGCCCGACTGCGAGCAGGAGGACGTCCAGCACGTCCAGCCGATGAGGTTGTCGTGCATGGTGTTGTTGTACAAGTTGGAGTTGGCGCTGTTGACATCGCCGTTCGCCATGCCTACCTGTTGCGCCGCGATCCTGGTGCCATCGGCCAGCATACCGCTGGAGATGACACGATTGTTAGCGGCGATGTTGTCGTGTCCGGCGGTGAACGCGATGCCATAGTTCACGGTGCCGACCACCTGGTTGTCGTGGATGCTGTTGAAGGCAGGTGCTTGCTGCGCGCTGTCGTCCGGGCTGCCCTCGGTCTTGATTCCGCCGCCATCGTAATTAGCCTGAGCAGCGGTGTAGGGATAGGCACCCTGAATGTAGGTGTCGTGGATCTCGAGTGGTTGGTTGGGGGTTCCACTGGAGCTCTTGACGGCGATGTTATCGGCGACCAGGCTGCGGCCGGGATAGTTGATCACTTCATTCCAGCCCACGTCGATGCCGGGCACAGCTTGCACCTTATCCAGTTCGATAAAGTTCGACACGCTGCGGTTGGAGCCTACGCCCGGCAAGTAACCACCGTTGCCATCGCTGAGCAGGCCATTCAGGTTGCGCGCCCGGTTGGCACGGATCACGATGGTCTGTTGTCCGTCCCGATTGCCGGAGTAGCCGTGCACGAGCACGCCACCGCCCGCATTCTCAACGTAGTTGTTCTCTACATCGAGCCGTGCCGGGGAGGAGGCGTCGAGGAAGGCGCCGTTGGCCTGGCCCTTCACCTCCGAGTTCACAGCCAAACCGACACTGTTGCGGACGGTTACATCAGCGCCGGCAACGCTGGTCTTGATCAAACCCGCGGCACTGCTGATGTGCGAGTTCTCGATGACCACGGGAGCGGTTGTGGCCACCGTGACTGCCGGCGTCTTGCTATCCGTGCTTTGCCAGTTTCCAGAGTAGGTGCCGGCTTCGGTGATGACGATGGGGCTGCTCCAGTTCACCTCGCCGATGCTGCTGACTGCCGGCACCGAGGCCTGGTGTCCCTGGTAGCTACCAGTGATGGTTGCTTTTCCGGTGGCCAGTCCTGAGAGCAAGCCGGAAGGGGCTGCGGTGATGGTGCGGGTGTCGGACGAACTCCAGGCAAAGTCCGTGGTGACGTCCCTGGTTGAACCGTCACTGAAGGTGGCAATGGCCTTCAACTGGGTAGTGCTGCCGATGGCGACGGCGGCTTGCGCTGGAACAACGGCGACGGAAGTCAACTCTGCTGCCGCAGCTGCGCCACTGGCCGCTGCTTCTGTAGCTGCGACAGTATCCGCTCCGCTCAGGGCAGAGCGGGCGTTCCCACTCGGCTGCTTGGCCACCGCAGGGGTAAGGGATGAGCTAACCACCGCGCTGGGCACATAGCCAAAACCGGAAGGATAGGAGTATGGCTGGTTCAGTGCACCCCACATGCCCACGCACTTCACCGTGGTAGTGCTGGTGACCGTCAGCGTCCCTCCGTTGTAGTAACCCACAGCCGTGCCAGATCCAGGTGTTGGGGTGCTGCCGTCTGTCGTACACCAGTCCGTTGTATTGGTGTCCCGGTTGGTCCCCGGATTTGTGATCGTAACCACCTGAGACCCGCTGAACGTCCCGCTTGCCGGCGATATGGTAGGTGCTACTGAAGCCGTAGTGCCGGTAACAGCATTCGAGAAAGTATTTCCTGTGCAACTTGGAGTAGCGGTCTCGCCGTTATTTTCTTTGTTCCAGAAGCCACTGGAGCCGTCGGCGCAGTTCTGGTCTGTCCCATTATTCACCAGGTTGAAGTTGTTGTTATTGAACACAAATTGCCCGCTGGCAGACCAGGTGATCGCATTATAGAGATACCCCTGGAAGTAGTTATAGTTTGCCGTTGTTCCTGATCCGCCCCATATCTCAAAGCCTACATCCGCCTGGCCTGTGACCGCCTGAACATCCAGGTTGTAATCGTTGTGGGTTACGCAGTTGGCGGGATTGTTCAAAGACGGCGAGAGACACCCATTGGCTGCCGACAAATCGTAATTCTGCTGCTCTTGAATGCCAGGCTCGCCCCGGTCATGAAAGCTGTTGTACTGAATGTACGTCAGCATAGTTGAACTGCCTGTAGTGTTGCCACACTGAGTTTCGTACATGATGCGCTGGATGTGGGAATAGTCGTTGTTGTCGATAACAAGATTATTGCAGGAACCTTGGGTTTCATAGGTCTTCATTCCCTGCTCTAACCAGTGGAAGATGTTGTACTTGATAGTGACGTTGGTGAGATTGGCCCCCATGCCAACACCATTACAGTACCCTCCCCCATTTTCGGTACTGGTTTCGGTGATCGCTCCAGCACAATCACTCAAGCTGGTAGAGCCAAAAACGTTGCTTAGAATGCTCACATTGTTGGTGACCGCTCCCGTCGGACCACCTCCAAAGTTGATCAGATTGGCCTGTATATTCTGGCCTGCGCCTTGATCCGTGCTGGGCGCATTGACTCCGTGCAGCCAGTTGTTTTGAACAGTAAGATTCGTCGTGCCCGGGTTGATCTCCAGGAACCCGCCACCACCGCCCCCGCCCGGCTGCTTTCCATCCCAGGCCAGGTACTGAATGGTTTGAGCCTGGCTGCACCCCGGCGTTGTTTGGAATGCCCATCCTATAAAGCTGGATGAGCCATTGATGGTCGCTGTCTGATTCGGCGTTTGCGAGTAAGGAACAGTTGGACCGGACAACGACACGCTGCAGGGAATCGTGATGGTTGACGTGATCGGGCCGTATGTGCCGGCGGCAAAGACGATCACCGCGCAATTGGGAGCGCTGTTGATGGTGCTCTGCAGTGCGCTCTGGCTCGTCCCGCTGTTCACATTGATGGTCGGACCGCCGCAGCCGACCGAAGCCGGATTGCTGATCGGACCGGAGGTCGGTGCATTGACGACGAGCGAGGTGTGGCCTGTGGCTGACGCGTAGTCGGTGGTGTCAGTGGGCGAAAACACGGCTGTCAGTTGTTGGGTGCCGGCCGCAGGAACGTTGCCCACAGCGGGGTTATATACGAAGCTGCCGGGCACATTTGCGCTGGCATCCAATTGGGTTGCACTGAGGGCGGTTCCCGCCGTAATGGGAGCCGGCGTAGCCCAGGTGATCACGGGTGTGGCCTGGTTCACCGTAAGTTGTACTGTAGCTGTCACTGAAGAAGAGGTACCGGCGTCGGCCGGTGTAAAGACAGCAGAAAGCGTCTGTGTTCCCGCTTTGAGCACAGTGCCGGCAGCCGGTGTGTAAACGAAGGTTCCGGCCACGTTGGCCGTCGCGTTCAACTGCGTGCTGCTCAACGCTGTGCCATAGGCGATCGCCGCGGGCGCGCTCCAGCTAATGGTGGCGGTGTTGGACGAAGGCGCGTTGCTGATGGTGACCTGAGTCGACGCGCTCAGATTCTCCGGCGTCGTACTCGCCGATGCCGGCGAGGTGCCCGCAGGCGCCGCCTCCACATAAGCCGCCTGCACCGTCACCGCGCCCGCCGCCAGGGCGGTGAGAGATCCGTTTTTCATGGTGGCTAGAGCGGGGTTGGAGATCGTCCACTGAGTGGAGGAAGTTACATCCTGGGTCGTCCCATCGGTCAGATGGGCCACTGCCTTCAAAACAGACGAGCCACCTATACTCACGGTGGAGGGTGTCGCCGTCACGGTCAGGGAGGCCAGATTCTGGGACGAGGGGTTACTGCATCCAGTGATCAAAACCAAAAAAGCACACAGGACTACGGAACACACCTGTGGCATTGGGGGAATACGCATTTGGAGCCTCGTCGGGTCTAAATTTCGAAGCACCGCGGCCTGGGGATAAAGGCCATTTCAAAGGCACAAACAGTCGAGCGCGTCCTTGGGACACGTTGTGCCGGGGGCTAATTTTTGCTGTCCTTATGGTGTTTACTTTCGCGGATGTCCCAAATCAGGGCAATCACACCGAGGAGCCATTACATAAGTTTGTAAGCTATTGATTACAATGGGTTTGATGGTGAATTTTTTGCTCGCTCGCTGGGTATTTTGGGGCGCTGCCATGTGGAATTTTCGTGCATTTCCGGGGTTGAGCGGCATCCGGCCCCGGGAGGGTGGGGTTTTAGGCTGGCTTTCCCACAGATTTGGTCTCGTCTTTGGGGTAACAAATGATGGGTGTTCTAACCGGGGCAGGCGGGGGGGCGACCAACGGGTTGGGAGGCATCCCAGCCCACTCAAGCCAAACCACGGCTTGAATGGGGCACCCAAAGCTTTTATGAGCTAGACGGATTTTCCGGAAACGGGGTCCAGATCGTAACAGTGGTGGTGTTATTGCGCGCAAAAAAAGAGCCCAGACTCTGGAGTCTGGGCTCTTTTTGGTGCCGCGCCTTCTAGGCGAGCACGGGTATGGTGATTTGCTGGCCGACCTGGATCTTGTTGGGATCAGGAATATTGCTGGCCGCAGCAATATTGGAATAGTGGTTGGGCGACCCGTAGAAGCGGTTGCTGATCTTGGAGAGGTTGTCACCGCTCTTCACGCTGTAGCTTTGATTGGGGCCGCCGGTGGTGGCGATTTCATGGTGCAGGTCGGAGTAGGTCGGGTCCACCTGCTTAATCACGTCCCACACGCGATTGGCGATGACTTCTGACGGTACCGAACCCTTCAGGTACAGCTTTTCCCCATCCAGGCTTACCGAGTCCACCTTGGCGCCCAAATCGCTGAATCCTTCAATCGTCTGGATCACGGGCGAATATTTTTGCTTCAACTGATCAAGATCTGGCATGACGGTTTCTCCTTCTTTAGTGGCGTTTGCTTGGTATCCACAACACAGTAAAATTGAAAAATGCTTACGCGGCGTGCTGCTGGGCGATTTTCTTCATGGCGATTTCAAGAAGCAGGCCCGGAATAGCAGGATTCACCAGGGTTGGATCGGCGCAAGATTTTGAAAACCCAAAAAGGGGCGGAACGGCCGCCTTGCCCCGTTGCCCGGCGATTGGATGAATCTCTCATGCAGACCTTGCCGATGTCTATGGCAGGGAGAATAAAAGCGTGCGCCGAGAGGGTGAATTTTTGAGCAGGTCCACATCTTTTCTCCCAAATAGGGAGAAACATCAAGGAAAACGCGAGTACCCGGCGACGGTAACCGTTTCTGTCGCACATTGGCGTACCCCAGGCGGCCGAATTTGTTGACACCCGGGTGCCCTCCCGCTAGATTACGGGAAGTAGGAACTGCGAGACATGTGATGGATGAGGCGTTGGCCGCCCAGACCATCGAACAGCCCTGTACCCCCCACGGTGGCTTTCCCTACACGCGATGCAGCTTCTGGAATTTGCAGTCCATGGGACTGAGATGGCGAAGCTGGGTCCAGAGTCCTTGCGGCGAATCAACAGCATCCAACCTTACTCAGGCGATCTTCCGAGCGAAAGAATCTGGAAGCGGCCTGCTTTGTCCTGGGCCATGGAGTCCATGCGGCAGTGGTTGGCAACAAGCCTTAACGATTCCTTTGCACCGTATATCGAAGCATGAATACTGCCTAAATCGTGTTGTCGTGATTGGAGATTAGGGAAATGTACTATACCGAAACGGAACCTGAGAGCCTGCCGATTCTGAGATGGGATGCCTGGTCGAAGTGGGTTCTATTTCTGCTGGTCGGCTTTTCCCTGACTGCCCGCAGCTTCTCGTACCTGGGCATTCCGCCCGCCAAGCTGTTCATTGGTGATCTTACGCTGGGGGCATTTATCCTGTTTCGCCCGCGGCAGATGTTTGATCCCTGGATTAAAGCGCTTACCAAGGGTGGCGCTTTAGGTCCGTTAGCCTGGATTTTGCTGATATCGATCTCCTACGGCATATTCCAGGTTATCCGCGGCGTGCTGCTGGGCTTCCAGCCCCTCACCGCAGTGCAGAACCTGGTCTTCAACGTTTACCCGCTCTACCTGTTTGTCGGCATATGGGTGGGTAAGCGCCGGCCGGAGCTGCTGCTGCGCTATGTGCAGATTTTTGCCATCCTGTTTTGCATTTATGCGCCGGCCTACATGCTGTACCTGGACAATGTCACGTTGATGATGCCGGGATCGGACGGAGTGAGCGTTTTTGGCCAGGCCAACGGTGGCGGCATTATCATCCTGTCGCTGCTTTGTCTGGATCCAAAGCCGGGCCGCTGGTGGCCGGTGATGACGGTGGCTGCGGCGTGTTTCCTGGCCGCGCAGGTGCGCTCGGAGTGGCTTGGCATGATCGTGGCCACCATGATTTGGGGTGTGTTGTCGCGGAAGATGACGAAGGTGGCGATGATCGCCGCAGGCATCTTCGCGGTGCTGGCGGTCGGCGCCATTTTGGATGTCAACCTGCCTTCGACCAGCGAACGTGGGGGCGCCATATCTTCCTCGGAAATCGTGGCACGCGGCCTGGCCGCGGTTAGCCCCGACATGGCGCGGGATCTTACCGGTTCCGACAACGTCAGCTTCTACAGCGGCACCATCAAGTGGAGAAAAATGTGGTGGCACGCTATCTGGGCCAACTCGCAGGAGAACTACACCAATCTGCTGATCGGTCCGGGATATGGATTCCAGCTCAAGAACCTGGTGAACTACCTCAGAGAATCGGCGGACCTGCGTACACCGCACAATGTTTTTTATTATGCGCTCGGCTACAGCGGCTGGATTGGGGTATTGATCTTCTTCGCCTTGCAGGCAGGGTGCGGAGTCCTGCTGTGGCGAACCTATAGGCTGACTGGCCAGTCCTGGGGTCTGGCCATCTGGGCAGCCATCCTGACGTCAGCATTCTTTGGCAACGTGATGGAGACGCCAGCGGGCGCCATTCCGTTCTACCTCCTGATCGGTTTATTTGTGGGGCCGGCGCTGGCGGAGCTGGGTGCGCCGGTGCGCGAGCGGCTGTCTCATCCCGCTGGGTCCGTTATTTATCCACAGCAAACCGGATACGCACGGGAAGGCATCTAAGTCCGGGAAGCCATTTGAGGGGGGCCAAGCCCAGGGGTGAGTCGACCTGGTGGTTGGAGTGCGTCGTGCGGCCACCCGGGGAACGATGCGGTGACCGGAGACGAACGGCATGCTCGCTTCTAGTGCAACTTTTCCTCTCCGTAGGTAACGTGGAAAAGGTTACCTCTGGTGGGGCAAGGATGAGTTTTTGGCGAAAAGAGTGAGGTTTGGAAGGTCCGCATGCCGCGCGCTTCCAGTGCAAATTAAATCTTTCGAAGAGCGGCAGAATTTCGCCATCGGTAACACCCGGAGGCGTTATCCACAGGCGCAAGAATTGTTGACACTGATGACCGGTACCACTAGATTACGGGTTGTAGGTACTGCAAGACCAGCAACGGTCGAGGCATAAACCGCCAGCCCCGTTGAACAGCCGTGATTCCCCCTAGTGGCGGTCTTTAAGTCTCGACAATCACCATTTGAGAGAATGCAGAGAATTGGTCCATGTGACTGAGATGGCGAAGCTTTGAATGGTTACTGTGGGTGCCTTTAGTGTTAAATCAAGGTTACTGAAATTCGTTTTTGGTACTTGTTTCCGCGTGTCGTAAGTTGGCGCAGCCGTAGACCCCGGATTTTATTGACACTAGCCCATGTCTATAGGACCATTTGATTGGCGAGCTGCAAGTTTAGCAGGCTAAAAGCTGTTGCTGCTGAATGGGGCACGCAAATGTTGTGCAGGTGAAAGCCTGAAAACCAGGTTCTGTAACCCAGATGGCGGAAGCTCGTCCGGCTGAGTTGAAGTTGATGAATTGATGAGTCGTGTTGAATTGCAAAATCAAAGTTTCGCATCGTCCCCCCTCGAAGCGAAGTGAGATCCCTTAGGGAATTGGCAGCACGCAAGCTCACTCTTGTAACGGAGATACTCATGTATCGCGATCCAGGGTCAAACGAGTCGAACGAATGGTTTGCCTTTCGCGTCCGGCCAAGACACGAGAAGCAGGTTTCTCTTGCTCTGCGGGAGAAGGGGTTTACTGAATTTTTGCCCCTTTACAAGTCCAAGCGGCAATGGGCAGACCGGACCAAGGTAGTAGAGATGCCACTTTTTCCCGGTTACATTTTCTGTTCCACCAGCCGCTCATCGATCGTGCCCGTGCTCATGACCAGCGGAGTGATCGATGTAGTGCGAGCGGGTACCAATCCACTGCCTGCAGACAAGGCAGAAATTGAGGCGCTGCAGCAGACCGTAAGCGTCGATGTGCCGCTCGAAGCATGGCCCTACACCGAAGTCGGTGAGTCGGGTTCGTTCTCTATCCTGCGCGGCCCGCTGGCCGGTTTGACCGGCATCCTGGTGGAAGTGCGGCGTTCGCAACGGTTGATTCTTTCCGTAAACCTGCTCCGCCGGTCGGTTCTGGTTGAAGTCCATCCGGACTGGGTCTCACCGTATGCTCCAGTGGTTGCGGAGCGGATGATGGCCTAGCGGTAAGTTCGCGAAATATTGATTCACTTCTGTCGCGCCCGTGTTTGGTTCTCCCGTAGTTACGTACGCTGTTGCTGAGTACGTTCCCCTTTGCCGGTTTTAGTGGCTATCTAAATTTTTCCCCGTCTCGTTCCAGCGCTCTTTACTGAGCACGTCCCCGCCGGAGGTATTTCTCGGCGGCATTCCAGGTATTCATGGTGAGTGAAATTATGCACAAGTCTCCAGCCAAAATGCTCCTGTTTTCTCTTTGCTTGCCGGGCTTCACGCTGTTGCCGGCATTCGCCCAGAGCGCAGCCACTGCGAACAGTGGTGCGGCTGCTCCGCTGACCACGCCCGCAGCTACGCAGGCGGCTTACACGCCCAGCGTGCCTCCGCCGTCCGCCACCAATATGACCGGCTATGAGTTGGGTGCGGAAGATATGATCACGGTGCGGGTCTTCGCCGCGGATGACATTCCCGATAAGCCGGCGCAGATCGACAACGATGGAACGGTGACCCTGCCCATGATCGGGCGCGTGCATGCCGCCGGCCTGACGGTGGAGCAGTTCCAGGCCAACCTGGTCCTCGCTTACAAGAAGTATTTCAAGGATCCGCAAGTCACCGTGCAGGTGAACGAGTTCCATAGCCAGCCGGTGTCGGTGGCGGGTAACGTCAATACCCCGGGCGTCGTGCAATTGCGTGGCAATCGCAATCTAATGGAAGTGATCAGCCAGGCCGGCGGTTTGCGCCCGGATGCGGGCGACACGGTGATGATCACCCGCAACCTGAGCGAGGGCGCGATCCCAGTGGCGGGCGCCTTTACCGATCCCACGGGCAAGTTCAGCGTGGCCCACATCGATCTACGCGCGGTCATGAACGGCAAGGACCCCGCCGGCAACATCGTGATGAAGCCGCACGATGTAGTCACCGTTCCCCGGGCGCGCATGATTTACGTCCTGGGCAACGTCACCAAGCCGGGTGGTTTTGTGCTCAGCGACGACGAGAGTATGTCGATCACCAAGGCAATTGCTTTGGCGGGCGGTTGGGACAAGACAGCAGCGCTCTCCGCGGCCCGGGTTTTGCGCGCCTCCGGTGGAGCGGAGCGGGAACAGATTCCCGCCAATGTGAAGAAGATCATGAAGAACGAAGCTCCCGACTTGCAGCTCCGTCCGGACGACATCCTGTACATCCCCAACAGCACCGGAAAGACAGCGGGAGCGCTTGCTTTGGCCTCCGCAATTGGAATCGGTACAGGCATTGCTATCTGGCACTAGACGACTCATTACCACTTCCGAGGATGGCCCCGGTGAGAAACCCCCGGCTTGACGTTGGGCCGTACGTTATCCAAAGCAATTTGCACCGAGCATGAGATCGGTTCCACCAGCGAACGCGATCAACATCCGAAAGGACTAAACGAAGATGACACCGACCCAGCAGATCATTCCTGGACCTCGCTTACCCGAAGGCCGGAACTCCGGACGCGGCAGCGCTATCGAGCTGTCGCATCCGATTACTGCAAGCCGGCCGCGGCCTGAGGCCTCGGTCAATTACTCTGCCTTGCTTCGCCGCCATCGCAACGCGGTGGCCGCTATTGTGGGCGGCACGCTATTGCTTAGCGTGCTGTACACCCTGGTTGCGCCGAAGGTATACAAGTCGGAAGTCATTCTGGAAGTGATGGGCATCAACCAGGACTTCATGAACAGCAAGGAGGTCGATCCGACTTCCAACCAGGTGACCGGGGACCAATACATCGAGACCCAAACCAAGCTGTTGAAGAGCCCACCGGTATTGGCCCGGACGGCGCAGGTGTTGGGGCCCAAGGTTCCCGCCGCCATCGCTTCCAGCGAGGGCCTGCTGGGCACGGTGCGGAGCTGGATTGGCTCACCCGCCGCGGCCACGCCGGCCGAGGGCGAAGCCGTGATCCTGAAGATGGTCAACGACGCCAAGGTGAAGGTCGATGGAACATCGGATCTGATCTCCTTGACGGTTCTGGGTCCGGAGCCGCAACTGACCGCGGATACGGCGAACACGTTGACGCAACAGTTTATTGAGCAGGCGCAGGACGCCCGCGGCAGCTCCGCCGGGGACACCAACAAATTTCTCACCGCGCAGCTCAACGACGCGCGCAAGAAACTGCAGGATTCAGAAAACGATCTGCAGAACTACGCGCGGCAGACGGGCATCGTGATTCCCAGCGAGTCGCAGGAGAGTGTCGCGGCCGACAAGCTGCGGCAGATTCAAAGCGACCTGGCAAAGGCTGAGGCAGACCAGGCGGAGACCGAATCGCAGGTGGAGGTTTCGCACAACAATGCGGCCGAAACCCTGCCCCAGGTTTTGGATGATCCGACGCTGCGCGATAACCGGGCGCGGCTGGCCGACCTTCGGCGCCAGCTCTCCGACCTGAGCGTAACGCTCACGCCGCAGAACTATAAGATCCAACAGCTGCAGGCCCAGATCGCCGACCTGGAGCAACAGTCTGCGCACCAACGCGCCGACATTGTCAAGCGGCTCGGAGTGATGAACTCGGCCACCGCGCGGCGCAAACAATTGCTGAACCAGGCCTATAACCAGCAGCTGGGTGTGGTTACCGACCAGTCGGTGAAAGAGGTTCGTTACAACATCCTGAAGAAGGAAGTGGACGCCAACCGGGACATTTACCAATCCATGTTGCAGCGGGTGAAGGAAGCCAGCATCGTGGCTGCCCTGCGCTCGAGCGATGTGCGCGTGGTCAGCCCGGGAACGACGCCCACCACACCCTACCGCCCCAGTTTCCCTCTGAACCTGTCTTTGGGATTGCTTCTGGGTCTTTCCTTCGCCACCTGCTACATCCTGCTGCGGGAGCGCAACGATGCCAGCCTGCGGTCGCCGGGGCAGAGTGTCAAGCATCTCAACGTGCCTGAGCTGGCGGTCATTCCGTCGGCCCGGATTGGCAACAGCGAGCGCATTCCGCTCACCCTGCGCAATCTGAGCGGCGTCACCGCCCTGGCGGATGGGAAGAACAGCCTGACGGGCGGCAACTCAGCTCTGGTGGACAAGGATATGGTGCAGTGGTGCCAGGACGAGACCATGATGGCGGACGCATATCGTTCCGCGATCACATCCATCCTGCTCAGCCGGGTGAACGGAGTCAGCCCGCGGGTCATCCTGATAACCAGCCCGCGGCCCAAGGCAGGTAAAACAACCACGGTGGCGAATCTTGGTATCAGCCTGGCGGAAATCGGCCGGCGCGTGTTGCTGATCGACGGCGACCTGCGGCGCCCGCGTCTGGGCAAGCTCTTCGGGTTGCAGTTCGCAACCGGCCTGAGCGATGCGCTTATCGATGGCGGAAGCGGGGCGATCACGCTGGACTCGGTAATCCGTACCAGCCCGGTACCCGGACTGTCGGTGCTGCCCGGCGGCTCGGAGCCGGCCAATATCTCCAAGCTGCTTCACTCCACCTATCTGGATAGCCTGATCGAGACGGCGCGGTCGGAGTATGACTTCGTGCTCATCGATTCTCCGCCGATGATGGGTATGGCGGATGCTCGCCTGCTGAGCCGCAATGCGGATGGTGTGATTCTGATCAGCCGCGCCGGCGAAACCAGTCCGGAGCAGTTGGGCGAAGCCAGAGAGCGTTTGGCGGATGACGGCACTCCAGTCATCGGCACCATTCTCAATGGCTGTGATCTGCGCATTGAGGACCCCTCGTACGTCAACGGCTACAACAGCTACGCTGGTGTAACCCGAGGGTAACGTAGTTTTCAACAAGTCTCATGGCTAGCTGTGAGACGATCAAAGAAACAACTCGAGTTGGCACACGAAGTAGATGGTTTCGTTAGCAGCTCCGGACGCGGACCTTCCCCCCGCCGCGAAAGACACCGGCTGCATAGACCGACAACGAGACAACCAGGGAACAGGGAGGCCAACGAAAGTCCACTGCGACCGATTTCAAGTCGCAGGCAAAGCAAAGGCTGCATCCAATCAAGTTCGTAGGGTTGGATCGGCTTTGCTTCACCGAGGAACTTTTGTGATTTTAGATGAGCCTCTCGATAGATCAACGTTCCCTCTCCTAGTGCATTTCTCCTGCGACGGTGGGTCTCCAGGCCCCGGTTGATCTTGTTACACCTCAGGAGAAAGGCTCTGACTGCTTTGTAAACGGAACGCTTCCTGGCAGCGCCAGGAGCGAATGGGGAGAACCGCTCTCATGCACGTTCGGAATTTGCGTTTTTATCAGACCATGCAATTCGTACTGGATCTGCTTGCAGTGTCCGTGGCCTGGACCTGTACGATCCAAATGCGCGTGTTGCTCAACCCGTTAGCCACGCAGCACGTTGCGTGGACGTATGCGTCGATCTGGGCGCCGTCGTTGATGATGGTCCTGGTGTTGTGGATCATCATGGCCTGGCGGCTCAGGTTTTATCGAGTGGAAGGCCGTATCCGGCTTTGGAACAGCTTTGTCAACTCCCTGGAAGGCGCGCTGCTGGCCAGTTGCAACATCGTCATCGTCACTTTCTTTTCCCGCCAGCTGGGAACCGGCGTATCCCGCTCGTTCTTTATGATTTTCGCGCCCCTGGTTTTTGTCAGCCTGGGCCTGGCCAGGTGCATCAGCGTGTTGGCGGCGATGGTAGCCGAGCGGCACTGGCCATCACCTATCCGGGCGGCTCTGCTGGGCGACGGTGTGCACGCGGGCCGGCTGGTCGACCTCATGAACTCGGCCAACGTGGCCAACGTAATCAAAGGCCTCATCATCCCGGAGGGCCACACCACCGAGGGTGTATCCGTTCCCATGCCTATTCTGGGAACCACGGCGCAACTGGCCGAGGTGATCAACCGGGAACAACTGAATCGCATCATTCTTTTAAATGGCTCGATCTCTCGCGGCGAGTTGGACGAATGCAACAAGGTGTTCAAGCGCATGGGAGTGATCGTCAACTGCACGGTGGACTTTGCGCCGGAGCCGGGCCGGGTGAATGTGGTCAACCAATATGGACTGCCACTGGTGGAGTTGCGGCCGCTGGCGTTCAGCCGGGGTCAGGAGATCGTCAAGCGGGGCTTTGACATTGTGGCGTCGGCGCTGGCCTTGATTTTCCTGGGACCGACCATGCTGGTGATCGCGGCCCTGGTGAAGTTCACGTCGGATGGTCCGATCCTCTACAAGGCGCCGCGTGTGGGCCGTGGTGGACGCCATTTCATGTTTCTCAAATTTCGGTCGATGTATACGGCGATGGATCGTACTCACGTGGCTCATGCCAACGAGAAGCATGGTCATATATTCAAGATCAAGCAGGATCCGCGTGTGACCCCGGTCGGCCGGTTTATTCGTCGCTACAGCCTGGACGAGTTACCGCAGTTGATCAACGTGTTGCGCGGAGAAATGAGCCTTGTGGGTCCGCGGCCTTTGCCTGCGGGCGATCTGGGACCGGACGGGATGAGCCGTGAATATGCGGATTGGTCGGAGGGGCGTTCTGCGGTGTATCCCGGCATCACCGGCCTGTGGCAGGTGAATGGGCGCAGTGAACTTCCGTTTGAGGAAATGGTGCGGCTTGATTTGCAATACATTCGCGAGTGGTCGCTGCTGCTGGACATCAAGATTATTCTGGCCACCCCAGGTTTGGTGGTGAAGGGGGTCGGAGCGTATTGAGTGGAGTGGCGTCCGCGTCCGGATTGATAAATGAATAAGAGACAAACAAAGAGGGATAAAGAGCCGGGTCCGCCGGCCGGCGGTTAGCAGTAGCCGGGATAGAGCAGTTCTGGACCACCCACCACAAACACCTGGTTTGTCGTACTCAAACTTCTTATGGCCATCTTGGAATTTGAAACTATCAACGGGCTCCATCCAATCGGGCTTCTTCCTTTACCGGAGGAGCCACTCGTTTCCATTCTCGTTTCCAACTACAACTACGGTCGCTACATCGGGGACTCGATTCAGAGTGCGCTCGACCAGACGTATCCCAACATCGAACTGATTATTTGTGACGACGGGTCCACCGATGACTCGGTGAGTGTGATTGAGCAGTATTTGCAAAAAGACCCGCGGGTGCGCTTGATCCGCAAGGACAATGGAGGGCAGGCATCGGGATTCAATGCGGCGTTTGCCGCCAGCCGGGGGGAGATTATCGCCCTGCTCGATTCCGACGATCGTTTTCTGCCCAACAAAGTCGAGCGCATTGTGGCTAATTTTCAGGCCAACCCGGAAGCGGGTTTTGGAGTGCATCGGGTAATCCGGATGAGCGCCGATCTACGCCCTCAGGGCGTGTGGCCGATGACTGATCCGTTGCCCTGTGGATGGTATGGCACGCGGCTGTTGCAGGATGGGGGTATTTTGCCCTACATGCCCCCGACCTCGGGGTTGAGTCTGCATCGCGATGTCGCGGAGATGATTTTTCCTTTACCGTTGGAAGCTCCATTGGTCAGCTGTCCCGATCAATTGATCACCCGCCTGGCGCCGCTGTTCACAAATGTGACGCGGGAAGATGGGGCGTTGGCGGAATATCGTCTGCACGGGGGCAACAACTACGGGCCGGACCGGGTGACGGCAGCCTCATTTCGCCGCGATCTGGACTACTGTGCGGCGCTGTGGGGGGCGCAGAAGCGCTTCCTCGAATCCAAGGACGAACGGCTGGCGGAGGCTTTTCAGCCGCTTGAGCTGCATCCGTACATTGCCTACATCAGTTATGTTCACGCCCGGCTGGCGCGCGATCCTGAGGTTCGCCGGTACTACGACGGCTTCATGAAGTGCTTTGACAAATATCCGGATGCCCGCTATCGATGGTTCTGGAAGATCTCTCTTTATCTTCCTCTTCCGATCTTCGACTTCGCGGTGAATCTTCTGATTCGGCAGAGTTGGATCAAGCAATTGGTTTCCCGCTGGAGAAAAATGTTCTAGTGACGGTTACGGTTGGGCGAAGTACAGGGCCATGTTTGGGTACGTGCTTTGTCTTTGTCTCAGAGGGAATTGGGTCGGCCTTACATGATCGCCAATAGCATTCATGTTGCCGTCAAATTCACCCAGGACTTACGTCCTGGGTCATTTTCAGTCGTCCCTTCGGGACTGAACTCGGTGGATCACCCTACCCAGGACTACCCCGGATTTCCTGTACGCTGCTCAGGACACATCTGCGTATGCGGCTTTCTTTATGGGAAGCCGCACGAGGCTCAGTGACTCCACCCAACCACACAGGAAATCCGGGTCCGTCCTGGGCTACTTTCAGCCGTCCCTACGGGACTGATCGCGATAAGCCCCGAGACGTGCTTGTCCAAATTAGCTGTTCTTGATCGGCCTTATTTGGACTGCAGCTGCCGAAAGACTACTAAGCGATCAAGGCCTATCGCGATCAGTCCCAAAGAGACTGCTGAGAATAACTCTCAGCCGTCTCTTTAGGAGAGGTAGTTCACACACCACTCTTTAGCCCCTGGCGGAAAACTGCCGTGCATCGCCGGGAATTATTTCGGAACGCCCATCGAAGAAGTTAATTTGGACAGGATGCGGCGGGTTCCAGGGTTAGCCACCAATCACGCGGTCAGGATTTCAGCGACGAGGTTCAGGAGTTTCCTTTTCTTCGTTCTCCGCCCGCCCAGCCATGCCAGATTGGAGCAATGAATCAATGAGCGCCACACCTCTGCTGAGCATCGGGCTATTCCTTTATAACGGAGAACGTTTTCTTGAAGGAGCCATCGAATCCATTCTGAATCAGACCTTCAGGGATTTTGAACTCATCATTTCCGACAATTGTTCTACCGATCGCAGTGGCGAGATCTGCCGCCGGTATGCCGACCAGGATTCCCGTATTCGCTACTACCGCGCGGAACGCAACATGGGCGCGGGTTGGAACCTGAGAAATGTTTACTTCAAGGCCCGGGGCAAGTATTTCAAGTGGGCGACGCATGACGACCTGATTCAGCCCGACTACCTGCGTCTGTGTATCGACGCGCTGGAGGCGGATGACTCGCTGGTCGTGGCCCACACGTTGACCCGGTGCATTGATGAAGATGGGCAATTCATCGAGAACAACGACGAACGGTTACGCACCAGTTCGCTCGACCCCGTGGTGCGGGCACGCGACCTACTGCTCAAAGGCCACGAGGGTTATCCCTTCTCCGGCCTAATCCGCCTGGATGCGTTGCGTAAGCTTCCGCCGCGGGGTAGCTATGTCCACAGCGATCGCGTGCTTCTACTGCAACTGGGACTGTTGGGCCGCTTCTATGAAGTGCCGGAGCATTTGACTATCTGCACCCGGCACCAGGGGCAAGCCTCCTGGACCATCCCGGAACGAAACCGGGTAGGTGGATTCCGGCTTACCCGGCGTTGGGGTACGTTGCCGGCGCCCGGGTGGTGGGATCCGGCCAGGGCTCGCAAGCTTGCTTTTCCGGAATGGAATGCGGGTAAAGAATTCGCTCGTTCCGTTGCTCGCTCGCCGTTGAGCGGTGGACAACGGCTGCGATGCTACAGCGCGATCGCGCGCTGGGCAGTGCGTTACCGGCGCCGCTTCGCCCGCGACCTTTTAGTCGCCGCCGACCAATTGCTGTTCAACTGGCAGAACCGGCGCGCGACGGCAGCCAACGGCACGCTTCTGGTCTCGCTCGATCTCAACCCCCGGGAAGGGGAATCCGTATGAAAGTCGCCATTCTTGCCGGAACGCCGGGCTCCGGTCTTGCGGAGGACAGAGAACTGAAACCAAAGACGATGGTGGAGATTGGCGGCAAACCAATTCTCTGGCACATCCTGATGCACTATGCGTACTACGGTCACGAGGAGTTCGTGATCGCCCTGGGACCCAGGGGCGAGGTCATCAAGAAATACATACTGGACTATTCCGCGCTCAACCGCGATCTGAGCGTGTCGCTCAAAACGGGAAAGGTCTGGATGAAGGGCGGACCCGTTCCCGACTGGACAGTGGAGTTAGTAGATACTGGGATAAAGACGGAGACGGGTGGGCGGATCCGGAGACTGGCGCCGCATCTGGGCAATGAGACCTTCATGCTCGCCTGGGGGGATGGCATTGCCGATATCAATCTGCATGATCTGCTGGCGTTTCACCGCTCGCATGGAAAACTGGCTACGCTGACTGCGGTCAGGCCGGCGGCGAGATTCGGGCATCTGGAATTGGAGGAGGACAGGATTGTTGAGGTCTCAAGCACGCCGCAGGCCAAGGAAGGCTGGATCAACGGAGCATTTTTTGTGTTGGAGCCGGAGGTGCTTGATTTCATCGACGGCGATGACACCCATTTTGAAAGGGAGCCGCTGGAACGGCTGGCCGCAGCAGGCCAATTGATGGCCTATCGCCACGGCGCTTTCTGGCAGTGCATGGATACTTTGCACGAGAAGAGATATCTGGACGGGCTATGGGAAAGTGGCAAGGCGCCATGGAAGACCTGGTCTGACGCCTGGCCTGAGAAGATGGGCCCGGGAAGAACCTATCGCAACAGAACCGTGGGAGTTGGAAGCGGGACATGAAGCTACCGGGCTCGCCGGGCGACACCTCTTCGCTGCAAACGAAATCCAGGAAGCTGCTGCGCAGCGGCGTCTTACATAATGTAATCGCGCTCTATGGCGTGCAGATATGTACGTACGCGCTGCCGCTGCTCACCTTTCCATACCTGGCGCGTGTACTCGGCCCTTCGGGGTGGGGAGTGGTGGTATTCGCGCAGGCGATTGGCGAGGTGATCGCGAGCGTAGTGGAGTATGGCTTCGACATCTCAGCAGCTCGTGACACTTCACGCCACCGCAACGAACCCAAGCATCTCTCAGCGCTGATCTCCGGGGTATTGGGCGCGAAAATGCTGCTGGCTGCTGTATGTATCGCGGGGGCGATTTTCTCGCGCCGCTATACGCACCACGTTGCTCCATCGCTGGCGCTGTTTTGGGCCAGCACCATATGGGGCGTGTGCCAGGGTATCAACATGCTCTGGTATTTCCAGGGCTTGGAGCGGATGCGTCTGGCCAGCATTCTGGAAATCAGTGGCAAGGTTCTGGCTACGCTCAGTATCTTCATACTGGTCCATAAGCCCTCCGATGGATGGAAGGTCTTAGCCGCCCAGTGTGTTGGCTGCGTCGTTGCTCACGGAATCACGGTTGTGCTGGCTTATCGAGAAGTGGGTTTTCAGTGGCCTACTCCTGCGTCGGTATGGGAATCACTGCGGCTGGGCAGCTCGATGTTCTTATTTCGCGCGGTGCAGAGTATCTGCGGCTCAGCCAACCGGCTGATCCTGGGTTCGGTGGCGCCGGTCGCGGCGCTGGGTGAGTACGCCGGCGCGGAACGGATCACGCGCGTCTTTCAACAAGGGATGTGGCCGGTGAATCAGGCGCTTTATCCCAGGTTGACCAAGCAGATGCAGGATAGCCCCGGGCAGGCCATGAAGACGGTGAAATACAGCCTGCTTCTTCTGGGCGGGCTGGGCATGATTTTCGGTTTGGCTATCTATTTTGGGGCTCCGTTGCTGGTGCACTTTGTGCTGGGGCCCAGATTCGGCGATTCGGTGCCGGTGTTGCGCGTCTTTTCGATGTGGATCCCGATGATTGCGCTGACCACGGTGATGATCTTCCAGTTGCTGCTGCCTAATCAGCTGGACAACCACTTCAACTTTGTAAATTACAGCGCCGGCGGGCTGGGCATCGTGGTTGCTTTGCTGCTGGTTCCCCGGATGGCGGCGGTGGGTATCGCATGGGCGGCGGTGGCTTCGCAGGCATATACCCTGGTTGCTTTTAGCCTCGTGTTATGGCGGAAGGGGTTGAATCCTTTTTCGGCTAGCGTATCGACGCGGCTTCGGCCGCCCAGTGTGAGCGATCTGGCGCTGTTTTCGGGGATGGACCATGAGGAAGCGCCGGTGGAATACGCCAGGAATGAGCCGCAGGCGGGGTTGGTCGAAGAGAAGAGGTAAAAACAGATCTGGACGAATATTTCGTGTGGGATGCGCCGTAGCAGGGCTAAACGGCTGCGGAAGACTCCGGGGTTTGAGGGTACGGGCTGAAGGCCGTACCCTTCAGAGATTAGTCATACCGCATCTACGTACGGTCTGAGGGCTGTACCCTTTGGAGATTAGTTGTACGGAGGTTGTGGCCGCCAAGAGCAAAGGTGTTCTCGAGGCGGTCTGAGAGCGAGGCGCAAAGGATCGCCGCCTCGCTCTTGAGCACTATCGTGAAAGGCTGCCCGCAAGAGAGCCGGAGCGACCAGTACTGTTGGTGTAATTGCAGTAGAGATTGTGCCGCCGCCTGATTTCGTCCGTACCTCGACCACACCTCTTTGCCACAGCCCGCTTATGGAGCGGGAACGTCGAGATATGCCTTTTGACAAGTGGAGGGACCGGTTTTTCAAAGGATGGGCCTGCCTATGGTTGTCTCCATGATTTCAATCCAGCCTGCCGTCAAGCAGAGGCTATTAAAGGCAACAACGTATGTATGATTTCGCAATCATCGGTGGAGGAATTGTTGGTCTCGCGACCGGCGCCGCTCTTGGCCGCCGCTATCCTTTCGCGCGTATTCTTCTGGTGGAAAAAGAAGTGGGTTTTGCCCAGCACCAGACTGGCCGCAATAGCGGCGTCATCCATTCCGGCATTTATTACAAGCCGGGAAGCCTCAAAGCAGAGATGGCGCAGGCGGGGAATCAGTCCCTGCGCGCCTTTTGCTATGAGTATGGGGTTCCGTTCGAGGTGTGCGGCAAGTTGATCGTGGCCACCAGCCCGGAGGAGATTCCTCAGCTCGAGGTGCTGTACGATCGCGCGCTCAAGAACGGCGTGCCGGCGATGCGGCTCCGTCCGGAAGAAGTAAAAGAAGTGGAACCGCATGTTTCCTGCATTGCCGCCATTCGCGTGCCCACTACCGGCATTGTTGACTACCGGCAGGTATGCCACGCGTTGGTGCACGAGATACAGCAACAGGGAGGGGAACTGAAGGTGGGCACCGAAGTGCTCCAGGTGGTGCCTACTCCGCTGGGTTACCTGCTGGAGACATCCTGGGGCTCGCTTGAGACGCGCTTTCTCATCAACTGCGCCGGCCTGCAGAGCGACCGTGTGGCGCGGCTGGGAGGCCTGGAACCGAAAGCCATGATTGTGCCCTTCCGGGGCGAATATTTCGAGCTTAAGCCGGAACGCCGCTACCTGGTGCGCAACCTCATCTACCCGGTGCCGAATGCGGCCTTTCCTTTCCTGGGCGTCCATTTCACCCGCGCCATGGATGGAGGCATTCACGCCGGGCCCAACGCGGTGCTGAGTATGAAGCGTGAGGGCTATCGCAAGTCAGACTTCAGCTGGCGCGATTTTTCAGAGGTGATGACCTATCCTGGTTTCTGGAGGCTTTCTTCGCGCTATTACCGCGAAGGGTTTCAGGAGATGTATCGCTCCTGGAGCAAGGCGGCATTTACGCGCAGCCTGCAGCGGCTGGTGCCGGAGGTACAAGCCGATGATCTGATCCCGAGCCAGAATGGTGTGCGGGCACAGGCCCTGTTGCGCGATGGAACTATGGTTGACGATTTTCTGCTGCTGGAAGGCAAGAATTCTCTCCATGTATGTAATGCTCCTTCGCCCGCAGCTACGGCTTCGCTGGAGATAGCCAAGAAGATCGCTAACAAGGTTCCGCGTCCGGGCCGGCTCTCGTTGGTCAAGATGGCTTGAGGGGTGGGTGTGGTATCCCACTCAAGCCCCACGGCACGCCGGGGCAGGCAAAACAGGGCTTGAAATGGGGCACCCAGCCTTCGTGGGAAGATGAGGGAAACAGCAGGTCCCTCCGGTCGGGATGACAGATGGAGGGCGGCGATTTTTGTCAGGCGCGGTTTCTTCAAGCTCATCCAACAGTCAGGTACCATCGCCAACAACCGATAGAAGATGTAAAGGAAGATCCGCTTGCGCATCGCTGTTTTCGACTTCAAGATAACGCACAACAATCCAATCGGTAGCTGCCATTTGGCTATGCTGCGTGCGCTTGCGGCGGAGCACGAATTTACCGTCTTTGCAGTGGAGTTCGAAAATCCCTGTCCGGAAAAGATACGCTTCATTCGCGTGCCGGCGCCCAAACGCCCCCTGGCGCTGCTCTTCGTCGTTTATCACTTCATGGCCCCCCTGTGTTACCTGCTCTACCGCATACGCGGCGGCCCCAGGTTCGATCTGGTGCAGGCACTGGAAAGCAACCTCTCCTTCGGCGACCTGCTCTATTCCCACTTTTGCCATCGCATGTACCTCAAGCACCATTGGAGCAAGTCCGGGGCCAAGGGCCTGCGGGGCTGGTTTCGCTGGCTCGACCATAAGCTTCATGCCTGGATGGAAAGTTTTACCTATCCGCGAGCAAAACAGGTGGTGGTTCCATCCCGCGGCCTGGCAAGGGAATTGCGGGCGGAGTTTCCCTACATCGAGAACAAGCTGACGGTGCTGCCCAATCCCATCAGCCTGGAGCGGCTGCAAATGCCGGCTGAGTTTGATCGCTCCTGCATTTCGTCACCGCCTCGGCTTCGAAGAACAGGATCTGGTGGCGCTGTTTGTGGCCCTGGGACAATTTGAACGCAAAGGGCTACCACTCTTGTTGCAGGCGCTGGCTACGCCAGGGATGGAGCGGGTAAAACTGATCGTGGTCGGCGGCGAGGCGGATCTGATCGCGCGCTGGGGTGAGCGGGCGGCAAAGGACCAACTTGGTAACCGGGTGAAATTCGTAGGTATGCAGTCCGATGTCCGGCCCTACCTGTGGAGTTCAGACGTGTTCGTCTTTCCATCGCTTTACGAGACGTTCTCTCTGGTGACGTATGAGGCGGCCGCCTCCGGACTTCCCATTGTGGTCTCTCAACTCTACGGGGTGGAAGATCTGCTTCAGGATGGCGACAATGGCTTCCTCATTGAAACCACGGTTGCCGGGGTCAGGAAGGGCCTGGAGCGTATTCTGGCCCTTAGCCCTCAGGATCGCCACGCCATGGGCCAACGAGCCCGCCTGGCGGCTTCCGGCTGTTCTGAGGAGCACTTTGTGGACGCGTGGCGGGCCTTTTATCTGCAGCAACGTATTCCCCAATTTCCTGCTAAGTTTGTTGGCGTTGACTAACTTCATGCGCCTTTCCTTAAAGAGAGACGCACACGCGGCCTAGTCCAATGCCGCGTACAGGAAATTCGGGGCCGGCGTGACGCATCCGAGTAATTGAGGGCAGCCGGGCGATCTGAGAGGATGTACCGGAGAGGATTACGGGTATGGTACTTGAAGCCGCATCACTGGATAGAACGGAGCCGGGCGCAGGGCTGAGCAAGCTTGCTCCGGTGGCCCTGAAGAGCCTTCCCGAGAAGCCTTCAGTCTCCGTGTTGATTACCTGCTTCAATTACGGCGCCTATGTCGGCCAGGCGATTGAGAGCGCTCTCGAGCAGACCTACCCGCCGACGGAAATCATCGTCAGCGACGATGCCTCGCACGACAACTCCTGCGAGGTTGTGGAAACCTATATCAGCCGCGGCCTTGGCATTCGCTTGCTGCGCAACCCTCATGGCGGCATGGCCGCCAACATGAACTCCGCCTACCGTAACTCCAGCGGAGACATGATCTGCCTGCTGGATGCGGATGACACCTTCCTGCCGGGAAAAGTGGAAGCCGTGGTCAACGCTTTTCGCGCGCATCCCCAGGCCGGCTTTGCCATTCATCGGGCCAGCCTGGTGGATAATCAAAAGCGGCAACGCGGAGTGTATCCTCTGTTGAGCGCTTTGCCGTCCGGGGATTGCGCGCAAATCACCTATGACAATGCGGGCATCCTGATGGGCTTGCCGCCCACCACCAACCTGGCGCTGCGCCGTGAAGTGGCGGACCTTATCTTTCCCATCCCGGTCGAATATACTGGATACGCAGAGCAGATGATTCATCGCCTGGCTCCGTTGATGACCGAACTGTGTGCTGTGGATACGCCACTGGCGCGGTGGCGATTGCATGGCCAGAATGACCAGAACTCCACCCGCATCACGTCGCGCCGGCTGGAGCGGGAGCTCAAGATCATGGACTCCCTGTGGCTGGAGCAGAAGCAATACCTGGAAAGCGTCGATGCGGTGCTGGCCGAGTCCTTTCCAGGCATCAACCGTAATCCGCTTTATCTCAAGATGAACTACATTCGTCATCGCCTGAACAACGATCCGGCGATGCAGCAGGCCTACGTCGATCTATGCCGTTACGGCCTGCGGGCGAATTCCAAGGTGGACCGGTTCTGGCGCTACTCCAACCGTTTGCCGCTGCCCCTGTTTCAGAAAGCGGTCGATCTGTTGCTCACCCAGAGTGTATGGAAGCAGATGGTGAATCGCGCCATTCGCGGCAAGCAGAGTGCTTGATGAAGATTCTCTCCGTGCACAATTCGTATCAGATGCCTGGAGGCGAGGACCAGGTCTTCGCCCAGGAGACCGATCTGCTGCGCTCGCATGGCCACCAGGTGCTGCTGTACCAGGCCAGCAACGATCAGGTGAACGGTGTCAATCCCCTGGTTCTGCTGGGCAACACTATTTGGAACAAGCCAATTCATCAGGAGCTGCGCGCCCTGATGCGCCGGGAAAAGCCGGACATCGTGCACGTTCATAATACTTTTCCCGTGATCTCTCCCGCGGTCTACTACGCGGCCAATGGGGAAGGCATTCCGGTGGTGCAAACCCTGCACAATTACCGCATGCTGTGCCCCGGGTCTACTCTCTTCCGCGATGGCCATGTATGCGAGGAGTGCGTGACCAAACGCATCCCCTGGCCGGGCGTGCTGCATGGCTGCTATCGCAACAGCAGGCTGGCGACCGCCGCCTCTGCCGCGATGCTGGCGACGCACAACTTTAAAGGGACGTGGAGCAAGGCGGTCTCCGCCTACATCGCCCTCACCGGTTTCGCGCGCGACAAGTTCATTGAGGGAGGGTTTCCCGCGGAAAAGATCTTCGTCAAGCCCAATTATCTGCAGAGCGATCCCGGTCCCGGCGAGGGCCGGGGCAAGTACGCCCTTTTCGTGGGACGATTAACGCCGGAAAAGGGAATCAGCACGCTGCTGGAAGCCTGGCGGCACGTTGGCCGGGAGCTGCCATTGCAGATTGCCGGGGACGGTCCGTTAGCGGCAGAAGTCGAGCGGGCCAGCCGTGAAATGGAAGGTGTGAGCTGGCTGAAATGGCTGCCTCGGGCCGAAATTCTGCAGCGCATGAAGGACGCGTCGGTGCTTATTCTGCCTTCTACGTGGTATGAAGGGTTTCCTATGATCCTGGCCGAAGCTTTTGCCGTGGGCTTGCCGGTTATTGCCAGCAATCTGGGAAGCATGTCTTCGGTGGTGGATCACTTGCGCACCGGGCTGCATTTTGAGCCAGGCAATGCAACCGACCTGGTAGAAAAAGTTCGTTGGCTCCTAGCCCACCCGGCTGAGGTGGCATTGATGCGGGCCCTGGCGCGCAAAGAATACGAGACGAAATATACTGCGGAAGAGAACTACGCGCAGATGATCCAAATCTACGACTCGGTGTTGTCCGCTGGACTTCCAGTTGGGACCGGCGAGGCCAACGAACTTCATGCGGCTTTCCGTTAAGGAAAAACAATACCTCAGGGGTTAAAGAGGTTGTGTGAGTGGAAGACAACGCAGATCCCTCCACTACGCTACGCGCCGTGGGACCGGAGTGAATTTTCCGCGACGCTGAAGCGGGTTCATTATCGTTCTATCCACGCGCGATCACCCCGTCCCGCGCAGGCGAAGTCGAACTACCTCCCGGCTTAGGCTTTCCACTTCTTCGCTCATCCTCTCCATCTGCTGGTTCAACGCGCCGAGCGCCTCGCCGGTGGCTTGCAGCGCTTCGTTCGCGTGCCGGAGTTCTTCGATCGCTTTTTCCAGTTTTTCATTCGCTAACTCAACAGCCGAGGGTGCTTCTTTTTCGAGGCCGGGGTCATCCTTGGGCAACGACTGCATGTTTCCGCTCTCCAAACTTCGGTAACTTGTGGGTAATTACATTCATTTAGGGAAACACCAATCGGCGCCCGGAGTTGTTCCTGGGCCGGAACGTTAGCATCGCCCCCATCCCGCGGCTTGAAGCCGGGGTTTGGAGGATGGGCAATCCCGATGCGCTCCAAGTGCGGCGGATCGCCAGCGATCGCTTGAGTTGCTCCCGGAGTGCCTTGGTTTGCGCCTCCAGTTGCGCCGTGTGCCGCGCCAGGGAGTTCATGTTGTCGTGCAGCCGTGCCAGGGACTCATTCCTTCCTTCGCCATTCGCATCCGGCGTGTCCAGCACGTTCCGTGTGATCCAACCGTCGAGTTCGTCGGTGAACGCGACCACCGCACTTCTGTCTTTCAACGCCGGGCGGTGAACCGGCATTCCCAGAAGAGCCTCCCACCGTTGAGCGGTGCGCACGCCGCGCTCAATGTGGTTGGAGATTTCTTTCCAGCCGTTGAGAATTCGTCTACTCATCCAACCTTCCTGTTTTTTATTCCTTCCTAAAGCAAACTGTAGTGCACACTAAGAGACGCGAGTGTAGCCGCACCACTCACCGATTGGATGCTTGAAAGGATAGATGGGCTTGATTGAGTTTACGTCCGCGGTGTTGTTGATGTCGGTTCTCGCCGGGCTGCTGGGTGCGTTGACTGGTCTGGGTGGGGGCGTGGTGATCGTGCCTGCATTGGCACTCCTCTTCCATATCGACATTCGCTACGCGATTGGGGCCTCACTGATTTCCGTGATCGCCACTTCTTCGGGCGCCGCCGTTTCGTACGTGAGAGAAGGCTTTTCCAATGTCCGCATCGGCATGTTTCTGGAGGTGGCCACCACGTTGGGAGCGCTGGGCGGCGCCTATCTGACTGCGCGCGTATCCACCCATGCGATCGGTATTACTTTCGGTGTTGTACTGCTGTACTCTGCGTGGAGTTCGTTCCGCCATCAGCAACATGAGGCGCCGCAGGCGCGGAATTGGCTGGCTGAGAGGCTGAATCTGAGTGGCGATTATCCGACAGCGCATGGCCGTGAGGCCTATACCGCGCAAAATGTTCCGGCGGGTTTCGGCATCATGTTTATCGCCGGAATTCTCTCCGGCCTGCTCGGCATCGGCTCCGGGGCGATCAAGGTCCTGGCCATGGATCACGCCATGAAATTGCCGTTCAAAGTTTCCACCACCACCAGTAATTTCATGATCGGCGTAACCGCTGCGGCGAGCGCTGGTGTTTATCTCGGGCGGGGCTATATCGCCCCTGGTCTGGCAGCGCCTGTCATGCTGGGCGTGCTGGCTGGTTCGCTGTTAGGAGCGCGTTTGCTGGTCAGGATCGCGGTACCCATGCTGAGGGTGATCTTCGCCATAGTCATTGTTGCGCTGGGTGTTGAAATGATCTACAGCGGAGCCACAGGAAGGTTGTGAGGCAATGGCATCAGAAGCCGATTTGAAAATGGAACTCGCCATCAGCCGCATGCTGCGCGCCGGCGTCAGCATGGCCGCCGTGGCGGTGTTTATCGGCGGGCTTCTCTATGTGTTGCAAGCGCACGGAGTGGTGCCGGATTATAGACATTTTCATGGAATTGCCAGCCCCGCGGATCGAATCCCCCCACTCCTGGTCGCTCACCACCTGGATAGCCGAAACATCATTCGTTTGGGTATTCTGCTTTTGATCGCAACCCCGATCATGAGGGTCGCGTACTGCGTATACAGTTTCGCCGTGCAGAAGGATAAGATTTATGTCGTGGTCAGCAGCATTGTTCTCAGCGTGTTGCTCTACAGCTTTTTCTTCGCCTGATAATGTATCGACGAACGTTCTATTAACAGTTGAGCCTCGGAGGAAGACGGCGGGCTGGCGAACCCGGGGCACTGGTCCAGTTCCTACGGTTTGTTAGTTATCA
>CAWDVZ010000018.1:0-28001 GCA_963805955.1 uncultured Acidobacteriaceae bacterium
CTTTAGAGTGTGGGGGAACCGCGGAAGAGAAACAGCAGGTCCCTCCACTACGCTACGCTCCGGTCGGGATGACAATTCTATTGCGGAGCCAAGTGTTTACCACGGCACTCACCTAACGATTCTTTCATCCACTAGCCAATTCCCCATGGATGCACCACCCTCCACTTTGTCATCCCGCCTGTCCCGGCGTGCCGTGGAACCGGAGCGAAGCGTAGTGGAGGGACCTGCTGTGCGCCCCGGCTCCCACACGAGGGTCTCCGTTCGTTCTCCCACAGAACCGTCATCCTGAGAGGCTGTGACTTTTTTGAGTTTTCGTGTTTTGGCACGTCCGGCCAAGCCTTTCTTGAACCCGTCATCCTCGACGGAGCGTAGCGTAGTGGAGGGACCTGCTGTTTCTTTCCCGATACAAAGCATGTCGACCAGAGATCGGACACCGGGAGGGTGCCCGATCTCTTCTATAGACAGCTAGGAAGCTGCTCTTGCAAATTGTTTCTCCAAGGTGTGTTTCTCGGATGGCCTACCTTGGCGAAATTCCCTTATAAGCCGCTGGTTGAAGGCCGGGAGGTCGTCCGGCTTCCGGCTGGTGGTGAGGTTCTGGTCTGTCACCACCTCTTCATCGACCCAATGACCGCCTGCGTTGCGAATGTCCGTGCGGATGGAGGGCCACGAGGTGAGGGTCCTTTTCTTCACCACCCCTGCCTCGACCAGCATCCAGGGGCCGTGACAAATGGCGCCTATGGGCTTGCCCGAGTTGAAAAAGTCGGTTACAAAAGCAACTGCCTTGGGCTCAATACGAAGCTTGTCAGGATTGATTTGACCGCCCGGCAATACAAGCCCGTCGTACTCGGAAGGCTTCGCTTCATCCAGAGTCCTGTCGACCTTGGTATTCTCACCCCAGTCGGTAAACTTCCAGCCCTTGATTTGGCCTGACTTGGGCGAAATCACGTGCACCGTGGCTCCAGCTTCTTCCAGAGCCTTCTTGGGTTCCGTCAACTCCACCTGTTCGAACCCGTCTGTAGCCACGATCGCGATTTTCTTTCCTTGTAATTTTGCATCCATGATTGAAAACCCCTCGATTCCACTTCGTCTTACTCTTAGTAAGAGGCTCGTTCCCCCATGCTCGTTGCCCGTGGCAGGCTTCCGTTAAATCTCTGTGAACATTGAGGTTTAGCAAGCATCTCATGGCATGCTATTCGACAACCCATCCTGTGGAGGATCCCAATGCCTTACCGAAAGACCTTTGCCTTGTCCGCTGCCGCGATGTTGTCAGTTGTCACTTTGCTGACCTCTTGCAATTCCTCGTCCAGTACGGTCGCGCTCAACGGAGCCGGCAGCACCTTCGTTTACCCGGTGATGGGGCGCTGGATACAAGACTTCCAGCAGTCTCATGCGAATGTACGGATTAACTACCAGTCCATCGGGAGTGGTGGCGGGATTCAGCAGGTGAAATCGGGAACGATTGATTTTGGCGCCTCGGACGCGCCCCTGTCAGACCAGGATATGGCCCAGATGGCTCCGGTGATCCAAATTCCGGAATCGGCCGGGCCGGTATGCGTCACCTATAACCTGGAGGGTTTAAAGAAGCCTCTGCAGCTCTCCTCCGATGCGCTTGCGGGAATCTTCCTGGGCAAAATAACAAGTTGGCAGGATCCCTTGCTGAAAAAGGACAACCCGGGGGAGAACCTGCCTAATTCCCCGATCACCGTGATCCACCGTGCCGAGAGCAGCGGCACCACAGCCGCCTTCACTACCTATCTCGCGGCGGTCAGCCCGGAATGGTCGCAACAGGTTAGCAAAGGTACATCGGTGAAGTGGCCCACAGGACTGGGCGCCAAGGGCAGCGAAGGAGTCACCGGCCAGGTAAAGCAAACACCCGGCACGATCAGCTACGTGGAACTGACTTACGCTACCCAGAACAAGCTTCCGGTAGCGGCGATCAAGAATCAGGCAGGCAACTACGTCCTACCCAGCACCGCGGGGACAACGGCAGCCATCGATGCGTTCAAAGATCAGCTAGCGAAGGATGATCGGTCACCGATCGCCAACCCACCAGCATCAGCGACAGATGCATATCCTATTTCCACTCTGACCTACCTGATCATCCCCAAAGACGGAAAGGACGCCAAGAAGCGCGCAGCGCTGAAGCAATTTCTCACGTATGTGGTAACGGATGGGCAGCAAGTTACCAGCGGCCTGAACTACGCTCCTCTTCCCGACGCCGTGAAACAGCAGGATTTGCAGGCGCTAAGCCAACTGACGGTCAATGGTGGTCCGATTCAGTAGAGGGAGCAAAGAAAAAAGCGCGAGGGACTGGAAGAGAAACCGCAGATCCTTCCACTACGCTACCCCGGTAGCGTAGTGGAGGGATCGGCGGTTTCTACATGGCATCCGGGACTGCGACTCCTAACCATTCAAGGCAGCGGACCAAAGCGCGTTCGGCAACCGCGGCGGTGGCAAGTAAGAACTGCCGCCGTGCGGGATCCTCTTCGGTGAGGATGTGATGACGGTGATAGAAATTGTTGAACAGCTGGGCCAGCTGGAAAGCATGCTTGGCCAGGTATGCCGGTTCAGCGGCAGCGATACACTGCTCCAACAATAAGCTGAGCCTTGAGGCCATGATCCACAATTCCCAAAGACCGGCTGCCGCTTCTCCCTCGAAGTAGTCCGCGGCATTCACGTCCTGGAGCGCCGCCTCTGGCGTGGTGCCGGCCTTACGAAAGATATTGCGGGCGCGCACCACCGCATACTGCACGTAAGGACCAGTCTCTCCCTCGAAACTGAGCGCCTCCTTGAAGTCAAACGCGATGACGCTGTTGCGGGTGAATTTGAGCATGAAGTAGCGCAAGGCGCCCACCGCGATCTGGTGCGCGATTCCCTGCCTCTCCTCCTGGCTGCGCTGTGGGTGGCGGCTGTCGACTTCTTCTTTCGCTGCCGCCGTGAGCCGGTCCAACAGGGCATCTGCCTTCACCCCGAAACCCTTGCGTCCGGAAACCTCGATGTAAGAACGTCCCTGGTCTTCCTCCGAGATCTGATAGCCAAGTTCGAGCGCGCAACGCGGCGTTAGCGCGACCATTTCGTAAGAAAAATGAACGTAGTGCTCCGCGGCGTCGGTGAATCCCAGACCGCGCAATGCTTCAATCACGTTTGCCTGGGGGTCAGCCTGGCGGCTGTCGATGACGTTGTAAATCGCCTGCGCGCCCCCAAAGTCCGGATGCTGCGCCTCGCCCTTTTCAGTCGAGATCCAGCACGTGTGATCGTTGTAGTCAAAAAAGCGCGCGTAGCCGAAATCACGGCCCAGCAGGCCAAACTTCCATAGGTGATAGGCGATGTCCTTGCCAACGTAGGTGACGGTTCCGTTAGAACGGACGATTACCTTGGCATCTTCGTCCACCGCTCCGTTGTCTTCTGCGCTGGGGGCCGCAGTCGAGGCGCGGCGCATGACCCAGCAGCCCTGGTTCTTGCCTTCAGTCTCCAGGTAGAGGACGCCTTTGGCTTTCAACTGGGCAAAGGCGAGGTCCCAGAACTTGAGATGGAGGATCTCGCTTTCCCGGGGCAGAAAATCGTATTCGATCCCCAGGCGCAGCATGGTCTCCAGATGCCGCCGCAAGACGGCGGTGGAAAGCAGATCGGCGATTTCCGCCGTCTCATTTCCGCCGGCCTCAATGGCGTGCAGGGTTTCCAGGCGGATGTTTTTCCGCAGCCTGCTTCTCCGCATCCGAAGCCTCATACCACTGGGAAACACGCGCATAAAGGTCCCAGCAGTAGTCGTCAATGCGTTGCCCCTTGGCCGTGAGATCAACCATCAACTGCTTGACTCCGGCCAGATCGTAACCCTCAAGGTGAGTCAAGCCGACCACTACATCCGCAACCTGAACGCCGGTGTTGTCGATGTAGTTCTGCACGTCCACCCGCTGCCCGGCGGCGCGCAGCAGGCGCACGAAGGTGTCGCCCAGGATGGCGTTGCGCAAGTGGCCGATGTGCGCTGCCTTGTTGGGGTTGATGCTGGTGTGCTCGACCAGGGAATGAAGATGGGTCTGCTCTTCCGTTGTGTCGTCGCGGGCGATCAGTTGCGCGGCTGCCTGCCGGTCGAGCTTGCCATTGATGTAGCCGGCGCCGGCCACGGCAAACGATGCGAAACCTTCCAGCGGCATGAGGTCGGCAACCAGTTCCCCGGCGATCGCGCGGGGCGATCGCTTGAGACGGCGAGCCAGCTCAAAGGCGACTGGCAGCGCGTACTCGCCCATCTCCAGATCGGGCGGCTGCTCGATGGCGATGTGCGGGAGTTCAACCTGGTATTTGGCCTGAAGCACCGAGCGGAGGCGCTCGCGAAGAAGTCTCTGCTGTTTGCGATACACGCAAAACCCCTGATTTTCTTGCCGATTCTAGCAGAACGCTCCGGTCGTGAATGGCCTGTTAAGATTGAAGTGAGTGCAGCATCTGCGATGCACTCACGTCACCGCCTTGCCCATGTCCGATACCCCTAGCTTTTACATCACTACCCCGATCTACTATGTGAATGCCCGGCCGCACATCGGTCACGCGTACACCACGATCGTTGCCGACGCAATCGCCCGGCGCAAGCGAGCCCAGGGCTTTGAAACCTGGCTTCTGACCGGGACCGACGAACACGGGCAGAAGATCGAGCGCTCCGCCCGGGCGGCAGGACAAACGCCACAGCAGTTTGCTACCGCTGTCTCCAGCCAGTTCCGCGCCCTGTGGGATCGCATGGGGCTGAGCTACGACGACTACATTCGGACCACGGAGGAACGCCACCGCAAGGGCGTACAAAAGCTCTTCCAGGTATTGCAGCAGCGCGGCTTTATCTACAAGGGCAGCTATACCGGCCAGTACTGCGTCTCCGACGAACTCTACGTCGATGCGCCGCCGGGTTCGCCCTGCCCCGACTGTGGGCGCATCACGGAAACGGTGAGCGAAGAAAACTACTTCTTCAAACTCTCCGCCTTCGAGCGCAAGCTGCTGCAGCTATACGAAGAGAATCCACAGTTCATTCGCCCTGAGGCGCGGCGCAACGAGGTTCTCTCCTTCGTGCGCGGTGGATTGAAAGACCTGTCCATCAGCCGCACCAGCTTCGACTGGGGCATTCCCGTGCCCGGCGACGAAAAGCACGTGATTTATGTGTGGATGGATGCGCTGGCCAACTACATCACCGCGCTCGGCTATGGCAGCGATGCTCCCCAGGATCAACAGCGCTTTGCGCGTTTTTGGCCCGCCGACGTGCAGCTGGTGGGCAAGGAGATCATCCGCTTTCACTGCGTCTACTGGCCTGCGTTCCTCATGGCAGCCGGCCTCCCGGTACCCAAAAGCGTAGTAGCCCACGGCTGGCTGCTTTTTGAGCAGAGCAAGATGTCCAAGTCGCGGGGAAACATCGTGCGCGCAGAAACCATCGTGGAGACACTGGGAGCCGATGCGCTGCGCTACTTCCTGCTGCGCGAAGTGGTCTTTGGGCAGGACGGCAGCTTCTCTTTTGACGCCTTGGTGCAGCGCTACAACGCGGACCTGGCCAACGGGTACGGTAATTTGACCAGCCGGATCCTGGCCATGATCACCAAATACTTCGACGGAACCGTGCCGGAGGGAGAGGCAGAGCCGCGCATCGTTGCTGCCGCCGACAGTGCCGCGCGTGAGTTTGCCCAGCACTTCGAAGCCCTCGATTTTTCCCGGGCGCTCGAAGCTCTATGGGCTTTCGTCGCCGTGGTCGACGGCTACATCACGGAAAAGGCTCCCTGGAAATTGGGCGCTGCGCAGGATGCGCCTGCCCACAGGTTGCTGGCATCCATTCTCTATACATGCGCCGAAGCCTTGCGCATCATCACGGCTCTGGCCTATCCCGTTCTACCCGAGGCCGCCACGCGCATCTGGGCGCAGCTTGGGCTCGGCGATATCGCTCATGCAGACCTGAAGGATCTGCACTGGGGTCAATTGGCGCCAGGAACCAAACTCGGTCAGTTGGGCCCTATCTTTCCCCGGGCAGAAAAGGACACGGTCGAACGCATGAACGAACTGGAGACGAAGAACACCGGCAAGAGCGCAGAAACAGAGCCCGCGGTTGCGGAAGCTGCAGTAGTCGTCCATGCGCCGGCCGCCCCGGAACCAGCCCCCACGCCCACCACTGTAGCGGAGAAGCAGGCGACCGCCATTGCAGCGTCAGCAGCAACCGACGGCCTCGTGGCCAAGGCGCCGGCAGCCTTGACGCCGGCAGCATCTGTGGGGACTGCTGCGCCCGCCACACCACCGGCGGACAAACCCGAAACGATCACCATCGACGACTTCGCCAAAGTCGAGCTGCGCGTGGCACAAGTGCTGGTAGCGGAACCGGTGAAGGGCGCCGACCGGCTTTTGCGGTTGGAAGTGAACCTCGGCTATGAAGTGCGGCAGATTGTCGCTGGAATCGCCGGCGCCTACGAACCAGAGAAGCTCATTGGGCGCAAGGTGGTGATTGTGGCCAATCTGCAACCCAGAAAGTTGCGCGGCCTGGAGTCGAATGGAATGATCGTAGCGGCATCGCTGGGAGAGAAAGGCAAGCCCGTTCTGGCCGGCTTTCTGGAAGATATCGAAATAGGGGCGCGGCTCAAGTAAATCTGTATCTTTTCCCATCCACGGTAAAGGAAAGGTCGCCGGTGTAATGCTGTGGCCCATCGGTTCGTCACAAGGAAAAGATCCCAGGGAATGAGAAGGAATGGCGCTGGTCGACTCACACGCACATCTGGATAGCCCGCGGTATGACGCCGATCGGGAGGAACTGCTGCAGCGGGCCTGGCAGCAGGGGGTGCGCACCGTTCTGTCTATTGGTATCGGGGAGGGGCCTGACACCATGCAGCAGGCGCTGGAATTGAGCCGAAGCTATGCCGGCAAGCCGGGAATCCCCCGGGTCCTGGCCACGGCTGGAATCCATCCCCATGAGGCTCAGCTGGCTGACCAGGCCGCTTTGGCGAAACTGGACGATTTGTTGGCCAACCCCGATGTACTGGCCGTAGGCGAGATCGGACTGGATTATTATTATGACCACTCGCCTCGGCCGCAGCAGAAGCAGGCCTTTGCGCAACAAATGGAGCTGGCCGCAGCCAAGCGGCGCCCGATCATCATCCATTGCCGGCCTTCCGAGGGCAGCAGCGACGCCTGGGACGACACACTGGAGATGATTGAGACTGCCTGGGTCAAGACCAACCTGGGTGGCATCCTGCATTGTTTTACCGGCGAATGGGAGCATGCCAGGAGAGCCTTGGATTGCGGATTTCTCATCTCATTTGCAGGCAACATCACTTTTCCCCGGGCAGAAAATATACGCGAGGTGGCAGCCAGGGTACCGTTGGACCGGATGCTGATTGAAACCGACGCCCCGTTTCTTGCGCCGCTTCCTTATCGCGGCAAACGCAATGAGCCGGCGTGGGTGGGCCGGGTGGCAGACAAGCTGGCGGAGCTGCGCGGCATCACTTCAGGGGAGGTCGCTTCCAGCACGGCCAACAACTTCTTCCGTTTTTTTGGCGTAGCGCCGGACGCGGGGTCGTAAGTTCGGGGTCAGCAACAGCTTTTGCGCTCATAATCGAGGAAGGACAGCACATGGCGGCAGACAACTCATTCGATGTAATCAGCAAGGTCGACGTTCAGGAAGTAAAAAATGCGATGGACCAGGCCATCAAGGAAGTGCGGACTCGCTTCGATCTCAAAGACTCGCACTCCGAAATCAAGCTGCTGGAAGGGGACGAGGCCATTGAGCTGGCCTCCTCGGACCAGTACAAGCTCAAGGCCGTCACCGAGATTCTGCAGCAAAAGTTCGTTAAGCGCGGTGTTTCCTTGAAGGCGCTTGAATATGGCAAGATCGAACCGGCATCGGGGTCCAGCGTACGGCAGAAAATCACCCTGCAGCAGGGGATCCCTGGAGAAAAGGCCAAAGAGATCGTTAAGTTGATCAAGGAATCAAAGAAAAAGGTCCAGGCATCTATTCAGGGCGATACGGTACGCATAACGGGCAAGGATCGCGATACCCTACAGGAGACGATTGCACTGCTCAAGGGTCATGACTTCGGCATCGACATGCAGTTCACCAATTACCGGTCGAACTAGGTCCTGTTTGACAGGGATGGTATAAAGCAATTTTGTGTCGCAATACCGGTGCAGAGTATTTCTGAGTTCAAGAACCAGCACCTGGAGAGTGAGTGAGCACACAAGCGATAGCGACGGCGAAGGAAGTCTTCGACCTGCTGCGCGAAGACTTGAGCGCCATCGAGGGCGAGTTGGTGCGTGACGCCGTCTCCAGCGTGGGGGCGATCACCGATATCGCCGACCACTTGCGCGAAGGCGGCGGCAAACGCATTCGCCCTTCCCTGCTCTTGTTGGCGGCAAAATCGCTCGGCTACCACGGCCACGGCATGGTGCGGCTCGGCGCCGTGGTGGAAATGGTGCACACCGCGACCTTGGTGCACGATGACATCATCGACGGAGCCGACACCCGGCGCGGCCGGCCTTCCGCCAACACCACCTGGGGCAACTCGAAATGTGTCCTGGCCGGTGACTGGCTCTACATGCAGGCCTTCCACATCGCTCTGCAGGAGCGCAAGTTCAAGGTTCTTGACCTCTTGATCGGCCTCACCCAGCAGATGGTCGAGGGCGAGTTCGTGCAGATGGAAAAGCTGGGACGGGTGGTGGGCGAAGCCGAATACTACGATCTGATCGACCGCAAGACGGCATGCCTGTTCGACGTCTCGATGCGCTTGGGCGCTGTCCTGGCGGGTGCCACCGAAGAGCTGGAGGAGCAGCTGGGGGAATATGGCCGCAACCTGGGTATCGCTTTCCAGATCGTGGACGACGTGCTCGACCTGACCGCCACCGAGCGGGTGCTGGGCAAGCCGGTGGCGAGCGATTTGCGTGAGGGTAAGGCCACGCTGGCCGTGGTCCATGCCCTGGAGCACGGAACGCCGGCCGAGCACGAGGCCATTCGCAGGGTGCTCGAAGATCTGAGCTTCGAGCGCACCAGCCATGCGGAAGTGCTGGCCATCCTGGAGCGGCACGGATCGGTGCAATATGCCCTGACCGCCGCCTTCCAATACGCCGAGGTCGCCCGCGCGGCCATCGCCGGGCTGCCCGAATCCGACTACAAGCGGGCTCTGCTCTGGATGCCCGATTTCGTCGTCGCCCGCGACAAGTAACCGGCTAATAACCGCAATGGAAACCCCGGCGGTCATCCCCATTCGCGTGCTGGTAGCCAAGCCAGGCCTGGATGGTCACGACCGGGGCGCCAAAGTCATCGCCCGGGCCCTACGCGATGCCGGGATGGAAGTGATCTACACCGGTCTGCGCCAGACCCCGGAAATGATTGTCAACGCCGCCCTGCAGGAGGATGTCGACTGCATCGGGCTGAGCATCCTCTCCGGTGCCCACAACGTGATTGTCCCCCGGGTCCTGGGGCTCCTCAAAGAGCGAGGTGCGGTTGACATCCTGGTTGTTCTGGGCGGGACTATCCCCAGGCAAGACATTGCCGCCCTGAAGGCGCTGGGGGTGGCCGAGGTTTTTGGGCCGGGCACATCCCTCGAAAGCACCGTAGCCTTCATCCGCACCCACATCAAGCCGCGCGGCCTCCCCACATACTGACCCCGGCCTGCAACCGGTTCTCTCTCTACCCGTAACAAAGTATGGGTGCCCCATTCAAGACTGCTTTTGGCTTGAGTGGGGTTCCACAACCCTCGGCCCCTGACTGTACAGGGTGTAGATCAGCATGAACCTGGGGATTCGTCGCAGTCGAGAAAGCTGTCGGTCCAGCGCAGTGGAATCCCACTCAAGCCAAAAGCGGGCTTGAACCCGATTTCCTGCCACGCTGGCAGAGTGGCAGGAGAAATCCAGGCTAAGCGGAAGCTGCTCTGACCAATTCGTCGCTATCAGTGATACATAAAAAAGAGCTGTTCAGCGCACGCGTGGCCCGAAAGAGTAACAGCCGTGCGGCTTTCGTTGTATATGTAACAGATATTGTTCACAATCTAAAAAAAAGACCACTCAATGATCACAGTGACGGATCCCTAACGGGCTGAATCCACAGGTTATCCACACTGTGGATAACCTAGTAAGTTACCGGCGGGGAAACCCCCGTGGAAAACAGGTAAGACCGCCTTAGCAGGGCGTAGCCCACCCCATTCAACATCAGCACCGCCAGTCCGGCGAGCAGGAAGCTCGGGGTTTGCACCCTGAAGCCGAACCAGGCCACCCAGCAGGTAAGCAGGTGCAGCATAAGGATCCACGCCGGGCGGAGCCCCCGGAGGTCGTAAGACGCGACGACGAACCAGGGGAGCACGCCAAAGTAAAAGGGCCACCCGTATTCCACCAGCCGGTCTGCACTCGCCCCGAGAACCGGTGCCATTAAGATGCTGATGACGCCGTAGACGACGCACAGACGGAAGACAATAACCATGCCGGGAGTGAGCCGCGGATCCCGCTCCTGACCGGAGAGAAGGGGCACCATCCTCCGCCACAGGACTACCGCCAGGGCGGGCCCGATCCCGAAGACTCCAAACCAGGCGAGGAGGAGGCGCCCAGGCCCCCACACGGAGGGCTGACACACTCCGACCTGCCGGATGGCGCCCAAGGAATGGGGCAGCGCGGCGACCCAGACAGGGCTGCACTCCGGCAGCGTATTGCTCCACAGGGGCAACCCGAGAACATTCTTGAAGAAGCTCCAGAAGAGCTTGCCCAGGATGTAGGCTCCGCCACCCAGTCCGTGAACACTGGCGGGGCCTGATTGGCCGTAGTGCCGGCTGACCAAAACACCGGCGGCCATGGCCAAAAACCCGACGCCGGCGCTGCGGAGCGGAATGCGCCGCCAGCAGGCGACAAGCAAACAGAGGGCCAGCAGAAGCGTGGACTCGCGCGCCAGGTAGGCAGGAAAGAGCAGGAGCAAAGCCAGTCCGTTGTGGCCGAAGAGAAGGCACAGCAGGATCGCCGCCAGAATCGTGGCATGCAGCAGGTCGGGTAGATAGTAATCATGGAAAATATCGACCCAAAAAGGCATCAGGAAAACCCCGGCAAAGATAGCGATGGGAGCCCGCCACGACCACAGCAGGCCGGCGACCAAAGCGATCAGCGCCACCAGGCAGACGATCCCCAGGAGCAAGAAGCCGGTGTCGACGCCGAGCCCCGTAACACGGCCCAGCCAGCCGGCCGTGGCCGGGCCCAGAATGCGAGCGGAAAAAGGTGCAGGAACGGCGTTCCGCTGACCGAGCGCCAGCAGACGGTACTGGCCCGCATCGGGCGCGTATATGGCGCCTGGCAGGCCAAGCAGGATGGCAAAGCACAGGCACCCGGCAGAAAAAAGCAGGGCGCGGGACATGAATGCAGGTTAGATCATTTCTCCCGCCGCGGTAATAAGCGAGCAGATGCCCGGCTGCTCAGGATGGGGTCAGAAGGAATTCCTGCAGAACAGCCGCATACTTTTGCGGCAATGGCACCTTGTGCAACGACCGGTTGACCGTAACGTGCGTGGTTTCGCCTTCCGCAAGAAGGGTGGTCCGGGAGCCATCGTTTTCCGGACGAAGCAGCCGATAGCCGAATTTAATGACACTGCGGCGCATGGCTAAAATGCTGGTCTCAAGCAGCAGCTCGTCGTCATAGCGCGCGGGTGATTTGTAGCGGCAGTTGGCTTCGACGACTGGGATGTGGCAATCGTCGTCGATTTCCATCTGTTTGTAGTGGAAGCCGAGCTGGCGCAGCAGCTCAACCCGGCCGACCTCGAACCAAACGAAGAAGTTGGCGTAGTAAACGACTCCCATCTGGTCGGTTTCGGCATAGCGAACGCGGATTTTGGTCTGGGAAACTGGCATGGGTGAGCTAAGTGTAGCGGACACAGCGGCTGGGGATGGAGGCGCCACGCAAAGCACCGCGCGGGATCGACAAGTGAGATCGCTTGGGTTGGAAATGGGCCCAAAAGCGGTCAAACGAATATTTGTTAGTGGTCCCCCAGGATTGTCATCCTGAGGAGAGGCTGTGACTTTTTTGATTTTTCGTGTTTTGGCACGTCGGGCCAGCCTTTCTTGAACCCTCCAACAAGACCGTCATCCTGAGAGGCTGTGACTTTTTTATTGCTTCCTCGTCAACAACCGCTGGGTGCCCCATTCAAGCCCGGTTTTGGCTTGAGTGGGATACCACGGCACTCGCCTAACAATTCTTTCAGCCACTAGCCAATTCCCCATGGATGCACCACCCTCTACTTTGTCATCCCGAGGAGCCGACTTGCCTGCGGCAAGTTAAGAGTGAAATGAACGCTGGAAATCGAGGTTGATTCTATTGGCTTTATTTTTTGTTCATTAGGAAGCGAAGTGGAGGGACCTGCGGTGCGCCCCGGCTCCCACACAAAGGTCTCCGTTCCGTTACTTCTCCCACAGAATCGTCATCCTGAACCTGAGCGCACCCGGATTTCCTGCTCTGCGGCACTCACCAGCCATTTGTGCGGCTTTCAGGAGGAAAGCCGCATGAATTCCGCCAACGCCACCAGCCTCAACAGGAAATCCCGGGTAGCGCAGTGGAGGGACCTGCTGTTTCCTTCTGGTATTCCCGTCAGTTCTCGACTCCTAGCTACGGCTTAAGCTTGGTAAAGACCTGGAGCTTGGAGATGTCGTTGAACATCACGAAGGCGGCGAAGATCAGCAGCACAACGAACGCTGCCTGATAGATCCGCTCCTTGAACTCCTGATTCAGATCGCGGCGCATCACGCCTTCAATCAACAGCAGAACAATCACGCCCCCATCCAGAATTGGGATGGGCAGAAGATTGAAGATGCCGAGATTAAGACTGATGATCGACATGAGCCCGATAATCGGCTGCCAGCCGGGCTCCTCCACCGCAAGTCCGGTCTGCCGGGCGATGCCAATCGGCCCACTCAGGTCCTGCACCGCAAAGCGGCGCGTCACCATGCGCTCAAGAACTTCAAGGATCAGACCCGAATAGCGCAGGTTGAAATGAACGGACTGACGCAGCGCCTGCGGCAACGGCAACTGCTGAATCTTGAAAGGCGGCAGGTTAGGAGCAAAACCAATCCGATAGAGCTTATGCCCATTGCCGGCGTCGGCCATGACAGGCTGCAAATCAACCTGAAATGTTTTTCCATCTCGCAGGGCGGTCAATTGGATGGGGCGGCCATTATCCTGCTGCAGAAAGGCGAGCATGGCATCCACCGAATGAAGGGTCAACCCGTTGACCGAAAGAATCTGGTCACCGGGCTTCAGGCCGGCCTTGGCGGCGGGCATTCCAGGCTCGATCTGGCGGACGCGGACCGGGTAGTCCTGCATGCGGGGCACAAAACCGACGGTATCGAAATCGAAGTCGTCCGATCCGTGGGGGTTGGGAATCATTAACTGGGTGCTGACGGTTTGCCCATCGCGCCTGACATCAACGGGGACGATTTGTCCTACATTCAGCGCCGCGCGGATCGAAACCTGCTCCCACGTAGGATTGATGACATTATCGAAACGAGTGATGACATCGCCCGCCTTGAGTCCGGCGGTGGAGGCGGCGGTGTGGTCGGAAACGAAGTCGATATTGGCCGCCTCGGCACGAAAAGCTTCGACCTCGTTGTGCATCATGTAAAAACCGGTCATGAGCAGGAGAGCAAGCAGGAAGTTCGATACCGGACCTGCCAGACCAATGAGGATGCGCTGCCAGCGCGGATGGGCGTTAAATTCAGCCGGATCACCGGTCGACTCTTCACCCGGTTGTTCTCCCGACATTTTGACGTAGCCGCCAAGCGGCAACAGGCTGAGCCGGTAATCCGTATCTCCGTGGCGGAAACCAAAAAGACGTTTGCCGAAACCAATGGAGAAGACTTCGACCCGCACACCACACAACTTGGCGACGGCGAAGTGGCCGAACTCGTGCACCAGGACCATAATGCCAAGCACAACGAGCATGGAAACCGTGCTGGTTAGGAAAAAGGACATAGTAATCCGCTCATTTACCTCTCTGCCGGATCCAGCGCGGGTTGCCGGGGCACCGAACTACCGGAGTATTGACTGGAATGAACCGCCTGCGGTGAGCATACTTCCACGCTAACGGTGAACTTTGCCGCAACGGTTTAGATGCTTTCATCTGGCCCAAAGCGCCGGCATCGAAAAAATTCAACGCAGCACAGGCGAAAACCCTGATACCACGCTGTGTGCGATCCGCCGCGCTTCCTGATCTAGCTGAAGGACTTCCTGGATGGTTTCAGGATGCCTCGGCGGCGTTGTCTCAAGAACTTGCTCAATTGTACGCGGGATGCCGGTAAAGGGAATGGTGCCTTCGAGGAATGCACCGACTGCCACCTCGTCCGCGGCATTGAGCGCAATGCAGGCGGCGCCCCCGGATTCAGCCGCCTGGTAGGCCAGGCGAAGACAGGGAAACCGTTCAAAATCAGGCGGCTGGAAGCTCAATTGTCCGAGCGCTTCCATATCAAAAGTCAGTTCGCTTGGTACCCGCTCGGGAAAGCTAAGCGCGTACAGAATGGGCAGCCGCATATCGGTAACGGAAATTTGCGCCAGAATGCTGCCATCCACAAACTCCACCAGCGAATGTACCGTCGATTGCGGGTGTACGGTGACGCGGACGGCGGATGGCGCGAGATCGAAGAGACGGCAGGCTTCGATGATTTCCAGGCCCTTATTAAGCATGGTGGCGGAATCGATGGTTACCCGGCGCCCCATGATCCAGGTGGGGTGGCGTAGCGCCTGCTCCACCGTAACGTGCTGAAACTGGTCGAGCGGGAGCTGGCGGAAGGGACCGCCCGAAGCGGTCAGCCAGATGCGGCGAACTTCCTGTGCGGCGCCTCCACGGAGACACTGGTGGATGGCGTTGTGCTCGGAGTCGATGGGCAGCAGGGGTACGTTGCCACGGCGCGCCATCCGGGTGAGAATCTCTCCCGCGGCGACCATGGCCTCTTTGTTGGCCAGGCCGACGGGTTTGCCTGCAGCCACGGCGGCATAGGTAGCTTCGAGCCCAGCCAGGCCAACGATCGCCGAGACCACGAAGTCTACCCGGGATAAGGTAGCCGCATGCACCGTTCCGGCGGTGCCATGAACCACCTCGATGTCGCCCAGGTCGGCTGCCTTGAGCCGCAAGGCGAGGTCGCAAGCCAGAGCTTCCGTGGCCATCGAAATCACCAGCGGGCGCCATTGCCGGCATTGGGCAAAGGCCAGGTCCACATTGGCGCCGGCGGCCAGCGAAGCGACCGCGAAGCGCTCCGGGTAACGCTCAATGATAGAGAGGGTGCTGGTTCCGATAGAACCGGTAGAACCGAGGATGCAGATGTGCTTCAACGCAAGCTGACCCGCTCAAAATACTGCTGAATCCATTGAGCGTACCACAGCACTGGTGCGGTCAGCAGGAGGGCGTCGATGCGGTCCAGGATACCTCCGTGGCCGGGAAGCATGGCGCCCGAATCCTTCACCCCGGCGCCCCGCTTGATGGCGGACTCAACCAAATCGCCCACCTGGGCGAAGAGATTCACGATCACAGCCAACGCCAACCATCGCACCAGCGAACCGGCAAAATGGAGGGTGGAGACCGATCGAGAGAGCGCTACCAGCCCTGCGGCGATGAGCAGGCCGCCGGCCATTGAAGCGGCGCTTCCCTCCCAGCTTTTATTTGGGCTGATGCGCGGAGCGAGTTTGCTGCGCCCGAAGTTTCGGCCGACATAAAGGGCGGCAGTGTCGCCGGTCCACACGATGCAGAACAGGAAGACCAGGAGCGAAGGGCCATCCTGCTGAGCCCAAAGCAACGGCACGGTTGCCAGGGTCAGGCCAATGTAGATTAGGGCGAAGACCGAGAAGGCGGTATCCGGCAGCACCCGCTCCAGAGGCGAGCGGAAGCTGCACACCAGCAGCAATACCAGGCTGCATAGGCCGATCACCGGGAGGACCAGGTAGGGATGATAGAAGATCGCGGCGAAGAGCAGCGCAATGGCGATCAAGAGCAGGTTGCGTGGAATGCGGGACCCATGCGCATCGGCGATGGAGATGTATTCCCACGTAGCCAGCTCCGCCACCAGAGCTGTCGCTACGACTACCAGTAAAAAAGATCCCCTCAGCAGCAGCAGCAGAACCAGGGGGACGAGAACAGCCGCCGTGATGACCCGTTTCATTCTTTAAAGAAGATACACGGCGACTGAGATCATGAGGCTTAAGCTGGTTGGGTATTCGGGGTCTCGGAAGCAAGGAATCAATTGAGCGCTCTGCTGGATCGGGTGGAACGCGGGGAAGCAGTTATTATTACCCGCCGCGGGAAGCACTTCGGCCGACCATAGAACGAATCTCATCGCCTTTCTCAACCAACGGACCACAGCCGCCCCGAAGCTCCCTCGGTACGCTCCAATGTCAAAAAAGGCTCGTCGAGTGCTGTGGTATCCCACTCAAGCCCCACAGCACTCGACTCAGGTTTGGATCACTCCCGGGTTAAACTTCGCAACCTCGGGATTCAGGGCCGCTGCCTGGAGCGCAGTCAGCAAAACGTCGCGTGTCTTTGCTGGATCGATGATGGCATCCACCCACAGACGGGCGGCTGCGTAGCGGCAGTCCGTCTGCTCATCGTAGGCCGCTTTGATGGAGGCGAAGACCTGGCCCTTCTCCTCCTCGCTCAATTGCTTGCCCCCACGTTCTAACTGACGGATTTTTATCTCCACCAGCGTGCTCGCCGCAGAGGCCCCGCTCATCACCGCATACCGTGCCGTCGGCCAGGCAAAGAGGAATCGCGGGTCGTAAGCCTTGCCGCACATCGCGTAGTGCCCTGCGCCGAACGAGCCGCCAAGAATCACCGTGATCTTGGGCACGGTGGAGTTGGCTACCGCCGAAACCATCTGCGCACCGGCGCGGATAATCCCGCTCCACTCCGCATCGCGCCCCACCATAAACCCGTTCACGTCATGAAGAAAGATCAACGGAATCAGGTTCTGATTGCAGTCCATAATGAAGCGCGCCGCCTTTTCCGCACTCTCGGCGTAAATCACGCCCCCGAACTCAACCCTTTTCTCCCCCATCTGGCTGGTATGCGTTTGATGAGTCTTCTGGTTGGCCACAATCCCCACCGCAAAGCCGCCAATTCGCCCGTATCCGCAAAGGACGGTCTTGCCGTAATCCCCCTTGTATTCATCGAACTGCGAACGGTCGACCAGGCGGGCAATTACCTCGTGCATGTCATAACTGTTGCTCGCGCCCTTGGACGGGTCCGAATCGAGCAGGGCGTAGAGTTCCTGGGGAGCAAACTTCGGGGCGTCGCGTTGCGCGTCATAGGGCGCCCGGTCGAAGGGCGCGGTGGGACCGTGACCTAGCCGGGCCACCAGCGACCGCAGCCTGGCTAGGCACATATGGTCGTTGGGCTCTTTGAAATCGACCGTGCCCGAAATCTCGGCGTGCATGGTGGCCCCACCCAACTCTTCAGCCGAGTACTTCTGGCCGATAGCCGCCTGCACCAGTGCCGGCCCAGCGAGAAAAAGCCCACTTCCCTCGGTCATCAGTACCTTATCGGTCATGACCGGAAGATAGGCCCCACCGGCCACGCACATGCCCATAATGGCCGTAATTTGCGGGATGCCCTGCGCACTCATCACCGCGTTGTTGCGAAAGATCCGTCCAAAGTCGTCCTGGTCAGGAAATACATCCTCTTGCAGGGGCAGAAAAACACCCGAAGAATCAACTAGATAAAGGGTGGGGATACGGTTTTCCAGGGCTATCGTCTGCGCCCGGATGACCTTTTTCGCGGTCATGGGAAAGAATGCGCCCGCTTTGACTGTGGCGTCATTGGCGATGATCATCACCAGGCGCCCCGAGACCCACCCCAGGCCGGTGACGACCGCCGCCGCCGCCGCACCACCCCACTCTTCGTACATGCCGTAGGCGGCAAAAAGACCCAATTCCAGGAAATCGGACCCGGGATCGAGCAGCAACTCCAACCGTTCGCGGGCGGTGAGACGTTTCTTGCTGTGCTGCGCCTCGATGGCCTTAGCTCCTCCGCCCTCGCGGATTGCGTCCTCCTGACGCCTTAAAGCCTGCAGCAGCAACTCCATACCGGCGGTATTGGCGCGGCCTTTTGCGGTCTGCGGGTCTAGCTTCGAAACCAACTGATTGGAGAACTGCTGAGCCGGCTCGGCGATGGGTCGGTCTGGATTTGAGTTGACCATAAGAAACGTGCCAGCATACCATCCCGGAGCATTTTCACTTCCAGGCTGTCTGATGCCGCCCTCGGCGCCCCTTGCACAATTTCCCTATTTCCAACATCCCCCAAACGTGACATACTGCATCCAATTATCTTTCGGCCAACCCCTATGGCTGAAAGATTGCCGGTCGAAAGAGATGACAATGGCTAACTTACTTTGGAAACTGACACCCTCCCACTCCTGGCCTACCGTTGAGGCAACCGTGGACTCCTGTGAGTGGGTGCGCTATCACGACCACCTGGGGGGCACTGCGGGCCACTATCAGATTAAATTCACCTACCAGCCCGATGGGGGACAGGTGAATCACGGCGAGTTTTGCCATCAAGGGGTCCAGCACATCGCGCCTTACAGGGTAGGCGAGCAGCTGACCATTCAGTACGACCCCAGGAAGCCGGCACGCCATCGCTTTAGCGGCGCTGCCCCGGACTATCAAAAGCTGGAAGCAATCCTGGTGATGACCGTCTTTGCTTTGCTCGCCGGCTACGTGCTCTACACCTTCTAGGTTTCCCTCCCCCGCGCACCGTCGGCCGGGTGTGCGCGCTTCCTCTGCGGTCCTTTATTGACTTCGACTGTGCAAAGTAGAAGCGAAAATGCTCTAGGATGGTGTGGTTCGCCGGCCTGATCAAAAGAACACCCGAATGCCCGCCCAACCTATCCTCTGCCTGGCGTTCTCCCTGACTTTGTCCCTCGGCTATGGCGCGCCTGCCCACGGCCAGGCTGAAGCCTCGTCTCAGCCCAGTGTCTCCTCCGACGACATCAGCGTGGCGGAGGGCCTCCAGCTACCGACCTACGGACACATCTGGGCGCTCGATACCTGGAAGGGTATACGTGAACTGGTCCGGTTAAGGCCTCCGGATACCACCGCGCAGGACTCCGGCTTTTCCCTCAAGCTTCGGCACACGATTGAGTTCAAGGGCGAAGCAGCCCAGGTTCGCGTGCACGATGCGGCGCCACAGTTCTTCCTGCGCGGGGTCTCGGGCAGCGACAATGGGCGCTCCGACCTGGTCGTCGTGCGTCTCAGCATCGAAGGCCAACGGCGAACGGTGGCGAAGGATGCCATGACGCAGCTTAAGCAGCGGGAGAAGCACGGGGATTCCCAATACCCCGATGTGATCGGGATCAAGCAGCAGCGCGTGGGAACGACCGACTGGTACCGAATCTCTCTCCAGCAGGTGCTCACCCCGGGGGAGTATGCCCTCGTTCCCCTGCCCTCCAGTCCGGGGTTTGCCGAAGGCGAGATTTTCGACTTTGCCATCGACCCCGAGGCGCCGGAAAATGCCGATCCTCTGCGCTCAGAAGCGTACCGCGGCTCGGAATGAATCAGACCCGCCAATAACCCAAAGGTGGGAGTATTTTCTCTCCTTCCTCGGCGACTCCGCGGTAGCAATCGAGAAGGTAAAAACGAATCGATTCTTAAGCAAAATTTGCGCGCTCACGTTCTCCTTTGCAAACCTTGGCGAGCGTCGACAGGAAGCGTTGACTGCGCTCCCAACTGTTCCCGCTCGGCTGAGAAGAGCCGGGAAAATGATGCGCGGCGGATCATGGTCAGCGACAGCGAGCGGGATCGGTCAAAACAAAAGACACTATTGTTGTTACCATTACGACGAATCGCCTCCGCAAGTTGAAGCCGGCGGCATGATCGCCGTGAAGCTGCTGCGGGACTCCGGCTGCGGATCAAGACACGTTATGTGCGAGGAGTGGACGCGGCCACACCATCGAGACCCAGCGCGGCAGCTTGGCGGCATAAAGCGGCAATGCAAAAGGTAATGTGGATGTCCAGATCCACACCCAGTTCCTGCGCGCCTTGAATGATGTCTTCGCGGTGGACACCACGCGCGAAAGCCTTGTCTTTAAGCTTCTTTCGCACACTTTGCAGGTCTACGTCGAAGATGGATTTTGTCGGCTTGACGAGCGCAACGGCAGTCAAAAAACCGGCCAGCTCATCGCAGGCAAAGAGTGCCTTGGCGAGATGCGTGTCTCTGGGAACACCAGAGTACTGCGCATGTCCCATGATGGCTACGCGAACGTCTTCCGGCCATTCTTGTTCGGCGAGAATTTTATTTCCCACGAAGGGATGTTCTGCTGCGCTGGGATATTTTTCGTAATCGAAGTCGTGCAGCAAACCAGTGATGCGGTAAGTTTCGATCAATGCGCTTGCGTCGTCTTCACTGAGTTTGCACACGGCTGCTTGCTCTTCTCCATAGGCTTGCATGCAAGCTTCGACGGCGAGCGCGTGCTTGATGAGACTTGTCGATTGGGTGTACTGATTCAGGAGTGTCCAGGCTTCGGGTCGTGTGCATTTTTTTGCGATCATTGAGTACCTTTTTGCACAGACGACCGTCAGGCTCCGTGTTTTTTAGGCTTTCTTCCGAAATTCGTACCACGTTTTCCGCTTTGCCCCTACTTTTTAACTTGACATTGAGGATACCCTGCATCACTGTAATCATGAATCAGATAGGGACCGTCGCTAAACGGATACTTGGCATGAGGACATGCAAGGTGATCTAAAAGCTGCGCTTCTTATCGGGATAAGGACCGCCCTGCTCTGGCGCTCCGTTACAACATTATGGCAACTACCCTAGCAACCGTTGAGGCACGTGAGGTTCTTCGGTGTGAACGCTGCACTCTGGTGCAGTTCCGCACCGCAAACTCCCTTTGCAGACGCTGCCACAAGCCCCTCGAGGTCGAGGAACCAGAACGGCTCGTCCCGCAGTTCGCGGGCGAACCCGAAGAGGCTGTGGCAGAAGACAACAGCCTGCAGGTCGCGCGCGCGGTGCGTGATCTTCGCAAAGGCCGCAATCTGAGCCAGCGTCAGCTGGCTGGGCGCATGCAGGTGCCGCGCACCTACATCTCTAAAATCGAGAACGGCAAGGCGATGCCGACGCTATCTTCGCTGGCGCGTTTGGCTGCCGCACTGGAAATCGACATCTGTCATTTGCTTCGGGATGCGCGTAGCCGCCGCCATGAAGAGACCGCGTCGATTCTCGGCGACCCGTTTCTGGCGGAGCTGGCTCCGTACATCGCACAGATGGATACGCTGCAACGCTCGATGTTCCTGAACCAGGTGCGCGACCTGGCCATGGGACGCCGTAGAAGCGCCTAAAGCGATTCCACGATTACTGTGCCCGATCCAAGCTCGGCGAGGTGGGTCTTTTCTCGGGGAAAAGCCCCGTCCGAATCATCTTCATGGGTTTGCACCTATCGTGGAATCGCCTAAGTTGCGCCTGGCAAGTCGGCGCCGAAGCATGGACTTCCCCTCCGCCACGACTCAACCCCAACGGCTTTGCGGGGGACTGAGCCATGTGCTACGGTCGTAGGGAAAGGCAATCGTTTTGCGATTCCCGCCAGCGAGCCGCGTAGCCGAACTTTCTCCCGAAGAGCAGGCCATCTACCGCCAACTGGACCCGGCGCGCCTGCCGCAGCACGTAGCCATCATCATGGACGGCAACGGGCGGTGGGCAGGCAAGCGCAGTCTAAAGCGCTTTCTCGGCCATCAACAGGGCGCCGAGTCGGTCCATTTTGTGGTCGAGACGGCCTCGCGCATTAACTTGCCCTGGCTTACCCTTTACGCCTTCTCGCTCGAAAACAACCTGCGCCGCCCCAAGACGGAAGTCAACTTTCTCATGCGTCTGCTGCGCTCCTACCTGGTCGACAACGTCGAACGCATGAACGACAACAATGTGCGCATCGCCTATATCGGCCGTACTCATGAGCTTCCTTCAGAAGTGCAGGAAAAAATGCAGTGGGCCGCCGAAGCCACGGCCCACAACAACGGCACCGTCCTGACGCTGGCGCTCAATTACGGCGCCCGCAGCGAGCTCGTGGATGCCTTCCAGGCGCTGGCTCGCGAAGCCGCCGGCAAGAATATTTCCCTGGATCAGATCAGCGAAGAAGACGTGCACCGCCATCTGTACACGGCGCACATGCCGGATCCCGACCTGGTAGTGCGCACCAGCGGCGAATTTCGCGTCTCCAATTTCCTGTTGTGGCAAATGGCGTATTCCGAAATCTACGTGACCGATCGCCTGTGGCCCGACTTTCGCGGTATCCACCTGCTCGAAGCCATTGCCGACTACCAGCGCCGCGAACGCCGCTACGGCGGGTTGAACAAGCGCCAGGAATCGGACGAAGCGCCCATTCCAGACAGCTTCCTTGTGCCGCGGTAAGACTCGGAATTTTCAAATCTTTCTGTCAGAGCACGACTCCGCCTCTTAGCCCCTGGTTCCCACGGCTCAACCATCTTATGTGACCACAAAGGTGCGCCTGGATCGTGGAGGAAAGGATTGCGTAATCTTCCCCCACGGCCAGCGTTATGCTCGGGTCATGAGCTCGCAGACACTCCCGCGTCCCAAGAGGGCGGGAAGCAACAAGAGAAAAAACAAGAAGGCCGCCGCCGGATGGCTGGCATGGTGGCCACTACTGGCTGGGATTGCAATTACCTTTGCGGCGGTGAAAACTGCCGAGATTCTGCCCCTGATGGGCGCGGATGGACTGCTCAAACTACGCCTCCTCTACCCTTATGCGCTGCTGCTCAAGCAGCCTCAGCTGGGCCTCTCCGAGCAGATCAGCGACAGCTGGTCGCAGATCATGTTGTATGCGCAGTGGGTCCTCTATGGCCTTTACGCGACCATAGCCATGCGTTGGAAGCCGCTGTGGAAAGTACTGCTGCAGGTAGCTGTGGTTCACCTGCTGGGCTTCAGCTTATTGTGGCTGCTGGCGCGGTAGTAAGGACCCGGAGAATGCCGCAGTGAGCACATCGCCGGTCAAAATCATCGAGTGCCCGCGGGACGCGTGGCAAGCTATGCCGCAACAGATTCCACCGGAAATCAAGGCCGACTACCTGCGCGCTCTGGCCGCCGCCGGCTTCACACACATCGACGCTGTTTCCTTTGTGTCCCCATCGGCGGTCCCGCAAATGGTCGACTCAGAACAGGTTCTTGCCTTGCTCGAGCCGGACTCAGCGGTCGAGATTATAGCCATCGTGGTCAACCAGCAAGGCGCGGAACGGGCGGTTCGCACCGGAAAGGTCAGCACCCTGGGTTTTCCCTATTCCATCTCCGCCACCTTCCTCGAACGTAATCAACGACAGACGCTCCAACAGGCGCGCCAAACGCTCCAGAGAATATGCACCCAAGCTGCGCAAGCTGGGCTCGGCGTGGTGGCCTATTTGTCCATGGCCTTTGGTAATCCCTACGGCGACCCGTGGCGGCAAGAAGACGTGATAGCGGCCTGTCTTACCCTCAAAGAGCTGGGCCTGAAACAAATTTCGTTGGCCGATACCGTCGGAGTGGCCACCCCCGAGGAGATTCGCTCGCTAATGGGTGCGGTGCTTGCAGAAGTCCCCGGGATCGAGCTGGGAGCTCACTTGCACGCACGTCCGGAGCACGCTGCCCTCAAGGTCACAGCGGCTTACCAGGCAGGCTGCCGCCGCCTGGATGTGGCCCTGGGCGGCCAAGGGGGTTGTCCTTTCGCCCAGGATGCTCTGGTTGGCAATGTGGCCACAGAGGCAGCCCTGACCGAACTAGGCAAGCTGGGTGCGAAGCTACCGCCGATACGCCCCCTGGACGAATTGCTGGCCATGGCTGGCGCCATCGCTGATAGATTCGGTGCAGTCAAAGCCGGTTAAACCCGCCGAGGAGCAATCGATAGATCGTGGCCATTAATTACGCAACGCTGGAAATCAAGGAAGTCTCTGGTATCCACACCATCACCCTCAACCGGCCGGAGCGGAGAAATGCGCTGAATCCGCAGATGATTGCTGAGCTTACGCATGCCTTGGGCGAGGCTGGCGCGTGCCCGTGCGGAGTGGTCGTGCTCACCGGCGCGGGAACGGCCTTCTGCTCCGGCATGGACCTGGAAAATCTTAAGTCGCTCAGCAATCAGCGGCCCGAGGACCAGCGCGCGGATGCCGAAGCCACCATGTGGATGATGCGCCGCCTGTATGAACTGACCAAACCCACCATCGCTGCGGTGAATGGAGCGGCCATCGCGGGCGGTACAGGATTAGCGACCCTCTGTGACTTCACGCTCGCTGCGCCCCGGGCGAAGTTCGGCTACACCGAAGTGAAGATTGGTTTCATCCCTGCTATCGTCTCCGTATTTCTGCTGGAAATGATTGGCGAGAAAAAGGCCAAGGCTCTGCTGCTCTCGGGCAAAATCCTGGATGTCGAAGAGGCCCTGTCCATCGGGTTGGTGACCGAGGTGGTGCCCGAGGGCGAACTCACAGCGCGCGTCCAGGCCCTGGCGGCGCTGCTGCTCAAGAACAGCCCGGAGTCGATGAGCGCGATAAAGAAACTGCTGAGCAGCTTTGCCAAAGACCGCCTTGATCGCGATCTGGCACGGGCCATGCGCTGGAATGAAAAGATCCGCAACAGTCCGGATTTCAAAGAGGGGCTGCAGGCCTTTCTGGAAAAACGCGACCCGGTGTGGCCTGGACGCAGGCAGAAGTAAATCAAACCGCGAAGGTGGAACGCAGATCTCTCCGCCGAACCCTAAGTACAGAGTTGAAGTGAAAATGCTCTATGATGACCGTCTATGCCAAACAAAGTTCGCTGGGGAGTTTTGAGCACGGCCGCAATCGGCGTTAAGAAAGTTTTGCCGGCCATGCAAAAGGGTGATTGGACCGAGGTGACCGCGATTGCCTCGCGCGACCTGGGCAAAGCCCAAGAGGTCGCACGCAGCCTGGGCATCGCGAAGGCCTACGGATCATACGAAGAGCTACTTGCCGACCCGCAGATCGAGGCCATCTACAACCCCCTCCCCAACCAGCTGCATGTCCCCTGGACGATCAAAGCTGCGCAAGCGGGCAAACATGTCTTGTGTGAAAAACCGTTGAGCATGACGGTTGCCGAAGCCAGGACGCTCTTGCCGGTGCAGCAGCGCAGCGGCGTAATCATTGGCGAAGCCTTCATGGTCCGCACCCATCCGCAGTGGCTGCGCGCACAGGAACTGGTTGCATCCGGCCGAATTGGGTCTTTGCGTTCGATCCAGGGCTTCTTCAGCTACTTCAACACCGATCCCAAGAACATCCGCAACATTCCTGAATGCGGCGGAGGGGGGTTGATGGATATCGGGTGCTACCCCATCAACACCTCTCGATTCCTCTTCGGCGAAGAGCCCTTGCGGGTATCGGCACTGCTGGAGAAAGACCCGAAGCTGCAGGTGGACCGGTTGACTTCCGCCATCATGCAATTCCCCTCGGGCCACGCGACGTTTACTTGCAGCACCCAGCTCATCCCCTATCAGCGGATGCAAATATTGGGGACTAAAGGGCGCATCGAAATCGAAGTGCCTTTCAATGCACCCAACGACCGCCCCTGCCGCCTCTTCGTCGACGACGGGCGTGACCTGGTGGGTGGCGGCATCACAGTCGAAACCTTCCCCACCTGCGACCAATACACCATTCAAGGGGACGTCTTTTCCCGGGCAGTGCGTGAAGGCACGCCGGTGCCGGTTCCCCTCCCGGATGCGATCAAAAATATGGCGGTGATCGAAGCTATTTTTCGTTCCGCGGAAAGCGGCGCGTGGGAGGTCCCGCAAGGCTAAAGCACTTCTACTTATTGCAAGCGGGAAAGGCCGTTATGTAACTGGATCTGATTGCAATCCGCGGAACGCCTTAGTTGCCGGGGGCATCGCTGTCGTTATCTTCCGAGGCCTCATCCCAGGCTTCGGAGTCGCCTATTTCCCGCTCCAGTTCTTCAGCGGTGAGACGAGGCTCCTCAAGGGCTTCTCTGGCGGGGTCGGGCAGGCTGGGGCCGGACGGCTGCGGTGCTTTCTGATCGGGCATACTTCCCCCCCCTCGCTCCAATCGGGCTTAATGGTATCAGTAGCCACAGTAGCCGCCGGGGGCGATACTGAGAGACACATGAAATTGCTGAATTTCCTGATGGAGAGCTTCATCGGAGCCTTCGGCATCACCAGGCCGAGGCCGGAGCAACAACGCACGGTGGCATGGGCGCTGGGTGGCTTCCTGCTGGTTTTCTTCACCGCGCTGATCAGCCTGATCCTCTGGATGCTTTTCGGGCAGCACCGTTAGCAACAGGATCCGACAGCGAGGCAGAAACTCCAGGCGCGGCTCTTCCCTTGAGGAAAAGCCACGCTTTCCTAGAGCTTGCCGTTATTGACGGCGAGCGGCTCGGTCATGGGGGTGTTGGTCACCGGCACGGTGCCGGCGGCCTTTTTGTGCAGCTGATGATGCAGGCAATAGAGCGCAAGCTCAAGGCGATCCGAAACACCCAGCTTGTCATAGACCTTGCGCAGGTAATTCTTGATGACCTGCTCCGTGGTCCCCAGCTGGTAGGCGATCTCCTTATTGCGCTTGCCCTGCGTAATGCACGTAATGATCGCCAGCTCTTTGGGTGAAAGGCGTGGCTGGGTGCGCGGGCTGGTCAGCGCAGTTGCCTGCGAGCGGTAAGCCTCGATGACCCAGTTGATCGATTGGTTATCGATCCACGTCTCTCCAGCGGCGATTTTGCGCACGCACTTGACCAGCAGATCGGGCGAGATGGAACGAGGGATAATGCCTCGAACTCCCCGCCGATAAAGCTCGACCGTGTTGGTCTCGTCGTTCTGAGCCGACTGGACGATGATCTTGAGCTGGGGAGCCCGGCGGACCAGTTCGGGAATGGCATCGATCGTGCCCGCTATCAAATTGCCTTCGAGCAGGATCATGTCGGTGGGAAAGCGTTGGATAGCGCTGTGAAGGCCGGCCAGTGTATCGACCTGAGCGATCACGCGAATATCGTCCTCGAGCGCGAAGATCTTCCGGATACCTACCCGGTAGATCGCCTGCGAATCAGCAAGTACGATTCGAATCGCAGCGTTGTCCGCGCCCTCATCGGGCTCAAATGCGCCGTCGGTTGGACCGGCATCGGGAAATTCAGGCTTGGCAGATACCATAGGTTCAGAGACCAAAATAGCTTCAATGACTAAAGTGATATTTATCAATGACTGCAGCGACATGCGTCGTCTTTACATCTGGTGTGCAGCGTACCACGCGGCCGGTGCAGTGCAATACAACATCGGTGGGGGTGCCCATCGCTTCGGCCGGCATTGCAATCGTGAAGCTAACAATACTGCCCACCACGAGTGGTGTGGCTAGTTCAAACAAAACACCGTTGGCCGAAATGTTTTCCGTAACCGCCGGCAGGTCTCCCTTTTCCGTGCAAATAGTAATCGGTACGCACAGGGGAAAGCGAACCGCAGCGCGGAGTTCGACAGGACGATCGGTTGCGACTGCGAGGGAGATATCCATGAACTGATAATAATCAGAAGCAGGTGGTACGGGAATCCCCTAAAAAGGCCACCCTTTTGACCTCACAGTACCAAAGTTACCCCTCCCGGTGCCTGTAGTTTTACCACCTTGCCCATGGTTTAGGCGAAACCTCACTTTCATGCGAACAAAGACACACCCTGGCTAGGAGCTCAGGCATTACCAGCGATTAAAACTTGTATACTTAATAATAATCACACGAAAGTTGTAGCGGCGGGTCATCGTCGAAGGTAACCTTGGAGAACACGCGCAATCTGCGCACCAGGAGTTTTCCCGTGAAGATGATTCTGATCCGCGCTCTGGCGGTAGGTGGGTTCCTCGCCATGTCCGCTTCGGCACATGCTAGCCCTAGTGGTTTGCCGTGGTTGTTGGCCATTTTTCGCTAAGGCCTTTGGCCCGGGCGGTGTTGCAGCAGAGTCATCCTGAAATCGTGCCGATTAGGCCGAGTGGCGGGAGAGTTTATCGGCTCGACGTCGCCTATTCGTATGCTTTTGAGAACATTACAGGCGGAAATTAATAGAATTGGCCCTGGCGGACGCCATTCCGTGAGA
>CAWDVZ010000019.1:0-118680 GCA_963805955.1 uncultured Acidobacteriaceae bacterium
GCTCCTGTGATCGCCAACACGTCGTGAGCTGACCTAGGCGCAGGATGCGGATCGCGCAGCGGCCGGATCGCAAAGATGTACGTCCATACGGCCAAGCCGATGGCAAGCACCAGGGCAAAAACGAGCAGTAGTCGAACAGATCTCATCCGTGTTCTCCGTGAGGCCACTTTCAGGACTGATTTGACCTCCAACACTTTGAGCAGTCCATATTGCTCCAGACGGAATCTAAAGCCAGGACATATTTAGCCGGGAAGAGTTGTCGCTCGCCGGACAGCCGGCTGCTACCAGTGTGCGACGCGGAAACGCTTATGGTTACAGCGATTCATCGTGGAGTCGTAGGTTCCCCGGCGCTAGCGTTTCTGGTCGCCCTGTTGTGCCCCCCGGCAAATGCACTTAATGGCAATCGCGCAGTCAGCCAGTTCTATCACACCGCCTTGGCGGCACGAGCGGGCGGCCCAGGCCAGACCCTGGCGGCTGTTGACTTCCTGCGTCCACCCACCTTCTTACATACGGGCTGGTTTGTGTCGTTGTGCGCACTTTCTGCCGGCGCATTGCTGTGGCTCCTGTTTGCGTTGCGGCTGCGGTACCTGACCGGACAGCTTCGCGCGCGGCTGGCCGAGCGTCTTTCGGAGCGGGAAAGAATTTCTCGTGAGCTGCACGATACCCTGCTGCAGAGCGTCGCCGGTTTGATCTTGCGCTTCCAGATAGCATCCGAGAACATTCCACCAAATGACCCGACGCGTCAGATGCTGGACGAGGCTCTTCGACAGTCAGACAAGGTGCTGGAAGAAGGGCGGGAGCGAGTACTTGGGTTACGCGTCAGTCCCGTTGATGCCAATGAGCTGGCCCAGGCCTTTGTCGCAGTTGGGATGGAACTCAAGCAAGAGCACCCGGCCGATTTCAGCGTAGTGGTGAACGGCGAACCTCGTGAGCTGCACCCTATTGTGCGCGACGAGGTGTACCGCATTGGACGGGAAGCGATAGCCAACTCCTTTCAACATGCCAACCCCGTGCGGTGCGAGACAGAGATCAATTACGACCGCACGCAGCTACGCATCAGCTTTCGCGATGACGGCCGCGGCGTGGATGCAGCGGTCCTTGAAAGTGAACGCCGATCCGGCAGTTGGGGATTGCCTGGGATGCAGGAGCGGGCGCGCAAGATCGGCGCTCGTCTTGAACTCTGGAGCCGCGCCGGAGTTGGCACCGAGGTAGAACTGCGCGTTCCCGCGACGATTGCCTACTCCTCCGGCGCCAACCTTTCGCGCTGGCAATGGCTACGCCGTCTCGCCACCGGGGACGGCTAGCGAACCCCGCTTACCGCCAAGGGTGCGTGCCGGGTTACCAGACAGGGCTGGCAAGTTGAATGCTCCACACAGGCCCACCGTTGTACAGCGCGGCGTCTACACGAACGATGGCCGGAACTGCGTCTTTGGTTATCCAGACGTGCAAATCTGGCGGCTGCTTACCAATCATCGGCGCCACTACCCCGGCCAGTCCTCCCAACTCGGGCTTTACGTCCCACTCCACCGCTTTCAAAGGCCGGCCGGCGATTGTAAACTGCGCCTCTTTCTCCATCGCGATGGCGAGCTTAACCAGCCGCGGCTTAGGGGAGGGGGAAAGATAGGAGACTTCGACCTTGGGAGTATTGGATTGCAAATTTTTGATCAAATTGAAAAGAAGCCCATTCGCGAGGTCGGCCGGCAGGTCCACGTGGTCTGTTTTCACCGTTTGGCTGTCATTGGAGAGGTCACGAACACTCACGATCTGCGAGCGCATGTCAATGGTTACGTCCATAGGGTCCGGAAAGGCTCGGCCTCTTTGGATATGGTGGTCGGTGATCAGGTGAAAAGTTGATTTCTGGGAGTAGACGGAAATCTCGTCGTCCAACGAGCCGTCTCGAAAATACAAAACCAGTCGAGACTTGATTCTGTCTCCGCGGGGAACCTGGGAGAACTCCCCCGATGCGAGGACCGCTCCTTTCTCGTTCCGCAAGATGACAAATCCTGCCACCGAACCCTCGCGGTAGCGTATCTTCACGCCTTGGTCTTCTGCATGGCCCGGGTGAGCAAGCATGGCAACCGCAATCAGACTGACGATGCAGCCGCTCAAAACACCAGAACCGGACGTTCTCATCATAGCTTCAGGTTTAAGATGCCGATTGGCCGCATCTCGGCGTGTCACTTTGACCGAAACAATGATCGAAGTAGCGTCCAAAAAAGGGTTGCAGGGATTCCGTACGAAGGGCACGGCTTCAGCCGTGCCGCACAGAGCCTCATCAAGAGAGGGCTTTAGCGGATGAGGTACGCGTTTCGATCCTCGGCCTGAACAGAACCTACCGGGTAACAGCCGTACCTCAGCGGCTAAAGCCGGCCATGGACGAGGGGTATGTGGCACGGCTGAAGCCGTGCCCTTCGTGCAAAGATTAGGCTGTCAAAAAAAGTCTCGCGGGACGATGAGTAACACTATTGGGCCTTTAGGTACGCGATCAGATCGCTGATTTGCGCGTCGTTCAGGATGGAGCCAAAAGCGGGCATGGGCGGAGAGCCCTTCTTGATGGTATCTGTTGCCTGCGCGGGCGTAATGGCAGGGCTTACCATGGGCTTGCTGCTAAAGATGCCGTGCAGGTTGGGTGGTCCGAAAGGAGTAGCATCGTCCGGCTGCTTATTATGGCAACTCACGCAATTCTGCTGAAAGATCGCAGCACCCCGCTTAGCCTTGGCATTCATGGCCGGCTTAGCCGTGTCGGCAAAACCGATTAGATGACTGAGGCCCAAAGCACCGGTCGCAGCCAGGATGCACACAGCCAAGAGTCCTCGACCCATAAGCATTTTCCCCTCGCTCTCAAATCATAAACCACAGTCCAGGTTTGTCTGATGCCTACACCGCCAGGTGCGACGACGATAATTTTCACGCTATCCGCATCGTCTGCGTCACTTGCGTTTAAGAGCACATTTTGCTAGAGCTTGATCCTCACGGGATACACTTGGGGAAAATCCTTCAGGCGGACCGCAATGTTGGATACGGCCCAAAATATCGTCATCGTCATTGTTTCCCTGGCGTGCTCCCTTTCCTTCATGGCGGCGGTGAACTACTACTGGCCGCGGGAGGAGCGCCGTGCGCACAACGACCTGATCGGCTGGCAGCTATCCGTTCTGGGCACGACCTACGCGGTCATCATCGGCTTTATGCTCTACACCGTTTGGATAAGCTTCGGAGAGGCCGACTTGAATGCGGATGCAGAGGCTAATTCGCTGGTAAATGTCTATCGCCTCTCGTCTGGCCTCGCTCCCGAAGAAGGTGCAAAGCTCAGGGAATTGACGCGGGCGTATGGCGATGCGGTTGTTGACCATGAATGGGAGGATATGGCGACTAACATGACGCCCGAGGAAACCCGTCCGATCACGCGCCAGATGTGGGCGACTCTCATGGCCTCGAAAGCAGCCACTCCCACGGAGATCACCGCGGAAGACCATGCTATCCGCGAAGTCAGTGCCTTGGCAGGGTATCGCCGCATCCGCATGGTCGAAAACGCGTCCCGTCTCCCCGGAGTGCTCTGGTTTGTCCTGATCGTTGGAGGGGTGGTAACCATTGCCTCAACCTGCATGTTCGGTGCCGCCAATGGTCCGCTGCACGTTATCCAGGTGAGCGCGTTCGCCCTGCTCATTTCGCTGGTGCTGGTCGCGATTGCCGATATCAATCGTCCTTTCCAAGGCTCGGTGCACGTGAGTGACTATGCCTTCCGGCGCGCGCAAGTGGAAATGAAGGATCAATAGCCGATAAGCGTGTTACGTGCTTCTGAGTGGCGCGCTGCGCAGACGCAATGCGTTGGCGATGACAGAGACCGAGCTGAAGCTCATGGCCGCGGCGGCAATCATTGGATTGAGCAGCAGTCCAAATACCGGGTAGAGCACACCAGCAGCAATCGGCACGCCCAAAGCATTGTAGAAAAAAGCAAAGAAAAGATTCTGACGAATGTTGCGCATGGTTAGCTGGCTCAAGCGCCGCGCCTTGAGAATGCCGCGCAGGTCCCCCTTCACCAGGACGATCCCGCCTGACTCCATGGCCACATCCGTTCCCGTACCCATCGCGATGCCCACCTGCGCCTGTGCCAGTGCGGGCGCATCGTTGATGCCATCGCCGGCCATGGCCACCACCGCTCCCTTCGCTTGCATACTCTTGACTGCCTCGGCCTTTTGGCCCGGGAGCACTTCCGCCTGGAAGTCGATCCCCAACTTCTGAGCCAGGGCGGCTGCGGTAGTGCGGTTATCCCCAGTCACCATCACAACCTTAATGCCTTCCCGCTTAAGCTCTTCGATGGCCTGCGGGGTAGACTCCCGGAGCGGGTCGGCGACCCCTACCAGGCCCGCTAAACGGCCATCCCAAGCGACGAACATGACGGTTTGTCCAGCCTGGCGTAGCTCTTCGGCCTGCTGCTCCAGGGCTGTCGCGGATGCGCCGACGTCACTCATCAGGGCCGCATTGCCCGCAGCCACTTTCTTGCCCTGTATGGTTCCCGAAACACCCTTCCCGGTTAAGGATTCAAAGTGTGTCACCGGCAGAAACTCCAGACTATTTTCTTTTGCGGTCGCAAGAATGGCAGCGGCTAAGGGATGCTCACTTGCCTTTTCCAGGCTGGCAATCGCTTGCAGAAGCTGGGCCTGGTTAAAGCCTTCGGCGGCGATGGTGGTAGTGACGCGTGGCTTTCCCTCAGTGAGCGTTCCGGTCTTGTCCACGATCAGCGTGTCTACTTTTTCCATCATCTCCAAGGCTTCCGCATTGCGCACCAGGATCCCCTCGCCGGCGCCGCGTCCCGTGCCCACCATGATGGACATAGGCGTTGCCAGGCCGAGAGCACAGGGGCAGGCAATGATAAGCACAGCCACGGCATTGACCAGCGCGTGTGCATACTGGGGTTGTGGCCCGACTACCGCCCATACCACGAAGGTGATCACGGCCGCGGTCAGCACCGCCGGGACAAAATAGGAGGCCACCCGATCGGCAAGGCGTTGAATAGGGGCGCGGGTCCGTTGCGCCTCGCTCACCATTTTTACAATCTGAGCCAGCAGCGTCGCCGCCCCAACGCGCTCTGCTTTCATCACCAGGCTGCCTGTCCCGTTGACGGTGCCACCCACCAATTTGGCTCCCGCCGTCTTTTCTGTAGGAATGGGCTCGCCGGTGACCATCGATTCGTCCACCGAGCTGCGGCCGTCCATCACCACGCCGTCCACGGGTACTTTCTCCCCTGGCCGGATGCGCAGGAGGTCGCCAACCGCGACTTCCGTGAGAGGGACATCGGCCTCGCTCCCGTCACGGGAGATGCGGCGCGCCGTCTTGGGCGCCAGGCCGAGCAGCGCCTGGATTGCGCCGCTGGTCTGACTGCGAGCCTTCAACTCGAGCACCTGGCCTAGCAAAACCAGAACGGTGATCACAGCAGCTGGTTCAAAATAGAGGCCGAGGCTTCCTGAAGCCTCGCGGAACGTAGCCGGAAAGAGGCCGGGCGCGGCCACCGCCACCAAGCTATAGAGGTAGGCAGCGCCGGTGCCAATTGCAATGAGGGTAAACATGTTCAGGCTACGATGGACAATCGAAGCCCAGCCCCGCTCAAAGAAGGGCCACCCACCCCACAGCACCACCGGCGTTGCCAGCGCGAACTCAATCCATCCCAACATACGACCAGGAATCAGGCCGGCGAACATGATGACCAATAGCGGAACAGTCAGCGCGGCCCCTATCCACAGGCGCCGGGTCATACTCTTCAGTTCAGGATTGGTCTCGCCGGCTGTTACTGTGCGCGGTTCGAGCGCCATGCCGCAGATCGGACAAGAGCCCGGCCTGGGCCGCACGATTTCTGGATGCATAGGGCAGGTGTATTCAGCGGACGCTGAAGACGTCGATACTGCGCTAACCGTGACCAGCGGAGCGGAGCCGTCATATTTGCCCGGGTCAGCCTCGAACTTGGTCCTGCATCCCTGCCCGCAGAAGTACCAGGTACGTCCTGCATGCTCGACCACTCCCGCGGCTTTTTGCGGCAACACCTTCATGCCGCAAACCGGATCCACCTCAGTCACTGCCACCACCTCTACCATGCTGCGCACCCTGCCCTCTAATTAGAGCCCTGAGCAGTTCTAAGGATTCACCGCTGCAGGCAGGAAACGCTATCCCTACAAGAGAGGCCGGGTGCCCCACATCTCGCTCGTTTTTTGCGAGATGTGGGGCACCACTGTGGTGAACCTGCAGCTTTTAGAGTTCCAGGCCTCCCTTGCAGGGATAGCTTTAAGCAACTGCTACAGTGTCAGGCTCTTTCTAGTGATCGGCGCCCGATGTCTCTGCGGTAATACATCCCCTCGAATTTGATTCGCCCTAACGCCTCGTAGACCAGCGCCAGCGATTGCTGCAGGCTCGCCGCCGCCGCGGTGGCGCCCAACACCCGTCCGCCCTCGGTGACGTAATGCCCCTCGACCAGCGCTGTACCAGAGTGAAAAATCTCTACTCCCGGCACCCGTGCCGCCTCTTCCAGGCCGCTGATCTGCCGCCCGGTGACATAACTACCTGGATAGCCAGCCGAGGCCGCGACCACACAAGCGGAGGCTCCGGGCTTCCAGCGCAGCTCAGTGTCACTGAGACGACCCTCGACACAGGCTTCAAGAGCCAACAGGAGATCACTGTCCAGCCGAGCCAGAATGGCCTGCGTCTCCGGATCGCCAAAACGCACATTGAACTCCAACACCATCGGGCCTCGCGCGGTCATCATCAACCCGATGTACAGCACGCCCACGAAGGGCGCATCTTCGGCAGCCATGCCGTTGATCGTGGGTAGTGCTATGTGGTTAAGGATCCAGTCGCGCATCTGGTCATCCACCATGCCATCCTTGGAGTAGGCGCCCATGCCCCCTGTGTTGGGGCCCTTGTCTCCCTCTGCGATCCGCTTATGGTCTTGCGCCGGCGCCAAGGCCAAAACATGCTTTCCATCGCTCAGGGTGAGCAACGAGATCTCTTCGCCAGTGAGATATTCCTCGATCACGATCGAGGACTGTGGTTCGCCCAGCAACTTTCCACCGAGCATGCCGGTAATAGCCTCGTTGGCTTCACGGCGTGTCTCGCACATGACGACGCCCTTGCCCGAAGCCAGACCATCTGCCTTGATCATGACGGGGAGATGGAAGAGGTCGATCGACTCCATGGCTTGCTGCTCGCTGGTCGCGACCGCATAGGCTGCGGTCGGGATCTGGTGCCGCTGCATAAAGCGCTTGGCGAACGCTTTGCTGCTTTCGAGCACCGCCGCCTTCTGCGTAGGACCAAACACCCGGATACTGCGCCGCTGCAATTCGTCCACTAGCCCCAGCGACAAGGGGAGCTCAGGGCCAACCACCACCAAGTCAGGATTGGCGCTCGCGGTGACCCGTAGCAGGTCATCGATGTCCCTCAGGCTGGCGGGAACGCATCGCGCCAATTGGGCTATACCAGCATTGCCCGGTGCGCAAAGAACTTCGGAAACCCCTCGGGACCGGCTGATAGACCACACCAACGCATGTTCCCGGCCACCTCCGCCAATGACCAGCACCTTCATGGTTGCAGCCAACCCCTTGGCAAGACTACCGCAGCTGCCCCGGACTGCGAAGGGTTGTTAACTATAGTTAACAAAAAACGGAAATGCACGCTATACTGAAAACGCAGACGATGACCGAGGATCGTGCCATGGCTCCTGCTTCTCCACCCTCGCTTCCAGTCTCATCGCCCGAGCCCGTGGCACTGCTTTCCAATCTAAAAACCCGCCAGGTTCTGTCCTGGTTCGGTCCGGCCTTCGTGGCCAGTATTGCCTATATCGACCCGGGAAATTTTGGCACGAATCTGATCGCCGGAACGGGGTTCGGCTACAAACTGCTGTGGGTGTTGCTGTGGTCGAACCTCATGGCGATCCTCATCCAGTACCTTTCCGCCAAGCTGGGCATCGCCACCGGAGCTACGCTGCCGCAGAATTGCCGGGAACATTTTTCCCGCCGCACAGCAATCTTGTTGTGGGTGGCGGCCGAATTGTCAGCTCTGGCCACCGACCTGGCCGAGTTTCTTGGCGCCGCGCTTGGCTTTTATCTCCTTTTCGGCGGCTACTTTCTCCATCTCGGGCTCGCCCGCACCACGGTCATGTTTATCGCGGCCGTCGTCTCCGCCGTCTGCGTCTTTGCCATCCTGGCCCTCGAGCTGCGCGGTTTTCGCACGCTCGAAATCGGCATCATGGTGTTTGTTTTGGTGATCGGGCTCTGCTACCTGGTGGAGATCTTCCTGGTTCATCCCGACTGGCGGCAGATCGCTTACCATACCGCCGTGCCGTGGCTCGATCGCCGCAGCATCTACGCGGCGGTCAGCATGCTGGGGGCGACCGTCATGCCCCACGTCGTCTACCTGCACTCCGGCCTGGTACAGCCGCGCCTGAAGGTCTCGGAACGGCATATGGAGCCGTCCGACGATCGCTATCCTTCACGGCTGCGTCACCTGCGCCTCGAGGCGCTGGATGTGTTTACGGCCATGAACGGCGCCTGGCTGGTGAACTCCGCCATGGTCATCGTGGCCGCGGCTGCTTTTGCCGGCACCGGGCGCGGCGATATGTCCATCGAGGAGGCTCACCGCACCCTGGGCCCCTTACTGGGCCCAGCGTCCGCGACCATCTTTGCCATCGCGCTCCTGTGCTCCGGCCTTTCCTCTTCGACCGTCGGAACCCTCGCCGGGCAGATGATTCTCGAAGGATTCCTGAAAGTACGCTTCAGCATATTCCTGCGGCGGTTGTTGACTCTGCTCCCGGCGATGATCGTCATCGGCCTCGGTTTGGACCCGCTCCGCATCCTGGTGCTATCCCAGGTGGTGCTCAGTTTCACCCTGCCCTTTGCCCTGATTCCACTGCTTATCCTTTGCAGCCGCCGTAAGCTGATGGGGTCGTTCACCAACGGCCCGATCATCAGCTTCCTGGGCTGGCTGACGGTGGGGCTCATTGTTGCTCTCAACGTTGTCCTGTTGGGCCTGAGCGGCGGTTCCTGAAAAGGTTTAGACTGGATAGCGAATTATGAACGCCCGCAGCAGACTTCGCGACTTCCTGCACAAGCGTTTCCGTCACGGCAAGCCTGACCGTGGACGGAGCCATTCCTTCTAACTTATCCGTTAGCCATACCTGGCAACCCAGCTACTGATCAGGCTCGCGCGCCTGCGCAAATTTGCGCGGAGAGGAATTAGCAATGAACAGCTTCGGCAGCCAATCCACCCTGAAGGTTGGCAACAAGAACTACGAAATTTTTCGCCTGAACGCGCTGGAGGCCAAAGGCCTCAGCCTTCGCCGTCTCCCTTACAGCCTTCGTGTCCTGCTCGAAAACCTGCTGCGGCAGGAGGACGGCAAGAGCGTGACCGCGGACGACATCGAATTTTTAGCCAAGTGGCAGGCCAAGGCGGAGCCCGCGCGGGAGATCGCGTTTATGCCGGCCCGCGTGCTGATGCAGGACTTTACCGGAGTTCCCGCCATTGTCGATCTGGCCGCCATGCGCGACGCTATGAAACAGTTGGGCGGCGATCCGGAAAAGATCAATCCACTGCAGCCCGCGGAGCTGGTGATTGACCACTCGGTCCAGGTGGATGAGTTCGGTACGGCGAACTCGTATTCCATCAACGCCGCGCTTGAGTTTCAGCGGAACCGCGAGCGCTACGCCTTTCTCAAATGGGGCCAGACTGCCTTCCGCAACTTCTCCACCGTCCCCCCTGGCATGGGCATTTGCCACCAGGTCAACCTCGAATACCTCGCCCGCGTGGTATTTACCACCACAGTCAATGGGGTCGTTAGGGCCTATCCCGACACGCTGGTAGGCACTGACTCTCATACCACCATGATCAACGGGTTGGGGGTGCTGGGCTGGGGCGTGGGTGGCATCGAAGCCGAGGCTGCCATGCTGGGCCAGCCGGTTTCCATGCTGGTGCCACAGGTAGTTGGATTCAAGCTGACCGGCAAGCTGCGCGAGGGCGCCACTGCTACCGACCTGGTGCTGACCGTGACCGAGATGCTGCGCAAGCTGGGTGTGGTGGGCAAGTTTGTCGAGTTCTACGGCTCCGGCGTGAGCGAATTGAGCCTCGCCGACCGGGCCACGATTGGCAACATGGCGCCCGAGTATGGCGCCACCTGCGGCATCTTCCCCATCGATGCGGAGACCCTGCGTTATCTGCGGTTGACGGGGCGCAGCGCGGAGCAGATCAAGCTGGTGGAGGCCTACTCCAAAGAACAGGGATGGTTCCATACCCCCGATTCCGCGGAGGCGGAATACACCCAGACCACGCATCTCGATCTTTCCACGGTCGAGCCCAGCGTTGCCGGACCCCGCCGCCCCCAGGACCGGGTTCCGCTTTCGCAGACCGCGGTGAGCTTCGAGCAGCAGTTACCCAGCTTGCTGGGCCCGGGTGCTGCCGAGCGCAAGGAGCGGCAAACCATACGCTGGGAAGGCGAGGGCGGCCACACCTGGCCCAATGGCAGCGAAAAGTCTACGCCCGAAAAGGGCCCGGCAACATCGGTGAAGGAGCGTTTCGGCCTGGATGTCGATCCCTACCTTGGCCATGGATCCATCGTGATCGCGGCCATCACCAGCTGCACCAACACCTCCAATCCGTCGGTCATGGTGGCTGCCGGCTTGCTGGCAAAAAAAGCAGTGGAGAAGGGACTGAGGGTGCCCCCCTGGGTCAAGACTTCGCTGGCGCCGGGCTCTCGCGTAGTGACGGATTACTACCAGAAGGCAGGACTGCTCGAACCTCTCGATAAGCTGCGTTTTAACGTGGTTGGCTATGGTTGCACCACGTGCATTGGCAACTCCGGGCCTTTGCCCACAGACGTTTCCAAATCCATTGACGATCATGGGTTGGTCGCTGTTTCGGTGCTGAGCGGAAATAGAAACTTCGAAGGCCGTATCAATTCAGAGGTGCGGGCTAACTACCTTATGTCGCCTCCGCTGGTCGTTGCTTATGCGCTGGTGGGCAATATTGACCACAACTTCGAGACCGAGCCTATGGGGAAGGATACGAAAGGCTCGCCGGTATATCTCAAGGACATTTGGCCCACCCAGGAAGAAGTCAACAGCACCATCGCTGCGGCCATCGATTCTGAAATCTTCACCAAAGAATATGCCACTGTCACGGATGGTGATAAGAACTGGCAGAATCTCAAGTTTCCCACCGGCGACACCTATCAATGGGAGCATGATTCCACCTACATTCGAAAAGCGCCGTATTTTGACGGCATGCCCGCCAAGCCCGCAGCAGTAGAAGACATCAAGGGCGCGCGGGTGCTGGCGGTTCTTGGAGACAGCGTCACCACCGACCACATATCGCCCGCCGGCTCCATCAAGCTGAACGGGCCTGCGGGCAAATACCTGGTTGATCACGGTGTGAAACCAGTCGACTTCAACTCCTACGGCTCGCGGCGAGGCAACCACGAGGTGATGGTGCGCGGCACCTTTGCCAATGTGCGCCTGCGCAACAAGCTGGCTCCAGGAACAGAGGGCGGTGTGACCCGCCTGCTGCCTGAGGGTGAAGGAATGAGCATCTTCGACGCCTCGGTCAAGTACGCCGAGCGCGGTACTCCCCTGGTGATCCTTGCCGGCAAGGAATACGGTTCCGGCTCTTCACGGGACTGGGCGGCCAAGGGACCTCGCTTGCTTGGCGTGCGGGCGGTCATTGCGCAGAGCTACGAGCGCATTCACCGTTCCAACCTGGTGGGCATGGGAATTCTGCCTTTGCAATTTGAGAGCGGTCAAAGTGCGGAGTCGCTTGGGCTCACCGGCGAGGAAGTTTTTGATCTGGAGGGAATTCGCCAGATGCTGGAGCAGAAGTTTGCCCAAGGCCGCACGCTGAAGGTGAAGACTACTGATGCCAAGGGTGTTCAAGGACACTTCAACGCAACGGTGCGCATCGACACGCCGCAGGAGATTCTCTATTACGAAAACGGAGGGATCCTGCAATACGTCCTGCGGCAGTTAGCGGCAAGCTAGCATTCCGTTTCCTAACGATTCTGGCCGGGTGCCCCATGTTCGCATCAGCGTACATGGGCCGAAAAAGACGGGGCGCAGCCCCTTCGAACGCTCCTGCTATGCGGACAAAAGATTGGTGCTGGAGGCGTGCGTTCTGGTGGCATCAAGAAAAAGCATTTGAAAAAAATCATCATCGGCCCATGTACGCTGGTGCGAACATGGGGCACCCGTCCAGAACGGCTAGGAGACGAAATCGCGGAGGGACCTGCGGTTTCATCTCCCTCCTTACCTTGCTAACACAATCACACCCCATGGTCCAGTGCCGGCCTTAATCTTCTTTGTCACGGTATTGGTAGCCAGGTCCACGACCGACACATCATTCGAAGGTCCGTTGGCGGTATACAGTTTTTTCGCGTCGAGCGAAAGCGCAATGCCCCAGGGACGCGCCCCCACTTCCACCGACCCCAGAACTTTGTTAGTCGCCGTGTCGACCGTGAACACCTGGTGGCCCCTGCCCGTGCTCACGTAAAGCTTCGTCGCATCCGGGGACAAGAGAACATTCATGGGCTTGATAATCCCCGGCTTGCCAAGCGGAATGGCTTTGATCATCTGATACTTCCTGGCGTCCACCAGCACGACCGTTCCATCATTTTCAGCGTTAATGTAGGCGCGTGAGCCGTCGGGAAAGAAAGCAATGTTGCGCGGACGATGGCCGACCTTGAACGTCTTGATAATCGTGCCCGCCGCAGGATCAAGTACAGAAATTGTCCCAGTTTCCTCGGAAGTGACCCAAACCTGCTTGCCATCCGGAGTCACCTTGACACCTTCAGGCTGCGCCCCAATCGCAAGAGACTTGACTACTTTGCCGGAGGCAATGTCGAGGATGCTGACAGCCGACACGTCTTCATTGGAAATATAAAGTTGCTTACCGTCCTGGCTGACATCGAAGTTTTCCGGATCGGACCCGCCGGGAATAATCCGCACCACCTTGTTCTGGGCGACGTCGAAGACGCCGATCCCATCGGCGCTCTTGTCGGGCGGCGGAAGCGTGCTCTCATCGACATCGGGCCCCGCAATCGGAGAGCCGCTCAGACGCGACATAGATTGTCTTGTGGTCAGGGCTGGGATGGATTCCCCGGGGACGCTTGCCCAACGGGATCGTCGCCAGCACATTATAGTTTCCTGAATCGATGATGCTCAGATCGCCGGAGACCTCGTTGGTCACGTAAATCCGCGGCTCCGACGTTTCTGCCGGGGCGGGCTTGCGTTGCATGGTCGGGAGGTTGAGAGGACTTGCACCCCGCGAGCAACATGATGCCAAAGAGGATGTATCCGATCCTGCGCATGGGCTATTTTTCCTTGAACGTGAAGTTGGCCTCAGTTTTCCCCTGCGGGGGGACCGTTACCTGCTGCTCCTGGGTCCCAAGCTTTTCCTGCCAGACTGCAATGGTATAGGTACCCGGCGGCAGATTCGTAATTTCGAACGTTCCATCCTCTTTCGACACCGAGAAATAAGGATGATCGAGAACTCCGATAAACGCGTGCATCCAGCTATGAATGTTACATTTCACCCGGATCATGATTTCCGGCTTGGTGAATCTCCGCGCCAAGGGAGGATCGCCCGCACCCTGACTATGGTTCCATTCACGATTGATTTCGGCCATGGGATGAATGTTGTGCGTCACAGGATCCGAATTGACGACCTTCAGTATCTGTCCGGTCTGAATGCCAAGCACCCGGGGACGGAACCAGCAACCACTCTGATCGATGGTCACCGGCGTGGCAGGAACTTCAAAGGTCTTTCCTTCCAGGCCACTCTTGATATAGACGAAAGCATTCGCCAGGCCGCCCTTTTTGCTCACCACCAGGGATTCGTCATACGCCTTGCCGTGATGCGCCTCAACACAGGCAGGCTCCTCGCTCATATCGATGACCTGAGGTACCGGCCTTTTCCCCGTGAAACGTATCCGTCCGCTGATCGTCCCGGCAGTTTCCGGATTCACCTTGAAGTAGACCGGCGCCGGCGGATTTTTGGCTGGTTGTTCGGTCTTTGTTTTTTCAGAGCAGCCGGAAAGCATCGCGGCGGCGCAGCAGAGAAGGAGAAAGTGAACAGGTTTCATATCTACCTATGGCCCCCCAGGTGGCCCGGCGTTCTTAGGCATTTCGCCGGTCAGCGATTCAAGAAATGTAACCAGGTCCGCGCGGTCCTGGGCGGACAGATGGAGAGGTTTCATTTCCTTATCGAGATCGGGATTGGAGTTGCCGCCTCCGACGTAGAAATCGACCACATCCTTGAGCGTTTTCAGGCTGCCATCATGCATGTAGGGAGCGGTCAGAGCAACGTTGCGCAGGGTTGGCGTCTTGAACTCGCCCTTATCCGCTTCCCGTTTCGTTTGACCGAACCGGCCAACATCAGTGAAGTCGCCCGCTCCATTCATCCCGGCTCCCGTATTGTGGAATTTTCCGTCGGCGAACAGAGCATACCGGGCATCGATGGTGTGGCAAACAGCACAATTGCCTCTTTTGGGATCTGTAAAGACCTCGAGGCCGTGGATCGCTGCCGGGGTAAGCGCTTGCTTGTCTCCTCCATATTGATATCGATCGAAGGGAGAATTACCGCTGAGCAGCGTGCGCTCAAAGCTGGCTAAGGACTTCTGAATAATCGCCAGCGTCACCCGTCCGGGCCCGAACGCCTGCGCAAACTCGGCCTTATACGACGGATCCTTGTCTATTTTCGAGACAGAAACCTCGTGCGTCTGATTCATCTCCAAAGGGTCGGCAATCGGAAAAGCTGACTGCGCCTCGAGACTGGCGGCACGCCCATCCCAGAACTGCATTGGCGAGTACGCCGCATTTAACAACGTCGGCGTGTTCCGCACTCCGAGCAGCCCACCGATGCCTTGCGCAACCGCTCGCCTGTCGGTGAAGGCGAAGTTTGGGTTATGACAGGAAGCGCAGGAAACGGTGTTGTCTTTGGACAACCTGGGGTCGTAGAAGAGCTTGCGGCCTAAAGCGATGGTTTGCACCGTGGGCGGGTTATCTGCGGGGATAGGAACGGGCGGCAGCCCGAGTGGGGCCTTGATAGAAACGACCTCACCGATTGGCTTCTCACTCGCAGGAGTTCTACATCCAACGCAGAGGAACAGCAACCCGGTTATCAGAACGTGATGGAGCGGCGATACTCTCAAGCTCTACATAATTATAACTTCGCGGTCACCCCACGATGGAGGCTTCGGTCGCCGGCCGGGCTTCGTTCGGTTTGGTTCCGTGTGGGGCACGACTTTACTCGAAGGGTGGGGCTTCAGCCCGTACGCATCTAAATGAAAGGAGGCCCGGCGTTAGCCGCCATCTACGCCCAACAGCAACCTCCAACCGAAAAGACACCTGCGGCGCTCTTACTGTGGCGCAATTTGGCCTGTTGCAGGATCGAGCACAACCAAAGTGGCATTCTGAGGCGCCCCAATACTGAGGTCAAGCATGTCCGCAAAAGAACCGGCGATCGCATCATAGGATCCCTGCCCGATCCGCTGCTGGTTCAAAAAAGTATCTTCGATGAAGCGCAGGATGGAACTCTGGTCGGTTACCGTATGGGAAACATAGTTCGGTTTGGCCCATGGCGAGATCACCAACAGCGGCAGGCGTGGCCCGTAGCCGCATCTGCCCTGCGCGTGCAAAGTCCCAGCCTCCACACCAGGGAGTGCGGTTGCTCCGTCGCCGCATCTACCGTCTCCTGAGAAACCATCCCGCGCCGTAGTGCTGCCGTTGACGATGTTGTAAACGTGGTCATACCATCCATCGGAATCGTCATAGGCGACGATGATCACGGTGTGGCTCCATTCCGGTCTCTGCTCAATAAAATTGATGGTGTCCACCAGGAATGGCTGCTCGTCGAGAGGATCGGAGTAGCCGGCATGCCCGTCGCGATACGCTGCAGATTTAAGGAAGCTGACCGTGGGATAATTACCAGCTTTGACGGCGTCGAAGAAATCTTCCAGATCGTACTGGTGGTTAGGTCCGAAGTCATTCGCGTGCCCTATGACCTCCATGCTGGTAGGGCGCACGTGGTGCGGATTTGCGGTCGATGCATAAAACTGAAACGGTTCGATGGACGGCGCGTAATCCAATGATGTTTTTTGGGTGAACTCTGCCACATGGCTTCGGCGGCAACCTGAGGTGCCATTGCTGTTCGTCACGCCAAGGTTGAAGCCTTCGTGGAAGAAACCCCACGTGAATCCTGCTTGGCTCAGCAAATCGCCGATATTTCTACCCGTCATGTGAACCAGGGCTTTAATGGTGGCGGAGCAAACATCGTTCACCGGGTCCGCATTTCCGGTAAGGGTATATCCGCCATGTCGATCCGATGCCAGGCTGCCTTCAGCGTTGCTGTCATTGACGGCGCCGTTCGTCTGACCGGAGGCAAGATTGATCGCCCCCAGGCTCGACGGCCCAAATGTAGTGCCGAAGAAGTGGTCGCTCATCGCATAGTGCTGTGCATAGTTCCACAGTGCGGTTACCGTGTTGCCGTCATAGTAGGCCATCGTCAGGCCCGTAGTGCCGGTTATACCCTCCCGGGGTTTAGGGCTATCGGCCGTGCCCACCGAGAAAGGGAACAGGTCCATTGCCCCACCATCAAAGGCTAGTTGTTCCGCGGAGTAGCCGTGGTCCTGGTCGGCGGTAGCAGCGCTTGCGGGTGATAGCCGGAATGGATTGGTCGCTCCTTTCCCGTTGCGGCGATTTCTGGAGTTGGGGTTATCGAGCATGAGGCTTTGCGACAGGCCGTCGACGGCCGGGGTTCCCGGGAGCGCACTAAACGGTGACTCGCCAGGCAGATTCAACGCATGGGGATAAGTACCAAAATAGTGGTCGAAGGAGACATTCTCCTGAAAGATCACCACGATGTGCTGAATGTTACCCGTCGGCGTAACGGTCGGTACGTTAGCGTAAGGAAGAGAACTGCTGTAGCCGCAACTGGTTAAGCTCACGGCGAGGGAAAAACCAAGCAGCAAAAAGAAAAGAAAACCAGCCCTGCGGATCATGGCGCCCTGTCTTCACCTTGAAGACTTTACGTTTACCCAGGCGTATTTCTCTCATCGTGAATACTGCCTGCGAAAGCGTCCCCATTCTAGGCACTGGAAAACGACTTAAGCAAGCGCGACCTTCATGCCAGGGAAACTGTTGGCGATGGCGCAGAAATGTCTATGATGATGGGCACGCGGAGAAGACCGCAATTTCTACATATCCTCGGCTAGATTTTACTTAGTGTTTGAAGATATGCCTTTAACCCGGTCGAAATAATCTGCACCCCAATGCAGAGTAGGATGAAGGACGAGAGACGCATCACCATAGAGGTTCCTGATCGGCCCAGAAGCTCCTCAGCCTTCCTGGCGTAGAGATAGCACACGTAGATGATGACGCAGATCAACGTGATGCCGCTGATGGCAGCGATGAGAACCTGGGGTGAGAAGAGAGAGTGTTCATGCAGCTCAGGCGGCAGATGCGCTCCCAGCGTAATGGCAACAGAGATTGACCCCGGACCTACGGTGATGGGCAGCGTAAACGGATAGAAGGCGTTTTCCAGGATCTGGTCGTCCGCAATGTTCGTGGTTTTCGCTCGTCCAGTGTCCTGGTTGAGCAGAGACCATCCCGTGGCGGCGACAACCAGGCCTCCCCCAATCTGCACGGCATAAATTTGGATGCCGAAGAATATGAGCACATGTACTCCCCACAGCAGGGAGCACAAGAGCAGAAAGAAACTGTAGATCGCAATCTTCTGCGACAGTAAGCGTTGGGTAGAGGTTGCGACCGGTCCGACCAGGTTGACGAAAATCGCGGCGCTTCCCAACGGATTGACGATAGGGAAGAGGGTGGCCACGACCAGGACAGTGGCCTCGATGACATCAGTTATTTCCTGACGAATGTCGATCATCAATAGTGAAGATTCTCCAGGTCGAAAGAAATTACCTGAGAATCTTACTCTCCTTCGAGGGTGGCAAAAAAAACGTTGAGCAAAACGCTGCCGTTTAAGCCCGGTGCGTTGCTAGAATCGAAAGTAATGACGGTTACTGCGACGAGTATTTCGCCTGAGGTGCTGAACCGGTATGAGCCGGTTATCGGGCTTGAGGTCCACGTACAACTGCTGACAAATACCAAGGCCTTTTGCGCCTGCGCAAATAGATTCGGCGGCGAGCCGAATACGCATATTTGCCCCGCCTGCCTTGGGTTGCCGGGCGCGCTGCCGGTGTTGAACAGAGTCGCAGTGGAATACGCTGTGCTGGCCGCGACAGCCATCAACTGCGAAGTACGCGAGCATTCGGTCTTCGCGCGCAAGAACTACTTTTATCCTGACTTGCCCAAGGGCTACCAGATCTCACAGTTCGACAAGCCGTTGGCGGAGCACGGATGGATTGATGTTCCCGCGCTCGATGACTCCGGCCGCAGTGTGACCAAGCGTATCGGCATTACCCGCCTGCATATGGAAGAGGATGCGGGCAAAAGCATGCACGATGGATTTCCTGATTCCGCCACCAAGACCTACGTCGACCTGAACCGATGCGGGACACCGCTGATCGAGATTGTCAGCGAGCCCGATTTGCGAACCCCAGATGAAGCCTACGAGTACCTCACCCGCCTCAAGGAGATTCTTCTCTACACCGGGGTGAGCGACTGCAACATGGAAGAAGGGTCGTTGCGCTGCGATGCCAATGTGAGTGTGCGGCCGCGCGGGCAGAAACAATTTGGCACCAAGGCAGAGGTCAAGAACGTGAATAGCTTCCGTTTTATTCGCTCTGCGCTGGAGTACGAAATCGAGCGCCAGGTGGAGCTGATTGAGAGCGGCGGCCGCGTGACTCAGGAGACGCGGCTATGGAATGCGAGCGAGGGGCGCACCTACTCCATGCGGTCCAAGGAGCAGGCGCACGACTACCGCTATTTTCCCGAACCCGATTTGCCGCCGCTGCTGGTTTCCGGGGAGTGGAAGGCTGTCCTGGCGAGCCGCATGCCCGAGCTGCCCGAGGCTCGCCGCAAGCGCATGATCGCCGAGTACGACATCACCATGCAGGATGCGCAGGCTCTGACGGCCACGCGCGGCTTCGCCGATCAGTTCGAGACCGCGGCGAGGAAGGCGCGAAGCCCGCGGCGTGTCGCTAACCTGATCCAGAGCGAGTTGATGGGCCGTCTCAAGGCCAGGGGCCTGGATCTGGAGCAGTCTCCGATCACCATGGAGGGATTGGTGCAGGCGGCCGATTTGGCCGAGGCTGGCGAGCTTTCCAGCAAGCAGCTCAAGGGGCTTTTCGACACCGCATTTGAGAGCGGCGAAGATTTCGGTCCGGTGTATGAGCGCGAGAAGCCGCAGCAGATCAGCGATCCGGCTGTGCTCAACAAGATGATTCAGGAAATCATTGCGGCCAATCCCAAGCAGCTGGAGCAGTATCGCGCGGGCAAGAAGACAGTCGCTGCATTTTTCGTGGGCCAGGTGATGCGGTTGTCCAAAGGACAGGCCAACCCGGCGCTGCTGAACGAATTGGTGACCAAGCAACTGGACGCGTAGGAAGCCGCGAAGAGAACCTCCTGAGTCCCGCAGGGAAGACGGGAACGGACGTAGTCCAGGCGGTTAGGAGTCTTGGGTGCTGAGAACCTCCTTATCCAGGAGGTTCTCACACAAACCAAAACGTCCTGGGCTACACTCAACCGGCCCCATGGGACTGGTTTGTAACTCCTGACCTCTCCGTGAGTCCAACATTTCGGTGAACCAATATGTTTGACTCTGGCCTGAACGACGATCCCCCGGCAGAAAGTGACGCGCCGTGCTTTTCTGTTGAGCGGGGGCATGGCAGCAGCGGCCATTGCCGCGTGGTCCTTGCACTCTGCGTCCCCGCTTCCAACGGCGTCGCCAAGCGGACCAGCTCCAGAAGTTGCCATCGCCGAATTTTCGGCGGCTGGCGATCCAACGGGTATCGTCCAGGTGCAGAAAATCGTCAAGAGCAGCGCAGAGTGGAGGCGACAATTGTCCTTCAACGCGTTCGACATCGCGCGCCGGGCCGATACCGAGGTGGCTTACAGCGGCTCCTACTGGAACTTGCACCAGCGAGGAATCTATCGCTGCATCTGCTGCGATACGGCGGTCTTCGCTTCTCAGACCAAGTTTGACTCAGGTACCGGCTGGCCGAGTTTTTGGCAGCCGATTGCTAAGGAAAACATTGTGGAGACCGAAGACACCAGCTTCGGTGTGCGCACAGCAGTAGCATGCGCCCGCTGTGACGCCCACCTGGGTCACGTTTTCAACGATGGGCCGCCGCCGACCGGTTTACGCTATTGCATCAACTCGGCATCCCTGCTATTCAAGCCAGTCAGTCTAAATAACGGACCGCACCACCCCGCCGTCAACACGGAGCGCAGCCCCGGTGGTGCCAGAGGATCGTTCGCTCGCCATGTAGACCACCAGCGATGCCACTTCTTCTGTACTGGCAAAACGCTTGATCAGCGAGGAGGGCCGCACCGTCTCGAAGAACTCCTTTTCCACCTGCGCCGCGCCTACCCCACGCTGCGCGGCCAGGTCGTCGACAAAGGTGGAAACACCTTCCGAGCGAGTGGGCCCCGCCAGAATACTGTTGACCGTAACTCCGCTTCCTGCGACCGACTCAGCCAGGCCTCGGGCAACCGCAAGCTGGGCCGTTTTCGTCATGCCGTAGTGGATCATCTCCACCGGGATTTGCACCGCTGACTCGCTGGAGATGAACAGTATCCGCCCCCAGTTATTCTTCAGCATGCCGGGCAGATACTGTCGCGACAAACGCACCCCGCTCAGCACATTTACCTCGAAGAAGTGGCGCCAGTCCTCATCGGAGATATGGGCAAAGAGCTTGGCTTCAAAAATGCCCAAATTGTTGACCAGGATATCCACCTTGGGCAGTTGGCTGAACAGCTCGACACACCCCTCCGCGGTCCCCAGGTCGGCGGCGATTCCCTCGACGGTCCCGTGCGATTGTTTTGCCTGCACCTTCGACGCTTGTACGTACTCCACGGCCTGATTCACCCGCGCCTCGGTGCGGCCGTTCACGTATACCGTTGCGCCTTCCCGGGCGAGCCCGCCGGCGATGGCAAGGCCAATACCGGCAGTCGATCCGCTAACCAAAGCTGTTTTTCCTACAAGCTTCAAATCCATGGCAGTGACTCCCTCTGCCTATAGATTCATCTTCTTGAAGAAGCGACTCGGGATGCTGCGTACCAGCAACATGATCACTGCCCAGAACCAGGGCACATAGGCTACATCGCGCCGCTGCTCGATCGCTTCACAAATGCCGTACGCAACCTGCTGCGGCGAGGCAAAGAGCGCGTTCTTGGCTACATGCGCCGTCATTGGCGTGGCCACGAAACCCGGTTTGATGGTCAGCACCTGTACTCCATCGCGATCGATCCGGTTACGCAAACCTTCCAGGAACACGTTGAGCGCCGCCTTGGACGCGCCGTAGACGTAATTGCTCTTGCGGCCGCGGTCGCCGGCTACGGATGAAATCACTGCCAGCGTGCCCCCGCGCTGGGCCTGAAAGTAATTTCCGAGCCAGGTCAGCAGAGAAACGGCGGAAATGAAATTGGTATGCAGCACCGCCGCTGCCGCCTCAAAGTCTGCTTCCGCGGCCTGCTGGTCGCCCAGCACCCCATGCGCGATGAGCGCCAGATCGATCCGCTGCAGCCGCTCGGCCGCGGAGGCAAGCATCTCCCCATGGGCTGCGGTGTCATCCAGATCCATGACCCAGGTATCGACCTCCAGCGCGCCGCGGGTATGTAAATCCTGGGCCACGGCGGTCAGCCGGTCGCGGTTGCGGGCCACCAGCATAAAACGTGTATTCGGCCGCGCCAGCTGGCGCATGGTGGCGATGGCGATGCTCGAGGTCGCTCCCAAAACCAATACTCGGGAGGGATAAACGGAATCGCGTTTAGCCAAGGCCGCTTACCCGCTGCCAGAAGCTGGAGCTGAACGCCGGATCGATGTACGCCGAAAACTCCTGCCATTGTGGATAGAACTGCTGGAAATGGGCCGCGCTCATGCACGCATCTTTCGCCGGATACATCCGGCCGCCGAACTCGGCCGTGATAGCCGCCAGTCTATCGAGGAGGGCGAAACTCACCTCCCGCCGGATCGGAAAATCCAGCGCCAGCGTAATGCCCGGGATGGGAAACGACATCATTCCGGGAGACACCGCATCGCCAAACACCTTAATGACCGCCAGAAAAGAAGCCAGCTCGGATCTCGTAATCGCCTTTAACAGTTCAGACATGCCCATAGTCCCGCTATCCCAGGGCAAAACGCACTGGAACTGCAAGAACCCTTGCTTTCCATAGAGCCGGTTCCATTCGAGGATGCGATCCAGGGGATAGAAGAAAGGCTCGTAATCGATCAGCCCGGTTCGTTGTTTGCTCATCTGCTTGTGGTAGTAGACAGTGTTGAAGGCGCCCACAGAAGAACGGTTGAGGGCGATCGGCGGCAGATCAAACGGCAGGGCAATCTTTCGTTTAACCAGGGGCGCCAACGAACCCGCATTTTCCTCGTGGTCCCCTTGCAGGAAGATGCCACGGGCAAAGTTTCGGCCCTGGGAAACGCAATCAATCCACGCCACTGAGTATTCCTGGTGCGCACTCGCTTCCGAGAGCGCGACGAACTCCTCCAGGCCATTAAACTTGGTGGATCTATAGCGGATGCGGCGGGAAACAATCGGCCGCATCTGCACCTCCGCCCAGGTGATCAGGCCAGTTAAACCCATGCCACCGATGGTCGCGGCATACCATTCAGGGTTCTCGGTCGCACTCGCAACTATCTGGGTGCCGTCGGACCGCACCAGCTCGAAGCGTGGGGTGTGCAGGCCGAAAGTGCCGGCGACATGGTGATTCTTGCCGTGAATGTCGTTGGCAATGGCTCCCCCGACGGTTACGTATTTGGTGCCCGGGCTCACCGGCAAAAACCATCCCCGCGGTACAGCGAAGTCAAGCATCTCCGCCAGTGTCAGGCCGGCTTCGCAGCGCAGCAGTCCGGTTTGCCCATCGAACGAGATCAGGCGATCGAGATTTGGCGTCTCCAGCAGGGTTCCATGCGGCAGCAGGCAAACGTCTCCGTAACTGCGACCCATGCCCACGGCCAGCATTTTGCTTTCCGGGGGGATGGAAACGAGGAAAATCCTCTTTCCAGAAAAGAGGCCGCACTTCAGCGAAGAGCTTTGGATAGCGGCCCCAGGATTCGAACGGCGGCTGGTCCTGATGAGGAGACATAGGTCGATTATCTTTCTGAGAAGTTTTTAGAGCGCGGAGTAGGCAATGATCGCGACTCCCAAACCAAGCAGCAGGCTCATGCGATCCTCAAGTGCAAAGACAACCGGATCTTCGTCCAGCAAACCGCGCGAGGCTAGCAGCCAAACCCGGCTTACCCACAAAATCAATAGCGGAGTGATCAGCCACATCCGGTTGGGGTGGTGATAGAGGGCCGCTACATCGTGACCGTTTATATAGAGGGCGAAGATCACGATGGACGCGTAAGCGCTGGAAGTGCCAAAGCTCCGCAACTGCTCAATATCACTTAAGAGATAGCCCCTGCCATTGGTAGGGGTCACACCCCGCGCATGAAGATTCTGCAATTCGCTGAACCGCTTAACCATCGCCAGGCTAAGAAAAAGAAAGATGGAGAACGCAGCCAGCCACGGAGAGACAGGCGTTTGTGTGGCCGCCGAGCCGGCCATCATGCGGATGGTGTACAAGCTCGACAACACGATCGACATCTACCAGGACGATTCGTTTGAGTGAGAGAGAATAGGCCAGCGTGGTCACGAAATAAAGCAGCAGGTAAATCAGGAAGGTTCGCGGTAAGTACGCGGCGATGATCAGGGCCAGCGCCGCGAGAGAAAACGAGATCCCCAACCCGGCAGTCACCGAGAGATCTCCGGCGGCAAAGGCGCGCTTGCGCTTGTTCAGATGTACCCGGTCCGTCTCCAGATCAAGCAGGTCATTAAAAATGTAGGTTGCCGACGCCGTAAAGCAGAAGCAAAAGAATGCCGCCACTGCAATCAACACCGGCCCTGGACGTAAAGAATGCGCCAGCAACAAGGGCAGAAATACCAACAGATTCTTTGCCCATTGATGCACCCGCAGGCCTTTCACCAAGGCAAAGGGCAGGCGCGAGCGGTCTATGAAGTTCCTGCTCACGGGGATGTTCCGGCTCTTCAGAGCGGTGTTCAGCCTGCGGTCCGGGTTGGCGAGCATGGCCTCTTGGGCGCCTTGCAGAATGGGTAGATCGGGGAGTGCATTGCCGACGTAATCAAAGTCCGGAAACCGCTGCTCCAGGCGCTCGAGCTTGTTCCGTCCGGTCAGGTTGATGGTGCCATCGCTGGCGATAACATCTTCAAAAATGCCCAGATGGTTTGCCACATTGCGCGCCAGGACGCGGTCGGCCCCGGTCGCCAGGTAGAGTTTGCGGCCCGCCGCATGTTCGTCTCTCAGGTAATCAAGTAAGGGACGGTTGTAAGGCAGATGGGCGGCATCGAGAGTGACCATGGAAGCCACTTGCGACTTCACGTATGCCTTGCCCTTGAGCGCCCACAGCGGCGTGCGCAAAAAAGCGATGGGATGGCGACGGGCGAGGACCATCAACGAGTCGACGAATGTGTCTGACTTGACCAGGGTCCCATCCAGGTCGACACACAGCGGGCGCTCTGTCTGGACCGCTACTGGAGACTGCATAACCTTAAGTTCGGTCATTCAGAGCAGCTCTCCTGTGGTTGTGTCGAAATCAAAGAGGAGACCGCAGCGATACGTAAGCAACGCGCACGACCCGATAAACCATTACGTTCTTATGAGGATAGCAGAGGCCCTCTCTCGTAGTTACGAAGTATTCTTCGCCCTGAGTCGAACCTTTCACCCCCCGCTGCCGTCATATAGTTGCAGGCTATCAACTGCAGAAGACCGGGGCTCAGCACGATGAAAATCAGTTATGTGGCAATGGTTGTAGGACTTTCTTTTGCTTTGGCGGCGCTCTCACCAGCGCAGGAGACTTCCACCGCGCGCGCCGTGGTCACGGCGACTACGAAAGGGTCGGAAGACGTAACCACGATTCCCCGCCAAACCATCAGTCTTACTGCGAATCGCAAGTCTCAGGATGTAACCGGGTGGGTTCCATTACGCGGCTCGCGCTCTGGCCTGCAGTTGGTAGTGCTGTTGGATGATTCTTCGCGCGGCAACCTGGGACTGCAATTGAATGACATCAAGAACTTTTTGATGGCGCTGCCTCCTAACGCGCAAGTAGCGATCGGCTATATGCGCAACGGTTCGCCGAATCTGTTGCAGAACTTCACCACTGACCACGCCGCGGCTGCGAAAACCCTGCGTCTACCTCAGGGCTCGGCGGGCATCAATGGAAGCCCGTATTTCTGCCTCTCGGCGCTGGCCAAGCATTGGCCGGGCGGCGACAGCGACGTGCGCCGTGAAGTAGTCATGGTGACCGATGGCGTCGACCGCTACTCCGGCGCTCACTTTGATCCATCGAACCCTTATGTGCAGGCAGCCACCAGCGACGCTCAGAAAGCTGGAGTGATCGTTTATTCCATCTATTACCGTGGGGCGGGGCGCGCCGACCGCAGCTTTGTGGTGACGGACGGCGGGCAGAACTACCTTACCCAAGTCTCAAACGACACCGGCGGCAAGGTTTACCTGGAGGGCTTTGGCAATCCCGGTGTCGTTCGCCCCCTTCCTCTCCGACCTTCAGCACAAACTGCAGAACCAATATGAATTGACCTTCGTCTCGACAGCGAAGTCCGGGCTGCAGCAGATAAGAGTGAAAACCAGCCAGCCCAACACTAGCCTGGAGTATCCCGCGCGCGTTCCAGTTGGCCGCGTGACCACACCGCAGTAAGAGGGAACCATGCTCGCAGCCAGACTACAAAACGGGATCCCGCGGCTGATTCTTTGCGCCCTGATATTTGCCGGCTTATTGCCGCTGTCCGCACAGGAGGCGGCCAAGCCAGTTACTTTCCTCGGCACCGTGCAAACGTCTGAGCGGCAACACGATTACCGTGAAGAGCGACGCTGGGGCAACGATGCAGGTGACCGTGCAGGAAAACGCCCGCCTGCTGCGCGTCGAACCGGGCCAGAAGACTCTTGCCGGTGCCAGCCCGTTCAGCCTGGCCGATTTGCAGACGGGGGATCGGGTCATGGCCCGTGGTTCTGCCGACGCGGATGGCAAATCATTGGCTGCCACCACGCTGGTTGCCATCAAGGGCGCCGACATTGCCGAGAAACAGCAACAGGAGCGGGAAGACTGGCAGAAACGTGGCGCCGGCGGCCTGGTTAAGGCGGTTGATCCGGCTACCGGTACGGTCACCATTTCGACCGGAGCCGGTGGCACGCGAACGCTGGTGATCCATGCCTCGCCCACGACCATCGTTCGCCGCTACGCTCCCGGCTCGGTCAAGTTTGACCAGGCAGTCAAAGGTACCCTCGACCAAATCAAGCCTGGCGATCAGGTTCGCGCCCGCGGTTCCAAAAGCGCCGACGGAGCAACGCTTGAGGCGGAGGAAATTGTTAGCGGAAGTTTCCTTAACCTTGCTGGTCCAATCCAGGCCGTGAACGCGGATGCCTCTACCATCACGGTGACGGACACGGCGACCAAGAAGCCGGTAGTCATTTCGGTTACGACTGACAGCCAAGTGAAGAAGCTGGATCCAGCGGTTGCGCAGCGGATCGCCCAACGCCTAAGCGGCGGAGGTGCAAAGCCGCCGGACGGCTCTGCAGCGCCTGCCGGTGGTCCCCCAGCAGGAGCACCACCCCACGCGCCGGGCGGATCGGGGCCTGATTTTCAGCAATTGCTGGCTCGTGCTCCGTCGGTCACGGTAAAGGATCTTCAGAAGGGCAACATGGTCATCGTAGTCGCAACCGAAGGCCAGTCTCCCCAATCCGCAACTGCCATTACCGTGGTTGCAGGCGTCGAGCCAATGCTTCAAGCCTCCACAGAGCGGGAGCCAAGCCATGCTTTCCTCTGCCTGGAACCTGGGGGGAGAGGGCGGCGGTGGCGGGGAAGCCCCGCAGTAGTGAAGGGTACGGCCTTTAGGCCGTACGTAGTAATTGTGAAATGAATCCGGCTTTAGCCGCTGAGGGGGCGATTCCAGCCGGATAGAGATGCCCTCAGGGGCTAAAGCCCAGTTTCCTTGTCTGCAATTTGTATGGGCTAAAGCCCGTACCCTTCAAAGAGAGTTCTCGACTCACTGCACCCTAGGGGACCTGCACTGGCTTGGCGTCAAAACGAACACTAGGCAGCACTTCTACCGCCCGGCGTAATTCCTGTTCCCATTGGGCGTGCATCAGAGCGAGCTCGGGATCGTCGGCTGCAAAGCGGCGGTAGCGATCGAAGTCCAACCGGTCGTTCTGATACAGCAGCACTTCGATAGGGGGCCCTACGGTCACATTCGAGCGCATCGCGGCATCCACGGAAAGCAGGGCATACGTACCCGCGACCTCCAGCCCGGTCGAACCATACTCGATCCCGCGATCCAGGATTGGCCGGCCATATTTGACCTCACCGATCTGCAGATAGGGAGAACCCTCGGTAGCAGCCAGTGGGTTTCCCTGGGGATAGATCAGGAACAGGTTCGGCTTCTCACCCTTAACCTGGCCACCGAGCAGGAGGTGGATATTGAACTTGAAATCGTCCTTTTCCAGTGCCGCGCGATCCAGATCGGAAACCCGGCGAACCATGTCACCTACCGCGCGGGCGGCCGCGTACATGGAGTCCGCCTTCGCCAGGCCTTCCCCAGCCGCAAACTCATCGCGCAAAAGAGTGATTACGGATTGGGTAAGGGAAAGATTTCCGCTGGTCAGGATGACAAAAGCACGCTCTCCTGGTTGAAGAAAGGTGTGCATCTTTGGGCACACGTTTACCTGGTCAAAACCGGCGTTGGCTCGGGAATCGGACGCCATGACCAAACCCTGATGTGTCATGATGCCCAGACAATAGGTCATTATTGGCCCTCATGGTGAATGCTAGAGCATTTTCCGTGTGAACCGATCGTGAATGTCTGATAGTTTTTCAGCATCATAATTTTTGCGACAAGGACCTTGTCGTTCCTGTCGACTTGCCTGGGGGAAACCCTGGGCTCTTCGCTTCAGGGTTCGATTGAGGGAGTGCAATGCAGATTCGCTTAGGTTATGACATCGGCTTTAATATTCCCGCCCCGGTGACCATCGTCGCCATGCTCCATGTGCATCCTTCGCGGGAGCCGGATTTGCTCGAACCAGACGAACTGAAGCTGGATCCGGCGGTGCCGATTACCAGCTATATCGACACCTTTGGCAATCGATGCTCGAGGTTCGTGGCGCCCACGGGGCACATCACTCTCACCGGTTCTACTCTGATCGAGGACTCCGGCATGGAAGATCCCCTTCCGCTCGATGCCACTGAGCATGCGGTCGCAGATCTGCCCAACGAAACCCTGATCTATCTGCTCAATAGCCGTTACTGCGAGGTCGATCGGCTTTCCAATATTGCCGTAGAGCTGTTTGGCGACGTGGCGCCTGGTTGGGACCGGGTCCGGGCTATTTGCACCTGGGTACATGCCAAGGTGGCGTTTGGCTATCAACACGCCCGTTCGACCAAGACCGCCCTCGATGTGTTCACCGAGCGAGTCGGCGTTTGCCGTGACTTTCAGCACCTGGCAGTGACTTTTTGCCGCGCCCTCAATATACCGGCGCGCTATGTGACCGGGTACCTGGGCGACATTGGGATACCGCCCACCTACACCCCCATGGATTTCAGTGCCTGGTTTGAGGTCTACCTGGGAAATCGCTGGTGGACCATGGATGCGCGGCACAACCATCCTCGCATTGGCCGGGTGTTGATGGCCGTCGGCCGGGATGCATCCGACGTTGCCATTACAACCTCCTTCGGGATCGCCAGTCTCACTCACTTCAATGTAGTCAGCGATGAGGTTGCGACCGAAACCACCTCAGGATTCAGGCAGTAGATGGAATTAGCCCGGCCCAGCACGTTCGGCAACCCGCTCTTGAAGGACTACGTCCTCGACAACACCTACGACGAGATGTTCACCGAAGACGGCCTGGTAAGACCGCACTATGCCGAAGTACTGGAAACTTTTCTGAACCTGCCGGAAGAGGAAATCGCCCGCCGCAAGCGCTCGGTTGACCTGTCTTTCCTCACCCAGGGCATCACCTTCAACGTCTATGGGGATGGCGAAGGGACGGAAAGAATCTTTCCCTATGACCTGCTGCCGCGGGTGATTACCGGGGCGGAGTGGCAGCACATCGAAAAAGGGCTTACCCAGCGAATCACCGCCCTCAACCTTTTTCTGCACGACGTCTACAACGACGGCAAGATTCTTAACGATGGCCATGTGCCGCGCGAGATCGTGTACAGCTGCCGCCAGTTTCGCCGCGAAATGCGCGGCCTGCAGGTGCCCCGCAATGTCTACATAACGGTAACCGGCACGGATCTCCTTCGCTTGAGCAGCGGCGAATTTGTGGTTCTAGAAGACAATCTGCGGGTGCCCAGCGGCGTCTCCTACATGCTCACCAGCCGCCGGGTTATGAAGCGGACTTTCCCCCAGCTCTTTCGCAATTACGGCGTGCAGCCGATCGAGCATTACACCCAACTGCTTCTGAGCACTTTGCGGTCGTTGGCACCGGAGGGGCGCCACGACCCCTCCATCGTGCTGCTGACCCCCGGGGTCTACAACTCAGCCTATTTCGAACACACCTATCTCGCCCGGCAGATGGGCATCGAGTTGGTCGAAGGACGCGACCTGGTCATCCACGACAACGTGGTCTATATGCGCACCACTGCCGGCTTGAAGCGGGTGGACGTGATCTATCGCCGCGTAGACGACGACTTTATCGATCCGCTGGCGTTTCGTTCCGACTCCATCCTTGGGGTGGCTGGCTTGTTCAACGCCTACCGGGCCGGCAATGTCACCTTGGCCAATGCCTTCGGCACCGGCATCGCCGACGACAAGGCGGTTTATGCTTACGTGCCCGCTATCATCCGTTACTACCTGGGCGAAGAGCCGATCCTCAACAACGTGGAAACCTATCTCATGACCGACCCCAAGCAGCGGAAATATTGCTGCGAAAACCTCGACAAGCTGGTGGTGAAAGCAGTGGGCGAGTCGGGTGGTTACGGCATGCTGATCGGACCGCATAGCAGTGCCGAGCAACGGGAGGAGTTCAAGCGGGCCATCGAAGCTAACCCGCGAAACTACATCGCGCAACCTACGCTCGATTTCTCACGCGCCGGCTGTTTAACGGAGAACGGGATCGAGCCCCGGCATGTGGATCTGCGGCCTTACATTCTGTACGGCGACAAGGTGCGCATCGTTCCTGGAGGGTTGACCCGGGTGGCCCTGCGCCGGGGCTCCCTGGTGGTGAACTCGTCGCAAGGCGGGGGCAGCAAAGATACCTGGGTGTTAAACGAATGAGGCAAAATGCTTTCTCGCGTTGCAGACAGTCTTTACTGGATGAGCCGATACCTCGAGCGTGCCGAGCACACGGTACGCATGCTGGACGTGAACATGGGCCTGATGCTGGACAAGTCCAGCACCAGCGCCGAGGGGCGATGGAAGCGGGTACTGGCAGCCTTAGGGAATCCGCAGGGCGTCAATTGGGAAAATGACTACTACCAACTGGTCCACTCCCTCACCTTCGACCCGGACATTCCGGCATCCGTCACATCGTGCCTGATTGAAGCTCGGGAAAATGCGCGCCAGGTGCGCGATGAGATCAGCTCCGAGCAGTGGCAGCAGTTGAACCGCATGTACCACTGGGTAATCCAGCCGCAATCGGAGTTTGGATTGAATACCCGGTTGGCCGATTTTCTTCCCGCGGTGATCGACGGGGTCCACCTTTTCCAGGGGGTGACCGATACCACCATGAGCCACGGCGAAGAGTGGCAGTTTATTCAAATGGGCCGCTACCTGGAGCGGGCCGCCGCCATTGCCAACCTGCTCGACCTCTACCAACCCGAAATTCTTCATACCCCGGAAGTCGCCGCCGAGGGCCAGCAATATCAGGAGTGGGTAGGCTTGCTGCGCTGCTGCACCGCCTTCGAAGCCTACTGCAAGGTCTATACCGCGGACATCACCGCCGACCAGATCCTCGAATTTCTGTTGCTAAACCCCCAGTTCCCGCATTCGCTCCGGTATTCAGTCGATTGTTTACGGCAGGCGCTGGTCGCCGTGCAACAGGCCAGCGGAAGACCGCCAGTCGATGATCTAACCAGGATCTCCGGCAAGCTGCAGGCCTCTCTGAGCTTTGTCGAAGTTTCCGACATTCTCGCCCAGGATGCCGGGGCCTACCTGCACAACATCCTGCAACAGTGCCGGCAGACGCACGACCTGATTTACCGGTTCTATATTCAGTACTCGGTGGAAGCCGCTCTGGCCATGTAGTTACGGGAGCCCGATGGATTTTTATCTCATACGGCATTTGACCAAGTTCCTCTACGCCTCCCAGGTGAGCGAGAGCCTGATGGAGGCGCGCATGCACCCACGCAGCGACAACAATCAACGCTGCCTCTCGTTCTCTCTGTCCGTCAGTCCTCGTTGCCGGGTTTTTTCGTATCGCGATCATCTGGGCAACAACGTGCATCACTTTGATATTCCCGGTGAGCACTCGCAACTGGTAATGGTGGCCGAGGCTTTGGTGGAGCAGCAGCCGTTGCCCGAGATTCCGCAAACGCTCCGGCCTGGAGCGTGGAATGAGTTGGACTCGCTTGTCGCGTTGGGCGATTTCTCTGAGATGCTGCTGCCGAGTGAGTTCGCCAAACCCTCGCCAGCCCTCCTCGATTTGGCGAAATTGCTGGATGTGCGCCGTCGCGACGATCCTTTAGTGCTGTTGCGCCAGTTGAATGCCTCGCTCTACCACTGGTTCGACTATGTGCCTCGCAGCACTCACGTCAATTCACCCATCGATCAGGCGCTCGAATCCAGGAAAGGTGTCTGCCAGGACTTTGCCCACACCATGATCGCGTTGGTGCGTCATGTGGGCATCCCGTGCCGCTACGTAAGCGGCTACCTCTACCACGGCGAAGAGAATGCGGACCGCTCCACCTCTGACGCTACCCATGCCTGGGTCGAGGCCTTTTTGCCCCAGGTGGGCTGGGTCGGCTTCGATCCCACTAACAACCTGCTGGCGCACAACCGCTACATCCGGACGGCGCTGGGAAGAGATTATGCGGACGTGCCGCCCACGCGCGGCATTTATCGCGGCAGCAAGGAAAGCGAGCTATACGTAGCGGTCAAGGTATCGAAATACGTGGATATGCCGCCGCTGGATCGAGACATGCCTGTTCCTGAGGACTGGTCAATCCTGGTAGAGCGGGCCCAGGAACCGCCCTCCGCCCCGGCGCAGCTCCTCCATCTCCAGCGAATGCAGCAGCAACAACAGTAGAGGGCCTGTCTCTGTTTCCCTTACGAAGGCCGGGTGCCCCACATCTCGCGAAAAACGAGCGAGATGTTGGGCACCCGGCCTTCGTAAGCGATCAAATCTTTCCCACCGCCCCTGCAGGAAGCTCGCAAGCCCGCCATAAATACCAACTCGCCACCGAGCGCCACGGCTTCCACTTCGCCGCCCGCCGCTCCATTTGCTCCGGCTTGGGGAGCATATCGGCCGTGATCGGCTTGCCTGCATTGACCCTCCCGAAGGTCAACAGGTACCCCTTGCGAACTCCATAATCCGTGACCGGAAAGACATCCGGCCGTCCCAGCCTAAAGATGAGCAACATCTCCGCCGTCCACGTTCCAATCCCGCGCACGTGGCTCAGGCGCTCGACAATTTCGTGATCCGGCAAGCGCCGTATTGCGCCAATTGTCGGCACCGTACCGTCCAAAGTCTTGGCCGCGAGGTCACGCAGCGAGAGAAGCTTGCCCCGCGAGAGCCCGGCGGCACGAAGTCTCTCCTCTGGTACGGCCAGCAATTGTTCCGGCTGCGGATGTACATCCCCAAACAATGCCAGCAGGCGTCCAAGAATGGCACGGGCTGCATTCGCGTGCAGTTGCTGGTACAGAATGGCCTCGAGCAGCGCTTCAAACGGCGAGTGAGTGCTTTTCACCTGCAACGCAAACGGCCCCACGCGTTCGATCAGCGCCCCCAGCTTGGCGTCCGCTATCGCTAATTGCCGTAGCGCAAGGGCACTGTCGTAACGAACCGGGCGCAGGCCATCGTCCATAAAAATAATTTTAACTTCACTGTCCGTACCGTAGATGTAAACAGCTGTTGCGCAGCGAGTGTTCCCAATTTCGCCGCTTATGTTCCAAAACGGCTCTTTCACTGTGGTCACAATTCAGGCTAAGCCGGCCTGCAGGGTTGCCTACCCCCCGCCGTTTGCTGCTATATTCAACTTTCCAAGCATGATGCGCGGAACGCGTAACCACCGTCCGCCATCTTGGATCAATTCGCAGAATCGTAGCCGAGCCTTTCTTTAACCACCACGGAATTTGAGGAAACGGGACTCATCCAATGGCGCAGATTTTTGACCGGAGTGCCAACGCGCTGGCCCGCGCGAGCTTGGTCTTGACAGGGCTGATTATCATCGCCCTGGGAGTCACCCTCGATCAGTTGCAGGGTTCTCCATGGGTCACCAAGCAGGGGCAGCGCGCCGAACAGCCGGTGCCGTTCAGCCATAAGCATCACGTCATGGGGCTGGGACTCCAGTGCCAGTACTGTCACACCTCGGTCGAGAAGTCGAGCTACGCCGGCATTCCTCCCACCAAGACCTGCATAAACTGCCATGCCCAGATCTGGACCAACGCCAACCTGCTGCTGCCGGTCAGGACGAGCTGGGCGACGGGTGACTCCATTCCCTGGATCAAGGTCCACGATCTTCCCGACTTTGTTTATTTCAATCACGAAATTCACGTGAACAAGGGCATCGGCTGCTCCTCCTGCCACGGCCGCGTGGACCTGATGCCGCTGATGTACCAGCAGAACACGCTGCAGATGGAGTGGTGCCTGAACTGTCATCGCAATCCGGGCAAGAACCTTCGCCCCACCAGTGAGATTTACAACATGGCGTGGGAGGAGCCCAGCAGCCAGAAGCCAGTGTGGTGCGGCAGCGCGGGGCTGAAGGATGGCGTTCCCACGGCCCAGACCGTAAGCTGCACCACCACCGATCCCGCCCAGGCCGGAGCCCAGGTGGCTTCCCTCGGTATGCCCCCCACTGGGTTGCACGGCCAGGCCACCAGCGACGGGCCGGGCATGGTGCTTCCGGCCAACCTGCAGTACGTGAAACTGACCGACCAGGAATCGCTGGGCAAATTCCTGACCCAGCAGTACCACATCCGCACGCCCCAGGAATTAAGCAGTTGCGAGACATGTCACCGATGAGCGAGACCAAGGCTAAGAACCAACAATTGACGCTCGAAGCCGCCAGGGCAAAGCTTGCCGGCCAAACAGGAAAGACCTATTGGCGCAGCGTCGACGAATTGGCCGATACCCCCGCCTTTCGGGATATGGTGCAGCGGGAGTTTCCCAACCAGGCTGCGGAGTGGCTCGATCCCGTATCGCGCCGCGGCTTTCTCAAGGTGATGGGCGCTTCGCTGGCTCTCGCCGGGCTCGCCGGGTGTACCAAGCAGCCGGATGAGGCCATCTATCCCTACGTGAAGGAGCCGGAGGACCTGGTGTTGGGCCGCCCGGTGTACTTTGCGACCGCCATGCCCTTCAATACCGGCGCCGTGCCGCTGCTGGTCAAGAGCGACGCCTACCGGCCGATCAAAGTAGACGGCAATCCGGATCACCCGGTTAACCGTGGTTCTTCCGATCCGTTGTCCCAGGGTTCGCTTCTCGGCCTCTACGACCCCGACCGCTCGCAGAGGGTGGTCTCCCGCGGCGAAGTGCGGGAGTTTGCGGCTTTCCTCGCCGTCTTCCGCGCCATGCTGGCAGACAAGAAGGCCAGCGGGGGCGCCGGGCTCTACATCCTGAGCGACACCGTGACCTCTCCGACCCTGGCCGCACAATGGAAGGCAGCGCAGCAGAGCTATCCCAATGCCAAGTGGCTGCAGTGGGATCCAGTCAACCGCGACTCGGCCTATTCTGCTTCGAAGACTGCTTTCGGCGATTACTACGACGCCCAGTATCGTCTTCAGGACGCGGATGTCATCGTCTCCCTCGACGCTGACTTTCTTTCCGGAATTACCCACCCAGGATTCCTGCGCCTGGCGGCCGACTACGCCGGCCGGCGTAAGCTGGCCGATGCCAACGCCACCATGAACCGGCTCTACGCCGTCGAAAGCGCGCCCAGCACCACTGGCTTCAAGGCCGAACATCGGCTGGCTCTCAAAGCCGGTGACGTGGCTCCCTTTGCTGCTGCGCTCGCGGCGGCCGTCGGAGCGGGTGGCGCCGGTGCCCAGCCACCTTCCGGCCCTGCAGGCGCCTTTCTCTCAGCGCTGGCAGCGGATCTGAAGGCCAATTCCGGCAAGTGCGTGGTGATTCCCGGCGAGCAGCAAACCCCGGCCGTGCATCTGGCCGCGATCGCCATCAACCAGGCGCTGGGCAACGTCGGCAAAACCGTGGTCTATACCGAGACCGTGAATCCCATGCCGTCCATCCAGGGGCAGGATATCGTCAGCCTGGTCAACGACATGAATGCGGGCAAAGTCGAGTGGCTGCTGATCCTGAATGGCAACCCCGTTTACGACGCCCCCGTGGACCTGCATTTTGAGCAGGCGCTCAACAAGGTGAAGGTAAGCGCCCACCTCGGTTCCCACTTCAATGAAACCGCGGTGGTTACGGAATGGCACATCAACGGCGCCCACTACCTGGAAAGCTGGTCCGATACCCGCGCCTATGACGGCACGGCCACCGTGATCCAGCCCATGATCGACCCTCTCTATGGCGGCAAGTCGGCGCACGATGTAGTCCAGTCCATGCTGAACGACCCTGACACTTCGCCCTACGATGCGGTGCGAAAGACGTGGCAGGCCAACCTGGGCTCGGGCGATCCGGAGCACGGCTGGCGCAAGGTCCTGCACGACGGAATGGTGGGGGGTACCGCCTTCCAGCCGAAGACGGTTTCCGCTAAGGTAGGCGACCTGGGCGTTACCCCGGCCAGCAGTTCTGACGGGACCGTCGAGGTTATTTTCCGCGCCGACCCCAACATCTACGACGGGCGCTACGCGAATATTGGCTGGCTGCAGGAAATCCCCAAGCCAGTCACCAACATGTCGTGGGACAACGCGGCCCTGATGAGCTACCGCACACTGGCAAAATTCGGCCTGGCGGAACAGGACGTGGTGGCCATCGAGTCCAACGGCAACACCGTATTAGCGCCTGTCATGGCAGTGCCCGGCCATGCCGACGGTACGGTCACGCTGTACCTGGGATACGCCCGTCGCAACGGCGGCCGCGTTGCCGGGGGACTGGGCTTCAACGCCTATGCCATCCGCACCTCGAATGCGTTGCTTTTTGCTCCTGGCGCGACCATGAAGAAAACCGGCCAGACCTACGAGTTTGCCGTCACCAAGAGCCACTACACCGATCATCGGTCGATCATCAGCGGGTGGGGACGGCTTGGGTGACCATTCGCTCGAAGGCGACGAGGCCATGACCCGCGGCATCATTCGCTACGCCACTCTCGATGAGTTCAAGCAGAATCCCAACTTCGCCCACGACGAAGAAAAGGAGCCGGAAGATCCCGAGCCGGACACCAGCATGTTCAGCAACTGGCGCTACGACAAGAACGCCTGGGGCATGGCCATCGACATGAACTCCTGCGTGGGGTGCAATGCCTGCATCGTAAGTTGCTATGCGGAAAACAACATTGCCGTGGTTGGCCGCCACAACACCAAGACCGGCCGCATCATGCAATGGATTCGCATCGATACCTATTTTGAGGGCGACCTGGATGCGCCCCGGGCACACTTCCAGCCCATGACGTGCCAGCAGTGCGAGAACGCGCCCTGTGAGCAGGTTTGCCCGGTAGGCGCCACCGTGCACTCGACCGAAGGCCTCAACGTCATGGTTTACAACCGCTGCGTGGGCACTCGTTACTGCTCCAACAACTGCCCTTACAAGGTGCGCCGATTCAACTTCCTGCTCTTCTCCGACTTCGAGACCGAGAGCCTGAAACTGATGCGCAACCCGGACGTGACGGTACGCAGCCGCGGGGTGATGGAGAAGTGCAGCTACTGCACGCAAAGAATCATGGCCGCCAAGATTTCCGCGGACAAGGAAAATCGCGATATCCGCGACGGCGAAGTGGTGACTGCCTGTCAACAGGCATGCCCGACCGGCGCCATCGTCTTTGGCAATATCAACGACAAGGCCAGCAAGGTGAGAAAGCTTAAGTTGCAGCAGCGCAATTACGGCGTACTGGCGGATTTGAATACCCGCCCCCGGACCACGTATATTGCGGAAGTTTTCAACCCCAACCCGCAACTGGCAGAGGCGCGAACCGAGCACGCGCCCGAGAAGAGCTGAGAGGTTAGCGCAGCATGGCGACCAAACCAGAGTTACCCGTAAACGATCCGCAATTGGATCCGGTGACAGGCGAGTTCCGGGTTATTGCGCCCGGATACACCTTTAAATCGGTTACCGATGTTATTTCGCGCATCGTGCTCACCCCCCACACTCCGATGGGGTGGTTCTTCGGCTTCATGGTGGCCAGCACCATCTGCCTCATGCTGTTCACGGCCGTCACCTGGCTGTTCCTCAAGGGTGTCGGCATCTGGGGCCTCGACATCCCTGTCGGCTGGGGCTTCGCCATCATCAATTTTGTGTGGTGGATCGGTATCGGCCACGCCGGCACGCTGATCTCGGCCATCCTGCTGCTCTTCAAGCAGCAGTGGCGCAATTCCATCAATCGTTTTGCCGAGGCCATGACCATCTTTGCCGTGGTCTGCGCCGGCATGTTCCCGCTCATCCACGTCGGCCGCCCCTGGCTGGGATACTGGCTGTTCCCCTATCCCAACACCATGAACGTGTGGCCGCAGTTCCGGTCCCCGCTGTTGTGGGACGTGTTTGCGGTCTCGACGTACGCCACCATCTCCGTGGTCTTCTGGTACATCGGTATGGTTCCCGACTTTGGAACCATGCGCGACCGGGCTAAAAGCAAATTCGCGCAGTACTTCTTTGGCATTCTCTGTCTCGGATGGCGCGGCTCCGTAAGGCACTGGATGCGCTACGAGACGGCCTCCCTGCTGCTGGCGGGTCTGGCCACTCCCCTGGTGCTTTCGGTCCACACCGTCATCAGCTTCGATTTTGCGGTGGCGGTTCTGCCCGGCTGGCATACCACCATTTTCCCGCCTTACTTTGTGGCTGGAGCTATCTATTCCGGCTTCGCCATGGTCATCACCCTGGCCATACCAATCCGCACCTTCTATCACCTGGAAGGTCTGATCACCATTCGCCATATCGACAATATGGGCAAGGTGATGCTGGCCACCGGTCTGATCGTCGCCTACGGTTACTCGATGGAGGTTTTCATGGCCTGGTACTCCGCCAGCCATTGGGAATACTTCATGATGTGGAACCGCATGTTCGGCCCCATGGGTTGGTCCTACTGGGTTCTGATCACCTGCAATATCGCCCTTCCTCAATTGTTATGGCTGCGCAGCACCCGGGTGAGCCCGTTCAAAATGTTCATCATGTCGCTGATCGTTAATACCGGCATGTGGTTTGAGCGGTTTGTGATCGTTGTGACCAGTCTCTACCGCGATTTTCTGCCTTCCTCTTGGGGAACCTATCGCGCCACCCGCTGGGACTACGCCACCTTTGTCGGGACCTTGGGCCTGTTCACGGCGCTGTTCTTTCTGTTCGTACGTTTCCTGCCCATGATCCCCATGTCTGAGATTCGCATGATGCTGCCCCAGGCCAAGATCACCGCGGAGCCGGAAGCGATGGAGGCAGGTGACTAATGCCTATACGTGAGGGAATCTACGGATTGTTGGCGGAGTTCGATACTCCCGGCGAATTGGTCGCGGCGGCGGCGGCGGCGTACGACTCGGGCTGGCGGCGCCTGGACTGTTACACCCCTTACCCGGTGGAAGAAGCGGCGGAAGCGATCGGGTTCCATCGCAACTACGTGCCCCTGATCTGCCTGGTTGGTGGGCTGATGGGGTTGGCTGCCATGTTCCTGATGGAGACCTGGGTATCGGTGTTGGCCTACCCCTTGAACGTTGCCGGCCGTCCGCTGTTTTCCTGGCCAGCCTTCATTATCCCGGCGTACGAGTGGACCATCCTGTGGGCGGGGCTTTCGGCGGCTTTCGGCATGCTGGCCATGTGCGGGCTGCCTCAGCCCTATCACCCGCTCTTCAACGCGCCCAATTTTCGTACCGGGGCCACGGTGGACAAATTCTTTCTCTGTTTGGAAGCTAACGATCCTAAATTTGAGCTGGTGGAATCGCGCACCTTTCTGGAAAGCTTCGCGCCGGTTTCGGTGGTGGAGGTGGAGTATTAATCCCAGAACAGCAATCCGGCTGTGCGCGGTAGGCTTGGCTGCTGTCGCTTGTGCGGGCTGCCGCCAGGACATGCAAAACCAGCCCAAGTTCGTTCCCCAGCGCAGCACCACGTTTTTTGCCGACGGCCGCTCCGTTCGCCCTCAGGTGGCACACACCGTGGCCCGCGGCCAGCTGGGGGAAGACAGCTTTTTCTATACCGGCCTGATCGACGGCAAGGAAGCCGACTTGATGCCGTTTCCGGCGACCATGGCGGTGCTGGATCGGGGCCAGGAGCGGTTCAACATTTACTGCACCCCCTGCCACTCCAGGGTCGGAAACGGCGCCGGCATGATCGTGCAGCGCGGTTACAAGCCTGCCGGCAACTTCCATTCCGCGCGCATCCTGGCGGAGCCCCTGGGCCACTACTTCTACGTGATGACCAACGGCTACGGAGCCATGCCGGATTACTCTGCGCAGCTACCCCCAGCGGATCGCTGGGCGGTGGCCGCCTATATCCGAGCCTTGCAAGTCAGCCAGAACACCAGGGAGGCCGAAGTTCCTTCCGGGGTTCAAGTGCAGAATTTGAAGGACATCGCGGAGCAGCAAGGATTGCCTGCTTCCTTCGCCCAGCCATGGTCGCTGCCCGCGACTGCTATTTCCGCCCTGCCGCCCGATCCGAGCCAGGGAACGCCGGGCATGGCGCCGGCTACCTCCGACAGCTCGGTGCCGGCCATGAGTCAGCCCGGCGGGGGCGCAGCCACCAGTGGCAATGCAGCCAAGCCGAAGGGCTTGAAGCCGGTAACCAGGTAGATATATGGCTCACGAGCATCACGCGAACTCGCTACCCTCGGAGCTGAATGCTCCGCTGCTTATCAACGCATGGCGACGCCGGGCTATGGTGGTCGGCGGCATCTTTGCCGTTCTGTCGCTGGTGCTGGCAGTGCTGGCGGCTGTCGTTGATCACGACGGAATCGATCACCTGCTGCGCTCCTATCTGCTCGGTTTCATCATCAGCTGGGGCTTCACCGTGGGCGGCCTGGCTCTGCTCATGGTGCAGTACCTGAGCGGCGGCAAGTGGGGCTTGCTGGTGCGCCGTCCTCTGGAGGCCATGTCGCGCTGCCTGCCGCTGATTATCGTTCTCTGGCTGCCGATAGGTATCTTCATGAAGAAGCTGTACTTGTGGGCGCAGTACAGCAACCCGGTCGAGGCTTTCCATCAGCATCTGATCAGCCACGAGCAGGAGCATGCGATTGCTTACAAGCACCCCATGCTGAATATCCCCAGCGTGTGGATTCAATCCGCGGTCTGCTTCGCCATCTTCTTCATCTTCATGCACCTGCTGAACAAGTGGGGCTTACAGCGCGATGCCGACCCGCACCCCAATGTTCGCTTCTGGCAGGTGCGCCTGGAAAACCTGAGCGGCTTCGGGGTTCTCGTCTACTCGATCATCATGAGCGTTTGCGCCATCGACTGGGTCATGTCGCTCGACCCCACGTGGTATTCGTCGATCTACGGGCTCATGTTCCTGGTCGGCCAGGGCTATGGCGTGCTCGCGCTCGCGATCATCACCGTGCTCCGCCTGTCGCAAGCAGAGCCGATGCATACTGTGCTGCGCAAAACCGAACAGCATGACCTGGGCAAGCTGGCTTTCGCCTTCGTGATGCTCAACATCTACCTCGCCTTTTCCCAATTCCTCATCATCTGGTCGGGCAACCTGCCGGAGGAGATTCCCTGGTATCTGGATCGCATTCGCGGCGGCTGGGGTGTGATCGGTTCTTTGGATTTTGTTTTTCACTGGTTCATTCCCTTCACCCTGCTGCTCTCGCGCGACCTGAAGCGGAACAAGGAACGCCTGATCCTGGTGTGCAAAATCATGATCTTTGCCCGCTGCTGGGATATGTTCTGGCTGATTGAGCCAAACTTCGCCGATGCCCGCCGCAATCTGCATTTCAGCTTCGGCATTCTGGAATACATGACTGTGCCGGTGGTCGTGATCAGCATCTGGATGTGGTTCTACTTCGGCCAGTTACAGAAGCGGCCGTTGATCCAGACCAACGATCCTCACCTGGTAGAAATCTTGGAGGCCGAGCATGCCCACGCATGATCCGCACGATTCGAAGGAATTGTTCAAGGAAAGCGAATCTGTCGGCTATGAAGTCACGGACGTCAATGTCAATGGCATCGTGGTTTTTCTCGCCTCGCTGGGTGCTTTTGTCGGGGTCTTCTTCATCTTCTGTTTTGGCATGGGCAAGGTGATCAACACCGCGATTCTGAAAAGCGATGGACCGCCCAATAAATGGAATCAGATCGGCTCTCAACCCCGCGGTAAGCGCGAGGATCTGACCTCGAATGCGGTGATGGAGCAGAACCAGCTGAATCAGATGGTGCAGCGCTTTCCTACCCCTCGTCTCCAGACCGACGACGGCAACCAGGAGATGGCGGAAATGCATGCCCGGGAAGATTTATTGCTGAACTACTACAGCTGGGTCGATCGCCCGAGCGGTAAAGTGCGCATACCCATCGCCCGCGCGATGCAACTGGTGGCTGATCATCTTCCGGTGGCTCCCGAGGAGCAAACCGAGCCCCTGATGGCGGGTGACCGGGCGCCGGTCGTGACGGTGCCTCTCACCGATGGATTCGCGCGGACAGGCTACGAGCAGCAGTATATGGAGACGATCCAGCAACAAAGAATGCGGGGAGAAAAGCCGGGTGAGCAGGCAGCCCTGGGAGGAAATCGCTGAACTGCAGTTCGGTGGGGTCACCGCTCTGCTGTGGTAAGGGCGCGCTCTCCCCTTTGTCATCCCGACCGGAGCGCAGCGGAGTGGAGGGATCTGCGGTTTCAGTTGAGGCAGCATCAAACAGCAGAGGGCAAGGTACGCGAACGGCCTCCAGACAGCGATACCATGAGGGTAGAGGCAAGATGCAGATGAAAGGCACAATCCGGTTGGCGCTGGCGGCGGCGATTCTGCTGACTTCGGCGAGCCCGATGCTCGCCCAAGTCGCGCCCTACGGCGAAAAATCCATGGGCGAGCCGGCCCAGGATCATCTGCCCGATATTCTGAACACGGTCAAGATCGACCAGCGTTTGGGTCAGCAGCTCCCTCTCGATGCTTCTTTTCGCGACGAAACCGGCAAGCCAGTCAAATTGGGAGACTACTTCGGCAAGCAGCCGGTCATTCTCTCACTGGTCTATTACCAATGCCAGATCCTGTGTATGGAAGATCTGAACGGCCTGGTCGGCGCCCTCGAGATGGTGAACCTTACCCCCGGGAAAGACTTCCAGATTGTCATCGTCAGTATCGATCCGGCGGAAACACCGGCCATCGCAGCAGCCAAAAAGGCGGAGTACGTAAAACGCTACGGCCGGATGGACACGGCTGCCGGCTGGCATTTCCTGACCGGCGAGCAACCGGCCATCAAGGCATTGGCGCAGGCAGTCGGTTTCGGCTATGTGCGTCTCCCTCAACCAGCCGGCAAACCGCCGCTGTTTGCCCATGCCAGCTCCATTGAAGTGGTTACGCCCGAGGGCAAGATGGCGCAGTACTACCTGGGAGTGGAGTATTCGCCGCGGGATTTGCAGCTGGGGTTGGTCGAAGCCTCGCACAACACCATCGGCTCGCCGGTCGACAATATTTTGACCTACTGCTATCGCTATGATCCGAAACTGAACCGGCACAGCCTGGTCATTGCCCGGATCGTACAGGCGGGCTGCCTGCTCACTTTTTTGGGCCTGGGAAGCTTCATGGTGGTCAGCTTCCGCCGGGATTTCAAGGATAAAGGCTAACGATGCATATAAGTCCAGTGCTGTGGCAGTTTCTCGTAAAGTGGTTGACGAATTCTGCCCTATTTCCGCCGGAAGCCTCGGCTATTTCGCCTTACATGGACGCGTTCTACTTCTTTTTGATCGCGATCTCCGCCGTAGGGATGATCGCGGTCATCATCCTGGTCTTCGGCTTCTCCATCCTGTATCGCAAGGAGAAGAATCCCGTCGCCACCCAGATCGAAGGCTCGACCCTGCTCGAGGCGACCTGGACCATCATTCCGCTAGCCTTGTTCATGATCTGTTTTGTCTGGGGAGCGCTGCTCTATTTCCGCATCTACGACCCGCCCACCAACGCAATGAACATTTACATCGTGGGCAAGCAGTGGATGTGGAAGGCAGAGCATCCGGGCGGCCAGCATGAGATCAACTCCCTGCATGTTCCCATCAACCGCCAGGTGCAGTTGACCATGATCTCGCAGGACGTATTCCATAGCTTCTCCATTCCCGCCTTTCGCGTGAAGCGCGAAGTGATCCCCGGCAGGTACTCCACGGTGTGGTTTGAGGCCACGGCGACCGGAACCTATCATCTGTTCTGCACGCAATATTGCGGCACCAATCACTCCGCGATGATTGGCGAGATCGTCGCCATGACCCCCGACGACTACCAGAAATGGGCATCGGGCAGCACCAGCGGAGCCTCGCTGGCGCAGAACGGAGAACGTCTCTTTGCCAGCCTGGGCTGCAACTCATGCCACTCCGGCGAGGCCACCGCGCGCGGACCCAACCTGGCCCAGGTCTACGGCTCCCAACTGCAGATGGCCGACGGATCGACGGTCAGGGCCGATGATGCTTTTCTCCGCGAGACGATTCTCAACCCCTCTACCCGGGTCATCGCAGGCTATGCACCGATCATGCCCACCTACCAGGGGCAGGTCAGCGAAGAGGGTCTGATCGACCTGGTGGAATACATCAAGAACCTCAATTCGAACTATCGTGTTCAGCAGACGTTGACTGCGAGTGAACTCTCCTCTGGGCAAGCCGGCGCGTCTAGTACTGGCTCCAGCTCGCCCGCAATGAACTACCGCCCCCAACAGACGCTGGGGGCCGGTCAAGGTGGGCCCGCAAAGGCGGGCAAAGCGGCACCTAGTGTGCCCGGGACGGTAAACCAATGAGCACCATTGTCACGCTTCCAGACCAGCAGACCGCTAAGCTGCCGAAGCTCAGCTACCTCAACAGCGAATACGGGCTGAAGAGCTGGCTGCTTACCGGCGACCATAAGCGGATCGCCATGCTGTACCTCATCTCGATCACCTTCTTCTTCTTTCTCGGGGGTGCCTTTGCCGGGCTCATCCGTCTGGAGTTGCTGACCCCTCTGCCCGACCTGGTTGCCTCCGACACCTACAACAAGCTCTTCACCATGCACGGCGTGATCATGATCTTCCTCTTCCTGGTGCCGTCGGTTCCGGCAACCGTGGGGAATTTCGTCATCCCCATCATGGTCGGAGCCAAGGATCTGGCCTTCCCCAAGATCAATCTGCTGAGCTGGTATCTGTACGTTGCCGGCGCCTGCTTCCTGGTCTTCGCCCTGCTCAATGGCGGCGTCGACACCGGTTGGACCTTCACCACGCCGCTCAGCACCCACTACCTCAATACTCACGTGATCACGGCGGCGATGGGTGTCTTTATCGCCGGCTTCAGCTCCATCTTTACCGGCCTGAACTTTATTGTGACCATCCACCGCATGCGCTGCCCGGGAATGACCTGGTTCCGCCTGCCATTGTTCTGCTGGTCGCACTATGCGGCTTCGATCCTGATGGTTCTGGGCACCCCGGTGCTCGCCATCACCCTGGTTCTGGTGATGCTCGAGCGCACGGTCGGCATCGGCGTCTTCGATCCCACCAAGGGTGGCGACCCGCTGCTCTTCCAGCACCTCTTCTGGTTCTATTCCCACCCCGCCGTCTACATCATGATTCTGCCTGGTATGGGTGTGATCTCCGAGGTCATCAGCACTTTCTCCCGCAAGCGCGTCTTCGGCTATACCGCTGTGGCCTTCTCCTCGGTCGCCATTGCCGTCTTTGGATTCTTTGTCTGGGCCCATCACATGTTCATCATGGGCGTCTCCAATTATTCGGCGCTGGTTTTCTCGCTGTTGACCATGCTGGTCGCCGTGCCTTCTGCGATCAAGATCTTCAATTGGTCGGCAACGCTTTATAAAGGTTCCATCACCTTTGAAACCCCCATGCTTTACGCCTTCGGCTTCATGGGCCTGTTCACCATCGGCGGCCTGACCGGCGTTTTCCTGGGTTCGCTTGGTATGGACATCCACCTGACGGAAACCTATTTCATCGTCGCCCATTTCCATTTCGTGATGGTAGGCGGCATGTTGATGGCTTACCTGGCGGGAGTTCATTTCTGGTGGCCCAAGATGACCGGCAGAATGTATCCGGAATCGATGTCCCAGCTGGCGGCGGTCACGACCTTTATCGGGTTCATCCTGACGTTCTTTCCGCAGTTCATCGTCGGCTACCTGGGTATGCCCCGTCGTTATCACGCCTATCCGCCGGAGTTCCAGGTCTTGAATGTGTTGTCGACGGCGGGCGCCACCGTTCTGGGTATCGGTTATCTGCTACCAATGCTCTATATGCCCTGGTCGCTCAAGTACGGTAAGATCGCGGGCAGCAACCCGTGGCAGGCGACTGGTCTGGAGTGGATGATCCAGTCCCCACCGCTAACCGAGAACTTTGTCGATATACCAATCATGGATCATGAAGCGTACGACTATGACTGGTTGGCTCATAAGACCGAACCCGAGGTAACGACAGTTGGATAGCCACGCGATCGCTCCTGAGCACGGGGAACACGAGCTACATGACGAAGCCCATCCGGCGTACCTGCGCCACCATTTCGTCACGGTGGATCAGCAGCGGGAGACGGCCAGCTTCGGCATGTGGCTGTTCCTGCTGACAGAAATCATGTTCTTCGGTGGCCTGTTCATGGCCTACCTGCTCTATCGCAACTGGTATTACGACGCCTTTGTGGCCAGCAGCAACACGCTTGGCATCGGCCTCGGAACCACCAATACGGCCGTGCTCATCATGTCCAGCTTCACCATGGCCATGGGCGTTTATTCGGCGGAGACGCGCAATCGCAAAGGGCTGATCACTTCGCTGAGCCTTACGATTTGCTTGGGATTGGTCTTCCTTGGCATCAAGACCATTGAGTATCACGACAAGTACGTGGAGCACCACATCCCCGGGGCAAGCTTCAGCGTGGAGGACTTTGTCCATCCAACCGACAAGCGGGATGTTCCGTTGGCGCCGGACATGGCGCAACACGCGCAGCTCTTCTTCTTCTTGTACTTCGCCATGACCGGCATGCACGCCCTGCACATGATCATTGGCATCAGTATCCTGTTTGTTCTGCTCTACCAGGCATGGCACGGCGCCTATGTGAACGGGCATACTTCGACCATTGATAATTTCGGCCTTTATTGGCATTTCGTCGATATTGTCTGGATCTTCCTTTTCCCGCTGCTGTATCTCATCAGCCGCCATCCTTTGAAATAAAGGAGAGCTCATGTCTGCTCCTGTTGATCCTGTTGAACACGGACATCACATCGTCGGGCCCAAGACTTACGGGCTGATTCTGCTCGCCCTGATGGTGCTGACCGCCACCACAACCGGCGCGGCTTATCTCGATATGGGCGTGTTCAACCCCATCGTGGCGCTTGGGATTGCCTGCCTTAAGGCAGTGCTGGTCATTCTTTTCTTCATGCACATCCGTTACAGCTCGCGGGTGATGATGCTCACGGTCGGAGCCGGCTTCTTCACCTTCCTGGTGCTAATCACCATGACGCTATCCGACTACATCAGCCGCAACTGGGGCCTGTGGTAACAGCGTTTTGTATCAGGGCCCGACTTTAGTCGGGCCGCAACGAATTGAAAGAGAACTGGGCTTTAGCCCCTGCTCACTTCCCGGGCGAAGAGAAGACGCAGGGGATAGACCGCCTGCGGAAAGATCTCTTCTGAAGGGTACGGGCTTTAGCCCGTACATTTTAGTAACCAGGAACATCGGGCTTTAGCCCCTGAGGGCGCTTTATCACCCGGAATATGTGGAACAGCATTCGCCCGGGGCTTTGTTCCCTCAGCGGCTAAAGCCGGATTCATTTCACAGCGGTACGTACGGCCTAAAGGCCGTACCCTTCAGAAAACGTAGTTTTTCCGCAGCCTGGATGTGCTGTACTTTTCGTCTCCCCGGCAATAGGATCTCCCCGATGAACCCCCAAGCTACAAACGATGAAGTACCTGAGGCGCTGCGGAAAATTGCGCAGAACCCCAGGGTGCGGGTCCGGCGCGCCGGTGCCCCGGCATCAGACGCAAAATGCGTCGTCTACTGGATGCAACGGGCGGAAAGAGCGCTGGATAACCCTGCCCTCGACATCGCGGTCGAAGTCGCGAACGCTCTTGATCTTCCGCTACTGACCTATTTCTCCGCCATCTCCAATTTTCCCCACGCCAACCTCCGCCACTATGCCTTCCTAAACCAGGGCCTTGCTGACATCGAAGAAGATCTGCAACAGCGGCAGATCCGCTTTATCGTGCGCCGGCCACCGAACAATTCTCTACAGACGTTCCTGGCAGAAGTAAGTGCGGCCATGGTAATCGGCGATGAGAATCCCTGCCGCGAGCCGGAGCGCTGGCGGAAGGTATTGGCGGGCCGTCTACGCATTCCTTATTGGACTGTCGATGCCGATGTGGTTGTTCCCTCCGGCCTCTTCGAGAAGCGCATGTACGCCCTGCACATCTTCAAGCCCAAGCTCTACGCCGAGTTGCCCAGGTTTCTGGTGGAACAGCCTGTGATCAAGCCGCATCGGGAATGGAAGCGACCCCTCGAGTCATTTGCTGTGCGGGAAGATGTTACCGAGGGTTGGACCAAACTCGACCGTACCGTCAAGCCGGTTGAAAGCTTCACCGGCGGCACCCACGCCGCAGTCAAGCGCCTCCACGAGTTTGTCGATAAGGATCTGGCCACATACGACAAGACCCGCAATCATCCCGAGGTGGATGCCACCAGCCGCCTATCGCCCTACCTGCATTTTGGTCACATCGGCCCGATCACCATCGCTCTCGCCGTCGAGAAAGCATTCAAGCAGGGGAAAGTTCCCCAGGCAGCGCGCGATTCGTATATCAGCGAGTTGATCGGCTGGCGGGAGCTGGCCGTGAATTTCGTTAAATTCACTGAGAATTACGATTCGTTCGAATGCGCCGAGCCCTGGGCCCGCAAAACCCTGATGGAACATGCCCGTGATCGACGCGAGCACCTCTACTCCATCGAACAGCTGGAACGCTCCGACACCAAAGACGAGCTTTGGAACGCAGCCCAGAACCAGATGGTGAAGTTTGGCTGGATGCACAATTACATGCGCATGTACTGGGCGAAAAAGATCCTGGAATGGTCTCCCGACCCGGCCCGAGCATTCGAGACCTGCGTGACGCTCAATGATCGCTACTTTCTCGACGGCAGAGATCCCAATGGATATGCGGGGATCGCATGGTCGATCGTGGGCAAGTTCGACCGCCCGTGGTTTGATCGCCCCATCTTTGGCACCATCCGCTACATGTCGGGCGCTTCCACCGGCAAGAAGTTCAATTCAAAAAAGTACATTCAGAAAATGTCAGAAGATTTGCCCCAGGCTCCCCTCTGGGACCAGCAATAGTCCGGTGTGCTATTTTCAATCTTGGCCACCGTATGGCGAAATATCTGATCACGGGAATCGCGGGCTTTATTGGTTCATCTTTGACCAAAGCCCTGCTGGAACGAGGCGATGAAGTTCGCGGGGTAGATAACTTCCTGACCGGAAAGCCGGCGAACCTGGCCGAATTTCGTGACCAGATCGACTTCCGTGAGGTGGACTTGCGCGATGCGGCTGCGATGCGCACCGCCTGTGAAGGAATTGACTACATCCTGCATCTAGGGGCGCTTCCTTCTGTTCCCCTCTCCGTGAAAGAACCGGAGCCAAGCCACCGCTGCAATGTAGACGGAACGTTTCATGTGCTCGAAGGTGCCCGAGCAGCGGGCGTCAAGCGAATCATCTATGCGGCGTCCTCGTCCGCATACGGGGATCAACCAGTGCTGCCTAGCAAAGAATCGATGCGGCCTATGCCTATTTCGCCCTACGCCGTGCAAAAGCTTACCGGCGAATATTACATGAGCAGCTATTACCAGGTGTATGGCCTGGAGACGGTGAGCCTGCGCTATTTCAACGTCTTTGGCCCGCGTCAGGCAGCCGATTCGCCTTATAGCGGAGTATTGGCGAAATTCATCCTGCAGATGCTTGAGGGGACGCGGCCAACTATCTTCGGTAACGGCGAGCAGAGCCGGGACTTTACCTATATCGATAATGTGGTGTCCGCGAACCTGCTGGCTTGCGCGGCGCCGGCGCACCACGTAGCTGGCAAAGTATTCAATATCGCCTGTGGCGGTCAACACACGTTGAAAGAGATGTACCGTCTATTGGCCAAACTGATAGGGTATGAGCTTCCGCCCTTGTATGCTCCATTGCGTACAGGCGACATCCTGAAGTCGCAGGCCGACATTTCCGCCGCCGCAGAAGCCTTTGGTTATCGCCCTTTGATCGGGGTGAAAGAAGGTCTTGAGCGGACCGTGGAGTGGTACCGCGAGATGCTCAAGCTGCCGGTTGCCTCAAGCTAATGAGAAATGGTTTGGTCGATCAGCAAGACTTGTCACTGTGGTTGTCGCTGGTTAAGAAGCGCGAGCTGCGGGTAGGGATTATTGGCCTTGGCTACGTGGGTCTCCCACTGGTTCTGCTGTTCAGCCAGGAGGGATTTCGCGTTACCGGCTTTGATATCGATGCAGCCAAGGTCGACCGCCTCAACGCCGGTGAATCCTACATTCATCGTATCGATTCGCAACAGATCAAGGCTGCCCAGGAAAAGGGTTTCCGCGCCACCGCCGATTTCTCTGAGGTTGGTGGAGTCGACGCCATTTTGATTTGCGTGCCCACACCGCTCAGCGATCACCACACTCCGGACATGAGTTACATTGCCGCCACCATGGACTCGATCGTGGACCATCTACGCCCCGGCCAATTGGTAGTCCTCGAAAGCACCACTTATCCCGGTACGACAGAGGAGTTAGTCGCGCCGGCGATCGAGCGCGCCGGCCGGGTTAGGGTAATTCGCGATGCCATCGTCGCCGACGGTGTTTTGGTGGCTTATTCTCCTGAGCGTGAGGACCCTGGCAATACCAGCATTGACCGGCGGGACATTCCCAAAGTGGTCGGGGGTTTGGGTGGTTTCGCGGCCGAGGCTGCAGGCGCTCTCTACAACGTGGCATTTCACCGCGTGATCCGCGTATCCAGCCCGGCAGCGGCCGAAATGACCAAGCTGCTGGAAAATATTTATCGCTGCGTGAACATCGCGCTGGTGAACGAACTGAAACTGCTTTGCCTCCGCATGGGCATAGACATTTGGGAAGTGATCGCAGCGGCTGCGACCAAACCCTTCGGCTTCCAACCCTTTTATCCAGGTCCCGGGCTCGGCGGCCATTGCATCCCTATTGATCCCTTTTATCTCAGCTGGAAGGCGAAGGAATTCGACTTCAGCACGCGATTTATTGAGCTCGCGGGTGAAGTGAATGAAGCCATGCCCTATCACGTGGTGATGGCGGTTTCCTCTGCATTGAATCAGCGCAGCAAGCCGCTCAAAGGATCGAGAATCTTGGTGCTGGGTCTGGCGTACAAGCGAGACGTGGATGATCTGCGCGAATCTCCGTCGCTTTCGATCATAGAAATGCTGCAGCAAGAGGACGCAGTGGTGAGCTACAACGACCCCTTCTTTCCCACGGTAGGACGGGGAAGAAAATACAATCTGAACATGCAGTCGCAGCCGTTAACAAACCTTAACGGTTACGATTGTGTATTGATCGTCACCGATCATACTTCCTACGACTACGCCCGTATCGTGGAAGAGTCGCAGCTAGTGGTTGATTCCAGAAACGCCACCCGCGGCCTCGCCTCCGAAAAAATCGTGCGCTGCTAGTTTATTTCTGCCCAAAGAAGAAGGACCCATCCCCCGTGGAAGGCGTTCCAGGAACCCCGTTGTAGCAGTACCCATTCTTCTGGTAAATCGCGTTCTTCGAAATCCAGGTGCGCGTTGTACTCACCATGTTGATGAAGCAATTCTTGGGCCCGATAGAGCCGACCAATTCGCTATTGCCTTCAATCAACGCGCTATCGGCGTCCTGTATTTCGATGTTGTACGGGGTCTGGGTCAACGTGGTGAAGTAGTTGTCGCGCACCACCGGCCCATAGGCGCGGTAGCCGCTACCTCCGTTCGGCATACCCAACACCACTTCGCGAGGTGACCCTTCGAAATAATTAGCATCGATAACGGTTCCGCGAGACCGGGTCAGATAAATAGCGCCGCCGCCGTTTTCTTCGAAATCGTTGCCCATATAAAGATTGTTGAGTGTTTCCGTAAGACCGTGCCCCACCAGAACCGTATCTTCAAAAATACCCCATTGGGCATTCGTGGTGATCTGGTTGTAGGTGACATGAATGGCATTCGCGGCATAGGGCGAACCATTTTCTGATGCTCCACAATGGGTCGGATGGCCGCGACTGCACACCGTCGGAATCAGGCGGATTCCATTCTTGTTATCGGAGATCAAATTGTCGTAAATGTTCGAGCTGTTCGTACCCTCGACGAGGATTCCGTCCCCGCCGGAAAATCCCGAAATCACCATATTGCGCACGCTGATCCGGTTGGTGGGCAGCAGGTGAATGCCGGAGGTGGCATGTGGATTTCCCCTAAGCTGAAATCCTTCGATCAGCAGCTGCGAAGATCCTGCCTGGTTCCCGATAGAGGTAGTAATGGCGTCGCCGCTTCCGGAATAGGTGAGAACCGCCCCCGGATCGCCGCTCAGCTTATAGGTGCCAAACGCATTCAGTTCCAGGTGTATCCCGACGGAAAACGAATAATTCCCAGGCGGGATATAGACGGTGCACTGCAGATTACAAGCCTTCAGGGCATGGTTGATGCGGTCTCCGATGTCGCTCCCGGCGGCGCTCGTAGCCGCCACTGGGGCCTGCGGCGACTGCGCCTGCAGGGGATACAGACACGCTGCGAGAAGAAACGCGATCAACTTAATGCCGGCACTCGCTCTCACAGAAACCTCCTGAGCCGTTGCTGGTTCACCATAGCATTTTGTGATTTAAGCCATATTCATGCGATCAGGCCGCATCGAAAGCTTTGTATCAGGGCCCGACTTTAGTCGGGCCGCAAAGAATTGAAGAGATTGGGCTTTAGCCCCTGCCACGACCCATCCTGCAAAGTTGCTTGCGGAGACAACCCACGCAGGGGCTAAAGCCCAGATCTTTGTTGAGCCCTTGGTGCCGACTAAAGTCGGGCCCTGATACAAAGCACGGAGAGCGGGGTGAAGGAAAGGCGGTTTGGCTGTTCCCACACAGCCACATCAAGTCCTGGGTAAACGCCGGATCGCGCACAAATGCCGCCGGCCAAGCATCGCTCCGCCAGGTTCCCAGGGAAAAAATTTGCACTTCGGTCGGGAGGCCCTAAACTAAAGGAAGAATTGGACAAGTTCGTCCCCGGACGGACAGGGCTGCGCCGATGGTAAAGGAGTAAAGCTTGGCAGGAGACACCGGCTGCACGCCGAACCGTCTTCTGCTTTTACAACATATGGGTAAGCGTTCAGGTCTTTTCTTCGCGATCTTGCTGGTCGCGAGCGTTGTGCAGGTCGAACTGCCCGTTGCTATAGCTCAGTCCGCTGGTTCCGATACCTTCGACTGCCCATCCGGCGTCATTTCTTCTGTCGATGGAAGTTGCGTAAGTGAGGAGGAGGCTCCCAGCCAGGGCCTGGGCCAGCTGGGCACCGGTCAAGGCAATCAGTCCAACGGGGGGCTATGGGACTGCGGTGCTTCAGGCGGTCAACTCGGCGGACAATATCCGGGGCTGCAATCCTCGGGAATGAACAGCAGGGTGCAGAGCATTCTCGACCAGGGTGGACTGGGCAACCAGCAATCCCAATTGGCCGCTCTGGAGGAATCTAGGCTCTTGGCCATCCGAGCCCCTTCCGCGCCTACCGACTTCCAGCTCATGGTGCGTAGCTCCCTGGGCACACTGCTTCCGGTTTATGGTGACAGCCTGTTTCGCCAGGTGCCTTCCACCTTTGCTCCTCTGCGGGAGGTGAATGTCACTCCCGATTACGTCCTCGGACCAGGGGATCAGCTGGTAGTCCGCATTTGGGGGCAGGTCAATTTCAACGCCCAACTCACCGTGGACCGTTCCGGCTCCGTGTACCTTCCCCAGGTAGGCGAGATCCACGTTGCCGGGTTGCCCTATGCCCAGGTCAAGGCAACATATTCACGATGCTGTCGGTCACATCTACAAGAGCTTCGATCTCGATGTTGAAATGGGGCAGCTGCGGTCGATCCAGGTATTCGTCGTAGGTCAGGCTCGCCGGCCCGGGAACCTATACCCTGAGTTCGCTCAGCACGCTGGTTACCGCGTTGTTTGCTACCGGCGGCCCCTCCGTCCAGGGCTCTCTGCGCGACATTCAGCTGCGGCGCAATGGGCAGACCATCTCCCATTTCGATCTGTACGATCTCCTGATATTTGGCGATATGTCCAAGGACTCCCAGCTGCTCCCCGGCGACGTGATCTACATCCCTCCCGTCGGAGCACAGGTGGCCATCGCCGGCGACGTCCACATTCCCGCCATCTACGAGCTAAAGGGCGCCACCACGGTGGACCAGGGTCTCCGCTTCGCCGGTGGACTCTCCTCCACTGCCTCGTTGCTGCGCGCATCGCTGGAGCGGCTCGATGTGGAGAAGAACCGCACCGTCGTCGATATCTCACTTCAGGGAGCGGGGCTGGCGACACCGCTCCAGCAGGCCGACATCCTGCGCGTGCTCCCCATCTCGCCGCAGTTTCAAAACACCGTGACCTTGCGCGGCAATGTTGCGGAAACAGGGCGATTTTCCTGGCATCCGGGAATGAAGTTAAGTGACATCATTCCCGACAGCCAATCTCTCATTACCCGCGATTACTGGGAGCGCCGGAACCAACTGGGCGTTCCGGGCCCGGAGTTCAAGCCGGAATATGCCAGCAACCCCGACTATTACCCGCGCGATCTCAATGGCTATCAGACGGGCTCTGCGCAATACGATGTGAACGGGGTTCCAATCTATAACGGCCAGAGTCCCTCCAATGACAGCCAAGGCCAGCAACAACCAAATGGACACGGAACAATAGCCAGAATTCTACCCAGAACAATAACTCCACCCAGAACCAAAGCGCTGGCCAAGCCATACGATCCGAACTGTGACCCCGGCCTTGTTAACAATCCCGATCAGAATCAGGGTGGCCAGTACTCCAGGATCGACCAGTTCCCCGCAAGCCAACGGCGCCCAGAGCGGCCAACCCTGCAATAGCCCGGGCAGCAGGTCCTTGGCCGATGAGGAGCGAACCTCCTCGGGAAATCTGCCTCGGCCTGCTCTGACCGTCGCTCTTCCGGTGCCCGAAATCGACTGGTCCTACGCCGTCATCGAGCGGATGAACCCGAAAACACTGACCACTTCGCTGGTGCCCTTCAATCCCGGGCAACTAGTCCTCGACCACGACCATGCGCAGAATCTGGCCTTGGAGCCGGGTGACGTGGTCACCATTTTCTCCCAGGCGGATATCAGAGTCCCGCAGGCCCAGCGCACCAAGTTCGTGCGCCTGGAAGGCGAGTTCAAGCAAGCGGGCATCTATAGCGTTCTCCCAGGTGAGACTTTGCCCCAACTGGTGGCCCGTGCCGGAGGGTTCACTCCCGCGGCTTACCTGTTCGGATCGAACTTTACCCGCGAGTCGACCCGCATCCTGCAGCAATTACGCTTGAATGACTACCTGCAGAACCTGGAGCTGGAGATTGACCGATCCACCATCGCCGCTTCCGCCAGCATCGGCAACGTGGACCCATCGGCGACCGCCGCCTCCAGGAGCTTAGTCGCCAGATTCCGGACTATCCGCGCCACCGGTCGCGTGGTGCTGGATATTCCTCAAAATGCAAGCGGAATCGCCAACCTGCCCAACATACAGCTGGAAGATGGCGACCGCTTCGTGGTTCCCTCCCAGCCCAGCACGGTGAACGTCGTCGGCGCAGTATACGACCAGAATTCTTTCCTCTTCCGCAGCACCCAGGCGGTGGGAAGTTACCTGCGGTTGGCTGGCGGACCGACCAAGAGCGCCGATGGCAAGGACTCCTTCATCATCCGCGCCGATGGTTCGGTGGTGAGCCGGAAATCGCGCAAGTGGCGTCTTCGGAAATACCTTCGCCAGCATGCATCTGAACGCGGGCGATACTGTGGTTATTCCCGAAAAAGTGCCCCAGGCCTTCGGGTTTAAGGAATTTTATCAACTATACGCAGATTTTCTCCCAACTAGCCCTGGGTGCGGCAGCGATCGCCGTGCTGCAGTAACATGGAGGGATCGGGTAGCCTATGGCCATAATGCCGCCCACCAGAGAATACAGTCCGCCGCTCGAGGCCTCGCAGACCGGGATCGAGTTTGACCTGCTGGATCTGTTGCTGGTGATGGCGGAACGCAAGTCCACCATCATCCTGGCCACCGTCATCGGATTCTTCTTGTTCATGGTGCTGGTGCTTCTGATGCATCCCACCTTCACCGCAAAAGCGGTGATCCTGCCCCCGCAGCAAGGGCAGTCGAGCACCGCCCTGGTGAGCCAGCTGGGCAGTCTGGCTGCTCTGACCGGGCTGGGCAGTTCCGGCGCAGTGAAGGATCCTAACGACTTATACCTGGCAGTTCTGCAGAGCAACACGGTAGAAGATGGGCTGATCAAGCGCCTCAACCTGATGGAGGCCTACCACGCCAAAAAGCTGAGCGAAGCGCGTACCAAGCTAGCCGCCACCTCCAAGTTCGTCAGCGAAAAGGGCGGCATGATCAGCATCACGGTCAAGGATGGCGATCCACATCGAGCCGCCCAAATTGCCAATGCTTACGTCGACGAGCTGCATAACATTAACAGCCGTCTCATCATCGGCGAAGCTTCTGTGAGAAGGAATTTCTTCTCCCAGCAGCTGGCGTTGGAGAAGGACCGATTGACCGACGCGGAAATTGCCCTTCAGCAGACCGAAGAATCCACCGGTGCAATCTCGCCCATGGGCCAGACGGGGGTGGTGATTTCACAAGTGGCGGCACTGCAGTCGCAGATCATCTCTCGTGAAGTGCAGCTTGACGCCCTGCGTACCTCATCCACCGATCAAAATCCCGATGTGATTCGCTTGAACACCGAGATTGAAGGGCTGCGGCACCAGCTGCGCCAGTTGGAGAGCCTGCAAAAGGGCCGTAAGCCGGGAGATATCTCTCTCTCCAGCAGGGCGCTCCCGAAGGATCAGGTCGACTTCCTGCGCAAGCAAAGAGACGTGCAGTACCACACGCTTATCTTCGATCTGATCGCCCGTCAGTTTGAGGCGGCACGATTGGATGAGGCGAAGGCATCTCCGGTAATCCAGGTGCTGGACCCGGCCGAGCCTCCGGATAGAAAATCGGGACCGTTCCGGGCGTTGTGGACCTTAGCCGGCGGTGTTCTCGGTTTTTTTACGGGTGTTCACGAGTGATCGGATCTTACGTCTACAGTCGCGTGGCAGCCGATCCCGTAAACGCGGAGAAGCTGGGCCAATTTCGCCGCGCGCTCAGCTTTCGCTCCCGTTAGCAGTTCAGCCACCGCACTCTATGGAAGCGTCGCCCTCCCTTTTATCATCCCGAGCGAAGCCGAGGGACCTGCGGTTCTGCGGACGTTTCTTGGGAATGTTTTTGGACCGGCCTATCCCACCACCTGCCCCTCCTCGATCGCCGGGATATCACGCTTTAACGACTGTTTTCGCCAGCTTTGAATTCTTTTCGCCCGGCTGTCCAACAGCCGGCGCCAAAAGAATTCGAATGTCATCCGGGAAAAAACACTGTTGCGATAGCGGCGCTGCCGTATGGTCCGCCACAGGAGCCGGACGAGGTGAGCGGCTCTTTCCGGAGCAGACGAATAGAGATCCACATAAGCGCTCTCTGCGGCAAGGAAATTCCGGTACCGCTCCGGCGCCATGTCGTTATCGAAGTCCATGCTGGTAATGGAGTGCTGCAGGGTAAGGTCACCGGCGATGTACAGGTATCTGCCTTTGCGATACATGGCCTGGAAAACATAAACATCGGACAGATCGAGCCAGAACTCATCACTATACCCGCCGATTTCCCGTAGAGCGGCGACTCGCATCAAGGTAGCGCTGTTGACCGCGAACGCTTTTCGACGGTAGATTCCGCTGACCGTGGCCGGTATCCGGCCTACCTGGTTAAAACGCCCATGTGTCCTGGGCGAGATGAGAGACCCGTGTGAGTAGATAAAGGGAACGACGGATCCTATTTCAGTTTGTCCCTGGAGCGAATGGCTGTACTCCAACATGCGGGGAAGAAATTCGGCGGAGACCGTCGTGTCCTGGTCCAACAGCAGCAGCCAGGGAGATCCTTTCGCTTCTGCGAACTCCATCGCGTAGTTGTAAGCGCCCGAGGTCCCGACGTTCCTCCCCGCGTGGCGATACTTGCAGGGAAACGAAAGGCTAACCTGCTCCAGCGCCTTAGGGCTGTTGTCGAACAGGATCACCTGGATGGAATCAAGCAGCTCGGGATTGTTTGCAAAAACTTCCCCCAGGCTTTGGATCGTTTGACTCTGCTCCGGCAACCGCTTATAAAGTACAACCACGGCTACAATACCGACTTTATTCATGTTTCTTCAAATGCGCCGTCTGAGCAGATTATACTCATCTGCTGCTCTGTTCTCCCCAGCGGGAACCAGCCGTCGAGTAAACTGTTCCTGTATGAATCGCGCCCTCAAAATGCTCCGGCCGCAATTGAAGCGGGTCGCTGAGAGCCTCTTCCCTGAGACCATGTACACCCGGCGCTTCCAATCATGGGTGAAGGTAGAGCCGGAATTACCCCTGCTACCCGCCCTCTGCCGCAAAGACGCCGTAGCCCTCGACATTGGAGCCAACGAAGGTTTTTTCGCGCACCATCTCTTGCCTCTGGCCAGCAGTGTTGTCGCCTTCGAGCCATTGCCGCAGATGTTGTCACGTCTGCGGAAAAATTATGCGAGCAAGATGGAAATCCACGGTGTGATCCTTTCTGACAGCGAAGGTCAGGCCGAGCTAAGGTACCCCGCAGGCGGCTACATGTCGGCTTCCATTGCCGCGACCAATTCTGCTGCGCTGGAGAGCGGCCGGGTCATCGAAACCGTGGTCGCCCCCATGAAAACTCTAGACAGCTTCAACTTGACCAACGTTGGCTTTGTGAAGATCGATGTGGAAGGTCATGAGGAGGCGGTTCTGCACGGCGGGATGAATACCTTAAGGCGCGAGAAACCAAATCTGATGATCGAAATTGAGGAGCGCCATGCGCCCGGCTCGCTCGCGCGTGTATCGAATCTCTTGCACGACCTCGGCTATTCCGGATTCTATCTCGACGGAAAGCAGCTCCTGCCGGTTGCCCAATTTGATCCCCAACGCGACCAGGGTTGGCAAAACGGCAAGGTCGGGAAATATATCAATAACTTCCTATTCTTTCCGGATGAGCGGGCGGCAGAAATCCTGGAGAGCGCGCGCCAGCTTTTGTGATCTCCAATTGCTCCTCCGGCGCTTCTTTCCGCGCCAGCTCCAGGGCCAGAAGAACATAGACGAAATAGTTATAGCGCGGCTGAACAAAGGGCGTTATCGCGGTCAGAATGGCGTAGATGAGGATTAGGAAAGCGATGGGCCGCTGGGGATTTAACTTGCCCTGTCGATAAGCTACGATCAGCAGCGTTATCAGTGCAATCGAGAACGTGGGAATAATAAACAAGGAATGGACGTCGCCAAAACCAAGAAGAGAATACTCGCGCACAAAGGTCAGCGGTCGTAGCAATTCGCCCATCAGGTTCATCAGGATCTTAGGCGCCAGAACCAGGGGAAACCCGAAATGCTCCTGGATGGTGTCGAGCTTGGCGATCGTATTGGCGTTCTTGGTATATTGCGTGAACGCTCTGAGGCCGGAGCCCGGCAGCCTGGCAATCAGGCCATACGCCACGGTGAGAACGCCGATAACAATCCCAATCGAAAACCTGGGATTGCGCTTGAACACGGAACCTTTTCTTTGCAGGAAGAGGTACAGCAGAATAAGTGCAATTTGCTCCCACCGGGCAAACAGTGAGACCAAAAGAACCAAGCCCAGCAGTAGCCAGGAACGTCTCTCCGAGTAAATGTACTTAGCGAACATAAACGTGGAGAACAGCACCAGGATTTCCTTGTTCAGTGTGACCAGCGCAGGGGCTGTCTCCGAACAAATAACCAGGAGAAAGACAAGGCGGTACCTGTCCACCCCCGGGATAGTGCAGGCAATCTCGACCGAGATAAAAAAAAGCAAAATATTGAAGAACGCGACGCCAAGTCCGGTCCTGAAGATCATCCCGATAAATACCGGTCCCAGCAGATTTCCCGAGAATGAAACCAGGTTATTGTGCTCTGCATGTTCTTCGCGGTATTTCACTGCGTCCCAGTATGTTGGTGAATCCGCACCAAATCGTACATAGTTGTCGTGATTGAGCCGGGGCACCTCCCAATAGAAGAAGCAGCCAAAACAAAAAGCCAGGTAGAGGCAGAGTGCCCAAATAGCGAACCACTTCTTCAGCGGCCTGGGTTCCACCAGGAGCGAAAGAAACGGGACCCGAATCTTTGGAGTTTCGGTGGATATAAACATCGACGGCGCTCGTGGAACCTGCACCGTCGGCATGGGAAGGGTGAACTTCATCCTGAAAGATCATTATATGGGTCCAAGGGAAGTGCAAACCCCTCCCTTGCGGATCCAGATAGCATGTAAGTTCCATGCGCATCCTCTATGACCATCAGGTCTTTTCCCTGCAGGATGCCGGCGGCGCTTCTCGCTACCATTTTGAGCTGATCCGAAACCTGCAGGCCTCGGCCGGCGTTGCCCTGGAGTTGCTCATCGGCTTAAACAACTCCGTGATGCCATTCGCCACCCTCCGGCAGCCGAACACCAGGGTGTTCGGCCGTGCCGCAAAGATCAAACCCGGTCTGACCCGCTACGCCCTCAACGAGCTCTTTTCCGCCGCACTCGCGCCGCTCCGGGGAACGGTGGATATCTACCATCCCACGCTCTACCGAGCTCTTCCCTGGGTGCGTCGCCGGCGCATCGTGGTCACCCACCACGACTGCATCCATGAGCGGTTTCCGCACTTGTTCTCCAACGCAGCGTCCATCGTCGAAACCAAGCGAAAGCTTTTCGCGGCAGCCGACGCCATCCTCTGTGTTTCCGCCTCCAGCCGCAACGATCTGCTTCACTTCTACGATGTCGCGCCGGAGAAGACTCACGTTGTCTATCATGGCTTCTCTCCGCTCCCGGCGCCGGACGCCACTGTCGAAGAACGCCCGCCATATCTCCTGTACGTGGGCTCTCGAGCCGGCTACAAAAACTTCGGCCTCCTGCTCGAGGCCTTTCACCGCAGCGGCTTAGTTGCAAACTACCGTCTCCTGGCGGTCGGAGGCGGCTCCTTGACTGCAGCAGAACAGCAGCGAATCGCATCGCTCCATCTCACCGGCTCCATCACCGTGATTCCCAAAGCGGAGGATGCCGTCCTGGCCCGCGCTTACCACGGCGCAGCCCTCTTTATCTATCCCAGTCTGTATGAAGGTTTCGGCTTTCCTCCCCTGGAAGCGATGAGCCTGGGCTGTCCGGTCCTGGCCAATCGGACCTCGTCCCTCCCCGAGGTTTGCGGGGACGCGGCCTTTTATTTCAATGGCTCCGCGGAGGAACTCTCCCATACCCTGAAGTCAACCCTTGAGGACGAGCACCAGCTGGCCATCAAGCGCAAGCTGGGTGAAGATCGGGTGAAGCTGTACGCGTGGAGCTGCTGCGCCCAAAGCACGCTGGACGTATACCGCGCCGCCCTAGGCGGTTAGCGGGACCGAGGAAATCAAGCGCATTGATACCAAACAGGTTAAGATCAAGGGATGGCCCAAAAGGTCCTGATCACGGGGGGACTCGGGTTCATCGGGCGCGCGCTTGCCCGGACATTGGTCCGGCAAGGGATGACGGTGCGCCTGATGGACAATCTGAGCCCGCAAATCCACGGCGTGGACTCGCAGCCCGAGCTGGGTGCTCTGCTGGAGAAACATGATGTAGAGGTAATGCGCGGCGACGTTTGCGACCGCAGGGATTGGGTATTGGCCCTGCGCGATGTTGCTTCCGTGGTGCACCTGGCGGCAGAAACAGGTACCGGCCAATCCATGTACAGGATTGGCGACTACACCAGCACCAATGTCCTGGGCACGGCGCTGTTGCTCGACGTGCTGGCGAATGACCGTCACGACGTAACAAAATTAGTGCTGGCCTCGTCCCGCTCCGTGTATGGAGAAGGCGCTTACCTGTGCGCCCGCTGTGGCCTGGTTTACCCTCCCATGCGCAGTCCGGGAAGTCTTCAGGCAAGTCATTGGGACCCCCATTGTCCTTGTTGTACCGGCCCCATTGAACCGGTAGCCACCCCGGAAACCGCCAGGACCAGCCCTGCATCGGTCTACGCCGCCACCAAGCTGGCTCAGGAAGATCTGGTCCGGATCGCTGCCAACGCGCTCGGCATTCCCTTCCTGATTTTCCGCTTACAAAATGTTTATGGAGAAGGCCAATCTCTGAACAACCCTTACACCGGCATACTTTCGATCTTCTCCAATCGAATCCGGCAGGGCAAAGAGATTGTCCTGTTCGAAGATGGCCACGAAAGCCGCGATTTTGTGCATGTGTCCGATGTCGCCGAGGCAATGGCGTTGGGGCTGACGTCCGCTGGTGGCGATGGCTTGACCATGAACGTGGGCTCGGGTGTGCAGACTAGCGTGGAAACGATCGCACGCAGTCTAAAACGGCAATTTAAGGATACGAGCGCCTCACTGGTCGTCTCCGGCCAGTATCGGTTGGGCGATATTCGTCACAACTTTGCCGATATTTCGGGCATCGGGCAGCTGTTGGCCTTTTCGCCAAAAGTGCCGCTCGAGGAGGGCATCGCCCGCTTTGTTCACTGGGTGAAGACGCAGCCCATTGTCCAAAACGGCGCCGAAGACGGTCTGGACCGCGCCAATCGGGAGTTGATCGAACGCGGCCTCATGAAGGCCTGAGCAAATGCTGAAGGCCCTGCTCTATGCAGATCTCGAACGCCAAATGGTGTTGAGCGGCCAGACGGGTGCCAAAGCTTCCCTGCCCCGCCTCTTGCGCCGGCTCCTTCACCCCAGGTTTTTGCCCATCTTCCTTTACCGGGCCAGCCGGGCGGCTTTTCTTCACCGTGTCCCCGCTCTACCACATCTGTTGTCTTATTTGAATCAAATTATTTTTGGCATCGAGATCTCCCCCAGATGCGCTATTGGTCCAGGTATATTCTTTCCCCATACTTCAGGAACTGTGATCGGCGCATCAAAAATTGGGAGGGACGTCACCATCTTCCAGGGTGTGACCCTCGGAGCCAGGCAAATTGATATGAGCTATGACCTGTCTCTCAGGCCTGAACTCGGCGATTATGTGGTGGTTGGCGCCGGGGCCAAGGTCCTCGGGGGGATATCATTAGGCGATAATGTCAGAGTGGGCGCAAACTCCGTCTTGCTCCGGTCTGTGCCTGCAAATTCAACCGTCGCCGGAATTCCTGCGCGCGAAGTCGTCCACTCGTCCGAATAGAACTGCCTGAGGTTTTGAAAGTTTGATGAATCTCTTGCTTGACCTAACCATCATTGTCCCCAACTTCAATACCAAAGCGTTGCTGCGGCAGTGCTTAACTTCCATTTACCGCTACACCAAGGGTATCCGGTTCGAGGTAATCGTCATCGATGATGGGTCTTCCGACGGAAGCCCGGAGATGGTCGAATCGGAATTTCCCGAAGTCATATTGGTGCGCAACCCGGTGCCGCTGCTTTACTCCAGGAACAATAACCTGGGCATGAAGATGTCCCGCGCCCGCTATGCCTGCCTGTTGAACAGCGATACCAAGCTGCTGGCAAACGCCTTCAAAATGCTGATCACGTTTATGGATGCGCATCCGGAGGCCGCGGCATGCGGTCCCCGGCTGCTTAATCCGGATGGCACCACGCAGTCCTGCGTTCGCAGCTTTGCCGGCCTCGGGACCATGATCCTACAAGGTCTCAACTGGCATAAGTTCTTTCCTAACGGCCAAGTCTCGAAGAAGTACTATGCCTGTGCTTTCGATTACTCGCGCGAGCAGCAGGTCGAGAGCCTGGGCACCACTGCCTACGTGCTCCGCCGGGAAACCTGGGAGACTTTCGGCATGTTGGATGAACGGCTGCCCCATTTCCAGGTCGATCTAGCCTATAACCTGATGTTGCAGCGCAAAGGGTGCAAGATTTACTACACTCCGTCAGCCGAAGTCATTCACTACGGGAGCCAAAGCATCAACCAGATGCCGAAAAAGAAAATTATCGAGCAGCATAAGGCGATGGTTGACTTCAATGAGCATTACGACTACTTCGGCAAGAGCCGGTTGCTCAAAATAATGGTACGCGGGGCTGTTGCCGCCCGCTGTATGCTGAAAATCGCGGAATTTCACCTCAGCCCCGATAAACGCGTCATCAAGGGACCTGGAGCGCCGCGCCTGAATGCCATCGACCGGACCGTCATGCAGCGGGAGGATTTGCGGACCGGCGCCGATTAAAGCATTTTTCTAACGGTGTAGACCGGAGAATTGCGCGTGACGCGGCCATTCCGACAAAGAATGGCCGCACATAACCGACCTCACCAGACCACCGTATTAGAAAAAATGCTTTTAGCCCGGACCTTTTCTTATCACCGAAAACTTGATTAAATATCCTCGTTCCCCCGGGGTCAACGTTACGTTGGCGTAGGTTCGGAGGCGCTGGACCAGGAATCTTGCCTGTCATCAGCACCAATGTATCGGAGGACCACAAATACTGTTATTTTGGTTAAAAGGCTGAATCGGGAAAAGTTGTTCCCCAGCGCAACATCCTTTTTTGGCACGGGTTCATCCGTGTACATACTGAGGTGGGGGTTCTGCCCTCACCGCGAACGTGCTTCTAAGCGGTACCTTGGACCCGTTTTCTCGCATTCGGCTAATGGGTTCGCGACCTCGGCCGATCAAGCAAGTGGCAAGAAAAGAATTGCAGGCAGGCCGTGGGGCGTCGGTTTAGCAAGGAACAGACCCTGAACGACAAGACCCTGAACGAGAATTCCGCAAGCGCTCTAAAATTTTAGAACAGGTCTTAAAAACGCATGGACACTAGCTTTGCTCCCCCGCAGCCCAGCGCGGCCCTGCTTTGGAACGATGTCGTTGCAGAAGTTAACAGTCATTCGACGACCTTGTTTCCGCCATTTTGCGCTGTGCCCCAGGATCCCACGGCCTACTATGCCGAACCGAGTGCGTGGAGCGTATCAACGGTTAAGCGCTGCATCGACCTGGCCTTTGCCGCGGTGGCGCTTCTCCTCTTCTGGCCTTTGCTCCTGCTTGCTGCCGTCTTAGTCCGCTACAAGTCGCCGGGACCTGTCATCTTCCGCCAAAAACGCGTCGGCAGGAATGGTGTTCTCTTTACCGTTTTCAAATTCAGGACCATGTCGATCGACGCCCAGGACGATGGGCCCTGCTTGACCAAACGCGGCGACCCCCGGGTAACCAGATTCGGCGGCTTCCTGCGCAAGTACAAACTGGATGAGCTGCCCCAGCTGGTCAATGTGCTGCGCGGCGACATGAGCCTGGTTGGCCCGCGGCCCAAGTTGCCTCACCTGGAAGTGATGCACATGCCCTTTCGCCCCGGCCTTACCGGAGCCGCAACCATCGCTTTCCGTTGTGAAGAAGAGATGCTGCAAGACATTCCCGATGAAGAGCTTGAGGCCTACTACTGCCGCACCATCAAGCCGTTGAAGGCGAAGATCGATTGGGATTACATGCGTGAAGCTACCCTGGCCAGTGATTTCTCACTGTTGTATGAGACGGCTTTCTGCTGTGTGTCCAGTCGCTCCAACACCTGGGCGGTCGACTTCTCCAAGTCCGCATAAGATGAGCGTTTCCGAGCAGGATGTCGATCGTGTTGCCGAACTCGCGAATCTCGAATTGACGAGTGGCGAGAAGGCGGCCATGCTCCGTGACCTGAATTCCGTCCTCGACTACTTTGCCCAGCTCAACGAATTGGACACCACTTCGGTTCCCCCCATGGAGCAGGTTGCCGGCCACTTGACCGAAGGCGCCTCGCAGCATTTGCGGCCAGACGAAATTGCTCCGTCCCTGAACCCGCGAGCGGGTTATGGCTTTTGCTCCGGATACCGACGGCATCTTCTTCAAAGTGCCGAAAGTCATCGAGCGCTAAGCCGTCGGCGCGGGAGCGGACATTCCTAAAGCCTCTTTTTCACCAGATCCATGTGCCATCCCTCGGGCACCACGGGGATCACTACCCGCTCTCCTGGTTTTGCTTCCCGCATTCGCATCACTGAGAGTGCAAAGTGATCGTCCGGGTACGGTCCGTAATTCCAGTCGCGAACGATGCCCACGGACATGATGAGCAGTATGCAGGCCCCGGCTATTTTGAACAGACGATCTCGTGCATAAACCGCGCACCACACTGCGCTCCACACAAAAGCCAGCATGGGAAAAAACCAGTAGCGGGCGGAATTATCGATGATCAGCCAATCCCATGCCGGCTTATTTCCTGGCGTCAGCGGGCTGTGCAGACAAGCAGCAAACACACCCCCGCAGTAGAGGAGGAACAACTTCCACTCGAGGTTGGCAAAGCGGAGGCAATAAAAGCAGATGCAAAGACCACTGAGGGCCGCGGGCACGATGAACGTCATGGGCGCCAGGCTGGCAAAGGAATAGCTGCCGATCAGCGCGCACGCGACGACATGACCGCCCAGCATGCGCAGAAAGCCCTCTGGCGTCGCCCCCAGTGCCCCCTGCACCCGGTGAGTACTATGGGTGAGCACCGCGATTTGCGCACACGCCACAGCACTGACCAGCGCGAAAACCACCAGGCTCCAGGCTGACGCCGCACCCACCAGAAGAGCAGGACTATCGGCGCAAGCACGATACAGTACGGTCCAGTGAGGGCGGCGACCAGGAGAACAACAATATCGAACAGGCGTCCGCGCCATGTTTGCGGACTACACGCAAACGCCACCAGCGCCGCCGTCAGAGCCAGGTGCCACTGGGTGTTGGTGGCTACCAGGTGAATCTCTCTGGCATTGGGAAGCGCTACATAAAGAGCGGCTAAGAACATACGGGTGGGCAGCGAAGCCCAGTTGCGAGCGCGCGCCGAAAGCAGAATCGGCACCGGGAGTGCCTGGGCGAACAAGCCGGCGAGCACCATGACCAGCGGCGCCCACGTGAGCGGCACCAGCAGCGCCAGCCCGGCGGCGAGACGAGGCATGGTGTTGAGGTAGCCGGCCTGGGGCAACGTGAGGGAGTGCAGCCATCCATCGTTGTAGGCCTGGGCAAACCAGATCGTTCCATCTTCCGCATAGAACTGCGCGTGCGTCAGGAGCCGCGGGCTGCGGCAGAACAGAGCGATGACTACCAGGCCGAAGGCCACGAATTGCCAACCGGTGCTCAGACCGTCGTGACCGGCGAGCGCTTCCTCCTCGCGGTTCAGCCAGGATCGTGCTGACTGGAACCAGCGTTGAACTGGTTTATCTTGGTCAGCAAATTTGCGTGCTTCAATCAGTATTGCCTCCAGCGTACCGGATTTCCTACGCACAGATGCTTTCGTCACGAATGATAATAGAAGTATGAATTGGAAGCAGGCCTGTATCTCCGAGGTTCACGCGGCAGTGCGCCATCGGAAAGCCCAGCGCAACTGAGCTGGCGGAGCTTTGTTTTGCGGAGATCGAAGCACAAAATCCGACTCTCAATGCTTTTCTGGCGCTGAGCCGCGAACGTGCGCTACATGCAGCCGGGGCCATCGATCGACTGGCCGCAGAGGGAAGTCCGCTGCCTCCCTTGGCCGGCGTTCCTATCGGTATCAAGGACGTGTTGGTGATGAAGGGTTCGCCGTCGACGGCGGGCTCCCGTATCCTCGAAGGCTATCAGCCGCCCTACGACGCTACCGTGGTCAAGCGTCTCGAAGCTGCGGGTGCGGTCCTGGTAGGAAAGCTGAATTGCGATGAGTTCGCGATGGGCTCATCGAATGAAAACTCCGGCTACGGACCAGTACGCAACCCAGCCGCCCTCGATCGCGTCCCTGGTGGTTCCAGCGGCGGGTCGGCCGCAGCGGTGGCTGCGGGTATGGCGGTCGCCACCCTGGGTACCGACACCGGGGGATCTGTTCGCCAGCCCGCATCGTTCTGCGGCGTCGTGGGAGTGCTCCCGACCTATGGACGTGTATCGCGTTACGGCTTGATCGCCTTTGCCTCCTCGCTCGACCGGGTCGGTCCGCTGACGCGCACGGTGCGCGACGCAGCCATTCTTCTCGGTGTGATTGCGGGGCATGATCCTCTGGACGCTACCTCCTGCAGAGTTGCCCGTACCGGATTATGTCCGGTCTCTCGATCAGCCAGTGAAGGGCCTGCGCGTCGGTGTTCCGGCTGAGTATTTTGGCGAGGGCCTCGATGCCGAGGTTCGCGCCGCGGTAGAATCCGCGATCGAGCGCCTGCGCGCAGCCGGATGCGAGATTCATTCCGTGTCCTTACCCCACACCAGGTATGCGATTCCAACCTATTACCTGGTGGCCACTGCTGAGGCCAGTGCAAACCTGGCCAGGTTTGATGGAGTGCGCTATGGCTTCCGTGCCAAAAATGCGAATACCCTGACCGCGATGTATCGCCAGTCGCGCGACATGGGCTTTGGACCCGAAGTGAAGCGGCGCATCCTGCTCGGCACCTACGCCCTGAGCGCGGGCTATTACGACGCCTACTACAAAAAAGCGCAGCAGGTGCGAACGCTGCTCACGCGGGATTTTCTCACTGCCTTTCAGCACGTCGATGTGTTGGTGACACCCACTGCGCCGACTCCGGCATTCAAGCTGGGTGAGAAAACTGACGATCCCCTCTCCATGTACCTGGCGGACATCTACACCGTGACGGCCAGTCTGGCGGGAATTTGCGGAATATCTGTGCCCTGCGGCAAGTCGTCGCAGGGCTTGCCCATCGGCGCCCAGATTCTGGGCAAGCATTTCGATGAAGCAACTGTCTTTCGCGCCGCCCAGGCCGTCGAGCAAAGCTAGAGGGGCTGGTAGTATCGCTCCTCTGGCGCGGCGCAGGAGAGGCAGAGTGTCTGTCCATCCCGCACCAGGAAGCGGTCGTAGTTGATGCCCTCTCCGCATTGAGCGCAGGCCACGCGCTCTCCCTTGTATCCGGGAAATTCCCTGGCGTCGAGTGTTACCTGCACCCACTGCTCATCGAAGAGGTCTTCGTCGCTCATCTCGCGGTACGCGGCCATTTGCTGCAGATTCTTGTTTTCTATTTCCGGGTGCAGCTCTCGGGCCAGCGTCTTGGAAGATTCGCGGGCGGCGATGCGGATTGCGCGATGGGTATCGAGGTCCACGAAGGTCGCGGCCATCTTGCCCCAATCCCGAAACTTGAGCGCCCGTTTACCCAGGCGGCAACCGGTGACGACGCCGATGGCATCGGTAGCGCATCGATCGATTTCGACGAAGGTGACCAGGCGCTTCCGATCCCGTCCCCGCGGCTCCTCAATTCCCAGGCGCGCGCATCCCAGCATAGCCAACCGCACCCCCAGCACCTGCCCGCGCACAGATGTCCATGGGCGATCCTGGCTTCTTCGAGCAATTCCTCAAAACTGGACATATCGATGATAGTATGCGAAGCGGCCTCGTGACCATACCGCGGTCCCTTTGTGGCCGCGCTGGACGGGTGCCCCATGTTCGCACCAGCGTACATGGGCCGAAAACGAGTTTTTCAAATGCTTTCGCTCCCGGTGTCACCAGAACTCACCCCAGCAGCACCGCTCTTCCCGATGACAGCGAGCATTGGTAGGGGCTGCGCCCCATCTTTCTCGGCCCATGTACGCGGCTGCGGACATGGGGCACCCGTCCAGCGCGGCAACAAAGGGATTGCGGTTTGTTTTCGCTAGTTCTCACATAAGCTGAGTCCGCCTGCCCCGACCTGCCGTGGGAGACTCTGAACACAAACTGCCAGCTTAGTTCGCGGGAGCCGCCGGCGCGGGCTCCTCATTCCCGTCACCATCTTCTACCAGCACCGCGGACAACCCGACCAGATCGTAGCTGACCGCCGTCGCCCCCGACGGTTGGAACGTAACCCGCAGCGGTTCGCGCTGCCACACGGCCGCGCCGCACGCTGGCGCTTGATTCTCCCCTGGGGACCAAGGCAACAATTTCTTCGCCAACACCGGCTTGCGGGCCGCGATTTGGGCCACCACGGCATACAACTGTTTGCCGCTGGCGGTCAGGCCGCAATACGCGGCATAATCCCGGAACCAGATAACATTCGACACCGCGGGATCGTAATCCGGCATATGCAGAGCAGTGACGCTGCCTTTCACGCGATCGATCATCAGCCACGGTCCACGCTGCCAAATCCAATGCTCGGCCTTATCCCCGGGGAGTGCATCGTTGAGCCGCAGGGCCCGGCGGACAACAAAGCTGCGATCCGTTATGGCGTGTGATTCTCCCGTGGTCCATTCCCGCACCTTGTCATCAACCAACAGGGGACGAACGCGCAACTGCTTTTCGCTCGGCAGTGCGCCGGCCGGGTCGCCAATGACCGAGTAAGGAACATTCTTCCCCGTGCCCAGAAAAACAGTGTGAACCTTGGTCGCGGCGAGGGAAGGAGATACCGCGATCAGCCAAAGCAATAGGCAAACTGCGAAGGCGTTGCGCATGGGGCACAGCTTAGGAGCGAGAGCGGGGAAATACAAGTTAACAAACGCTTATATTTGCCCTGCGGTATTCTCAACTCTGGAGCAAAATGGTCGAAGAGGCGCTTCCAAGATTCATTGCTTTTTATCTTCCCCAGTTTTATCCCACTCCCTACAACGACGCCTGGTGGGGTAAAGGTTTCACCGAGTGGACAAACGTAGTTAAGGGCCGGCCACGCTTTCGCGGTCACTATCAACCTCATCTGCCCGCCGATCTGGGCTTCTACGATCTGCGCTTGTCAGAGACGCGAGAGGCTCAGGCGGAGCTGGCGAAGCAATTCGGTGTCTACGGCTTCTGCTACTACCACTATTGGTTTTCCGGCAAACGGATACTGGAACGTCCGCTCGATGAAGTCCTGGCCTCTGGTAAACCGGACTTTCCTTTCTGCATCTGCTGGGCGAATGAGACCTGGAAAAAGAGTTGGATTGGCCGGGACACCGTAACTTTGCTGGAGCAGACCTTCTCCTTCGAGGACGATCTGGCCCACATTCGTCACCTCCTTCCAGTGCTGGCAGACAGTCGCTATATCCGTATCGAGGGCAGGCCGCTGCTTCTTGTGTATCGGGTCGAGTTGCTGCCGGAGCCCCGAAAGACCGCGGAAATCTGGAGGAACGAGGCCATCAAGGCTGGTTTAGGCGACCTCTTCCTGGTCAACGTGCAAAGTACCTATCTCCCCCAGGGAACAAGCCCGGACACCGTAGGCTTTGACGCGGCGGTGCGCTTTGAGCCCAGGGCACAACCCGCGGCCCCGGCGATCGTTCGTGCCTGGAGAACTATCAAGTCGCCCATTCACAACGATCGCTTCACCCATTACGAGCAGCTCTATCGCCACTGGAGAGACGCTCCGCAGCCCCTCTATCGTCACTTCGAATGCGTAACGCCGATGTGGGACAACACCGCTCGCCGGCCAAGAAGAGCGGGAATCGTTCACGGTTCTACCCCGGAGCTATATGAGCGCTGGCTGGCCCACGCGGTCGAGCGTTCGACTCCCGACCGCGACCATCAACGATGGGTTTTTATCAACGCCTGGAATGAATGGGGTGAGGGATGTCATCTGGAGCCCGACCAAAAATGGGGCACGGCTTATCTTGAAGCTACTCAGCGCGTGTATCAGCAGACCGCTGCAGAGTGACCACGAAGCTATCTTCTTCAATGATTCTGAAACCGGCATCTGTCAGTGCGCGTAGCAGCGACTGATTCTTGTCCTCGCCGATCAGCCGGGCATGTGTTTCCATGATGATGACGTCGGCCTTTTTCAGCACTTCGATTTCCTGGCAGACCAGATCGTATTCTTTTCCCTCGATGTCACACACCAGGGAAAACTTCTCAAACCCATGCTCTGTCGCCAGCCTGCCCAGCTGAACTGCTTCCACGGTGACCGCCTGCTCCGTTCCATACAATTGCGTGCCGTCCGACTCAATGGAATTGGAAGCCAGATCCACCGTTGGACAAAACGTGACTGCATCGACGCCATAGGCGATAGCGCGGTTCACGATCTCAAATGCGCAGTGGTTTGACTCCTTGTTCAACTGCAACTGGGGAATGGCGAGCGGATTTGCCTCCACCACCACGTGGGCCGTGGGGTTAGCGAGAAGTTTGTTGGTGATGCAAGCCACCACTCCCAAAGCTCCACCCAACTCGATGACTGGTAGATCCCGGCGTAGGTGCTTTTTGACCGCGCGACGCTCCGGCGCTTCATACTGGCCGTCCAGAAGGAAGAGTTTGGTGAGCGAGTCGGGGATAGTCTGCAGGCTGAAGTTGCATCCGTCCAACTCCGCACTCTTCTTATGAGCCATCGCCTTTAACCGAAACCGGAGCCACAGGCTATTGTGGATCTCTCGGATAACCGCCTGAGGTCCTTCGGTTTCGAGCAGGTGCTTCGTCTTGGCCAGTCTTCGTGTCAGCATTTCACAATCCCTTTTGAGTGTACCGGCTGGAGTCCGGGGCATTGAAGAGCAGTGCTTGCCGCGCCGTCTCTTTCCAGACCCGCTTATCCTGCAAATCGGCCCGCAGCCGCCGGACGGACCGCAACAGCCATAACCGATAGAGCAGCCGGTCGGTGAAGGTGCCTGTTCGTTTGACGAAGAGCGACTGGGCCCGGAGAACATTGCGAAAGCGCCATATCGGACGAGCATTCAAATTGCTTTCCGCGAGATCATGTTGCAACACCGCCTGTAGCACATACACTCGGCGGCCGCTGGCCCAAAGAGCATGGAAAATGGCGTGATCCAGATAGTCCAGCCAGAACTCCTCGGGAAAACCGCCGATGGATCGCAGCACGGGCACGCTCAGGGTGGAACCGGAATTGTAGGCACTCACCCGGCCCTGCTGTATACCGGCAGCTTGGCCTAGCGTTTGCACGTAATTTCGGAATTGATGGCGGAGGAAATCGAGAAAGTGTTCCGCGGGTGAGAGAATCTTTCCCCGCACCATCAGCTTAGGGACAATCGCTGCTACGTTGTCCTCCGTCCGCAAAGCATTTGCGCAGGCAATCAACTCGGCGAGGAATTCGCGGGTGAGGGTTGTGTCCTGATCCAGCAGCAGCAGCCATTCACAGCCGGTGTCCTCGGCGAGTGAAAGGGCATAGTTGTAAGCTGCGGCCAAACCTCCGTTTGCCGGATCATGCACATAGCGAAAGGGGAAAGTGCTCTGCTATCTGGTGCCTTTCGGCGGAGTTGTCATAGACAACCAGCGAGAAGTGGCTAGCCATCGCAGGATCGCCGTCAAGAATTGCGCGCAAGGAAGATAGGGCGTTGCTTTCGCCCGGGCGTTGTTGATAAAGAGCGGCAACCGCTAAGATCCGGCATCCTGAGTTCACGGGGAAGGCACAGTCAGGTTTGCTGCACCCGCCAGTATACCAGCCGCGATGCTGCGCTCATCAGCTCTTGCCGATCGTCCGCCGTCAAGCCAACTCGCCACGCGATGGCCAACGTGAGGACTGCCGATATCGCCAGCAATGCAGGATTTGCCGGGAGCATATTGAGTTGCTTCCAAAAAGGAAAGAAGAGAAGGGAAGGCGTGAGGCACAAAAGTGGGCGTGACCAGCGCCCGTAATACGAAATGCGACCGTCGTATGAGGATGGTTGACTGGGTGAAATGCATGCTTATGGAAATGTGCATTCCCAGGCTGACAAAAGCTCCTACGAGCGTTCCCAGAGCCACGCCAATCGCCCCTATTCGTTGCACCAGCACCACACTCACAATCACATTTACCACTGCTTCCGTGATAGCAGCGATGGTGGCCAGGTGCTGTCTTCCCGTGGCCACCACCACCAGGGCGTACGGATAGGTCAGCTGCCGGATAACATTGCCCAGCACCAGGACCTCCAGATACAACGCGCTGCGGGCTGCATAGTTGTGCCCCACCCAGAGCGAGAGCAGAGGGTAAGCTCCAAACACTAGCGGCAATCCCATCAGGCAAAGCAGCAGGGTGCAATAGCGCGTCGCCCGGGACAGCAGGCCACCAATGCGGTCCGGCGTGGAGCCGGCCTGAAGGGAAGACACCGCGGGCAGCAGAGGGCCAAAGATACTGCCGATGATCGTGATCATGAAATTAGTCACGCTGCTCGCGATGGCGTAAAAGCCGGTGTTCTTGTAGTCGTAGTGGCCGACGATCAGGATATCCAGCCCGCTGACCATAAGCCCTGCGACCATCCAGAGGGAGAGTACGCCGGCGTATCTCACCAGGCGCACCGCGGTCGCGCGATGGAAAAATGCGAATGAAAAATCGACCCGCTCCTTCACGTACTTTCTCCAGCCGAGAAATTGCATCGCGGCTGTGACTACGTTGAAGCCGGCCATCACCAGGGCCAGTTCCACCAGGGTGCCGTGCACCAGCAAAAGCACGACCAGCGTTGCTGCGGAGAGAACCCGGCTCAGCACGGCCAAGATAGTAGGGAACCAATATTCCTGCAAGCCCGTGAAGGCAGCCATAAAGGCCCCAAACGGCAGGGCAAACGCAACCGATAGTCCGACTGCCAAAAGACCCTCGCGCACACTGCTTACCAGGTCGCGTGGCATTTGGTGAAATAGTTGCGGCACGCGCCAGGTCAGCAACGCGATGACCACCGCCCCCACCAACGCGGTCATAGCAAGAAGAACGAAGGACGTACTCAAAACCCGGCTGCTGGTTTCGCGGTCGCCGAGCGCATGGTGCTCGGCAACGAACTTGCCTACACCCGTCTGCAAGCCGAGATCAAGCAAATTGACATACGCGCTCATTTGCATGATCAAGACCCACGCGCTGTACTCAGCCGTAGACATGCGATGCACAAGAAAAGGAGGCACCACTAACGAGACCAGCAGCGACATGATCAGGCGCAACAAGTTGGAAGCTGAGCCCTGCAGTATTTTGCGCTTATGCGACATTTACCGCTTTCACAGTTACCGTTATTCAACCGCTCGCCGGAACCAGTCCAGCCTGTTTTTTGAGGCGGCTTTCGAGGCCAACTTCAAAATGAGAATAAAGAACAAATTCCATGAACGGATTAGGGCATACACCCTTACTGATCACATCCACTGTGCTGGTTAAAAACTCCAGCAAGCGCGGGCTTCGAGCCACGGCCTGGATAAGAGCGTGCCGCCGCCCCCCGGGATGTAACGGTCTTTGCTCCGGCCACAAATCATAGAACAGGCCAAAGGAGTAGCCGACACGGACCATCCGCCTGCAGGCCTGAAGAAACGTGGTGGGGTGAAGATGATCCGCTACCGCATCCGGTAGAAACCTGATCTCCAGCCCAAAGCGCTTCGTGATGCGGTAACCCAGTTCCGCGTCCTCCATGGCGGCATAAGGAAATTCTTCGTTGAAGGTAAACCGTCGCAGCAGCTCAGTCTTGAGCGAGAGATTGCTGGAATAAAAATTTCCCCAGTCCGGCTTCGCACCGGCCAGAAGCTTGGGATAAGAGAACTGCACATTGGCCTCATCGAGCCAGCGCATAAATGGAGTCACTTCCTGTCCGAAAGTGCTCCACCGTATGAGGCCAAGTCCGGCAACTTTGATGTCAGGATTCTCCTGGTGTAATTGCATGTGTTGTTGCACCAGCGTGGGCGATGGAAATACATCGTCGCCCAGTAGCAGGCAGACCGGCGTAGTCAGCATCGCGATGCCCCGGTTGCGCGCCTTTGCCGGCCCGCTGTTGTTCTGGCGAACATAGCGGATGCATAGTGGCGTCCTCGCCTGGTAACTCTCCATCTCCTGTGGCGTGCTATCGGTGCTCCCATCGTCGACGATGACAACTTCGAAATCCTTGAATGTTTGTCTCTCCAAATGGGAAAGGCTTTCCAGCAGCGCAGCGCAACGATTGTGGGTGGGGATGACAAGGCCCAGCTGTTTCGTCGACATAGCCACTCGCTTCCCTTCTGCTTCGCGGGCGCATAGTAGAATTCCGGTAGCGGAAAGGTCGTTCTACTTGTCAGGCAAGCCTGCTACAAGCAGTCGCGAGCCGATTGGCTCCGTTTGGAAGCGACTCGCTTTCTCTGGTTCACAAATTCTAGCTCAAATGGTGCGGGATGCTAAACTGGGCGGCAAGATATTATCCGATCGTGCGAATACTTAAGAAGCACGGTCTGTTCCACGATGCATCGCTGCTCGAGATTGGTTCAGGACCCATTGGCATCGGCCGTTTCCGCCCAGTCCCGTTCGTAGGATGTGATCTCTTCTTCCCCTTCGCGCCCGCGTGGCCCATGACCGCCATCACTGCATCCGCGACCCAGCTGCCGATGAAGGACAAGGAGTTCGATGTGGTGCTGGCATCCGACATGTTGGAGCACGTGCCGCCCGATTTACGAGAGACAGTGATTGGCGAGTGCCTCCGGGTAGCGAAAAAGCTCGTGATCTTTGGATTTCCCTGTGGTCCGCTCGCATGGGAATCAGACCGGGCACTGTTTCAGTATTACCTCGATGCCAAATTGTCGCCGCCTGAGTGGCTCGCCGAACACATGGAGGCGCCCTTCCCGGACACCGACTCCATACGGGCCGTCGATGGATGGGACCTCGAGCGCATCGGCAATGAGAGCATCCGCTTTCATACCTGGATGATGCGAAAAGAAATGTCGATCAGATTCATTCACGCCTCTTCGCAAGCTTTGCGCTTTGTGCCTTTTCTGGTCGAAGCTTTCTTGCGCATGGCGGATCGTTCCCCCTTTTATAGGCAGATCTTCGTCTTATCCAGACGCAACCAGAATTGAACGTGCATATAGCGCAAATCAATCGACCGGGCAGCCGGCTCCGCAAGCTGCTCACCTTACTCACGAGCTTCTTCCTCGGTCAGGCAGCGTTGCAGGCAGTCAGCCTGCTCATCGGATTGTTTCTCGTCCGCTCTCTCAGCGTAACCGCCTATGCTCAGTTCGGCCTCGCTCTTGGTTTCCAGGCCACCGCCTCCATCCTGATGGACCTGGGCTTCGCCAGCACAATCATTCCTTTGGTAGGCGAGCGCACCGCCGATCGCGCCCTGGTCGGCAAGTACGTACGAGGAGCAAAATCTCTCCGGGACCGTTCCTTCCTGATCTTTTCTCCGGTCGTTGCGGTGATCTTTCTCGTCATCACCCATAAGCAGAGGTGGGGTTGGCCCATCCAAATTGGACTGCTGGCATCGGTGTTGCTCGCGCTCTATTCCAGCAGCGCAGCTTCTTACTACTCAGTACCGCTATTCCTCTACCGGCGCCTGCGCGATTTCTATGTTCTGCAAACCGTCTCCGGCGCTGGCCGGCTCTTGGTCTACGTAGTCCTCAATGCCATCAGCTCACTCAACTCAGTCACCGCAGCCGGTTTCAGCGCTCTGAACGCCACCCTCAATGGATATTTGCTCAAGAGAAAAGGCGGCACCTCGATCGAGTGGCCGGAACAGGACGATCCGGCGATTCGCAAAGAGATCATCCAGTACATCCTGCCGGCGTTGCCGGCAATTCTTCTGGGGGCGTTTCACGGCCAGATCGCGCTCTTTCTCATTAGCATTTTTGGCAGTACGATCAACATCGCTCAAGTAGCAGCGCTGGGCCGCCTGGGACAAATCTTCTATCTCCTCATGACGTTCAACGTTGTCCTGGTTGAGCCCTACGTTGCGAAACTGCCGAGACCGCGGCTGCTCTTTACGTATTTACGGCTTATCGCCGCCGCCTGCCTGGGCGCGGCGGTGCTCGTTACGCTCACCTTCGTCTTTCCGGAGATCTTCCTTTGGGTGATTGGCCCCAAGTACGAGCAACTGAGAGGCTTGATCGGCTGGGTCGTCCTCACTGCCTGCATTAACTACGTAGCAGGCTTGATCTGGATTATGAATCGTTCCAGGAAGTGGCTTTTCTGGAGAGGATCAATCGCCGAAATCAGCTTATTGGCCGTGGTGCAAATCGGTTATCTCCTGATCGTTGGAGTGCGCAGCACACGGAGCGCGGTCATGTTCAACTTCGCCTCCAGTTTCTGTTATGTAATCGCCCACTCCTACGTAGCCATTCACGGCTTCACCAAAGGAACACGGGGCGAGGCGCTCGATCGGGTTCGGTCGCAAATTTCTACCCCGTGACATCAAGGAGTCAAACAGTTCTTGAGAACCGCCCGCTCTGGTAGGCATAATGACCCCACAACACTGCGCCTTCGCCCGGACCCAGCAGTCAAATCATGGCTCACATGCGCCTATTGATCGGTACTATGCTCGCGATGGGACTTGGATTCAGCGTGGCCGGTTGCGGCTTCAGCCTGGCTCCCCTGCCGGCAGGCTCCATCGCCGGAAGAGCCGGGATCTATGATTACTCTCCATCCGTTATCCAATCCGGCAATCTGCAGCAATCCTGGTGGTGTGGCGGGGCCTACAATCCACCTGGGACCACGTACTTCTCCGACACCATCCAGTATCAGTCGATCAATATGTCGACGGGCGTGCAGGATGGCCCGATGACCGTGCTGGGCGAAACCCCGGGCGCATGGGATTCCGTTTTCACCTGCAATCCAAAGGTCGTTGGGGGCTTTTTCGCCGATCCGCTGAACACTGGCGAGAGCTTTACCTACGCCATGTATTACGTCGGCCTCGGCTCCGACCCTGAAAGCAACAACTACATCGGGGTTGCCTTCTCCAACGATGGCATGTCCTGGAAGAAATTCCCCTACCCGGTCATCTCCCCGGAGACATCAAAGGGCTACGGCGTGGGCCAGCCGGCCGCCTTCAACAGCAATCATCAGGGAGCGATCCTGCTCTTCTACGAGGACGACAGCTTGTACCCTCGCCATGTGGAAGCGAAGTCGAGCGATGGAGTGCACTTTGTCACCGTAGGTACGCTCACGACAAACGGCCTTGATGCCAGCAACCAGTCCTGGGGTGACATCGCCTATGACCCCGCCAACGGTTACTGGTACGCCGGCTTTAATACTCCTACCCGCGATCCATCGACCACGGGCGGGGTAATGGAGCGGGGCTCCTGGGGCGTTGAGCTATTCCGGATCTGCGATGCCTCCCTTTTAACCGGAGCCACCCCCTGGGAACTGCTGGCAATTGTCGACACCAACCTCAATGGCTATGAAGCCAATTTCCTCCCTGGGTTGGCGCGCGACATGTATGGCAACTTGGTCTCCGGTCCCGCGATCCAGATGTACACCTCGATATCAAATCCTCCACCGCGCTGGAATGCAACTCCCGAAGCCGCGGGAAATTCCGGGGATATTTCCAACTGGAACATTGCTTCGGCTACCTGGACGCCGGGTCATCCATTAACCGCGCTCAACCGATATTTCAACCAGACCGTGCACGAGGTGACGACAGGATGGGTCGATCCTAAGGGCGGCTTTTCTTTGCAATCCACGCTGGGACATCTCTACCAAAGTCCGCAACAGGGTGCGACCGTTCCGTTCTATGGCTGCAAGAATGGCTCCACGGATTATTTTGTGTCCCTTGATGGTCTCTGCGAAGGTGCTCGCATCCTGGGCACGAATGGCTACGGCTACTCGCGGCCAGTCGCGGGTCTTAACCTGGTCGCTCTGTATCGCTGCAGCACTGGCCACGATCATTTCGTGAGTAAAGATCCCGAGTGCGAAGGCCAATCGACCCAGGAGCTTCTTGGCTATGTCCTCCCCTGACAAGATCTCCGTCGCCCTTTGCACCTACAACGGCGAACAATTTCTAAGCCGCCAATTAGAAAGTATTCAGCAGCAAACCAGGACGCCGGATGAGTTGGTTGTCTGTGACGATTGCTCCACGGATCGCACCCTCGAGATCCTGCAGGACTTTGCCGCATTGGCTGCGTTCCCGGTGAGAATCACGCAGAACGATGATAACCTCGGCTTCGTCGCCAATTTCGAGCGCGCCATTCAGCTTTGCCAGGGCGATCTGATTGCGTTGTGCGACCAGGACGACATCTGGTATCCCACCCGTCTTGAGCGCTCCCTGCAGGAATTCACCGCCCATCCAGAAGTGGGATTCGTCTTTTCCGACGCGGACATTATTGACCAACAGGATCAGTTGACGGGCATGCGCCTGTGGACCAACTTTGGCTTCGTGGGCCAACGAAAAAAGCAAATGTTCAGGGGAGACTATACGGTTCTGGCCAAAAACCGGTTTGTGACTGGAGCGACCGTCATGTTTCGCAGCCGTTTACGCCAGCACTGTTTGCCTGTCGGCTCTGGCTGGCTTCATGACGAGTGGCTGGTTGCCACTGCGGCCGCTATCGCGGAAGTGAGGCCGATCGACACACCGCTGATTCGCTACCGCCAACATGCTTCGCAGCAAATAGGTCTGAGTCCGCCTCTGAGCTTCCAGGAAAGGCAGCGAAGGCACTGGAGCGAGCTTGCCAAGCAGATAGGGCTGCTACAAGAAATCTGCACCAGGTTATCTCAGCAATCTTTGACCCAAAGAGGCGAGGTTCTCTATTCCCGCTACCAGGCTCATTTGCGCTTTGCCCGCTTCCGCTACGCCCTCCCGCAGCGCCGGCTTAGTCGACTGAGTGCAGTGCTCCATGAATACCCAACCTACTCGGCCTTGGGGTCGGGCGTGCGGAGCATGGCGACCGATCTTGTACTAAGCCGCTAGCGGCGCAAGGGCTGTGTGAACCCGAAGGAAACCGCAGGTCCCTCCACTCCGCTACGCTCCGGTCGGGATGACAATTCAGTTTGGGTGCCTGGTATATTGCGCTACCAAATTAATTTGTCATCCCGACCGGAGCGTAGCGGAGTGGAGGGACCTGCGGTTTCCTTCGAGGTGAATGAGCCCCTACTTGATCACCGCGATCTTGGCCCTTTTTCCTACCCGGATCGCAATCCTGGCAGGCCGCTCCTCTACCTTGATGACCTTGCTCGTCGAGGTAACGCCATCGATCCCTACCCCCGCCGTTACCTGCCGATCCGCATCAGTACGAGAACCCTTGAGGCCGAGTTCGACCAGCAGTCTGGCAACATCGATGTCAACCGCCAAAGCACCATCACGTTCTGCCCGGTCCAGGAACGCAGCATCCGCTCGCACAACTCGCCTGAGATCGACCACAGCTTCTTCCGCCACCGCCTCCACGTTCCGTTGCTGGAACTGCATGGCCCAATCCTCATCGGCTTTGCGTGCCGCCGCCTCCGAATGAAACCCGGCCACGATGGTCCGCGCCAGCCGCTTCTTGGCTTCCATGGGGTGCAGGGCCCCGCTGGCAACCTCCTGTTGCATCTTCTCAATCTCGCTCTGTCGCAGGTCGGTCAGGAAAACCCAGTACCGCCACATCAGCTCATCGGAGATGGACATCAGCTTGCCGTACATCTCCTGCGCCGGCTCATGGATGCCGATCGCGTTACCCAGCGACTTCGACATCTTCTGCACGCCATCCAGCCCCTCGATAATCGGGGTCATCAGGACAATCTGCGATGGCTGGTTATAGTGCCGTTGCAGTTCCCGCCCAATCAGCAGGTTGAACTTCTGGTCCGTGCCGCCGAGTTCCACATCCGCCCGCAGAGCCACCGAGTCATAGCCTTGCGAAAGCGGATACAGCATCTCATGCAAAGAGATCGGCTGTTCATTATTGAACCGGCGATGGAATTCCTCCCGCTCCAGCATCTGCGAGACCGTGAACCGTGCAGCCAGGCGGATGATCCCTTCAAATCCAAGCGTCGACAGCCATTCCGAGTTGAAGCGAACCTCGGTTTTTTCCCGGTCGAGTATTTTGAAAACCTGGTCGGTATAAGTTTTTGCATTCTGGGTGATTTCTTCGCTGGTAAGCGGCTTACGCGTGACCGAGCGCCCGGTGGGGTCACCGATCAGCGAGGTGAAATCGCCAATGAGGAAAATGACCTGGTGTCCTAGATCCTGAAAGTGTTTGAGCTTACGCATCAGCACCGTGTGGCCCAGGTGCAAATCGGGCGCGGTGGGGTCGAATCCCGCCTTGACGCGAAGAGGTTCGCCGGTTTTTCGGGAAAGCTCCAGACGCTCTTGCAAGTCTGACACCCGGATGATTTCCGCCGCGCCTTTCTGCAGGAGGTCAAGCTGTTCATCCACCGGCGCGAAGTCAAAATTAGCCATGTCTTCAGCAGTATAAGGTTTCATGCAAAATGGGAGGAGCCATGCCAGAGGACTGGGACATCGCCCGGCTGCGAGCGGAGACAGCGGGCTGCGAACAATCGATCTTCTTCAATAACGCGGGCGCGAGCCTGCAGCCGCGGCCCGTGGTGGCTCGAGTCATCGAGCATCTTCGGCTGGAAGAGCAGATCGGGGGCTACGAAGCGGCCGATCGTGTGGAGGGCGAACTCGAGCAGTTGTACGGCAGCGTGGCCCGCCTATTACATTGCGCTCCGCAAGAAATCGCGCTCCAGGAAAACGCCACCCGGGCCTGGGAAATGGCCTTTTACGCCCTGCGTTTTGCCCCCGGCGATCGCATCGTGACCGCGGCCAACGAATACGCCAGCAACTACATTGCATTTTTGCAGGTGGCGCAGCATACCGGAGTCGAAATTTGCGTCGTGGAAAGCGACCAGGCCGGTGAAGTGGATCTGGAGGCCCTGCGCAGGCTGCTCGACCATCGGGTGAAGTTGATCGCCCTCACCCACGTGCCCACCAATGGCGGCCTGGTACAGCCGGCGGCCCAGGTCGGCGAACAGGCCCGTCGGGCAGGCATTCCATTCCTGCTCGACGCCACCCAGTCGGCCGGGCAGATGAACCTCGACGTCGATGCCCTGGGCTGCGACATGCTCTGCGCGACCGGCCGCAAATACCTCAGGGGCCCGCGCGGCACCGGCTTTCTCTATGTGCGCAGTGTGATGCTCGAGCAGATGGAACCGCCTCTGCTGGACTTGCATGCAGCCACCTGGGTTGAGCAACGTAAATTTGAAGTCCGCAGCGACGCCAGAAAATTCGAAACCTGGGAATCGTCTGCGGCCACGCGGCTGGGCTTAGGCGTCGCCATCGAATACGCGTTGGCCTTGGGTCTGGAAAGAATCGAGCGCCGCGTTCAGGCTTTGGCCGCCCTGCTGCGGGAGCAGCTGGCAGACATCACCGGGAGTGAAGGTCCAGGACCTGGGCCGCGTTCGCAGCGGTATTGTGACCTTTACCTGCCAGGGTCGCGCGGCTGAAGAAGTGAAGCAGTGGCTGCAGGCAAACGGCATCTCGGTGTGGGTATCTGTGTGCTCTTCCACCCTCATCGACATGGAGCAGCGGGGACTGGAGGAGCTGGTGAGGGCCTCCGTCCATTACTACAACACCGAAGGGGAGATCGATCGTCTCTGCCAGGTCTTACGCGACATGGATGCAGAACGTTTAAGAGAATACTTGCTGCGGTTGCCGCACGTCGCCGAGACCATGCAATGGGGTGCCAACCTCGTCTATTGGGTAGGCGACAAAGCCATCGGAGGCAAGATGTTTGCCGTCCTGAATCTCGACGATGACCGCAAGGCTGTGTGCTCGTTTGCCGCCGGGCCGGAACGATATCCCGAGTTGCTGGAAACGGAAGGTGTCTTTCCCGCACCCTATTTGGCGCGAGCCCATTGGGTAGCAATCCAGCATTGGGGAGTCTTCCGCAGCACCGAGCTGGAAGAGCATCTCGAGTTAGCCCGCCGCCTGATCTACAACAAACTGCCCAAGAAGACCAGGGAAGCGCTGGCCCTGTCGCCCGCTGCCCAACGAAAGTTCTTAAAGGACCGAAAAAAACTACTTGCATCGCGAACGTCCCGCTAGCCGAAGATCTCTGCTTTGGGGTCGAGTAGAACTGCAGATCCCTCCACGGCACGCCGGGACAGGTCGGCTGCGCTCGGAGGTTGTGACTTTTTTGGTGCGCTTTGTGGGATAAATGGTGTTGTTGGCGGGTTGAGGTAGTAAGAAGAGGTATGGGCGACATCGGGAGCGAAGTAGGTCAGAAAGGTGCGGTTCGTCTGCGCAGGCCGGAACGTCGTCAGCTGGCGATGGTAGTGCAGTGTGCCGATGATCTAGTGAGAGCGCTGCATCCTGTGCGCACAGTGATGGCGTTGGTGGAGAAGCTGGACGTGAGTGGTTTTTGTGAGCCGATCCGAGCTCGTGAGGGGATAGCGGGCCGAGATGCAACCGACCCCCGTCTGCTGGTGGGTTTATGGCTGTACGGTTGTGTGCGAGGCATAGGTTCGGCCCGGGAACTGGCGCGTCGCTGCGAAGAAAGTGCGCCGTTTCGCTGGATGTGCGGCGGTGTAAGCGTAAATCATCACCTGTTGAGTGACTTCCGTTGCGATCACGCAGACGCCTTGGACGCCCTTTTTACCGAGGTGTTAGTGACGTTGGTGGACAAGAAGCTAGTGCGTGTGAGCCGCATCAGCCAGGATGGAGTGCGGATTCGCGTCAGCGCCGGGAGCAGCAGTTTTCGCCGGGAAGAACGCTTGCAGCAGCTGTTGGTACAAGCCCAGCAGCAAGTGTTGGAGTTGCGTAGGCAGCTGGAATCGCCGGCACAGTCGGCTGCTGTGACGGCACGGCAGAGGGCGGCGCGTACACGAGCGGCGGCGTCGCGACAGCAGCGGTTGGAGCAGGCGATAGCACAGTTGCCGGAGCTGAAGAAGAAGCAGGCGGAGGCGGCCAAGAGAGCAGGGCAAGGCAAGTGTGGGGACCAGATCCGAGCCCGGCAGCCGCGGGTAAGCACCACGGATGCGGACATGCGGGTGATGAAGATGGCTAACGGCGGTTACAACCCGGCGGCAAATGTGCAGTTGGCCACCGACACCGAGAGTCGTGCCATCTTGGGGGTGGATGTTTGTAACGAATCTTCCGATTCGGCTGGGTTGAGCGAGCCGATGCGAGAGCAAGTGGAACAACGGACTGGTGGCAAAGTGGAGCAGCAGCTGATCGACGGCGGCTACTTGCGCATGGAGGACGTCGTGCAGGCCCACGAGCAGGAGGTGGAGTTGTTTGTGCCTCCCAAACCGGCCAGAAACCCCCAGAACCGAGGTCACGAGTTAAAACCCAAGCCGAACGATTCGGAAGCGATCCGGGCATGGAAACAACGCATGGAAAGCGATGAGGGCAAGAAGATCTACCGACAAAGGGCCGCCACCAGCGAGACCGTAAATGCTGAATTACGAACCTATCGCGGGCTGACGCCGTTGACCGTACGGGGCCTCAACAAAATCAAATGCGTGGCGCTGTGGTGCGCCTTGGCTTACAACCTAACCCACTTCAGCAAGGCCCTTCTCAGCTAAAACCGCGCTCAGCGGCAAAACAGCAAAGATCCAACACCGTCCAACCGTGAACAATCCCACCCGGGCCCGATTGCCGCTTAGCAAGCCAACCACAGCAAAACATGCGTCGATCCGCTTGCCCTAGCCACTAAACGGAATTAACTCACAAGCTCTCGGGATGACAAAGGAGAGGGCGGCGCTTCCATGGAGAGCGGTTGCTGAACAGAGCCGTTTTTATCCCCATTGCACAACTGAACTTAATCGAAGTGCCCCTCTCCCCTTTTGTCATCCCGAGCGTAGCCGACCTGTCCCGGCGTGCCGTGGAGGGATCTGCGGTTCCTTCAACCAGCATCAAAAGCTGAGGCAAGCGCCACCCTCCGAATTGTCATCCCGACCGGAGCGGAGCGAAGTGGAGAGACCTGCGGTTTCTTTCGATCGTTTCGGTTTGTACAATTGACTCAGGAGGAGAGGATGAAAACAGGCTGCCTGCGAATTACCTGCCTACTCCTCATCATCTTCTCCCTGCATCCAACCGGCGCCCAGAACGAAGATGGCGCTGCAAACCAGAAGAAGGCCCGGGCCACGCTGGACGCCATGGTAGCCGCCCTGGGCGGCCAGAGATGGCTTACCCTCACCAGCACTATGCAGCAGGGCCGCACCTCGGGCTTTTACCAGGGCAAGCCCACCGGCGCGACCTCAGACTTCTATGAAATCCAGAAATACCCCGACCAGGCCCGCATCGAGCTGGGCAAAAAACACGATGTGTTCGAAATTATCAGCGGAGATCAAGCCTGGGAGGTGACCTACAAGGGCAAGAAAGAACTCCCCAAGGATCAGGTCCAGGAAATCATCCGGCGTCGCCAACATTCCATCCAGACAGCCATGCGCGTGTGGCTCAACGACCCCAGGACGGTCCTCCTCTACGGCGGCCAAAACCTGGTGGAGCGCCATTTGGCCGACCAGACCACGCTCATCAACGCAGACAATGACAGCATCACCATCCAGACCGATGCCGAGACCCATTTACCCTTGCGCCGCAGCTACCAGTGGCGCGATCCGCTTTACAAGGACAAGAACACAGATGCGGAAGAGTACGACGACTACCACCTGGTCGAGGGCTTGCCCACCGCCTATACCCTAACCCGGTATCACAACGACGACATGACGAATCAGCGCTTCCTCTACCGTGCCGGCTACGATGTTCCTTTGACCCCGGACATGTTTAATCCTGACCAGGCGGCGGCTAAAATCAAGAAATAGCCACCTCAATGCTCTACAATATGCCCTGCAACCATGGCAGACGAGAACCCCATGCCGGAACCGGTGGGCGGGCTGGACATACGCCAGATCATGGCGATTCTGCCCCACCGCTATCCCTTTCTTCTGATTGACCGCATCCTCGAAAGCAGCCGCAAAAAGCGCATCGTGGCAATCAAGAACGTGACCATCAATGAGCCGTTTTTCCAGGGCCATTTTCCTGAATACGCCATCATGCCGGGAGTGCTGATGGTGGAAGCCATCGCCCAGGCGGGTGGGGTCCTGCTGCTCCCCGAGGTTCCGGATCATGAACACAAGCTGTTGGTCTTCTCCGGTATCGACCGGGCTCGCTTTCGCAAAGCAGTGACGCCTGGAGATCAGCTGCGCATCGAAGTGGATGTGTTGAACTGGAGGCCTCTGGCCGCGCGGCTTGAGGGCAAGGTCTACGTAGAAGGCAAGCTGGCATGTGAAGCCACCATCATGTGCGCGGTAGTGCCCCGGCCATCCCGCATTGGCAGTGATACACCGGAAGCGCCGGCTGCCGCGGCTGCGGAGGATCCGGCTTTGGAGACGGTGAGTCACGAGTGAGCATTCACCCAACAGCCATCGTGGCTGCTACGGCTTCCATCCCTGATTCCTGTAACGTGGGCCCCTATTGCACCATAGGTCCTGACGTCGCGCTAGGCGAGGATTGTGAACTCGTTTCCCACGTGGTTTTGGACGGCAAGACTCGCCTGGGTGCCCGCAACCGCGTCTACTCCTTCGCCTGCCTGGGCGTAGCCCCTCAGGACCTCAAGTATCGCGGCGAACCAACTGCCCTCGAAATAGGCGACGACAACACCATCCGCGAATATGTGACCATCTCCCGCGGCACCAACGGGGGCGGCGGAACCACCCGTCTGGGCAACCACTGCCTGATCATGGCCTATACCCATATCGGTCACGACAGCACCATCGGCAACTATTGCATTCTGGCCAATGGCGCGACACTGGCCGGCCACGTCACGGTGGAGGACCACGCCAGTGTGGGTGCGCTCTGCCCTGTGCACCAGTTCTGCCGCATCGGGCAATATGCCTACGTGGGTGGGGGCACCACCATTACCCAGGATGTTCTGCCCTTCTCATTAACATCCGCCAAACGCGACACCCATGCTTACAGCCTTAACCGCATCGGGCTCGAGCGTTCCGGCTTCAGCGGGCAGCAGTTGAAAGCGCTGCAGCACGCTTACCGCATCCTCCTCGCGGCCAGGCTGAACACTTCCCAGGCGCTCGAGCGTCTGCGTAGCGAAGGCGAGCTGGACGCTTGCGTGGCCTACCTGGTCGCCTTTATCGAGCGTTCCCAGCGCGGCATCATCAAGTAGGAGCAGCGTGCAGCCAGAACCGATCACCAGGCTGGGACTGATTGCCGGCAATGGGCGGTTTCCGTTTCTGCTGCTCGACGCCGCGCGCGCCCAGGGCGTTTCGGTGGTAGTCGCCGCCATCAAAGAAGAAACCGAGCCGGAGATGGACGCACGGGCGGCGAACGATCCCGGCATCCGCGTGCATTGGCTCTCCCTGGGGGAGCTGTCACGCTTGATCGAGACCTTTCACCGCGAAGGCGTGACCCAGGCCGTGATGGCCGGCCAGGTCAGGCACAAGCAAATCTTCTCCAGCATCCGTCCTGATTGGCGCCTGGCCAAGCTGCTATTGAATCTGCGCACGCGAAACACTGACATGCTGCTCGGCGCCGTGGCCAAGGTTCTGAGCGATGAAGGGATTGAGCTGATCTCCTCCACCGCCTATCTGGAGCCGCTGTTGGCGAGGCCCGGGGTGTTGACCGCGCGTGCGCCCACCGCGGAGGAGCAGCAGGACCTGGCCTACGGACGCCAGGTAGCCGCCGCCCTGGCTGGCTTTGACATAGGCCAGACCGTGGTCGTCGCTGGGCAGGCCTGTGTAGCGGTCGAGGCGATGGAGGGTACCGATGCTACCATCGCGCGCGCCGGAGCGATCCTGCGCACCCTGGAGGCCGAAGGCGAAGCTTCTACATTGGAAAGGAAGCTCAGCGTAGTGAAGGTGGCCAAGCCAAATCAGGACATGCGTTTCGATGTTCCGGTGATTGGTCGCGGGACAATTGAGGCCATGCGCCTGGCCGGGGCCACATGCCTTTCGATTGAAGCTGGCCGCACCCTGATCTTCGATCTCGACAAGGTTCAGCAGTTAGCCGCCGCCGCGGGCATCGCGATCATCGCCGTGTGAGCTAGAATCAGGTGGGAGATTCCCGTGAATACAAAGAGAGTAGCCTTCGTCGCAATCCTGGTGGTTCTGCTTGCCGGCGCCGCCTTGAGCCTCCGCGGAATCGCGGACGACACAGCCCTGCCACAAGCGGGTCAGATGGCCCCTGAATTTACCCTGCCGTCGCAGGATGGTTCCAACATCAGTCTCGACAGCTTTCGTGGCAAGTGGGTAGTCCTCTATTTCTATCCCAAGGACATGACAACCGGCTGCACCATAGAAGCCCACAACTTCCAGCAGGACATGCCCAAGTATCAACAACTGGATGCGGTGGTGGTGGGTGTGAGTGTGGACTCCACCGGCAGCCACAAGGAATTCTGTGCCAAGGAAGGCCTAAGCTTCAAGCTTCTGAGCGACCAGGACAAGAAAGTCGTAGCCCAATATGGCTCCATGGCCGACTACATGGGCGTGAAGATTGCCAAGCGCAACACCTTCCTCATCGATCCCCAGGGCAAAATCGTGCAAGTCTGGACCGGGGTCAACCCCTCCCAGCACAGCCAGCAAGTATTGGCCGCCCTAAACGGCTACGAGAAAAAGAACTAACCAACCTTCTTTGCAACAACTCTGGGTGCCCCACATCTCGGATTTCCTGTGGACTTGGTTGGGTCCCGCGTAATTCATGCGCCTTTCCTTAACGAAAGGCGCACACGCTGCTTTTTCTAGTGCTGCTTACAGGAAATTCGGGGCATCTCGTGTTGTTACGAGATGTGGGTTTTCGCTTTCGCGAGTCGGTTTTTACTACCCTTAAGCAAACCCCGCTCCCCAAATTCCCTCCAGACGCAAAAATGCCCGGCTTCCAGCCGGGCATTTTTGCTTGCCTGTTTTTGTTAAGAACTACTTCTTGGACTTCTTCTTAGCTGCCTTTTTTGCTGGAGCCTTCTTAGCTGCCTTCTTGGCTGACGACTTCTTAGCTGCCTTCTTTGCCGGAGCCTTCTTCGCCGCCGACTTCTTGGTTGCTGCTTTCTTTACTGCCAAAGGAATACCTCGTTTGGTGGTAGATTTTTTGCTACTGGCGCTCTTCTTGTTGCCGACCGCTTTCGCAGCCTTACTGCCGCTCTTCGCGCCTTTGCTGCTCTTGGTCGCGGCAGATTTCGTGGCGGCCTTTTTAGCCGGAGCTTTCGCCGGTGCCTTCTTCACTGCGGCTTTCGCCGGCTGGGGAGGGGTCGCAATCTTCTTTGTCGGAGCCTTTTTGGCCGGAGCTTTCTTGGCCGGAGCAGGCGCGGGCGGAATGCTCACCGGGGGCGTAAGCAACTCGGCGAGCTCGGTGGAGGTCACGACGACGCTTACTTCTTCTTCCTCTTCATCGTCATCGAACCCGTCTTCAAGCTCATCCGGGAACTCATCGGCCTCGGCTTCAAACTCATTGTCTGCGTGTGCGTACAGTTTGTGTTCGTCCTGCATTCTTATGCCTCCAGGGCTTTGATTGCTACGAATTCGGATCGCAGAGAACCGCTTTCCATCATACTTGCCCGCGGCGCGGATTATAGCAACAGCATGCAACGGGATGCCAATGAACGCAAGTACGAATTAAGTTTCCTTTCCGTTCTTCGCGCTTAAATGCGTGCCTGAAGCCGTGCCCGCAGGCGGTTTATGCGCTCGCTTGCTCGTCGAATGCTTGCTGCTGGCGCGGCTGATATGCGCCGGTTCCGCCACATACAGACGGCGTCCCGGCACCAGCTTCGCCGCGCTCAAATGATTCCAGCGGCGCAGTTGCTGCACCGTCACGTTGAAGCGATCCGCCACCGTCACCAGCGTGTCGCCATGTTCGACCTTGTAAAGCGTGGTCCGGGATTTGCTCGAAGACGTGGCCGGCACCGGAACGATCAGCGAGTCCGTCGCGGAGAGATCATCGCCAGGTTCCAACTGGTTCACGAAAACGATCTCCGAGGGACTCACATGGTAATCGTGCGCCACGCTGTTCAGCGTCTCTCCCGCAACCACCTTGTGAAACCGCCATTGATTGCGCTTGTCTGCGGGGATTTCTGCAATGCGTTTCTGATACAGATCTTTGCTGCCGGCCGGCAGGTGCAGTTCAAAGGGCGCATCGCCGGGCGTGCTCATCCGCAGCAGGCTGGGATTGAGGTCCGCGATCTCCTGCACCGGCGCTTCGACCACGTCCGACACCAGGCGCAGGTCGACACTGTAGTTGGTGGTCACCGTGTCGGTCACCAGCGGTGGGTCAGGCGCCAGCGACTGCAGTCCATACTGCTCAGGATTTTTCGCCATGATCGCGGCCGCGATGATGATGGGGACGTAATTCTTGGTTTCCTGGGGCAGAGCGTTGCGCCGGTACAGCTCCCAGAAATCCGCATAGCCTGTGCGCTCCACGGCCTTCTGCACGTTGCCGGGCCCCCAGTCGTACGCTGCCATGGCCAGATACCAGTCGCCCAACTGTGCGTACAGCTCCTTCATGTAGCGAGCATAGGCGTGGGTTGATTTTTCCGGATCGAAACGCTCATCGTACCAGCCATTGCGGGTCAGACCATAGGCCCCATAGGGCATAAACTGCCACATGCCGCCGGCGCCCGAGCGGCCATTCACGATCTGCGGTTGGAATCCGGATTCAGCCACTGCCTGGTAAATAAGATCCTGGGGAACTTTCTCGTCCGCCAGCACCGCCGCGATCATGGCGTGATACCGCCCGGCACGCTCCAGGGATCGCATCAACGTCCCCCGGCCCTTGGAAGAAAAATAGCTGATGTATCCCGCGACAGGATCGTTGATCACCAGCGGCAAATCGGACTGCGTGGTCTTCAGTTCAGCGATTGCCTGCGCCTTGACATTGGGGTCCACCGGGAAAGTGACATCGTTGGCAATATCGACCGGAGCCGGCTCAATTTTGGGCGCAAATCCATTTCCCTGCTTCAGCGCCTCCATCTCCAGCGTATTGACCGCATCAATCACCCGCTCGAACTCATCCCGCAGCTGGGGTTCGTTCCGCAGGTCGAAATTGCTGGTCAGCATCAGGTCTACGGCACGATCGAAGTCAGATTTGGCGGTCTTCAGTTTGCCCGCATGGTAATTAGCCACGCCACTCTGATAAGCCACCTCGACTGCGTCGATCAGGGACTGCACCTGGGGACTGGCGGCGGGGGTTGCAGGTGCTTTGGACTGGACTGGGGTGGTGTTGGAGGGCTGGAGCGCGGGAGCCGTAGCCTGGGGTGATTTCGCCGGGCCCTTGGTCACGCCGTCTTCCGGCACACATCCGGTAAGCAGCAGCGGCGCCGCGGCCAGCACCAGCATGAACACGCTGGGAAATGTCTTTAAGCCCATGCAAGCATGCCCATGGACAACCCTCCGCCTTGGCTGCTAAAGAAAAACCGGTCCCTTTTACAGCCGCCTGACAACATCATCCTAGACCTCGATTGTATTGCCCGGAGCCCTACGGTGTGAATGATAAGATCGGGGGAGAGACCTTCCTCGCACATCAACTAAGTCGTCACCCGCCGATCGGCATCCCTTCATGGATAGCAAGCACATCCGCAATTTCGCCATCATCGCCCACATTGACCACGGCAAATCCACGCTCTCGGACCGGTTGCTGGAGCTGACCGGCTCCCTGACGGCGCGTGAAATGCAGGCCCAGGTGCTGGACGCGATGGATCTGGAACGGGAGCGCGGTATCACCATCAAGGCGCATGCCGTGCGCATGAACTACCTCGCCCACGATGGCGAAATGTACCAGTTAAACCTGTTAGATACGCCCGGGCATGTTGATTTCTCCTACGAGGTCTCCCGTTCCCTGGCCTGCGCGGAAGGTGCTCTGCTGGTAGTGGACGCCTCCCAGGGCGTCGAGGCCCAGACCCTCGCCAATGCTTACCTGGCCATTAATAACGGCCTGGACATGATTCCGGTGATCAACAAAATTGATCTGCCCAGCGCCGATGTCCTGCGCACCCAGGAGATGATCGAGTCCGCCGTAGGCCTGGACGCCACCGATGCCCTTCCCGTGAGTGCCAAAACGGGCCTGGGCGTCGCGGAGGTCCTGGAAGCCATCGTGCGCCGTTTGCCACCACCCACGGGAGACGCGGAAGCGCCCCTGCAGGCCCTGATCTTCGATTGCCATTTTGATCCTTATCGCGGCGTGATCGTCTTGTGCCGCGTGATCAACGGCATCCTGCGCAAGGGCGCCAGGATCCGCCTCATGTCGAATGGCCGCGTGTTCGAGGTGGAAGCCGTCGGCGTGCTGACACCCAAGCCGGTGGAGATTGAACAGCTGTCCGCCGGCGAAGTAGGCTTTTTCTCCGCCACCATCAAGAATGTCGCCGATACCAAGATCGGGGACACGGTCACCGAGGACGATCGCCCTGCGGCGGAGCCCCTTCCCGGCTTCAAAGATATTCAGTCCATGGTGTTTGCCGGCTTGTACACCGTGGATTCGCATGAGCATACGCTGCTCCGGGACGCGCTCGAGAAGCTGCGCCTGAACGACTCCTCGTTTTTCTTTGAGCCTGAAAGCTCGGTTGCCCTGGGATTTGGTTTTCGCTGTGGCTTCTTAGGGCTGCTTCACATGGAGATCATCCAGGAGCGGCTGGAGCGCGAGTTTAACCTCGATCTCATTACCACCGCTCCCGGTGTCCGCTATCGCATTACCCTTACCGATGGTGCGGTCATCGAGGTGGAAAATCCTTCCCGCTGGCCCGATCCAAGCGACATCGAGAAGATCGAAGAGCCGGTGATCATCGCCAGCATCCTCACCAGTGAAGAGTACGTCGGCGGCATTCTCAAGCTGGTGGAGGAGAAGCGCGGCCGCCAGAAAAACTTCGAATATATAACCCCCACTCGCGTCATGCTGACCTACGAGCTGCCCCTCAACGAGATCGTGTTGGACTTTTACGACCGTCTGAAGTCGGTCTCCCGCGGTTATGCGTCGCTTGATTACCAGCTGGCGGGCATGTGGGAGTCTCCCATGGTCAAGCTGGATATTCTGGTCTCAGGCGAGCCGGTCGATGCGCTGTCGATCATCGTCCATCGCGATTTTGCCTACGAGCGCGGACGAGCCCTGGTTTCCAAGATGCGCGAGCTTATTCCCCGGCAGATGTTTGAGGTGGCCATCCAGGCGGCCATCGGAGCCAAAATCGTCTCCCGGGAAACCGTTGCCGCTTTACGCAAGAATGTGCTCGCCAAGTGCTACGGAGGAGACATCAGCCGCAAACGCAAACTTCTGGAGAAGCAAAAAGAAGGCAAAAAGCGCATGAAGCGCATCGGTAAAGTCGACATCCCTCAGGAGGCTTTTCTAGCTGTCCTCAAAGTGGGCGAAGACTCAAGCAAATAAGCAGAATTTGCAATTACGTTGGTCATACTTTACACGGTTCTGTGGAAAGCTCTGAATTTGCGCCGCTGCCTCGCCTCACTGAGGCCAAATAGCTCGCGTTCCGGCTTCAGTCCGTAAGGAGATGATTACAGTCAGCTTAAAGGTAGCAGTTCAGGCTGGCCTCAAGCCATTGAGCTGGTAGGGCGCTCTATGAAAAAAACGCATCCCCGGCTTTCCACAGTTTTTTCCACAGCACAGCCCTGGGATCGTTGTCTGATCAATTTTGCTCACATTCACCGCGAAATGAGGAGTTAAGCCGCCCCGGGCTGGCTTTATTGCCTGCCCGGGGAACCGCCATAGTTCTGACTACTGCGGTGCTGGCTTGGTAGTGCTGGGCCGGGGGGTGGTCCCGCGTGTGGCTCGGAGTGGTCGAGCTGGGGCGCGCTGGGCTAGCAGCGCCTGCTGCTGGTTGCGGAGGAACGCCGGACTTCGCGTTGTAGGCGTCTACCACTGCTTTGGTGATGTCAGAGGATCCATTGGCCCACAGGACGGGGGTCTGCTGGGCGCTGGTATCGAGCACCAGGGTGAATTTGTTTTGCTGGGCATACGTGTCCAGCACGGCATATACCTTCTGTGCCAGCTGCTGATACATGTCGTTCATTGCCCCGCTGGCCTCGTTTTGGGCGTCTTCGGCGGAGCGCTGCAGCGACTTTGTCTTTTCGTCGATGATCCTGAGCCGGCTTTCGCGTTCCGGTTCACTCAGACTGGAGCCTGCGTCTTGCAGCTGCTTCTTGAGTGAATCAATCTCATCGCTTTGCGACTTTAGGGCAGTCTGCTTGGGTTCGAATTTAGTTCGAAGTTGGGCAAAGTTCCGTTGGCCTTCATTGGTTGCTGCGACCGCCTGCTGGAAGGCGATGATCGCAATCCTGGGATTAGCGGGGACAGCAGCCGGAGCGGCGGAAAGACCGGCCGTCGAATCGAGCGGGGGTAGGTGCGGAGGGAGCTTGGGCTAACGCTCTGCCGGTCGACGCCATGAAACCCACGCCAGTGGCGGACGCGAGCAGGCAAGCAAGTGTGAACGAACGCTTCATCGGAATACAGAACTCCTTTTGATCTTTGAATCCAGATCGCCCGCGTCTTTCAGCGGAAGCGGGCCTTCGCTTGCAGGTCTACCTCATGCGCATTTCCAATGCAATCACTCGGGCCAGCGCACCTGGCAGCAAATGCGAAGAAGAGACACGGACCGGGATAATCACAGGGCCAGCAGTGATTATAGGTGTGCGGCCGAAGGAGCGTCAACGCAGCCCCAGCAGGATCGCAGCCTCCTCCACTACTATCCCGCAGGGATGGCTCGCATGTAGCCCAGGACGCAGTCCTGGGTAATTCAGGAACGTGATCAGTCCCGCATGTCGCGAAAATACCCGAAGTCCTGGGTGTACCTCCTGTTCGCCAGGTCACGCACGCACTCGGCCCAACTTCGACTTCCCTTGCACCAGCAGGTCTTAGAAGGTCGTGCTGACGCTCAACCGGAACGTCTTTCTTGGCTCGCGGAAATGCAACAGCGAGTCATAAGCCGAAATCGCCTCAGCGTAGGTGAAGTCGCCCGCCCCGCCGGCCGGGAACATGCTGCGCGTGATCAGGCTTTCTCCCTGTTGATTCTCTAACAGGCGAAGCGGGTTATAAGCGTAGTACAAACGCATCGGTGCATTCACGATCGGCAACATGGCTGAGAATTCCCCGCCGACAGACATGCGCGGCACCACGTTGGTCCCGGCGATCGGCCGGATCATCGTTAATGAATGAATTGACTGGCCGCCCTGGCAAGAGCCGTTGAAGTAGGAGGTACAACCATAAAGAGGGGAATTGAGCTGATCAGCGCCTTCCACGCTTTGCCGTAACTGCGATTGGCGAATCACCGACGTGATGTCGAAGTCGTCGAAGATGGCGAACTGCACCGGGCCGGCAATAGGAATGCGGTATTCGATATTCGTCGTAACCTTGGCGTCTCCACCCACTGAGACGGGGCGATAGATGGGGATCGGAATCACGATGTTCCCCAGGGTGTAGTTGCCCGGCTGAATGGGAACCGGTGTACCGTCCGGGTTGGTGAGGGTGATGTTTTGCCGCACCGGGATGAAGGCATAGGGCGTAGCCGCGCGCACATCAAAGCCGCGCAGTTCGTTGTCGCCGCCGGAATAGAAACGCGCAAACGGGGGAGCAACATCTCCGCTGAAACCCTGGATATAAGAAGCCTGCATGCGATAGCCAATCGTGTTGCGTCCCTCCGGGTTGGGGCGAAAACCCTTGACCGCCACATAGTGCTTGTACTGCACCACGGGGCTGAAATAACGCACATTGCCCCACAATCCTGCAAGCTGGAAGGCACCCGAAATGTCCGTTCCGAACCGCGGCCTGAAGATGGAAGGACCGACCTTGTTATAGGAATAGCTCAGCGAAATCGAGCTGGTATAGATGCCTTCCAGTGCATTCGGACCCTGAATCTGGCCGCTGCGGAAAGCGAGCGTCTGGAAGAGGTTGGCGGAAGCCTGGCTAAACGTGGTGATGCTGGACTTATCCCAGGCGTAGGTCAGGCCGACCCGCTTGAACGTGCGCCGTATCGGATATTGAATCGAGAAATTCAATCCCGTCGAGGACTGGTTGTAATTCTGGGTAAGCGACTGCTGCGCCGCCGATAAGCTTGCATTGCCACTCACGGCAGCGTAGTTGCGCGCTGAATTGTAATCCGACTTCCTGGAAAAGACCTGGAACCCCACGCTCACCGGCTTATTACGCAGGTATGGCTCATTGAAGGCGAAGGTCACACTGCGTGCCAGGTTGCCCAGATTGCCCTGCAGGCTCAACGTTTCGCCCAGGCCTAGAAAATTGTTGGTGGAGTAGTTCAGGCCAAGAAAAGTCCCGGAAAGGCCGCTGACGCCGCCATTCAGTCCGATCGAGTTCTTGCCCTTCTCGTGCACTTTGAGCAGCAGTGAAACCGTCCCGTTCTCCGCGTCGGTGTGCTCTTCGGAGTCCGTATCGATCTTCAGCGGATCGAAGTAGTCCAACTGGTTCAGGCGAAGCAGGCTTTGTTCCCACAGATTGCTGTTGTAGACGGAACCTTCTTCCAGCAGCAGCTCGCGGCGGATTACCCGGTCGCGGGTGATGGTGTTGCCCTGGAACTCGATCCGCGACACGGTAAAGGGCTTGCCCTCATCGATGTCGATGTCCAGGTAGACCAGGTGCTTGGCATCGTCGGGCCGTGGGGTCGGCACCGCGGTGAAATTGATGTACCCCAGCGAACCATAAGCCTTGCGCAGATTCTCCAGACCCTTGCCCACGGCCGTGGCATTAAACCACTCCCCGTCCTTGGTAGGGAACTGGGCGCGCAATGCTTTTACGTTCGGCACATGCGTATTGCCGGTGAAGGTCACGCCGCCCAGCCGGTACCGCTCTCCCTCATCAACCGGAATACGAATGTCGATGCGCTTACCCTGCCGGGGGCGAAAGGTCAGAAGCGACAAACCGCCTTCATTCCGGATATGCGTAATAGGATCGGCAACCCCCGCCCTGAAATAGCCTCGATCTTGCAGTGCGCGCCGCACCCGCTCGGTATCTTCCTCAAGCTTGCTGGCATCGTAGGTTCGGGCGAATATGTTCTCCAGGAAAATCGAGTGCGGGATCCCGATCGGCCGCAGATTTTTCATAGCCGCGCGCAGGTCACGCGAAGGCACCGCGCGGTTCCCGGTAAAGGTGATATTTCCCACCTTTACCGTGGGGCCTTCCTTGATGATGAAGTTTACGGTCACCGACGAGGGCGGGATCGTCTTGATATCCGGCTTCACGGTTGCGAATTGGTGCCCGTGCTCCGCCAGCAGGGCACGGATCACATCGATCACCCGCGCCAGCTTGGTGGGATCGTAGGGGCTTTCCACCGAGAACCCGGTGACGTGCTCTTTTTTGAAGCGGTCCAGAACGTCCGATTGGGAGACCGAGTTCAGACCCTTGTAGTTGATCTCGCGTATCGTCGGCTTTTCTTTGACGATGATGTCCAGAATGATGCCCTTGGGCGTATCCTCCCGGGCGATCTGCAGATTCTCGAAATAGCCGGTGTTCCACAGCGAATTGAAGTCGCGCTCGATCGTCGCCGGATCGTAAGTGTCTCCCGGGTGCGTGAACAGCCGCGCCAGCACTGTCTCTCTAGGAATACGGCGGTTCCCGATGACTCTGATTTGCGAGACAATGTTCGCTTGATCGGCGGCTGGTGGTGCCGCCCCCTGCTGAGCCCAGGCGCTCAGACTGGAACCGCAAAATAGAAGCAAGCCCACGATCCTGCACATCTGCAAAAATAACCGCGCAGGTTGGTTCGGATGAAACCGGGAGCGAAGGCTCCCTGACACGACGCGAAGAATAGGCACACCCCTACTGCTGAAAATCGGATCCTGCTGGAGGAAAAGCCGATTATATGTGACGGAAGGCGTAGTCCCCAACTCAGGGCACCCGTTTCTCGCCCTGCCTACCATCCCCAAAATCCATCAGCTCTCCAGCTCGCCGCTAGCAAAGTACTCCCCCAGTGAGGCATCCCAGGTAACGGAGAGAAGGTTTGGCTTGCAGCAGACCTGGCAATCTTCCACGTATTGCTGCCGTCCACCGGACGACTCGTCCACCACGATCTCATTCCACTCTCCACAGCCCGCGCACTGGAAACCCGCTGGATACGGCATCGTCAATCTCATGCTGAGCAGGTGCTCTTAGTCTATCGGAGGGAACCCGTTTTGCGCTTCGTCGGCTGAGAGCTTTCGAACTTCCACCAGGGTTGAGTAGAAGGTGGCCCCCCGCCCCAGGTCGGTCAGGCGCTCGGACGTGAGGGCGTTCACGTTGTTTCCCCCGCTCGACAGCTTGTTCCAGTTGAGGGTGGCTGCCACCACTCCGGCCGGTACGCTGCCATCGATGCGCGCGTGCAGGCGTATTTTTCCCCGTGCGTTGTATATCTCCACCAAATCCGCGTCACAGATCTGCCGTGCGCTGGCGTCGCTGCTATGCATCATGGCCAGGCCGGGCGACTCCATCTTCTGGTGCCCCGGCAGGTTGGCGAAGGTCGAGTTCATATAGTTGTCGGCCTTGCGCGGCAGAAACTCCAGGGGAAACGTGTGCGCGTCCGCCCCACGCCGCGACTCGTCCGGCGGGTGGAACGTAGGCAGTGCATCGACGCCTTGCTCAGCCAATGCGCTCGAACAAAACTCCACCTTGCCGCTGGGTGTGGCAAAAACGCCATCAGCAAAGGGCATCGCCGGCAGCCGTATGCTTCGTTTCGCCTGCAGTTCCTCGGCCTGGCCTCCCAGAGCCTGCGCTATCAGATCGTCTACGCTGTCGCGGAAGCAGGGCTCGGTAAAGCCCATGCGCTGCCCCAATTCACTGAACAGCCAGACGTTTGAACGGGCCTCGCCCAGTGGCGCAATGGCCTGCTCTGACAGCTGCATAAAGTAGTGCCCATACGCTCCCTGAAAGTCTTTATGTTCCAGGAATGTGGTGGCCGGCAGCACCACATCCGCGTAGTCGGTGGTGTCGGTGAAGAACTGCTCGTGCACCACCGTGAACAGGTCGTCGCGCATCAAGCCCTGGACCACGGCGTTTTGATTAGGCGCGATCGCTGCGGGGTTCGAGTTGTAGACGAAGAGCGCCTTCACCGGAGGCGACTCGAGCTCAGTGAGCGCGTGGCCGAGGCGCGACATGTTCACCATGCGTGCCGGGCGCCTGAGCGGGCTAGCCATCATCAGTTCGGGCTTCTCCAGGGCCGCGGTGTTGAATGCGAATGCTCCGCCGGTCGAAAGCTGCAGTCCCCCGCCCATCTGCTTCCAGGAGCCGATGAGCGCGGGCAGCATGCAAACCGCGCGCGCGGCAGCCCCGCCGTTTTGCGACCGTTGTATGCCGTAGTTCAAACGGATAACCGCCGGCGCGTTGGACGCATACTCGTGCGCCAGGCGCTCGATGTCGGCCGCGGGTATGCCCGTCAAGCTGGCAACATGTTCCGGCGTATAGGGCTGAACATGTTCCCGCAGCGCCTCAAATCCGTGCGTATGTTGCGAGACATAATCCCGGTCGTAGAGCCCTTCCTCGATGATGATGCGCATCAGGCCAAGTGCCAAAGCCGCGTCCGTGCCCGGCTGAATGGGAATGTGCCAGTCAGCGGCCCGGGCGGTGCGCGTACGGTAGGGGTCGATGACCACTAGTCGCGCGCCATTGCGGCGGGCTTCTTCGACAAAGGGCCACAGGTGAACGTTATTGCCGTGGATATTCGCCGCCCACGCGATGATGTATTTGGCATGGCGGAAGTGTTCCGGGTCCGTGCCCAGCTTTTTCCCGTACACCGAGATGATGGCGTCGGCGCCTGCAGTCGCGCATATGGTGCGATCCAGCCGGGAGGCGCCAAGCCGGTGGAAGAAGCGTCGATCCATGGAGCCATAACCGAGCACAGCCATGTTCCCGGCATAGGAGTAGGGAAGGATGGACTCCGGACCGTGCTCCTGTGCGATGCGCCGCAGTCGTTCCGCGATCAGGTCCAGTGCCTCATCCCAGCCGATGGGTTCGAAGACGTCAGCCTCGCGGCCGTAAGGCATTTTCCCTTTTGCCGCACCGGGCCGCCGCCGCATGGGGTGGAGCAGCCGCGAAGGCGAGTAGACCCGATCCAGATATTTGGCCACCTTGGCACAGAGAAAGCCGCGAGTGATCGGATGCGAGGGGTCGCCCTGCACGCGCGTGGCCTTACCCTGTTCATCGATGGTTACCAGAACAGCGCACGTATCCGGGCAATCGTGTGAGCATACGGCATGGGCAATTCTCGGCAGGGGCATACTCAATTGTAGTAGCAGGGTCTGGAAAGTGGGGATCTGCGGAATGCGCGACTTTGCGAAGAGTGACTGCTGTCATGCTTTGTATCAGGGCCCGACTTTAGTCGGGCCGTTGAGGTCCATCAAAGATGAGGGCTTCAGCCCCTGCGGCTCTCTTTTCCGGGCAACAATCTCGTGCCGAAGGAGCTTGTCTTGTTGAAATACCGCACGCACCTTTTGCTGCTTCTCTCCCTGACCCTCGCGTCGTCCGCACAAACCGCACCGGAGGCCGCCATTCGCCAATTGCTGGACCAACAAACAGCAGCTTGGAACCGTGGCGACGTCGATGCGTTCATGACAGGCTACGAGGACTCACCGGACACCACATTCGTCGGCCAGACCGTGCAGTACGGTTATGCGACTATTCGTGATCGCTACAAGAAGGCCTATGCCACCCCGGCCGCCATGGGGAAACTAACCTTCTCTCATCTTGCGATCAGAATCCTGGACTCCGGATACGCCATCGCCACCGGCAATTTTCATTTAGAGCGAAACGCGGCCGGCGGAGGCAATGCCGACGGGATTTTCTCCCTCTTACTGAGGAAGCAATCCGCGGGCTGGAAGATTATCTTGGACCACAGCAGCCGCACCGGCTGAACGCCGTTGGGATCTCCACCTAACCAAGAACAACCCGAGGGACGACCCACGGGACGGGTGCCCCAGGTCTCGCTTTTGAGACCTGGGATCCGCGCAACCTATCTTGAATGGAAACCCTACTCTCGCCCTGTGTTACTCAGATCTGCAGCACTTCCCGTTCTTTATTCCGGCACATCTCTTCCATCCGCCTGATCTCATCGTCAGTAAGCTTCTGTATCTCTTCGAGCGATCTCTTCTCCTCATCCACCGAGATCTTCTTATCCTTGGCGGACTTCTTGATCAGATCATTGCCGTCGCGGCGGATATTACGCACTGCGGTGCGATGATCTTCGAGCGTCTTATTGAGGTGTTTGACCACTTCCTTGCGGCGCTCCTCCGTCATCGGAGGGATCGGAATACGCACAATCTTGCCGTCATTCTGCGGATTGAACCCCAGGTCGGACGTACGCAGAGCCTTCTCGATGTCCGCCAGAATCGTGGGATCAAACGGTTGGATCAGGATCAGGTTCGCTTCCGGAGCAGTCACCTGCGCCACCTGGTTGAGAGGCATATCGCTGCCGTAATACGGAACCTTGACCTGGTCGAGCATATGGACAGAAGCGCGGCCGGTACGCGTGGACGCGAGATTAGCGCGGAAATCATCAACTGCCTTCTCCATCCGCGACTTGAGCTGCTGCTGAGTGTCTTTGAGGGCGGGAATACTGCCCATAACCGAGACTGCCATTTTCTTCTTCCCCCGAAATTAGATCGCCAGTGCCTGTTCCCGCGCATGGTACGACGAACGCACCAGCGGCCCAGACTCCACGTGGCGGAATCCCATGCTCAGAGCCTCTTCGCGCATGTAAGCGAACTCCTCCGGCGTGTAGTAGCGTGCCATCGGCAGGTGATCTCTGGATGGACGCAAGTACTGCCCAATGGTCAACACGTCCGTCCCCACTGCGGCCAGATCGCGGAACACCTGCAGCAGCTCGTGCGTTTCTTCTCCCAACCCCACCATCACGCCGGACTTGGTGATCATGCGCGGGTCGACGATCTTGGCATACTCGAGCAGTCGCAGCGTGCGCTCATAGCGGGCGCCTGAACGCACCACCCGATACAGCCGCGGCACCGATTCAGTGTTGTGGTTCAGCATCTCCGGCCGCGCCTCGACCACGATGCGAATCGCCTCTTCCTGGCCCTGAAAGTCGGGGATAAGTACTTCCACCTGGCATCCCGGAGCCTGCCGCCGGATCTCCTCGATCACCAGGGCGAAGGCGCGAGCGCCTCCAAGAATGTCGTCGTCCCGATTTACGCTGGTGATGACCGCGTGTTTCAGCTCCAGAACTGCAACCGCTTCCGCCACCCTCCGGGGTTCGTCGAAGTCGATGGGGTCCGGCCGCCCCTTGGGCACGGCGCAAAAGCCGCAGCGGCGGGTACAAGTATTCCCCAGCATCATGAACGTCGCCGTGCGCTGATTCCAGCACTCGCCGATATTCGGGCAGTGCGCCGATTCGCACACCGTATGCAGATTAAGCGAGCGGGCAAGACTCTTCAGTGCGTGATAATTTTCGCCCACCGGCGCTCGCGCCTTGAGCCAGGCGGGCTTGGGGGTGGGAACGCGTGGGCTCGCGTCGATCTGAACAAGGTCAAGCACGCTGGTCCCATTGTATCGTGGCTAGCGAAGCCGCTCGATTACCTCGCCGCGCACCAGGTAAAGAAAGAACACCAGGTTGATGAAGGCCATGAACCCCCTTGCGCCTGATGAAAGCGAAAAAGCTTATAGCACCCAAAGCACAAGGAGCAGAAGACCGCGCCCAAGGTGAGCGCCCATCCCCAGCGGCGCCGCTGGATCATCCCCAGCCCGGCAGCGGCGAACACCGTGCATAAGGCTAAAACTGGCGTGGGATAGCGGTGGGTGAGCACGCCCACCACGCCCAACACCGCCAGGGCCAGCATCCACAAGGCGATGGCGGCCATACCCGGCAACGGTAGTTTCGCATCGCTCATAAGGTATGCAGGTAAGCCAGCAGATCCTGCAGCTGTTGGTCTGTCATTGTATTGCCCAACGGCGGCATCATCCCCCACCCTCGGAGAATCACGCCGGTAATGGTGTGGTCATTGGCGACTCTGCCGCTAGGCAGATACGGTTTGCGAAGCAGCCCCTGCAACCCTGGACCGTACAGGCCATTTGCACTATCAGCGTAGTGGCAGCTGGAACATCGGCTCACGAACACCTGTTGCCCGGCAGCTTCCTGCGGGTTGAGCGGTTTTGGCGGGCTTGCGTGCTGGCAGCCCAATGCAGGAACTAAAGCAAGAAAAAGCAGCTTTTTCAATTGGACTCCGCGATAGCCGCCACAATCTTATCCATCGCCGCGCGGTCCGCCGGAAGCGACGGACTGTGATCGGTGCACATGATCGAGAAGACGACCGTTTGTCCGCTTGCCGCCACCAGGTAGCCGCTCAACGCACGCGCTTCTCCTAGCGTGCCTGTCTTGGCGAACACCTTTCCATCCAACAGTGGCTGCTTAAATCGGCTGGAAAGCGATCCGTCCACCCCGCCCACGGGGAGAGAGCTGCGGAATGCGTCGCCCCAGCTCTGCCGAGCTGCGTAGCTGAGCAAGGTGGTAAATGCCCGCGGCGTGACCAAATCCTGAACCGACAGTCCACAACCGTCATAGATCACAAAGTCAGTGGGAATGACGCCGGCTGAGAGGAGAAACTGCCGCACCACGCGTGTGCCCTCGAGCAGCGAACCGTCCGAGCTCTCGAGCTTGCCCAGGGTTCTGAAGCGTGATCTCGGCGTGCAGGTTTTGGCTCACTTTGTTCGTCACCACCAGGTCGTCCCCCAGGGGCGACGACACATGCGAGGCGAGCACATTCTGCCCCACGGCCGGCGACTGAACGTTCCGCAGCGTGATGGACGTGAAGCGCGATCGGCTGTTGCTGCGCCGGCAGAAAGTCGCTCGTATCGACCGGGGGGCGATGTTGCGCCCGGGCTTTGCCGCTCACCTGGACCCCACGCGCCAGCAGCATCCCCCGCAGCGATCGCGCAGCATACTCCGCCGGGTCCTCGATTGCCAGGGCAGTGTGCAGCCCCTGTTGGCCCAGGGGTGTCTGGCCGAAAATCCGCACCGTCATGGATCCCGGCGAACGCTCCACGCCGGTCTTGCCCGGGTCAGTCACGGCGCTGGTGGTTAGCGAATTCTCCACTGCATAGTAAGGCGTTGCCGGCACCCAGGAAGGCACCGCGGTCGCGCCCACCTGCGGCCCGGGCATAGCGCTGAGGTAGACCTCGTTATCATTCACGCTCAGCGCCGAAACCGGGGCGCCATAACCCCATTGCAAGTCGTCCCAGGTCCAGCCTTGGCCATAGCGTTCGTAAACAAACCAGGTGTCATCCCCCACGATGTCTCCGCTCACCGAGTGCACCCCGTGGCTAACGATCTGGTCGGCCATATCCTCGAGCGCAGCCAGTGGAGGCCCGGTGCGTTCGGTCTTGAGGCCAAAGGGCATAGTGCGGGCAGAGATGTTGGCATCGCCTACCCCAAAAATGGTGACATCGCCCTCAATCTCTCCCTTGCTGTCAACCGGAGCACTGCTCGAGACCTGGGTGATGAAGGTGAGACCGTTGGGCAGCAGGGCATATGCCGCCGCGGTGGTGAGCAGCTTGGCGTTGGACGCTGGATTGAAGTACTGGTTGTCATTGAGCTTGTAGATGGGGCTGCCGCTCGCCGCCACCACCGAAATTCCCCAATGCGCCTGACTGACTTGCCGGATCGGCCAGGATGCGGGCCACCGCCTGGGGCAGGGGCACCACCTTGTGTTTGGGCCGCGCCGGCGGAGCCAGAAGGGCCCCAAGCAGCAAAAGGCTGAGATAGGGGGATTGCATGTGTGTCTTCGCGGAGTGTACCTCACTAGAATGGCAAAGATGCCCTTTGCCCTGCGCGCCCGCTGCGAATGGAAGCTGCGCACCCGGTCTCTGCCATTGGGCGAGCGGACCGTCCTCATGGGCGTCCTCAACACCACGCCCGACTCTTTCTCTGATGGGGGCGCCTTCGCCACGCCTGCGGCGGCCATAGAACATGCCTTGGCGATGTTCGAGGAGGGCGCCGACATCGTCGATATCGGAGGCGAATCCACCCGCCCCGGTAAGCGTCAGCCGCTAGGTATCCAGGAGGAGATCGACCGCGTGCTGCCGGTGCTGGAAGAAATCCTGCGCCATCGTCCGCATGCGATTCTCTCCGTCGATACCTATAAGTCCCAGACCGCCGCGGCCGCACTGCAGGCCGGGGCTGAGATTGTCAACGACGTAAGCGGCTTCCTATGGGATGGGGCAATCGCCCACGTCTGCGTCGCCGCCAGGTGTGGTGTCGTGCTCATGCACACCCGGGGCCGTCCGGAGGAATGGCGCGCGTTGCCCGCGCTGGACCCGAGCCAGGTCGTACCTCATGTTCGGCAGGCATTGCACCATCGCCTGCAGCAAGCCCTGGAGTCGGGAATCGAGCGCGATCGAATCGTCCTTGACCCCGGCTTCGGCTTCGGCATCATTGCCGGCCAGAACTACCCCTTACTAGCTGGTTTGGGACAACTGAGTACTTTGGGGCAGCCATTGTTGGCGGGTGTCTCGCGCAAATCCTTTTTGGCCAAAGATCTCCCACCAGAACGCCGCGGCAACGCCTCCCTGGCGGCCGCAACCGCCGCTATCCTGGCCGGGGCGCACCTGCTAAGGGCGCACGACGTGGGTCCCACCCGCGAAGCGGCATCCGTAGCCGACGCCATCCTGGCAGCCTCCGAATAAACCTGCACTCCGAGGGGTGCACCGAAACGACGGCGAAACATAGCCCAGCCGGAAGGACCGCGAGAGAATGCCGAGATCTATGCAAAACCAATACCGCAGGGACGGCTGAGTGTAGCCCAGGACGCAGTCCTGGCTTGCTTTGTCACTCAGGGCACGAAAAGTTCCGTCGGGACACTGCAAATTCCCGAGGGACAACAACCGATTGGCGCTTTCAGCCTCCTGCCACAACTACATTCGGCAAAATAAGCTTGTGATGAAAATTCATGCGGCTAAGCCCGGCTGGGATCTCAAAGCCCGGTAGCGTGCCCTGATACAAAGCAAGCTAGGCGCGGCACGGATCACCCTAATGCTTACCTTCCTCGCTATTACCCGAGATCCGGCTGGCCTCAAAGCTTACGATTTTCCACTGACCATCCCGATTGCTATAAACCCGGGTATATCGGAACCGTCCGCTGATATCCCGATCGCCATTCTTCCCTACCAGATCAGCCTTCGAAGTAACCACGGCCGTATCCCCGTAAATCCTTACCTTGATATCGCTCAGATCGAGCTGGGTGATACGCAATGTCCCGCTACGGCGTCGCGTCAGTTCATCCGCCTTGGTTTCCAGGGTGCCATTAGCGCTAATCCCGAGGTAATCGTCGGCGAGCAGCCGTTCGACCTCGGAAATGTTATTGGTAAGCTGTGCTTGACGCCAGTCCAGTTCCAGCCCTTCGATCTCTTTGTGCGCATTTTCATGGTGGGGGAAAACGGCATGTGCCGGGCGCGCGAACCCGCAAAGCAATATAAAGACAAGGGACAGTCTGCCGACCGTGGGAAACAGCCAACGATGCTCAGAGTGAGCGCGCATAAGCGTATCGGATGTTATTCCGCGTCCGAACGACGAGTCAAAATTGAAACTCCAGAGTGACAGTTTTCGCGGTTGAACGCAATGCCACCGGCATTGGATGGAAACCGGTCCATCTAGACCAAGTGCCGTCAGATTTTCGACCTCTCGCTCGCGCATCAACTGAAAAAGGCCGCCCACGGCAAATTTCTTGAAGTGAGGGGTGGTGCGATGGAACTCGCTCGCTGCCCGGTCCCGGTATTGCTGGTAGATCACAACCACGCTAGGGTCGTCTTCGACCGTGTGCGGGATGTAGCTGACACAGCCCGGTTCCTGGCGTGCGGCGATGGCCAGCTGGCGCAGAATATCGCTGACGTTTTCACGGTCTTCGGCGGCGAATCGCATGCGTACGATAAAGCTGACCATTGTGCCTATAATCTATCCGATCAGTCGGAGTGCATCCACTCCAGCGCTTCCGCGAACCCAGGCAGGATCATTGTCTGCTCCCGGTCCGGACCCGTCGAGACCATGCCGATGCGTGCCCCGGACTCCGCTTCCAGAAAACGAAGGTACTTCTGCGCCGCCGGCGGGAGCTGCTCAAATTCCGTGATGCCCTCGGTCGAAGTCTGCCACCCCTCAAGCTTTGTGTAAACCGGCTCAATCTGCTCAAATCCACTCACATCCGCCGGGATGGTATCCAAGCCTCGGCCGCCCATGCGATAGCCCGTGCAGATGGGGATCTCGGCGAAGCTGTCCAGCACGTCCAACTTGGTGACTACCAGCCATTCCGTGCCGTTGATCTCGTTCGAGTAGCGCAGCAGCGGCAGATCGAGCCAGCCGCAGCGGCGCGGGCGGCCCGTCACCGCTCCGTACTCCTGTCCCCGCGCGCGCAGCAATTCGCTGGGCTCGTCCCCAGATCTCGGTGGGGAACGGGCCCTCGCCGACACGGGTGACATATGCCTTGGTGACGCCTACCACCGTGCCGATCGCCGTCGGTCCCACACCGGTGCCGATCACCGCGCCCCCGGCGGTGGAGGACGAGGAGGTCACGAACGGGTAAGTACCATGATCAATATCCAGCATGGTGCCCTGGGCGCCTTCAAACATCACGCTTTGGCCCTGGCGGATGGCATCGTTCAGAAGCTTTTCGGTGTCCGTAACAAACGGTCGAATGCGCTCCGCTGCCTCCGCGTATTCGTCGTACATCTTGATCGGGTCCAGCGGATCGGTCCCAAACAGCGCGTGGGCGACCGCGTTCTTCTCGTTGCAGGCATTTTCAATGTGCGTCTTGAGCAGGCTGCGGTTGAGTAGATCGATCACCCGCAGCCCGCTGCGATGCATCTTGTCTTCGTATGCCGGACCGATGCCCCGGCTGGTGGTGCCGATCTTCTGCCGTCCGGGAGCGTTTTCCGACGCCAGCTCGATCATCCGGTGGTAGGGCAGGATCACCTGGGCGCGATTGGAGACAAAAAGCTGCGCATCGACATTTACCCCCAGGTCGCGAAGCTTGCCCACTTCCTTGAGGAACGCCACAGGGTCGAGCACTACCCCGTTGCCGATAACGGCACGGCAGTCCGGACGCAAAACACCGCACGGGACTAACTGCAGGACGAACTTCTGTCCCCGGATGATCACCGTATGCCCGGCATTGTGGCCGCCCGCATAGCGCGCGACCACGTCAAACCTATCGGAAAGAACGTCGACGATCTTTCCTTTCCCTTCGTCGCCCCACTGGGCGCCCACCACCACTGCAGTCTTGGCTCGCATAAACCGATCCTGATGATATACGACAATGGCAGAAGATGAGCCATGCCCGAACTGCCTGAAGTTGAAACCATCGCGCGCGGGGTGGATGAGCGTCTGCGCGGAGACCGCATCGAAACCACCTGGTTCAGCGAAAAGCCCGAACCCTTCCAGTCCTCTCCCCAGCTGATGGCGAGCGAGCTACCCGGCCGGCGCATTGACCGCGTCCACCGCGTGGGCAAACACATCGTCTTCGATCTGGGAGATCTGCAATGGGTCGTGCACTTAGGCATGTCCGGCCGTCTGCTGGTCGCGGATCCTGACACTCCGGTTCCCCGCCACACCCACGGCATCTTGCACCTGGCTTCAGGAAGAGAACTTCGCTTCGTGGACCCCAGGCGCTTCGGGCGCATGGCGCTCAAGACGACGCGCTTCGCTGGCACCGGCCAGGAGCCGTTTCAAATCTCGAAGGACGAGTTTGCCGCCCTTTTCCGCCCTCGCCGGACCTCCATTAAAGCCGCCCTGCTCAATCAAAAGCTGCTGCACGGAGTCGGCAATATCTATGCCGACGAGAGCCTCTTTCGCGCAGGAATCCGGCCCCGCAGGATGGCTCGCCACTTGAAGCGGGCAGAGCTGGATCGTCTGCACTCGAGCCTGCAAACCGTTCTTCAGGAGGCGATAGCACTCGGCGGGTCATCTGTTTCTGACTACGTGGATGCGGCTGGCGTGGCAGGCTTCTTCCAGCTCGAGCATCGCGTTTATCTCCGCACCGGACAACCCTGCCTGGTATGCGAAACTCCGATTCGGCGCATGGTCGTGGGCGGCCGCGGTACCCACTATTGCCCCCACTGTCAGAGGTAAGTCCGGGGATATTCTATGAATTCCAGAATGAATGTCCGGCCCAGGCTTCCATAAATCGGAATTAGCTTTGAAAGGCACTTAGTTAAGTGGCTGATAACAAACAACATGGTAAACGGCACGTCAACTGCATATAGGGATTGCAGCCAGCGACGCACGTGGCTCGCGATTGAGCGAGTCCGGCGCCTCAGATCCGGCGAGCAGAGCCCAGGTTCTATGGGACCAGCCGCAAACCGGAGTTTTACATCCCGCAGACACGATCTCTGCCGGGGACCCTTGGGAGGCCAGTGATTGGCCATTGGAAAAGCCACCAGCCGTGGCTTTTCATTTTTGACGTAAGTTCTGCTGCCGACGGACTCTGTGACCCATCCGTAACACGATTCTTCTTACTGCTGGGACATACTCCCCCGAATAGCACTTGCTCTCGGGCAGTCTCTCTGTGTATTATCGGTTTTGCCTATCGAGCGGCTGTAGCCAGATCTCAAATGTGAGTCAAGCTCGCCGCAATTCTCGAGAGTCAATCGGTTTTTCTGCCGCGTCGCAAATGCTGGCCCAAGAGTGATGTTTGCCGGGTCAATCAATGGCGGTACAGATAACACCAGTAGTTTGTTTTGAGAGATCAAATCGTAGGTTCCGCCCCAGGAAACAAGAGTGCAGCTAATCTCTGCCCTTTCCCCCGTCCGGGGAGGGATCGTGTCTGAGTAAGCTGCAAGAATTGCCAACGCACCGGGATGTGCATGCATGACAGAGCAAAATCAACCACAGGCGCAGCCGAATCAGGCCCAGCCTGGGGGACAGACTGAAGGGCAAGGGCATCGTCGCCGGCGCCGTAGACGTAAGGGTTACTCGAACAATCAGGCAAAGGCCAACGCTGAAGCTGGCCCAGGGTCTGGACAGATCCATCCGCCCAAAAAAGCGGCCAAGCCCAAGTCATCCGGCCAAAACCGCTTTGCCGCCAAAAACGGCAATGGCGGTGCGCACGGAGCCTTGAATAACGGCGGCGGCGGCGCCAACAATAGCGGCCGGCGCAAAGGCAAGCAGCGGCGCCAGCAGACCTTTGTTGGTCCCATGGATCATAGTTATCGCGTGGTGAACGGCAACACTGCGGACGCGCCTTACTCCATGGCGGAATTCCGTGGCAACGGCCACAACGGGCACTTTGTGGATACTGCGCCCAAGGATCCCGTTGTCGTCCCCGTCCGGGAAGACGCTCCCACTCGCATTTTCTGCTTCATCGAGGATTTGTTCTTCCTGGCCAAAATTCAGGAGGCGGCGCGAAAAATAGGCGTCAAGGTAGCCTTCGTTAAGGCTGACAAGGACATCGTGTCCCGGCTGGCGGATGTTCCCGAGGGCAGTCGGCCTTCTCTGATCGTTTTTGATCTGAACAATGTCGGTGCCAAACCGCTGACCTTGATTCCGCGTCTAAAGAGCAAGATGAAGCGCGGCACCTCAGTGATTGGTTTTCTCTCTCATTTGCAGGGTGATCTGAAGGCTAAGGCCATGGAAGCCGGCTGTGACATGGTGATGCCGCGCTCTGCCTTTTCTCAGAACCTCCCCAACCTCCTGCGCCGCCACGGACTCGACGCCGAGTTGGAGGCAATAGAGGCGTAAATTATCAGGTTGCGATCCACTCGTTCAGCTCAATCGTGGTTACATAAACTCTATGGCGGCGACAAATAACAACCTAACTCGCATAGTTCGCTTCGTTCGAACTTTTTGGCGCGGCCACCTTCCCATCGAGCCCGTGGATTTGTCCTACGGCTCGTTCCAGCTGGTGCTACCCCGGCGGCCAATGCATCGGGCGCCCGCCCAGCAGGTGGAGGTGGAGGTGGTCCACAGTTTGCCCGCCGTCGGGACCGCTGTTGATCACGGTACGAAAACCATTTGACAGTCCTTCGTTGACCGCAATTCGTGCCGCTACCAATTGAAGATATCCAAGCAATTCCTGGTGTTCGACGCCTGTCTCCGCCAGGGATGCGATGTGTTTCCGTGGCACCACCAGCACGTGCGTGGGTGCCTGTGGGTTGATGTCCCGGAACGCATAGGTCAAATGGTCCTCAAAGACCATCTTTGAGGGAATCTCGCCGGCGATGATTTTGCAGAATAAACAGGGCATGGATAACAATCCTACTTGCTGAAGTATCGTGGATGGGCGCCTTCTTGCCACGGATCGTAATTTGCGGCGAACGCCTCGCGCTCCGCGATCGGCGGGTGAGTATAGGTCCAGAAGACAACGAAAGGCGACGGATAGGGATACTCGAGCGATTGTTCCCCCTCCCGCTGGAATGACTCGGCGTCTACTTTTTGCGGGTCGGCTACGATCCCATGCACCACCTCAATTCCGAAAACATCCGCCTGGTGCTCCTGTAGCCGGCTAATGCTATTGCTGATGGGCTCGGCAATGAAGGAGAGGAGAGCCAGCGCCAGCAACAGCACACCGGTTGCCGCCCAATCTTCGAGCGAGGCGACATGCCATCGTGGCCCGTAGCGTAGGACCAGCCATCGTGCCAAGCGGGCGCCGATCCAAAGGAAGAAGAAAGACAGCACCGCTCCTATCGCCATCCCGCGCTCGATGTGGTGCAGCACGTAATGGCCGAGTTCGTGGCCGAATACCAGCAGAGTTTCGTCGGTAGGGGAGCTCTTGATGGTGTTATCCCAAACCACCACCCGCCGTGAAGACCCAAAGCCGGTGACGTAGGCGTTGGAGCTGGTGTACTTTTCGCTGGCCTTCATCAGGAACATGCGTGACGGCGGAATGGAAACCCCGGTCTTGGCTACCACTCGTTCCAGTTGCTCTACCAGCGCCGGATTAGTCTGGGCCAGCGGTTCAAAGTGATTGAACATGGGGTCAACGACCAGGGGCAGCACGAAAACAAGCAGCACCTGCATCGGCAGGGACAAAATCCAAAGCCAGATCCACCACCAGCGTGAGTTTCGGATCAGAGCGAAGAGTACGGAAAGAATGAAAGTTCCGGAGACCAGGTCAAGCATCACGGCCTTAACCCAGTCCGCAAACCAGCTACTCCAACCCTGGATGGACTGACCGTAGCTGAGCGAGATGTGATGGCCCAGGACAGCCAGGGGTAGGTGGAATAGAGATAGCAGCAGCAGGATCACGGGGGCGAAACAAAAGCCCTGCAGCCATGGCTTGTGTGTGACCGAGGCTGCCCATGTGCCCACGCCTGCGAACCAGCGAAAATTCAGCAAACCCAGCAGAACGGCTAAGCTCCACAGGGTCGAGCCGAAATCGAGCCCGGTCCGCCAATGGTAAAGCGAACGGGCACGCGCCAGCTCACCTGGAGGGAGTGAGTACACCAGCCTGGGAATATCGGTGAGCAAGAGGATCATTAGCGGCTCAGGACTCAGAGAAGACGTTGGCTTCTTGCATTTCCAACTCGCCGCAAAGCTTTGCGGCAAAGCGTCATTCCGCAAAAGCGTCATCCTGAGCGGAGCGCCTTGCAGATTTCTCGCGTGACACAGCGCTGTGGCGCGGAGTCGAAGGACCTCGATGGTGCTTATCTTACCCATGGTGCTTGTGGCTTTTCAACCGCCGTAGCCCGCAGCGGGCTCGGTCTTCTCTGGCTTCCGTGGTCGAAAACACCCATATGGCGCATATGGCGCACATTCCACCCATACGGCGCATAGGGCGCTTATGGCGCACATTCCACCCACAGGGTGCAAACTTTCCTGAGACCTGGACGGTCCGGGGAACGGGTTTTCAACCCGCGAAAGTCCAGGAAACCTGGACTGTGGCACCGGATCAATCCAAACGGACCAGATAAGCCCCACCTTCGCTGGGCTGCAAGTCGTGGGCAATCTCAACCGCGCGTCCCCGATCATCTTCCAGCGGACGAATGCGCACCCAGTGACCAGTCGGTCCAGTAAACTCGATCACATTCGCACTACGATATTTGCGCGTGAGCTGGTCGCGCAGTTTATTTGCCCCCTTTTCATCCTTGAACGCGCCAATCTGCACGCACCAACGGCCGCCGCGGTCAAGCGGTGCCGGTGCGGCGAATACCTCCACCCGCACCCGGGCCACGCCAGGCCTCCACACCCCGATCGCTTTAGCGGATGCCAGCGATAGATCAAGCGTTCGATCAGGCACGAAAGGTCCCCGGTCTGTCACTCGTAAGATTACAGATTGTCCAGTCGACAAATTAGTGACCTTAATGAGGGAATTCATGGGCAGCGTTCGGTGGGCCGCAGTCAATGCATCCTTATCGAAGATTTCGCCGTTGGCGCCCCGTCGCTTGTCATAAGGAGGTCCGTACCAGCTGGCGACACCCTCCTCGCTATAGATCACCGGGTGGGAGCTGACAAAGTCCGCATCTGCCTCATTGTCGGCCACAGTAGCTGGCAATCCGGGCGGCTTGGGAGCAGGAACAGAGGGCGGTGCAGAGCCAGGCGCAGGCGTGGGCGTGGGAGGAGGGCTAAGAACGGGGGGTGGAGCCACAGCGACGGCGGTGGGTTTGTGTCTGCATCCGGTAACCAATGCTGCAGCGCTGATCAGGGTCAATTGCAGCAGCGCGCGCAGAACCTGGCGCCCCGGGGACACCTTACCGCACTCCGGCGTCCGGGCGGTCGTCGAGTTGTTCGGCCAGCTTTCGCAATCGATCCGCGGCAAAGTGCAGCGCTTGTGCGGAGTCCTGCCGGAGTTGGGGCACAACTTGGTCATTAAGATACGCAATCACTTTTTTTAGCTCTTCTTCTACCCGTGGCCTTGCCTGGTTAAAGCGCTCATCCACCTTCTTGCCGAAATCTTCGAAGCGGCTAGTACCCTTGCTCTCAAACGGCTGGTCAACCATAGTCCCTCAGCGTGCATCACTCCCAGAAGATCCCGCGCGGAGGGAGCAGCTACCCAAATAGAGTACCGCAATGGGCATGCTATAGAGTCAGCGCCCCCCTGCCCCCGGCTCGCATCTATTGGAAATGCGACTAACCCGCAAGCTGGAAGGGGGCCCCGTGAAAAGTACCTCGCAGTCCTGTTGCTTTCTGTTCTTGCTTTCCCTGGTCATGACCGGCTCAGGTCACCCACAGGCTCGGTCCGAAACTCCGGCGGCAATGCTGGCAGTTCTGCCCGACGCGCCGCAGCCTCAGCAGCCAGCCCAGCAATTTGCGCCAAGAGCTCAGCAGATGACCCTTGACTCCCTTCCCTTCGCCGCGAAAATACGCGCAAGTGATTGAGCCGGAACAAACTGCGGATCCCCTGAACTCCGTCGATAAACTGGTGTTTTCCGTCACCGAGATTGCCCGTCCCATTACCCTGCTTCCTGCTCTCTACTCCGCGAGCTACGAACAGCTCTTTCTGACCGACCCCAAGTACGGTCATGATGCCGGAGCCTTTGGTGAGAAGTTGGGCGCTGCCATGCTGCGCTCCGCCAGCGTGCGGGTTTTCTCTGACGGAATCTTCGCCGCCGCCTTTCGCCAGGACCCACGCTACTACCGCATTGCCCATGGCAGCCTCGTCCGTCGCGGACTATTCTCCGCCGAGCAGGCGCTTATCCGCCGCGGAGACAATGGAAACAACCAATTTAATTATTCCGGGATCGCCGGGCGCGCGGCCGCTGCCGCCATGGTCGTTACCTACTATCCTGAACCCAGTGTCACTGCAAGAGTTGTCGGGCTTACCTTCGCGACCTCGATCGCGACCGACGCCGGCGGCAACCTGGTACTCGAATTTCTGCCGGACATTATTCGCAAGGTTCCTATCATGCAGAAGCTCCGCCTAGAGTAAAGGAATAATGGAGTAACGGCGGACGGGGTTGTTCTGTTTCATGAGAAGCGTTCTTAGCCGAGTCCTCATGCTGGCGATCCTTCTGCTGGGCCGGCTTCTCCTCGGGCAGCAGACTTCGCCGCAGACCCTGCCTGAGGCGCCCCAGCCGTCCACCGCCGGCAGCCGGTCAGAGGGCAACATCGGCCAAAAGCAAAGCCGAGCGCAGAGGAGCAACAGCCAACCCGGATTCCCCCCCGTCAGCCCACCGGCTCCCGGCGGGATGCCGGTGCCTTCAGCCAGCCGTCCGAACATTGTGGGCGTTCGCTCCGAATGCCTGCCGGATTCCTCCAGCCTGGCAGAGGAGAGGATGAGTTGCCAGCCCGACATTCCAATCTTTGCCCGCTTCCTTGACTCCGCCGCGCCCATGCCGCTCACTGCCCGGCAGAAGTTCATCCTGGCGGCGAGAAATGTCAGCGACCCTTTCAATCTCTTGACCATCGGCGCGGTCTCCGCGTTCAGCATCGCGAGCAATGCCCACACCGCTGACGGACCCGGCTTTAAAGGATTTGCTAAGAATGCCGGCGTGTCGCTTTCCCAGGACATGACGGGTGAATTCTTCGGCACCTTTCTCATTCCGTCTCTTGCCCACCAGGATCCGCACTACCACCGCATGCCGAATCTCAGCGTCCGCCAGCGAATCCTGCACGTCCTGGACGCCGTGGTCATTGCCCAGAGCGATGACGGCGTCCCCATGTTCAACTACGCCACCGTCGTTGGTACCATTGCTACCAACTCGCTGGGTAATGTATATGTTCCTGGCCGGAAGCATAGCTTTGGCGCCAGCACAGCCCGCATCGCCACCTCCCTGGCCACGGATCCCATCGGCAATGCGATCACTGAATTTGTGCCCGATCTGGCGCGGCACGTAAATGTTCAGGTAGTGATCGTGCAAAGAATCATCAACCGCGTAGCCATTGCCGAAGGCGGCTCCTCTCAGGAATAACCCGAAGGTGGCGAGGGAGCCCAGCTCGCCAACATCTTCAGCCGTTCAAGGCGAAACTTTGCCGTCCGCCTACTTTTTCTCGCAGTTCAACGGGACTCGTTTCGGCCTGTTGCGCGAAGCCCGTAGTCTATAACTGGTTCGCACCCGCATCGCGGTGCAACTTGTTCCAGTCCCATCGGCCTGCTACCACACCTCAAAAAATTAGGAGACTTCATGTCGAAAGCCGTCAAATATGTAGAGAGAGCGGTAACGATCGCTGCCCAGGGCGCGTGGTTTGTTTTTGAACGAGCGAATCGCATCAGCCCTAACGCCTCCTTCACCCCCAAGTGGTCGGACAAGCCGCTGTTGAAGTCCTATCAGAAGGAAAAGCCTCCCCTCGGTTGGCCCCGCACGACAGACTCGCTCTGTCCCAAGTGCGTCCCTGAGATCCGCCAGCAGATCATCGATGGCAAGCTGCCCCATGAGGTCCTCCTCAACGAGAAGGTGGGCGAGATCAAGGCCCAGATCATCGAGCGCGACGGCAAGATCCTGATGGTGAAAGACTGCCCCCAGCATGGTCATTTCGAAGACGTGATGTCGATCGATCCTGCGTTCTTCAAGCATCTGGAAGAGGTTTTCCCGGGCCGCGACATCCAGGCCCACAACGATGAAAAGCTGCACAACCATGGCACCTCGACCGTGACCCATGGCCGCGGATCGGTCCTGACCATCGATCTGACCAACCGCTGCAACATGATGTGCGACCCCTGCTTCATGGACGCCAACCAGGTGGGCTTTGTCCATGAATTGACCTGGGACGAGATCAAGACCATGCTCGACAACGCGGTCAGCATCAAGCCGCGCCGTCAGATGTCGGTTCAGTTTTCCGGTGGCGAGCCGACCCTTTCGCCTTACTTCCTCGACGCCATTGCCTATGCCCGCAAGGTCGGTTATGAGTCGGTCCAGGCCGCAACCAACGGAATCGAATTTGCGAAGAGCAAAGAGCTCTGCCGGGCCGCCGCCGAGGCTGGCCTGCGCTATGCCTACCTGCAGTTCGATGGTATCGGCAACGCCGCTAATTCCCACCGCAAGGTTGGCAACCTGTTCGACGTAAAGCTTCAGGCCATTCACAACCTGCATGAAGCCGGGGTCGACATCGTTCCCGTCACCACCATCATTAATGGCATCAACAACGAGCAGGTCGGCCACATTATCCAGTTCGCGCTCGACAACCCCAAGAAGATCAACTTCCTCAGTTTCCAGCCGGTCTCCTTTACCGGCCGAGACGAAGCCGTAAGCGACGAACGCCGCCAGGCGCAGCGCTACACCCTTAGCCACATGGCCCACGATGTGAAGAATCAGACCGGTCTGGGCGAGCCCACCCGCGACTGGTTTCCCATCAGCTTCATGAGCACCTTCTCCGACTTCGCTGATCTGGTGCATGGACCAGACCGCGAGTGGGGGCAGATTTCCTGCGGATGCCACCCCAATTGCGGCATTGGCATGGCGGTGATGATCGACAAGGAAACCAAGGAAGCCGTTCCCGTCACTGCATTTCTCAATGCGGATCGGTTGGCGAAGGATATAGCCAAGCTGAACGACGCAGCGCGGGGCAGGTCCCTTTCGCTTCTGGGCATCACCTTGGCCCTGTTGCGCAACTACAATCCGGTCAAAGCGCCGACCCACATGCGCATCGTCGATCTGCTGAAGAAGTTCGACAAGTTCTCCGGCTCAACCAAGCGCAACTACGGCTCGGTGAAGGCAGACCGCACCATGGCCGACATCGAGAAGCGCCGCGCCGACCGCTGGAACTTCCTGTTCATCGCCGGCATGTGGTTTCAGGATCTCTTCAACTACGACTTCCGGCGCACCGAGCAATGCATCATCCCGTATGCCACCCAGGAAGGCGAAATTTCCTTCTGCGCTTACAACACCGGCGTGGGCTGGCGCAACATCATCGAGAAAATGCACATGACCGCCACGCTGACCAAGTGGTATGACGAGCATGGACGGCACGAAATCTTTGCCGGCGGCAAGAAGGTAGGCATGGGCGGTGTGACCCACGACCTGATCCTGAACCAGGAGCATGTAACCGCCTCAGCCAACGACACTCTCGACAAGCTGGGCATTGCCAAGAACGCGCGCGAGGAGAAGCTGAAGGCACGCGACACAAAAATCAAGCAGGATGCAGAAAACGCGAAAATGGCTCGGCTGTATCGCGAGCATGTCCTGGGGGAGAAGCCAAAAGAGGGCTTCATTCCGCTCGACACGCTGATCGCGCCGGCGCCCAAGCCAAGAAAGAACCAGTCATGGGCGATTAGCGTTTCGTACTACGGGAGTGCAGAAAGGCTGCCAACAATGGCGGCCTTTTTTGTGCTCCAATGATGAGCAATGCGTAAGCTCTGGATCACGAGTCTATTTGCTGTCGTTATTGGTCTCAGCGGCTGCACTGTTTACGGAGTAAAAAATCCGCCCACCCTCAAGACCACCACCAGCGCCGAGCAGTACGAACAGATTTTCTGGTCGGCGGTGAAAGCGAAGAATTGGGGCCAGCTACCGGGCATGCTCGCCGCCAATCTTATGTACAGCGTCGGGGGCAAGGTGCTCAGCAAAGATCAGGTGGTGCCTTACCTGCAGGGGCTCAACCTCGCTGACTACACCATCACCGGAATGGTGGTTAAGCCAAACGGTACGGACATGACGCTGAATTACACCTTGCAGCTTTCGGCGGCAGGGGGTTCGCCCCAGACCTTCACTGCGATCAGCGTCTGGCAACAAGTAGGTGCAGGCTGGATCCTCATCGTCCACACCGAGCAACCAC
>CAWDVZ010000020.1:0-9635 GCA_963805955.1 uncultured Acidobacteriaceae bacterium
ACCGGGGAATTTGAGAGCGATTGTTGGGCTTCGCCCGTCTTTTTCGGCCCATGTACGCCCCACGGCACGCCGGGGCAGGCTCGGCGAACCATGGGGCACCCGTCCAGTTTCCTTTGGAGTTTGTTAGGTCTTTGAAAGCTGACGGTCGATTAGACGATGCCCACTCCTTCCACTATGGAAATGTAGCGATCGACCGGCAGATCGGTGAAGGTCTCTACTCGGGTGCTTGGTGCGGGCCAGCGAATCTCGAGATGGTCGATTTTGGTGTGCGCGCCAATGCCGAGGACCATGCGAGGGTCGTGGCTGGAGAGATAGCTTCCGCCTCCCGACTTGAGCCTGGTGCGCTTCAGGGTTCCGGCCTTCCAGGTTACGCGGGCGCCGATCGCGTCGATGTTGGCTTTTTTCCCCACCAGTTTGACGCCCAGCCAGTGGTTCCCTTTGGCGGCTTGATTTCGTAACAGTACGGGCGCTCCATTGTTGGTCGAGATCAGAACATCCACGGCGCCGTCGTTGTCGAAGTCGCCCAGGGCCAGCCCGCGCGCGGCCAGGGGCACGAGAAAAATCGGCCCGGCCGATGGGCTGACGTTCTTGAGAGTCCGGCCATCGTTGTGAAAAAGAAGCAGCGGTTCGCGATAGGTGACGCTGCCGGAGTGGACTTCAATCTGGTCGTCGGGATGGCCGTTGGCAATGAAGAGATCGACGTTGCCGTCGTTGTCGTAATCGAAGAAGCGCATGCCCCAGCCGCTCATCGACCGAGTCGAGTTCTCCAATCCCGTTTGCCGGCGAGAGATCGTCGAAGGTGCCGTCTTTGTTATTGCGATAGACGGAGTACATCTCCTGATCTACATTGGTCACGCTGAGGTCCTGCCAGCCGTCCTGGTCGAGGTCGGCTGCATCGACACCCATCCCTGAGCGGGCGCGGCCGTCGGCACTGTAGGCGACTCCGCTCTCGACCCCCTCGTCCTTGAACTTGCCTTGGCGATTCACCCAGAGAAAATTGGCGACGGTATCGTTGGCGACAAAGAGGTCCATCCAGCCGTCGTTGTTGATGTCGGTGGCTACCACTCCCCAGGCTTTGCCCAGCCCTGAGCTGATCCCGGTTGCGGCGGAAACGTCGGTAAACGTGCCGTCCCCGTTGTTGTGAAACAGCCAACTGTGGGTGGGCGGATAGATGCGGGGAATGCAATAGTGGCGTTCCCCGGTGCCCTCGTTGCCGCAGAATTTGTTGGCCGGCCTTGTCGAATTCGACGAATCGGCAGACGAACAGATCGAGGCGGCCGTCATTGTCGTAGTCGAACCAGACGGCGCTGGAGGCCCATCCCGGTGTGGCGATGCCCGATTTAAGGGTGACGTCGGTAAAGGTTCCGTCGCCATTGTTGCGATACAGAGTGGACCGGTTATAGCTGGTTACGAAGAGGTCGGGATAACTGTCTCTGTTATAGTCGCCAACGGCGACGCCCATGCCATAACCGGTATTCAGTCACGCCGGCTTTGGCGGTGACGTCGGTGAAGGTTCCGTCGCGGTTGTTGCGGTAAAGCCCATTGCACAGCGGCTGCTGCAGGGGTGAAGAAGTCGCAGGGACCGCTGTTGACCAGGAAGATGTCCATCCAGCCGTCGTTGTCAAAATCGAGAAAAGCACAGCCAGCGCCCGTGGTTTCGGGCAGGTAATAGGACGCAGATCGTCCATTGGAATGTTTCCAGGTGATGCCGGATTGCGTGGGGGGAACCGGCTGAAAGAGAGGCGGACGTCCCTCCATGCGGGACGGATCGCCGAGGGGAACGCATTACGCAAAACGCTCAGCGGCAGAGCTGGCAGCCAATGCGGAAAGGAATTCTCTTCTGCTTGGTTGACGCACTGATCCATCTTATACATCGCTTCCGCACTTGAACTTTTGGCGCCGGCAGAGCAAGCTCCCTCATGCTTAGGGTTGAAGAAGTCTCATGAAAGTGGTTGACATTCGCTGAGCACGGCGCGTAGATTTCCGCTGTTTCGGCCATCGGGTCAGTCAACGTTCCAAATGAATAGAGTGACAGTGTTCCGCCCCCTTAGAGGACGGCTGCGCTCCCAAATGAAAGCGATTACAGGAACCGGCAAAAGGAGACCCTATGCGAGGCAGTTTTTCCAAGGCCAGATACCTATCTTTGGCGGTCCTTCTTGGGATATTTCTGTTGGCAGTGCAACCAGCAGAGTTTCGGACAGGACGTCAATGCCTCACTTCGAAGGAACAGTAACGGACCCCAACGGGGCCGTCGTACCCGGAGCCAAGATGACGCTCATCAACGAGGCGAATTCCGGCGCCCAGCTAGAACTTCACGACCGATGCCGCGGGCGAATACAACTTCCGCAATCTCGCCCCGGAGTCTATGACCTTTCCGTGAGTGCGCCAGCCTTCGAGACCTTTGTCCGCAAGGGCATCGAGCTGGCGGTCAACCAGACTGCTCGCATCGATGTGCAACCTGACCGTTGGCAAGGCCGACCAGACCGTCACCGTCAGCGCCGACGCTTCGCTGATCAACTATGAAACCCCACCCGGAGCCGGGGGTAAGTCCGGAAACACTACAGGACCTTCCCCTGGTGATCTCCGGCGCTCCTCGCTCCTCAGTGACGGTTGCCATTTTTATGCCTGGCGTGACCACCGGTGGCGGCGGCAATGCCTACAACTCCCGTACCAATGGCGGCATCATCACCGGCGACGAAGCGGTGGTCGATGGCGCCACGGCGGCGGAAGGTTTCATGAATCAGTCCGGGATGGTGAGCTTGCAGACGGATTTCGGCATGTCGCCCGATATCACGAGCGAAGTCAAAATCCTGGCCTCGAACTATGACGCGCAATACGGAAACTCCACTTCAGGCCAGCTCATCGTGCAAACCAGGAGCGGCGGCGAGACGTTTCACGGCGCCGCGTTACGAATATTTCCGCAACGACGCCCTGAACGCCAAGCAGTATGGCGCCCCGACCAAGACACCCGACAAGGAAAACGACTTCGGCGCCAACGTCGGCGGCCCGATCTGGATTCCCGGTTACCACGCCACACCGACCTAGGTAAAAGGCTACTTCTACTTCAACTGGGAGGGCTTCCAGGACCACGGCGGGGCCAGTTCCTCCACCTATTCCATCGCCTCGTTGGCGGCCCGTTCGGGAAACTTCACCAGCGCCGGCAGCCAGCTCTACTATCCCTGCGACACGGCCAAGTATGGGGCCTTGGCGGGCCAGCCATTCCCAACAACCAGATCGATCCCAACTTCGAAGATCCGATCGCCAAAGTCTTTCTTTCCAAATTGCCGCACTCCGACCAATGGCCAGGAAGTCAACAATTACTTCATCCCCAGGTCCGGCCAGGGATCGTTAACCAACAGCGAGAACGTGTATTTCTTTCGCATCGACACGAACGTCGGCCAGACAGATCACTTTTATTACACCTTCTGGTGGCAGTTCAGCGGGGTCAACGCGCAGACCGATCTGCCCATCGCCATCTCCACTGCGAGTCCCGCGAACCCTGAGAATGCGCCCGATCCAGCGCATGAACTGGGAGCACACGCTCAACAGCCTGCATGACCAATCACGCCACCGTCGGCTATCTGAGCCGCAACGAAGGCTACTATGCGCTCAATGGGAAGGCCGGTTTGCCCACGTCCCGGGAGTGGCCAATTCCACCTACCTGCCGGAAATGACATTTGGCGGGGGCTACTCGCAACTGGGCAACAGCACGCCCGCCCAACTCGATTGACAATCTGACCACCCGCGGAACCTGGGCGGTCAACGACGTCTTACACCCGGATCCGCGGGAAACACACCATCAGCGCTGGCCTGGAATATACGCTCGAGGGCATGAGTATCCATAGCGGTGGCAATCAGGGCGGTACCTTCAACTTCGCCGCGGATACGACCGGTAACGCGGGTTGCCCGAACTCGCGTTGCCCTGGAGACCCCATGGCCAGCTTCTACCTCGGGGCGGTCGGCAAGTGCCAACGTGGAATACATCAACGTGCTGGCCAAGTATCCACGGCAGACTGGGTGGGCGTTTCACGGCGGCGATTCGTGGCGCCTTACGCCCAAGCTGAACTTGTCGTACAGCCTGCGCTGGGATTACATCACCCCGTTCGTGGACAAGAAGAACAACTTATCGTTTATCGATCCCAACGGGGGCAAATCCGGATGCGGTCACCGCTTCGGGAACTGAGCTTCCCGGACGGCTTGCATTCGCAGGGACAAAGTTTGGAGCTGCCAGTTACGGCGCTCGTTATCCCGAGATTCCGTTCAAGAAGGGCTTGGGCTCCCCGGGTCGGGTTTGCCTACTCGCGTCAACGAAAAAACTGTGGTTCGTGCAGGATATGGGATCTATTTCGGGCAGGCTTTCTATCCTGGCTGGGGGGGCGGTTTGGCGCAGGATGGATTCAACAAGAATCTCACCCTGAACGAAGCCTCTGTCGGAAATTTCAAAACGCCGGCTATCTACCTGGTGACCGGCATTTCCCCCAGCCAGGTAGGTCCAACCCAAAATATCTCCGAGGCTTTGACAACGGCCAGACGCCTTCCCTTTACCGTCCGCTAGGATGGCAACCGGAGACCCTACTCTTCGCAGTGGAGTCTCACCGTCGAGCGGCAGCTACCCAGCAACACGGTGCTGACTCTTGCCTACGTTGGCACCAAGGGGACCCACCTGCCGTCGGCGCTGGGCCCCATCAACGTGTTGAACCCGCTGAATCCAACCATCACCGCCATCGGTTCTGATCTCGCAGTCAACTACAACGACCCAATGGTCCCGCGACCTTTGCCGCCCATGGCGTCAGCCAGCCTTACGTTGGTTGGGACTCTCAGATGACAGGATGCGCACCTACCCTCGCGCAGGCTCTTCTGCCGTTCCCGCAATATTGCGGCACTCTGCTGGGGCTGAACGAGCGGCGTGGAAATTCCATTTACCACTCTTTCCAGGGCAGCGTCGAGCGGCGTTTCCAGGGAGGTTTCTACCTGCTCGGCGCATTGACCTGCAGAAGCTGACCACCAATGCGTCGAACAACGTTCAATCCGGAAACAATACCGGCGTGGGTGCCGGCGGCAACAGCGGCGCTTTCAGTCCCTACGATCAATCGCGCGCCCGCGCCATCGCTCCTGACAATGTTCCCTAGACTGGTTCCCTGGTTGCGGTCGTGTATGACCTTCCCATTGGGAGAGGCAAGCGATACCTGAGAGCACTTCCGGCATTGTGAATACTCTGGTGAGCGGATGGCGGGCGAGCCCCGTGTTCCGCTACGAGTACGGCATTCCATTCTCGTTCTACTCTTCGGCCTGCGCCACGAATACCAGGTACCGGAATTCCGCGAACATTGCGTTCCGGGCCTGGATCCGGGCAGCAGCCGTTACTGCATGGCCGCAGCAGCTTCAATCCGGTTAGCGATAACAACAGGCTCATCAACCCAACGCGTTTGAACACGACTTCTCTGCCTTTGGCTACACCGGTTACGGGAAGGCAGTGTCGAGCCAATCTATGGACCCGGCTATCAGAATCTGGATATATCGTTCATTAAGGATACGCAAATCACGGAAAGGTTGAACTTCAGGTTCCAGGCGAACTTCTTCAACACCTTCAACAGCCATTACTTCTTAACCAGGGCGATACCAACGGGGGCACGGGATATGCATTCGTCACCGACGTTGCGGCTTCTGGCAACTCCTTCGGCACCTGGAACGGAAACGTCACCACTCCACGCACCATCCAGTTAGTGGGACGCCTCGAGTTTTAGAGCCGTCATTGGTTACGGGGCGAAACAGCCATCCGGGGGGAACTGTCGTAGTTCCCTCCCGGATGGCTTTTGGTTTTCCGAGTGTGTCTGCCTTAGGGATTTGACGGCTTGGGCGCGTTCGCGATCGGTTGCGCCGGGGTGCAAACGGAGATAGATCTTTACCTCTTCCTGGGCGGCCGCTTTTCGGCCCTGCTGGTTGTAAATGTGCGCGAGGGCTACGTGCGGCTCCGCATATTTGTCGTCGAGGCGCACGGCTGCCAATTGTTCCTGCACCGCAGCGTCGAGTTGACCCTGTTGCTGCAGCACGTTGCCCAGGTGGTAGTGTGCCGCGGCAAGCTTAGGGTCGAGGCGAAGAGCCTCGCGCAGATTGGTTTCTGCTTCCTGCGCATGGCCCATAAACTGCAGCGCCACGGCGAGATTTACATAGGGCCATGGGGAGGGATGCAGCGAATCCCGATTCAGGGCAATGGCCTGGTTGAAATTTTTGACCGCAAGCTCCGTCTGGTTTTGATAGAAGTAGCAGAGCCCGAGGTTGTCGTGGGCACGCGCCATGGTTGGATCCAGGGTGATTGCCTTTTGGAATTGCTGGATCGCCTCAGGGTAATGTTGTGCGTCGTAATCGAGCCGCCCTAGCCAATAGGGGTAGAGGGCGTTTTTGGTGTCGTGTACGGCGAGGGATACGATCACCGGCCTGGCCCAGTCCGGATGAGCAACTTCAACGTAGGCCATGGCCAACGAGAATTGAAGTTCGGGCGTCAGGGGGCTGATGGCTTCGGATTTCTTCCAGGCGATCGCGGCGTTTAGAAAATCGTGATTCAGAAAATAGACGCTTCCCAAATACGCCAGCAAGGGAGCGGCCCGCGGCGCATGAGGACTTTGCTCGATTTCGTCGATCAGCAACTTTTCGGCGGCAATATAGTCGTGCGCGGCCATTGTCGTCTTCAAGTGAGATACTTTTTCAGGAGTCAGATCCAGCGTGGATGGCGGGACGGTCACCGGCGCCGGCGCATCGCTCGAGGTCTGGGCCAACGTCAAGGGTACACAAGCGTCACCAAGGAGGAGCGCCAGCAAAACAGCGGCAATCGCTCTCCCCCTGGACAAAGCCATGAGCAGTAGTTTAAAGCATTCTCACTTGGGTCTCGGACGAGTCATCTTACTGACGCTCGGTCTGCTTTGCTGGGCGCGGGCGGCAACTGCTTTGCCATCGAGCGAACAGTATCGGTCGCTGGTATTGGAGATCCAACAGCACATCGAACAAAACGATCTGGAAGGCGCGCGGTCATTGATTGCCGGCGCCCAGGCAAAGTTTCCGGCGAATGGAGGACTGGAGAATCTTCTGGGTGTGATCGAAGTGCAGCAGGGCCACCGGGAGCGCGCCATCTACGAGTTCTCGGCAGCCATTCTTCACGACCCAAGCCTCACCGGCGCGTATCTGAACCTTGGCCGGATCTACATGCAAACAGCCGGGACGGATAGGGTTGCGAGAGCGTCCGCCCTGCGCGCGTATGACAGGCTTCTGCACAGGGAGCCAAGCAATGCTGAGGCGAACTACCAGGCCGCTGTGCTGCTGATGTGGGACCAAAACTACGAACGCTCCCTGCAGCATCTGGCACGGTTGGGGCAGGAGGATCGCAACCGCATCGGTGCGCAGATCGTGCTTTGCGCCGATGAGGCCGCGCTCCATCATGCATCCGCGGCAGACAAAGCTGCGGCTGCGATCGCCGCCGCACCCGATCTTACCGAACAGGATGCAATGGAAGTATTGCCCGCGCTTCGGACCGCCCACCGCGCCGATCTGATCGAGCTGATCTTTGCGGCGGCCAACGAGAAGAGTCCTCTGTCGGCGGAAGGATTGCGGATACTCGGTCTTGCCCAGGAAGGAGAAGGTAAGCTGGAGATCGCGCGTAAGACGCTTGAAAGCGCATTCGCCCTAAGCAGCTCTTCGGTTCCGATACTGGTGGATCTGACCCGCGTTGCCAAGGCGAGCAAGGATTACCAGGGAGCGCTCGGATATTTGGCTCATGCTCGCGATCTGCAACCAAATGATGCGGGCTTTGCCTATGAGTTCGGGGTGCTTTCGCTCCGATTGGGCCTTCTTGGTGAATCGCGCAAGGCTATGGATGAGGCGGTCAGGTTATCGCCGGAGAATCCCGAATACAACTTCGGGATGGGAACGGTTTCGTCGTTCGCCCAGGATGCAACCCAAGGGCTGCCTTATCTGGAGAAGTATCATGCGTTGCGTCCATCGGACCCCGCCGCACTGCTGGCCATCGGCACCACTTACTTTCGGGCGAAGAAATTCGATTCGGCGAGCGTGTGGCTGAAACAGGCGGTCGGTCACGAAACGACTGCGGCTGACGCACATTACTACCTGGGGCGCATCGCTCGCGTGGAGGGGCATCTCGAGGATGCGAAACATGAGCTGGAGTTGGCGAACCGGCTTACCCAGGACCGAGCGGATGTGCTCGCGGAGCTCGGCCAGGTTTTTTTCGCGAGCCGCGAGTATCGCGATGCGCAAACGTATCTGGATCGCGCGGTTGCGATTGATCCAGAGAATTATGCAGCTAATTTCGGTTTACTGCAGTTGTATGCGCGAACGGGAGATCCACGGCGTGAGGAGCAATCGAAGCACTTCGACCAGATCAAGAGCAAAGACGAGGAACATTATCAGGAGATGATGCGCATCATTCAGGTTCGTCCGGTGAGTTAGTTGGATGGGCGACTATCGCTTCGCAGAGATGTCCACAGTGGCGGTTCTGGAAAGAAGGCAGCCCTCAGGGGTTAAAGCCTCGGTCGAGATGACAATTCTCGTTGAGCATAGGACTCTGCGTTTCCACGAAAGGTCCGTGGAACCGCAGATCCCTCGGCTTCGCTCGGGATGACAAAAAGGAGAGGGTCGTTGTTAGGATAGGGCCGTTGCCAAGGGACGAGACCGGGGTTGGGGCGGCGGGGACGCCTTTCAATCGACCGTCGTTCTCTCCATCAACAGCAATCGTTTCGTACGAAATCAAAAAGTCACAGCCTCTTGGGATGAGAAAGGAAAGGGCAACGGTTCCATAGACAGTGGTTGCTGAACCGAGGCGCTAATTTGGACAGGTCTGAAGTTCAGCCGTCCCCCTTCGACAAGCTCAGGGCAGGCTCTGCGGGACTGAGTTTGGAAATGGAGGTCTTTACATAAACTCTAGAGCCCAGGCTGAAGGGGTCACGGGTGCGGAAAGGCGTCGGACGCGGCTTGTTGGAAGGCTTGGCGAAGGTTGGCGGCATCTCCATTGATGCCGGGGCGCTGGACCATGAGGATGTAGGCGAGGCCGCGCACCGGGTCTATCCAGGCTTGGGTGCCCCAGGCTCCTCCGTGACCGAAGGTGCCGGGTGAGAGCATCTCCGCCACTCCCGGGTGCGGGGTCTTGAGGATGGCCACTCCGATTCCCCAGCCGTAGTTCATCCCACGGTTTCCATATTCGTCGGTTTGCAGGAAGCCGGTCTTGAGTTCGCCCGTGTGCACGGTGGTGAGCTGTTGAAAGGCGGCGGGGGTGAGAATTCGCTTACCGTTGAAGGTTCCGCCGTTCAAGAGCATCTGGCAGAAGCGCGCATAGTCGGGGCCGGTTGAAAAAAGGCCTCCGTTCCCGAAAGGGGGTTGATCCTTCATTCCGTAGGCAGCGTAGGGCGCCGCGGTCAGAGTGCCGGTTTGCTTGTCTTTGATATACGGGGTCGCGAGGTGCGATCGTTGCTTCTGGTTTGGGTAGAAGGTGGTGTGCTTCATGCCCAGCGGTTTGAGAATGTGTTTGCTGACAAACTCGTCGAATGAGACTCCACTTGCCACTTCGACTATGCGCGCTGCTGTGTTGATGCCGGATTGGGTATATTTCCAGCGAGCGCCTGGTTCATATTGCA
>CAWDVZ010000021.1:0-14606 GCA_963805955.1 uncultured Acidobacteriaceae bacterium
TTTAACGAGCACATCAGCAAAGATAGCTATGCCGGCTGGAAAGAGTTTGCCTTTGATTCCTGGCGCAACTATCGTCCTATTCAGCAGACAGCTCTGGACTACCTGGGTCCAGTCAAAGGAAAGCGAATACTGCTCTGTGGGGTGGGCCCGGAATGCGTCTTGTTCGCGCGCGCGGGAGCCGAGGTGTTCGGCTTCGATATCGCGGAAGCGCAGATCGAATCGGCAAATAGGCTAGCGCAGCGCTGTGGACTGGCCAAGTCCATTCACGTCGATTGCATGCCCTTCGAGCAACTGGCTTTTCCGGACCATTTCTTTGACATGGCATTCGGCACGGCGATTCTCCACCATATCGACTTGACCGCCGGCGGAGCCGAGCTGGCGAGAGTCTTGACCAAAGGAGCCCGGGCTTCCTTTGTCGAACCCCTGGGAGAAAACCCGCTCGTAGAGTTTGTTAGAAGGCGGATTATCTATCCAGGAAAGGGCCGCACCTGCGACGAGCAACCCCTACGCTATTCGGATATCCAGAAATTCAGCACAGCCTTTACCCGGACCAAAATTCGTGAATACGCCTTGCTGTCGAGCCTGCGCCGCTTCGTGAAATCCCGCCTTTTCTGCCGGTTGCTCGATACCCTCGACAACGCGCTAATGCAAACTCTTCCCGGAACCCGGTCGCTCTGTTCGATGGTGTGGGTAGGAGTAGAAGTCTAGTGCTCCTGAGTCGCTGCCCCATGGCAGAAATTAGCGTTCAGTCTCTTGTGGCTCTGTGCGTTCACGATGCGATTCTAGTGTGTAGTTGAGACTCACGTTGAGAATTCCTTAATAATGTCCAATCTGATGCTTACCGTTCCGAACATGACAGAGCAACTTTCGCGCGCTTTGTGGCGAGGTATCGTTGCCTGTGCCAGGTTTGCGCCATGTTCGACCATGGCGATTCTCATCTATGCAGGTTTGCGCAGTTCGGCGATCTACCCTGCCGCCACACCAGAGGTGAGTTGGCATCCTGGCTTCCTCAACATAGGCGACGTGTTGTTAGTGGCCGGTATGTTTATCGACGGTTGCCGACGACGCTTCACTATGCGGGTCGGGATCTTCGCGATGCTTGCTTATGGAGTGTTCATACTTTCGCTCAGCTTCGTTAACACACATTTTCCTCAAGGGGCATTCTTCGATGGGCTTCTCTGTTGGCTTCGCTTCGCGGCAATTTTCACGTGGGCCTTGTGGATAGCTAGGCGCGTGGGGCAGCAAGCAGTAGAAGCGATTCTCATTCTGGTGTTCTTTGTCACGGCGACAAGCGCCCTGTTTGTCTCCAGCCTGACGGTCGGCTTCTACAGAATGTTTGGTTCGGCTATGTCCGTTGCGAGCTTCGCACAGCTCGTGACTGCTGTGGCTTTGATCGCTTTGGTGCGGTGCCGTCCATGGGTGTTAGCAACCGCGATGGTCTACCTAGTCTTGACGTTTAGCAACACCTGTTGGGTATCGTTCTGCCTGCTGGCAGTCTTGTTGTTTGCGATGTCCAAACCTACCGACAGTCGAGGCGGCTACGGAAAAGCTCTTCTCATCGTGCTCGGTTTGGTGATTGCGACATGGGCCCTGGCACCGCAACTCGCCTCACAACATTACCCGGTTAATCGTGTATTTAGCTCGGGCTCGTACCAAGACTTGAACGGCCGAACATCTATCTGGAATTACGGTTTATCGTTGGCCCAGGATCATCAATTTTCGTGGCTCGGCAATGGCTACAACACATCGCCGTCGGTCTTGGCGGCATTTGGTGTACCCGCTGACGCCGGCAGATTTGTAGCGCCTTCCAGCTTTCATAACATCGAACTAGAGCTGGCGTGGGGTTTGGGTGCGCCGGCGCTGTTCTTTGGCGGTCTGCTAGCCCATCGAATTGTGAGCAGCTATTTGCATCGACGCCAGCTCTCCCTCGTGTTGTTCAGTCTGTTTGCAATCACGCAGACCGTCGACTTTACATTTTGCACACCAAAAGCGCTCCTCATATGGGCGATCATTCTTGGCATTGCAGAGGCCGCTCATCAAGCCGAGACGCCTCCAATAAGAGCTCTACCCCAACTTACACAACCATTCCCACGAAACGAGTTTGTACCTTGCTAAACATGTTTCCGACCGACGATGATCGTTTGCGATACTCTCATCAACTATTATCGCGGCGCATCTTGCTGCCAGTTCTTCGCATGCAGCAGTTTCTGCGCGCCTCGCGCCGCCCGGTTGCGCTGGCGCGACGCCGGGCGCTGGTCTTCCGGAGCCAAAGCGCTGGCTGGAACGAACCGCGCAAAACAGAATGGGTCTTGCAGCAGTTGCGAGTGACACTGCGCCATGCAGCGCGTAGCACCGCTTACTATGCGGAGCTGTTCGCGAAGTTAGGGTTTGACCCCAAAGCCAACTTCAGCTTCGACGATTTCGCACGCCTGCCAGTGCTGGAGAGATCTGACATCCGCAGTGCGGGCGATCGGCTGTTATCCCAGGCGTTGCCACCTGAGCAGAGGACCACGATGACCACCGGCGGTTCCACCGGAGCGCCCCTCACGGTTTTTCTTGGGCCGGAGGAGCAAGGCTGGTCCATGGCTGCCATTGAGCGCGAGATGGAATCGTTGGGAACGCCGGTCGGCTGCCGAACCGTTCAGTTCTGGGGACACAATCTTGATCCCGTTGCCAGCGATAAACTCCTTGACCGGCTGCTAACTTTCTTCGGGAACCGTTGCTGGATTGATTGCTACCGCTTGTCTCCTCAGTATCTCGATCAGGTCCACGCTCGCCTCCAGGCCTGTCCACCCGATTGCATTGTGGCTTACGCCAGCGCATTGGGGGCGCTGACAGAACACGTGCTAGAGCGCGGCTATAAGCCGCGTTATCCCACCCGATGTTTCGTCAGCAGCGCCGAAAAACTTGATATTCGTCATCGCGAAGCGGCGATGCGTGCCTTCGGCCGTCCTGTGCACGAGCAGTACGGCAGTCGCGACGTCGGTCTGATGGCGTGGCAGCCGCGACCGGAAAGCTCGCTGGATTTTCGCGTCAATTGGGAGAATGTCCTTATTGAACCGGAAACCGAAGCAATGAATTCGCCCATCCTGGTTACCAAGCTTCACGCCGATGCCATGCCGACGGTCCGCTATCGTATTGGCGACGACGGGCATTTTCCGGCCAGCAGCCGTCCCGGACATCCAAGTTTTCGTCTGGTGGAAGTTCTGGGACGAACAACCGACAGAGTCTGGCTGCCCGATGGACGATCCATCAGCGGGTTGCAGTTTCCGCAATTGTTGAAGGATTTTCCGGTGGGCGAGTTCATGGCGGCGCAGCGCGAAGACTATTCCGTAGAGCTGCAACTGGTACCACGGGCTGGTTTTGGTCCGGAACACAAGAGGCGGATCGAAGCCGCCCTGGCAGCCAATTTGCCAGCCATTCCGATCGCCATTCGATTGCTGACCGCCATCCCTCGTACTGCAGCCCATAAATGGCGCCCGGTGGTAAGTGAAGTCAAACGCGACCCAGGTACCGCAACCGCACAGAACGTGGAGCCGCTTGTATCTGCGTAGATCCCCAAGGAGATCTGGCATCAGATATTTTAATCGAGCCGCGATGCTGGGGGCCTGGCGCTCGCCGCGAACTGCTAACCAGCATATTTTTCGTGCGGCAACCACCGTTGGGGTCTTCTCCGTAGGCGTGAAGCTGGTGTCGACTGCCAAGGAATTGGCGGTAGCGAGTTTTTTGGCCGCGGCGATGCCTTGGACGCGTTCCTCATAGCGTTTATGCTGCCGGCGTTTGTGGTGATGCTGGTGGCAATCACGCTTAACGCCGCCTTGATACCTACGTTCATCCAGGTGCGAACGGGGCAGGGCGATGCCGCTGCACAACGATTATTTTCCAGCGCAATGCTGTGGAGCCAGGGCCTCCTGTTCACCATCTGCGTTGCCCTGCTGGCTGTCGGGCCGGGAATTCTCGGCTGCGTGGCTCATGAGTTTCCTCCGGCAAAACTGGCGCTTACGGTGCGATTGTTTTATGCCCTGCTACCGGTGATCCTGCTAAGCGGGATCGCCAGCAACTGCGGCGCAGTGTTGAATGCATGTGGCCGATTTGCTCTGCCGGCGATCATGTCGCTGGTGACGCCAGCACTCACTCTGTTCTTGCTGCTGACCCGGGCGCGCCAGTGGGGTATTTCAGTGCTGGTTGCTGGCGCGCTGTTCGGAGCGGCGATCGAGGCCGTGACCATCGCTCTGGCGCTGCGCCGTAGTGGCTTTCACCTGGAATTCCGCTGGTATGGACGCAGCCCCGAACTGCGACAGGTGGGCTCGCAGTATGCCCCTTTGATTGCCGCGGGACTGCTCAGCAGTGGAGTCGTGCTGGTTGACCAGTCCATGGCTGCAATGCTGGAGCCCGGCAGCGTTGCCGCCTTGAGTTACGGAAATCGAATCGTGTCGGTACTGGTCAGCCTGACTTCCTTCACTTTGTGCACCGCCGTAGTGCCATATCTCTCCCAGATGGTTGCCGCCCGGAATTGGGAAGGTTGTCGACGCACCATGCATACCTACTCGTGGATTGTTTCCTGCTTGATGGTCCCGCTGGCCGCCATCATGGTTCTGTTCTCGGGTTTGATCGTGCGCCTGCTGTACCAGAGAGGCAACTTTACGCCGGCAGACACGCTATTGGTTTCCCACGTCCAGGCCATGTATGCCTTCCAACTCGCATTCACCGCCATAGGCATGTTGTACAGCCGGTTGCTGGTTGCCATGAAGCGCACCGACATCATCATGGCGAGCGCCGCATTGAATCTAGGCCTCGACATCATCTTGAACCTCGTTTGCATGCGTTACCTCGGTGTGGCCGGCATCGCATTGGCAACCTCATTGTTTTACTTCGGTACGTTTCTGTTCCTCCGAACCACGGCACGCCGTTTACTCAGCCGCCAAATGAAAATGCAGACCGGGTTGGCAGTCGGGGCCTCATGCGCCTGACGCTGGTTATTCCAACCCTTAGGGGCGGCGGTGCCGAGCGAGTGCTCTCCACGCTGGCCAACGCCTGGGCCGACGTTGGACATACGGTGTCGCTGCTGACATTCGATGACGGCGGGAATAAAGCGTTCGAACTGTCAGCCGCCGTGCAGCATCGTCCATTGTCGTTCGCCAGCGTTTCCGCCAACCCGCTGGTGGGCTTGAGGTCGAATCTGCGGCGACTGCGAATCCTCCGGTCGGCCCTTCGCGAATCGCGCCCGGACGTGATTGTCAGTTTTACCACTATGGCCAACGTACTGACGATTCTTGCAGCCGCGGCCCCAGGTATGCGGGTAATCGTTTCCGAACGCAGCGACCCGTTTCGATTCGAAATAGGCGGCATGTGGAGGCGGCTACGAGCGATCACATATCCATTTGCCGATGCGGTGGTTTGCCAGACTGAAAACGTCGCTGCGAGATTGCGGCAATCAACTCGACAAAACGTCGTGGTTATCCCCAATCCGGTCGTCCTGCGGGAACAATCTTTGGGTCCCACCGCCGGGGCCAGGAAACAGATATTTGCGATGGGCAGACTCGAACCGGTGAAGGGCTTCGATCTCTTACTCCGCGCATTTCAGTTGATCGCCAGGCAGCATACGGACTGGACTCTGACAATTCTCGGCGAAGGTCCGGAACGGCGAAGCCTTGAAGATCTCGCTGCTTGGTTGGGGGTGACCGATTGCGTGTCCTTACCGGGGTGGGTACCCAATCCATTTTCTCTACTCGCCGGAGCGGAGTTTTTCGTCCTCTCGTCCCGGGTAGAAGGCTTCCCCAATGCACTGTGCGAGGCGATGGCTTGCGGCGTCCCGGTCATCGCGTTCGATTGTCCGTCCGGTCCCGCCGAGATTGTGCGGCAGGATGTGGACGGCCTGCTAGTTCCACCGGAAGACATCTCCGCACTCGCCGCCGCGATGGATCGGCTGATGAGCCATTCAGACGAGCGCCAGCGTTTGCGACACCGCGCTTCCGATGTTGCCCTCCGGTTTGACGTCGAAGATGTTTTGCGGCGGTGGAATAACTTACTTCGACAAACTGGTTCGGCGAATTTGTGCGAAGGCGTTGGCACTTGTTCCGAAGGACAAAATGACTACTGAGTTGGCGACGCTAATCGAATCCGATTTGTACCGCTACTTCGGGCGCATCGACCGCAGGACCTTCCTGTTCACGTTTCTGCGGGTGCCGGGATTCCGCTACTGCTATTATCTGCGAAAAACTCGCAGCTACCGCGGGCGCAAAGGCATCCTGTCGAAGATTGCGTTCACCTACAACAACCTCTGGTTGAAGCATTATCGACTCCGCTATGGTTTTGATATTTGCCACACCACGGAAATCGGTGCCGGATTCTACCTTGGACATTTTGGCGGCGTCGTGATCCATCCTGAGGCCGTCATCGGCAACAACGTCAACATCGCCCATGGTGTAACCATCGGTCAGACTAACCGAGGCCGCAAGGCCGGCGTTCCGGTCATCGGAGATCGCGTCTGGATTGGAACCCACGCGGTTGTAGTAGGGGCTATTTTCATCGGAGATGACGCGTTGATCGGGCCTGGGGCCTATGTGAATTTCGACGTTCCCGCTCATGCGGTGGTTTTGGGAAATCCGGGAAAAATCGTTTCTTATTCGGGTTCGGCGGGCTACGTCAACCGAGTTGTTGGGCATGCAGCCCCAGGTGTGCGGCCAAAAATGGCATCGCAGGCTGGCGTCGCTTGATTTCCTATCGATCGGGCCAGCGGTTGGTGGCGCTCTTCTCTGCCTCGCTCTGCGGCGGAGGCGCCGAACGCGTGCTGGTCAATCTCGCCGGAGGATTAATTGACGAAAACATCGGCGTGGATGTCGTTTTGGCAAGCGCCACAGGCCCCTTTCTGTCTGAGTTACCGAGCAAAGTCCGGGTGATCGACTTGAAGGCGTCGCGCATCGCCTCCTCGATACTTCCACTGGTTCTGTACCTTCGCCAGGAGCAGCCAGACGTACTGCTTGGTTTCCAAGATCACGCCAGTGTCGCCGCCATCGCAGCCGCAGTCCTCAGCCGCTCGCGAACCCCCGTTTTCGCCGCTATCCACAGCACTTGGACGAAAATCTTGGAAGAGGGTTGCCCAAAAGACAGACTGCTTGCCCGTGTGGCTGCCCTGGCGTACCGCCGTGCTGCAGGTGTTATTGCGGTTTCCGCCGGCGCGGCATCGTCGGTGGTGAGCTGCCTGGGGGTAGAGCGCTCGCGGGTGCGGGTCATCTACAATCCCGTGATCACCAGCGACCTGTTCTTGAAAGCCCAAGCCGCGGTCGAGCATCCCTGGCTCCAGTCAGGGCAACCTCCGCTGATACTTGGCATGGGGCGGCTCAATAAGGCCAAGGACTTCGCGACACTGGTCGCGAGTTTTGCCCGACCGCGGACTCATTGTCCGGCGCGGCTGATGATCCTGGGAGAAGGAGAGGAACGCCCGGCGCTGGAGGCGCTGATCAAGAAACTGGGCCTGTCCGACGACGTCACATTGCCCGGATTCATGGCTAATCCCTACCCATATCTGCGCCGAGCATCGGTGTTCGTTCTATCGTCGGCGTGGGAGGGGCTGCCCACGGTTCTGGTCGAGGCGTTAGCTCTGGGAGCTCCGATTGTTTCGACCAATTGCCCAAGCGGACCCTCGGAAATACTCGGCGCCGGCGACCTGGGAACTCTAGTGCCGGTCTGCGACATCGATGCCATGGCGGATGCAATGTATGAAGTCATCACCACCGAGCATGCAAAACCGGATCAGGCATCATGGGCCAGGTTCACCGTGCCCGCAGCCACAGCAACCTACATCGACACTCTGTTTCCATCCAACCCTCTACATCTCGCGTCCTGAAAATATCTTGCCTCTTTGTAACCACACCCATCGGGTGCGGTAGGAAGTCAAAACTCGTGCGTTCGATCTGCTTTCTTATTACTTCACTCGACCCGGTTGGCGGGGCTGAAACGCAAGTTGCCAGTCTGGCGAAAGGCCTGCAACGCCGCGGCTGGAAGATCACGGTGATCAGTATGTTGCCGGAAGGAGATCGGCTGGCGGCGGAGCTCCGGGCCGGTGGCGTGAGTGTTACCACACTCGGAATGGAGAAGGGCAAAGCCGATCCTCGGGCTATCTGGCGGCTGGCGAAAATCCTAAGAGTTCTGAAGCCTGACGTTCTGCATGCGCACATGGTTAAGGCGAACTTGCTGGCGCGCGTTACTCGGCTTTTTGTTTCCGTACCCGTGGTTATCTCGACAGCACACTCGATCTGCGAAGGCGGCCGGTTGCTCGATCTGGCTTATCGTTTGACCGACGGACTCGGCGATGTTACCACTAACGTCTGCCATGCCGCTGCGCGACGATATGAGCATGACGGTCTGGCGTCACCGCGACGCTTACGTGTCCTTGGCAATGGCATAGATGCGGATTATTTCTCGCCCAATCGTGCCTGCAGCGGCGAACTTCGCCAGACCCTGAATATTCCGGACCAGTTTGTTTGGCTGGCCATTGGAGGGCTGCGGGAAGTTAAAGATTATCCCAACCTGCTCCGGGCCTTTGCCCCACTCCGCGGAGCTATGCTCCTCATTGCCGGCGAAGGCGACCTACGTCCACAACTCGAGCGCCTGGTCGCGGAACTACAGATTACCGAAAGCGTCCGCTTCCTCGGCTTTCGCCAGGACGCCTCCGAGCTATTGAACGCGGCCGATGGCTATGTGCTTTCTTCTCTCTGGGAAGGGCTACCGCTCGTACTCCTGGAAGCTGCCGCCACCGCCCTGCTGATCGTTGCAACTGACGTTGGAGGGAACTCTGAGATCGTGATGGACGGCAAGACTGGTTTTCTGGTTCCCGCCGGTGATCCAGCCGCTTTGCGAGTTGCCATGAAACGGGTGATGACAACTTCGGAGCAGCAGCGCAGGCAGATGGGCATGGCTGGCCGAGAGTATGTGTTGTGCCGCTACAGCATGGCGCAGATCATCTCCGAGTGGGAGAGTCTCTATCGTGAATTTCTTGGTAAACGCATGATAGCGCCGTCATGCACAGCCGACTCCGCCGTCAACGACATCCCCGCCAATTAGCAGGCATGTTCCATCAACAAAAGACTGTGCGGCCCACTCCGGAACCGACACAAAGATTGCCGAGACAAAACTGTCCGCTTTGGCGCTGAGGAAAACGACGTCGCCCGACTGACTGCTTAGATATGAGAATCCTATATGTAATTACGCGATCCGAGCTTGGCGGCGCGCAAGCCGTGGTGCTCACCTACCTGCAAGCTCTGGAGACGTATGCCAGCCTCGCACTGGCGACGGGTGAGGAGGGATTTCTCGCCGATGAAGCTCGCGCCTTGGGCGTTCCGGTTTTTGTCTTACCCGCCCTCGTGGCACCGATCGCTCCGCGACTCGACTGCCGGGCATTGTGCGGGCTCTATAAGTTGATTCGCGAATATCAACCCGATCTGGTCCACGCCCACTCCTCGAAAGCCGGGTTGCTTGCACGACTGGCCGCGAGAATGGCCGGGGTACCCTCGGTGTTCACTGCGCACGGGTTTGCGTTCACCGGGAATGCTCGCCTTCTGCGCAAAGCCATAGCGATTCCGAGCGAGTGGCTCGGCGCCCGGCTGGGAGATTCACTTATCGCCGTATCGGATTACGACCGTGCCTTGGGGGCCCGGTATCGGATTCTCCCGAAGGGCCAGATAAACGTCGTCCACAACGGGCTACCGGATGGGTCTTTCCTTGCCCGGCCTGCAGAGGGTGCGACGGTGAACATCCTGATGGTGGCACGCTTCGCGCCACCCAAGGACCATCTGTCTGTTCTCCGAGCCCTGGCCGGAATGCACAATGACTTCAAGCTGTGGTTTGTCGGGGAAGGTCTGACGGTTCCGCAAGTACGAACCGAGGTCCTCAGACTTGGGTTCGGAGATCGCGTCGTGTTCCTGGGCGCAAGGAACGAAGTGCCGGAATTGTTGTCAAAGGCTCACATTTTCGTGCTGGCCTCAGACTACGAAGGGCTTCCTATTAGCATTCTGGAAGCCATGCGTGCAGGCCTGCCAGTGGTGGCCAGCGATGTTGGCGGTGTGCCCGAGTGCGTACACCATGACCAGACAGGATTCCTGGTTCCGCGATCCGATGTCAACAGGCTGCGTGAAAGCCTAGGTAGATTGATCGCCTCGCCGATTCTCCGGGAACGGATGGGACAAGCCGGCCGAAAGCTTTTTCAACAGCAGTTCACGGCGCCCCGAATGATCCGAGAAACCCTCAGTATCTATGGCGCTGTTCTCGCAGGCTCCCCGCACCAGGCTGGCATCGGGATCTCTCCCTCTCGCGTCCGGCAAACGATTGCCACGACGAGGACTTCCCGATCGCCAGAACACCTTTCCATGTTGAAGCCTTAGTCAATCTCTGTAACCACTAACCTCATTTTCCGATTCCGGAGCTGTCATCCATGCAACATCCTTCGAGGTACTTGGGAAGAAAACTTTCATTGGCGGTCTTTGATTTGTTGCTGGTGAATGGAGCTTTCGTCGGCGCTTTCATCATCCGCTTCGGTACTGACCTGCAAAACTTCCGCTCCAACCTGGAGGCGTACCTCCGAATCTTGCCCGCGGTTTCCGTTTGCAGTTTAGTAAGCATTTATTTATCGGGTTTGTATTCCAACTGGCTGCGCAAATCAAGGTCATTTCTGACCCATTCTGCCGTCGCCAGCGCGGGGATCATTGTGCTGGCTGCAATCGTGCTGAGCTTTTGGCAGCGGGCGTTTGCCGTCCCGCGAACCATCTTTCTTCTCGCATTCCCCATCCTGGCCACCCTTCTTGGAATTAGCCGCCTGTTGTGCCAGCGGCTCCACAAGTCATACATGGGCGGGCAGCGACGGGTGCTTGTCATCGCCAGCAACGTCGCAGCAACTTCTGCCCTGATCAGGAAGTTTGTCCAAACGCATGGTTGGTACCGTGTGCACCGCTACCTAGAAACCAGCCAGCTCGCCAGCCTCCCCGCCTTGCTGCCCGAAGTAGACACGATTGCGATGGGGGAAGAGTTCGCCGACCAGAATTATGTTGTGAGCCTATGCACGCAGGCCGGAAAAGAGGTACTGCTGGTTCCGGCTATCGCTCAACTGCTTCTATTCAGCTCGCGGACTCAGCAGGTGGATGATCTGCTGATGTTTTCCGTCGAGCCGCCAACTCTGAGCGGTCCTCAAAAGGCAATAAAACGCGCGATGGATGTGGCATTTGCGGGGCTACTGTTTCTGCTGGTAAGTCCGCTGCTTTTGCTGGTGGGGTGTTTAATCCGTCTGGATTCGAAGGGCCCTGCCATCTACCGTCAGGAGCGCGTCGGGCAAAAAGGAAAGCTGTTTCACATCTTCAAGTTTCGCACCATGAGGGTCGGCGCAGAAAGCAACTCTGGCCCGGTACTGGCCAGCGAACAGGATCCACGAATCACCCGGGTGGGGAGGTTCTTGCGGGCCAGCCGGGTTGATGAGTTACCACAGCTTCTCAACGTGTTGTTGGGCGACATGAGCTTCGTCGGACCACGACCGGAACGTGCGTTTTTTGTCGAGCAGTTTGAGCGCGAGACCCCTGGTTATCGGCTGCGATTGAATGTAAAGCCGGGCATCACCGGCCTGGCTCAAATATGGGGAAAGTACTCAACTGAGGTGAAAGACAAGCTTCGTTTGGATCTTATGTATACCGCCAACTACTCACTTCTACTGGATATAACGATCATGATTCAGACATTGCGCGTAGTCCTCCTCAGACAACAGGCCGAGGGTATAAAGGAGCCGTCTTTAGTTAAACTGCCTTCCGAACGCCTGTGGTCTGAACTTGGCTCGTAGAGATCCCGCGGACGAAATCGAAATAATTCCATCAATAACGGAGAGCCTATGTCTAGTATTTTACCCACAGCATCTTCTTGCCAAGAACTTATCGACAAGGTTCGAAATCGCACCGCTAAGGTTGGCATCATCGGCATGGGGTATGTCGGCCTGCCCCTGGCTTTGCTCTACAGCGAGGAGAAGTTTGCTGTCACCGGCTTCGACATCGACCCACAAAAGGTCACGCTCTCAACCGCGGTGAATCGTATATCGTGCGCATCCTCCCGGGGGATATCCAATCAGCCAGAAATCGGGCTTTCGCGCGACCACGGTTTATTCCGAGGTGAGCGAATGGACGCGATTATGCGTTCCGACACCGCTCAATGAGCACCACGAACCCGACATGACCTATATCGTTTCGACGGTTGAGGCCATCGCACCCTACGTCCGCGCCGGCCAGCTCATCGTCCTGGAAAGCACAACCTATCCGGGAACGACGGAAGAGGTAGTGATCCCCCTTGGAAAAAGGCAACCGGCAAGACCTCAAGGTCGTTCGCGGCGAGGATGACGACGGGCTGTTTGTTGCCTTTTCACCGGAACGGGAAGATCCAGGCAACGACACCGTCGCGCGTTGCGATATCCCAAAGGTGATCGGGCGCGAGGGTGCCACCGTGATGGCGGCAAGCCTCTATGGCAGCATCTTCAACCGGACCGTTCCAGTATCGTCACCGGCCACGGCTGAGATGACGAAGTTGCTGGAGAATATCTATCGCTGCGTCAACATTGCAATGGTCAACGAGCTGAAGTTGCTTTGCCTGCGCATGGGTATTGATATCTGGGAGGTCATTGAGGCGGCGAAGACCAAACCCTTCGGCTTCCAGCCGTTCTATCCCGGACCGGGACTTGGTGGGCATTGCATTCCGGTGGATCCGTTCTACCTTTCCTGGAAGGCGAAGGAATACGACTTCCAGACGCGCTTCATCGAGCTGGCGGGTGAGGTGAATGCCGACATGCCGTACCATGTCGTTCGTTCAGTTGCCCAGGCGCTCAATGGACATAAGAAGGCGCTGAATGGATCAAGCATTCTCATTCTGGGGGTGGCCTATAAGAGGGATATCGACGACCTGCGCGAGTCGCCGGCACTAACCATTATCGAACTGCTGCAGAAAGAAGGGGCGGAGGTAAGCTACAACGACCCCTTCTTCCCTTTCGTCGGAAAAGGCCGCAAATACAGCCTGCAAATGAGGAGTACGCCCCTCGACAAGATCGGCGAGTTCGATTGCGTAGTCGTGGTCACCGACCATTCCAGCTACGACTACCAGCGCATCGTAAACCAAGCTCAAATCGTGGTCGATACCCGCAACGCAACCAAGGGAATTTTTTCACCAAAGATCATTCGCTGTTAGGAGAGCACATGGCACTGTATTTGGTAACGGGTGTAGCCGGCTTCATTGGTTCCTCAATTGCGCGAGCTTTGCTGTCGCGCGGCGAACGCGTGCGCGGAGTGGACAATTTCGTCACCGGCAAGCGCGAGAACCTGGCGGGCATGGAAGCCATGGAGTTCCTCGAGGGCGACATCGTCAACCCGCAGGACGCAGCCCGGGCATGCGCGGGTGTGGACTACATTTTTCACGAAGCTGCGATCCCGTCCGTACCTCGTTCGGTGAGGGACCCGATCGAGAGCAATCAGGCCAACGTGGCCGGGACCCTGCAATTGCTGGTCTGTGCCCGCGACGCCGGAGTGCAGCGCGTTGTTTATGCGGGGTCATCTTCCGCCTACGGAGACGCGCCGGCACTGCCCAAGCGTGAGGACATGGCGCCGGATCCGATCTCGCCCTACGCGGTGTCGAAGCTTACTGGCGAGATGTACATGAAGTCATTCACCCGGGTGTACGGGCTGGAAACCGTCACCCTCCGTTACTTCAATGTCTTCGGCCCGCACCAGGATCCAACGTCAACGTATTCGGGCGTGCTGGCCAAGTTCATTACGGCGATGTTGCGCGACGAGCGTCCGGTAATTTGCGGCGACGGCGAGCAAAGCCGCGATTTCACCTACATCGACAATGTCGTTCATGCCAACCTGCTGGCCTGCCATGCTCCCGGCGCTGAGGTCGTAGCACGGATGTTCAATGTCGCCTGCGGGGTCCGCATCACCCTGAACGAGGTTATTGCCGTGCTGCGGGCGCTGACCGGCTATAAAGGCGAACCGCACCACTCGGAAGAGCGCGCTGGAGACATTAAACACTCGCTGGCAGATATCACTCTGGCGAGACGCCACTTGGGCTACGCGCCAGTCGTTGATTTCCGCAGCGGACTGGAACGCACGGTCGCATGGTATCGAACCCACAGCGACGTTAATGGGTGGGAACCTACGCTCGCCCCTTCTCCGGCTTGGGCTTCGGCCCGCTCTTGCCCTTGAGATTGAGCGCCACGGCAGCGCGGATGAGGTCCTTCAAGGCCGCCTCATTGAGCTTCTCGCCTTCGTGGATGTCAATGGCGCGCCTGACATTCCCGTCGAGGCTGGAGTTGAATAGACGTGCAGGGTCCTTCAACGAAGCTCCCTTGGCAAACGTTATCTTGACGACGTTCTTGTACGTCTCTCCCGTGCAGACGATGCCGCCGTGGGAAAAGACGGGAGTCCCCGGCTTCGTCGCGCTGACCCACTTCCGCTCTTCGACGATCTCAGGGTCTGCGGCGTGGATGATCGAGCGCACTTTCGCCAGCATCTTCCCGCGCCAGTCGCCAAGTTCCATGATTCTCTCGTCGATGAATGCAGAGGCAGATTCCAGTGAAACAGGCTTTTTCATAT
>CAWDVZ010000022.1:0-250914 GCA_963805955.1 uncultured Acidobacteriaceae bacterium
GAGGATCTACGTATCCCCGGACGCCGCCCCGATGGCCCACGGTACGGTATTGCTGCGGGACGGAAAAATAGCAGCCGTGGGCCAACTGGTAGAAGTGCCGGCCGGTGCAGAGGTACTGGAGTGCGACGGCTGCGTATTGACCGCGGGCTTTTGGAACACGCACGTGCACTTCACCGAACGAAAGTGGAGCGGCGCGGAGTGGAAGCCGGCTGCAGCATTGCAAGCGCAGTTGCAGGACATGTTGACCAGCCGCGGGTTCACTACCGTGGTGGATACGGGCTCCAACCTCTTCGACACCATTCCGCTGCGCCGGCGAATAGAGCAGGGCGAGATAGAAGGGCCCAGGATCTATACCGCCGGATCGCCGCAATATCCGCCTCACGGAATTCCTTACTACCTGCGCGACAACATGCCCCGATGGCGGCTGGCCTTTCTTGCGCAGCCCAACCGCCCGGCCGAAGCGGCACGAGTGGAGGAACGTAACATCCGCCGCGGGGCTGACCTGCTGAAGCTGTTCACCGGATCGTATGTGGCCAGGGGAAAGGTTCTGCCCATGCCAGTGGAGGATGCGCGCGCGGCGGTCAAAGTCGCTCATGACCATGGACAGCTCGCCTTCGCCCATGAATCGGATCTGCAGGGCGTGCGGGTAGCGATAGAGAGCGGCGTAGATGTGCTCGCACACGCCGTGGACACCACCGAGGGCGTGGACGATGCAGTCTTAGGCAGCGTGATCGCCAGGCATATGGCGATGATCCCCACGTTGAAGATGTTTGCCACCACGGTCACCACCGACCCGAAATATATCGACCCTATTTACGCGCAGGTGAGGCGGTTTCACGAGCTGGGCGGGGAATTGTTGTTCGGCACCGACGTGGGCTACATGACGGACTACGATACGACGGACGAGTTTCGCGCGCTGCAGCGTTCGGGGCTCAACGGGCGGGACATCCTGCGTATGCTGACCACGGCCCCGGCGCAGCGATTTGGCGTAGACGGTGCTACTGGAAGCATCCAAGTAGGAAAGGCTGGGGATCTGGTCTTGCTGGATGGAGATCCGGTGAAGGATGTAACGGCGTTTGCCGCGGTCCGAGCGACGGTGCGGGGCGGGAGGGTGATCTGGCGGAGACCCTAGAAAGTTCTCCCACGAAGGATGGCTTCGTCCGGGTGCGCGGCGCCCGCGAACACAACCTCAAGAGCATCGATCTGGATATTCCTCGCGATGCCCTGGTTGTCTTTACGGGAGTGTCAGGCTCAGGCAAATCGTCTCTGGCCTTCGGCACGCTCTATGCGGAAGCGCAGCGGCGTTATCTGGAATCTGTGTCCCCATACGCCAGGCGGCTGTTTCACCAGATGGCTGTGCCTGAAGTCGATAGCATTGATGGCTTGCCTCCGGCCGTGGCCTTACAGCAGCAGCGGGGATCGCCGACCACGCGCTCTTCTGTGGGCAGCGTCACCACGCTGTCGAACCTGTTCCGCATGCTATATTCACGCGCTGGAGACTATCCACCGCACCAGCCGATTCTGTATGCCGAGTCCTTCTCCACCAACACTCCTGAGGGAGCGTGTCCCAGGTGCCACGGATTGGGCCGGATCTATGAGGTGACGGAACGCTCCATGGTTCCGGATGATTCGCTCACCATTCGAGAGCGGGCCATCGCTGCGTGGCCTACGGCGTGGCAGGGGCAAAATCAGCGTGACATCCTCACCACGTTGGGCTATGACGTCGACCGCCCGTGGCGCGAGTTGCCGCGGAAGGATCGTGATTGGATTCTGTTTACCGATGAGCAGCCGGTGGTCCCGGTCTACGCCGGGTTCACTCCAAAAGAGGTACGCGCCGCGCTCAAGAGCAAGATGGAGCCCAGCTACCAGGGCACCTTTACCAGCGCTAAACGGTATGTGCTGCACACCTTCGCAACCACGCACAGCCCGCTGATGAAGAAGCGGGTTTCCCAATACATGCTCAGCGGTGAGTGCCCCCTCTGCCACGGCAAGCGGCTGCGGTTGGAGTCGCTGGCGGTAAAGTTTGCCGGCCTGGATATAGCCGACCTCTCCCGGCTGCCGCTAAAGCGCCTGGCTGCCATCTTGCGGCCCTTCGCAGAAGACCGTGGCGCAAAGAAAAATGCGCAGCATCCGGAGAAAGTGATTGTGACCCAGAGGATCGCGGCAGATATCGTCGGCCGGCTGGCGGTGCTACTCGATCTCGGCCTGGGATACCTGACGCTGGAACGCAGCACGCCCACCCTTTCGCCAGGTGAACTGCAACGTCTCCGGCTCGCTACACAGGTCCATTCGAACCTGTTTGGCGTGGTCTATGTGCTCGACGAGCCCTCCGCCGGGCTGCACCCTGCCGACACCGAGGCCTTGCTGGTAGCGTTCGAGCGATTGCGATCGGCTGGAAATTCGTTATTCGTCGTGGAGCACGACCTGGACGTGATCAGGCACGCAGATTGGATCGTCGATGTGGGACCAGGAGCGGGAGAGCAGGGCGGTTGTGTGCTCTACAGTGGTCCTCCCGCCGGGCTAGAACAAATCCAGGCCTCGCACACTCGACGCTACCTTTTTGGCGACCAGCGCTTTCCCAGCCGCAAGCCGCGTTCACCCCGCGGATGGCTGCGCCTGGAAGGGGTGACACGCAATAATCTGAACCAGCTCGATGTTGCTTTTCCTCTAGGGATATTCACAACCGTGACCGGTGTTTCGGGCTCTGGGAAATCGAGCCTGGTGGGCCAGGCGTTGGTCGACCTGGTGGCAGAGCAGCTCGGGCAATCCCTCGAGGTAGAAGAGGAAGCAGAAGGGCCGGAGTTGGAAGCTTCGCCGCTGGTTCCCACCGGAGGCCGAATTACGGCCGGCATGGAAGGTATCAAGCGCTTGGTCAGAGTCGATCAAACGCCAATCGGGCGGACTCCTCGTTCGAACCTCGCTACCTATACCGGCTTGTTCGATCATGTGCGCAAGCTATTTGCCGCGACAAAAACTGCTCGCGCCCGGCGCTACGATGCGGGACGTTTTTCGTTCAACGTTGCCAAGGGCCGCTGCGAAAACTGCCAGGGCGAGGGTTCCGTTTGCGTGGAGCTGCTCTTTTTGCCCAGTGTGTACGCGCCATGCCCAACCTGCCATGGAGCTCGATATAACGCCCAGACGCTGGAAGTAAAGTATCGCGATAAATCCATTGCCGACGTGCTGGGGTTGACGGTCGACGCAGCCTGGCAGTTCTTTGCCCAGGATCCGCAACTGCGCCGTTCGGTTGACGTTTTGCGGCAGGTTGGTCTGGGCTACTTGCGGCTGGGTCAGCCGGCTACGGAGCTCTCTGGCGGCGAGGCTCAGCGCATCAAGCTGGCCACCGAGCTGCAGCGGCTCCAGCGCGGCGCCACTCTTTACATCCTCGACGAGCCAACCACCGGGCTCCATGCCGCAGACGTAGACAAGCTGATGGCGCAGCTCGATGCGCTGGTCAGCGCGGGCAATACCGTGATCGTGGTGGAACATGACATGCGCGTAGTAGCGGCCAGTGATTGGGTGATGGATATAGGTCCAGGCGCGGGCGAAGAGGGTGGGCACGTAGTGGTGTCTGGAACACCCGGCGAGGTGGCCAAAACAAGCGCAAGCCGCACCGCTGCTTATTTGGCTCCCTTGCTGAGCGCAGACTAAAAGGCTCGTCTCTGCTTTGCGGAATGACGGTCTTCGCGTACTCTCTCTGGCATACAGGAATCCAGTCGACGGAGGAGCGCTATGGCTAAGTTTTGCGGAACCTGCGGAACCATGTTGAACGACGCATCAGCATTCTGCGGCGCTTGCGGCGCCAGGGTGGGGCAAGCAAATGTTCCGCTGGCGGCGTCCCCGGTCAGTTCAGTCCCGCCGATCCAGCCTTTGCCGCCGGCAGTACCCATGCCGCCCGTAAGGCAGGGGACCAGTCCCGTGCTCAAGATTGTTTTGGCGGTGGTCCTGCTCATCTTTGTTATGGGGTCTGTCGCGCTCTTTGGCATGTTCTATGTGCTTCACATCGCAAGCCGCAAGGCTCACGAGATTTCCCGTCAAGTGCTGGGGGCAACCGGAACCATGTCTTCACTCAACCGTGACAATGCGGGTGCAAGCGGTGGAGGGAACCTCGGGCCCGGAGCCTGCCGCTTTCTTAGCAAGGAAGATGTTAGCCGCTTCATCGGTGTACCCATCGTGGCGACGAAAACAACTGCTGACGGTTGCCAATACCTCGCTAAAGGCACTCCGGCCGAGATGACCGGCAAGCACATCGCCTCCATGATGGCGAAGAACGGTGCCAGCGCCGAGCAGCAGCAACTGATTCAGAACCTGTCCCATGGCCTGCTCGGCAGCGCGAGCGAGACGGACGGAAGTAACCAGAACGCCGAAATAAACTCCGTAGTGGTTGCCTTTACCATCGATCCGAACTCCGCCAAAACCCAGATGGCTCTGAATCAGAATGTGCTGGGAACGATCGGCCCGGGCAAGCCTATTGCGGGAATTGGCGATGAAGCCTTTGATTCCTCGGGGTCGATCTTGATGGTCCGCAAAGGGGACAAGCTGGTTCGCATTGTCTATTCAACCTGCCCATGCAACCTGGATGCGATCAAGCCTCTCGCCCAGGAGCTTGCGGGGGCACTGTAAGCGAGGACGGCATGCCCGAAAAAGTCGAACTCTACGACGGTGAGTACGGAAACTATGATTCCGATGTCTACCGTCACGTGCGAATGGAGACCTACGGTGTAGATTTCGGCCAGACCAGCTGGGTCACCACTGAAGAGTCCGAGCAGATTCCACAAATGCTGGAGCTCACCAGCAATTCAGCAGTACTGGAAATAGGCTGCGGATCCGGAGCGTACGCCTTACACCTTGCACAAACCGTCGGCTGCAGCGTTACCGGTTTAGACATCAATGCTCTGGGCATTCGCAACGCGAGCCAATTGGCCCTGGATCGCGGCATGGCTCGACAGGTACGTTTCGAAGTATGCGACGTTTCTCGTCCTTTGCCTTTCGCAGATGAAACCTTCGACGCCGTATTCTCGAACGACGTGCTGTGCCACGTTCCAGGGAGGCTCTCGCTACTCGCAGAACTGTATAGAGTCCTGAGGCCTGGTGTGGGACGGATGCTATTCAGTGACGCCCTGATCATTGGAGGCATTGTCTCGCAGGAGGAAATCTCTACCCGGAGTTCGATCGGATACTACTTGTTCAGCCCGCCGGGAGAAAACGAACGACTCATGCTGCAGGCTGGATTTTCTAATATCAAGACGTTGGATACAACACAGCATGCGGCCGGTACCGCGGCGAGATGGCACCAGGCGCGGCAGAAATACAAAGACAGGCTGATCGTCGCGGAAGGCGAACAAAACTGGGCGGGGCTGCAGCGGTTCCTTTCCTGCGTGCAGTCATTAACTGAAGAACGGCGACTGCTCAGACTCCTCTACCAGGCACAGAAAGCCTGAGCCCTCTTAGAGTCTGTGTGAGAACCTCAAGGCTTTGTATCAGGGGCCGACTTTAGTCGGGCGGTAAAGAATTGGAAAAGATTGGGCTTTAGCCCCTGCTACGGCGCATCTTGCAGAAAATGCTCCTGGAGACAATTTCGGCAGGGGCTAAAGCCCAAATCTTTGTTGCCTCAGCGGCCCGACTAAGTCGGGCCCTGATACAAAGCCAGGAGGTTCTAACAGACTCGTTAGTGCTCAAAGAGCAGCATGAGGTAGGCGAGAAAGATTAACAGGTGCACTGCGCCCATCAGAACATTGGTTCGATTGTTGATGAACGTGAGCGCCGATACCGCCAGCGTAAGAACCAACAAAATAGAGTTCGGCGCGTCGAGCCCGAGAACCACGGTTTTGCCGGTGATCAAGCCGATGGTTAGAACTGCCGGAATGGTCAGTCCGATCGATGCGAGCACGGAACCCAACAGGATATTGATCGAACGCTGCAGATCATTGGCAAGCGCCGCGCGAGTTGCGCTGAGCGACTCGGGAGACAAGATCAACGCCGCGACCAGGAACCCGCCGAGCGCTGCCGGCGCATGAAGGACTTCGATTCCATGGTCGATCGGGAATGCAATCTCTTCTGCCAGCACGACGATCGGAAGCAGGTACATCACCAGCAATATTCCATGGTAGGTAAGAGACCCAGGTTCGCCGTGGCCGTCGTGGCCTCCGGCAATAGCGCCACTCAGGACGGGCTGCACGAAGTAGTCGCGATGTCTCCAGTTCTGGATGATCAGAAAGAGACCGTAGATGGCGATGGACATTACGGCCAGAAAGATGGACTGAAAGGCAGACAGAGTAGGTCCGCGTGTGGTTTCCGTAAAATTCGGCAGCACCAGACCGAGCACCGTTAAAGGCACGATCAGAGACAAGAAGGAATTGGCTCCCCGGAGGTTGTACTCCTGCTCATGGTGGCGTAAACCGCCCAGCACCAGGGCGAGACCGATCATGCCATTGAGCACGATCATTACCACCCCAAACATCGCATCGCGGGCCAAGGCGGGTTTGCCTTCGCCGGTGAGCATGACTGCCGAGATCATCATCACTTCTATGCCAATGACGGAAAGAGTAAGCACCAGGGTTCCCAAGGGCTCCCCCAAGCGGATCGCCAGACTCTCCGCATGATGCACAACGGCAAAAGCGGCAGCCATGATAACGGCAAAGAGCCAAACCAACATGAAGGTGAACCACAGCGGATTGGACAGGTCGGCGAGCCAGCCTTTCCCAAACAGCAGGAACAACGCCGTGGTGACAAAAGCCACTCCCAGAAGCCACTCCTGCCGCAGTACCGCTTTAGCGCTCATCCCAGTAGTCCTATCAGAAAAGGAGAACTTTCGGGTGAGCATTTACAACCAGGAGCCTGGACAGAAATCAGGCGCGGATTAACACGCCAGTAACCTGTCGTTAATCTGAGCAGGCATCCAGGTTAAGAGCGACGCCCTGGAGGTAACAGCATGGCCAATTCGATCAGCGCCGGCAAGTCCGACTTTTCTGAAATGGATAATGCCGGGATATCGAAAGAACACTGGAAGATCATGTTCATCTCGGGCATGGGTTTCTTTACCGATGCCTACGACTTATTCGTAATCGGCGTGGTCATGACGCTGCTTAAACCGATCTGGCATGTGGGCAAACTAGAGGAAGGCCTGGTGGAATCCACGGCCCTTCTCGCCGCGGCCATCGGCGCCCTCCTTTTTGGCCGGGTCGCCGATATGGTTGGGCGCAAGCGAATTTACGGTGTTGAGGTGCTGGTCCTCGCATTTGGCGCGATTGCCTGCGCTTTCTCTCCGAGTATCTGGTGGCTGATCGGTTTTCGCTTCATCCTCGGCATCGGCATCGGCGGCGACTACCCCGTATCTGCCACAATCATGAGCGAGTATGCCGGCAAGGCACATCGCGGCATGCTGGTCACCCTGGTGTTTGCTATGCAGGCCGCCGGCTTAATCGTTGGCCCGCTTGTGGCCGCCGGCTTATTGCTTACTCCTCTTTCTCATGACATCATCTGGCGAATCTTAGTATCCCTCGGCGCAATACCCGCCCTTGCTGTCTATTGGTCCCGTCGCCACCTGAAAGAAACACCGCGGTTTCTCAAGGCCGCAGGCCACGAAGAAGACGACTCAGGCAAGCTCAAGAAGGCCGCACATTTTGATAAGAACACCCACTCGGTTTCTTTTTGGGATGGATTTCACCGTCTGGTCGACAACAAGATGATCCTCGCCCGCTTGTTAGGCGCCAGCGGTGCGTGGTTTCTGCTCGATTTCGCTTACTACGGCAATACCGTCTCTAGCCCACTCGTGCTCTCAGCACTCGGCAGCGATCACACGATCCTGCAGAAAACCCTTACACAGTTGGGTATCTTCGCGGTCTTTGCCGCACCCGGCTATGCGGTTGCGGCGTGGATGATGGATAAGATGGGCCGCAAGACTATCCAATGCCTTGGCTTCGGCATGATGGCCGGCACCTTTGGTCTTCTCGCCGTTATCCCTAACGTCGAGAAGTTAACCGTCACTTTTCTGCTGATCTACGGTTTCAGCTATTTCTTCTCCGAGTTCGGTCCTAACGCCACAACCTTCGTCTACCCCTCGGAGGTGTTCCCGGTCCGGGTGAGGACGACAGGCCACGGGATCGCGGCTTCGATGGGCAAAATCGGCGGCTTCGTAGGTGTCTTTACCTTCCCCCTGCTTATGCATTGGCATGGGTTGCCGGCTGCAGAAGGGGTCGCCGCGGTGGTTAGCTGCCTGGGATTGATTGTCACTATATTCCTGCTCCCCGAAACCAAGGGCAAGAGTCTGGAGGAGCTATCCGAGCAGCCCGCGACGCCGATCGAAAAGGCAGCGGCCTAATCCTCAGGGGCTTCTAAAGAGTCTGCGTTGCAACTGGAATTTACTCCGCTGGAGGTTTTGTCCGCCCTCATTTGCGTGAGGGATCCCAGGTCTCAAAAGCGAGACCTGGGGCACCCACCATCATGTCCATGAGGTTCTCACGCAGACTCTAAAGCCCGTCCCCGACGCTGCTGCGGGGAAATGTGCGCCTTAAGCGCCCTATGCGCCTTAAGGGTCATAGACTGGAAATGATCTTGCGGTATTCGTCCTCCGTAAAGGCGCGGAGCGTTTCCGTGCGCGTAGCACCTTTCATGGATAGAGCGAGGCTGATACGGGCGAGCGTCGCATCATCGGGGGCTTCCACGATGAGCGCCATGTCGTATTGACCCATCAGCATGTAGAGGCCTATGAACTTTCCGCCGGCAGCCTCGACAGCTTTCTTGCCGGCATCCACACGAGCTGGGCTCTCCTTGATTTTTTCCAAGCCTTCTTTGGTCCAACGCATTAGAGAAAGATAAGTTGGCATCGTTCACCTCGGCGCGGATTATAGCCCATTTAAACTTGCCTGATGGTACTTCCATGACCTGGCTTGTATGGGCTGTTCTTTCTGCTCTCTTCGCCGCCGCCACCGCTCTCCTCGCCAAACTCGGTGTGGCCAACGTCGATCCGAATCTGGCTACTGCGATTCGCACCTCGGTAGTGGTGGTCTTTGCCTGGACTATCGCTCTCAGCCTGGGCACGCATGCCGGGCTGATCCATGTGGGCCGGCGCAGTTGGGTGTTCTTAATCGCCTCCGGCCTGGCAACCGGCTTGTCGTGGATTTGCTATTTTCGCGCGCTCTCCATGGGCGAGGCGTCGAAGGTGGCCCCCATCGACAAGTTGAGCGTGGTCTTTGTCGTGCTGTTGGCATGGCCGCTGCTAGGGGAGACGATTACGTTCGCCAAGGGGGCCGGTGTGTTGTTAATCGCGGCCGGGGCGATTGTTCTGGCGTGGGCTTAACGAGTGCTTTCCGCAATCTGCTTAAACCGCTCAACCATGGGGCGCGACTCTCCTTTGAGCCAGGCGAGTTCAATGTTGCTGACCGCCTTGGCGCCGCGAAGAGGGAGACACACAACCTCGGCGGATGCGATGTGGCGAACACACGCGGGAGCAATGGAGACTCCCAGCCCGGCGGCTATCAGGCGCAGGATGGTGAGCCAGTGAGATGCTTCCTGCACAATCTGTGGACGGAAGCCGTGCTCCTCACAGAGCGTCAGCGGCTTCTCATAGGCGCGCGCGCCGGCACTGCGGGGATAGTAGACGAATGGTTCGTCCCGCAGCGAGGAGATGGAGATGCTCTTCTGTTTGGCGCACGGGTGGGTTGCCGGTAGCACGGCGACGAAAGGCTCGGACAGGATGGTGGTGACGTGCAAGCCTTCCAGTGGATCCCCGTCGCGCAGAATGCCGGCATCGAGGGTCCCGTTCTCCAGACCCTCAGTGACGAGTGCGGTGAACGATTCGTGCAGATGGAGCCGTACCCGCGGATAGGCCTCACCGTAAGCGCGGAAGATCCCAGGCAGCGTGCTCAGCATGGCTGATCCGATGAAGCCGATGTGCAGGGAGCCGACGTCGCCACGCCCGATGCTGCGCGTCTCGTCCAGATCGCGCTGCACATTGCGCAGCGTGCGGCGCGAGCGCTGCAGTAAGGCCGCGCCCGCAGGAGTGAGACTGACCGAGCGTGAAGTGCGGTTGAAGAGCGGGTATCCAAGCAGCTCCTCCAGTTTGCGTATCTGTTGCGAGAGAGGTGGCTGGGCGAGATGGAGGCGCTGCGCAGCGCGGCCAAAGTGCAACTCTTCCGCAACGGCAACGAAGTAACGCAGGTGTCGCAATTCGAGATCGCGATCCATATACAGGACATCTTAATACCGCAAAACAAGATATTGGACGTAATCGATGGTGAGGGCGGAGACTGCTATCAGGGGGTGAGAGAAATGAATGGTGACGAGGTGCAGACGTACCGCTCGGAGCATGCGGTGGGTCTTCCGCAGATAGAGATCCGGCCACTGCAAGTGGGAGAAGACGCGACCGCCTTCCGGACGTTGAATGAAGAGTGGATCACCCGTTACTTCACCCTGGAGAAGGCGGATCGCGAAACCTTGGGCGACCCCGAGAACAAGATCCTCAAGAAGGGCGGCTATGTGTTCATGGCCTATCTCGGCCATCAGGCTGTTGGCTGCGTGGCTTTGATACCTATGGGCGATGGTGTTTACGAGCTGTCGAAGATGGCGGTCTCGCCAGAGAAGCGCGGACTTGGAATCGGCCGCAGGCTGCTGCAGCATGCGGTTACGCAGGCGAAGCGGATCGGGGCGAAGTCTTTGTTCCTGGGTAGCAATTCCCGGCTGGAAAACGCGGTGCATCTGTATGAGTCGATCGGCTTTCGCCATGTGCCTGCAGACCGCGTGCCGGAGATGCCGTATGTGCGGGCGAACGTGTTTATGGAACTGCCACTCTGATTCACCCATAAACTTCTTTACCGGGGGTGCCAATCGGGGACAATAGAGAGGACCTATGCGAAAACCTCTCCTGGCGCTGGCCGTTTCCGCTTTTGGTATCGGCACCTCGGAATTCATCATCATGGGGCTGCTGCCGGATCTCGCTCACAGCTTCCGGATCAGCATTCCGAAGACCGGCATTCTGGTCTCTGGCTATGCGCTCAGCGTCACCTTTGGATCGCCGCTGGTCGCGCTGGCTGTTTCGCGGATGGACCGCAAGCGGGCGCTGCTGATTTTAATGGCCATGTTTGTGGCCGGAAATATCCTGTGCGCCCTGGCCCCGAACTTTCTTCTGCTTCTGCTGGCGCGGATACTGACCGCGCTTTGCCACGGCGCCTTCTTTGGGATCGGCAGCATCGTGGCTTACCACCTGGTGCCGCGCTCGGAGCGGGCGCAGGCAATCACCATCATGTTCAGCGGCCTGACGCTGGCGAATGTGCTGGGGGTTCCTGCCGGCACCGCCTTAGGCCAGGCGTTTGGATGGCGATTCGCCTTTTGGGCGCTGGTGCCCATTGGCGTGATCGCCGGTTTAGGGCTGCTGCGCATGGTGCCTCACCAGGCGGCCGAGAAGGTGCACATCAAGCATGAGTTTCACGCCGTGCTGCGCCCCCAGGTGCAGCTGGTACTGGCGATGAGCACCCTGTCTTCCGTGGCGTTGTTCTGTGTCTTTACTTACATCGCGCCCATCCTCGAGCAGGTGACGCACTTCTCGCCGGCCGCAGTAACCAGGGTCTTGATGGTCTTTGGCGTGGGTATTACGCTGGGCAACTTAATTGGCGGCAGACTGGCGGACTGGAAGCAGTTGCCGGTCGTCCTGGGAAGCTTGATGTTGTTGATTGTGATTTTCCTGGCCATGCCATTTCTGGAGGTCAGCGTGGTGCCGGCGGTGATCATCGTCTTTGTGTGGGGATGTATCCACTTCGCGGCCGGGTCTCCATTGCAAGCGCGGATTGTGGAGCAGGCCAAAGGGGCTCCGAACCTGGCCTCGACTTTGAATCAGGGTGCTTTCAATCTGGGCAACGCGCTGGGCGCCAGCCTGGGCGGGATCATGCTGACCGAGGGTATCGGCTATCGCTATCTCTCGTGGGGTAGCGCGGCCGTAGCCTGTGTGGCGTTGCTGGTCGCGCTGGTTGCGTTGCGGGTAGAGCGGATTGAGAACAAGAATCAGATGGTGCCGGCCTAGGCTGGCTTGGTAGATTGAAGGGCGCAGGCTTCAGCAGAGTTCGACGTTGGACGGCCGGCCCTCCGGGCCTAGACGAATTATGGGTCGCACATTTCGTCGTTACCGCGCACCTGGTAAAACTGGCCTAAGTGGGCTAAAGCCCGTCTTTTTTGTTCCTGATGCGTACGGGCTGAAGCCCGTACCCTTCAAAGACCGAGCCGCGCACCAGAAGCGACAACTCCGTTGACCGCGAGGACTCATAGAATCAGAACGGCATGAAGAAGAGACTCCGGGTTGGTGTACTTTTTGGCGGACGTAGCGGCGAACATGAGGTCTCCCTGCTCTCGGCTGCCTCCGTCCTCAAGGCAATCGATCGCACTCGTTTCGAGGTGGTGCCGATCGGCATTACCAAGCAGGGCCGGTGGCTGGTCTCCGGCGATGCCGAGCGGTTGTTAACAGGCGATTTTCCTGACACCGGGACACTGCGCGCGGGCGATCCGCAACACACCGCGCCGGCGGCGCTGCTGGCCAAAGGAGAAGGTGTGATCGTGCCGCCAATGCCCGGCGGCGCCCTCGTACCCTTCGAACGCGCTGCCTCCTCCATCTCCCCGAGCCACGACGTGCTGCAGTTGGATGTTGTCTTTCCGGTGCTGCACGGTACGTTTGGCGAAGATGGCACTATCCAGGGGCTCTTCGAACTGGCGGGGCTAGCCTACGTCGGCTCCGGAGTTCTGGGTTCCTCCACCGGCATGGACAAAGAAGTGATGAAGCGCCTCTTCCTCGCCGCGGGGCTGCCCATCACCAGCCACGTCACCTTCCTCCGCCATGAGTGGCAGGGAAGTCCGAGGAAGGTGATCACCAGGCTCGAAACCGCGCTCAAGTATCCCCTCTTCGTAAAACCTGCGAACCTTGGTTCGTCGGTCGGTATCAGCAAGGCCCATGACCGCAAGGAACTTGGCCCAGCCATAGACCTGGCGGCGAGCTTCGATCGCAAGATCGTGGTGGAGCAGGCCGTCGGCGGCCGCGGCAACCGAGCCAAGATGGGCAAAGCACGCGAGCTGGAAGTCGCGGTGCTGGGCAACGATCAACCTATCGCCTCGGTGGTCGGCGAGATCGTCCCAGGCAAAGAATTTTACGACTATGAGGCCAAGTATCTGAGCGAAGGCTCACAGGCCATCATCCCCGCCAAGCTGACCAAAAAACAGAGTGGGCAAGTGAAGGCGATGGCACTCGATGCCTTTCGTGCCTGTGACTGCGCTGGCTTGGCGCGTGTGGACTTTCTCCTCGAGGCGGGAGACGCCGGCCGGCTTTACCTCAACGAGATCAACACCATGCCGGGCTTCACCTCCATCAGCATGTATCCCAAGCTATGGGAGGCATCGGGGATGAAATATCGCGACCTGATTTCGAGGTTGATTGAGCTGGCACTGGAACGCAAGGCAGAACAGGAGCAAATCTCCTACTCGCGGTGATATGGTCAGGAGCGTTAAACTTCTTGGAAGCAAGGAGCGCTTATGACCCTGCTCGATGCACCCACGTATGATCCGGCCAAGGCGCGCACGCGCCGGAATATTCTCATTGCCGGCCTCATCGGCTGCCTGGTGCTCGCCGGCTTTCTCTGGTTCTTCTGGGACTGGCCGCAAGAGCACCGCGTGAATCAATTCTTCGCGGCCATCGAAGCCAACGACTTGCCGAAGGCCTTTGCCATTTGGAACCACGACCCGGATTGGCAAAAACACCCGCAGCAATATGCTTCATACTCCTACGGCCGCTTCGAAGTAGATTGGGGTCACAACAGCGACTGGGGCGACATCAAGACGCATAAGATCACGATGTCGAAAACGGTTGGCTCCGGGGTGGTGGTCGGGGTCGAAGTCAACGGGCAAAAGAAGCCCGTCTTTCTCTGGGTGCAGCGCAGCGACAAGACGCTGGGCTTCTCCCCGGTACAGCTTTCGACCGATTAGGCCAGCACCTTTTGCAGGGTAGCGGGGTCTTCCACATGCCCGCATTTCTGGCTGCGATCAATCTGCCGCAACAGCCCGCAGAGGACCTTGCCTGGACCGACCTCAACAAAGGTCGTTACCCCTTCCGCGATGAGCAACTGCATAGAATCTGTCCAACGAACCGCCCCAGTCACCTGGCGAACCAGCGCCTCGCGCAACGCAGCGGGGTCCGTAACAGGCACGGCGTCCACGTTGACGACCACCGGTATTTTTGCGGGTGAGAAAAGCATTTCCTGGAGTACGGGGGCAAGTGCATCCTGGGCCGGCTGCATCAGGCTGCAATGAAAGGGTGCGGAAACCGGCAGCATGACCGCCCGTTTCGCTCCCCGTTCTTTAGCCAGCAGGACCGCCCGCTCGACCGCTGCCGTGGCTCCCGAGATAACAGTTTGTTCCGGACTGTTGAGGTTTGCTGGTTCGACGGGCGCGCCAACCTCTCTCGATGCATCCTGACAGACCGTGAGCACTGCCTCCGGTTTCATGCCGAGAATGGCTGCCATGGCTCCTTGACCTGCGGGTATAGCCTGCTGCATCAACTGCCCGCGGCGGCGAACCGTACGGGCGGCGGCGGCAAATTCCATGGCGCCGGCGGCGACGTTGGCCGAGTACTCGCCCAGCGAGTGACCGGCAAGATAGTCGGCCGTAACTCCGGCTTCGGCCAAAACGCGGAGCGCGGCCACGGACACGGTAAAGATCGCCGGTTGGGTGAACTCGGTCAGCCGCAGCTGCTCTTCGGGTCCGTTAAAGCAGAGGGCAGCCAGGTCAAAGCCAAGCGCGTCGTTGGCTTCCTCAAAGGTCCGGCGCGCGATGGGAAAGGTTGAGGCCAATTCGCGGCCCATGCCGACGCTCTGCGAACCCTGGCCAGGAAATAAGAAAGCAGTCTTGCTCATGTCGTTTTTAATTCTCGAGAGGAAACCGCAATCTTGAAGGGTACGGGCTTTAGCCCGTACATATGAGCAACCAAGAACAGCGGGCTTTAGCCCCTGAGGGCAGCTTTATCACCGGAATATACTGACAGCATCCGGCTAAGACAGCCAAGGAGAGTTGCCCTTCGACTCGGATCGTCCCCTCAGCGGCTAAAGCCGAACCTCTTTCAATCAAAGACGTACGGGCTAAAGCCCGTACCCTTCAACGGCCAGATTTTTTTCGCAGCCTCTTTGGTCGGGCCCTGATACAAAGCACTGCGGTTTCTTTCTTCCTCATTAGTGAAGCGGCTGAATGGGCTGGCTGATTTCTGGTTCAGACGCCCCGTCCGCTGGACGGCGGCAGGCAAACTCCTGTTGCAGCCGCTCGTTGATCCCAGCCAGGGCGAACTCAGCCGTCACCCGGATGCCGTTATAGATGGCGCGGTCATTGGACGAGCCATGATTCACGATGCAAACCCCGCGAATGCCAAGCAGTGGCGCACCGCCATACTCGGAATGGTCCAGACGCTTCTTGAAGTCATTAAATGCTTTACGCGAAAGCAACGCGCCGACCTGGGCGGTGACGGTGGAATTGAGCGACTGGCGCAGCAAATCGCGCACCAGGCGGGCCAACCCTTCTGACGTTTTTAGCGCCACATTGCCCACAAAACCGTCGCACACTACGACGTCGGCACGGCCGTTGTAAATGTCGCGGCCTTCCACGTTGCCGATGAAGTTGAGCGAAAGCTGGCGCAGCAGGGGGAACGCTTCCCGGGTAAGATCGTTGCCCTTGCCCTCTTCTTCGCCGATCGAAAGCAGGCCAACGCGGGGACGCGGAATTTTAAGCACGCTCCGGGCGTACATTTCGCCCATCACGGCGAACTGCTCAAGATTGTGCGGCTTGCAGTCCACGTTGGCGCCCACATCGAGCAGCACGCAGCGCGAACCTGTCGCGGTCGGCAGCATCGCGCTCAGGGAAGGCCGATCCACTCCGGGTAACGCCCCAAGCACCATTTTGGCCAGAGCCATGGCGGCCCCGGTGTTGCCCGCGGTAAGGAATCCAGCAGCCTTGTTCTCTTTGACCAGGCGCAGGCCGACCCGCATGCTGCTGCCCGGTTTCTTGCGGATAGCGGTGGCGGCTTTCTCGTCCATAGTGATCCATTCCGCAGCGGGAACGATCACAATGGGCAGCTGCTCGCCTCCGGTTGCGTCGTGCAACGCTGCCCGCAGACGATCTTCTGGACCAACCAGGTGGACCCGTACTGGAAGCTGACGGCAGGCTTGAATGGCACCCTTGATCTCGGGGTCAGGAGCTTTGTCCGAGCCCATGGCGTCGAGTGCAATATCCGTGAGCGTAGGCACGGATTGGGTTAGGCTTCCTTGGCTTCGAGAACTTCGCGACCTTTGTACGTGCCGCATTTGGGGCAAGCCCTATGTGGTAGTTTGCGCTCGTGGCAGTTAGGACATTCCGAGGTGGTAATGGCGGTCAGCGCGTCGTGCGAACGACGCTTGGAGGTGCGGGCCTTGGAGTGGCGCCGCTTTGGATTCGGCATTGCAGATTCCTTTCAGGCGTTCTCCCTGGCTGTGCGGCCGCAGCCTGAGATCGCATTGAACTTTAAATTTTCATCCTGCTGCGGAGATCGGCCAGCGCTGTCCACCGCGCGTCGACCTGGCTTCGATCACAAGCGCAGACCTCATTATTGCGATTCCGTCCGCAGCCCGGGCAGAGTCCCTTGCATTCCTGCTGGCAGAGCGCTCTTGCCGGCAGGGAAAGCAACACCTGCTCACGCAAAACGTCCTCCACCGCAAGACGGCCATCTTCATAGTACCCGATTTCCGTATCGGAGGTCGAGATGGCGTGCTCCGAGGCGTCTACGTCGACACCGGTGGGGCGAAAAATCAAGTCAAAGTGCTCTTCCAGCTGCTGCGCTACCGGATCCAGGCAGCGGGCGCAGGGCATTTCGAAGTTACCCTGATAGCCGGCGCGCAAACGAATGTCGTGGATGAGATTGTGGGCCCCGCGATGCTCGGTGAGGAGATCGGCGCGGCCGCTTACGGGCATACCGTCAATTTGCCGAATTCCGGAGCCGTAGTCGATGGCGCCGGGCGGGACCGTCTCACTGAATTCAAGCGGCTCCCGTTCGAGCTCGAGCACCGTAATCAGTATGGCCATAGTCATTCTCCGGCTTAAAAGCGGTAATAGACGCCCAGGTTTGGTTCCAGGGTTGTTCGTAGCGTCTTGGTATCGATCGATTGCTGATGAAAATCCGGCGTTTTGTATTTTAAGCCGCGCAGCCCACCCCGCACCCCCAAGCGCTTGAATACAGGGATAGGATAGTTGAGACCAAAGTTATAGGCGAACTCCGGGACCAGCTGGGAGGGCAGGCTCTTGGTGGTTGGCGAGTTCAAATCGATCAGCGTCCCGCTTATCGGCGAGAAGACGATGATACCGCCGCCCAGGCTCAGGTATGCCTGAACCCCGTAAAAGGTAGGCGATTGAAACAAATAGGAGAAGCTAAGGTCGGTCACGTTGCTCTCCACCTTGACCACGCCCTTGTTGTAGGCCTCATAAAACTTGGTGAAGCCAAGGTCGACTGCATATCCCGCCCAGGGACGCCATGGTCGGCGAAAACTGATCAGTGCTCCGCCTGACTCGGTGGTGTCGTCGCGAATGAAGTTGCCGTTGGCAGCATTGGTGACCTGATAGAAGCCGCTCACGCCGGCGTCGTATTTCTCCTGGCTTACGGGCGCTGTCGGCATGGTTTGGGTCTTGTCCTGCGCCTGGCAGGGGACAGCCCCGGAGAGCATCCCCATCGCCATCAGTAGTGCGCTTAAGAAGTATGAATACTGCCGGCTCCAGGCCGATCGAGGGAAGGCTAGGGACTTTTTCAAACGGACACTCTGCATGGTAAGTCTTATCCCACTATATATGGTTCATAACGTCTTGCCGGCTCTAGAGGCGGCGCCAATCGTCTCCAGCGAAGAGTCGAATGCCGGCAACTCCGGCGGCGCCCGCGGCAACGCAATCCTGAGCATTGGCGGCGGTCACGCCACCCAGGGCGAAGACGGGGATGCCTTGTGCAGCTACACAGGCCAGGCGAAGTCCTTCGAGGCCCTGGGCCAAGGCTGCGCCCGAAATTTTCTCGAAGATGGGAGAGAAGAGGATTAAGTCCACCTGCTCTTGGGTAGCCAAGTGGATATCTTCAAGGCTGTGGCAGGGCACGCTGATGATTGCGTCGCGGAAGGCCTGGCGTACGCGGCTGGCCGCACCCGCTTGGGGTTTGCCGGCAAGATGAACCCCGCCGGCGCCGGCAGCCAGCGCCAGCGTAGCCGATTCCGGTGTGGAAATATTCACCAGCAGCTGGGTACGGCTGCGGTCGATCTTCGCCGTCGACTTCCCGGGCCAAAGACAGGAGCGCGGCCGCATCGAGGTCTTTCTCCCGCAGCTGGATGAAATGCACGCCCGCTGTTGACCAGCCTTCCACCAGAATGGGGAGCTGAGGGTACCGCATGCGGTCGGTAATGGCATAGAGTTGCATGATTTTTGATGATCGCCGTAGGCCGACAAAGGAAACCGCAGGTCCCTCCACTACGCTACCCCGGATTTCCTGGACCAACCAAGGCCGGGTGCCCCACATCTCGCTCGTTTTTCGCGAGATGTGGGATACCACTGCTGTAAACCCTGGGGTTCTTTCGCCGGGCGAGCACCGAATGTCAAGGTTCGTGGTATCCCACATCTCGCGAAAAACGAGCGAGATGTGGGGCACCCGGCCTGGTTGGTCCAGGAAATCCGGGGTAGCGTAGTGGCCTTAGGCAAACCGTTGGGCTGATTTGCCACGGGCGTATGCTAATGACAGGTCATGCTGTTCCAGTTCGGGTTTTTGTCCGGCTCACAGAAACAGGAAATTTAATCTCGTCGATTGGTTCTTCCGGTACCCTTCCAACAAGGCATGATTACCTACGATCTACTCATCATTGGTTCCGGCCCCGCGGGGCAGCGCGCCGCTATCTATGCCAATAAGCTGGGCAAGCGGGCAGCCGTGGTGGAACGCAACCGAAACGTCGGCGGGGTTTCGGTAAATACCGGCACCATCCCCAGCAAGACAATGCGCGAAGCCGTGCTGCATCTCTCCGGCTATAACTACCGCTCCATCTATGGCATGAACTACAAGGTCAAGGAAAAGATCACGATGGCGGACCTTGCCTTCCGCGTCCAGCACGTGATCAAGACCGAGATCGATGTCACCGAGGCGCAACTCTCGCGCAATGGCATCGATGTACTGCCGGGCATCGCCAGCTTCGAAGACGCCCACCACGTGAAGGTGACCAACGAAGGCGGCACCCAGACCTACGAGGCGAAGAACATCATCATCGCCACCGGGACCAAGCCCGCCGACTCCCCCAGGGTGCCCATCAACGGGCGCTCGATCGTCAACAGCGATCAGATTCTCGACCTGCCCAACCTCCCCAAATCGCTGATCGTGGTGGGCGGGGGCGTCATCGGCGTAGAGTACACCTGCATGTTCGCCGCACTCGGCGTGCGCGTCACCCTGATTGAAAAGCGGCCCAAGCTGCTGGAGTTTGCCGACCAGGAAATCGTGGAGGCACTCAGCTACCACCTGCGCGACAGCCGCGTGACCATGCGCCTGCACGAAGAAGTGGAAAGCGTGGAAGAGCTGCCGGATTGCAGCGTGGTTGCCAACCTCGAAAGCAAGAAGAGGATTTCAGGCGGCGCTTTGCTGTATGCGGTCGGCCGCTCCGGCAATGTTGACGAACTCAATTTGGCGGCCGTCGGCATCGAGCCGGATTCACGCGGCCGCATCCCGGTCGACAAAGACTTTCGCACCAAGGTGCCGGGTATTTTCGCGGTGGGAGACGTGATTGGCTTTCCCAGCCTGGCCTCGGTGTCGATGGAGCAGGGCCGTATCGCCGTCGCCCGGGCGTTCGGCAACGAGAGCCTGGTATCCAATCCGAGCTACTACCCGTACGGAATTTATACGATCCCGGAAATCTCGTTTATCGGCAAGACGGAGGAGCAGCTGACCGATGAGGATGTTCCCTACGAGGTGGGCGTCGCTTACTACCGCGAGATTGCACGGGGGCAGATCCGGGGCGATACTACCGGACGACTTAAGATTGTGTTTCATCGCGAAACACGGCACCTGCTGGGAGTGCACATCATTGGCGAGGGCGCCAGCGAACTGCTGCACATCGGGCAGGCCGTGATGGCGCTCGGCGGCACACTGGACTACTTCATCGATACGGTGTTCAATTACCCCACCCTTGCCGAGTGCTATAAGGCTGCCGCGTTCAACGGCATCAATCGGCTTGCCCGGGCGGCGGACTAAGCAGGAGGGCGCATGGGCAGAACCATTGGCGTTGTCGTGTCCTCGAGAATTGTGGCGGGACTCATTGAAGATCATAAGCTGGTTGGGTCGCTGGGCAGTTATCCGGAGAGTCCGGACGATCACGAAGCGCTGCTCGAACATCCGTTCGAGAGCCTTTGCCATTTGATCAGCGATCAGGTCCTGGCCCTTCATCCGGAGGGAAAGTTCGATGCCATCGGTGTCGCCATTCCCGGGATTATTCGCAACGGGATTTGCGAGGACTCTCCGAACCTGGCGCAATTAAAGGGTGCGAATGTTGCCGAATCGTTGGCTGCCATCTTCCAGTCGAAGGGGATTGTGGCGCCGCTGAAGACCATGAACGATGCCGACGCGGTAGCGGCCGGGCTGGCGGTCACGCAAGGCCGCATGGATCGCCTGGTGCGGGTTTGGACCATCGGCAACGGCATCGGATTCGGCCGCTATCCCTATGCTGAAGGGGTGTGGGAGGGCGGCCACATGGTCGTGACCCTCGACCCCAAAGAGACCTATTGCGGATGCGGTGGGCGGGGACACCTGGAGGGAATCATGGGATACCGCGCGATGCGTCTTCGCTTTCTCGACATGGAGCCCGAGGAGGTGTTTGCCGCAGCCAAGAAAGGCGACGCGCGTTGCATGGATTTCGTGCGCCTTTGGCATCGCGGTCTGGGCGCGGCCACGGCTACGTCGATCCACCTGGGCGGTCCAGGCCGTTTCTATTACACGGGCCTGAACGTGCGCTTTCTCGACTTGAATCTGCTCAAGGAATACTTGTGGCAGATGGTCAAAATGAGCCCGCTGCAGAGCTACTCCCTGGAGGTTGTGCCTGATGATCCCGCGGTTGCGGTCATTGGCGCGGCGGCTTCGGCGCTATTGGCTCCCACTACTTAATTCCGGTAGCCACTTCCCGACAAAGGCCGGGTGCCCCACATCGCTCGTTTTTCGCGAGATGTGGGATACGCCGATGTTGACGCTCAGTGCCTCGGATGAATCAAGAGTCAGAGGGAAGGTTTGGCGGTATCCCACATCTCGCGAAAAACGAGTGATATAAGGGCACCCGGCCTTTGCCAGGGAAGGGATATTAGCTAGGCATAACTCCGCGGGTAGATTCGCGATATGCGGTCATGCCACGTGAGGCGGTCCGGGTCAAACAAAGCCCAGGCAAATCCCAGCCCCAGCGGAGCAGCCGAAAGCAGGAGAAACACGACCCGTCTGCACATCGCCTTACGGGTGGGGTTCTCATCGTCGAAGGTGCACAACGCAATCTTCGCGTAGCGCATTCCGGGAGTGCCCTCGGCGTACTTGAAGAACAAGTACTGATAGAGCAGCCAGAAACCGGCCAGCACCAAACCGGCCCCAATCCATGCCGGCTTGCCGGTGGGCGGATGCGCCGTACAGGCAACAAAGACCAGGACAAAGATGGCGAAGGCCGCTACGATCAGCGCCAGATCAAAAATCGCGGCCATCACGCGGTCTTCCAGTGGCGCTGTCCTGAGCAGGAACTGCGCGGAAGGCAAGTCTCCGCGATGGGCGATAACAGGTTCGCTGTCCAGCCGGATCGGAGCCCAGTCCGCCGGCATCTTTCCCACATTTACCGTTTGCGAGACGTTCTCCGCCGCCACTTCGAAAATCTTGAGTTGATCCCGTTCCTCCTGCGACATCTCACGCAGCGGACCTTCCGCCAGCCGAGGACGGACTCTGCGAGCAGCTACCAGCTCCCGCGGAAACTCGATCAGATTCACTGCCAACGGCTCTACCGTCGCCGGCTCTTCCGCTAGTGTCTCGGGATATGCAGTCGCTTCTTCAACACTGAGAGAATCCGTTTCATGTGAGGGCTGTGGCGAAAGATGAATGTCATTGCCGGCCGGCGGCGCGATCGCGGCTGCCTCTGCCTCTGCTCGAGCTTCGGCGGCTAACACGTCGCTGTAAGAAGGAGCATTGGCATACCGCTGCGCCACCTTCGCGGCGAGCATGGGAGGCCCGAGAATCAACTTTACGTGTCACGTGCTCGAGGCCAGGAAGGGCGACCTGCTCTTCTTGCTTGCGCAGGCGGCGCGTGCGCGTCGCAGCCAGGCGCTCGTTCAGCTCCGTCTTCCACGCCGGCACAACATCCGGGACCGCATGGGAAACATTCTCTCCGACATTCGGTGAAGCAGGACTCAATTCTGTTCTCCTCTTACGCGATGCGCATTTCGTGGCCCGTAGAACAAAACATGAAGGGCACACACGTCCGTGTGTCTATCTGGTTTAAGCGATATGGGAGTAGCGGCGGCGACAGAAACACGCTTCTTTCTTCATTGGCAAGCGCCATGAAGGCGAGAGAACGAGCTTTAATTAACCAGAGCGGCGACGCAATCCAGTACCTTGGGTATAGGCCATTTGCTATCCTAGCCTCGGCCCCTGGTAATGAGAGTCCGCACCTTTTTGTTTATCACAGCGTTAATGCTGTGTCATCTCCAGCTTCGGCCGCAGACGTTGACCAAGCAGTTTCCCTCGGCTTCCGGGCCGTCATCGCTTCCCGATGCCCCTGATTATCCGATTGCTGAAGTGGTTGCCGCGCCGCCCTCGGGTGTTTCCGTGCGCCTCGAGTCCAAGCAGCAGGAGAAGCATGGCAGCGTCTACACGCTGTCCGGCGACGTAAAGATCGATTACAAGGACTACACGCTCACCGCGGATAAGGTTTCCTACGATGACGAGACCAAGGAAGCCGAGGCTGATGGTCATGTGCGGCTGCAAGGCGGACGAAACAACGAACTCATTCTCGCGGATCACGGAAAGTTAAATTTTGATTTAGAAACCGGCCGCTTCGAGAACGTGACCGGAAGCATCGGCCGCCAGCCCTCGGCGAGCAAGCGCAAGCTGGTATACACCACCGCGAACCCGTTTCTCTTTACCGGCCGGGTGCTCATCAAGGAAGGACCGGAGCGGTACCAGGTAATCCAGGGCACGATGACTTCCTGCCTGCTGCCGGACCCCGACTGGCGTATTCATTCGTCCCTGATCCGCGTGAACTACGGAGTGGCGCGGGCAAAGAGCAGCTACTTCACCCTGCTTAACGTGCCCATTCTCTACCTGCCTTACGTCACCCACCCGGTGGACGCCGACGCCAGGCAAACCGGCCTGCTGCTTCCGGTCATCGGCACATCCTCGACCAAGGGGACGATTATCGGCGACTCCGTCTACCTGGTCATTAACCGCAGCATGGACGCCACGATTGGGACGCAATACTTCTCTTTGCGCGGCTGGTCACCCTCCGGCGATTTCCGCTATCGCGGGCGCGGAGAAGATTTTGTCAATGCCCGCTTTACCGCCTTGTGGGACCGGGGATTGGCGCCTGACTACCTCAACCAGGGCGGCCAGGACATCGTTTTTAGCGGGCGGCGCGACTTTGACCTGGACGAGCACACCCGCGCCGTGGCCACCGGCGAGTATCTCAGCTCTTATGTCTATCGCGAAGCGTTTGCCGAATCCTTTGCCCTGGCAGTCGCTTCCCAGGTGACGTCTTCGGTATTCGTGACCCACAATGACGCCGGACGCTCAGCGAGCATCCGCTTCGACCGCTATCAGAATTTTGAAGGCATCACCCAGGTGGGCAACACCTACGTCACCCCGCAGGTCCGCATCCTGCACGTGCCCAGCCTTGATTTCGATACCGTCGACCAGTCGCTTCACGGGACGGCGGTACGCTGGAGTGTGGATAGTTCCGCAGCCGGACTAAGCCGCAGCGAGCCGGGCTACAAGACGGGAGACATAGGGCGCTTCGACCTCTATCCCCACCTCTCCCTGCCCATCCACTTTGATGGATGGACCCTGCGGCCGGAAGTAGGGGCTCGCGAGACTTTCTACACCCAGAGCCAGATTCCCACCAGCACCACGCCGTTGCCGGGAAATGGCAGCGTCAACCGCTCGGATCTGGAGGCCAGCTTCGAGCTGCGGCCGCCGGCGCTGGTTCGGGATTTCAAGGCGCCCGCGTTGGAACGGTTCTTCGGCAGCGATCTGCGCCACACCATCGAGCCCGACATTCAGTATCGATTCGTTGCCGGGATCAACAACTTCTCTTCCATCCCGCGCTTCGACACCACCGACGTGGAGAGCGATACCAATGAAGTGGAGTACTCCATCACCCAGAGGCTCTTCTTCAAACATTTACATCCCAAGGCATGCAGCAGCGGGGATCTGCCTCCGCCCATTAACGGGATCATCAATATGCCCCCGAACTATACCGAATGCGGCGGCGATAGCGATGCGTGGATTACCTGGAAGCTGGCTGCCAAATACTTCTTCGAGCCGTATTTCGGTGGGGCCGCGATTCCGTTCCGGCGCAACGTGCTGACCTCCACGCTTGATCTCACCGGGGTAGGTTTTCTCAACGGTCCGCGCAACACTTCGCCGCTGATTTCCCGTTTTAAGGTCCGTACCAGTGAACACATGGATTTCGAATGGGATGCAGACTACGACTTCAAGACCAGCCGGCTGGACGCGAGCAACATATTTGCCGACTACCGCCGGGATAGCATCTTCGGGAGCGTCGGATATTCCACTCTTCAGGCTCTCGACGCTTCGTTCACCGCTACTCTTGCCAGCCAGGTAACGAAGTACAACTTGCTGCGTCTACTGCTGGGGTATGGAGATCCGACCAAGCGCGGACTTAGCGCCGGCGTCAATGCGGGCTACGACTTCATCCAGAACGCCCTGCAGTATGGAGGCATTCAGTCCTCTTATAACTGGGATTGCTGTGGACTCTCAGTGGAATACCGCCGCCTGGCGCTGGGGTCAGTGCGTAATGAGAATCAGTACAGCTTCAACTTCACCCTGGCCGGAGTAGGCGCCGCCGGTAACCTGAAGCATTCGGAGCGAATCTTTTGATCTGGCGCGCGAAAGCGACACGAAATGGGCAGAAATGCTCTAATGGAGCTATGGAAAGGTGGTCTTCTTGACCGTACGCCGTACCCTGGTTTGGTGCCTGCTCGTTTTACTGTCCGCAGGCTGCAAGGCGCAGAGTCCCCCCACTACCGCAGCGAATAGCGCTCCCGTCCCCACTTCTCAACTGAACCGGAGAATAGAAGTGCTGGTGCGCTCGCAATTCGAGGTTCCTCCGAACGTTGACTTGATCATCGGAGCGACCAGCAAGAGCGAATTTCCAGGTTTTGAAAACCTGCCCATCACTTTTGCCAGCAAGGGCAAACAGACGGTGGTGAATTTTCTTCTTTCCAGCGACGGCAACACGGTGGCGCGCCTGGAAAAGTTTGATATCAGCCATAGTCCCGCGGACACGATCTCGATCCAGAATCGTCCCATGCGGGGGACGCAGGATGCCAAGGTCACCATCGTGAACTTCGACGACCTCGAGTGCCCGTACTGCGCGCGCATGCACGAGCAGCTTTTCCCGGCCACTCTGGATCGCTACAAGGGGCTGGTCAAGTTCTATTACAAGGACTACCCACTGGTTGAGATCCATCCCTGGGCCCTGCACGCGGCAGTCAACGCGGATTGCCTGGCGGACCAGAGCGGCGACGCCTACTGGAGGTTTGTGGATTATGTGCATTCGCACGGGGATGAGGTTACCGGAACGGCGCATGATGTGCCCCAGGCTTTGAAGACGCTGGATAGGCTGGCGCATGAGGAGGGCGTGCGCTCCAAGGTTGATGTGACCAAGCTCGATGCGTGCATCGCCAAGCAGGATGACTCCGTGGTACGTGCTTCGATGAAGCTGGGAGACGGCCTGGGCATCACCGGAACGCCGACTTTGTTTATTAACGGCGAGCGCATTTCTGGCGCTCTGCCGCAAGACGAGCTTTGGATCGCCATCGATCGGGCTCTGCGGGAGGCGGGTGTGCAGCCCCCGGCCCAAGTGGCGGAAGCGGCCAAAAAACCAACCCCGCCCGCTTCCAAATAAAGAACATGCGAGCGCGAGGAGAAAGACCAGTGGAACGTTTTTCAGAGCCGTCCCAGGTGCGTACGGCCGTTGCGGCATCAGCATTGTGCTGCTGAGCGGTGTTCTAGGTTGCAAACACAGCTATGGGCCGGACGTCGTGGCCACCGTGAACGGACAACCAATCCAGCGCTCTGAGGTGGAGAAGTTCTACCGCGACAACCTGGGCAATAACAAGGAACAACCGACCCGGGAACAAGCGATGGCTACACGGCTCGGCATCCTGAAGCAATTGATCGACGACGAAATGATGCAGCAGGCGGCGAAGAAAATGAACCTGGTGGCCAGCGATGAAGAGGTGGACGCAAAGCTGGCGGAAATGAAGGCGCCTTACACCCAGGAAGAGTTCGACAAGCGGCTGCAGGCTGCCAGCATGACGCTGGCGGATTTGCGGCTCAATATCCGCCGCAATCTTACGTCAGAAAAGTTGATGAACAAGGAAGTGAACTCGCGCATCAACATCACCGATGCGGATGTCACCAATTTTTATAACGCCAACAAGGCGCAATTCAACTTTATCGAGCCCAAGTACGACATTGCTGACATCGTGGTGACGTCGCAGCCCGGGCGCATGCAGCAGGGCGCCAATCTGCAGAACAACAAGGCCGGCAGCGATGCCGAGGCGCGTAGAAAAATCGATATGATCCACAACCGCCTGGAAAGCGGGGAGGATTTTGCCACGTTGGCCTCGAACCTGTCTGAGAATACCAATGACGCCAACAACGGCGGAAACATGGGATTTATCCCGGAGTCGAGCCTGCGCAGCCAACCGCCGCCGATCTTCGCCGCGATATCCAAGCTGCAGCCGGGGCACATTACGGACGTCATTCCATTGCTGGCGCCGGGTTCCAAGTCTCCCGCCGGCTATGCGATTTATAAGCTGATTGAAAAAGAGCCAGCCGGCCAGCGGGAATTGAACGACCCCCGGGTGCAGCAGGATATCCGCCAGCAACTACGTGACAGCCGCTCCCAGTTGTTGAGAGCCGCTTATTACGAAGTCATGCGCAATCAGACGAAGGTAGAGAATCACCTGGCGGAGCAGATTTTCAAGGATGGCGCTCAGTAGGTCATCTCCAAATCTTGATTCCAAGGACATGACTACAGCCCTGCCTGCTATGTATCAGGGCCAGACGTACAGTCGGGCCGTTGAAGGGCTTTTCAACAAACTTTCACTGGGCTTGAGCCGACCTGCCGATCTGTTAACGTCTTTTGCGCCGGTAGGTCAGAGGGGCTTGGAAGGGCCGCGCCTCTCTGTTCGATTCTTTGCGGCCCGAGCGAAAGTCGGGCACCTGATACAGAGCGGAAACATCCTGGCAAGTTTCCTGGCGCAGAATTCGATTCTCAGAACAGCGGGGTTTGCCGGCGGGGTAAGGGCAAACCGAAGTGTTCGTAGGCCAGCCGGGTCGCTACCCGTCCTCGCGGCGTCCGATCCAGAAAGCCGATCTGGATGAGAAAGGGCTCGTAGACCTCTTCCAGGGCATCCTCTTCTTCCGCCAGGCTGGCTGCCAGAGTGTTCAGCCCAACCGGACCTCCGTCATATTTCTCAATGATGGTCAGCAGCAGCCGGCGATCGAGTTCGTCAAAGCCGTGGGCGTCGACTCCGTGCAGCTTTAAGGCAGCTTGCGCCGTTGCCCGGTCGATGCTGCCCGTGCCCCGCACCTGGGCGTAGTCCCGCACCCGGCGGAGCAGCCGGTTGGCGATGCGCGGTGTTCCCCGCGAGCGCAATGCAATCTCCGCAGCCCCATCGTGGTCAATCGGGACGTTCAACACCTCCGCCGAACGCTCCACGATGTAGCGAAGCTCGTCTTCGGTATAGAACTCCAGCCGCAGCAGGATGCCAAAGCGCGAACGCAAGGGCGAAGACAGCAACCCCGGCCGAGTGGTGGCCGCGATGAACGTGAAGGGCTTGATTTCCATCACATGGGTCCGTGCCGCCGGTCCCTGGCCGATGATGATGTCCAGCTTGTAATCTTCGAGCGCGGTGTAGAGCTTTTCTTCGAGAACCGGCTGCAGGCGGTGAATCTCGTCCAGAAAGAGCACCTGGCGATCCCGCAGATTGGTCAGAATCGCGGTCAGATCGCCCTGGATCTGCAATGCCGGGCCGGAGGTTTGCTGAAAACCGACATCCATCTCGTTGGCAATGATCGTCGCCAGCGTCGTCTTACCCAGGCCTGGGGGCCCGAACAACAGCACATGGTCTAAGGCTTCGCCACGCGACTTGGCCGCGGTCAAGGCGATGCCCAGCTGCTCCTTGGCCTTCTCCTGGCCGATGAACTCCCCCAGCCACTTGGGCCGCAGCTTCAGCTCGAATGATTTGTCGTCTTCGGCGCGGTCGGCGGAGACCAGCCGCTCGGATTCACTTCTACTGCCAGACATTGGCATCAGATTAGCAGTAACGAGAAGCTGGTTAGAATCAGTTCATCTATGCTTTCAACAGCAGGGCAGCAGCGGCTTCGGATCCTACGCATTTTCCTGATTATGCTGGCTACAGCGATTGCCTGCATTGCCATCATCTATTTCTCCATTCCCATGAACGACACGCAGCAAGAGCAATTCGATGTGATTCTAGTGCTGGGCAATCCGGCAAAAGACGACGGCTCGATCGCGCCGCTGGCCAAATCACGAGTGCTGGAAGGGATCCGGCAGTACCGCGCGGGAGTCGCACCCCGTCTGCTCATGACCGGCGGGGCAGTCCAGAACCAGTTTGTCGAGTCGCAAGTGATGCTGGAGTTTGCCCGCTCCCAGGGTGTACCCGCTTCCGCGCTGCTGGCGGAAGGCGAATCGCGGAACACCATTCAGAATGCTTTTTACTCCTACAAAATTATGCAGGCTCACGACTGGACCTCGGCGCTGGTTGTCACCTCGCCCACCCATGTGCGCCGTGCCAGCCTCATCTTCAGCCACTATCCTCTTGCCTGGCGAATGGTCGCGGCGCCCTGGCCTCCCGATTTCCCTCTCTGGAAGCGGGTCTGGTTCTGGGCCAGCGAAGCTGGCTACACCGACTACGGACGTATCTTTGGTTTTCCCAACGCAAAGCAATATGAATCATTTCCTTGCCCCATAAATGCTCAGCTTTTTACATTGGTGTATCCCAACGCGGCATTCCGTCAAGAATGGCCGCACAGCTGCATAGAACGTAAAAGCAATTCATGCCCAAGGTTTCAGGCTTCCAGTTCAACCGCCCGCAGCAACTCGCAGCCCTGCTGCTGCTTATGCTGCTGGCGCAGTGCCTGTGGGTGTTTCATCGACAGACGCTTACCTCGCGAGATTACGATTTTGCCCGCTGCGGCCGGGAGATGTGGGAGAAGCCAAACCCGCTGGCCGGATACTTCACGACCTGCGGGAATATACCCGATGGCACGCTTGGGTACCGGATCGCCGGTTTGCCACTGACGCTGCAACGCATGATCGCCGGCGAGAACGCGGACACTTCCACCTGGGAGATGCGCCACGAACTCACCTACGTTCTCGTGCTGCTGCATAGCGGTTTCCTGATCACTGGGATCTTTCTGGGGGGCGCGCTATGGTGGGTGACACGCCGTCTGTATGGCAACACGGGTGGCTTTATTGCCCTGGCCTTGTACTGCTTTTGTCCTCCGGTGATCCACGCCTGCACCTACCCCAACAACGAAATTCTTACCGCGTTTGGACTGTTTGCCTCCCTCTACACTGCTATGGGCGTGGCCCATGCCATGCATGGACCGCCGCGTAAGTGGCGTTCGCGGATTGTGCTGCTTACCCTAACCCTCGCCTTTACGGCGGCGTCGCATGTGGCCGCATTTTTGCTCGCGCTGGTGTTGTCCATCGGCTTTATGGCCTACCTGGCGGTCGGCCGCCGCGCCTACATTGTGCCGATTATGATGACGGCAGTCATCGGGACTCTGCTGCTGCTGTTCGCTTGCTACGACTTCAGCCTGGACGCTTTCAGCTACTTCTTTCGCAGCGGGGCAGGGCGCATCTGGTTTTCTCTGCAGCCGGCGCGTCACTGGTTTCTTAGCCTGCCTAACTCCGCCGTTGCGCTGGCTGGCCTGACGTCCTTGCTGCTTTATCTGCCCACGCGGCGGTCGCGGTATTTCGGCAATACCGTCCCTCTGCTGCTGGCGATATTGTTTTTTACCCTGATCACGCCCGGCATTTCGAGCGAACCGACGCTCTGGGCGCTGCCCTTTCTCATCACTTTCATTGCCGGCGTTTTTGCCGATTTTCTGGAAACCCGATACCGTCCCGTCTTCCTCGCGCTGGCCGCCTCCCTGCTGCTGCTTGGGGCGGCCTTGAGCACTGCACAAATTATTCAATAAAAAAGACTTAGAGTGGCCTCAGCGCCTTGCTGAGCGGCCCCGAAACACGTATCATCTAGATAGCCCACCCTCTTATGGCAGACGATCAGAATCCTCTCCTTCCTTTAGGTCCAAACGGCAGCGACGGTAACCCACCAGACGGCCCTGGAACGCGCCTTATCCCCATCAACATTGAAGACGAGATGAAGCGGTCTTATCTCGACTACTCCATGTCGGTGATCATTGGGCGCGCCCTTCCTGACATTCGCGACGGCTTCAAGCCGGTGCATCGCAGAATTCTGTACACCATGCACGAGATGGGTCTGGAGTTCAACAAGAAGTATGCCAAGTGCGCCAAGGTCGTCGGTCAAGCCATGGGTGTGTATCACCCCCACGGCGATTCGGCCATTTACGACACCATGGTGCGGCTGGCGCAGCCATTCAGCATGCGCTATCCCATGGTGGATGGCCAGGGGAACTTCGGCTCGGTAGACGGTGATCCGCCCGCGGCCATGCGTTACACCGAGTGCCGCATGACTCGCATTGCCGGGCAAATGCTGGCCGACATCGATCAGGACACGGTTGACTTTGTTCCCAACTACGACGAGAGCACCCTGGAACCTACGGTGCTTCCGACGCGCGTCCCCAACCTGATCGTGAACGGGTCCAATGGAATCGCGGTGGGCATGGCGACCAATATTCCGCCGCACAACCTGAACGAGGTGATCAGCGCCACCATTGAGCTGGTGAAGAATCCGCAGGCCGGCTTGGCCGAGGTTTTGCAGCATGTACAAGGGCCAGACTTCCCCACCGGCGGGTTCATTTACGGCCGTGGCGGGATTGCGCAGGCTTACAAGACGGGCCGTGGACGCTTCCTGATGCGGGCCAAAGCAGCCATCGAGCAGTTGAAGGGTGGACGGCAGGCGATCATCGTCACCGAGATTCCCTACCAGGTCAATAAATCCAAACTGATCGAGCGCATTGCCGAGCTGGTCAACGAAAAAGTTATCACCGATATTTCCGAAGACGACTTCCGCGATGAGAGCGATCGCGACGGAATGCGCATCGTCATCGGCCTCAAACGCGGTGCGGAAGCACAGATCGTCCTCAATCAGCTCTACAAGCACACCCAGATGCAAGAGAGCTTTTCCATGATCTTTCTCGCCGTGGTCAATGGCCAGCCGCGGGAGCTTGCTCTGCATGACGCCATCCGTCATTTCATCAACCACCGGGTGGACGTGGTTCGGCGGCGCACCTCGTTCCTGCTCAAGAAGGCTCGCGAGCGCGAACACATCCTCGAGGGCTACAAGATTGCCCTGGATAATATCGACCAGGTCATCCGCATTATTCGCGGCTCCGGATCGCGGGCGGAAGCAAGGGAAAACCTGCGCCGCTTCTCACTTTCTAAAGATATTGTTCTCAAGCTCGACACCGGCATCGTAACCGGGCCGGAGCGGGAACCAGGCCTGAGCTACCGGCAGATCGACGCCATCCTCGAGCTGCAACTCTACCGCCTCACCCAGCTTTCGACGGACGAGATCCTCAAAGAACTGATTGAAGTGCGCGAGCGCATTGCCGAGTACGAGGCCATTCTGGCTTCCGAACCAAAACTGCGGGCGCTGATCATCAAGGAGCTGGAAGCTGCGCGTAAAGATTTCGGCGACGAGCGCCGCACCCAGATCCTCGACGAGACGGCCGAGTTACAACTGGAAGACCTGATCGCCGACGAACAGGTCGCCGTCACTGTTTCTCATTCGGGTTATCTCAAGCGCACGCCAATTTCCATCTATCGCCAGCAGCGGCGCGGCGGCACCGGGCGGTTGGGCATGAAGACGCGGGAAGAAGACTTCGTCTCCCAGCTCATCGTCGACTCCACCCACGCCTATCTGCTCTGCTTCACCAACGCCGGCCGGGTCTATTGGCTCAAAGTGTATGAGATCCCCGACATCGGCGCTGCCGGCAAGGGCAAATCCATGGCCAGCCTGTTGAACCTGCAGCCGGGAGAGAACGTACGCACCATCCTGCCCGTTCGCAACCTGGAAGAGGAAGGCAAGTTCATCTTTTTTGCCACCCGCAAAGGCACGGTCAAGAAGACTCCGCTCAAGGATTTTTGCAATGTAATGGCGCGCGGCATCATTGCCATCGGTATCGACGACGATGACGAATTGATTGGCGCCTGCCGCACCGACGGCAACCAGATCATTTTCCTGGCGACGCATATGGGCATGGCCATTCGCTTTGGAGAGAATGACGTGCGCTCCATGGGGCGGCCGGCTTATGGGGTGCGCGGCATCGATCTGGGCAAGGGCGATTACCTGGTCGGTCTGGCCGCCACTCCGCTCGAGCGCAAGAAGAATGGCAACGGCGGGGATTCTCCTTCGCTGATTCTTTCCATTACCGAGCAGGGCTACGGCAAGCGCACCGATGTGGACGAGTACCGGCTGCAGACCCGCGGCGGCAGGGGCGTCATCAACGTGAAGACCACTGCCCGCAACGGGAAGGTGAGCGCTATCCTGCTGGTCGATGATAGTTCCGAGCTGATGGTCATCAGCCAGTACGGGAAGATCATCCGGATTGACACCAAGACGATCCGCGCCGCTGGCCGGTCGACGCAAGGGCGTCCGGCTGTTGCATCTTGAAGATGAAGACAAGGTCGCAGCGGCTGTGGTCATTCCGCCGGAAGAGGCCAAGGTAGAACCGGAAAACGGAACCCTGCTGCAATAAAAAGAGAGAGGGGTATCGTGATACGCGATACCCCTCTCCAAGGCAGACGGCAGTCCTGCAAAAGTTAGAAGCCCTTGGCGGCAGTGAGCTTCGGCTGTTTAACCGATGCGGACGAGTCGTCAGTCGCGCGTGAATTGCCGCAATTGTCGACCTCGAAACGGCCATACTTGGGCTGCAGATACAGTAGGTACTGCTGACCTACGTACATGGCGAAGAAGCGCGGGCTGTTCTCGCTGAAAACCGTCACTTCAGTGTTGGGGCGCGCCTTGCCGTGGATCTTGGACTCGACCCGAACCGTATAGTTCACGCCGTCCAGAAAATCCCACGCTTCCGGTACTGGTTGTGCTGCCGTCACCGTTCCCACAACCACGGCAGATGCCATGTGCATCTCCTTGCGGGCGCTGACACGATCTGTCTTGCACTGGGAGAAACCATTGGCCGCACTCAGGCAGAGAATTAATGCAATAGCAAAATTTTTCACAAACCCTCCTCGGGTCAAACTCGGATATTTGCGGTACCACGTAAGTTGTATGTGTACTGCTTAAGTGGTAGATTGCCGTGTCTTACGGGGGATGGCAATTGTATTGTTCTGGAACGCCCTTACTTCCGAGGGGGCTTGCGGGCCGATGGTAATGGAGGGATCGCGGGCGAGAGCGTAAGGCTTATGTTTGCAATATTTGCCACAAAGAACGTGGCAGAAGGGGAGCGCCGCGCTGCCTTAAATGCAGATGGAGCGCCTGGTACCTAGGTTTGCACTGGGGTACTAGGCGGGCTTATTAAGAAACTGTCACGGTTTTATTGTGGAAGGGTACGGCTTTAGAGCCTTAGTGCCTGACGAAGGCCGGGTGCCCGACATCTCGCTGTTTTTCGCGAGATGTGGGATACCACCAATGTTGACCGCACAATGCGTCGGACAATCGAGAGTCAGAGGGATGTGGATGCATCCACATCTCGCGAAAAACAAGCGAGATGTGGGGCACCGCCTTCGTCAAGGAACCAGGACTGAAGGCGCTTAGTCGTTGCCGGCTGCGTGAACCATTTGCTTGATGACATCTCTCTTCTCATCCAGCGGGCCGGAGTTCCCGCACATATTTACCATCCAGTGCTGGTAATTGTTGGTGAGAAAGAGCAGGTACTGTGTCCCGGACTGCATGGTGAAGGCGTCGTCGCGGTGTTCGCTGAAAATGGTGATCTCGCCCGATTGCTTACCTTTGACCTTCTGGTCGATATGCACCACGTATTCGGTGCCATCCAGGGCGTCCCACGATTGCGGCACCTGGCGCGACGACACTACAGTGCCGATGATCACCACCTGCGAAGCCTTCAATTCCTGGGATACGGGAGGGCTACTGCTGCAGGCCGCGAACGAAGCTGTCGCAAAAAATACGCAGGCTAATCCTGTGGCAACTCGCTTCAATCCGCCTCGCTTCCTTCGCGCCGTTCCATAATGATCCCACGATTGAAGCGGCATTCCTCCTTATAAACCGCCCACGAACCAAGAGATTCATCCCATATTCCACCAAAGTGGCAGGGCCGAGCTCACTCCGGCCAGCGGCGGAAGATGAGCGCTCCATTGGTTCCACCGAAGCCAAACGAGTTGGACAGCGCCACGTCCACCTTGGCGGCTTGGGGTTGATTGGCAATGTAGTTGAGGTCGCAGGCTGGATCAGGATCGTCAAGGTTGGTGGTGGGAGGAACAATCTGGCGTTGCAGGGACATGATGGTGATGCCGGCCTCCAAGCCGCCCGCGCCGCCCAGAAGATGGCCAGTCATCGACTTGGTCGAGCTCACCAGGAGTTTGCCGCTGGTCGCGTGCTCCTCAAAGAGATGCTTGATGGCCGCCGTCTCCAGCGCATCGCCCAGCGGGGTCGAAGTGGCATGGGCATTCACATAGTCCACGTCGCCGGGCTCCAGCTTAGCGCTGCGCAGGGCATTTTTCATGGCCCGCAAGCAGCCTTCGCCTTGGGGCGCCATGCTGGTGATGTGGTAGCCGTCGGCGCTCATTCCGTAGCCGATGATTTCGGCCAGGATGGCAGCGTCGCGGGCACGCGCATGTTCCAGCTCCTCCAGCACCAGGATGCCGGCCCCCTCGCCGACCACGAAGCCGTCGCGGTCTTTGTCAAACGGACGGCAGGCATGTTCCGGGTCGGCATTGCGTGTGGAGAGCGCGCGCATAGCGGCAAAGCCGCCCACGCCCATGGGTGTAATCGCGGCCTCGGCGCCACCGGCGATGATTACGTCGGCATCGTCGCGCTCAATGGTGCGAAAAGCGTTGCCCACGGAGTGCGCACTGGTAGTGCACGCTGTCGAGGTCGCCTCGTTCGGACCCAGCGCGCCATAGCGGATGCTCACCTGGCCGGCTGCCAGGTTGGCGATCGTGCCGGGAATAAAAAATGGTGAAATCTTACGCGGGCCGCCATGGAGCATGGCGAGGTGCTCCCGCTCGATCACATCGAAGCCGCCAATGCCGGACCCGATGTGTACACCCACGCGCTCAGCATTCGCGGGGCCGATTTTTAAACCGGAGTGCTGCAGAGCTTCGTGAGTAGCGGCAAGCGCGAAATGGATGAAGCGCCCCATCTTGCGCGCTTCCTTCTTGTCCATAAAATCCAGCGGATTGAAGCCCTTCACCTCGGCCGCGAATGTTACGGGAAACCCCGTCGTATCGAAGCTGGTGATGGGAGCCATCCCGCTCTTGCCGGCCAGGAGGTTGTTCCAGATCTCGGGCGCAGTCTTACCTATTCCGCACAACAGCCCGATTCCCGTAACAACCACCCTTCGTGCCAACTCACTTACTGCCTTTCGCGTTTTTCTCGATGTATTCGGTGGCGTCCTTCACAGTCTTGATTTTTTCTGCGTCTTCGTCCGGAATTTCCAGGTCAAAGGCCTCTTCGAACTGCATCACCAGTTCGACTACGTCGAGTGAATCTGCTCCCAGATCTTCCTGAAACGACGCACTGGGCGTCACTTCAGCTTCATCGACCTGAAGTTGCTCAACGATTATTTGTTTTACCTTTTCTTCGACTGCTGCTGTTGCCATTCCGTTCTCCTGTCTATAGAAACAATTCGTTACAGCGGTTTCATGATGGGTTTAGCCATAAAACCGCTCTACAGGGCTTTACACCTGCAAGGATGGGCGAACGGTCCGGGAAGGCGGTGCGGCGGTCGTTCCGGTTTTCCTCCAGGCGCCACCTGCCACAGGAAAGGATCTAACTTCGCAGAGGGTCCCGGGGGACCGGCTGCGCCGGAAGCCAATGCCTGGCAGGAGACAGCAACAGGAAAAACGGCCTAGCCCGCAACCCGCGCAGTTCACGGCCCCAAAGTTTCCAGTCTACTGAGCGCCCCAAGTGGTGTAAAGCGCGGCACCCCGTTGTTTCTCCAGCGTCTTTGCTGTCATGAACGAGTAAAGTCAAAAAAGCAGATGGCGATGTTTCCCGGTATGTTCACCCTCCTTTTTGCAGCCGTCGCCGCGTTTGTCGCCGGCATTGTCGTGGCCACCTATTTCGAGCGCAGCCGCACTGGCGCGGAGCGCGCGAGTTTTGAGAAATCCTCCAAAACCCTGCTCGACCAGTTGGCTGACACCCGTGCCCGTCTTGACCAGGCGCGCGATGAGGACGCGGCCCAACGGGCCACCATTGCCCGCCTCGAAGAACGTCACGCCGCAACCGAGCGCGTGCTGGAACAGATGAGGGTCAGCCTTCCGGAGACCTTCAAGTCCCTGGCTAGCGAGGTTCTGGAAGAGAAATCAAAGCGTTTCACGGAGCAGAACCAGACCAGCCTGGACCAGGTACTCGAGCCCCTCAAGACCAGGCTGGAGGATTTCCAGGCCAGGATCGAAGCCGCGCGCATGGAACAGGTGAGGGGCGGCGAGAAGCTGAGCGCCCACATCGATAAGCTCTTCGAGTCGAACATCAAAATCGGTGACCAAGCCAACAATCTGGCCGTCGCCTTGCGGGGATCGAGTAAAGCCCAGGGCGCATGGGGAGAGTTGATCCTGGAACGGACTTTGCAGGCCGCGGGCCTGCGTCCGGGACACGAATACGACGCCCAGCAAGGCTACGCTGCGGAAAATGGCACGCGATCCCAGCCGGACGTGGTCATCCACCTCCCTGGCGACCGGCACCTGGTTATCGATTCCAAAGTTTCCCTGGTTCATCATGGGGCCTACAACACAGCGGAAAGCGAGGCTGCGCGAACGCTGGCGGCTGACAACCATTGCAGCTCGGTACGCACGCACATTCGTGGTCTGGCGGACAAGAACTACCAGACCCTCTATGGGCTGAATTCGATTGATTTCGTGATCATGTTCCTTCCTTTCGAATCGGCCTTCATGCTGGCCGTTTCCCGGGATGAAAAGCTGTGGGAGCAGGCGTGGCAACGAAACGTTCTGCTGGTTAGCCCCAGTACGCTGCTTTTTGTCTTGCGGACGGTCGCTTCCCTTTGGCGGCAGGAGCAGCAGAAACGCAACGTGGAGGAGATTGCCCGGCGGGGTGCCGAACTCTACAACAAGCTCGCCGGCTTCGTGGCCGACTTTACCAAGATGGGGGAGCGGCTGGACCAGGCCAAGGGCAGCTACGAAGACGCCTTGTCGAAGCTGCACACCGGGATCGGGTAATGTGATCCGGCAGGCGGAAATGCTGAGAACACTGGGGGTTAAGCCAACCAAGCAGATCCCTCAGGGCTTAATCGAGTTGGCCCAACAGGAGACCCTGGAACTGGAAGACCAACCGGAGCTGCCGTAATTTACCGCTTGCCGGCGCTAGGAATCCGACAGGCCAGCTGACGAAGGGCACGCAGGCGTGCCCTCCATCGTGCGCTACGCTTTAGCCGCGAGGTACGGTTGCTACAGGGTAGGTTCTGTTCGGGCTGAGCGGATGAATGTGTACCTCAGGGGCCAGAGCTTCATTTGTCATCCCGACCGGCACGCGAAGCCGTGCAGTTCGTATGAAGCCTGCCTTCGGTCTCAGACTAGGTTTCAGATTTCCTGCTCAAAGGCTTCCCTCAGCCGTTGCCAGGTTGTCTCCAGCAGTTCCGGCAGCACCCGCGTCTCCGCGATCACCGTCATGAAGTTGGAATCGCCCAGCCAACGGGGCAGGGCATGCAGATGCAGGTGGGCCGCGATCCCGGCGCCCGCTGCCTGGCCGAGGTTGATCCCCATGTTGATCCCCTGGGGCGAGTACACCTGGCGCAGAACGGCATCGGTGCGTTGCGCCAGCTTCATCATCTCGAGCGCCGCCTCCTGCTCCAGGGCAGCGAGCGTTTCCTGGTGGGCATAAGGCACGATCATGACGTGGCCGGAAGTGTAGGGAAAGGCATTCAGGCAAATGAAACTATGCTCGGCACGCAGCACGATATTGGCCGCCCGGTCCGCGTCGGCCGCGGTCATGCCGTGTTCTACCGCGAATTGCGTAGCGGCAATCAGGTTACAAAAGACGCAGTCACGGTCACCGGGCCACGCGGCCAGGGCTTGCGGCACGCCTTTTCGCCCACCTTTGGGTGAGCCCGGTTCGGTATCGACCAGGTAAGCGTAGCGCCAGGGCGTCCACAAGTAATCCATGCGGTTCAAGTATACGGACGCCTGGCGTGGCATCATCCTCGAGCGCAAGGTTACAAGGCAATAAATATAGGTACTTCCGACGCTTTCGTGTACCCTGAATTGCTCACGAGTTCGTTGACATGCTTTCCCGGCGATTGCTATAGTTGTGTATGAAGGGTCTACGTAGAGGATTCGGCGTAGACGTCCATCGCCGCTCTTGCTTTACCCCCCTCCCGGATGCTCCTACCGGAGATTTAAGTGCCAAGCCATTCAGTGCGGCTACACTAACAGTCTCCCTCCGAACGTTTGCTTGGGGGAGAGTAAAGTTTGCGGTGCCCTACTTCGGGGACCAAGCCTGCAAATAGTCCTGCGAAGCAAAACTGCGGGAACGAATCACGGGCGTGATTCATCGAATACCCGTAGTGGTGGGCGGATCGGCAGCGACCGATCGAGAATCCGGAGCTGGCATTCATGGCAGACGTCCTAAATCCTGAACGAACCGAGAGCACACACCTGAACACCGAACTGCAAACCCCAACGCTTGATACACCGGCGGATCATTTTGACTCGACCGAGACAGTTACCGCTAACCCGCAGGCTGAAGCCCCCAGCGTGCCGCACCGCGTCATAGATCCCAAGCCAGTTGTTAGCCATTCCGGTTCGGAAGACTCCGAGATGACCGGCATGGAGGACTTTGCCGCCGCATTGGAATCGTTTGATCGCGAGCAGGCTGCGGAAGCCGCAGCGCAGGCCTATGACGATAACGTCGTCACCGGTACTGTCATTAAGCTGACGGATAAGCATGTAGTGGTCGACGTGGGCCTCAAGTCCGAAGGGCTCATTCCCCTGGAGCAGGTTCTGGACCACAACGGCCAGCCCAAGCTGAAGGCCGGCGACACGGTTGAAGTGGTGGTGGAGCGCGAAGAGGCCGAAGGCGGCTTCCTGCTGAGCTATGACAAGGCGCAGCGCCACCGGGTTTGGGATGCAATTGAACGGGCAGCCAACGAAAAGACTCCGGTGATCGGCACGGTCCTGGGACGCGTCAAGGGTGGCCTCACCGTCGACATCGGCATCAAGGCTTTTCTGCCCGGCTCCCAGCTGGAGATCCGGCCAGTTCGCAACCTTGACGGGTACATCGGCCAGCAGATCGAAGTCCGCGTCATCAAGCTGAACAAGAAACGCGGCAACGTTGTGGTCTCGCGCAAGGAGCTGCTGGAAGAGGAGCAGACCAACAAGCGCAGCCTGACGCTCGAACACCTGGAAGAGGGCGCGATCCTTACCGGCACAGTGAAGAACCTGACCGACTACGGCGCTTTTGTCGATCTGGGCGGCATCGATGGCCTGCTCCACATTACGGATATGTCCTGGGGACGGCTTACCCATCCCCGCGACCTGGTGAACGTTGGGGACGAGATCCAGGTCAAGGTGCTCAAGTTCGATCGTGAGAAGCAGCGCGTTTCGCTCGGCTTCAAGCAACTCACTCCCGACCCCTGGCTGGATGCCGTGGAGCGCTATCCAATCGGCGCCCGGGTGCGTGGCCGGGTACTCAGCGTGACCGATTACGGCTCCTTTGTGGAGCTGGAGCAGGGCATCGAGGGACTGGTGCACGTTTCCGAGATGACCTGGTCCAAGCGGATGAAGCATCCCTCCAAGTTGGTCAAGCCTGGCGATGAAGTAGAGACTGTCGTACTTAGCGTCAATCCCAACGACCGTCGTATTTCGCTGGGGATGAAGCAATTGCTGGAGAATCCCTGGGAGCATCTCTCCGAGCGCTATCCCGCGGGCACCATCGTGGAAGGCCGGGTGCGTAATCTCACCGACTTTGGCGCCTTCATTGAAATTGAAGACGGCATTGACGGCTTGGTTCACGTAAGCAACCTGAGCTGGACCAAGCGCGTGAAGCATCCTTCTGAGATCCTCAAGAAGGGCGAGAAAGTTCGCGCCGTGGTACTTGGGGTGGAAGCGGAGAACCGCCGTCTGTCACTTGGGATCAAGCAACTTCAACCGGATGTGTGGGAGACGTTCTTTGCCCAGCATCGGGTCGGTGACGTGGTCAAGGGCAAGGTGTTGCGCACGGCGCAATTCGGAGCCTTTATCGAGATCGCCGAAGGCGTGGAAGGCCTCTGCCATGTTTCAGAAGCTGCCGATGCGAATGGCGCGCCGATCAAGCTCGAAGCAGGCCAGGAGCATGACTTCAAGATCATCAAGATGAACCAGGATGAGAAGAAGGTCGGCCTCAGCTTGCGCGCGGTAGGCGAAGAAGCCAGCCGGGCCGATGTGGAAGCCTACAAGCAGCCGGTTTCAAGCTCCACCACCACGCTGGGTGACCTGGTCAACTGGAAGCGCTTCGAACACGAGTAAGGAGAGCGGGGCGCTCCCCTTACTTTGGGGTATCGATCTTCAAGTTGAAGGTAAATTGCTTCTTGCTTTCGAAGGAGCTGATGGCTCTGGTTTTTGACTTGCGCCCCTTGTACTCCGCCCAGAGTTGATAGTCGACCTCAGAACTCAGCTGCCCAAAGCGGTAGTGTCCATCCGCCTCAGTAATAAAGGTTCTGACCTCCAGAGTCTTCTGGTCCTGCAAGTAGACCACGGCATTGGCTTGCGGTTGTTCGTCTGAATTCTGCACCGTGCCCTGAACCACTCGCACCGATTGTGCCAGGCTCTGCCCGTGGATGAGCGGCTGAGTGACCGCGCATACCATTAGCAGCAAGAGAATCGAACCACAGCCTCATTCTTCTTCCTCGTCGGCCACTTCCTCGTCCTCATCTTCGTAGCCTTCTTCGTCCACCTGGGAGAGTTCGAGCGGTTCGGTAGCGACCACTTCGAACTCGGTGCCGCACTCATCGCAGACCACGATGTCGCCTTCTTCAACTTCGTCGGGATCGAAATCGAGAACGCTCTCGCATTCCTGACAGACTGGCATACAGCTCTCCTTTCACGGAGCACTTAAGATGTTGATGGTGTCCTTGGCTCGCGGTTTCACAATTGGTAATTGCTAAACCGCTTTAGTTTCCGGGAGAACACGCCGGACGTCAAGGAACTCCTGCCAGACATCAAATCGTACCGCGAACCGGCGCAAAAAGGCGTTAGTCTTACATAAGAAGTCATGGCACGCTTTCCCCGCAGCGGTTTCTCTTCTCTCTCATTCCCGAGCTTCACCGGGGTTACCAGCCAACTGGTGTTGGCTAACGTAGCCGTGTTTTTTGTGCTGCTGCTCATGAAATACGCGGCAGTGGGAATGCTGCTGGTGGTGCTTCAGTACTTTTCGCTGACCCCGGCTTTGCTGATCCACGGCTGGGTATGGCAACTGGCAACCTACAGTTTCCTGAATTCGGGCGTGCTGCATGTCGCCTTCAACATGCTCACTCTGTGGTTTATCGGCTCATTTCTTGAGACGTCGAAGGGAAGCCGCTGGCTGCTGGAAATTTACTTTCTGTGCGCGATCGGCGGCGGCCTGATCGGGAGCGCGCTCACCTTTACCCACATCTTTCACTCCGACCCCGTTAGCACGCACCACCAGCGCGGACGCCGCACTGTTCGGGCTGCTGGCTGCCTTCGCGGTCCTGTTCGGCGACCTGGAAATGTACATGTTCCCGCTGCCGATAGCGATCAAAGCGAAATATCTGGTCATCGTTTACATGCTGATCGAGGTAGCGCTGTTGCTCTCCGGAGGACCTCCGTTGGCCTACTTCGTTATCCTTAGCGGTGCGGGGATTGGGTTCTTTTTCGCCCGCCGGGCGCCGCGGCGGGGTATGAGCACGTCCTTTAGCGAAGGCCTCTTCAGCTTGCGCAACAACTACTATCGCTGGAAGCGCCGGCGGGTGGCGCGTAAGTTCGAGGTCTACATGCGCAAGCAGAACCGCGACGTCCGCTTCGACAGCGAAGGGCGCTACATCGACCCCGACGAAAAGCGCGACCCCAACGACCGCAAGTGGATGAATTAATTTTTCCCCACAAACTGAACTGATTCTTTCCCACAAACCTGAACTGGATCTTTTCCCTAAACCTGAACTGAGTCTTTTCCCCTAAACCACGGCCGGTGCCCCACATCTCGCTCGTTTTTCGCGAGATGTGGGATACCACTGCTGTAAACCCTGGAGTTCTTCCGCCCGACGAGCACGAAATATTAAGGTTCGTGGTATCCACATCTCGCGAAAAACGAGCGAGATGTGGGGCACCCGGCCTTGGTTGCTCAGCCGACCGTGCGGATGTGCAGCTCTTTCAATTGTTGAGGGCTTACCGGGGTGGGCGCATCGACCATCAAGTCGATCGCTTTGGCAGTCTTGGGAAACGCAATCACCTCACGCAGGCTCTGCGCCCCGGCCAGGATCATGGCAATACGGTCCAGGCCCAGAGCGATGCCCCCATGAGGCGGCGTTCCGTACGTAAGTGCTTCGAGGAAAAACCCGAAGCGCGACCGCGCTTCCTCTTCACTCATACCTAAAGCGCGAAATATCTCCTGCTGTACATCCTGCCGGTGGATGCGAATGGAGCCGGAGCCCAATTCCAGCCCATTCATCGCCAGATCGTAGTAGCGGGCCCGTACCGACGCCGGATCGGAACCAGCCTCTCCATGTCCTCTTCGTGGGGAGAAGTGAAAGGATGGTGGGCAGGTAGCCAGCGCTTCGACTGCTGGTCGAATTCAAACATGGGAAAATCCGTTACCCAGATGGGGCGGAAGGCCGTGTCTCCAGCAACCTGCCGGCCCAGGTCTCGCTCCGGTGAGTCGACCACCTGATCGGTAATGGCAGAGACTCCATGCCGGTCAGCATAACGCCGGGCTAACTCTACGCGAAGATTCCCCGCCGCCGAGTAGACGCTGATCTCGCGCTCGGAAAGATGGCTTTGCGTCTTGGTGTCGCTAGCCTGCAGATGGGAGGCCGCATCGCCGGCGACCAGCAGCAGCAGGTCCTCAACTTCGCCCTCTGCCCGCGTGGGCACCAGCTCGCGTATCTTCCTGACCGCTTCCGGGAAGCTCTTTTCCAGCCGCTTCCAGTCATCAATTAATTTCGCGCCCTTGCTTCCGTCGAACAACGGCCGGTTGTCGTCGCGCTCCTTGCGCGAAAGCTCTCCCACCCTGGGAATGCACACCACCACCACCGGCAGGTTTGGGTCAATGGCCAGCGCCTGCAAATCCTCCTCGCGAAAGGCGGAGCGAACATCGGTCAACCCGGGCATCCGCAGGTCCGGCTTGTCGATGCCGTAGCGCCGCATGGCCTCGTCGTAGGTGATGCGCGGAAAGGGAGTGGACAGCACCACCCCCACCGCAGCGAAAGCCTCCCGCAAAAAAGTCTCAACCACCACAAAGACGTCTTCCTGGCGAACAAACGACATCTCGAGATCGACCTGGGTGAACTCCGGCTGCCGGTCAGCGCGCAGGTCTTCATCCCGAAAGCAGCGAACAATTTGAAAATAACGATCGAAGCCCGAGATCATGAGGATCTGCTTGAACAATTGTGGCGATTGCGGCAAGGCATAGAACTGGCCGCCATGCACCCGGCTGGGGACAAGATAATCGCGCGCGCCCTCCGGGGTCGAGCGGGTCATGAACGGGGTCTCGATTTCCAGAAAACCCTGGTTCGACAGGCTCTCCCGCACGGCACGGGTAATCTTGTGGCGGAGTTCGAAATTCCGCTGCATCTGCTGCCGGCGCAGATCGATGTAGCGATATTTCAGGCGCAACTCTTCGTTGGCGATGGCCTCTTCGGCAGGCGAAAACGGGGGCACCCTGGAGTCGTTCAATACCAGCAACTGTTGGGCAGCCACCTCAATTTCGCCGGTAGCCATCTTGGGGTTGATCACATCCTTGCCGCGCAGCCGAACGGTGCCCACCACGGCGACCACATATTCCGGCCGCACCTGTTCGGCCTTGGCGTGGCCTTCCGGGGTGAGATCTTTGTCGAGCACGATCTGGATGATCCCGGTACGGTCACGTAGGTCCAGGAAGATCAGATTGCCATGGTCGCGGCGGCGATTCACCCATCCCATGAGGATGACCTGGTCGCCGGCCTGTTGTGCGCGGAGCTGTCCACAGGTGTGGGTGCGCTGAAGAGTGCCTAAAGAGTCGAGCAATGCGGCTTGTCCTATTTTGCTTGTTTTATTTCGAAAGATCGGTGAGCTTCTGAGCGAGTTCCCCGCGGGGAATCTTGAACTGCTCACCGGTGGCGAAGTGCTTTACCGTCAAGATACCGGAGGCGGCCTCGTCTTCACCGAGAATCACGATCGCGTGCGCCACTTTGTTCGCGGCCTCGAACGATTTCTTGAGCCGAAACGAGCCATCGCCGAGCTCAATCCGCAAGCCGCCAGCGCGCAGTTCCCGGGCTAAGACAAGCGCAGCGGGGTTCATCCGCTCGCCCAGCGGGGCTATGTAGGCTGCTGCCAGCTGCGCCGTGCGCCCGGCCTGTGCCTGGAGGGCTAACACCAGGCGATCTTCGCCCATGGCGAACCCGATGCCCGGCGCCCTGGGGCCGCCGATAGCCTCAGACAGCCCGTCGTAGCGGCCGCCGCCAAGCAGGGCGTTCTGTGCCCCCAGGTCGTTGGAGACGAACTCGAATGTGGTCCGGGTGTAGTAGTCGAGGCCGCGCACTAGGCGATGGTCATGCTCGTACGCCACTCCACAAGCGTCCAATGCAGTGCAAACGGCGGCAAAATGTTCCTTGGATCCTTCATCGAGCGAATCCCAGATGCGGGGCAGCGTGGCGATGATGGGCTGGTCTTCGGGATGCTTGCAATCGAGCACGCGCAGGGGGTTGGTGCCTGCGCGCCGCTGGCAATCCTCGCACATGCGCGCCACCACCGGTTCCAGGGCGGTGCGCAGCGCTTGCACGTAGCGCGGCCTGTCGGTAGCCGAGCCAACTGAATTGAGCAGCAGCTTCCAGTCCGTAATGCCCAGTTCCCGCAGCAAGGTGGCCAGCATCTCCAACACTTCCGCATCCCGCAGGGGCGACTCGCTGCCCGCGCTGGGCGGTCCGATCACCTCGGCGCCAATCTGAAAGAACTGGCGATAGCGGCCCTTTTGCGGACGTTCACGGCGGAATTGTGGGCCAATGTAGTAGAGCTTTTGTAGTTGCCCGGTCTCGCCCAGCTGGTGCTCTATGTAGGCGCGGACAACGCCGGCAGTATTCTCCGGACGCAGGGTCAGGGATTGCCCTGGCTCCGGGCTGAAGGTGTACATCTCCTTGGAAACGATATCGGTTTCTTCGCCCACGCTGCGGGAAAAGAGCTGCGTCTCCTCCAGAACAGGAGTGCGAATTTCACCGAAGGAATAACGCTCAAAAACGCGCCGCGCCGTGGTGTCGATGTGATTCCAGAGTTCGGTTTCCGGTGGCAGCAGGTCCCGGGTCCCGCGTACAGCTTGCAAAATACTCATTCTATTTACCAGAATACAGGCGGCCTCCCACGAGTTCCACCCGCGAAGAAGGCTAGTAGGGAGTTTCCTCTCAGTTCAATGCTTTGTATCAGGGCACGACTTTAGTCGGGCCGTTGAGGCCCAAAGAAGATCTGGGCTTTAGCCCCTTGCTTTTCTTTGCCAGGTAGGTGGTGGCAGGGGCTAAAGCCCAATTCTTTTCCATCCCTTGCGGCCCGACTAAAGCCGGGCCCTGATACAAAGCCCTGCACAATATCCACAGGACTCGCGTCTCTACCAGTTCTCCCGTTCCTTGAGGTAGGTCGCCGTGTACTCAATGTAATTGCGCGCGTACTGCAGGATCGTCTCGCGCTCTTTGGGGTCCAGCCGGCGCCGCTCTTTGGCCGGTACACCAGCCCAAAGGGTATTTGCCGGCACCACCGTGTTCTCGGTGATCACAGCTCCGGCGGCAATAATGGAGCCCTCGCCGATGCGCGCATTGTTGAGGATGGTCGCGCCCATGCCAATCAGGCATGCATCTTCAATCACGCAGCCATGAACGGTCGCATTGTGGCCGATCGTGACCCAATCGCCCACCTCGACCGGGTGCTTGTAGCGCATGCCGTGCAATACAGCGCAATCCTGCACGTTGCTGTTCGCGCCCAGGCGAATGAAATGCACATCGCCGCGCAAAACAGCGTTCATCCATACGCTGGAGTGTTCGCCCAGTTCCACTTGCCCCACAATCTGTGCGGAAACGTCGACGTAGCAGGAGCTGGGAATGATTGGGCTATGACCGAGGTAGGACCTTACCATAAGGAAATTCCTTGCGGAAGACGATGATTAAGCTTGACTCCACACCTCAAAGGTAACGTAATCTTATAGGACCCTATTGGGATGTTTGGAGGTGTGGTTCATTTGGCAGAGGTTCGCGTGCAGGAAGGCGAGCCGCTTGAAAATGCATTGCGCCGTTTTAAGCGCAAGGTTCAGCAGGAAGACATCATTAAGGAAGTGAAGCGTCACTCCTTTTACCTGAAGCCTGGCGAGCGCCGTCGCGTAAAAGAAGCGCTGGCGCGCAAGCGGAATCGTAAGAAAGCAAGAAAAGAGCAGGATTAACCCTGCAATGCCGGCTTACCGTATGACCCCAAAAGGAAACGTTAAGCCGGCAATCCCGTAATCTTCAAGAATTTATGAAAGAAGGTATAGGACTGATTTCCCCTCTCATTCACGGTTGTGGTGGATGTGAGGAGAGTTGTTGAACTACAGACGAATGAAGCTGATTGGTGACACGACGCCAATAAGCGCTTCGTCGACGAAACACTGAAAATTCCAAGGCATGCACGGGGGGACGCGTATGGACTTTATCGACAAGATACTCAAATGTTCAGATTGCGGTAATGACTTTGTCTTTACCGCTGGCGAACAACTGTTCTTTCACGACAAGCAGTTCAAAAACGATCCAAAGCGGTGCAAACAGTGCAAGATCAAGCGCGTCGCCGGAACCGGCAATGGAGTGCGCACAGAGACCCGGACAGTCTGTTCGGAGTGCGCCACCGAAACCACCGTTCCCTTCAAGCCGACGCAAGGTCGTCCCGTGCTCTGCAGGTCATGCTTCCAGCAGCGGCGGCCCCCGGTTCCATCCACAGTTGCAGCTAGCGCAGCTTCCTGAACCGGAAGCAGTGCACCCAAGGCGAAACCTCTCCGGTAGGCGTATGCGTACTGGAGAGGTGGGCGGGGCAGTGTCTAATTCGCAGGCGCAGGCTTGCGTGAGGCGGCTCGTCCGGACACCTTCGCAGGCGGACTTGCGGGCGCAGCTTTTTGCGCCAACGCCTTCTGCTTCTTGTCTTCGTGGGTGACGAGCAAGGCCTCGATCTGGCGCAAGAGATTCATGATGTTCATCGGCTTGACCAGCATCTCGTCCATGCCTTCGTCTCGCCATTCGGAGCCCGGAACAGGGAACGCCGTGAGCATCGCCACTGCGGGCTGATAGGGGGCTTGCTTTGCGGCCCGGACTACTTCCAGGCCGGCCGACTCGTTCTCCATCCGCATGTCGGTGATCACCATGTGGAAGGTGCCGCCCCGCAGCTTGGAGCGGGCCTCGCGAGCGGAAGCAGCCGTTTCCACCTCGAAGTCGTTCATTTCCAGTACCGCTTTAAGTGTCAGTAGGATTGCGAGCTCGTCATCTACTAAAAGAATGCGACGTTTCATGGGAAAAACTCCAGGGTTCTCTAGCTTTAAATTCTGGGGGGAATTGTCGCCTACTCGGATCCTACCTGAAATAAGGTTCATTTGAGCGGCAGTCGATCCATGTGATTACACTGGCAACGTGGCAGAATACCACGTTGAGAACTTCGGATGTCGGGCCAGCCGGGCGGACGGCGAAATCATTAGCGCCGAGCTGCGACATGCCGGCCTGACCCCGGCAATCGATCCCGGCCAGGCAGACGTGATCGTCGCCAACACCTGCAGTGTGACCGCGCAGGCGGACCGCACCGCCCGCGCTTACCTGCGCAGAATGCACCGGGAGAATCCTAGCCGCGCGCATCCTGGTTACGGGATGTTACGCGCAGCGGGCGCCGGAGGAGGTTGCCGCGCTGCCCGGGGTCTCGGCCGTGATCGGCAACAGTCATAAGGCACTGGTTCCGGAGCTTGCCCGCCAGGCCGCGGGCTTTGTGCCCTTGGCGGCCCTGTACGTGGACGACGCATTTGCCCACTCCGAGCTATCCATGCCAGAGGGCGGTTGGGCGGAGGCGGTGCCCGGCGGGCAGACGCGTCCCAATCTCAAAGTGCAGGATGGTTGTGGGAACCGCTGCTCCTTCTGCATCATCCCCGTTACCCGCGGCCACAGCCGTTCTCTCCCTATGGAGGCCTGCCTGCGCAATGTGCAGGCTTTCGCCGACTCCGGCGGCATCGAGTTGGTGCTTTCCGGCATAAACCTGGGGCGTTGGGGCAGGGACCTCCAACCCGAACGCACCCTGGAAGAGCTGGTGAGCGGGATTCTGCTCCATACCTCGCTGCCGCGCCTGCGTCTCAGCTCTATCGAGCCCATGGACTGGACGCCGCAGTTGCTGGCGTTATTCCGGGACGGCCGCCTGGCGCGGCATGCGCATCTTCCGTTGCAATCGGGATCGGACGCTATTCTGCGCGCTATGCACCGCCGCTATCGTCCCTGGCACTACGCGGAGAAACTGCACCTGATCCGCGACATCATGCCGGACGCGGCAATCGGCGCCGATGTCATGGTGGGATTTCCAGGCGAGAGCGAGGCCTTGTTTGAGGAGAGCTTTGCTTTTATCGCGGCCCAGCCGTTCACGTACCTGCATCTGTTTCCTTTTTCTGCGCGCCCCGGCACCAGGGCATGGCAGCTGGCCCGGGAATACCCCGTGCGCACCCGGGTAGTGGCGGAGCGCATGGCACGCCTGCGTGCGCTGATCGCGGCCCGGAATCTTGCTTTCCGGCAGGGTTTTCTCGGGCGCGAACTCCCGGCGGTCACGTTGCACACCCCACAGGGCGAAATGACCGGCGCTCTTACTGACAATTTTCTTGAGGTGCGGCTGGACGCCCACCTGCCCGCCAACCAGAGCGTTCGCGTGCTGGTGACCGGGCTTGCGAGAAACCGGCTTGACCGGCCGTTTAGTCTCATGACCAAAGGTTGAGAGAGTTCTTCCGGTCGTTGTCCTGAAATGCTATGCTTTATTTGAGGGGCCCTGCGTCTCTCGTTTCCCGGAGGAAACCATCGATAAGCGTTCGGCCAAGTCCTTTATCCGCATTAACGACAGAATTCGCGCGCGTGAAATCCGCGTTATCGACGAAAACGGTGAACAGCTCGGAATTCTGCCTCCCTTTGAAGCACTCAAAATAGCCCGCGAGCGTGGCTTGGATCTGGTGGAAGTCTCACCTACCGCGCAACCGCCGGTCTGCCGCATTCAGGATTACGGCAAGTTCCTTTACGAAAAGGACAAGAGCGATCGCGCTGCGCGCAAGAAGCAGAAAGTCATCGTGGTCAAGGAAGTGAAGTTTTCCGTGACCGTCGATGAGCATGATTACCAGACCAAGAAGAACCAGGCGGTTCGGTTCCTGGCTGAAGGCGACAAGGTGAAGGCCTCGTTGCGTTTTAAAGGCCGGCAGATGGCCCATCGTGAGTTGGGTTACGCCATCATCAACCGGCTCATTCAGGACATGGGTGATGCCGGTATCGTCGAGTTCATGCCTCGGATGGAAGGCACCACGCTGCACGCCATCCTGGCCCCGGGCAAGAAGGCCGAACCACCCAAGAAGCCTGCCGCACCCAAACCACCGGCTCCAGGCCTGGTTGGCCAGCAGCATCCCCAATCGGCCCAGTCGTGAGCGTAGATGAAGGGCACGGGCTTCAGCCGGTACATACGGAGAAGCGAATCACGGTGGGCTTTAGCCCCTGACTTTCCGGGAAGCGTGCTGCAGGCTAACATCCTCGACTCAATTCTCCCCTTCAGGGGCTAAAGTCCAGCTTTCTGTTACTAAATGAACGAGGCTGAGGCCCGTACCCTTCATCGAAATCCCAAGGCCGCAAGTGGCGGCTGCTCCCGTACTCCCGTATAATCGCTAGAGTTACAGACACGCTGAGTAAGCAGGAAAACCATGCCCAAATTGAAGACCCACAAGGGCGCGGCCAAGCGCTTCAAGAAGACCGGTACGGGGAAAATCCTCCGCGGTCAGACCAAGAAGCGCCACATTCTGACTTCCAAGACCAAGAAGGTCAAGAAGAAGTTGAGCGGCCTCGTTCTGGTTTCTGATGGTGACAAACGCAAAGTAGCGCGAATGATCCCCTACGCCTGATCGGCCCTCACGGGTTTAGGGCCTTCCGGCCCCTGTCGTTAAGACAAGACGATCAGTAAGCAGCGAGTGAAGAGGTACTTCCTACCTCCAGCCGCATAACGCAGCACCTAAAGGAGAAACAACCATGCCTCGCGTAAAACGTGGCACTAAACGCAATGACCGCCGCAAAAAGATACTCAAACGAGCCAGCGGCTACTTCCTAACCAAGTCCAAGCTCTACCAGGCAGCGCAGGAAGCTGTCGAACGCGGCCTTAAATTTGCCTACATCGGCCGCAAGCAGAAGAAGCGGCAATTCCGCTCCCTCTGGATCGTGCGCATCGGCGCAGCCGCCAAGCTCAACGGCATCAGCTACTCGCAACTGATCCACGGCCTTAAGTTGGCAGGTATCGAGCTCGACCGCAAAATTCTGGCCGAACTTGCCGTGCATGATGCCGCTGGATTTACGGCATTAGCCGATCAGGCCAAAAGCGCTCTCAACAAGACCGCCGCCGCATAACCCTTGCCGTAAACCCAGTTTACTCAAGCCCGGTCGCACCTGATCGGGCTGCTGTGCTCATGCACAGAATCGACGCCGATGCCGCCCATTGAGATTCCCGAATTAAAAGACTATTCGCCAGGTTCACTCGATAGCTTTTTTAGCTGGATTCTGGAGCAGTTCGATCAGGACGCGTCCACGGCGAACTCGCTTGAGGCTGTGGAGCAGTTGCGCATCCGCTGGATCGGCCGCAAGCAGGGTTTGTTGGTGCGGGTCGGCGAGGTGCTCAAGGGCGCTCCGCCCGAGGCACGCCGGGAAGTTGGCAAGCGGTTCAACGCGCTCAAGTCCGCCATCGAACCGCGTTGTGATCCGGAGCAGATAAAGGCAACCGCGCCTGCCACGGACGCGATCGACATCACCCTTCCCGGTACCCGCCGCGCGCTCGGCGCCGAGCACCCGCTCATCCGGACCATGAACGAAATCGTCACCGTCTTTGCGACGATGGGATACTCGGTTGGCTTGGGGCCCGAGGTCGAGACCGACTATTACAATTTTGAATCGCTCAATTTCCCCCCTGGCCATCCGGCGCGCGACACCCAGGATACGCTGGTGATCGCCCAGCAGGAGCGCAAACCCCTGCGTGAACGACTGCTGATGCGCACTCATACGTCGCCGGTCCAAATCCACACCATGGAACAGCAACCACCGCCGTTGCGTATTGTGATCCCCGGGAAAGTCCACCGCAACGATGCTCTGGACGCCACCCACTCGCCTATCTTCCACCAGGTCGAGGGGCTTTGCGTCGACACCAACATCACCTTCTCCGACCTCAAAGGCACTCTCGACCATGCCATGAAGGCTTTCTTCGGAGCCAGCGTAAAGACGCGATTTTTTCCCTCGTTCTTTCCCTTCACCGAGCCCTCTGCCGATGTGCAGATCAGTTGCATCTTCTGTGGCGGGCGAGGCTGCCGCAAGTGCAAACAGTCCGGCTGGATTGAGCTGCTGGGCTGTGGAATGGTCGACCCTGCGGTGTTTGCCTTCGTGGCCCGGCAGCAGCCCGCGTACGACGCCAGGAAAATCAGCGGCTTCGCCTTCGGCATGGGCGTAGAACGCATTGCGATGATGAAGTACGGTATCGGCGATATAAGCCAACTCTACTCCGGTGATATCCGATTTCTGGAGCAATTCCGATAAGTGAATATTCTTTCCCAGTGGATTCGTTCCTACGTGCCCGGCCTCACGCTGCCCGACCGTGAACTCGCCGAGGCACTGACCCTGCGCGGCATCGCCGTCGAAGGCGTTTACGAAGTTGGGGATGGTTCGCTGTTCGAGATGGATATCACCACCAACCGCGTCGACGCCATGAATCACTATGGCATCGCGCGTGAGGCAGCGGCCATCGCCGGTCTCAGCCTGGCGCCTCTCGACGACTCGCTGCCGGCGGCGCAATCACTTACCGTCCCCATCAAGGTTTCGATCGAAGCACCGGAACTCTGCGGCCGCTTCACTGCCCGGGCCCTCAGCCAGGTGCGCATTCAGACATCGACGGGCACGGTGGCGCAACGCTTCGCTCTACTGCAGCAAAAACTCATCTTCAATGCGGTCGACGCCACCAACTACGTCACCCAAGCCATGGGTCATCCTACCCACGCTTTCGATCGCGACAAGCTGGAAGGCGGCATCATTCTGCGCCGCGCCCGGGCCGGCGAAAAGCTGCGGACACTGGATGGTGTTGAGCGTGCGCTCGATCCTGAAGACCTGATCGTGGCCGATGAAAAGAAGCCTATTGCATTGGCTGGCGTGATGGGCGGATGGGACACGATGATCACCGCCGAGACAAGAAATATTCTTGTCGAAGCCGCGTGGTTCGATCCGGTAACGGTGCGCCGCAGCAGCAAGCGGCATGGGCTGCATACCGACGCCTCGCATCGCTTCGAGCGGGGCGCGGACTTTAATGCGCCGCCTGTAGCGTCTGCGCTGGTCAGCCGGCTCATCCTCGATGCCGGCGGCCAGGTGGACGGAGAGATGATCGACGTTGCTGTGAGTGAAGCTGCAGCACGGACAGCACGCCGCCCAGCCATCGGCCTCAGTCATCGCGAGGTGCGACGTATCCTGGGCGCAACAGAAGACGGCCGGGGCGTGGAGCAGGATACTACCGAGTCCGTGCTACAGGCCCTCGGTTGTGGATTGCAAAAAATCGCAGAAGGCGACTACCAGGTTACCCTGCCCAGCTGGCGTCTGGACCTCGAACGCGAGATCGACCTGATTGAAGAGATCGCCCGCGTCTATGGCTACAACCGCTTTGCCAATACGCTTCCCACGTTCTCCGGCATGGTGAGCGAACTAGCGGACGCACAAAAAGAAGCAGAGGTTCGCCAGACTCTGCTTGGGTTGGGCTGGAACGAGGCTCTCTCCAGCAGTTTTTGCTCTGCCACGGAAGCAGTTACATTTGCACCCCAACCCGGGCTTGCGGTCGCCATGGGCAATCCGTTGAACGAGGAAGCCGGCATGCTGCGTCCATCGCTGTTGCCCGGGATGCTCACCATGCTGGCCCACAACCTCAACCGCAACGTCAGCGACGTGCAGCTGTTTGAGAAGGGCACTGTTTTCAGCGGTAGCCCGGAACGCGTGGACGAACGGCCGGCTCTTTCGCTTGGCGCTTCCGGTGCGGTGTGGAGCAGCCCCGAGTCGCCTGCGCACGCCTTTGATTTTTATGACCTGAAGGGCACTGTGGAAGAGCTGCTGCAGAGATTTGCTGTGCGCTCCTTTTACTTCGACACCTTCCCCGCCGGTACCGGAATTATTCCGGCGTGGCTGCACCCCGGGCGCGCAGCGCGCGTTGTCGCCGATGGCTTGACTGTTGCCTGGTTCGGTCAACTCAATCCTGCGGAGGCGCAACAGCGCAAACTCCGACAGATTGTTTATGCGGGTGAAATTTATCTTTACCGGCTTTACCGCTTGCCGCTGCGGCAGCCGATTGCGCGCGAGCTCTCGCGCTTCCAGCCTGTGGAGCGCGATTTCTCCTTTATCTTCGCGGACGCGGTTCGCTGGCAATCGATCGCCGACGCGCTCGAAAATTTGCACATCGCTGAGCTCACACGCTTTGTGCCACGCGAAATCTTTCGCGGCACTCAAGCTTTGCCTGCCGGACACTATTCTCTTCTCATCCGCATCACCTTTCAGGCTCTGGAACGGACCCTCCGCGATGAGGAACTGCAGAGCTATTCGCAAGCTGTTATCGCCGCCCTTGAGGCGCTCGGCGGAAAGCAGCGCGCGTAACATCTCTTTGGTAATCAGAGAGTGGCACAATTTCCGAGGCAAACTCGCGAAGAAGAGGAACAATCTAAGGTAATGGGCGTGCTTCTTTCTTATTGAGCTGCGAAATATGCGTTCTATACTTTGATTCAGAACGCAATCCCCCTTTAGTGGAATGAGGTATTGATGTCCACCCTCGCAGAACACCCTCCCGAGATGACCATGGCAGCCGCAGACGATTTTCAGGCACTCGAAGAACGCGTGCTGCGTACCGTTGAATTGCTCAAAGGCGAGCGCGAACTCCGCTTTTCGGTCGAGCAACACGCTTCGCGCTTAACTCATCGTGTAGAAGAACAAGCGGCCCAGGTTGCCCTGTTGGAAGAGCAACTTTCCGGGTTGCAAAAAGAGCGGGAAGCGGTGCGTCATCGCATCGAGCGCCTGCTCAAACAAATTGACGAACTGGGCGAATAAAAAAATCGAGCGGGGAGACATGGCAGATAATTTAGAAATCCGGCGTGCTACCACTTCTGTAAGCGTGGATATCTACGACCAGACCTATCACCTCCGCGCTCACGACCCGGAATACATTGAAAAGCTGGCAAGCACGGTCGACTCCAAGATGCGTGCTGTGTCCGCCGGCGGCAACACTGTTGACTCCTTGCGCGTGGCTGTTCTCGCCGCGTTGAACATTGCCGATGAACTCATGCGCCTGCAGGAGCACTGCCGTTTGCTCCGAGGCACGATGAGCGAAACCCAGACCATTCTGCGCACCCGGGCCAACAGCCTCTCCGGCTTGTTGGACTCTGTGCTCGACGAGGAACACCGCTACCACGCGACGGTCCCGGTGGCTGCCGGCGTCAATTCCGGGTCGTCACTTGCCAATCAGCTTCGCTGACGTTAGCATCCATTCAGAGACCGGCCTGCAAAGCAGGTACGGCAGTTAACGCTGGTTGAACCAACATTCATCGAACCGGGACTCGACTCGAACAATCGGCTCCGTGTGCAGTGTCCGCCAGTCCGGAATGCCTAAAGAGCTGCGGAGAGTCCCAACGTCTTAGGACGGGTTCACCGGCGCACTGCTGTACGGCCCCGTGGGTCGGTTTCGTCTGTTCTCATTCGTGCACCCGCACCTCTTCCAGTTCGGCCGCTTGATCCTGCCGACTTATGGATTCCTGGTTGCTTTGGGCACGATCCTCTCCATGCTGGTCTGGGTCCGTACCGCTCGCCTGCTTTCCCTCGACACCGATAAAATCTGGAGCGTGGCGCTGCTGGCCATTGTTACCGTTCTGGTGGCGAGAATCCTCCTGAACCTTCTGCGCTGGCCTCAGTACACCATCGGGGTCGGACTGGCCGCGGTAGCAGCCCTGGTTTATGCCGCGCATCTCCGCCTCCCCCTCCGGCGTACCGCCGATGCCTTTGCCCCCGGCCTGGCGCTGGTGAGTGCCGTTACTTCCATCGCCTGCCTGGAGGCTGGATGTGACTATGGAACCCCGACGCAACTGCCCTGGGCCGTGATCTTTCGCAGTCCGGCTGCCGTGCCTGGAACCCCGCTGGGAGTGCCCCTGCACCCCACCCAGCTCTACGCGAGCATGGTCCAGTTCGTGCTCTTCGTCTTCCTGTTATGGCTGCTTCATCGTCCCCACCACGATGGAGAAATCCTCGGTGCCTGGCTCTTTCTCGGAGGCCTCTCCGGCTTTCTGCTGACTCTTTTGCGCGGGGATGGTGTCGTGGCCGCGCAGCTCGTCAGTGCGGTGATGGTGCTCGGGGGCGGCCTATTGTGGCTGCGCCGGTCCCAGGTTGCCCATGCCGGATGACGAAGCGCAGCTCCGCCAGCTAAGCGTTCCCGACGAGGCGAATGGCCAGCGTCTTGATCTGTTTTTGGCCCAGACGCTGAATGAAGTCAGCCGCTCGCGGGTGCAATTGCTGTTGGAGCAAGGCAGTGTGCTCATTGATGGCAAGCAGGCCAAGGCGTCGCGCAAGCTGCGCGGCGGCGAGAGTATTTCGATTCTCGGCGATCCGCAACCTCCTCCCCTGCGCGCCATGGCGGAGGCCATTCCCCTCGAGATTGTGTATGAAGACAGCGACCTTGCGGTCGTGAACAAGCCTGCCGGCATGATGGTCCACGCCGGTTCCGGCGCTACCGAGGATGCGCGCAACCGAGGCACCCTGGTCAATGCCCTGTTGCACCACCTGCGGGAGCTTTCCTCCGCCAGTGGTCCGCTGCGGCCAGGTATCGTGCACCGGCTCGACAAGCAGACCAGCGGCCTCATCGTGGTGGCGAAAAATGACGTTGCCCATGCCAGGCTGTCGTCCATGTTCGCTCGCCGCCAGGTGCGCAAACTCTACATTGCGCTGGTGCAGGGTGAACTTGCGCAGGATACGGGAACGGTGAATGCGGCCATCAGCCGCGACTCCATCCGCCGCACGCGCATGACGACCCGACGCGAAGGGGGCCGTACTGCGATCTCGCACTGGCAGGTGCTGCGGCGCATTCGCGGTCCCTACGGCAGCTTTACGCTGATCTCGGTGCGCATCGAGACCGGCCGCACCCATCAAATTCGCGTCCACATGGCTTCGCTGGGCCATCCCGTGGTCGGTGACACGCTTTATGGGGCCTCTTCCAGCATCGCGCCGCTGGTGAAAGGCGCGCTCCCGCCGCTCGTGTTAGGACGGAACTTCCTGCATGCCGCGGAGCTGGAGTTCGCCCACCCTGGCAGCGGCGAACGCCTGAGCCTGGTGTCGAACCTGCCGGCCGATTTGAGGGAGTTCATGGCACAACTGGCAAATGCTCTAAAATAGGGACGGCTCCTATGACCTCTACGAATTCGCGTCTGCGCCTGGCTGGCCGCCTGTTTGGGTTAGCGCTGCTGTTAGCTCCGGCCACCCTGGCTCAAACGCCGGCTCCTGCCCCCGCAGCCCCGGCACCTCCGGTATCCACGCCCGGCGCGCTCAGTTCCGTACCTCAAAACTCGACACCTCAAACCTCGACGAATGGCCAAAACGATGGAAATTTCACCATCCGGACCAACGTCAATGAGGTGAATTTGATCTTTACCGTTACGGACAAGCATGGACGGTTCATCCAGAACCTGCAGCAGAGAGACTTTGCCTTGCTGGATAACCAGAAGGCGCCGGCCCAGGTTTTTACTTTCACCCAGCAGACGAACCTGCCTTTGCGGGTCGGCATCATGATTGATGCCAGTACTTCGATCAGGCAACGCTTTGAGTTTGAGCAGAGCGCGGCGATCCAGTTTCTGCAGCAGGTAATTCGACCGCAAACAGATCTTGCCTTTGTCATGGGCTTCGACGTCACGCCTTACGTCACCCAGAACTTCACCAACGATCAGGATAAGCTTGAGGCCGGCATCACCAAGCTGCGGCCGGGGGGCGGTACGGCCCTCTTCGACGCTGTCTACACTGCCTGCCGGGATCAGCTTATAAAGGCGCCAGCCTCGCCGCAGGGTTCAGTGCGCAAGGCGCTTATCGTGATCTCCGATGGGGATGACAACCAGAGTCGCGCCTATCCTGACGACGCCATCAAAATGTGCCAGCGCGCTGAAACCATCATCTACGCCATCAGTACCAACGTCAGCCCCAGCCGCGACCGTGGCGATGATGTGCTGAAAAAAATGGCGGAGGCAACCGGAGGCGTCGCCTTCTTCCCCAAGCGCATTGAAGACATGTCAGCCAGCTTTCATGACATCGAAGAAGAACTGCGCAGCCAGTATTCGCTGGCCTATCGTCCTGCGGACTTCAAGCTCGACGGTGCCTTCCGCTCCATCTACCTGGTGGCGCTGGACCGCCGCTTCATGGTGCGAGCCAAGAAGGGCTACTTCGCGCCTAAGTCCTAGCGGCTCCGTGAGAGCTGCCGGTTCGAGTGCTCTGGTTCCGTGACAAGGGCCGGGTGCGGGTGCCCCACATCTCGCTCGTTTTTCGCGAGATGTGGGATACCACCAATGTTGACCGCTCAGCGCATCGGATGAATCGAGAGTCAGAGGGAAGGTGCTGTGGTATCCCACATCTCGCGAAAAACGAGCGAGATGTGGGGCACCCGGCCTTCGTCAGCGATCCATAGGAATTACTACTTGCTCGCGTCCGCTGGGGCTGGCGTTCCATACTTGCGGACGGCGCGGTCTACGATTTCATACAGTAACTGATCGCGATCGGTTCTCGCCTGTGCTTTGATGTATTCGCCAAACTCTCGGCCGGTGGTCTCTTTATCCGGCAGAATCAGGCCGCGTTTTTGGGCGGAAAGCTCCGCCAGGGCTTTCACGATGGCGAAGAAGCCGGTCTCCGTTTTCCCGCCCAGTTCCCAGGCGTCGTGCACCGAGCAGGTGACTGCCTGATCGATGGTCCAGGCCGGCGGGGCGGCCGGTGGCGGCGTCTGTTGGGCGCCTAGAGGCGAGGCAACGAAGGCCAACACGGCAACCCATAAAACGACGGCAAATCGCTTGTTCATAAAGATCCTTAATGGCGGTAGTAATTGTTGTTGTTCCGATTGTTTTGCGCAGATTGGCCTATGATCGCGCCGACACCCGCGCCTGCGGCACCGGTGATCAGTGCCCCTGCAACTCCTCCGCCGAATGCTGCACCCAGCACGGCCCCCGCTGCTCCGCCGATCAGTGCTCCCTTGCCCGGGCCTATTCCGCCCTGGTTTGGTTGTCGTAATGATGTTCGTGATACCTGCCCTGTCCGTAGTTGCCCCCCTGGACTCCGTGGCTCGCGCCCTGGTAGAAGTTGCTATTGTTATGGCGCCCTCCCTGGCCAAGGGCCGGAAATCCGGAGCTGAGGATCGAACAGGAAAGAAGCACCGCGGCCGGCACGCAGGCAAATCGCATCGTTGTCTCCTGGGCAATTATATGCGGTCATCCCAGCATTTCCAGAAGCTGCGCCTGCTCAATCACCGTTACTTTCAATTCCCGTGCCTTGTCGAGCTTCGATCCTGCTTCTTCTCCAGCGACCACATAGCTGGTTTTCTTGCTGACCGAACCGGAAACACGTCCGCCTGCGGCCTCAATCCGAGCTTTGGCATCTTCGCGCGTCAGGTCGGGCATGGTGCCAGTCAACACAAACGTCAGGCCTTCCAGCCGCGATGACTTTCGCTTCTTCTCGGCGGTGAAGGTCAAGCCTGCTTGGCGCAGCTTTTCGACCAGATCGCGATTCTTTTGCTCCGCAAAGAATTCCTGAATGGCCTGGGCTACGCGCGGGCCCACCTCGTCGACCGCTTCAAGTTCCTCCACGGCTCGCCGCCATCAGCGCGTCCATGGATCCGAACGACTCAGCCAGCAACTGGGCGGTGCGTTCCCCCACAAAGCGAATGCCCAAGGCAAACAGCACCCGGTTGAGCGGCGCCTTCTTCGAGTTTTCGATTTCCGTCAGCAGAGACTGCGCAGACTTTTTCCCGATTCGCTCCAGTCCCAACAACTGCTCTTCGTCAAGGGAATAAATCCCAGCCACGCTGGTGAGCATTTGTCGCTCTAACAGTTGCGTAACTAAAGCTTCGCCCAGCCCTTCGATATTCATCACCTTGCGTGAAGCAAAATGCAGAACGCTCTCTTTGAGGCGCGCAGGACAGTCCACATTCACGCAGCGATAATCCGCTTCGCCTTCATCCCGCACCACTTCACTGCCGCACACCGGGCAGGCAGCCGGAAACGTGAAGGACTTCTTTCCTCGTGGATGCTGTGCATCGTCAACCACCGCCACGATTTTCGGAATCACGTCTCCGCCGCGCTCCACCGTAACGTAGTCGCCGATCTTCACCCCCAGCCGCTCGATCTCGTCGGCGTTGTGCAGCGTCGCGCGGCTGACCGTGGTGCCGCCAATGAACACCGGGTGCAGCACGGCGACCGGCGTCAACTTGCCCGTGCGCCCCACCTGTACCGCAATATCTTCGATCTGCGTTACGCCCGAGCGAGCCGCGAACTTGTAGGCCACGGCCCAGCGCGGCGCGCGCCCGGTATAGCCGAGACGCCGCTGCAGCGCCGTCTCATTGACCTTGATAACGACCCCGTCGATCTCATAACCCAAAGCGTGGCGTTGTCCTTCTGCCCAGGCGACAAACGCCAGCAGCTCATCCATGGTTCGCAGCGGCTTGCGATGACGGTTGACACGAAATCCGGCGTTGCTCAGTGCCTCTAACGCCGTCCACTGCTCAGCAAAAGCACTTTCTCCTTTTTCCAGGGCAAAGTAGGCGTAGAAGTCCAACCGCCGCTGGGCCACAATGTTGGGTTCGAGCGTCCGAATCGTTCCCGCAGCCGCATTTCTGGGGTTCACTGCAGGCGGGAGCCCGCGTTCTTCGCGTTCCCGGTTCAGTTTCAAAAAAGCCTCATCGGGCAGAATCACTTCTCCCCGCACTTCGAAGTTCTGCGGCAGCTTTGCGCGCTGCAACCGCTCCTTGGAAACAGAAAGCGGCACGGATCGTATAGTGCGCACATTGCTGGTGACGTCCTCGCCCGTGACCCCGTCGCCGCGAGTCAGAGCGGTTTGCAACAGAGCAGCGCCTGCTGGACCGGGTTCATATTGCAGCGCCAGCGAAACGCCGTCCATCTTCAACTCACACACGAAACTCACTTCGGCTGTGCCCAGCAACGACCGTACCCGCCGCTCCCAATCAGCCAGCTCCTGTTCGCTGTTCACATTGTCGAGCGAGAGCATGGGCCGGGAATGATCCACCTTGGCAAAGCCCTCTTTGGGCTTGCCGCCGACACGCTGGCTCGGTGAGTCCGGGGTCACCAGCTCTGGATGGCGGGCTTCCAGCATGCGCAGCTCGCGCATTTTCGCGTCGTACTCCGCATCCGAAATCTGCGGAGAATCCAGCACATGATATTGATATTCGTGGTGGCGGAGCTCATCACGCAGCTCCTCGATTCGCTTTTCGGCTTGTTCATGGCTGCCGGCTGCGGTGCTGAATCGGGTTTCAGACATAGCCCGCATTATAGAAACAGGACGTCTCGCGATAGGAAATCGAATTTATGGAACCCGTCACGCATTTCCTTACCGGAGCATGTCTAGCCCGCACCGGATTCAACCGCAAGACGGCCTACGCGACGCTGGCCATGACTCTGGCGGCCGAAGCGCCCGACATGGATGTGTTCTGGGGGTTCCGCGGTCCCGTAGCGGGCTTTGAACACCACCGCGGCATTACCCACACCTTTTTGGGCGCGCCGCTGGTCGCGCTCGCCGTTACCGCTGTGGTTTGGCTCTGGCACCGCAGCCGGCGTAAGCAGCCAATCCTGGCGCCGCGTTGGGCCTTGTTGTGGTTATTGTCTTTGGTGGCAGCCTTCAGCCATATATTTCTCGACTGGACCAACAATTACGGCGTTCGCCCTTTTTTTCCTTTTAATCCGCGCTGGTACTCACTCGACATCGCCTTTATCCTCGAGCCGGTCATCTTTGCGGCTTTGCTGACCGCGCTGGTGGTGCCGGCGATCTTCGGGATGGCGGACCGCGAGATGGGCGCAGGTAAACCATTGTTTCGTGGACGCGGTTGGGCTATCGGCGCGATGGTGCTCATTGGGATCGACCTGGGCGTGCGTGCTGTTGAACATCATCGGGCGTTGCACCTGGTGAGCAACACGCGATTCGGCAACCTGCCCATGTTGCGAGCTGGGGCCGAGCCGTATCCCGTCGACCCGTTTCGCTGGTTCGCCATAGTCGAGACCGCCGGATACTACCAAACGGGATTCGTGAGCACCTGGGCAGAAACGGTCGAAACCAGCGATCGCGACGACGTCATATTCAAGCCGCCGGTCACTCCGGCGACCGTGGCCGCAAAGCGCTCCTGGTTAGGTCGCGCCTATCTGGACTGGGCCGGGTTTCCGGTGGTGACCGACCGGGGCCACGCCAACCTGGTCGCTTCCGACGAACTCGCGCCCCAGCCCCAGGACACCGCGGTGGAATTCAAAGACCTGAGGTTTGCCTATGGGTTCCTCTCCCGTAGCCGGAACTCCGCCGCGCTTACCGCCTGGGTGTATGTGGCGCCGAACGGGGCCATCGACGCCATGGTCATGAACAACCGCGTGCAGAAATGAGCCCCACAAAATACACCTTCCGTTCGGCACGCGCTCTGGACGGGTGCCCCATGTTCGCCCCAGCGTACAGGGGACGAAAAAGACGGGGCGGAGCCCCTTCCAATGCTCCTGCTGAAGGATGAATCGGTTACGTATGGAGCGAAAGCATTTGAAAAAATCGCTATCGGCCCATGTACGCTGGGGCGAACATGGGGCCTTACCCGTGCATCCTTGGTGAGGAACATGAAATCCGTTACTTGGGAACACTCGCCACCTCCACTCCGTCTTTCTTTCCACGGCGTTTCCACATTGTCCGCCAGACCCAGTAGCAAATCAGGGCGAGCAGCACTATGACCCCGGCTGACAGCGCAATGCGGTGCCGGGTAGCCAGCCGCCCGGCTATGTTCACGATCTCAGGACCGTAATAGATGGTCAGGATCGCCGTAATCATGTAGCGGATCACCCGGCCAGCGAAGACCGACAGCATAAAATTGCTGGTCTTCATCTCGAACACTCCGGCCGCGAAGACAAAGAGCTTCCAGGGCGTGGGCGGGGGCAGGATCGAAGGGACCAGCATGGCGAGGAATTCCTGCTTTTCGAAGCGATCTAACAGCTGCTCATAGCGGGCGCGGTCGATTCGTTTCATGAGGAACAGCTCTCCGCCTGCCCGTCCGAGCAGGAACGGAACCAGACCGCCCAACGCCGACCCGATCGCCGCAACCAGGACGTAGAGATAGAAATGCTTCTTGTCGGCCCAAACATACCCCGCGATGATCAAGTCCATGGGCACCGGGATAGCCGCGGCGTCGAGCAAACTGATGCCACCGGCGCCCCAAAAGCCGAGAGGCTTCAGGATCGCCAGCAGCCAGATCTTGTACTTAAGAAAGAGATGAAGGATTTTCTTCAAGATCCGACCCGCTTACCAGGTGTTCGTCATGGTGAGTAGCTGTCCCCTCGAGTAGGGTTAAAGCGTGCGGAATGAGAGGCAGAACTGCTTCGAGCGAGGTCTCGGCTCCGCGCGGGCTGCCGGGAAGATTCACAATCAGAGATCGGCCGCGGGTGCCCGAAAGGGCGCGACTCAGGGAAGCGAATTTGGTCTGTTTCCTGCCCTCGGCGCGCATCAGCTCCGCAAATCCATCCAACAGCCGGTCGCAGACCACCCTGGTTGCCTCCGGGGTTACGTCCCGCGGGGCGACGCCGGTCCCCCCGGTGGTGATAACCAGGTTTGCCACCTCGCATTGCTGCCGCAGGACGTCCTCAATTTCCGCCTGCTCATCGGGCACCACCAGGTGGCTGATAACGTGAAACGCATTCGCCCGCAGAAGGTCAGCAACCAACGGGCCGGAGACATCCACCCGTTGTCCCCGGAAGCAGGAGTCGCTCACGGTGATGACAGCGGCACGCATCTGACGATTGTAAGGGTTCTTTGTAAAAGCCAGTTTTCGGGACCATTCGAAACAATGAGAGAATGACAGGATGTGCGGAATCCTTCGCCGGTGGTTCGTTCCGGCGTGGATTGCACCATTATTAGCCGGCCAATGCCCTCAACCGAAGTCCCAACCAGCCCTCCCGGTCAACGCCCGGAGCCGATCTCCGGTCGTAAGCGCGTGCGCTACGAGGAGCTGGAACCTGATGAACTCCTGCACCTGATTGACAGGCTTGAAGATGAGCGCTCCCGTGCTCTGCGCCGCGAAGGCATTTGGATCTCGGTCATCGCTCACCTGCTTCTCTTCTGGTTCCTATTTTACGGGCCGAAGTTTCGTCATCAAGTGCACGTCGTGAACCCGGATATCAACAAACAAAAGGATCTGACCTATCTGAATCTTCCGCCCGATGCGCAGCGGCAGGTCAAGCCCCCGAAGCAGGCCCCGCCTTCCGACAAGGATCGAGTCGCGAAATCAGCCCACCCCACGCTCGATAAAAAGACCTTGCAGCAGCTGGAGGCTATGAAGCGAGCCGGGCCACCCATTCCGGCAGCTCCGCAACCGGCCCCGCCACAGGCAGCCCCGCCCGCCCCCCAGCCTCAACAACAGGCACAGGCTCGGCCGGCGACTCCACCACCCCCGCCGCCACAGCAGCAGTCGCTGCTCAATGAGCCCAAGCCGGCTCCCACTCCGCCCAGCAAGCCCAGCTTTGACACCGGCCCACAGACCGCCGGAGATGCCATTCGCCAGGCAGAACGGAATGCCGCCCAAAATCCCGGCGGAACCTCTGGCGACTATGGGCAAAATGCGCCCTCCCAACATCCGGCCATGGGGGTTGGCCCGGAAATTCTCAGCGACACCCTGGGCGTCAATTTCGGGCCATACATGCGGCGGGTGATCCAAGCCACCTATCGCAGCTGGATTCCCATCATTCCCGAGTCGGCACGGCCGCCCCTCGATAAGCAAGGCCGGGTAGGCGTGCGCTTCAAGATCTATCCCGACGGCAGCGTGAAAGAGATGATCCTCGAGTTCCCATCCGGTGACGTCTCGCTCGACCGTGCAGCCTGGGGCGGGATTACCGGCGCCTCTCCCTATCCGCCGCTCCCGAAGGAGTTCAAGGGACCATTCCTGGAGCTCCGCTTCGGCTTCTACTACAACCTCGACCCAGACAAATTTCATTGAGAACCGCTCTGTGGCCGCCGATCCCCAGCTCCGCAAGCGCCAGATATACGGCCTGTTGGTGATCGCTGTCCTGCTTCTGCTCGCCGGTTTGGGCCGTGCGTCGATGCATGACCTGTTTCCGCCCGGCTGGTGGAGGGTTTGGTAAACCCGTCGCCATTGCTGGTCGTCATTCTGGGTCCGACCGGCAGCGGTAAAACCTCCCTCTCCGTTACCTTGGCACGGCAATTCGACGGTGAGATTGTCAGCTGTGACTCGGTGGCGGTCTACCGCGGCCTGGAGATCGGGTCGGCTAAGCCTTCGGCGGAGCAGCGGCAGCAGGTGCCTCATCATCTGCTCGACGTGGTCACCCCGGATGCTTTCTACACCGCAGGAGACTACTCGCGGGATGCACGCGCCGCGATCGCCGCGCATCGCCGGCCGGGGCAGATTGCCCATCGTCACCGGGGGCACCGGTCTCTACCTTCGTGCCCTGCTGCAGGGTTTGTTTCCCGGTCCGCAGCGGTCAGCGGCGCTCCGCGATCGTCTGTTACGCAAAGCGGAAACCCGGGGTCCGGGCGGATTGCATCGGATCCTCAAGCGCCTTGACCCGGCTTCCGCCGCCCGCATCCACTCCAACGACGTGGCCAAGGTGATACGCGCCATCGAGGTGACGTTGGCCGCTTCCCGGCCCATGTCGGAAGCCTGGAAGGAAGGGCGGGAAGCGCTGACTGGTTATCGGGTGCTGCGAATCGGCCTCGATCCCGAACGAGGCCCACTCTATGAACGCATCAATGCCCGAGCCAGGGCCATGTTTGCCCAGGGCCTGGTCGAAGAAACGCGAGAACTGATCGTCCGCTATGGCCTCCCGCCAGCGCTCGGCTCGCTAGGCTACCGTCAGGCCGCACAGTATCTTGCCGGCGAGCTGACGCTCGAGCAAGCCATTACGGGCTGCCAGCCAGGGTCACCGCAACTATGCCAAGCGCCAGCTCACATGGTTCCGTCGTGAGCCCGATGTCTGCTGGCTGAACGGTTTCGGCGACGATCCACTGGTAAGCGCACAGGCTCGGAGCCTGGTGGTCCAGGCAAAAGCGTAACGCGATGTGCCTTCCGCAGATACAATGAGTCTAAAGTCACCAGCATGGCAGCGAAGTTAAGAGAGCAGAGATCCAAAGGATGAAACAGGTTATACGCACCATTGCTTGGTGCATGTTGTTTCTGGGCACGGTAGCCGGGGCCGCAGCAGCAGAAAACACAGCAGCGACCCAGACCACACTGACGGTTGCTACCAATAATGCAGGTCCGCGCACCAAGGCGACTCTGACGGCTCATGTGACCGCGGATGTAGCCGGCTCGCCTTCGGGGGTGGTGAACTTTCGCTCCGGGGATACAGATCTTGGATCAGCGGTTTTGGATGGCGAAGGCAATGCGTCTCTGGCGACGGACCTTCTTCCTGCCGGGACCCACCAGGTGGTCGCGATCTACCAGGGGCAGCCGAGTTACCAGGCCTCGACCTCGAGACCTGAGCAGGTGCATGCCGACGCGTCGACTGTTGCCGGATACACCGTGGCGGTTACCCCCACCTCGCTCTCCACTACGGTGGGTGGCTTTGTGAGCGCCATGGTGACAGTAACCCCGGTGAATGGATTCAATGCTTATGTCAGCCTTTCCTGCGCGGGACTTCCGGTTAACACAACCTGTAACTTTACCCCGATTAATGTACTGGCAAGCTGCACCGCGGGGGCACCTGCACGCCGGCGACAAGCTCAATGCAGATTCAGACGCAAGAACCCTCTCCCCTCGTCTCTGAGTTCTTGTTTCCAGTGTTGTTGGGCTTGGCGGCCCTGGGCGCCCGCAAGCGTGGAGCCTGGCGCAACGTGGTGCTAGGAATGCTGGCGTTTGCTGGAGCGTTGGGAATAACGGCATGCGCGCAGCGCTATCGATATCTGAACCACGGGCCGCCGGATAACCCGGGCACGCCAGCCGGCACCTACACGGTCACTGTAGAAGCGCAATCTTCCACTGGCTCCGCGACCACCACGCCGCCCACTCAGCCTCAGCTCACTCTCACGATAACCGTCCCCAAAAGCTAGCAATATGGACTAGCATGGAGTTGCAGGTGCGCCGGGCGGTCGCTGCCGAAGCACTCGCGTGCTTTGGGAGAGGAAAGTCCGAACTCCGCAGGGCAGTGTGCCGGATAACGTCCGGGATTTGAGCGTCAAGGCTCAAAGACGGCCAGTGCCACAGAGAAGATACCGCCACGGGTTTCAATCGCCCGGGGTAAGGGTGAAAAGGTGCGGTAAGAGCGCACCGCGCCGTCTGTAAAGGCGGTGGCAGGGTAAACCCCACACGGAGCAAGACCAAATAGGGAGGGAATCCGAAGGCCAGACCCGGGCCTCGGATGCGTGCTGGTCCGGCGCGCTCACCCGGGTTCCGATCCCGGTTCGCTGGGACGGTGGGAAACCTCCGGGTAGGTCGCTTGAGCGGCGTAGCAATACGCCGCCTAGAGGAATGATCGTCCTCGACAGAATTCGGCTTACAGGCACACTTGCAAACGCGGCCCCGCAGCTCTAACCGAGTTGCGGGGCCTCCGCTTTTTCTGCTTCGCCCAGGACGTTAGAGTCTGTGTAGGAACCTCCTGGATGACGTGACGGGTGCCCCAGGTCTCGCTTTTGAGACCTGGGATCCCTCCACGCAAATGCCGGAAGACCAAATTGGAGGACTCTCACTTCCGAGAAAGCCTCAGGTAGTGATGCCATTCGCCCAGATGGAATGTGCGTGAGAACTCGCGGTCCACCGGCATTTGCTTGGAGGATCCCAGGTCTCAAAAGCGAGACCTGGGGCACCCATCCTCTTATCCAGGCGGTTCTCACACAGACTCTACTATCCTGGGCTACTCTGCTCTTTTTGCCCCCGGTGGGAACACCGAAAGCGTCTAAACTCGTATCACTGTCTGGCCGGGATGGAACTCACCGAAGCAATCAAGATCGCGCTGCAGTCGCTGTGGGCTAACAAGCTGCGCTCGATTCTCACCCTGATGGGGGTGATGATCGGAGTGGCCGCGGTCATCATGGTGATCACGCTGGTCAACGGCGCCAACAAATTTGTCGCCACCAAGGTCTACGGCTACGGTGCGGATGTCTTTACCGCCTCCAAACAGCCGTCTGTCATCTTCAGCGACGCAGAGTTCAACAAATATCAAAAACGCAAAGACCTGAAGATCGAGGATTACAACGAAGTAGCCGCGAAGTGCAAGGATTGCGCCAGCACCGGTGCCATGGCAACCAGCACCGGCAAAGTGGTCTACAACAGCCACTCCAGCACCGACACCAGCATTCGCGGCTGGACCTGGACCATGCCTCCCATCTACAACGTCAACATCGATCGCGGCCGCGGCTTTGTGCCTATCGATGAAGAGCACCACAGTAAGGTCGTCATCATCGGGCCTGACATCGTAGACAATCAGATGGGATCGATCGACCCCATCGGCAAAGAGATCCGGGTCGACGGCAGCCAATACACGGTGATTGGGGTAGGTGAGCGCAAGGGCAAGACGCTGGGGCAGAGCCAGGATGATTGGGTGGCGATGCCCATCACGACATTTCTCAACGCCTACGGATCGAATCGCAGCCTGACCATCTATGCCCGGGCCCACGGCGTGGGCGATCCGCTGGAGTTGGCCGTAGGTGAGGTACGCACCATTTTGCGTTCCCACCGCCACGATCTTCCCGGAGCGGAAGACAGCTTCTCAACCGATACGAATAGTACGTTCGTCGGCATCTGGCAGAGTATCAGCTCCAGTTTCTCCGCTGTATTTGTCTCCCTGGCCGCCATTTCGCTGGTGGTTGGGGGGATCGTCATCATGAACATCATGCTGGTGAGCGTAACCGAGCGGACGAGGGAGATTGGGGTGCGCAAGGCGCTGGGGGCGCGGCGGGGGGATGTGATGCTGCAGTTCCTGATTGAGTCGGCGACCATGTCGCTGGTCGGCGGCTTGATCGGCGTGATCGCCGGAGTCGTCTTTGCCAAAGCCATCACTCTGATCATCGGCTTCCCCTCCGAGATTGAGCTATGGTCGGTGGCCCTGGGCCTGTTTGTGGCCACGGCAGTTGGTATTTTTTTCGGAGTCTATCCGGCCCGCAAGGCCTCCCTGCTCGATCCCATTGTGGCCTTGCGTTCGGAGCTATAGAAGATGAGTCTTGCTGATACAAACGAAGCCATCAGGATGGCGATGGACACGTTGCGCACCAACAAGCTGCGCTCTTGCCTGACCATGCTTGGCATCATGATCGGAGTCACCACCGTCATTCTCATCTCCTCGGTCATCAACGGCCTGACCGGCAACGTCAATACCCTGATCCAGTCGCTCGGAACCAACGTGTACTGGGTCTTTCGTTTTCCCGTCTTCGGTGCACGACCCACCACCGAGATGCTGGCCAGAAAACAGTTGACCTATGAGGACGCCGAGGCAATGAAACTGCTGCCCCACGTGGTCGCGGTCGACGCATCGCAGCAATACTTCACGCCTGCCGGCTCACGGGGCAGTTTCTCGGTCAAGTACGGAAGCCATAAAGTACAGAACACCGTTTTGCAAGGCGAGTCGGAGGATTCACCGAATGTCTACGATCTCCCTTTCGCCCAGGGACGCTTCTTTACCCAGCAGGAGGCGCGGCGCGCGGCCAACGTAGTGGTTCTGGGCTCGGATACGGCCGAAGAACTCTTTGGCAACGACCCCGCCGTGGGCAAGGAAGTCCAGATCGACGGTGACGTATTCACCGTGGTAGGCGTCTTCGCGCCCCAGAAACAGGTCTTCGGCGGTGGCAAGAATCCGAACGACAACGCCGCCCATTTTCCGACCTTCACTTTTCACAAGCTTCATCCCGAGATCCTCGATCACTGGATCAGCGTCAAATACGACGACGTCAAGAACAAAATCGCCGTGGAAGACGAAATCCGCGAGCTGCTTCGACGAAGGCGTAAGGTACGCGTGGACCAACCGGACAACTTCGCCATCTTCAGTTCTGACGCCTTACTGGTCTTGTGGAACCAACTCACCAGCGGCCTGTTCATCTTCCTGGTAGGAGTGGCGAGCGTAGGTTTAATGGTTGGCGGCGTCGGCGTGATGAACATCATGCTGGTGAGCGTGACCGAACGAACGCGGGAGATTGGGGTCCGTAAGGCGCTGGGCGCGACCCGGAAGAACATCATGTTTCAGTTCACGCTCGAGGCAGTCACTCTGTGTGCTCTGGGCGGAGTGATCGGCATCCTGGTCGGCGGTTTGCTTACCCTTCTGCTCAAGTTGATTCTGGGCTCGGTCCTGCCGGCGGAAATGTCCGTGGCCTGGTCCACGACCGCATTTGTTGTTTCCTGCGCGATCGGCCTCCTTTTCGGTATCTATCCCGCGTGGAAGGCGGCATCGCTCGATCCTATTGTGGCCCTGCGCTACGAGTAGGTCACCGGCGGCGGTTTCGCGACGGTTTCCCCCAAAGTAATGCTCCTTTTCTTGTTTTTCTCCAGGAAAACCACACGTCGCGATCTCTACGAGACCACGGATTTGCGAAACCGCTTAAACTAAAGTCGCTCTCATGTTGCCGACTGCTGTCGCTACCGTGACTACCATTCTCAGCCTTGCCGGCCTGGGCTATTACCTGCTGGCGCTGTGGAGTGCGCGCGCGTTCCAGCATCAGCTAAGCCGGCCGCTGCCCGATTTTCAGCCGGGCGTCAGCATCCTCAAGCCGGTCAAGGGGTCTGGACCCGGAAATGTATGCCAGCTTTGCCAGCCACTGCCTGCAGCAGTATCAGGGACCCTACGAAATCCTGTTCGGGGTCAGCAGCATGACCGATCCGGCGGTGACAGCAATTGAAAAGCTCAAAGAGGAGTTTCCCCAGCGGACCATCCGTCTGGTGCTGTGCCCGCAGTTGCTGGGCGCCAACGGCAAGGTAAGTAACCTGGTGCAGATGCTGGGCAGCGCGCAGTACGACTACATTCTGATCAATGACAGCGACATTAAGGTTTCCCCTCACTACCTGCGCCGGATCATGGGCTGCTTCCATCTCCCCAAGCGGCGGCGGGGCCGCGTAGGGCTGGTGACGGCGCTCTACCGGGGCCAAGCGAACCGCACCATCGGCTCGCGCATGGAAGCGCTGGGAATAGCCACCGACTTCATTGCCGGGGTGCTGACGGCGCGGCAAATCGAAGACGGCATTCGCTTTGGCCTGGGGTCGACCCTGGCGGTCTCTCGCCAGGCGTTGGAGGCCATTGGCGGCCTGGAGCCGCTGGTCGACTACCTGGCGGACGATTACGAGCTGGGCGCGCGCGTTTGGCGGAGTGGGTTCGAGGTAGCTTTGAGCGGCGAGGTGGTCGAGACCTTCCTGCCTGCGTATCGCTTCCGCCAGTTTCTGGCGCACCAGATTCGATGGAGCCGCAGCACCCGCGATTCCCGAAAGCTGGGCTACACCGGCATGGTTTTCACCTACGGATTGCCTTGGGCGCTGTGCAACCTGATCGCCTCCGGCGCCAGCCTCAGCAGTATTGCTCTGCTCAGCCTGACCTTGTTGGCAAGAGTTGCCCTGGCATTGGCGGTCGGCGTGGGTGTGCTGGGCGATCGCCAGGTATTGCGTGATCTGTGGTTGCTGGCGCCGCGCGACGTAGTGGCGGTCGGCATCTGGATCTGGAGCTTCGCCGGCAATACGGTGGCATGGCGCGGCCAGCATTTCTCCCTGAAAGACGGGAAGATGAGCCGCTTGACTGCGGTTTAGGGCGAGCTAACTCTGGACGGGTGCCCCATGTTCGCCCCAGCGTACATGGGCCGATAACGATTTTTTCAAATGCTTTCGCTCCATCTGTCACTAGTCTTTTGTCCGCATGCAGAGCGTTCGAAGGGGCTTCGCCCCGTCTTTTCGGCCCATGTACGCTGGGGCGAACATGGGGCACCCGTCCAGATTATCTTTACGCTTTAAGGTCGATTGCTGAGGATTTCCTTGCCCCCGCTCTGCGCGATCTCGTAGACGGGTCCTGGCAACGAAGGAAGCTGATTCAGCGGAGTCCATAGAAAGACGCGTTGCGGCCCGCTCCACAGCCTGCGGAACGATGCCTCGTCGTCGAAGATCTGCGGCGCATCCCTAAAGAACGAGCCATACCAGAGATCGGAAGAACGGCCATTAAGAATGCGGACCTGGCGGCGCAAATAGAAGCCCAGGGTTGAGCCGGCTTCGTATTCGCCATTGATCTCTACCACATCACCGGCCTGCAACTGTGGAGCAATCGCGTCGGCCAGGGCTTTGGAGGAGAGCACAGGCGAGAAGGCGACCAGGGTCATATGCGCGGCGATCAGGAGGACCACCATCATGGCGACCAGCGCGTAGTTGCCCAGGCGAATCAGGTTGATCGAGCGCAGGATCATGTTGGCGAACGTTCCTGCCCCCAGCGCAAGCGCAGTCAAAATGAGCTCGGGCCGGAAGGCGCCCATGGACCGCAGGCTCAGGTCGAAAAAATGGCCCATGGAGAGCGCGTAGTCCTGCGGATTTTGCGTAAGCAGCGTGGAAATATCTACTCCCGGGGCAGGTGGGTGGGCGCGTATCGCCACGTACGCCGCGAGCACGGAACCCATGGCACCCAAAAGAAAGAGAACGATCGCGATGCGGCGGCCGGCAATGCGGCGCGGGTCGCGGACGGAGCATTTTTCTTCTCGACCCAGCCATCCGCCGATCATCAGGGCGAGGGGCGGCAGCGCAGGCAGCGAATAGTATTCCTGGCGGGTGGAGAAGCTGAAGAAGACCATGACGAATGCGGCCCATAGGCCGAGCAGGTTCCATGCCTGATCGTGGCGTGGCAGCTTGACCCGGCGCAGCGACGATCTCATCCGCACCGGAACGATGGCCCTGAAGATGAAGGCGATCCAGGGTATCAGCCAGATCCCGAGCAATCCCCAGAAGAGCAGCAGCGGCACGGTGTCGTAGTCTCGCGGAACTCTGCGGTTGAGATAGCGGAGCACCTGCTCATTCACGAAATAAAACCAGAAGAACCCGCGCACCTGCCCCTGCGGCGGATTGGCGATACCCGCCGCGATATGCCATGGCAGTGCAATGGCCAGAAACACCAGGATGGTGGAAACCGGGTGCCAGCGCCGCAGGTGGCCTATGTTCCGATTGAGCAACAGAAAGATAAAGACGATGCCCAGGGGGAAGACGATTCCGATGAGCCCTTTGGTGAGCACATTGAGGGCGCACGCAGCGGCAAAGCCCCAGGCAGTCCCCCGAGAAGGCTGTGGCTGCTGGAGGGAGATCCAGAACAGCATCATCGAGACAGTGAGCCAAAGGCAAACGATCACGTCCGGAAGGATGATGTGGGTGTAGATAAAAATGCCAAAAGAGGTCAGCAGGATAAGAGCGGCATAGAAGCCGGCCGTATCAGAAGCGAACAAGCGGCGGCCGAAGCGGTACACCACCAGAAACAGGGCGAGCGCAGCAATCGCCAGCGGTATGCGAGCAGCCCAGTCCTGCGGCCCGAAGACGGTGAAGCTGGCGGCCATGGCCCAGTACATGAGCGGAGCTTTTTCGAGGTAGCGGATGCCGTTGGCGTAGAGGGTAATCCAATCGTGTCGCGCGACCATCTCTCGCGCAACTTCGGCATGTACAGAGTCAGCATCATCCATCAGCGGCGGACGCAAAAGCGTAAAGCTCGCATAAAGCAGCAGCCAAAGACCGGTGAGCGTGAGGATTATTTTCCTCGAACGGCGGGTGCGATGCTGCAGCGATGGCGCGGCTCCAGGGAGAGAATCCATGTTCTATTGCGAGACGACTTTGAGGCTAGGGATAAGTTGAAAGTGACGGACGTTGAGCGTGGCAACCTCGAAGCCGAGCTGCAGGGCCGTGACCCCGATTACCAGGTCCTCGAAAGGGATGGCGATCCCCTTGGAACCCTGCTCTCCTTCGATGCGTCCGACTAGCCTGGCCATTTCGACGGTAAAAGGATGCAGCGGGACATCGCCGCACAAGCGATCAACGAAGGCCAGACGACGCTGCCTGTGGAAGTCTGCCTGCGCGCGATATACACCATGGATCAGTTCGGCGATGGTCACGACCGAGAGTCCGATTTCTACCTCGCCGTGAATGACCTGTAGCTGCTCAAGGATTTGCCGAACAGAATGACCTCGACGCTCGGCTGCGATAAGAATACTGGAGTCGAGAATCAAACCCACGGGCTCATTCCCACGCAGGCGGATTCCAAGCCTTGCGATTGCGGATGATCTCTTCGACATCCGATGCAAAATCAGGGTCGAGCACGGGAGCCTCGCCGCTTTCTTCCTCGTGCTTCTTGGCCAGCGCGATGCATTCGGAGATGCTCCGGCGTGAAGGAATTGGGGGATGAATCACAGCCACAGGAAGCGTGCCGTTCTCGATGATAACCTCCGTCCCGGCGCGCACACGGGACATCAGCGCGGCGAAATTGCTTGCAGCCTCGGCTTCCGTCACGTGAATTTTAGCCATGCTCTGATGATACCTTCATTCGATTTCTCTTTAGGCCAGGTAAGAACGAAATCCAATGCCATGGCGCTATAGTAAGTGCAGGTTTTCGCGACATGGCACCTGACACAGCAGCGGGACGGGGACCGGCCATTTTTCCGGCGAGCGATTTGCTTGGCCCCGACACGTCTCTCATCTACAACGACTGGTATCCAGCCATGCGTAGCGGCGCCCTCAAGGGACGAAAGATGGGCACCGCCATGCTCCTTGGGATCCCACTGGTGCTGGGGCGCAAAGAGGACGGTAGCATCTTCGCCATGCGCGACAGTTGCCCCCATCGGGGCATTCCGCTCTCCTGCGGATGGTTCGATGGCAGCGCCGTGACTTGCAAGTACCACGGATGGGTTTTCGAGCCAGAATCCGGCCAGTGCATGGAGATCCCTTCCTTGACCAGCCAGGACTCCTATCCCCGCCGCATCTATGCCACCGCATTTCCCTGCCGGGAGCGAGACGGATACGCCTGGGTCTACATTCCCAAGCCCGGCACCGGCCGGGTGCGGATGGAGGCCAGGGACGTGCTGCCCCTGGTACCGGAATTGCCAAAGTTCAGCGATCGATACCGCAGCGCGCATTTGACCGCCGAACTACCCTGCAACGTGGACCATGGAATCATCGGATTGATGGATCCGGCGCACGGGCCTTTTGTGCACCAGGCATGGTGGTGGCGGTCACGCCACAGCATCCACGAAAAAGAAAAGCATTTCGAGCCCATTCCGCAGGGTTTTCGCATGTCGGCGCACACCCCCTCTGCCAACAGCGCGCCCTACAAGTTGCTCGGCGTCTACGGTCAGCCAATCGAAACCACCATCGACTTTGTGCTCCCTAATCGGCGCTATGAAACCCTTCGTTGTGGCAGCAAGTGGTTCGCCAGCCTGACCACGGTCACGCCCACCACCCCCGGGAATTCCCGTATCGATGTGTATGGCGCCTGGAATGTTTTCTATGGAGTGCCGTTCGTGACTGCGGTGGCCAAGTTCTTTGGCGAACGCTTTGTTCGCCAGGACCAACTCACCATGGTGCAGCAGGCCGAGGGACTTAAGTTCAATCCAGGATTGATGCTGATTGACGATGCCGATCGTCCGGCGAAGTGGTATTTCGCTCTCAAGCGGGCGCGTCTCGAGTCGGAAGAAAACGGCCGGACTATGCAACACCCGATGGACGGCCCGGTCACCCTCCGCTGGCGAAGCTAAGCAGTTGAGGCCCAACCAGTATCACTTTCCGAACTTGACACGGATCTTGGGTGCCCCACATCTCGCTGGTTTTTCGCGAGATGTGGGATACGACTGCTCTTAACCGGGAGTGGTTTGGGATGCAAAGGCGAGAAACTGACCTTCGTGGTATCCCACATCTCGCGAAAAACCAGCGAGATGTGGGGCACCCGAGATCTGCGGCCGCCTAAGGAGTTAGGGCCTTGAGCGCCAGGGATTCAGGCTCCGTGGTGGCATTTAACCCCCGGCCGGCCAGCGAGCCTTCTTCCACTACTAATTGTTCGACTGCGATCGACAGCTGGCGACCCAATTCGAGGAAGTTCGCCCTCCAGGCCTCAGCGGCCGAGGCTTCCAGACCCAACAGGAAGCGGCTCGACTTCATCAGCGTGTCGTACCAGATGTTTTGCGCTTGCCATAGGTTCAGCTCGAAAGGAAGCTCGCGTAGAGCGCGCGCCAGGCTGAGCGCGTGCTCAAGATTGTCCTGCTCCAGCGGTTTGGCCTGAAGTTGTACCATGGATCGCTTCATGTGTTGATCGGTCAGGTAGCGGAGTGCGTGGCTCTCCAGGACCACACCGTCTGACTTGGCCAGAGAAATCAGGGAGCGGACCTTGGTCAGGTCGATGGGCTCCTCTTCCAGGGCACGTCGCAGGCCCGCGTTGATGGCAAAACCGGCAGCCATGGTGAGAGCCGGCGGTTTCGGCAGCCCGGACGCGTTGAGAAAGTGCAGCAGCGAGGCATGCTCCTCGTAGATTTTGACCAGGCTGTCTTCCACCTCGCTCAGCGTGGCGTTGAGGATGAAGCGCAGAATGCGCCGCTGGTCGTCCTTGAAAAGTGAGGCCAGAGAGTAAGGACTGCCGCCGAAGAAGCTGTCAATCAGGCGCACCACCTCGGGCAGATTGGCCTGGGTGACGGCCGCGCTGCATGCGCGCTTGAGGTCCTGGAAGGCGGAGAGGTCCTTGGGGGTGGAACGTTCAACCGCAGCAGTCACATTGTGGTCTCCGAAATGAAGGGCGGCAAAGGAAACTTCCTCCGTCTCTTCGGTCAGGTTGGAGGTAATGCGGCAACGGCCAATGGCCAGGCGGGCACGTCCCGAGGTGACGTTCTGGTAGTCGAGACGGCGGACGGTATAGCAGAAGAGAACCGTCTCGTCAGGATAGCTGCCAAACACAGAGGAGATGGCGTAGTGCGCGGCCACATGCTCGAGGTCGACTTCCTGCGGTTTCACCAGGCGCTTATAAATATCGCCGCCGTCCTTCCAGTGCGGGCTATTGCTCTTGGCCTGGCGCAACCGCTCCACAAATTGCCATTCTAGTAAGGCGCAATTGAGGCCGAAGATATCCGCGGCCAGGCGAAGGGCGCGCGCCGCGTATGCCACGACCTGCACCGTCTCGATTCCGGAGATGTCGTCGAAGAACCAGCCGCAGCTGGTGTACATCAGTTGCGTGTGGCGCTGCATTTCCATCATTTTCAGCACCAGCGTTCGTTCCTCTGGGGAGAGTTTGCGCAGGGCTTGGGCGGCGAAGAAGCGATCCATCGCCTCTTCTGCCTTGCCGGTCTTGGCCGCCAGAATGACCGAGATGTACGCGTTCCGAGCTTCCCAGACATCCTTGAGCAGGCCGGCTGGCAGCGCTTTCGGTCAGCGGCGTCACCGTATCGCGGAGCCAGTCGAGAGCGGCGCGAAGCGGGGCCCGCCAGCGTTGGTTCCAGCCGTGGTGCCCACCGTTGCAGCCGCAGTCGGATCGCCACCGCTCGATTCCGTGGGCGCAACTCCAGGACGTATCCTCGACGATCTTCGCTTCCCATTTGGGTGGGAACAGGGCCAGAAACTGGCCGTAATTGATCAACTGCGCCAGCTTTTTGTCTTCGATGTAGCGCAAGGCATAGGACAGCGCCATTTCTCCGTGGCGATGATGATGGCCATAGCTCTCGCCGTCGGTGGCCACATGGACCACTTGCGGCGCGGGGTCGCCGGGATCAACGCCACGAGCCAGCCGCCAGGCAAAATTCTCGCCGTTATTGAGAACTCCTTCGAAGGCGATGGCACGCGAAATTGGGCCGTTGTAGAAAAAGACGGTAATGCTTCGCCCCTCCTTCAGCCGAACCAGGTAGGGGTGGTTAGGATGGACGGAGGCATCGGGAGTCTCAATCCAGCGAGCGACAGCCCCGTCTAATTTCTCCAGAACCGGGTTGGTTTCAGCGCGCTCGCGGACCCGGGCGCACTGGTGGGGGGCAAGAATGGTGAAAAGGATGCCGTTTTGTGCCAGCAGGTCCAGGGTTTCGGTATCCACCGCGGTTTCCGCGAGCCACATGCCTTCCGGCTTGCGCCCGAAACGATGCTCGAAGTCGGCGATGCCCCAGCGAATCTGGGTAACCCGGTCACGGGTGATGGCCAGGGGCATGATGACGTGGTTGTAGACCTGGGCCAATGCCGATCCATGGCCGTCGTAGCGCAGCATGCTTTGCCGGTCGGCATCGCGGATCATGCGATAGGTGCGGGGCGCATTCTCTTCCAGCCAGGAGAGCAGGGTAGGCCCAAAGTTGAAGCTGATGCGCGAATAGTTGTTCATGATGCGGATGATCTGGTTCTCGCCGTTGACGATGCGCGAGGCGCCGTTGGGCGCATAGCATTCCGCGGTGATGCGCTCATTCCAATCGTGATAGGGAGCGGCTGAATCCTCGGTTTCGACGGTCTCGAGCCAGGGGTTTTCTCGCGGCGGCTGATAAAAATGACCGTGAATGCAAATGTAGCGTTCAGCGGCGGTCGACTGATCGGACATAATAAGCATGATATCCGCTACAGCAACGGAGCCGCATCCGTGCCCCGATGTGGGGTTAACCTGGGACTTTGGGCGTCTTCCTGATATCAAGTTGAGAACAGGCATTGGCCAAACGTAACGTCCGCGTTTTTTTCCCCCTTTCCAGCGCCAGCTGGATCGCGTAGCTTATTTGAGGTGACTTATGGAACAGCACGCTGGTTACTTCTGCCGGGCTTATATTGGGCAGGACGTTCAGGCCAATGTGATTGCTCGAACCCTTAGGGAAGCCGAGCTCGAAATCACCCGCATGATCCGTGGCGGAGCTATGACTGCACACGCCGTGCAGCACGGATGGCCAGATCAGGAACCGGTGCTGGTCGCCAGCGCTTACGGCGGCACGGCGGATGGAGAGATGTGGCGCTACCTGCGCCAGAGCGCAGGACCGGAGTTCGAACGCTGGCAAACAGCCTATCGCTCCAAAACCAAGATCCTGGACGATCGCTGGGTAGTGATTGAGCTCTCCCCGTCGGGGATTAAAGAATACAGCGCCTTCGGCAAGGCCGTCCGGGCGATATGGGGAAGCGCCGGCGAGGCAGCTCCCAAAGCACCTGGTCCTACACCCGTTAAGCTCACCCCACAAACAAAGGTTGGTTAAGCGCTCCGCTTGACGCAGTGTGCCTGATTCTCCTAAGGTCAGGAGCGTGCCCAATGCCACCAAGCAGCATGCGAGCGATACAACGTCCCTGGAAACGTTGAAGCAGCAGGTGCTGGAAGCCAATCTGGAATTGGTTCGCCAGGGTTTGGTGGTCTTCACCTTCGGCAATGCGAGTGGGATCGATCGCCAGCACGGCCTGGTGGTCATCAAGCCCAGCGGGGTCGACTACGACGCGCTGACTCCCGCCGACATGGTGGTGACTGACCTGGAAGGCAAGGTGGTCGAAGGCCGTCTCCGGCCATCTTCCGACCTGGCAACCCATATCCTCCTCTACAAGGAGTTTCCTGGGATCGGAGGGGTGGTGCACACCCATTCCGAATTTGCCACCTCGTGGGCCCAGGCGGGGCGGGAGATTCCGCCCTACGGAACCACCCACGCAGACTACTTCTACGGCCCCGTTCCGGTAACCGAAGAGCTGACCGCCGATGAGATCGGCGGAGACTACGTGCACAACACCGGGGTGGCCATTGCCCGCCGCTTCCAGGGTCTCGATCCGCTGGCGACACCCGCGGTTCTGGTGGCCGGCCATGCCCCGTTCTGCTGGGGAAAAACACCGCACGACGCGGCCCACAACGCGGCGGTTCTGGAAACGGTCGCCCGCATGGCGTACTACACAGCTACCTTGCGTCAGGACTGTAACGCGGTTTCTCAGGCGCTGCTGGACCGGCATTATTTTCGCAAGCATGGCCCCAAGGCGACTTACGGGCAGGAGAAATAATGAACCTGGTGTTGCACCTGGCTACCGGCTTTCTTCCCCGGCCCGAGACCGCGGCCCTGGCGGTTACAACCCAACTAGCGCGCCTGGACTGGATCGACGTCCTGGTGATCGCGATCTACTTCGCGGTTGTGGTTTTCATCGGCTTTTATTTGCGCGGCTCGTCCAACACCAGCGAAGAGTTTTTCATGGCCGGACGCGAAATGACCGCGTGGATCGCCGGCCTGAGCTTCGTTTCCGCCAACCTGGGCTCGCTCGAGCTGATGGGCTGGGCCGGATCCACCTACCAGTACGGGATATTGGCCATGCACTGGTACTGGATCGGCGCCATTCCGGCCATGCTCTTTCTGGGCATCGTGATGATGCCGTTCTATTACATTTCGAAGACCCATTCGGTACCCGGATATCTCAAACTGAGATATGGAGACGGGGCCCGAGCCCTCTCCGCCGTCAGCTTTGCGTTCATGACTATCCTCATGAGCGGGATCAATATGTATTCGATGGCCATCGTGATGAAGGTGGTTCTGGGCTGGGACCTGAACTTCAGCATCTGGGTTTCCTCCATTACGGTGGCCGTATACGTAGCGCTGGGCGGTCTGAAATCGGCCATCTATAACGAAGTCCTGCAGTTCCTGCTCATCTGGCTAGGCGCCCTGTTGGTGCCCATCCTGGGGCTGATCGAGGTAGGCGGCTGGAGCAACCTGCGCAGCCAGATCGCGACCAATCTCGGCCGTTCCGACTATGTTCACCTGTGGTCAACGCTGGGCCACTTCAACACCAATCCCATGGGCGTGAACTGGTTTGGGATCGTCTTCGGTTTGGGCTTCGTGGTAAGTTTTGGTTATTGGACGACGGATTTCCTGGTGGTGCAGCGGGTGCTGTCGGCCGATAGCATCCGTTCCGCCAGGATGGCTCCGGTGATCGGCGCCGCGTTTAAGATGGCCGTTCCCTTCATCGTGATTCTTCCTGGCCTTCTCGCCCTTTCGGTGCTTCCCTTTCGCCTGGTCGCGCAAGATGTAGCGGTCCAAACCGGCCAACACAGCTTCAACGAGGTTCTTCCGTTGATGCTGGTGCGCTACTGCGGTCCCGGCCTGCTGGGGCTGGGGGTGACGGCCCTGATTGCCGGCTTCATGTCGGGAATGGCAGGCAACGTGAGCGCCTTTTCCACTGTGTGGACCTATGACATCTACGGCGCTTTTCTCAACAAGAAAGCGACCGACCGGCACTACGTGGCCATGGGCCGCTGGAGCACACTGATCGGCGTCCTCATCTCGGTGGGCACGGCCTACCTGGTTCAGCACGCAGCCAGCATCATGGATTACGTGCAGGGGCTATTCAGCTTTTTCATCGCGCCCCTGTTCGGCACCGTGATCCTGGGCATGCTGTGGAAGCGAGCAACCAAAGAGGCGGGCTTCTGGGGACTGCTCGCCGGTACGGTCACCTCCATCAGCCTCTGGTTATGGGTCAGGCATGATCCTTCCGCCCTGCGATACGTCGCCATGTCCCCCGACGCCAAAGCTATGGCGGAAGATATTTATCGCGCTTTCTGGGCCTGGATTGTCTGCGTACTGGTGACGGTGGTGGTCAGCTATATGACCAAGCCCCGTCCAGTGGCAGAACTGGAAGGGCTGGTCTACGGAGCTTCTGTCCTGCCCAAGGAGTACGACGAGCACTGGTACCAGCGTCCTATCGTATGGGCGAGCGCGGTGGCTGTCGCCTTCGTAGTACTGAACATTGTGTTCTGGTAAGGAGAGGCGCAGATGCGTGAGTCGATGTCTATCTGGTTCTTCGCCGGCATACTGCTGCTGGCTTATGGCGTGGTGATTTTCACCACCGGGATCTGGGAACTGAGTCACCCCTTGCCCAATCCGCCGGTTCTGAGCAATCTTCATGCGCCGATCTGGTGGGGTGCAATGCTCACAGTTGCAGGCCTGGGCTACACCATCGGCTTTCGCCCCCGGCAGACCGTTAACAAGCGAAGGAAATAGCAATGGCGAAACAAATGACGTTCGGCTTGATTGTAGGCAACCGCGGCTTTTTTCCCGATCACCTGGCGAAAACGGGCCGCGACGAGATGCTCAGAGTGCTGGCGGCGGACGGCATCCGCACCATCGCCCTGACCCCGGAAGAATCGAAGTTCGGCGCGGTCGAGACTCCGACGGAAGCGCGCTTGTGCGGCGATCTGTTCCGCAAGCACCGGGACGAAATCGACGGTGTGATTGTTACACTTCCGAATTTTGGCGAGGAGCGGGGCATTGTCGATGCCCTGCGCCTTTCTACCTTGAAGGTCCCGGTACTGGTGCAGGCGACTCCCGACCGCGCCGCAGACATGAAGATTTCCGATCGGCGCGATAGTTTTTGCGGAAAGATGTCGGCCTGCAACAACATGATGCAGTACGGCATTCCCTACTCCATTACCGAACAGCACACGGTACAGCCCGACTCCGATGCCTTCCGCAAGGACCTGGCATGGTTCTCCGCGGTCTGCCGCGTGGTGCGCGGGTTTACCAATCTCCGGGTGGGTGCGATCGGTGCGCGCCCGGCGGCCTTCAACACCGTTCGCTACAGCGAGAAGTTGCTGGAGCGGAGCGGCATCTCGGTAGACACGCTTGATCTCTCCGAAGTTCTGGGCCGCATCGAACGTCTCAAGGACAACGACGATGCGGTGCAGACCAAGCTTGCGGCCATCCAATCGTACGTGTCCACCAATAGCATTCCGCTGCCGGCGCTGATCAAGATGTCCAAGCTGGGCGTGGTGATCGAGCATTGGATGCAGCAGACCTACTGCACGGTGAGCGCTATCCAGTGCTGGACATCGCTCGAAGAATACTTCGGCGTGGTGCCGTGCACGGTGATGAGCATGATGAGCGAGAACCTCTTTCCCAGCGCCTGCGAGGTGGACATTTGCGGGACCATCAGCATGCATGCGCTGGCGCTGGCTTCGCAGACGCCCAGCGCGCTGCTGGATTGGAACAACAACTACGGTTCCGATCCTGATAAGTGCGTGTGCTTCCACTGCTCCAACCTGCCCAAGCACTTCTTCAACGACGTCATCATGGATTTCCAGGCGATTATCGCGGGGACCGTGGGCAAGGAGAATACCTTTGGCACCTGCGTGGGGCGGGTGAAAGCAGGCGCGATGACTTATGTACGATTCTCCACCGATGACTTCCATGGCAAGATCCGGGGCTACGTTGGGCAGGGGGAGTTTACCAACGATCCGCTGGAAACCTTTGGCGGCGCCGGTGTGGCTAGAATTCCACGGCTACAAAAGTTGCTACGACTCATTTGCGAGCAGGGCTTCGAGCACCACGTGGCGGCTAATTTTTCCCAGGTCGGTAGTGCGGTCCATGAGGCAGCTGTTCGCTATCTGGGCTGGAGCATGTATAACCACGACGTCAATTGAAGGAGAATGCTGTGAAGACGACTTACAAGATAGATCCCGCCCACTCTAACGCTCACTTTGTAGTCCGCCACATGATGATCACCAACGTCCGCGGTGGATTTAGCAGCGTGCAAGGAACAGTGGTGTACGATCCGGAGAACCTCAGCGCATCGAGCATCGACGTCACCATCGACGTAAACAGTCTCAACACCGGGGATGCGAACCGGGATACACATGTGAAGAGCGCGGATTTTCTCGATGCTGAGAAGTACCCGACGATTACGTTCAAGAGCAAGACGATCACCAAGGATGGCGACGGTCTGCGGGTGAAAGGTGATCTCACCATCCATGGAGTAACCAAAGAGGCTGTTCTCGAAGTGGAAGGCCCAACCGGGGAACAGAAAGACCCGTATGGAAATACCAGGGTGGGCGCGTCCGCGACCACCAAAGTTAAACGGAGCGAACACGGGCTTACCTGGAACGCGGCGCTCGAGACCGGCGGAATTATGCTGGGCGACGATCTCAAAATTGAATTGGATGTTTCCTTGATCAAAGCTTGAGAAAAGCAGGGGTGAGGGCAAGGGAGTGGCGATCGTCGCAGGGGTTGATTTTGGCACGCTGAGCGTGCGCGTCACGCTTTTTGACAGCGACCGGCAGAAGGGTGGGTTGGCGACCACATCGGCATCATATCCGCTGCATCGGAAGCGGGAAGACCCGGATTACGCTACCCAGTCGCACCAGGATCAGATGGATGCGCTGGTGAGCGCCATGCGGGCGGTGCTGACCAAGGCGGGAATATCAGGCGACCAGGTGGAAGCCATGGCGCTCGATACCACCGGGTCCAGCGTGGTCCCGGTGGACGCCGCCCTGAAGCCGCTTGATGAGTACTATCTCTGGTGCGACCATCGCGCCAAGGGCGAGGCCCAGGAAATCACGGAGCTCGCCCACCGCCAGCATCTGGAAGCCATTGAGTGGTGCGGCGGTGTCTACTCCCACGAGTGGGGATTTGCCAAGCTGCTGCACTGGCTGCGGCACAACCCGGAAAAGCGGGGTCAACTGGCGAGTGCCTTTGAACACTGTGACATGGTGGCGGCGACTCTCTGCGGCATTACCGATCCCAAGCTGGTGAAGCGCAGTATCTGCGCTATGGGCCACAAGTGGATGTGGAATCCGAAGTGGGATGGGCTGCCATCCCAGACCTTTCTGTCGGATGTGGACCCGCTGCTCGATGGCATTCGGGAAAAACTGTCGGGTGAGTATGCGACCTCGGACGCCCTAGCCGGCCATCTTGCGCCTGCATGGGCAGAGAAGATGGGCTTGCGGGCGGGGATTCCAATTCCCGTGGGCGCATTTGATGCCCACTGGGATGCGATCGGCGCAGGCTGCAAGGAAGGCGATGTGGTTAACGTGGTCGGCACCTCAACCTGCATCATCGCCATGCAGCAGGAGACCGAGCTGATCCCCGGGGTCTGTGGAGTTGTTCCCGGGAGCGTGCATCCGCGGTATACCGGGATCGAAGCGGGACTTTCCGCTACCGGCGACATCTTCGAAGCCATCGCCCGCAGGGCAAATGTCAAGGTGGCGGAGCTGAGCCGGGGGTTGGAAAATTACCGGGCAGGACAAACCGGCCTACTGCGGTTGAGCTGGGACAATGGGGACCGCACCATCCTGGTCAACCCCGAACTTGGGGGGATCACCCTGGGCTGGAACCTGGTCAGCACCGCGCAGGACGAATTGTTCGCCGCGATCGAAGGCACGGCCTTTCATACCCGGATCATCCTGGAGCGCATGACCGAATACGGAGTGCCGGTGGAGCGGGTGATCAATGCCGGCGGGATTCCGCAAAATAATGCCGTGCTCAACCAGGTGTACGCGAATGTGCTGGGCAAGCCGGTGCTGGTGCCGGATGGTATTCCCACCAGCCTTGGCTCCGGCATCTTCGCGCTGCTGGCAGCCGGGGCCTTCTCATCTGTGGATGAGGCACAGGCAAAGATGTGCCTGGCGCATAAGACGTATGAGCCGGAGGCTGAAGCTGTGCGTGTGTATGAGGAGCTTTACCAGCTCTACCGCAAGGTCTATTTAGCGTTCGGCCAGCGGCGCGGATCCGCTATTGAGTTAGGGGATGTTCTGCCCAAGCTGATCGAGGTGAGGTCCGCGTCGCTCGGTGGTTAAAAAAATTGTTCGGGGGCGTAAGCAGACTCTCGCGTCTGGGGAATACGGCAGTCTCCTGGTAGATATAACCGGCTGGCTGGAGGCGGCAAGAACACAGGCGGGCCGTGCGGTTAATGCCATTATGACTGCTACATATTGGCGAATTGGTCAGCGCATCTTTGAACAAGAGCAGCGCGGAAGTGAGCGGGCGGGTTACGGAGAACGGCTGGTGGAACAACTGGCCCAGGACCTCACGAGCAGATTCGGACGAGGCTTTTCGCGCGCTAACGTCTTTCAAATGCGTCAGTTCTACCTGGCGCATCAGATTGTCCAGACAGTGTCTGGACAATTGACGGGACCAGAGATTGTCCAGACAGCGTCTGGACAATCTCAAGTTCCGTTTCCTTTGTCATGGTCCCACTATGTGCGCCTTCTTACCGTGGTTGATGATAAGGCCCGAGACTACTATGAGCACGAGGCGCTGCGGGGCGGCTGGTCGGTGCGTGAACTGGATCGCCAGATCGCAACCAAGGCTTATCATCGCCTTCGGAGAAAGCGCGGCAGCTCTGCCATCTCGCGCTCCGCCAGTGATCCCAATCCTGACGAACATATTCGCGACCCTTTCGTTCTGGAGTTCCTGGATCTTAAAGATGAATACTCGGAATCGGATTTGGAAGAGGCTCTCATTAGGGAGCTGGAACGCTTTCTGCTTGAGCTGGGGAACGACTTCACATTTGTAGCGAGGCAAAAGCGTCTTCGCGTCGGGACGGAATGGTACCGAGTTGACCTATTGTTTTTTCATCGCAGGCTACGAATGCTTGCTGATCGTCGATTTGAAAGTTGGCAAGTTTACTCACGCGGATGCGGGCCAGATGAATCTATATCTGAATTATGCGCGGCAACATTGGAGCAATCCGGACGAAAATCCTCCCGTGGGCCTCATCCTCTGCTCAGAAAAAGATGTTGCAGTTGCACACTATTCCCTGGGGGGTCTGGGAAAGACTGTTCTTGCCCGGGAATACGAATTGGTTCTCCCCAATCAGCGTCGGCTGGCGAAAAAACTGGAATCCACTCGCACCCGTATTATGTCCGGCCAAACCGAGAAGAATTGATCCATGTCTTTACGAGCGACACGCCGGATGCGGTTGTAATCTGAAGGCATGGTTTACATGGAGCGCAAGCCGTCACCGCCGTTGGCTGCATGCGTGGAGATGCTTTGGTATGCGTGTGCGCCGAAGGTGCCACACGCGCGCGAGCTGGTGTTGCCGCGCGGCAGAATTCAGTTCGTTATCTCGCTCGCGGCAGATCATTTGACCGATTGCGCTGCTGAGCAGGATGTGGCGGTGGCGCCGGCTTTGTTGGTTGGCGCGCGCACATCTGCGGAGTTGATCGCCACCCATGATATGAAGCAACTCGCTGGGGTTGTTTTTCGGCCTGGAGGACTCGGCCCCTGGATGCGCGAACGCGCGGACCTCTTCTACCAGCGATCCGTGGCGCTTGACGATCTGTGGCCCATGGAGCACTTGCGCGAACGGATGCGCGAGTCTGCAGCCACGCCTGAAGCCAAGCTGCGCTCGCTTGATGAAGCGTTGTGCGCGCAGGCTTCGGGACACGAGCGGCGTAGCCATGTTAGATATGCGCTTAGCTTGCTTCGCTCCTTCAGCGTGAGAGAGACGGCACGCGAACTTGGGATCAGTGAGCGGCGTCTGCACCTCGTCTTCAGTGAGGATGTCGGCCTCTCTCCCAAGCAGTGGAGCTGCGTGCAACGCTTTCAGCGTGCAGTGCGCGCTCTGCACAGAGGCGACGATATGAGATGGGCAGAGCTGGCCGCAACCTGCGGATACGCAGACCAAGCCCACTTCTCGCGCGATTTCCGCAGCTTCTCGGGCATCGATCCCACGACCTACAGCGCTTCCCGCGGACGCTGGCAGAATCACGTCGCGGTTTAAAACCGGGGTTCCGATTCCTTCAAGACCCCTAACTACACCGCGTGGCAGCATAGCGGGCATGGCGAACCACGCAAAAAACTGCAAATCAACTGTGATCCCCGGCATGCGCTATCGCGACTGCCTGGCGGCAATCACGTGGCTGTGCACGGCATTGGGTTTCGAAAAGCATGCCGTCTACATGGGAAAAGAAAACAGCGTACAACACGCTCAACTCACCTTCGGCAACGGCATGATCATGCTGGGTTCGGAGAGTAATCGTTCAGAGTATTCCAAGCACACCGCTATGCCGGACGAGCTGGGTGGCCGCGAGATGCGCAGCGTCTGCCTCATCGTGGACGATTGCGATGCCGTGTATGCCCGGGCTAAAGCCGCGGGTGCCGAAATGGTCTTCGATCTGGCAGGCAGAGACTACGGCGGCAAAGCTTTTACCTGCCGCGATCCCGAGGGATATCTCTGGCATGTTGGGACTTACGACCCCTGGGAGACGGCGGCAAAATCCTAGCTAAGGACCGTACTCGGCAGCGACGGTCTCGGGTACACGCAACCAACCATAGAGCGGGAAGTGCTCGACCAGTTCCAGCACCTGTCCGCGTATGCGGCGCAAGGCTTGAGGATCGTTGCGCTGATCGAGTGCCTGGGTGATCCACTTGCCGATGGTGCGCATCTCGGGCTCGCGCATGCCGCGCGTGGTCAGGGCAGGGCTGCCGATGCGGATTCCACTGGGTTTCAAAGGCGGATTGGCGTCGTAGGGAATGGCGTTCTTGTTGACCGTTATGCCCGCTTCGTGCAACGCGAACTCGGCTTCACTGCCCAGGATGCCGCGAGAAAAAACATCTACCAGCATCAGGTGGGTGTCGGTGCCGCCGGAAATCACGCGGTAGCCTTCCCCGATCAGTGTCTCCGCCAAGGCCTGGGCATTGGTTACCACCTGCTGCGCGTATTGCTTGAATCCTGGGTCCAACGCCTCGCGAAAGGCCGCGGCTTTGCCGGCGATCACGTGGACCAGGGGGCCACCCTGCTGGCCGGGAAAGACGCTTCTATCGACCGCGGCGGCATACTGCGTTTGGCATAGGATCATGCCGGCACGAGGACCACGCAGGGTTTTATGGGTGGTGGTGGTCACGAGCTGGGCGTGAGGCACGGGCGAAGGATGAACGCCGCCAGCCACTAGGCCAGCGAAATGAGCCATGTCTATCAAGAGCAAGGCTCCCACCTTGTCGGCGATCTGGCGCATGCGGGCAAAGTCGATGATCCGGGGGTAGGCGCTCCCTCCCCCGATGATGAGCTTGGGCTTTTCGCGCTCAGCAGTGGCTTCGAGACGGTCGTAGTCGATCCGCTCTGACTCCTTCTCAACGCCATAAAAGACTACGCGGATAGAGCTTGCCGGAGAAGCTCAGCTTGTGCCCGTGCGTCAGGTGCCCGCCATGCGCCAAGTCAAGTCCCAGGATGGTATCGCCCGGATTGATGACCGCCATGTAGGCGGCCGCGTTGGCCTGCGAACCGGAATGCGGCTGCACGTTGGCGTGGTCGGCACCAAACAGCTGCTTGGCCCGATCGCGCGCCAGATTCTCCACGACATCGGCAAACTCGCAACCGCCGTAATAGCGCTTGCCAGGATAACCTTCGGCATACTTGTTTGTGAAAACCGAACCCACCGCCTCGAGCACCGCCTGGCTGACAAAGTTCTCGGAGGCGATCATCTCCAGGCCTTCGTGCTGGCGTCGGGTTTCGTGATCAATGGCTGCGGCGATCTCTGGATCAGCTTCGGCGAGCGGGCGGCGCATACGGTCGGACATGAGGCAATTTTAGACTATTTGCCCGGGACTACCCGTGATTAAGGCCTCCCGAAAAAGTGTGAGGACGAAGCGAATTAAGCGAACTAAGCGAAATTAGTTACTTTCTTGGTTACCTACCGGGCCAGCAGTTCTTTCTCCGGGGTGCGGGCGGCGGGGAGGGTCGCGAGGTGTTTGAAGGCCGAATAGATAAAGGAGCCAATGTACCAGCCGTCGATGAACTTGTACGGCGTTTCCCCGGTGGTGTAGTGGCCGCAGGGCAAAACCTTGGAGACGAAATCAATGCCGAGGCGACGGAAATTATCGATCACCTGGAGGGAGTACTCGCGGAGAAAGGTGAGGTCGTACGTGGCGTGGACCAGTAGAACCTTCTTGGGATTGGCGGCGAACTGGTCCATGTAATTGGACGGACTGACGGCGGCCCAGACATCACGCAGTCGCTGCTGGTTTATGGAAAGGCCCTCGACGACGCAGAGGCCCTCGAAGGCCTCGCGGATGTGCCGGGTGCTCTGGCCCGTCCACACCACATCGCCGAAGGACATGGAGGCATGATTGAACGCGGTCACAACGCAGGCGGCTGTCGAGCGCGGCAGCGAGAAAGGCATAACAGGAGCCGAGACTGGTGCCCAGGATGCCGAACTGCTCGTAGCCCTGCTGCTGCAGCCAGTCAATACAACAGCGGATGTCAATGACTGCCTGCCGGCAAGAGGAGATAGTGCGCCCGACGTTAGCGCTCACGGCGTAATCAGCTCGTGCCAGCTCAGCCGGGCGGCGAATGTCGTGGTAAGGCTTGCTAAGACGCAAGGCGGAGACGCCGAAGCGGTTGAAGACGGAACAGAGAGCGTTGTGGCTGAAAGCGTCGGCATTCCACTGCGGCATGACGATCATTGCCTGTTTCGGTTTGCCTGCCATCTTGGCCGGCGGAGCTGGAAACCAGCGGGCGTTGACACGATCATTTTCCGGATACGGCGTGCGCACCGGCGAAGTAAAGCGCAGAAACTGCGCCTTGGGCAGCTGCCCGGCGGCGGCTAGCCGGCGAAACCTGGCGTCCTGCTGCAGGGTCCGAGGACGAACATTGGTAGGAAACAATTGCGGATGACGCTCTTCGAGCACGAAATCCCGGGGAACCTGGTAGGAGAAGAACTCGGTGCGATGACGGAGGATGAAGTCATTCAACTGCAGCATGGTCCGCTCCGCTGCGGCGTCGTCGGCAAGCGGCGGGACGTTGAACCCATAGGATTGGGCGAATTCCTGCAGCCAGTCAAATCCCCACTCCACCGGCCGCACGATGCGGTTGGTGTCGCGGGTGGTCAGGTCGGTTTCCCATCGGTACATCCAACGGGCGTAGAGTTTGCCCAGCATCCTCTTCATTGAGCGGTTTGGGCCTGGCGGAACTGCTCCACCACTGCGGCCATATCATCTTCGCCCTGCCCGGCGGAGATGGCGTGTTCAAAGACCCGGAGCGCTGCCCGGCCCATATCCAGATCGAGGCCCTGGTGGTCGGCTTCACTGACCGCGTAACGAAGGTCCTTGGCCATCAGCCGGAGGAGAAAATTGGGCTGGTATTGCCGCGCTGTCATGCGCCCGCTGAGCAGCTTCACGATGGGGCTGCCGGGGGCTCCTTCGGTCAGCACGCCCAGTGCCTTCTCCTTATCGAGCCCACTCCGTTCGATGAGGGAGAGGGCCTCGGCCAAGGCGGCCGCCTGCGATCCGGAAAGGAAGTTGTTGATCAGCTTCAAGCGAGCACCGCTCCCTACGGGGCCTACGTGGACCACGTCGCGGCCCATGGTCTTGAGGATGGGGGTAATCCTGTCCAGCACCGTATTCTGTCCACCGGCCAAAAAGAGCAGATGCCCGGCCTCTGCCTGGGGTTTGCTACCGGTAACCGGCGCGTCCAGCAACTCACAGCCATGCTCACGGGCTGCCTGGTCAAGTTCATGAATCCACTCCACGGTCACCGTGCTGGACTCCACCAGGATGGTCCCGGGAGCGGTGCCCAAGATGGCTTCGCCTCGGCCTAGCCACACGTCTCTACATACCTGGACATCAGACAGCATGCTGAGGACCACGGACGCGCCGGCCGCAGCCTGCCGGGGTGATTTGGCCACGGTAGCCCCGCGGGCCGCCAGCGGCTGTGTCTTGTCCGGGTTCCGGTTCCAGACGCTGAGGGGGTAGCCTGCGTCCAGCAGGCGGTTAGCCATGCCCGAACCCATCAACCCGAGCCCTAGTAAAGCGATTTTTGTCTCTTCCATAAGATCTCCTGCCTAAGTTCTAGAATAGAGCTGTCATGGCATTTACGGAACAATACGACATTGTAGTTGTGGGTGCGGGGCACGCCGGGTGTGAAGCGGCGATGGCTTCTGCCCGGATGGGCCTGCGGACGGCACTGTTCAGCTTTAATCTGGACCTGATCGCGCAAATGTCGTGCAACCCGGCCATTGGGGGCATCGCCAAAGGACACCTGGTTAGAGAAGTAGATGCGCTGGGCGGGATTATGGGCGAGGTCGCCGACGCGGTGGGCATCCAATTCCGGTTGCTGAATACGTCGCGCGGGCCGGCGGTGTGGTCTCCGCGAGCGCAATGCGATAAAAGGCAATACCGGGTGAAGATGCGCCAGGTGCTGGAGTCGCAGGCGAATCTCCACATCAAGCAGGCGGAAGTGGTGGATCTGGTTCTCGACGAGGATCGGACGGTGCGCGGCGTGTGCCTGCGAGACGGCCGGAAGGTTTTGGCAGGCGCAGTGGTGATCACCACCGGCACCTTCCTCAACGGCCTGATTCACTGCGGGGAGGAGCACTACCCCGCCGGCCGCAGCGGGGAACCCCCCAGCGTGTTGCTAGGCGAGGCGCTCAAGCGGCTGGGCTTGCGCGGATGCCGGCTCAAGACCGGTACCCCGCCGCGGCTGGATGGACGCAGCATCGATTGGAGCCGGTTCACGGAGCAGCCCGGGGATGCGGATCCGACCCCGTTCAGCTTCCGCACGGTGGAGCTGCCGCAGAAGCAGATTTCCTGTCACATCGCCTATACCACGCCGGAGACGCTGCGCATTATCCGCGAGAACGTCAGCCGATCCCCGATGTACTCGGGGCAAATTCAGGCGATCGGACCGCGGTATTGCCCCTCGATTGAAGACAAGGTGGTCCGCTTTCCGGATAAGGAACAGCATCAGTTCTTCCTCGAGCCGGAGGGGCTGGATACCAACGAGGTTTATGTCAATGGCATGTCGACGTCGCTGCCAATGGAAGTGCAGTGGGAGGTGGTGCGGTCGATTCCGGGTCTAGAAAAGGCGGAGATGCTGCGGCCTGGATATGCCATTGAGTACGACGCGATCGATCCCACCGAGCTGAATCGCAGCCTGGCGGTGAAGCAGATTGGCCGGCTTTACCTGGCCGGGCAGATCAACGGTACCTCGGGCTACGAGGAGGCCGCTTGCCAGGGCCTGATGGCGGGGATCAATGCCGCTCTGCTGGTTCGCGGAGAGGCTCCGTTTACCCTGGACCGGACGGAGGCTTATACCGCAATTTTGATCGACGACCTGATCAGCAAGGGAACCAATGAACCCTATCGCATGTTTACCTCGCGAGCTGAGTTCCGGCTGCACCTGCGCATCGATAATGCCGATCGGAGATTGACTCCATACGGGCATAAGCTGGGGCTGATCACGAACAGCGCGTGGCAGGATTATGAGCAGAAGCAAGCGCGGGCAGTCGCGCTCGAGAAGATGCTGGCTATGCGCAAAGTGGACGTTGCCCGCCTTAGTAATCTGCTGCCTGAGTTGGCTTTAGGGAATGTTGCCGGTCAAACGTACGCCCAGCTTTTGAAGCGTCCGGAGATCAGCCTGGAGGGGTTGTTGCCCGTTCTGCGGCAGGAATGGGAGGGGTCGGCGGGTCCGTTAAATTTCTTCAGTGGCGCGGTGAATGCCAGGGTTCGCAATGAGCTGAAGTCAGTGGAGACGGAGATCAAGTACGCCGGGTACCTGGACCAACAGCGCAAAGCTATCGAAAAGCTCAAGAAGGCGGAGCAGCGGATAATTCCGCCGGAGTTTGAATACGCAGGAATTAGCGGTTTGTCGCGGGAGATGCAGGAAACCCTGGCCCGGGTGCGGCCGCAGACCCTGGGCCAGGCGAGCCGGATCCCCGGGGTGACGCCGGCTGCGCTTTCCTTGCTGCATGTGCATCTGGAAGTTGGGGATAAGCGCAGAGCGGCGGCGGCGGCGATTTCTTCCTAGTCCTGCAAAAGGACCCTGGGTGCCCCACATCTCGCTCGTTTTTTGCGAGATGTGGGATTCCACTGCCTCGTCCTCGCAACCTTGATAGTCTCTTCGCCCTGGGAGGCGAACGGTTAAGACCCGCGGAATCCCACATCTCGCAAAAAACGAGCGAGATGTGGGGCACCCAGGGTCCTTTTGCGCAACGAGCGGTTAGAAACCGGGGGGCGTGGGCGGCGGCGGGGCGGCTTCTACGGCCGGGACGTCTGATCCGACTCCGACTCCTACGCTGCCGGGGTACTGCTCCGGACCTTGCTGTGGAGCTTGGTCGGGCATCTCCGGCGCGGGTCCAGGCGCGACATAGGGTGGACGAGCCGCCGAGCCTCTAGGCGCCTCAAAGCGGTCAGCTGGGAAACGCGGGATGCCGAAATGACCGCGGAGATGCAACAGATCGACGGTGCTGATGTCTCCGTTGAGGGAGACCAGGTTGAGGTCCTTTGGGCTTGAGATGAGCACCATCATTCCGGTCACGTCCATGTGCGCAAAGTTAATCCATAGGTCGGTCTGCCCGACGCTGTAAGGGTCGCTCTTGCTGTGGGCCGCGACCAGATGCCTCCAGCCTGCGGCTTCATATTGCCTGCGAATGGCGTCCAGCGCGGCAGGATCGTATAGGCCGGGCGCGGCAAAGTGATAACTGTGCACGGAAATACTGTTCAACTTGGCAATCGCATTGCGCGTTTCCTGGTCCCCATCACCGATGAAGTAGCCGGCCAGCTGGAGCATGGAGCGGTCAAAGGTGAAGTCAGTGTGAAAGGCGGCGCGCTGGCCGAGGGCTTCGAAGCCTTGCGGAACCCAATTGGAAGGCAGCTGCTGGTTGGGCGCGTCTTTGGCGAAGGCGAGTGACGGCACCGTAAGCAGAAGCAAGAGAAGAGCACGGAGAGCGGGGGGACGCAACATGGCTACTTTAACTCCTGCCAGTTAGAACGCCATAGGCAGGGAAAAGTTGTGGGCACTCGCGAATCGGCGGCCTCTGCCGATTACGAGAAGAGAGACAAACTTCTGTGCCCAGCAAAAGGATCGCTATTCTCTGCCTGGCGCTGCTGGCACGCTTATTCATCTTATGGTTTGTTGTCGCGCGGTTTCCACATAACTGGCTCTATACCCGAGGCATTGAGTTGGGGACGCTGGCGCAATCCCTAGTCGCTGGGCAGGGCCTTAGCTCACCCTTTGGCGGATCGACCGGACCGACCGCGCTTCTCGCTCCGGGATATCCCGCAATCATCGCGCTGTTCTTTCGCATCTTCGGGTCCTTCACTTTTGCTGCGGCGATCGCAGTGATGGGGATGCAACTACTGTTCAGCGTGACGACCGTGCTGTTGATTATGCATGTTGGGCAGGTTTGCTTCGGTAACCGGACAGCTCACCTGGCGGGAATATTCTGGGCGGTCTCATTGCCGCTCATCTGGATGCCGACGATCTTTTGGGAGACCTGCTTATCCACGCTGCTTCTAGTGGGCATGATGGCTTTGGCGCTCCGCTGCGAACAGCAGCCAAGCAGATATTTATGGGCGTTGATGGGCGCGTATTGCGGATTAGCTGCACTGGTGAATCCGGCTCTCCTGCTGACCTTGCTGACATTGCTCGGATGGGCGTGGTGGCAAACACGAAAAACATTTCTGTATTCGCCTCTGCTGAGCTTGCTTGTTCTCTTGTTGGTATTCGCTCCGTGGCCGATCCGGAATGCGCGCGAGCTGGGTGCTTTCATTCCACTGCGGAGCACAGTCGGACTCGAACTATGGATGGGAAACCGGTCCGGAGCAACGGGTTTTCTGGATGAATCGGTGTTCCCGCTGTTTAACAGATGGGAATACGAGCAGTATGTTGCAAAAGGCGAGGTCGCTTACATGCAAGACAAGTCGGCACTTGCGAAAGCCTACGTTCGCGCGCATCCATCTGACTTCCTTCGACTGAGCGGGGTACGCTTCATCCGATATTGGACCGGGAGCGGCAGCAGAGATGGCTCCGTAGTCTTTATTCTCCATGGTGTGTTAACAACCGTTCTCGGAACGGCGGGCGCCTGGCGCTTGTGGCAGGGCCGCCGCTTCAGCCTGGCCGCCTTGTTCCTCCTGCCACTGTTGCTTTTTCCTCTGCCTTATTACATTACCCACGCGGAGTTCCGCTACCGGCTGGTGGTCGATCCCTTGCTCACGATCCTGGCCGCGTATGCGGTGAGCGGTTCTGCAGATTGCGTGGAGAAGCAGTGACCGTGGAAAAAGCGCCAGCAGTTTGGCTGCGCTGGGTGCTGCCATCCTTCGCCGACCTGTTCTTCCTGGTCCTTATTTGCATGCTTGGATTCAGCCCTATAAGTGCCAGCCTGCTGCGCGACGCCGATACAGGTTGGCACATCCGCAGCGGCGAGCAGATTATGGCCACCCACGCGATCCCGCGAACAGATCCATTTTCCTATACCAGGCAGGGAGAGCCCTGGTGTGCATGGGAGTGGCTCTACGACGTTGTCATTGCCGCAATCCATCATGTATCAGGCTTGAACGGAGTTGTACTGTTTACCGCTGTAGTGATTAGCAGCACCTTCGCTCTTCTTTTTCGATTCATTCTGCGCCGGAGTGGCAACCTGATGGTGGCCGGGTCGCTGACGCTATTAGCCATCGCGGCTGCTCAGGTTCACATGCTCGCCCGGCCACATGTTCTGAGCTGGCTGTTCACACTGCTGTGGCTGGAGAATCTATGCCGTTTTGAAGATGGCAAACGTGCGGCGTTGCTGTGGCTTCCACCCCTAATGTTGCTGTGGGTAAATCTTCACGCCAGCTTCATCCTGGGCCTCGGGCTTCTTGCCGTTTTCACCATCGGTTCCATGTGCCACGGCGATCGCCAAAAGATAACCCAACTGATTACCGTATTTTCAGTGTGTTTGGTGGCCACGTTGCTCACACCCTACGGCTACCGGTTGCATGTTCATGTCTATCAATATTTATCCAATGGTTTTTTGATGAACAATATTGACGAATTCGCCTCTCCTAATTTCCACATTCCGGTTTATCACTTCTTTGAGCTGTTTATCGTGCTCACGATTGTTGGAGCCATGCTGGCCCACGATCGGATCACCACCACTGGCCTGCTGCTGCTGTTGTTCTCCCTGCACGCGGGGCTCTATGCAGTACGCAACATCCCCATCGCGGCAATCATTATGACCCTAGTTCTTGGACCAGTGATGACCGCGGCCCTAGCCACCGGAATGGATTATCAATTGCGTCCTCGGCGGTTACATTCCTTGCTTGAGATAGCGCAAAGTATCTCGGACAGCATGGTCCGCCTGGAAAGGCAGTTCCGTGGCCATGCGCTGGTATCAATTGGGATGATTGCAGCAGTGGCGCTCGTCTTGCATGGTGGCCGCGTGTTTTCAAAGCAGATTATCGCCGCCCATTTTGATGAGAAGACCTTTCCTGTAAGAGCCGCCCAATTCATCGCGCAAAGAGGCATCCGCGATCATCTTTTCAGCTCCGATAGCTGGAGCGGGTACCTGATTTACAGGCTCTATCCGGAAACTCAAGTCTACTTCGACGACCGCCACGACTTTTACGGCGAAGGTTTCATCAAGGAATATGCCAAGGCTTTTTTGGGAACCCGGCTATGGCGCGAGCCACTCGATCGATACCAGGTGAAGTGGGTGCTGGTGCCCACCGATTCGCCATTATCGAGTGTGTTAAGAGAAACCGGCGATTGGCGGGTCACCTACGACGATGGGTTGGCAACCCTCTTCTCCAGGTCGAAAGCCTGCGCGCCGTGACGACCGTATATTACGGCCTTGCCATCCTAAAGCCTCCGATGGACAGGGGGCCCATGACCAACTACATAAGATTTCTTCACGTTGAGATATACCACCTGCGGTTTGTTGCGATCGAGGCGATGGTAACGCTGGCGGTTCTGCTTTTTTTCATCCTGCTTCCAGTGCGATTTCTGGCGTTCTTCCCCAACGCCGGTTTTCGCTGCTTCGCGCAGAAGCGGTTGCGCGCTTGCGTAGCCGTGTTTCTCTTGTCTTGGGTGGGCCGCATTGCGCTGTTACCCATAGAGCCGTTTAGCGCCCCCAACATCCATGACGAGTTTAGCTATCTACTCGCGAGCGACACGTTCGCTCATGGCCGAGTGACGAACCCGACGCCCCCGGTGTGGCATCACTTCGAACAATTTTATGTCCTCATGCAGCCGACCTTCGCCTCGAAGTATGGCATAGCTCAGCCTCTGTTCATGGCATTCGGACAGCGTTGGCTATCCACACCCCGCGCCGGCATATTGCTGAGCATGGCGCTCGCCGCAGCCAGCTTGTGCTGGATGCTCCAAGCCTACCTGCCCCCGGAATGGGCGTTGCTCGGCGGCCTGCTGGCGGTGGTGCGCATCAGTTGGTTCAGCTATTTCGGCAACTCCTATTGGGGCGGCTCGGCCGCGATACTGGGCGGATGTCTCTTGTTGGGCGCTGCGGGCAGGCTGGCTCACAAAACGACGGCGCGCGACGGACTGCTGATGGTGCTCGGCCTGCTTCTGCTGGCGAACTCGCGCCCGTTTGAAGGTGCTCTCATCTCACTGCCTACTTGCCTCTACACCGTCTGGATTCTTGTTCGAAAGCGGGCGGGTGTTCACATCTGGCTTCCGGGGTTCGCTCTCCTGCTGGCCGGAGCGGTCTTCACTGGCTGCTACTGTCACCGTGTGACCGGACGCCTTATTTTCCCGTGGATCGAGTACTGGCAGCAGTGGAGTATTTGCCCGCCGTTTTTATTTGGCAAGCCGAACTATTCGGTTCACTACCAGTTCCTGGACCAGCTCAGCTACTTTCGCGATGAAGAGATGATGCCTTATGTGAGCCAGAACGTTCCCGGCGATTTTGCTATCGAAATAATAGTGAAGGCCATTTACCAATGGCTGTTCTTTGTCTTTCCGGCATTGACGCTGACGGGCATAGGCTTAACTGCAACATGGCGCGCCAGAAGGTCGCGGGTGCTGATGTATACGCTTTTCTTTGCTGGTCTTGGCTTTCTTACCGAGACATGGCTCCAGGCACACTATGTCGCAGTAGCCACCGGCATCCTCTACCTCATCATGTTGAATGGCCTACGCTCTCTGCGCGTTGGGGCTCGCCACCAAGAGATATGGCTCAAGCTATTGCGGGGTACGTTGGCGGCGGTTATCGTCATGTTCTTCGTCCGCTTGATCGTGGTGCCAATGAATACTTTGCCATCCAACTGGGCCTCGCACACGGCCGACATCCCTGGTTATGAGGCGATCAAAGGCATTATGGAAGCAAAGCCCGGCAGGCAACTGGTGATTGTCCGCTATCGTCCCAATCATTTTTGGGGATATAGCTGGATCAACAACGGCTACGACATTGCGACGCAACATGTGATCTGGGCCAGAGATACGGAACCCTTAGAGTCAAACCTGCCGCTGCTGTGCGAATTTGAAGACCGCCAGGTGTGGCTGCTCAGGCCGCCCGAATCAGGATTCATCCGGTTTCCGGACAGAACTGCTCCCTGGAATCCTGCCGCAGCGGGACAGTTCTTGCAGAAATATCCCATTTTGCAAACATCCGATTGTGACGCGACGCGGCGATAGCAGCGGTTGGTTACTGAAGCAGGCCGACTGCGGCAGTGCTCGAGGCGCTGGATCCGGTCAAATTCATAGCGATGATGCCACTTCCACTCAGCGTCAACTGGTCAACCACGATGTTCCCGATGGCATAGGTTGTGGACCCTCCCGCGCCATTCAACTGGACTAAATCCGCATAGCTGCTGTTATGGAAATAAAGGGTACCGCTGAAGTTCAAGGATGCTCCGGCGCCAATCAATGTGTTGTTGTACGTATTCGAGTGGGCGGAAAAAAGAGAAGTCCGCGACTTCCTGTGGCCGAGTAAGTGTCGGAGCTCGGTGCGCCCACGTAAGTCCCTGCAACCGCGCACTGGCTTATGAGCATATTGCCGGTAAGAGAAGCCGGCGTCCCGGTTGGGGTAGCCGTACCGGAACAATTCATGTAGTAGGACGGAACCGAAGTGATGGAGCTGGAGGCTGCTCCCGAGCCGCCGCTAAAGAGTGGCCCTCCGCTCAGGAAATAGAACATGACCCCCAGCGTGGAGGGCTGGGTTCCAACCCAGGCGTTGCGAGCGGTGGTGGCTGATCCGATGGTTAGATTTCCATTCAGGTAGTAAACGCCCGGCATGAAAATAACTACGTCGTTAGAGTAGCTTGCAAGACTGGTGGTGTTGATGCCGTTGGGATAATAACCCGGATTAAATTCCAGGCAGTTGCCGTAGATGTTTCCACTGTTGTAGGGGTAAGTAGAGCTATACGTCAGGTAATGTTGCTGAGCAGCTGTGTTGGGGCAGCTGTCCGTTCCGCTCGCGACCCACGTGCCGTAGATGTAGCCGTAGGTCGGATCTGATGTCGGGGTATAACCTTGAGCGACGGTGGCGACTGGGTTTACCGCCTCCGCCACTTTTCCCGTCGGCTGGGTAGGAGCGGGCACGCCGGTATAGGGATCGGGGGCGACCGCTGCCGGACTCTTCCACAGCGCATGAGTGGTGTTGTTCATGATGTAATTCGCGCCGCAAAACTGGTTGCTGGACGGACCTCCCACAACCGACACATTTCCGCCTTGTCCCGACGGGCCTGCGGCACTGGTATCGATAGGATAGCCACTGCCACCGTTGCAATAGATGGCGTTGGTCGAAGTATTCGCCGACGGTGAGCCATTGGCTGACGAGTTTACCTGGATGCTGTTTTGGGGGCCTCCGACGATGACAATATGAGCGCCCCCGGAAATCGTGAGAGCTGAACTAATGGTGGGGTTGAGAATGACCAAGGGTGCGGTTGGCGTTCCGGTAGGGAGTCCGCACGTACAGGAGGCTCCAAGGGGCAGGGACTTCACCCCCATCAATCCCATAAACCAAGTGAGAGGTTTTTCCTGCACCACAACATTGAGGAAGGGGTACGTGCCGGAGCCCGTGGACACGCCTGTTACAGAACTGGGAAAAGTCCAGCTTACTGCGACGGCGCCTCCAGGGGTGCTCGAGCCCCAGCCCGCAGCAGCGGTGGTTGCGGTATAACCATTGAATCCCGCATATTGACACAGCGCCACGGATGGCGAGGAGGAGCAGTCGCCTGCGGTGCCGACGGTAAAGCCAGGGCTGCTGGTGATGGTGCCGTTTTGCAGGTAAAGCATGTCCATGGCCCCGGCCACGCACGCGGAGTCGGCAGCGGATTGCGCAGCCTGGCGGTGAAACCACATGTTGGAGAGGTCGACGGCGAAGCCTACGGAGGCGAGCAGGAATGTGCCCAGAATCAACAGCAGAAGCACCGAGGCCTGCCCCGCCTGGTTCTCCATTGTTACCGCCGCGCAACGACAGATGACTTTCATCTTATTCATTGCTGCGCCCTAATCACCTAGTACAGGATTTTGCCCTGAGAGCTGAAGGTCAGCGCGTTCGCCAGGCCTGGGAAATTAAAATAAGGAACATAGGTGTAAGCTACCCTGACGGCGACCGGATTTCCGACCGCAGCGGTGCTGTTGGAGTAGCTTACGGTGACGGTCATGGCCGAGGTGTTGTGCAGTGAGGCAGAAGCCGCATTGGTCACCACCGTCTGTACGTTGGAGTAGGGGGACTGATTGGTGCACGTCGTATCCGGCCCGCTGCAGATCTTGCTGTCGGTTCCGTGCACAATCGCATAGCGCACGCCTTCCTGGGCGGCCTCATTAAGTACGCTACAGGTATAGGCAAGCATACAAAGCTCGAACAACCAAAATACGAGCGAGAAGGCAGCCACGAGAGAGATCAGGATCTCCAGCGTGGCCTGTCCCATTTCGCGACGCGGACGGCCGGCCATGGTGAGACTCGCCCGAGTCATTGCATGGCCCGCATTTCCACCATGCGATGGAAGGTCAGAGTGGGAAGGATGCCTACGGGGATCGGTAGGGGAGGAGTCACGGTGTAGACCACATCCACCCGGTTCAACTGGAATCGGGGGGATTCAGGGTCGATATCAGGGGTCCCGGTGACGGCGCCCGCCCCGTTGCTCGGGGTCGTGCATTGGGTGGTGTTATTCGACGTATTTACCCCCACAGCGCTGGAACATACCTGAACCGAGACCGTGCTGGTTGACGCTCCCGCAATACCCATGCTGGCGATGGCTAGATTCGCAACGACCGCGGCGCCTGGCTCTGCGGCCTGGGCAGGCGACGAGGTGCCCTGGATGGAATACTCCATCGCGTTACGGGCAGCGGAGTTCAGGGATGTGGCAACCAGAAAGAAGAACCCAAAATCCACCGCGTAGCAGATCAGGATGGTGAAGATGGGAATCATGAGCGCGACCTCAATCAGGCTCTGGCCGTCCTCTGACAGGCACCCATCTGTTGCGAGGCAGGGCATGCTCACGCTCAAGAGCGGTTTCTTTTCCTGCTTTGACAGCGTCCGGTGACGCGCATATTTGTATCGATGCGCCATGATTAGAATTCTTCGACACGTTTGTTTATCGGTAGTAGACAGCTACTCATTAGAACAACATAGGTTCCTTTGCATGCATTCCTCCATCGCTCCTAAGTCTGTTGGCTACTGCGGACATACTCATGACCTATGTAAGTATCTCTCTTTGGGCCCAGCGGGAAGATGTGATTGACATTGCCGTTGCCGGACTACACCATCCCATTAGATAGCAGGCGGTCCGCTATTTCGCAGCTCAAAGGGGGACGAATGAAGAAATTAAAATGCATACTTTCTGCTCTTCTACGCGATGAGTCCGGTCAGGATCTTATCGAATATGCGCTGGTAGCGGCGTTGATCGCTCTGGGCGCCACAGCTGCAATGAACAACCTGGCAACCAGCATCAGCACCGCTTTCTCGACTGTCGGCAGTAAGCTAACCGCGGCTGTATAACTCGTTAGCTGCTCACGTTTGAGCTGCTGGTAGACGCAGATTCATGGAAGAGATGTCATGAAAAATGTCAGCCGGCTTTTCTCTAACGTTTTGCAGGATGAGTCCGGTCAGGATCTAATCGAGCACGCACTCGTGGCGGCTTCGATCGGTTCAGGCGCTACGGCGTCGACGAGGGTCCTTGCGACCACGCTGGGGACTGCTCTCACCGCATTGGAACCCGATTAAACAGTGCTGTCTAAGTCGATCGCGTGAAATTGGGATTCGCGCCAATAGATCTGCATTGCTGAGATGGATATGCCTATGGCAAAGCTGAATATCGAGTTCGCCTACGCGGCGTGCTCTCTTTCGTGCGCTCTCGTGGGCGCGGTGTATGACATAACCAGCCGCAGGATTCCGAACGCGTTTACCCTTCCTGCAATCCTGTTCGGCTTGCTGTTGCATCTTGTCCTGGGCGGGTGGAGGCAATTGGGCCTGGCGGCTGCAGGTGGATTGGTTTGCGGTCTGATCTTTTTGCTGTTTCATGTCGCCGGTGGAATGGGCGGGGGAGACGTGAAGCTCATCACGGCGGCGGGTTGCACGGCCGGGCTCCCGCTCGTGGGACCTCTGCTGGTGTTGACGTCTCTCGCCGGCGGAGTGATGGCATTCGGCCTTGCACTCTATCGTCGCCGACTCAAGCAGACGATGCGTAATGTGTGCGCACTGATGGTTCATCACGGGGCGGCGGGGTTGGCGCCGCATCCGGATTTCAACCTCAACAATGCGCAAGCACTTCGCTTGCCCTATGCAGTGGCTATCGCCGCCGGAAGCGCGCTTAGCCTTTGCCGGTTGCTGGTGCAGAGGTGACACCATGAAGGCAAAGCGCCTTCTCACAGCCTTGTTTTTTGCCGTGCTCGTCTCCGGCCTTTTTACGTTCTGGCTGAGCAGGCGGGTCGCCAAGGCCTCCCGCGTCGATGTGCCGCGCAAGCCACTCTATGTTGCCGCTGCAAAGGCATTCGAGGCGGGCGAAATACTGAAACCGGGGAGCGTGCAATTGCTTGAATGGCCCGCAGCAACACCGCTTACCGGGGGCTTCACCCGAATCGAGGACGTGGCCGGCAGAGTCGTGCTTTATCCCTTGCCCAAAGGAGAGCCCATTTTAGAACGCCAGCTGGCTGCGGCGGGAGCCGGTGCAGGTCTGACGGCAAAGATCCCAACCGGGATGCGGGCGATTTCCGTTCGCTCCGATGAAGTCGTGGGAGTGGCCGGCTTCCTGCTCCCCGGCACCCATGTGGATGTGCTGATGACCTACCACTCTGTAACCACACCGGAGCCGCAGACGCTTACGGCATTGCAGGACGTGGTGGTTCTCGCCGCGGGGCAGCAAATTCAGCCCCAGGCAGATGGCAAGCCGATCAGCGTCAACGTGGTGACCCTGCTGCTCAAACCAGAGGACGCAGAAAAGTTAGTGCTCGCTACCAGTCTAGGTGGAATCTATTTCGTATTGCGAAACGGTGCCGACGAGGAGCAGGCACCCAGTCCTGCGGTTGGCCTCTCACAACTCGCCGGCGTGTCGACAGAATCCCCCAATCCGGGGGCCATAGCGCCGATTGGCAAACTAACTCACGCCAAGCCACGGCCATACGAGGTGGAGACCATCCTGGGCGATAAGCAAGTGATCAATGGTTTTCAATGAGGCGCGCAGATTGCCGGGCATGGATTCCTGCTGCAGAGGTACGTATTGGGCCTTCGTTTGGGCTGCACTTTGTGCCGCCGGCCAGGCTCAAACACCGCCCAGCATTCCAGCCGCAACGGTTCCTGCTGCCGCTTCTGTGCGGGCCATGCGGGTGGCGGCGTTGCCTGACGCAACCGGCCAGCTCACCAGTTCCACCCGATCTGCCAGCCAGCCGCTGCACATTCTCGTCGGGCGGTCGATCTTTATAAAAAGCATGAGCCGGCTCAAGCGCGTGTATGTGAGTAATCCAATGGCTGTCGATTCCTTCACCTCAAGCCCTACGCAGATTGTGGTTACGGCGAAAGCCCCCGGTGTGAGCAGCCTTATCTTGTGGGATGAAGCAGGCCAATCGGCCACCTATGTGGTGTTCTCCGACCTGGATGTGTCCAGCTTGCAAAAGGAGATTCGTGAAGCCCTGCCGTATGACGACATCCAGGTCGAAGCGGAGCTGGATCGCGTTTCTCTGTCCGGCACGGTGTTGAGTGATGCTTCTGCCGACGCGGCGGCCAAGCTGGCGGCTCTGTATGCGAAAGTTGTTGTGAATTCTGTCGTCGTAAGACAGCCCCACACCAGGCAAGTCAAGCTGCAGGTCGAGATCGTTGAGATTGACCGCTCGAAGATAGAACAGTTTGGTATTAACCTCTTCAGCTACGGAAAGAATCAAAGTAACAGCACTACCGGGCAGTTTCCCTCTACCCAAACCTATACCCCGGCAAGCGGCACTGCTCCTGCAACGCTCACCAGCAACAACCCCCTCAACCTGCTTTTTTACAATTTTGGACTGAATATCGGTTTGACCATCCAGGATCTCCAATCCAGAAATTTAGCCCAGATTCTTGCCGAGCCGACCATCACCACACTGAACGGACAGAAGGCCTCGTTTCTGGCCGGCGGCGAGTTCCCCTTCCCGGTGGTGCAGGGAGCATCCGGCGGACTTACTTCCATCACCATTCAGTTCCGCCCCTACGGGGTGAGGTTGGACTTCACCCCGATCATCAACGACGACGGGACCGTTCAGTTGAAAGTGGCGCCCGAAGTCAGCGCGCTCGATTACACCAATGCGGTCACAATTTCGGGGTACATTGTTCCTGCGATTTCCACGCGGCGCGCGGAGACTCAGGTAGAGCTGCGGGATGGCCAAAGTTTCGCTATATCCGGGCTGCTGGACCATCGCACCACCGACATTTTCAGCAAAATGCCAGGTATAGGGGACGTGCCGGTTCTGGGCCAAATGTTCCGCTCAAAGAATGTGAATCACTCAATCGTGGAGTTGATGGTGATCGTGACGCCCACCATCATCGATCCACTCAACGATCGGGGTTCACCGACACCGCCGCAATTACCGATGCCGATGCTGAACCCCGGGCAATTCGACAAGAAGACAGTCAAGGGGAAACCAGCTACACAACCAGGAACAGGCGGGCCCCAGTGACCCAGAACGGACACCAAGGCGGAGACTCTTCAGGTGGCGCTGCTGACGGTGCAGGTTGGACCCGAGACGATGGAGCAGATCCGCCAGTCCGCAGCTCATATGCCGTGGACGGTGGTGGCCGTGCATTACGACGCTTATTTCTCGATCACCAAGCTCCCGCCCCTGACCCAGCGGGCCATCGAAGCCCAGGGCTGCATCGCGGTGGTCGACTTCGACAAAGACCCGGAGCTGGCGCTCGAGACCGCGGAATGCCTGCGGCAAAGCTTTTACCATAAGGTTGCGATCCTGGCGCTCTCTTCGACCACAGATCCTGACCTGTTGCTGCGCGCCATGCGCGCGGGGTATAGCGAATTTCTTTCTAAGCCATTCGACGCCGACGAGTTACTCGATACCCTCCACCGGCTCGATCATCGCTGGTCGGCAAACGTCAGCCGCCCGCTCAACGCGGGAAAGATTCTGTCTTTTTTTGGGGCCAAAGGCGGCGGCGGCACGACCACGCTGGCGGTCCATCTGGCAATGTTCCTGGTCAAGGGATTCGGGAAGAGGGTTTTGTTGATCGACAATCATGCCCAGTTAGGACACGTCGTGCTTTATCTGGGCATGGATGGAAGCAACCACCATTTCTATGACCTGGTGCAGAATGTCAGCCGGCTTGATCAGGAATTGCTGCGCGGGTTCATCGCCACACACGCGAGCGGCCTGGATGTTCTGTCGTCTCCCGATGTGTATGGCAGCGCATGGAAATGCGACGCCGACTCGGTGGAGCGGACGCTCGAGTTCCTCAGCACCCAATACGATTTCGTCCTGCTGGATTGCGAGGCGTCGTTTGAGGACATCAACCTTGCCGTCATTGCCTTCTCCAATTGGATATACATGGTCGCCACGCCAGATATCGGGGCCATCCGCGATCTGTCGCGCTATGTGGACGGTCTTATTCAGAATGAACAGGCGATCCGGAAGTTGCAGGTAATCATCAACCGCTACTCTTCGCACGAAGCGGTCACCATCGAGCAGATCGAAAAGGCGGTTCACCTGCCCATCGCGTTCAAGATTCCCAACAACTACGGCGAACTGGTCCGCTCGATCAATACCGGTGAACCATTGACGCCGGAGAGCAAGTCGGAGTTCTCGCTGCAGATGACAAAGTGGGCCGCCTCTTTAGTCAAAGGGGCTATGCCCGCAGCTGCAGAGCCGGCGAAGAAGAGATTTGCGCTATGGAAATAATGCCGTGCTGAGGGCTCACGTATGCCTGAATTGACCGCCAATGTACGAACCGGCGTGGTGCCCGCGATTGTGCGAGGCGCGAAACCAGTTGCCTTAAAAATCCAGCAGGAAATCAAAGCTGCGGTACACCTGGGAATCATCAAGCGCCTCGATCTTGAGAAGATCGCGCTCATGCATGGAAATCCCGCCTCCCAGCAGCAACTGGTGACGGTGATTCAGCAGCTGATCAGCGAGCAGAATATTCCCCTCTCCGCAGCAGAACGCGACCGGCTGACGCAGGAGGTGCTGGATGAAGTCTTCGGCCTCGGCCCCCTGGAACCGCTGCTGCAGGACCCGACGGTCAATGACATTCTGGTCAATACCTACAACGCGGTCTATGTAGAGAGACGCGGCGTGTTGGAGAAGACCAACGTAATCTTCAAAGACGACCGCCACCTCATGCATGTGATCGACAAGATTGTCTCCGCAGTAGGAAGGCGGGTGGACGAGTCTTCGCCGATGGTGGATGCACGTCTCAAAGACGGTTCCCGGGTCAACGCGATTATTCCGCCTCTGGCCATCGACGGCCCCATTTTGTCTATCCGCAAGTTTGGCTCGACACCGCTGACGGCAGATGACCTGCTGCGCAACAAGGCGCTGACGGAGCCGATGCTCGAAGTTCTCAAAGGTGCCGTGCAGGCGCGGCTGAACATCATTGTCTCCGGCGGCACCGGCGCGGGTAAGACCACGTTGCTGAACGTCCTCTCCAGCTTTATTGACGAGCGCGAGCGCATCATCACCATTGAAGACTCGGCCGAATTACAAGTGAAACACGCCCACGTGGTCCGCCTCGAGTGCCGTCCTCCAAACGTGGAAGGGACAGGCGCGGTAAAGCAGAGAGAACTGGTGATCAACGCGCTGCGTATGCGTCCGGACCGGATTGTGCTGGGCGAGGTGCGTGGGGAAGAGTGCCTGGACATGTTACAGGCCATGAACACTGGCCACGACGGTTCACTCACCACCATCCACGCCAACACCCCACGAGACGCCATCGCCCGCATGGAGACCATGGCGTTGATGGGCAGTGTGGGCTTGCCGGAAAAAGCGATTCGGGCCCAGATCGCGTCCGCTGTCCACCTCATCGTGCAGATAGCCCGCATGAGCGATGGTTCGCGCAGGGTCACCCACATCACGGAACTTACTGGAGCGTTCAGCGATGTGATCAGCATGCAGGAAGTCTTCCTGTTCGAGAAGGAAGGGCTGGGGCCCAATGGGAAGGTGAAAGGGCGCTTTCGCGCGACCGGCATTGTGCCCAAGTTCGGCGACAAATTGAAAGCTGCAGGCATTCCGTTACCCACCGGTTTGCTTGATTATTCGATGGAAGTGTAGGAGTTTTCTCGAGATGGCTTTGGTGGTTTTGATATTTCTTGTGATTCTGCTGGGCACCTTTGCTTTGGTCATCGTGATAACGCGCCCGTCGCCGCAGGAGAAAATCGTCAACCAGCGGATGGCCTTTATTCATCTGCCGAGAAACACGGCCGGGGCCGTGCCGGAGAGAGAGCAGTTGCTCAAGACAACGCGCGCCAGCAGATTTGGGTGGGTGGATGAAATCCTGGAGCCCTACCCATTCGCGCGGGCGCTGCAAAAGCGCATTGTGCAGGCTGATAGCGCGAAGACCGTTGCCACTCTGATTCTGAGCAGTGTGGGTTTGCTACTGGGCGGATATGCGGTTGCGTGGCTGTTCGCGCCGATGGTTTTGCTCGACGCCGCCGCTGGGATCGGCCTGGGCTTGCTGCCGTACGGACTTCTCTGCTTGCGGAGAAGGCGCAGAATCAGCGCCTTCAATGCGGTCCTGGCTGAGTCGATTGACATGCTGGCCCGGGCACTGCGGGCCGGCCATTCGGTGGCCAGCGCGATTGAGATGCTGGCAGAAAATGCGCAGGAACCGGCCGCCTCAGAATTCGGAGAGATTTTCAGGCAGCAGAATCTCGGCCTGCCGATGCGCGATGCCCTGATGCAACTGCTGGATCGCGTGCCTTCCGCCGATCTTCGTGTCCTGGTAACCGCGATTCTGGTGCAAAGGGAGACGGGCGGGAACCTGGCCGAGATCCTGGATCGCACCGTCTTCGTCATTCGAGAACGGCTGCGGATCCAAGGCGAGATTCAAGTGCAAACGGCCCAGGGGAGACTTACCGGGTGGATTCTGAGCGCGCTCCCGGTGGTGATGCTGCTCCTGCTCAACCTATTGAACCCGGGATACTCCAGCATTCTGTTTAGCGATCCGTTCGGCCGTAAGCTGATCTACTTCAGCGCCGGGATGCTGGCGGTGGGCGCATTGATCATTCGCCACATTGTGAATGGAATAGAGGCTTAGCCGGATATGAACCTGATCTTCTCCATCGCCATGGGAGTCACCATCTTTCTCTTGCTGGCGCTGTTGCTCGCTCCGGTCATCTTGCGGCCTTCTCCTGCCGCCCGGCGAATGCTGGAAATGGTTAAGAGTGCGCGGCCAGACGTAAGAAGCGTCGGCTACAAAGAGCGGGTACAAGGGACCATCCTCTCCATGGCCAGAAACCTGCAGGACCGCCTGGGAATTACGGAGAATGAAAAAGTCAAACAGCAGCTGTTGAGCGGCGGCATCCGAAGCAGCCGAGGAATGAACGCGTACGCTGCCAGCCGCTTTCTTGGCCCGGTCCTCGGCATTGCCTGCGGAAGTCTGATCCGCAGCAACACGGTTTTCTGGGCTTTATCGCTGGGCGCAGTGTTCTACCTGGTCCCGGACATGTGGCTGAGGACGATGGTCAAGAAGCGGAGAGAACGAATCAGAAAAAGTCTCCCGGATGCACTCGATCTGTTGGTTATCTGTGTGGAGGCCGGCCTGGGTTTGGATCAGGCGATGCTGCGGGTGGGACAAGAGCTAATCATCAGCCATCCTGATATCCACCAGGAATTCATGCAAGTCAACCTGGAGCAAATGGCCGGAAAGCCCCGGCTGGAAGCATGGAAGAGCGCAGCGGAGCGTACGCCAATTCCGGAGTTCTCGCTGTTCGTGAGCATGTTGATGCAAGCTGACCGGTTCGGCACCCCAATCGTCAGGGCGTTGAGCCGGTTTGGTGACGAGATCCGGCTGAAAAGACGGCAAAGGGCCGAAGAGATGGCAGCGAAGACCAAAGTAAAAATACTTTTCCCGCTGGTGCTGTTTATTTTCCCTTGCATTTTCATTGTGCTGCTGGCGCCCGCAGTTCTGAATATTGCGAAGAATATGCAGTCGTTTAAGTAAAGCTGGCCCGTTGGGGTTTGCAGGTTTTACGAGATTGGGAGAAAGGAGGATACATCAGATGGATACGACAACGTTAGTTCGCATCATCGCAGGTGTCTTAGCAGTGATTGTGCTCGCTTTTCTGATATACCGCAGGATGCACGCCAAAGCGTAACTCGTTATTGGCCTCAGCATAGAAATAGGCGAGGACAAGACCAATGAACCTCAGAGATGTGACGAAGGACACCACGGTCGGTACACGAATCACGATCGCCGATACTTCGCTCAAACGCTTGCTAGGTTTGGCGGGGAGGAGGCGGCTCGGTGCCGGATGCGGGCTTCTCATCAGGCCCTCATCCGGCATTCATACTTTTGGCATGCGGTTTTCAATTGATGTGGTCGCGCTCGACAAGAGGCTACAGGTGTTGAAGGTGTGGCATCGATTGGAACCGTTCAGGTTTACCAGCATCCACCTGAAAACCAAGAGCGTCCTGGAGTTGCCGGCCGGGCAAATCAATAATTGCCGGATTGAGGTAGGAGACCAGTTGGAGTTCGTGTGATGTTTCTTATGGGGCTGCGTTCCGGTGCTTTGTATCAGGGCACGACTTTAGTCGGGCCGTACAAGAATTAAAAGAGATTGGGCTTTAGCCCCTGCTATGGTGCGTCCCGCAAAAATGCTTGTGAAGAAAATTCATTCAGGGGCTAAAGCCCAGATTTTTGTTGGGCCTCCACGGCCCGACTAAAGTCAAGCCCTGATACAAAGCATCGGAGCGAAGCGTAGTGGGTGGACCTGCGGTTTGGTTTCGGGTTTTGGCGCAGGGCTTAACAGGATGCGGAAAAATCAAAACTGCCCCGTCTCAGATGGCGGCTATCTGGGTGGTCAGGTTGAGGCGGGCGGCTTGCGGTTGGCCGGCGGCGGTTCGGGCTATGGAGAGCACGGTGATGTCGTCCTCCTGGCCAAAGGCACAGGCTGCCTCGACGATCTGCTCCACCGAGGGCTTTGCCGCCAATAGCGCAGTTAGACGATCGAAGCCGTAAAGCTCACCTTTGGGATTGCGCGCTTCGAGAATCCCGTCCGTGTATAGGGTGAGCGTCTCGCCCTCGTGCAAACGAAAGACAAGCTCGTTGTAGACCTCATCCTCGCGGATTCCCAGCGGGAGGGAGCCAGTCATCGGCAGCTCCTTACCATCGCGAAAGGGCGCCAGATGACCGGCATTGGCCAAGGTGGCTACGCCACTGGATTCAATACGCAGCAACAGGCAAGTGGTGAAACCACCTTCGCCGCGCCCGATGAGGCGGCGATTAAGTCCGCGAAGAATTTCCACCGGTTCCTGCGTGAATTCCGTGAAGGTGCGGAGCGCACCTACGATGAGCGAGACCGTCATGGCGGCCTTAAGACCTTTTCCGCTTACGTCGCCAAGCACGATCAGCGCGCTGCCGTCTTTCTGCTCCAGCACCTGGAAGAAGTCTCCGCCTAGCTCAGAGGCCGGCTTATAGACACTGGCAATGGAGAAGCCGGGAATCGCGGCCGCCTCGTCGGGTATCAGCACGTGCTGCACTTCGCGGGCAGAGTGGACTTCCAATTCAATTTGTTCCTGGCGGCGGCGCTCCGTGAACTGCTGCCGGGCGACGGTAATCAGCAGGACAAGTAACAGCAATCCATCCAACATAAAGCCGATGTCGAAGCGGTACTCGCCTAAGTTGATACCCCAACTCTGCACGGTTTCGGAGATGGTCCAGTGAGTGAAGCGCGGCCCCTGGCCAACGAGGCCAAGAAACAAAGCATAGAGACCATAGAAAAACGCCGCTGCGGCCAGCGGCCACAGTTCCGCCTGCTTTCTGCGCGCGAGGCCAAAGCCGACAATGAAAAATATGTAAATCGGTGTGATGTCGTAAATCGCCGTGGTAATGGCGTCAATCCACTGCATGCCGACACCGGCATACTGCCAAAAGTAGATGGTGGTGGTGTCGACAACCTGCGCGGCCAGATAAAGACCGCCTAGGACTGCAGTCCAACGGCGCCATCGGCGGTCACGCGTCAGCCCAAAAATTGACAGCAACAGCAGCCACAAAGATATGTCTTCAAAGGCTCCAATGAATTGCGCGATCAGCTGATCGGTAATGAGATGAAAGCCGAAGCGAAGGGAGCTGAGCCGGCGAAAGCCGCGGATACCATCTGCGATCAAATAAATAGCGAGCCATAGGTACAGCCACTGTCTGCGATCGCGCAAAAACAGCAGCAGGATCAGCAGGCCAATAACAATAAGGACAGTAGCAATCACAATGCGTGGCAGCGAGCGCTCGTCATTCTGGTAAAAGGGCAAGATGGATTGCAGCCTGATCAAGGCTGGATCGCCGAGTTTGGGCGCTGCCTCCAACCCTCCACCGGTATCCGGATCGAGCGAGGTGAGGGTCGCCTTCCAGACGCGCAACGCAAGCACACCGCGGAGCGGACCGGTTCCCAGCGGATATACCACGCCGTGGCCTCTGGACCACCAATCGGCATGCGGCGGCAGGCTGCCGTAGTTTCCAATCTTGCGTCCGTTCCAGTAGATCTCGTAGGCATCGTCCACGGGCGGTATCAACAAAGCAAGGGGATGGCCCTCGCCGCTCACGTCGATGCGTTTGCGGTACCAGGCGAAGCCGGTGTAACCAGGATGGCTTTGCGCGCCCCAACCGGTGTCTCCGCTCAGTTGTTCCCAGGCGGAATCGTCATAATCCGCCTGGGCCCAGGCGAGGTCGTCGCCAGTGCGAAATTGCCACTTACCCGGTATAGGCGCCAAACCGCGCCCCGGATCCTGCATGTTGGCGGTGTCGGCGTGCAAGGATGGGGCCGCGGCCAGGATCAGGCAGGCGAACAGCAGCAGGCGCGTCCAATAACGTGAGTTGGATACAGTGGCCCGCATATTCTTCGCACCAGGCCTTTCCGTGGCGTTCAAGAACATCAAGGGACGGGAAACTCAGGATACGGGCGGCTTAGGGATTGCGCAAGCAAAGACCGGAGGCGCTGACGCGGGCACAAATACTTTGGGGCAGCGCCCGAGTTAAAGACCGCTGCCCCGAAGGAACCATCCACTTTGCTCCGCTTTAACTGCAGGGCTTGCCTGCATCCGGATGGGCGCCCTTGGCCTTGGCATCCGCTTCGCTCATGTATGCGCCGGCCTTGGTTGTGCCGTAGTACTTGGTGCCATAGCAGTGATAGACCTTGGTCGACGTATTGACCCAAACCATTCCCGGGCCACCACCGGGAGCCGGGGTAGTCGAGGTCCCGGTCGAGGTTTTGGTTTTGGGTGCCGGCACCGAAGAAGGAGCAGACCCAGCAGCAGGGGCGGCAGCAGCAGGAGGAGCGGTGGGTGTCGCCGCCGTGGTGGGAGCGGCGGCGCTGGCGGCATACCAGGCCTTCACGCCTTTATGGCCTCGGCAGGCTCCGCTTTTGCTGGCGCCGGTCCAATAGGAGCCGTCATTACAAAGGCCGGTGGTCCCAGCCGGCGCGCCCGGTGGGGCAGTCGGTGGGGCCTGAGCAACACCTGCGATCAAAGCGGCGAAAGCGAGCCCGGTGACAACCAGCATCGAACGGTGCAGTGTCTTCATATATGCACTCCTATCAGCGTGAATTTAGAGGATAAAGCCCACCCATCCTACGACGAGCGCAAACGGCAGCACAAGGCCCATTGTTAGCTGGTCAAAATTGAGTTAGCGCGCATCACGGCTGGTAATGGTTACGCGGAAGAGGGGCCTGGCTTTCTCTGTTGGTTCTATCTCATATGCCTGGCTGGTCTTGGCTGGATCGTAGTCGCGCCAGAGCCAGATCATCTCCGCCGGGAACTCAGCTGCTCCATGGCCGGAATTGTGTGTTCCCTGGCCAAAGCTGAAATGGAAATCGTAGTTCTTCAGCTTGAGCGCATTGGCCATGCGGATGTTGGCCAAAGGCCAGCTTCCATAGCGATCGTTCTCCTGGTCGTTGGAGCCGTCCTGCAGCCATACGCGCAGGTTGCGCGGCGCCTCGCGCAAAATCTTCTCCGGGTAATCCTGGCCGCCATCGGGGATGGCCGGATCTTCCTTCCACTGGATACTGGTAAAGCTGCCGATCCAGGTGATCACGCGGCTGAATTGATCGGGCATCTGCCAGGCTGCGTTGAAGGAGCAAATGCCGCCGGAAGACAGGCCGGTGATGGCGCGGCTGTAGGCGTCTTTGCGGATGTTGTATTGGGCTGCAACCTGAGCGAGAAGTTCATCGCGCAGAAAGCGGTCATAGCGATCAGTCACGGTGTCATATTCCGTGCTGCGCATGGAGTCTTTCAGGGTGCGGTGCCATTGATCGGCGTATGCCTGCACAAAGCGGTAGGTTGGTGTCCCGGGTGCGTCGGTCACATCGCCGGGGTTGATGAAGACGCAGATCATGACCGGGATTTTCTTCTGCGCGATGAGATTGTCGATTACGTTCAGCGCGGGGTTGTTGCCGTCGCGATGGATGTACCCGGCGCCATCCTGAAATACCATGAGCGCGGCCGGGACTTTAGGGTCGTAACCGGCGGGCACGTATACCCAATACTCGCTCTTCATGCCGTCGTAGATTTTGCTGGTGTGCACGAGCTTCTCAGAGAGCTTGCCTGAGGGGACCCCGGGTTCCAGATAGGAGTCGGGGCCGAACGCAGGAAGATCGAGACGGCCGCCGAATTTGCTCCCCGAAAGCTGGTAGTAGAACGAGTGGAGCACGCCCAGCTCTGGAATTTGCGCCACGGAATACCATTGCCCGGAGGTGGGCAGGGGTGCATCTGTGGGCCGGCGACGCCGTCGATGAAAAGTTCAGGGGTAGTGGTGGAGCGGAGGGCGAAGAAGAAGTCGTGGCCCTTGCCTACCCAGGCTGTGCCCTCCTGCAGCTCCTGGGGAGTGAAGGCGGTGGTGATCGCATCCTGCAGGGCAGGACTATGGGCGTTGGCCAGGGCTATCAATTGTGGAGCTGTCATTTTCTGCGCGGGGAGGCTGGACCAGGCAAGCAGGGCTAGCAACAAAACTGTGAGCATACGCATGGCAGAAGAACTATACCGCAGCCTCTGGTTCGCTAACGAAGGCCGGGTGGGCAGATTCAGACTCCAAATGCAACAAATCTATCTTTTTCTTTCTTTTTAAGATAAAGGTTTTCCAGCAGCAGGGGCTGTTGGAAAGTGGGAAGCGTAGTTTGCTTTCCACTTTTCAATGGCCGCGGTCACGGGTAGGGATTTTGGCGGATGGGTTTGTTTGAAGGTGGGAAGCATGCTTTGCTTTCCACTTTCCAGCTACCCGGTATATACGAGCTGGGCGTTTCTTGGAGGTGTGAATCGCCGTCCAGTATTTATCAAAGTTAAAGGCTCCTGTGGGGAGAAAGAGTTCAGCAGGAGATTTCCAGGCGAGACTTTTTCTAACTGGTATTGAGTTGCCATGCAATGGCATCGAGCTGCTTCTGCGAGTACAGGGAGAGGTCGGTTCCCTTTGGCAGGTAGTCGCGGAGCAGTCCATTGGTGTTTTCGCTAATCCCCCTCTCCCAGGGAGAGTGGGGATGAGCGAAGTAGACGGCGATGTTTGCTGTTTTTGTCAGTGTTTTGTGGAGGCTCATCTCGCTGCCCTGGTCGTACGTCATGGAAAGTCGCATTTGGCCTTTAAAGCGTTTGAGGATGGTGCTAAAACCTTTGGCGACCGTGTCTGCCCTTGCGTCCGACAGCTTTACTAAAGCAACGAACAGAGTGGTTCGTTCCACCAGGGTGCCCACTTGAGATAGGTTTCCCTTGCCAATGATCAGGTCTCCCTCCCAATGACCGGGGACCAGCCGCTCGCTCACTTCGAGCGGCCTGTCATCGATCAGGGTCATATCGGGAATGGATCGGCTGCGCCTGTTCTTAGCTTCGACCTTGCGCGCCTTGTGATGGCGGCGCAACAGGTCCAGCACGTTGGCACGCAGTTGCCCACGTGGCATGGCATACAGTGCGGTGTAGATGGTTTGTGAGAGATCTGCACCGGATTCGCCATACGTCCCAGTATGCTCGCAATCCGCACCGGGCTGAAGCCTTGCTGAAGGCGCTCCAGCATCTTGCCCCAGAGTCCATTGCCAGGTTCAAGCATGCGCCTGCGTCGTGGTTTCGCTGCCAAAACCCGCGCTCGGCGATCAGCCGTCGAAGACCGGTAACCGCCCGCAATGGTGCCCATCCGCGGCTTGGCCATCCAGCCATTACGGTGCATCTCGCGGGTGATGGTCGACCGAGCTCGCTTCAATACGATGGCGATTGCCCCAGGGCACATCCCCGACGTCAACTGCGCCTGAATCGTGGCTCGATCACCCAAATCCAGATGTTGAAAACTCTTTCCCATATGCAACTATCCCCTAAAGCGAAATGTTGCACTTGTACCTTGAACCCACCGTGCCCCACATCTCGCTCGTTTTTCGCGAGATGTGGGATACCGCAGCATGTTGACCGTCAAGTGCATCGGATGAATCGAGAGTCAGAGGGAAGGTGCTGCGGTATCCCACATCTCGCGAAAAACGAGCGAGATGTGGGGCACCCATCCTTCGTCAGGGAACCGGAGGCACTGGAAGCGACAGCTCACACGTGCTCTAAAGCTATTGAGGGGGCTGGTTGCTGCCTGGCTTCGGCGTGGGCTGGGTGCTTTCCGGGCCCTTGTAGATCAAGGGAATGTGCACGGGCAGCTCAGCGTCACTGCGCTTGGCCTTGGGCTTCTCGGCGGCAGCGGCACCTTTGGTTTCTTCCGCCACCACCGTGCGCTGTGAGTTGAGACAGAGCCAGTTGTCACGGACATGCTCGAAGACGTGGGAGAAAATGCCCTTCTCCAGCACCGGCCCCTTCTCGCCCTTCCAGGTCATGACGTAGGTGCCGTTGACGATGGCTACCTCGCCTACGAAACGAACGCTTATTACCTTCTGCTCCAGAGAGTCGGGCCCCGAGTTCTTGACGAAGAGATGGGCAATCTGCTGGTTGCGGGTGACCACGTCTCCGCTGGCCGAGATGCCGATGAACTGCGGGGCCAGGACGAGTTCTAACGCATACTGATCGCGCTTGGTGATGGCGGTGGCCCAGCGGTCTTCCACCTGCTGCATCTCGCGAAACTCGGGCGGCGCGGTATTTTCCTTGGTTGGCTGCTGCGCCCCGGCGATCCCGGGCAATGACATGCAAAGGGCGATTAGTAGAGATTTAATCCGACGACCCATCCTCGCTTAATCATACCGTTTCTTCAGATTTCTACCTTGATTCCCTCAGACCGGCCGCTGCTGTTTGTGACCTACACTGGGCATGGAGTTTCCCCCATGGCCACCCTCTCTGATGTGTCGTTGGATCGCGGCCTGCCCGCGAGCGTGGAGGCGGAGCGTTCGATTCTGGGCGCCATCCTGCTCGACAACCATTCCTATAACGAGGCGGCGGAAAAGCTTCGCCCCGAAGACTTCTCGCTGGACTCGCACCGCCGCATTTACAGCCGCATGGCGGAGCTGATCGACGCCCGCCGCGCGGTCGATATCGTGACCCTGGCGGAAGAGCTGGCGCGGCGCAAGGAAGTAGAGGCAGTGGGCGGCGTGGCCTACCTCGCGTCCCTCACCGAGGGGCTGCCGCGGCGCCCCAGCATCGAAGAGTACGTCCGCATCGTGAAGGACAAATCTCTTTCGCGGCAACTGATCGGCATCTGCAATACCGCCATCACCCGGGCGGCGGATCAAAGCGATGAAGCGCTGGTGGTGCTCGACGCCGCCGAATCCGGGCTGCTCGAAGTTTCTGAGCGCGGCATCACCCGCGGTTTTGCCGGGATCCCGGAGATCGTTCGCGATTCCTTCGGAACCATCGATAACCTGTACGCGCAACAGAAAGAAGTCACAGGACTGGCCACGCACTACACCCAGTTCGATAAGATGACCAGCGGACTGCAGGCCTCCGACCTGATCATCATCGCCGCCCGTCCCAGCATGGGCAAGACTGCCTGGGCTATCAACATCGCCGAAAACGCGGCGGTGCGCGATGGCAAAGTGGTGGCCGTCTTTTCGCTCGAAATGTCCAAAGAGTCGCTGCTGCGACGCATGCTGGCTTCGCAAGCTTTGGTTTCCATGCAAAAGATCCAGACGGGATTCATTCCTAAAGCGGATCGGGGCAAGTTGATGGAGGCACTGGAGCGCCTGGCGGAAGCGAGAATATTCATCGACGATACCCCTGCCATCGCGCTCTCGGAAATGCGGGCCAAAGCGCGGCGCCTGCAGCGGCAACAGGGCGGCCTGGACTTGATCGTGATCGATTATTTGCAGCTGATGTCCGCATCGAGCTTCGGGGTGGGCGCTCGCCGTTACGAGAATCGGACCCAGGAGGTATCCGCTATCTCCCGCGGCCTCAAGGCACTGGCCAAGGAATTGCGGGTCCCGGTGGTCGCACTGTCTCAGCTTAGCCGCGCCTCGGAACAGCGCGGCGGGGACAAGAAGCCGATGCTTTCCGATTTGCGCGAATCAGGGTCCATCGAGCAGGATGCCGATGTGGTGGCCTTCATCCATCGGGATAGCTACTACAACAAGGACGAGAACGGGGAAGAAGACCCCGACTCGAAAAACAAGGCCGAGATCATCATCGCCAAACAACGCAATGGGCCCACCGGCTCGGTGCATCTGGCCTACCGGGCGGATTGCACTCGCTTTGAGAACATGGCCTTTGGTGAGGCGCCCGGAGAATACTGATCAGCTCATGGCAAACCGACCGCTTTGGGCGGAAGTCTCCAGCCAGCGGCTGCTGGCCAACTATCAAAAACTGCGCCGCATAGCAGGCGGGCAGGCCGATCTGATGGCGGTGGTCAAGGCCAACGCCTATGGCCACGATGTGCTCACATGCGCGCCGCTGCTGGCCGGCGCCGGGGCCGAGTGGTTGGGTGTGACCTCCACCGAGGAGGCTGCCGCCGTGCGCGCGGTTTGTCCGCAGCCGCGCATCCTGGTGATGTCCGGAATATTTCCCGGGGAAGCGGATACGGTCGATCAGCCTGGGTTTGACTCCGGTGGTTTGGACTCCCTGGCATCTCGACTTGCTGGAGAAGGCTGCCGCTGCCCGCGGGATGCCGCCCATGTCGCTCGCGGTTCACCTGGAAATGGATACCGGGATGTCGCGGCAAGGAGTGCGTGTGGACGAAGCGGCGGAGCTGTTGCTTCGTTTTCACGCCGGCTCGCCTCTGCGGCTGGAAGGCGTGATGACGCATTTTTCTGCGCCCGAAACGATCTCCACCGTGCGCCCCAATGCGCAGTTGGCGCGGTTTGAAACGGCGCTCAATTTGATTCTTGAAAGAGGGCTGCGACCAGCAGTGGGTGCATGCCGGGAATTCGTCGACGTTAGTCGCGGGAACCGACAGGCACGCACTGATGGAAATGGCATCGCGTGCGGGGGCGCGGCTGATGTTGCGTCCAGGGCTGGCGCTCTATGGTTACCTCGACCGTATCACCCAGGATGGCCTGTCATGGGATGGCGAACCTGGCCTCGATCCGGTGCTCAGCTGGAAAACCCAGGTGACCTCGTTGCTGCACTCTTCATGCGGGTGAGACCTCGGGCTATGGCAACACCTTCGCCGCTTCCCGGGAGTCTCGTCTCGCGCTGCTGCCGGTCGGGTATGCCGACGGGCTCAACCGCCTGCTTTCCAATCGCGGATACGTGCTTATCCGAGGCCAGGAGGCGCCGATTGCCGGGCGTGTCTCGATGGACCAGACGGTGGTGGATGTTACGGATATCCCCGCGGCTGCGATCGGCGATGAGGTGGTGTTGTTGGGCAGCCAGGGAGGCCAATCGATCGACGCGTGGGATATCGCGGACCTTACGGGCAGTATTCCCTGGGAGGTGCTGTGCGCGATTAGCGCTCGGGTTCCTGCGGTTGCTGGTGCCTTAGTTCCCCCTAAGAAATATTAACAAAGTCATGGCGCGGTGGGCTCTCACTCCTTATCTCCATCCAGGTGGCTAAGGGCTGGGCATCGGCGCTAGCACTAGAATGAATCATATGTTCATCGATGAGGCTCGAATTCGCGTCAAGGCTGGGGATGGAGGCAACGGTTGCGTTGCGTTCCGGCGGGAGAAATTTGTTCCCCGCGGCGGCCCCTCCGGCGGGGATGGCGGACGCGGCGGCGATGTCATCATGGAATCGAGCGAACGGCACAACACGCTGGTCCACTTCCGCTTCAATCCCGAACACAAGGCAGAGCGGGGCCGCCATGGCGAAGGCTCCAACTGCAGCGGCCGGGAAGGCGTGGACGACGATTTTGAAGGTGCCGGTGGGCACGGCGCTGTACGACGACGAGACCGGCGCACTGGTGCATGACTTTCAGCATCCCGATGAGCGCATCATCGTCGCCAAGGGCGGACGGGGCGGACGAGGGAACCAGCATTTCGCCACCTCCACGCACCAGGCCCCGCGGGAATCGGAAGCCGGCAGGGAGGGCGAAGAACGCGCCTACCGCCTGGAGTTGAAGCTGCTGGCCGATGTGGGGCTGGTGGGCTTTCCCAATGCTGGAAAGTCGACGCTGATCTCCAGGATTTCTGCCGCCAAGCCCAAGATTGCCGACTATCCCTTCACCACCCTCGAACCCAACCTGGGAGTGGTTTCGGTGGGAGAACCGCCGCATGAAGACAGCTACGTGGTGGCCGACATCCCGGGTCTGATCGAGGGCGCCCACCTGGGGGCGGGGCTGGGTGTGCAGTTTCTCCGCCATATCGAGCGCACCCGGGTGCTGGTGCACCTGGTGGATGTTTCCGACTGCCAGCGGCCGCCCCGATCCGGTGGAGGACTTCCGCGTCATCATGGCGGAGTTGAAGAGCTTCGGCCACGGCCTGGACGAAAAGCCGATGCTGGTGGTGGCGTCCAAGGCCGACGTGGCCAATCCGGACAAACTCAAGAAGCTGCGGGCCATGGCCAAGCGGCGCAAGCTGCCCTTCTTTGCCATCTCCGCGGTGAGCGGGGCCGGCATTCGCGAGCTCAAATATGCTGTTGGGTGATCTGGTACGCGCATCGCGCGAGGCGGAAATTGCTCCCGTGCCGGCGAACACCATGCTGGCGGAATACTAAGCTAGTAGCTAAACGGGCGGCGGCCACGGCAACCATGCTGCGCCGCGCCGCGGGGAATTGCACCAGCTCCCATGCCGATCGATCGCGCAGCAGGCGGGAGACCAGCGCGGTGTGCATGGCGTGCCCGGCGCGCTCAGCGACGACGCGGCCGAGGATGCGGTGTCCGGCGAGAGCCAGATCCCCTATCAGGTCGAGCACTTTATGGCGCACAAACTCGTCGTCAAAGCGCAGCGGGCCATTCTGCACTGCGCCCCCGCAGAGAATAATCGCGTTTTCCTCCGACGCTCCGCGGATCAGCCCCATATCCCGCAGCATCTTCTCATCTTCGCGAAAGCCGAAGGTGCGGGCGGCGGCGATCTGAGCGCCGTACGCTCCCGCAGCCAAATCGACGGTAAATGCCTGGCGTCCGATGGGGTCGGCGAAATTGATGTCATAGGTGATGGTGTAGCCTTCGCCGGGATAGACAGCGATAAACTTGCCGTTCTCGCGCACTTCCACGCTTTTGAGGATGCGCAGATATTGGCGCCGGCGGCGCTGGCTGCGGATGCCTACCCGGTCAAAGGCTTCCACGTAAGGCAGTGCGCTGCCATCGAGGATAGGCAGCTCCAGGTTGTCCAACTCAATGATGACGTTGTCGACGCCCATCCCGATGAGGGCGGAAAGAAGATGCTCGGTGGTGGAGATGAGCACACCCTGGCGCATGATGCTGGTGGCGTAGCTGACCTTGGCTACATTTCTGCCCGTGGCCGCAATCTCGTAGTTGTCCAGGTCGGTGCGGCGAAAGACAATGCCGGACCCGGCAGGGGCAGGCAGCAACCGCATGGTCACCGGAGCCCCGCTGTGGAGACCGATTCCTGAGAACTCAATCACCGATGCGATGGTCTTTTCTAAATGCGCTGTTTCCACTAATCAGTGTTCCTGGTTGGCAAAGAGTCGCAAAACCATAGACTACATAGCACAATAAAAGTTTCAGTGTGTCAAAAACGCAACAAACTGATCGGGCTGCACCAGGAGGATCGCTATGGAAACCTACCGTGACCTGAGCCGAGCCGTGGCCGGACGGAAGAGCCAAATGCTGCGAAATGATTGGCGAACTGGTTCGGCTGGAGTCTCCTACAGAGGACCGGGCGGGGGTCAACCGGTGCGTCACCGTGCTAGAGGATTGGATCAAGGCCAGCGGCGGCAAGAGCAAGCGCAGTAAGCAAAAATCAGCTGGAGACCTGCTGGTGGGCCGCTTCGGCCCGGCTCGGAGCAAGGTTAAACCCTTGCTGCTGCTGGGGCACCTGGACACCGTTTGGCCGTTGGGCACGCTCAAGAAGATGCCCTTCCGCGTGAGCGCGGGGCGAGCCTGGGGTCCGGGTGTCCTGGACATGAAGGCGGGCGTGGTGATGGCCCTCAACGCGGTGCGCGTTTTGCAGGAAGCAAAGCTGTTAAACCGGCCGGTCCTGTTTCTGCTCAACAGCGACGAGGAGACGGGCAGCGAACATTCGCGGGCTATGACGGAGTCTCTGGCCAGGAAATGCGAAGCGGTGTTCGTTCTGGAACCGGCACAGGCCCCCGCCGCGGCGTATAAGACGGCGCGGAAGGGAGTTGCCAATTATCGTTTGCTGGTGCATGGCGATCGCGGCCCATAGCGGGGTTGATTTTGCCCGAGGTGCCAGCGCGGTGCTGGAACTCGGAAAACAGATTGAGCGGGCCAGCGGTTTTACCGATCTGACGCGGGGAATCACGGTCAACGCGGGGGTGATCGGCGGCGGCACCCGGTCCAACGTGGTGCCCGCGGAGGCCTGGGCCGAGTTTGACGTCCGCATCGCCAAGGCAAAGGACGCGCAACGGGTGGACCGGCGTTTTCGTTCTTTGCGCGCGTTCGACCGGCGATGCAGGTTGGAGGTAACGGGCGGACTGAATCGGCCGCCGATGGAACGAACTCCGGGTACCGTCGCGCTTTTTGAGCGCGCAGCAACATTGGCCAAGGGACTGGGTTTTCAACTTCAGGAAGCAGCGACAGGCGGAGGCTCGGACGGGAATTTCACCTCTGCCCTGGGGATCCCGACGCTGGATGGAATGGGTGCGGTGGGCGAAGGCGCACATGCTGACCGGGAGTCCATTTTGCTGGAGGCGTTGGTTCCCAGAACAGCCCTGCTTGCGGCGATGATTGGCGGCCTCTCTCTGGGTTAGGCCGCGGCCCCGGAGGTAAAAATGCTGGCTGCGCTGGATGTTACCCTGCTCACCATTTTTGTTTTGTGCTCCAGCCAGTTGCTGCGCCCGCCTAAGAAAGGCGATTCCAGGCTTCTACCTTAAAAGAAGGGCACGTCTTCAAGCATGCCTCTGGTTCCCTCGCCAAGGCCGGCTGCCCGGCCTTGGTGAGGAAACCAGGGCACAAAGTCGACCAATCAGCTAACTTGCGGGACTGATTTGGCTTGTCAGTCGCTGCTCCGCTCCTTCGAGCAGGCTCGCGACCAGGGCGAGCGGCAGCCCGACCACGTTGAAGTAGCAGCCGTTGATTCTTGGAATCCACCGTGCCGGCGTAGTCCTTGGATGGCATAGGCTCCTGCCTTGTCCATGGGTTCACCGGTGGCCACATAGTCTGCGACTTCCTGGGGCGAAAGCGTGCGCATGGTGACGTGGGTCAGCTCCGCGGCTACTTCTGTTGCGCCCTTTCCCCAGACCACGGCCACGCCAGTGACCACGTGATGGGTGCGGCCGGATAGCAGCAGCAGCATGCGCGTAGCCTCGGCGGCATCCAGCGGCTTGCCCATTACTTCCCCGTCACACACCACAACCGTATCGGCGCCCGAGAACCATCAGCCTCCGGCCCGGAACGGCGGGCAAAGACTTCTTCCGCCTTCTCCCGCGCCAGCCTGGTGGCAAAACGGATGGCGTCCTCTTCCGGCCGGCGGGACTCAGCCACTGTCGAAGGCTGGACCTCAAAACGATATCCCGCCTGGGCTAACAGCTCCCGCCGCCGTGGAGAGGCAGAAGCCAGAATGAGCGCCATCACCCGACCTCGTCCAGGGTGGTGCCAGCGCGGACGCCGTCGCGGTTGCAGAGCGCCCAGGCCATGCGAGGAGTGTTGTAAGCAATTCCGTAGCGGCCGTCGGGCCCGAGCAGGATGATGCCGCCATGGCCCTGAAGGCGCGCATGGAGATAGGCGATCGCATCCTCGGCAGCTTGCTCCGCACCCAGCAGCGGGACCCGGTCGACGGCCCATTTGGCCAACACCAGCTTCATGATCGGTTCGCCCCAGCCAGTGAGGGAGGCGGCCGCACTGCGGTTGTCGGCGTAGCCGCCAGAGCCGATCACGGACGAGTCGCCTACCCGGCCGGGCGTCTTGTTCAGCGTTCCCCCGGTGGAGGTAGCTGCCGCCAGATTTCCGGCGGAGTCGAGCGCCACCGCGCCCACGGTATCGTGTTGCCAGCCGGCAAAGGTCTGGTCTGGGATACCGGCCTTCGCTCGGGCCTGGGCAGCCTGAAGGCGGTGGCGCTCGCGGTCAACCACCAGGCTCTGGTTCTCGATCAGGGCCATTCCCTGGGCGCGTGCAAACTCTTCGGCGCCGGCGCCGGCAAAGTAGACGTGAGGGCTGCGTTCGAGCACCAGGCGGGCAGCCTGAATCGGGTTCTTCAACCTCTCCACGCAAGCCACGGCGCCCGCTCTCAAGGTCTCGCCATCCATCAGCAGAGCGTCGAGTTGCACTCGGCCATCGGCGGTGAGAAAGCTGCCCAGGCCGGCATCAAAGGTTTCATCGTCTTCCAGCAGGGTGACGGCATGCTCGACTGCGTCCAGGGCGGAGGCTCCCTGGAGGAGCAGTTCGTAGCCCGCCTCTACGGCCCGCAGAACGCCAAAGCTGTGAGCCTGGACCTGGTCCGGAGGAATGTCCCAGGCACCTCCATGGACCAACAATACCGGCGATCGGGATGCCATCCTCATCACGCCCGGGGAGCAGGGTGCAGATCAACGTGGGCGGTGGCCACAGGAGCAGCCTGGGGCACGTCGCGCAGGCCGGGCTTGGTTCGTTGATAGGTATAGCTGATGCGGTGGATTACGGTAACGGTGGACAACACGGCCAGCACCCAGAGCACCGGGGCCATGACTCCCCAGCGGTTGAAAAGCGCCCCCAGGATGATGAGCACCACTCGCTCCGGCCGCTCCATGAAGCCCACCTTGCAGGAGCCGATCAGGGCTTCGGCCCGGGCCCGGGTGTAGCTGACCATGAGCGACGTGACCATGACAAAGGCGGTCAGAACCACGTAGAAGAAGCGGTTGCCGCGGGCATAAAACACCAGCAGGCCGAAGAACAGCACCACGTCGCTGTAGCGATCAATGACAGAGTCGAAGAAGGCTCCGAAGATGGTGACCTGATGGGTCTGGCGAGCCACTCGCCCGTCCACCATGTCGAAGATACCCGCCCCGATGATGACCAGGCCGGCGTAGAGGAACAGGCGGACAAAATTGTGCTCGTTGGCCCAGCCGAAAAGGATGGCCGCCGCGGTGTTGATCACCAGGCCCAGGAAGGTAAGCACGTTGGGCGAGATGCGGGTAAGCGCGAGGCCATCGACGATGCCCTGCAGGATGACCCCGCAGCCCCGGCCGAAGGCGCTGGTCCAGCTCCAGGTTTGGCTAGAGGTTTGGTTCGAGGTCTGGGTCATTGCATTTCGTCGTGAATGGTCGTCAGCTTCAAAATCTCCAGCTCGCGCTTGCCGTTCGGGGTCACAATCGTCGCAATGTCTCCCACCTGCTTGCCGACGAGTCCCCGGCCAATGGGCGAGGTGGTGGAGATGAGGCCCTGGTTCACGTCGGATTCCTCGCTGGTGACCAGCTTATAGGTAATCTCTTCGTTTTTGGTGGTGTCGAAGACGACGATGGTGGACCCAAAGGCAATGCGATCCCGGGGTATATTGGCGAGATTCACCAGCGCCAGCTCTGCCATGCGCTTCTTAAGCTGCCCCAGCCGGGCATTGACGAAGACCTGGCGCTGCTTGGCCATGTGGTACTCCGCGTTTTCGCTCAGATCGCCCAGCGAGGCGGCCTTCTTGATCTCCAGAGGCAGTTCGTGGGTGAGCTCGTGCTCCAGACAGGCGGATTTGTTCTTCCAATTTTTTCTTTATGTGTTCTGGCATTTGCTTGTGACCTGGGGGCGTGTGGGGGAGATAGCCAACAGCAAAAGACGATTATACGACGGCGTCGCCTCCCCCGGATTTCCTGTGGAACCTGTTGGCTCTGATGAACTTCCTGCGCCTTTCTTCGCCGAAAGGCGCACAAACTTCCCTGTCAGGTGCCGCGTGGCAGGAAATCCGGTCCTCGAAGGGAATCAAGGAAACTCTGCAGGATGAGGACTGCGGCTACCTGATCGATCACCCCGCGCCGCTTGCCCGAGTGGTGGCCGGCCGCGTCCAGGTGGCGATGCGCTTCCGTGGTCGAAAGCCTTCGTCCCACAGTGTGACCTCTACCCCGGTCTCCTGTTGCAGGCTCTGGGCGAAGGCCTGCGCCTTGATCGCCTGGGGGCTTAGGTCGCCGGACATGTAGAGCGGGTTGCCCACCACCAGCCGGCCAACGCCATACTTGCGCACCAGGCGGGCCAGGGAGCGAAGATCCTGGCGCCGGTTCTTGCGGACCAGGGTCAACACCGGTTGCGCGGTCAGGTTCAGTTCATCGGAGACGGCCACGCCCACACGACGGTCGCCGACATCTAAACCCAAAATGCGGCGTCCGTATTGATGCTGCTCATCCATGGTTCAGCCTGTGCGGATCTTACCCCAAGCCAAATGCTTCGGTCCTGGTGCATTTCTGAGCGCACAAGAGAATCGCATCATAAAATTCAGTAGAGAATCCAATCCACCAAGGGTCCCCGCTTGTGCGACGTTTTCTGGTTGTTTTGCTGGTCCTGGTTCTAGCCGGGGCCGCGCTCGTGTACCTCCAACTCACAAAGCCGGTCAGCCCTTCGGGGGAGACGATCGTCGAGGTGTCTCCGGGCATGGGCACGCGGGCCATTGCCAGGCTGCTGGCCGAGCATGGCATTATCCGCAGCCAGTACGTCTTCGATCTTTGGCGCGGCTTGCGCGGCGGCACGCTCAAGGCGGGAGAATATCAATTCGTGCAACCAGCGACCCTTCCGGAGGTCTACAACCGCATCGTGCGCGGGGATGTTTATACCCGCGCGGTGACGATTCCCGAAGGTTTCAATCTTTTCGACATTGCCCAGGCCGTTGAGGCTGCCCAGCTGGGATCGAAAGAGAGCTTCCTGACCGCCGCCAGCCAGGACGTGGCGCTGATTGCCGACCTGGACCCGGGAGCCAAGAACCTGGAAGGGTATCTCTTCCCCGATACCTATCGCTTCGAGAGGCGGCTGACGCCGAGCCAGATGCTGGCCGCGATGGTGCGGAGATTTCGCCAGAACAGCGCCGCGATCGGCCTGGAGGGCGATTATCACCGCATCGTGACCCTGGCGTCCCTGGTGGAGAAGGAAACGCCCGGTGGCGGCCGATAGGCCCCTGGTGGCCAGCGTGCTCGACAACCGCCTAGCGAAGGACATGCCTCTGATGACGGACCCCACTGTGATCTACGCCGCCATGCTGGAGAAACAATACCGGGGCACGATTTACCAGTCGGACCTGAAGCGGGACTCGGCATACAACACCTACCGCCATAGCGGCTTGCCGCCAGGCCCGATCTGCAGCCCGGGAACCGCCTCTTTACAGGCGGCCATGCATCCCGCCGATAGCCAGTTTCTTTATTTTGTCGCCGATCCGGCAGCCGCCGGGCATTCCCGGTTCGCCGCCACGCTCGAGGAACACGAGCGCAATGTGATCGCCTACCGGCGAGGCCTTAAGGATTTGCAGGGGGCCCATTGAGGGCCGTGTGGTTGCTCTATACTCGCAGTTCCTGAGTTGCATTGGATGCAGAGAGATTGGTTGAAGTTTTTGGCGCTGCTGCTTCCGGTTCTGACCGGATGCCTGAGCCACACCCGCAAGTTGCAGCAGCCGAAGTTGGCCGGGGTGGCCCTGAACGCCGAAGCCGACCAGCTGGTAGAGGCTGTCAATAAACGCTACGAGCAGGTCAACTCGCTGACCGCAACGGTCGACTTTGCCGCCTCGGTGGGCGGCGCCCACGCCGGCAAGCAGACCGATTACACCTCCATCCACGGATTTATTCTCTTTCGCAGGCCGGAGATGCTGCGGGTGATCGGAGAGGTGCCGGTCATTCGCACCACCGCGTTCAACCTGGCCAGTAACGGCACTACCTTTACGCTGACGATTCCGCCCCGAAGCAAAGCGATCACGGGGAGCACTGCGGTGACCACCAAGGCAGCCAATCCCCTGGAAAATCTGCGCCCTCAAGTCTTTCTTGATTCCATCGTGATTCGCGGGATTGCGGCCGACCGGATCGTTTCCTTGACCGCTTCCAGCACCAGCAAGCTGGATCCCAAAACAAAACAGTTGATTGAGACACCGCTCTACGATCTGACCGTGCTCAACCCCGGCCGCAAAAACCCCGCCCCCGGGCTGCCCCAGGTAGACAAGCCAAGCTCGGGTGATCCATTTCAGCCGCATCGATCTGTTGCCGATCGGGCAGGATGTGTATAACAGCGACGGCGCTCAGGAAACGAAAGTGAGCTATGGGCCTTACCACGATTTCAACGGAGTGTCTTTCCCCACTACCATCACCATCGATCGGCCGCTGGAGGAATACCGCATCACACTGACCGTGGAGAAGGTCATCGTAAACGTGGAGCTGCCCGATAAGCAGTTTGAACAAACTGTGCCCAAGGGTTACAAAGTGCAGACGATGCCCTAGGAGGACAGCCCGGCGCGGACGGCGTGGGCCTGGATGGCCTGGTTGATTTCGAGCGCCAACGCGAGCGCATCGCGGGCTTGCTGGGCGGTCACCCGAGGCGGGTTGCGGGTTCTGACCGAATCCAGGAAGGCCTTGATTTCCAACAGCAGAGGTTCCCCTCCCACCACTGCCGGCTTACTGGCGGCCAAGGCTGGCTCTCCATTCTCCCCCGGAGCAACATTGATGATGAGCAAATCCTGCCGCGCGTAGTCGAGGGAGAGGTACTGGTGTGGCTGGAAGAAGCGTAGCTTGCGCACCGTCTCGGTGCTGACCCGGCTGGCAGTGAAATTGGCTACGCAGCCGGAGGCGAATTCCAGGCGGACATTGGCGATGTCCACCTGGGAGGATAAAATCCTCAAGCCGACGGCGTGGAGCTGGCGCACGGGCGAGCGCACCAGGTTGAGCACGATATCTAAGTCGTGGATCATCAGGTCCAGCACCACGTCGACGTCGAGCGCGCGGCGATGGAAGACGCTCAGCCGGTGGGCTTCAAAAAACATGGGGCCGTTGACCAGCGCCTGAGCCGCCGTGACCGCGGGGTTGAAGCGCTCGAGCAGGCCGACCTGCAGGATTTGCCGGCTGGCGGCTGCCTGGGCTACCAAGTCATCGGCATCGGCCAGAGTGACGGCGATGGGCTTTTCCAACAGCACGTCGAGTCCCTGAGCCAGAGCTTGCGAGGCCACGGAGTAATGGGCGGACGTAGGCACGCAGACGGAGATCGCGTCCAGATGCAGGCTGCCCGCCCGGCATGCTTCCAGGCAGGCATGGGGTGACGAAAAGACAGCTAGGCCGTCTTGCTGGCGCAGATCTTCGGCAGTAGAAGGGTCAGTATCCACGACTGCGGCCAGCCGCACGCCGCAACCGGCCTGCTCCAGCTGGCGGTAGATACGCAGATGGTTGCGGCCAAAGGTACCGGCGCCAAAGACGGCTACGCTGAGAGATTGTTCACTTCTCATCTGGGCAGATGTTTTTGCTATTTTCCCCCGCCTATTTGCCCTGAACCACACCCAGGCACTTGGTGTAGAGAGCGAGTATCTGGTTCACCTGCTCCTCGGGCTTGGAACCGGAGGCGGATACAAAGCCCGCGGCGGGCGAAGGTCCCTTGATAATCCCCGTCGTGCCGGTGACAAATTTCAACAAATCCAAAGCAATATCTTCATTGCGGCGCGAGCCAGTGGGGGCGGTGACTGCCTGTTCCATGTACTTCCTCCGTGGCGATGCTACCAGAAGCGGGGTGGCGGGTTCGAGTATGCTGCTACTTGCAACCAAGGTGGCTTGGGGGTGACTCGCCGTGGCCGTGATCGCGATCCAGCAGATTCGACGCATGCGGGGTGGCGCGCAGAGCCATCTGATGCTGGCATCGGATGGCAATCTGTATGTGGTCAAGTTCAGCAATAACCCGCAACATGTCAGGGTGCTGGCCAATGAGTTGCTCGCCACCCGGCTGGCGGCGGCGGTAGGGCTGGCCGTTCCTGAGTCTGAAGTCATTGAAGTAACCGATTGGCTCATCCGGAATACGCAGGACCTGACCATCGAGCAGCGTGGAGGATCGCAGCAGTGCCAGGCTGGGCTGCACTTCGCTTCGCGCTGGGTGGGAGGCCTGATGCCCGGGCACACGGTCGATTACCTGCCGCAGGAACAGCTGCTGGAGGTGCGCAATCTGGCCGAGTTCGCAGGCATCCTGGCTCTGGACAAGTGGACCTGCAACATCAACGGCAGACAAGCGGTGTTTCAGAAGAAGCGGCGGGAGCGCCGCTACAGCGCCGCCTTTATTGACCAGGGATACTGCTTTCATGCCGGAGACTGGAAGTTTGTCGACGCCAGTCTGGGGGGCGTGTTCGCTGAGAATACTGTCTATCGCGGGGTCACCGGGTGGGAGAGCTTCGAACCCTGGCTCAGCCGGATTGAGAGCCTGACGCCCGAGACGGCGTGGGCCATCGCGGAGATCGTGCCCCCGGAGTGGTACGGCGGGGACGTGAGCGCGCTGGAGGTTTTGATCGAGCGGCTGCTGGCACGACGGTGGCGGGTTCGGGAGTTGATTGTGGCATTCGGGGAATCGGCGCGAAGGCCGTTTCCGAATTGGGGGAGGGATGCAAAGGAGGGGTTGGAGGGAAGGTTTTATGAACCGGGCCGGGTGCATGATAGTGAACGGGGCGGGGTATAGAAGGAGACAGGGCGGTTTGCGGCAAGCGAAACTTACCGCGTTTAGAGCGGCTCTGGTTGGGACTGGGAAAGGAGAGAGAACATGACGGAGCGGAAACAATGCGCGTTTCAACTTATCCGTTATGTTCCGGATCCGGTGAGGAACGAGTTCGTCAACATTGGCGTGCTGCTTCGGACCTCCGGCGGAGAGCAGAGTGTGCTGCGCTTTACCCGTGATTGGAGCCGGGTCCGCTGTCTGGATCCCGATGCGGACACGGAGATGCTCGAAGCGCTGGAGATCGAAATAGGACATCGATTGCGCGCTCAACCGGCTGATCATCCCAAGCCCATCATGGCCCTGCTCGAAGGTTCGCTTTCCAACGGAGTACAGATCACAGAGGCCAAGGCTTACCTGGCGGAGACCTTTCTAACTGGGGTCGAAGACCTGATGCGGTGGTATGTCGATCGCCCGCGGCGGGAACGAAGCAAACAGCTTGTCGGCCGCACGGCCGTGCTTGCGGCTATGCGTAAGAGTTTCGAGGACGCCGGGGTGTGGACGCTTATGTGGAAGCAGATTCCGGCCGCCATCTACACCAAGCCCGGTGACCCATTGCGCATCGATTGTGGGTATAGCAATGGGGTCTTGAAAATGTTCCAGGCGATTTCGCTCGAAACCAATGCCGACGATGCGAAGCTGCTGGCCTTCGCCGCTCCTCGATTAACGGAAGGAGCGGAGCGAAAAGAGAAGCGAAAGCTCGTGCTGACCGCGATTATCGAGCCAATCGTGTGGCCGGCGGGCGATAGCGAGCCGAGTGAGGAACGCAGCATGCTGTACGATTACGCGCGCGAGACCATGGAGGAAAATGATATCCGGGTGATGACCACATCGGAGCTGCCGCAACTGGCGCAGACGGCCCGCGAAGAGCTTCATGTTTAAGGCACCAGGCACGAGCGTGGACGAGATGAAATAATCGGCAGCATGAATGCCTCTCCTATTGTGGGCGTGGTGATGGGCAGCAAGAGCGATTACGAGGTGCTGGTGCCTTGCCTTGACCTGTTACGGGAGTTCTCTATTCCCCACGAGGCACGTATCGTCTCCGCCCATCGCACCCCGGACTGGCTCTTTCAGTACGCCGAGCAGGCCGAGCCGCGGGGACTGAAAATCATCATCGCCGCTGCCGGCGGCGCGGCGCATTTGCCGGGGATGCTGGCTGCCAAGACCATTGTTCCCGTGCTGGCGGTGCCCGTTCCCTCCACCTGCCTGCAGGGGATTGATTCTTTGCTGTCCATCGTGCAGATGCCGAAGGGGGTTCCGGTCGCCACCCTGGCTATCGGCAAACCCGGCGCCGCCAATGCGGCGCTGCTGGCGGTGGCCATCCTGGCTGGCCACAATCCCGAGTTGGGAACCCGGCTGCGCTCCTGGCGCCAGGCACGCACCCAAGAGGTGCTGCAAGCGGAGTTGCCGGGTTGACGGCGATCGTCCAGGGCTCAACCATCGGCATCCTGGGAGGCGGTCAATTGGGCCGCATGACCGCCATGGCTGCCCGCTCGCTGGGTTACCGGGTACAGGTGATGGACCCGGATCCTTCCTGCCCGGCGCGCTTTGTGGTGGATGCCTGCTTTGTGGGCGCCTGGGATGACGCCAAGGCAGCTGCTGATCTGGCTCGCGGCTGCGATGTCATTACGCTGGAGATCGAGCAGATATCGATTGCTTCGCTCGAAGCAGCCGCCCGTTATGCTCCGGTGCGCCCGGGTAAGGAGATCCTGGCCATGGTTCAGGACCGGATCCGGCAAAAAAACTGGTTGCGCGCGCAAGGTTTTCCTGTGGGGCCGTTTCGGGCGGTCTATTCCGAAGCCGACTTGGTGGACGCTATGGCTGAGCTGGGCGAGCGGATCTACCTCAAGCGCGCCCAAGGCGGGTACGACGGCCGAGGCCAGGTGAAAGTGGAACGCGGGTCGCGCCCAGGCGACGCGTGGCGCTCGCTGGGAGAACAGCCGTGCGTCGCGGAACAGGCACTCGATTTGCAATTAGAGATCTCGGTCATGGTGGCGCGCAATCCCAGCGGCGAGGTGGTCGCTTACCCGGCGGCGACCAACCATCATGAGCAGCAGATCCTGGTGTGGAGCGCGCTTCCTTCGTCGATACCTGCGTGGCTGGAAAAACGCGCCCAGGAGTTGGCCACGACCATGGCGGCCCAGTTGCAGCTCGAGGGTCTTCTGGCGGTGGAGATGTTCGTGACGCAAGGCGATGGGCTGTACGTGAATGAGCTGGCGCCGCGGCCGCACAACAGCTATCACGCCAGCGAACGCTGCTGCGTTACCAGCCAGTTTGAGCAGGCGGTGCGCGCGGTGTGCGACCTGCCCCTGGGGGACGTGAGGATTGTACGGCCCGCGGCCATCGCCAATCTGCTGGGCGATCTTTGGCTCAATGGCGAGCCGCGCTTCGCGCGGGCGCTGGCGGTTCCCGAGGTGAGTTTGCATTTGTATGAGAAACATACGGCGCGGGCGGGGCGCAAGATGGGCCATCTTTCAGCGACCGCGGACACGGCGGAAGAGGCGGTGGCTCGGGTTCTCGAGGCCAGGAGCCGGCTTTAAGCCTGCGTGAGAACAGACTCGACAGTCCCAGGTTTGTGGGATGCAGTCGAAAAGTGCCGTTATCGGAGAATAGCCGGGATCGCATCCCGGGTTTTTTTCTAGCCGATGTCTTCGCTCCAGTTTTCCAGGTATTTTTTCAGCTCGGCCATGAACTTGCCCGCATCGGCGCCGTCGATGATGCGGTGATCGAAGCCCAGGGTCAGACGGATGATGCTGCGGATGGCGATGGAGTCAGAGCCATTCTCATCGGTAACTACGGTTGGTTCTTTAAACAGGCCGCCCACGCCTAGAATTGCCGACTCCGGCTGATTGATCACCGGGGTGCCGAATTGCTCGCCGAAAATGCCCGGATTGGTAATCGTGAAAGTGCCAGATCCTACTTCTTCCGGCTTGAGCTTCTTGGCCCGGGCTCTCTCCGCCAAATCGACGATGGCCCGGGCGATGCCCAGAAAACTCTTGTCTTCTGCTTGACGAATCACGGGCACAATCAGCCCCCAATCCAGGGCCACGGCAATCCCCAGATTGATGTTCTTGTGGTAGCGGATGGCGTCGCCTTCCATCGAAGCGTTCACGATGGGCATCTTGCGCAGGGTGGCGATGACCGCGCGAGAGATGAACGGCATGTAGGTGAGCTTGACCCCGTTGCGCTGCTCGTACTTGGATTTCTCCTTCTCCCGCATGCGCACGATGCGGCTCATGTCGATCTTGAACACGGTGTGCACGTGGGCGCTGGTGCGCTTGGAGTCGACCATGCGCTGGGCGATGATGGAGCGCATGCGGGTCATCGGCACCAGCTCGTCCCCTGGGGTGGATACCTGGGCAACGGGAGGGGCTGCCGGCGCGGCCGGCTTGGCGGCAGCAGCCGCTGGGCCGGAGGCGCAGGGGCAGGCTTGGGGGCCGGAGCTGGAGGCGCGGTGGCGCCTTTCGCCATAAAGCCGAGAATGTCTTCCTTGGTAATCCGGCCCGATGATCCGGTGCCCGGAACCTGGCGCAGGTCCAGATTGTTCTCGCGGGCAATCTTGCGCACCAGAGGCGAGGAGCGAACCCGTTCCCCGGCTTCTGCGTCGGCCGTATCGGTTTCAGGCTCAGGCGCTGCTTGGGCCGCAGCGGGCTGCGGGCGTGGTGCGCTGGGCGCAGGCGCCGGCGCGGAAGCGGCCCCGGCAGCACTGATGATGGCCACCACGTTGTTGATCTGCACCGTGGTGCCGGCCTGGACTTTGATCTCGGAAAGCACGCCCGCGGCGGGCGAGGGAATCTCGGCATCTACTTTATCGGTCGAGATCTCGAACAGCGGCTCGTCCTGTTGCACCGTGTCGCCGGGCTTTTTCAACCACTTGGTGATGGTGCCTTCAAAAATAGATTCGCCCATCTGGGGCATGATCACTTCTGTGAGGGAGGCCGGCGCGGCTGTTTGCGGCGGCGCGGCCGCTGCGGGCGCCGGTGAGTTGGTCGCGCTGGGCGGGTCAACTGTTTTGGCAGGCGTCTCCGCTGCCGGGGCCTCAGCCGCCGGCTGCGGCGGCGGGTTGGCCGTCCGCCTCCCCAATCACGCCCACCACGGTATTGATCTGCACCGTGTTTCCTTCCGCGATCTTGACCTCGGTGAGCACTCCGCTGGCGGGCGACGGGTATCTCGGCATCCACTTTGTCGGTCGAAATCTCAAACAGAGGCTCGTCTCGCTGCACCGTGTCACCCGGCTTTTTCAGCCACTTGGTGATGGTGCCTTCAAAAATCGACTCGCCCATCTGGGGCATGATGACATCGGTCGGCATGGACTCCCTTTCGCTACGCGAACTCCCTATTCTAGTGCAATCCCGCGATTGCCGTGGAACCGCAAGGCGCCAGATCCTCCAGCGCTTCCACCCACACCACCGGCCGGCCAAAGACGCGGCCAAAGTGGCGAGCCACCCCGTTGGCCATCTGCTGGAGCGAGGGCGCGGGATCGGCCTCGGCCTCCATGCTGGTGACCCCGCGGTCGCGAATGCCGCAGGGCACGATCAATCCAAAGTCGTCCAGATCGGTGGTCACATTGAGGGCAAAGCCGTGCGTGGTGACGCCCGCGGGACACGTGGACGCCAAGGGCGGCAATCTTCTTCTCCGCCACCGTTCCTCCCGGGACGGTCCAGACTCCGGCGCGGCCGGGCGCGCGCTGGGTAAGCACGCCGTAATCCGCGCAGGCACGAATAAGGACCTCTTCCAGCTTGCGCAGGTACTCGACGATGCCCAGCGGGGGGAGAAAGCCACGCAAATTGAGAATGGGATAACCCACCAGCTGCCCCGGCCCGTGGTAGGTGACGTCCCCGCCACGGTTGGTTTCAAACAGTTGGATGCCGCGACGGGCGAGCAGCTCACCATTCGGCTACCACGTGCTCGCGGCGGGCATTGCGGCCCAGGGTCAACACCGGCGGATGCTCGACCAGCAGCAGCACGTCGCCAATCTGCTCCTGCTGGCGCAGCGCGCAAACCTGCTGCTGCAGGCCAGCGCCGTGGCGTAGTCGAGGCGACCGAGATCGACCAATGAAATGACCGGCTCAGACATTAATGGCCATGTTCTCCACGCTGCCAAAACCATCCAGCATTGCCTCCGCCAGGGTGGGGTGGGCGTGGATGGTAAACATCAACTCCTCGATGGTCGCTTCCAGCTGCATCGCCACCACCGCCTCGGCTACCAACTCAGTGGCTTGCGGCCCGATGATGTGCACCCCCAGCACCTCGCCGTATTTGGCGTCCGCGACCACCTTCACGAAGCCTTCGTGGGAACCGACAATGGAGGCCTTGGAGTTGGCGGAAAAGGGAAACTTGCCCACTTTCACCTCGTACCCCTTTGCCTTGGCTTGCGCTTCGGTCAGGCCGACGCTGCCAATTTGCGGCTCGCAGTAGGTGCAGGCCGGGATGCGATCGCGGCGCACCGGATTGGCCCGCTTGCCGGCTACCTTGGCGGCGACCACCATGCCCGCCATCGCGGCCACGTGCGCCAGTTGGGGCAGGCCGGCAACCACGTCGCCGATGGCAAAAATGCCGGGTTCCCGGGTCTGCATCCACTCATCGGTGCGGATAAAGCCGCGCTCCACTTCAACTTTAGTGGCCTCAAGGCCAATATCGGCAGTGCGGGGCGCGCGGCCTACGGCCACCAGCACCTTCTCCGCTTCCTTGACCACCTGCTTGCCGTCCGCGGTGGTGAAGGTCACCTTCACCCCGTCCTTGGTCTTCTCCACTTTGTCGACCTTGGCGCCGGTGTGGGTGTCGATGCCCCGCTTGCGGAAGACGCGGGCCAGTTCCTTGCTCACGTCCTCATCTTCGTTGGGGACCAGGCGCGGCAGGTACTCGACGATGGTGATCTCGCTGCCGAAGCTCTTGAAGATGGAGCCGAACTCCACCCCCACCGCGCCGGCGCCGATGACCACCATCGACTTCGGGATCTGGGGCAGGACGAGTATCTCCATGTTGGTCAGGATGCTGGTGGCGTCCGCTTCCACCCCCGGCAACATCCGGGCGTCGGAGCCGGTGGCGATCACGACGTTCTTTGCCTGCACGGTTTTCTTCTCGCCGCCCGCGGCCTCGACCGCGATGGAATGAATTCCATTGTTCGCCGGGCCGGTGAGGCGGCCGTAGCCCTCGATGGTGGTGACCTTGTTCTTGCGCATGAGGAAGTCGAGGCCCTTCACATGCTTGGTGATGATCCCGTTTTTGCGGTCGAGGATGGTCTTCCAGTTGATGGTGACCTTGCCCACGCCTTCCATGCCGTGCTCCTCGGCATGCTGCAGGTGGTCATAGAGCTCGGCATCAAACAGCAGGGACTTGGTGGGAATGCAGCCCCAATGCAGGCAGGTGCCGCCCAGCTTCTTTTCCCGCTCGATCAGGGCGACTTTCAGCCCATACTGCCCGGCGCGGATGGCGGTGGTGTAGCCCCCCGGACCGCCGCCAATGATGACCATGTCGTAAATTGTCTCTGCCACAAGTAGCTCCCTCAATGAATCCGTTAATAGCGCCCGAGCAAAACTAATATTTTACGCGAGCGGTCCGCCTGCGACCTGGATCGTCTTCTTATGCCACACTGAACGGGTGCGACCGCACCTGGCCACGCTGGTGGCGGACTTCCGCCGTTATGATGAGCAAATCGCGGTCGTTACCCACCGCGGCAATCGCCGTTTGTCCTCCACCTACGCGCAACTGGCGGAGCTGAGCGCTCGTTGCGCTCATGCCGTTGACCAGCTCGGCTTGCGTCCCGGCGACCGTGTTTTGCTTTGGGGAAACAACTCGGTGGAGTGGGTAGCGGCTTTCTTTGGATGCATTCTGCGCGGAATCGTTGCAGTGCCGCTGGATGCCGCGGGCAGCCTGGAGCTGGCCCGGCGGGTGGTGGCCGAGGTGCAGCCGCGGCTCCTGGCCGGCGATCTGGCGCTGTTGCAAGAGCTCGAGCCAGGGATTCCCAGGCTCGGCTTTGCTGGTTTGCCGCTGAGCTCCCTTCGCCGGACTACGCGCCTCTGCCCGGGCTCTCCCGGGACACGCCGCTGCAGATCATCTTCACCTCCGGGACCACCGGAGACCCAAGGGCATCGTGCACACCCACGGCAACGTGCTGGCCTCGCTCGATCCCCTGGAGAAGGAGATCGCCAAGTACCTGCGCTACGAGCGCCTGGTGCATCCGCTACGCATTCTGCACACGCTGCCGCTCAGCCACGTCTTTGGCCAGTTTATGGGGTTGTGGGTGCCGCCTTTGCTGGTAGCGGAGGTCCACTTTGAAGACCGCCTGCAGGCGCCGCGCCTGGCCCGCCTTCTGCACCAGGAGCGGATCTCGGTGCTGGCCGCGGTTCCGCGAGTGCTCGACCTGATGCGCGGCTGGCTGGAGGCGGAGTTTCCTGGGCTTCCGCGAAAGCCTTGCCGCCGCCCGCGGGCAGTCCATCGGGAAACGGTGGTGGCGCTTCCGCGCTGTGCATCGCCGCCTGGGGCTGAAATTCTGGGCCTTCGTGTCCGGAGGAGCCACCTTGCCGGCTGACCTGGAAAGCTTCTGGACCACGGTTGGCTTCGCCTTGATCCAGGGTTACGGGATGACGGAGACCACCGCGCTGGTGACGCTGAACCATCCGTTCAAGATCGCCCGCGGTAGTATCGGCAAACCGCTCGCCGGCCGGGAGGTGCAGATCGGAGCCGATGGCGAGATCCTGGTGCGCGGCGACTCGATCGCTTCCCAGGTATGGCAACACGGCGGCCTGCAGGCGCGGGAGCCGGGCTGGCTGGCCACCGGCGACCTGGCTACCCGCAATGCGCAGGGCGAGCTGATCTTCGCCGGGCGCAAGAGCGACGTGATCGTTACTTCCGCAGGATTGAATATTCATCCCCAGGATCTGGAGGCGGTGTTGCGCCGGCAGCCGGGAGTGCAGGATTGCCTGGTGGTCGCTTATGACTCGGCCGCTGGGCCGACGCCGGCCGCGGTGCTGATCCCCGCAGGGGCAAGCGACGATCTGCAAGGCGCGGTGGATGGCGCCAACCGCGAGCTGGCGCCATTCCAGCAAATTCGCTACTGGCTGCGCTGGCCGCAGCCGGAGTATCCCCGCACCTCCACGGGCAAGGTCCTGCGGCGGCAGGTGCAGAGCTGGGCGCAGCAGTCGCTGTCGACGGGAACCGATGCTGCCGAGGACCCCGCCGACCAGTTGATCGAGGTGTTGCGCCAATTGGGCGCGGCGAAGCGGGAGGTGGCGGCGAGTGACCGTTTGGCCGAGGACTTGCACCTGGATAGCCTGGCGCTGATGCAACTGCAGTCGGCGCTCGAAACCCGCTTTGGCCTGGAGCTCGACGATGCCGTTTGGGGACAGGTAAAAACGGTGGGCGATCTGCGCGGTTTGCTTAACCGCCCTCCACCTGGGATAAGCGTGAGCCCGGTGGAGGCTTCGGGGACGCCGGCAGCGCCGACGCCACTGCCCGCTGTCCCCAGCCAGAGAGCCAACCGACAGAGGAGCTGTCTTTCCTCGATGGCCCTGGCGGCCGACGATCCGCTGGGCCCGCGTCTGCTTTCTGGAGGCGGTCGTGCGGCCGTTGATTGGGCTGGTGCTCGCCCCTCGGATCGCCCCGCGGGTGGCCCTTGCCCGGCCCTCCCTGCTGATCGCCAACCATCTCACGGCCTTCGACGTGCCGGTCATCCTGTACGCGCTGAGCAGCAACGACCGCGACCATGTGGCGGTTGCCATGTCCGGACAGCTGTTGAGCGGATGGCGGCGCGGCAAGGCGGAGCGCCATCGCATTGTGGCCGCCTTGACTCCGCTGGCTTATTGGCTGGTTACCGGGCTCTTCAATGTTTTTCCCTTGCCTCGTGGCGCTGGATTGCGGCAGAGCTTCGCCCATGCCGGGGAGGCCATGGATCAGGGTTATCACGTGCTGGTCTTTCCCGAAGGCGGCCGCTCCGCCGACGGACGGTTACAGCCCTTCGAGCCGGGGATTGGCTTGCTGGCGCAGGAGTCTGAAGTGCCGGTGCAGCCTATCCTGGTGGAGGGCCTGAAGCGGCTTCAGGGCGAGAGATGGCCGAAGCGCGGGACGGTGGCCGTTCGGCTGGGAGAGCCGTTGACCATGGAGCCGGGCGAAGAGCCGCAGAGCTTCACGCGACGGTTGGAGGCCGCTGTCGCTGGACTCAAATCGATCTAAGCCTTATCCCTCACGGATGTTTGGGTGCCCCATATCTCGCTTGTTTTTTGCGAGATATGGGATACCGCGAACCTTAATGTCCTTTGTCGAATGAACCTCGAACACCGGCGGTCTAGAGCCGTGGTTTCCCATATCTCGCGAAAAACAAGCGAGATATGGGGCACCCAAGCATTCGCGCTGGTTAACCCGCCAGGAGGCGCGCGGCTTCTTTGGCAAAGTAGGTTACGGTGAAATCCGCGCCGGCGCGGCGAATGGAAATGAGCGATTCCAGGATGGCGCGGTCGCGGTCCAGCCAGCCTTTGGCGAAGGCGGCCTGCAGCATGGCGTATTCGCCGGAGACCTGGTAGGCCCCGATGGGGACATCCAGACGCTCGCGGGCGGCGCGAATCACGTCCAGATAGGGCATGGCCGGCTTCATCAGGATCATGTCCGCGCCTTCGGCGATGTCCTGATCAATTTCTCGCATGGCCTCGCGCAGGTTGGCGCCATCCATCTGATAGGTGCGCCGGTCGCCGAACTGCGGCGCCGAATCGGCGGCTTCGCGAAAAGGCCCGTAGAAGGCAGACGCCACTTTGGCCGCATAGGAGAGAATCGGCACCTGCTCCAGGCCGGCATCGTCGAGATGGTCGCGAATGGCGCCCACCCGGCCGTCCATCATGTCGGACGGGGCCACGATGTCCGCACCGGCCGCGGCCAACGACACCGCCGTACGGGCTATCAGGCTCAGGCTGGGGTCGTTTTGTATTTCGTAGTCTTCGCCGTTCTTGGCTACCACTCCACAGTGGCCGTGCGAGGTGTACTCGCAGAGACAGACGTCGGCAATCAACAACAGTTTCCTGGCTGCCGGCTTAAAGGCGCGAAGGGCCTGCTGCACAATGCCATCTTCCGCGTAGGCTCCGCTGGCCTGCTCGTCCTTGACGGCAGGGAGCCCGAAGAGCAGCAGGCCGCCGAGGCCGAGGCCCGCGGCCTCTTCCACTTCTTTCATCGCCTCGTCGATGGAGAGGTTGTAGACCCCGGGCATGGAGCTGACTTCGCGCCGGATGCCCTCGCCGGGGCAGATAAAGAGCGGGTAAATGAAAGAGTCGGGGCGGAGATGAACTTCGCGCACCAGCGAGCGCATCGCCTCGGTGCGCCGTAAACGCCGGAGGCGGGTGACAGGGAATTCCATTTCTTGATTTTACGGGTAGCGAAACCGATCTGTTCGGATTGCTCTAGCATGATCAAGTGAGTCTCTTAGAGCCAGTTCCGTCGATGGTGGAGGAATGCAGCTGCGAGGCGCTGGAATGGGGCCGCCTGCTGGAGTTGGTCGCGAGTTTTGTTCATTCCCGCGTTGCTCGCGAGTGGCTGCTGGGCATGAAGCCCTCGCGCGACGCTGCCTGGATTGACCAACAACACGATCTGGTGGGCGAGATGCGCTTGCTGCTCGGGCAAGGGGCTTCGCCTGCACTGGGCGGCTTGTTTGATCCCACAAAGTTGACCGATAAGGCGCGCATCGAGGGAGCGGTGCTGGAGCCGGAAGAGATTCGTGACCTCCTGTTCCTGATGGATAACATCACCAGCTGGCAGGCGCTGATCGAGCATCCTCCCGAGGCATTGGCCACACAGCTGCATGGGCTCAAGGCACTGAGCAAATTGCCCGCGGGGGCGCAGTTAGCCAGGCTGGCAGGTTCGCTGCGTTCTCGCCTCAACCCGGATGGCTCGTTGAGCGATAACGCGTCTCCCGAATTGCGCCGCATTCGCAGGGAGATCGAGCGCCAGCAGCGCGTGATCGAGGAGAGCCTGCGCAGCAGCTTGCGGCGGCTGTCCGAAGGCGGCAGCACGCAGGAAGATCTGATCACCATACGCGGGGAGCGATTCGTCATTCCGGTGAAGGCGGAGCATAAGCGGCGCATACCGGGCGTAGTGCATGGCGCCTCCTCCAGCGGGCAGACGGTTTACCTGGAGCCGCTGGAGACGATCGAGCAAAACAACGAGCTGGTGCGGCTGATCGACGAGGAACAGGCCGAGACCCGGCGTATCTTCCTGGCTATGACGCGGGAGATTGGGCTGGAATCCGAAGCCATCGCCCAAGGTGCAGCCACGCTGGCGCAACTCGATGGGCTGCAGGCACGAGCGCGATTCGCCGCCGAGTTTGACTGCATACGTCCCCGTTTCGCCGCCAGCGCGGCGCCCCTGCTCGAGCTCAAGCAGGCACGACATCCACTGCTCGAAAAGCGCTTGCGGGGGCGACAAATGACCGTGGTCCCGCTGACCCTGGCGCTCAACGACCAGCAGCGACAGCTGATCATCAGCGGGCCCAATACCGGCGGCAAGACGGTGGCGCTCAAGACCACGGGGTTGCTGGCCATGATGGGCCAGACGGGAATTCCCGTGCCCGCCGCCGAGGCGAGCTTTCCCCTGTTTAACGCGTTCCTGGCAGACATCGGCGACGCGCAGTCGATTGAGCAGAATCTCTCCACTTTCTCCGCCCACATCACTAACCTGCAGCGTATTTCGCAGCTGGCGGATTCGTCTTCGCTGGTGCTGCTGGATGAGCTGGGCTCTTCCACCGATCCGGAAGAGGGCGCCGCGCTGGCGGTAGCGATCGCGGGGTATTTTCTCGATCGCCATGCCTGGTGCCTCATCTCCACTCACCACACTTCGCTGAAGCTTTACGCGGCCAAGCGATCGGGGGTGCTCAATGCCTCGGTGGGCTTTGACGACGAGACCCTGGCGCCGACGTTTGCCCTGCGGCTGGGCGTTCCTGGGGCTTCGGCGGGCATCAATATTGCCCAACGGCTCGGCCTCGAGCCCACCATCCTCAAGGATGCCCGGGAGCAACAAAACACCCAGACGCAGGACATTGCCCACTTCCTGGACCAGCTGCATAACCAGCTGGACGCGGTCGCCAAGGAGCGCGAGGAACTGCGCCGCCGCGAACAAGAAGTGGCGCGGGAAAAGAGCCGCCTGGAAAGCGAAGGGCTTAAGGAGTGGCGGGTCAAAGTACGGGACCTGGAGCAGCAACTACAGTCGTTACTGAAAGACTTTACCTACCAGATGCGGGAGACGGTGCGGGCGATCGACGACCGGGCAGCGCAACAGAAGCTCTCCAAGGAGGCCGAGCGCCGCATGGCTCGTTTGCGGCGGGAGTTCAGCGAGCAATTTAACTCCGTGGTGGTGGCACAACACAGCGGCGCCGACAAGGGAGACGATCATGCGCAACCGCACCTGGTGCGCCATGTCTCGGTGGGGGACACGGTTAAATTGAAGTCTTTGGGTAAGACCGGCGTGGTGCAGCGACAGGTGGATGGCAACGCGTTCGAGATTGCCGTGGGGCCAATGAAGATGCGGGTGGCGCGAGAGGATATCGCCGAGGTGATCACCGGGCGGGAGATCAGGGCCGTGAGCCCGCTGGAGGCGGCGCGCGGACGCGGGGTGACGGTTTCGATTGCCCATCCGGAGGAGATGGTTCGTCCGGAGCTCAACGTAATCGGGCGCACGGTGGAAGAAGCAACCGGCGAAGTGGAACAGTACCTGGACCGGGCTTTTCTCGCCGGACTGCCACGGGTACGTATTGTGCACGGCATGGGCATGGGGGTGTTGCGTAAAGCACTGCGGGCGCTGATGGAGCGGCATCCGCACGTGGCCCTTGTTGCTGAGGCCGGCCCCAGCGAAGGTGGGGCCGGCGCTACCGTGGTCGATTTGCGGGTTTAGTTGTCTGAAAGATCAACGCGGAGCAGGAAAGAAAACCGCAGGTCCCTCACTACGCGGAAATGCGCCGCTCTGGCGCTTTGTATCAGGGCCCGACTTTAGTCGGGCCGTTTGAGGCAACAAAGATCTGGGCTTTAGCCCCTGCGGCAATTATCTTCAGGAGCATTTCCTGCAGGGTGCGCCATGGCAGGGGCTAAAGCCCTTTTCTTTCCATTCTTTGGCGGCCCGACTAAAGCCGGGCCCTGATACAAAGCACCAGAGCGGCGCATTTCCGCGTAGTGGGGACCTACGGTTTTCTTTCGTGCTCATGAATCAGTTTTCGTCGTCGAAGCGGAAAAATAAATTGTTGATGGCTTCGACCAGCGTCGGGTGAGCAAAGACTCCGTCGCGCAGCGCGGTGTATTTCAAGTGGCCCATCATCGCCATCTGCAAGGCCCCCATTACTTCTCCGCCTTCTATTCCCAACACGGTCGCACCGAGGATTTCTTCGCTCTCGGCATCGACAATCACCTTCATCAGCCCACGGGTCTCGTCCACTTCCAGAGCCCTTGCCACTGAGGTCATCGGCATCCTCGCGACGCGGATGTTCTTCCCGGTTTTTTTTGCTTCCGCTTCTGTCATTCCGACCCGGCCCAGTTGCGGATCCATGAAGACGGTGTAGGGCACCATGCGGTCGCGTATCGTTCGCGCGCCGCCATCAAACAGATTTGCTTTCAGAATGCGGTAGTCGTCGTACGCGATATGCGTAAACTGGGGACCTCCCTTGCAATCGCCGAGCGCCCAAACGCCAGGGGCCGACGTCTCCAGCCGTTCATTCACGCGAACAAATCCCCGCTCGTCGACCTCCACACCCCCAACCGCCGGTTTGAGTGCACCCGTGTTGGGCGTCCGGCCAGTGGCCACTAACAGGTGGGATGCCTGGATGGTCTGCGCCTGGCCCTCGACGGTCAGCTTCAAATCAATGCCCGGTGTCACCTGCTCCGTGCGCGTGTTCAGCAAAACTTCGATGCCATCCTGGCGCAGGATCTTCAGCACCTCGTCAGCAACATCCAGGTCTTCTTCGCGCAGAAGTTGCGATCCGTGCTGAATCACCGTCACCTTGCTGCCGAAGCGGCGAAACATCTGGCTGAACTCCACCCCGATGTAGCCGCCGCCCAGAATCACCAGGTGCTCCGGAACATGGTCCAGCTCCATGATGCTCTCGTTGTCGAGAGAGAAAACCGTGTCGAGACCGGGAATTGGCGGCTTGGCGCTTTTCGTGCCGGTGTTAATAAAAATCTGCGGCGCACGCAGTTGCCGCTCTCCGCCGCTGCGCAGCGCCACACGAAGTTGCCCGGGACCGGTAAAGGAGGCTTCTCCTCGTATCAGCTCAACATGCGCTTTCTCCAACCTTTTTTCGCGGCTTTGGCGAAAGTTGCTGACGATGTTGCGCTTTCTCTCCCGCACCCGGCCGAGGTCGATCGCGATGGGGCCCACATCCACCCCATAATCCGCGCCGCGGCCCGCCAGGTAGGCCACGCGCGCACTGGCCACCATGGTTTTTGTGGGACTGCAACCGCGATTGATACAGGTGCCGCCTACGTCCTTGCGTTCGACCATCGCAGTCTTCATTCCTGCTGCGGTCAGCGCCTCGGCCAGAGGATTGCCGCCCTGACCCGAGCCGATGATGACCGCGTCGAAACTTTCCGGCGTACTGGCATCTGCACTCATGTCCAACCACCTCCGAACAAAACGTTTTGATGCCGGCAAGCGGTGTATGGACCTAGGTTTTCAGAAGTGGGAGACGAGCAGAAAGCCGCCGCCAACGGCCACCAGATCCTCGAGCAGTGCGACCAGAAAATCGGGGACGGCCGCTCCCCGGCTCAACAGACGCCGGTAGTAAAAACCGGCGACGGTGCCGGCGACGGCGCCCAATGCTCCCAGAATCGCGCCCAACACCGGCGATGCCCCGGCGGAATTGCACAAGGCGGCCGCGCACACCGCGCCGAAGAGGATGCGGACGCCGAGTGGACCGGGCTGCGTTCTGGGTGGGATGAAGGGCAACTTGTCGGCGATCAATTCGCCCACGGCAAAGAGGGAGAAAATCACCAGGGAAACCGGGCTGGCGAAGAAGGCAAGCCAGCCACGGAGATGGAGCCATCCCAGATGAGCTCCCCAGGCAACCACCGCCGGAGCAGTCATCGAGCGCAGCCCGCAAATGCAACCCATCAAAAAGGCGTAGAGGAGGATCACCATGGATCAACCATGGAGTGCCCCAAACCAGATGTCAAACGCGCAACGGTTAGGGTCCCGGGTTCACCTGGCTCACCTGCGTCTCGGGCGCCAGGGTGAGTTGATCCTGCAGGCGGAAAGTGACCACCGATTCCGCGGGAATCGACAGGTCGCCGTTGCCGGTAAAGGCCGCGCCCAGGGCGCCCGCCCCGCCTCCAGCCAGGCCACCCACCAGCAGTCCCACGCCGCCGGTCGCCAGTCCGCCAATCAACATGCCCATGCCCGCGCCGCCGCCGATGAAGGCTGCGCTGCGCTTGCCCTTGCCTTTTTTGGTCCGAGACAGGTTGCTGGTATCAATGCGATATTGTGCGCCGTTGACTTCCAACCGGGTCAGCGTCAACGCCAGCACCGACCTCCCTTTGAAGTGTCCACGCTTGTGGGCGACCAGCACTTCCCCGCTGGCAGCGGATCCAGACGGCACGGCAACGGTATTGCCTTCCACCACCGGCTCGGCCAGGACCCCACTAAAGCGGTCGCCTGACTCGGAATGTTTGACGTCGATGGTCCTATCCAGGCGCACTTCCAAACGAGTGCCGCGTGGAAGGACCAGCGCGGGTTGCGGTGCGGGCGCGGGGGCGGATGCCATCGGTGTCCCACCGGCAGGGTTCTGCTGGGCGGTGTCGGCCGCAGCCGGCGGAGTCTGCGTGACGGGAATGGTGGTGGATTTATTGCTGCAACCGGCAAGCGTCGCTGCCAGTGCAGAGCCCAGAATCGTGAACGCGGCGAGCGACCGCCAGCGATTGGGGGAAGCAATCATGGGGGAGCCTCAAGGGCAAAGGTACCGCGAAGCGACAATTACCGATGCGGCACTTTAGTGGTAGATAAGGTGTATGCAGGGAACGATGAAACCGCAGCTTCCGCTGGCTATTTTGGCCCTGGCACTGGCTCCGCTGGCCGCGCCGCTCCTGGCTGCCAGCCACCCTTTGGCGGCTTTGCTTATTCGTGATGTCTTCTCCCGCCTGTGCCACCAGGATCCTAGCCGGAGTTTCATGCTGGAAGGTTCGCCGGTGGCCGTCTGTGTGCGTTGTCTCGGCATTTATTGGGGCGCCGCGGTGGCTGGGGTGTTGTGCCTGGGAAAGGCTCCTCGTCTGCTGGGTTTAGCATTGGTGCTCAACTTGCTCGATGTGGGCACCGGCATGCTTCATTGGCATGGCAATCTGCCCCTGATTCGATTCCTGCTGGGGCTGTTGCTGGGAATGGGCGCGGGCGCGGTGTTGTTCTGGCCCCAGAGACGATCAGCCTATTTGCTCGGCCAATAAACGAGAACCCTGGTTCCCTCACATTAGGCCGGGTGCCCCACATCTCGCTGGTTTTTCGCGAGATGTGGGATACCACCGATGTGGACCGCTCAGTGTGTCGGATGAATCGAGAGTCAAAGGGAAGGTGCAGTGGTATCCCATATCTCGCGAAAAACGAGCCAGATATGGGGCACCCGGCCTCGGTGAGGGAACCAGCAGGTCTATCTAATCTGCCCGGTAGACTATCCGGCCCTCGCTGATGGTCATCCGCACCTGGCCCAGCATGGTCCAGCCGTCAAAGGGAGTGTTGCTGGACTTGGAACGACCCGCCGCAGCACGAAAGATCCATTCTGCTTTGGGATCGAAGATGACTACGTCCGCACAGGCGCCACTCATTAGGCTGCCGCGGCCGCGCAAGTTCAGGAGATTGGCGGGCTGGGTGCTGAGCAGCGTGATCAGGCGGCTGAGGGAGACCTTGTGCTTGCGATGGAGCAGATCCATGGTCAGCCCCAGGGCCGACTCCAGCCCGGTAATACCGTTGGGGGCGCGCTCGAACTCCTGCTCCTTTTCGTGGGTCGCATGCGGAGCGTGATCGGTGGCGATGCAGTCGATGGAACCATCCAGCAGCCCTTCGAGCATGGCGCGCCGATCGGCTTCCGCGCGCAAGGGCGGATTCATCTTGGCGTTGGTGTTGTACTCACCGACTGCAGCCTCGGTGAGCAGGAAATGATGCGGCGCCACCTCGCAGGTCACGTGCAGGCCATTGCGCCTGGCCTTGCGGACCGCGTCCAGCGCAGCGGCGGTCGATAAGTGCGCGACGTGCAGGTGAGCGCGGCCGCCCTTGAGCTCGGCCAGCAGGCGAAGATCGCGCTCTACCAGGCCTGCTTCCGCCGCTACCGGCATCCCGCGCAGGCCGAGCCGGAAAGCCAGCGCTCCGGCATTCATCGAGCATCCGCCCGGTCATGCGCGTGTCTTCGGCATGCTGGATCACCGGCAGCCCAGCACGAGCCGCGGCGGCCAGCGCCTGGTGCATGATGGCTTCCCCCAGGATCGGCTTGCCGTCATCGCTGACCGCGACCGCGCCCGCAGCCTTGAGCGAGCCGTATTCGGTAAGCGTTTCGCCCATGCTGCCGCGAGTGGCGGCGGCAATAGGAAAAACACGCGCACTCGGGTTGCGCTCCGCACTCTGCATCCAGCGGGTGGTCTCCACCGAATCGTTGACCGGAACCGTGTTGGGCATGGCGCATACGGTGGTGAATCCACCTGCCGCGGCCGCAGCGGTCCCGGTGGCAATGGTCTCCTTATATCCCTGGCCGGGCTCGCGCAGGTGGACGTGAATATCTACCAGGCCCGGCGCGACCACCAAGCCCGTAGCCTCGACGATCTCCGCCTCTTCCTGTTTGGCCGCGGCCTTCAACTTGCCTGGGGGCTCGATCGCCGCCACCCGGTTGTCCTTGAGCAAGACATCGCGCTCCGCATCGACCCCAGCGGAAGGATCGACCAGGCGGCCGCCGCGAATGAGGATAGCGCTCAAGCGCCGCCTCGCTTCTTCTTCGCTGCCTTAACGAAAGCAGGGACCGAAGCAGGGGCCAGGGCGCGATCAATCAGCGCCATGCGAATGGCTACGCCGTTGCTTACTTGCTCGGCGATGACCGACTGCGGCCCGTCGGCCACCTCGCTCGAGATCTCGAGCCCGCGGATCATGGGGCCTGGGTGCATCACGATGGCCTTGGGAGCATGGGCATGCAGCCGCTGGCTGTGCAGCTGATAGCGGGCCGTGTACTCTTCCAGATCGATGTGCACACCGGTCAGCCGCTCCTTCTGAATGCGCAGCATCATGACAATTTGCGCTTGCGTGAGCGCTCGATCGAAGTCGCTCTCGATGCTGATCCCGGGCCCAAGTTCCAGGGCCACCTCGGGCAGCAGCGCCGGCGGCCCGCACAGGATGACGCGGGCCCCCAAGCGCGGCAGCAACAGCGCATTGGAGCGGGCCACGCGGGAGTGCAGGATGTCGCCCGCAATGGCCACCGTAACCCCCTGCAGAGCGTCTCGCCCGGGGTGTCCTCTGACCGCCCAGGGCCTGGAGCATGGTTCTCAGGTCCAGCAGCGCCTGGGATGGATGCTCATGCATGCCGTCCCCGGCGTTCAGCACCGGCAGCCCGGTGGCCTGCGCCAGAAGGTAGGGCGCCCCGGAGGAAAGATGGCGCAGGATGATGCACTCCGCCCCCAGCGCCCGCAGCGTGATGCCCGTATCTTTGAGCGATTCACCCTTCTCGATGGAGGAGGATTGGGAACTGATCAGCGCGGTGTCCGCGCCCAGCCCCTTCGCCGCCAGCTCAAAGGAGGTCCGGGTACGGGTGCTGGATTCGTAGAAGAGCAGCGCGATCCGCCGATGGGCCAGCCGTTGCGCGCGATCCGCCGGCTCCTGCGCTTCGAGCTCGGTAGCCAGGCGCAGGATGGAGGAAACATCGTCCACACCGAGCGAGGTAACGGAAAGCAGCGACCGCGAGCCATGGGAAGCGGAAAGCGCGACCCGGGGTGGCTCCGTAATGGCTTTGCTTGCTGGCATGGTGGCTGCGGTCAGGCGCTATTCTTCGCGTTCGACCAGGATCACTTTTTCGTCGTTGTCGATCTCCCGCAGCTTGACCTCGACGATCTCTCGGGCTGTCGTTTGCACATGCCGGCCGACGAAGCTGGCCTCGATGGGCAGCTCACGATGACCGCGGTCGATCAGCACCAGCAGTTGTACGCGCCGGGGACGGCCATGGTCAAAGAGCGCGTCCAGCGCCGCACGTATGGTCCTGCCAGTGTAGAGAACGTCATCGATCAGAATGATGTCGCGCCCGGCAATGTCAAAGCCAATGGCGCCAGGAACCACAACCGGCCGAATATCGCGGGTGGAAAGGTCATCGCGGTAGAAGTTGATATCGAGAACTCCGGTATCGACCGGCGCCTTCTCGATCCCCCCGATAAGATGTCCCAAGCGCTCGGCCAAGGGAACTCCGCGACGCTTAATACCCACCAGTCCGAGGTTCTGACCGCCATTGTTTTTCTCGATGATCTGGTGCGCCAGCCGAATCAGCGTGCGCTCGATTTCCGATGCCGACATGATGCGAGTCTTTTCCCGCAGCAGTGGTGTGACTTTTGCTTTGCTCATAATTGCTCTGGCCGGATGATACGAGGGTTAAAGAATTTTTACTATGAAGTGGGCTTTCGCGGAGCGAGGAGGCGGACCCCCAGGGCCCCGCCGAGGGCGGAGAAGAGGATGATGCCCACGGAAGTCGTGGCGGCATTCATCAACGTATAGGCCGCCCGGCCATCGGGCGTCAACAGGAAATGAACATAGGCGTGCCACTGGGCCTGGGCTTCGGGGTTGGTCTGAACCAGCGCCGTCGATTGCTTGATGACGAGTCGTAGAACTGATCGATGGCGTAACCCTGGTGCAGAACATAGCGCGCAAAAACCCGCCAGATGGCGGTGGCGATGACAGAACTGTAAGCGGCAATCAGGCCGGCAACCGCGCCAATGCGAACCCCGGAACGGGTTTCCAGAAGAAAGGCAGGAGCCCGCCGGTGATAGACGGCAATCGCCAGCACCGCTCCCCATCACCCACAGGCAGCATCCCCAGGACAACACGGAGACGGCACTCAGCAGACCTGCAGGAACGGCGACGAAAAGCGCGGCCAGGATCGCGTCCTTCCAGGAGATTCCCTGGGCTCGGGGTGGGGCGCCGGGGGGCCGGCTGCCGGATATCCAGGCTCGCCCTCTTCCTGCTGGGCAAACTTGAGTTGCGGCGAACCGCAGTTGGGGCAAAACAGTTCCGATGCACTGAGCGTCGCGCCACATCGATGGCAGAGCAGGTTCATCTCCTCTTGAAGCTATCTCAGTGGCGAGCGGAGTGCAATTGGCCCTTCAATTGGTACCCTTTTGCTCGCTATCGAAGCCATGGGGCAGATCCAGCGCAATCAGGCTGAAGTGGGTCGCCGCGCCGCCTCCCTTGAAGACAACCAGGTGTTGATGGCGGGGGGAGCCGGCCTTCAGTTCCAGGTCTTCGAATGGGTTACCGGGCAGCGGAATGTTCATGATCGGAGTGGTCGCAGGTCAGACCTTCCACGGTTACGGCGGGGGAACCCACCGGCCTTTCTCCCGCGCATTCGATCACGGTGCCGTATTCGCTCAGAGCCTTGCGATAAAAAGCCAGCACCTGATCGCGATTGTCAGCAGAACTGTAGTTGGCCACCTTCACCCGCAGCTTGAAGGAGCCGAACCCCATGTCGACGTTGGCCGACTTGTTCCCGTCGTCGCCCGCGTCCACCACCGCCCCGGGATAGGCAGGGAGACCAAGTTAGGCGGCGGAAGGCTGGTCTTTATTAACGGAGATGACCCCAAACGGGGTGGCAATCTTCACGTTGTCGCCATCGTCGGACTTGTTCACGCGGCAGCCGCCGGCACCGGCGACCAGCACAGCGAGCAAAGTAAATATGACAATGCGATCTTTCATGTTTTTCCCTCTTAGAGTGTACGCGCCGCGGCCTCCCATGTTCCAGGAAACGCGAGAAAGCTTTGAAACAAATGACCGGGTGGGGTTGTGATGGGAGAGAAACTGCAGATCCCTCACGGAAGCCGGGAAAGGTCGGTTAGCTCGGGATGAAAAGGGTAGGGAGGCGCTTCCATCGACGATCGGATGATGGAGGGATGCTCCACCAGCGTCGAATGCTGAGCAAAAAACCACTCTTCCCGTTGTCAGCCCGAGCGAAGCTCGACTTGTCCCGCCTGCCGTGGGGCATCTGGGTTTCTCTCCACCACCCATCACCTTACCCAGGACGTTCTCAGACAGACTCGTTAGATGTGCCCTGATGCCTAGGATCGCCGGCCCAGAATCCGCTAAAGCTGCGACTTTCCGGGCACAGGTGCATCAGACAACGGAGAGGTTTCCTTTGTCCAAATCGATCTTGTTCTCTCCTATCCAGTTAGCCGGCGTCACTTTTCCCAACCGGGTTTTCGTCTCTCCGATGTGCCAATACTCAAGCCAGGATGGATTCAGCAACGACTGGCACCTGGTCCATTTAGGCAGCCGGGCGGTAGGTGGAGCGGGGCTGGTTTTTACCGAGGCGGCCGCAGTGCTGCCCGAGGGCCGCATCACTCCCCAGGACCTGGGACTGTGGAAAGACGATCACATAGCCGGCTTAAAGCGGATCGTCGAATTTATTCACGCACAGGGTGCACGTGCCGGAGTGCAACTGGCGCACGCCGGCCGCAAGGCCAGTATGGCGCGACCCTGGGCACCGGAGCAGCGGTATCTGACCCCAGCGAGGGCGGGTGGAAGAATGTGGTGGCGCCCAGTGCGGTGCCTTTTGCAGACAACTACGCGCAAGCCGTTCCGCTGGACCTGGCCGGCATACAAGCCATCGTCAGAGCATTCGCCAAGGCAGCGGAGCGGGCTTTGGAAGCAGGGTTCGACCTGGTCGAGCTGCACTCCGCGCATGGCTATCTGCTGCATGAGTTTCTCTCGCCCCTGAGCAACCGGCGCACCGATCAGTATGGCGGCGGGTTCGAAAACCGCATCCGCCTGCTGGTGGAGGTCGTGGACGCAGTGCGCGCCATGCTTCCCGCGAGGTTCCGTTGCTGGTGAGAATTTCGGCGACGGATTGGGCCGAGGGAGGTTGGGACATCGACCAAGCGGTGGCTTTGGCCAAGGTGCTGAAGGAGCACAAAGTGGATCTGGTCGACGTCTCTTCCGGGGGAATGACGCCCACGGCGGTCATGCCGATCGGATCGGGCTACCAGACACCGTTTGCGGAGCGCATTCGGCGGGAAGCGAAGATCCCGACCGGCGCGGTGGGCATGATTACCGGAGCGGCGCAAGCGGAGCACATTCTGCGCACAGGTCAGGCGGATGTGGTTTTGCTGGCGCGGGAGTTGCTGCGTGAACCGTACTGGCCGCTCGAGGCAGCCAGGGAACTTGGGGACGTAACCAGTTGGCCTGCACAGTACCTGCGTGCGGCGCCGCAAGGCAGCGGGGAGCGCGAGCCGATCGTCCCTTCCGCGATTGCGGAAACAGCTACGATCTAAAGTACCGAAGGCATTGTCACACTTGGTGTATCGGGACGAGAAATCCACTTTAAGTGCAAGAAAAGCTCCGGCTGGAAGGCAAGCTGGCCTATACTTCTGAGCAAAGGCGGGTTGCTTTCAACTTAGCCTGAAGACCAGCATGGCCACTCATCTGCCTCAGCAACGCACCCCACAAAAACCGGAGATTCCCGACAAGCTATACTTTCGCATCGGTGAGGTTGCTCGGTTGTGCTCGGTTGCCCCTTACGTTTTGCGCTTTTGGGAAACTGAGTTTACTCAGCTCAAGCCGAACAAGAGCGGTACCGGACAGCGGCTCTATCGCCGGCGCGATGTGGAGATGGCCTTACGGGTAAAGCGGCTGCTGTACGACGAGGGTTACACCATTGCCGGCGCCCGGCAGGCGATACAGGCGGAAACTCGCAGCAAACGAAACGGCGGCCAGCCGGAACTCCCTTTGCCGCAGCAACAACAGGCGGCGCAGCGGGCGGAAGCGCGGCTGCACAAAGTGCGCAAGGAATTGCGGGAAATCCTGGGTATGCTCGCGGCTCCCGCACCGCAGTCGCAGGTGCAAGTCAGGGAGCGGCCAGCGCCACCCCGGCTGCGAAGACCGGCCTATTCGAACTATAGTTTATCGTAAGCAACTCGGTTGAACGACCCGCATCTAGAGGGGGTTGCTGATCGGAGTCTCAGTGGCGCCTTGCAAAAGGCCCACAATATTGCCGTGGTTCATAAAGCGTTCCATCGCCTGCATGGCGCAACCTTGCCCGCAAAGATGGTAGAAGTCCGGATTGCCGCTTTCCGCCTTGTTCCATGGCATCAGGGTAAAGCGCTGCCGCGGCTGGCCTTCTTCGAAGCAGGGAACATCGCCCAGGACCAGCATCCACCAGTGGTTCGCTTCCATCTTTTTTCTGCCGCAAATGTCGCACGTGAACGAGACATCCCAAACCATTGTTCACCTCATTCCGCTGCGCATTCTCGCAGCAAGCCAGCGTAGCACGGCGGCCCAGCGACCGTGCTAGAGTAGGGCTAGGCACGGGCCGGAAAGATTATAAAACGGTTCATAGTTCCAGGGCTTGATAAAGATCGCGCGGCTGGTTTTCCTTATCCGGAGAACAGTAAAGTCTTCGCGCGTAGGCTGCGGTGAGGCGGCATTTAGCCTTTCATCATGGAAGCCGGTAAACAACAGTGACTTGCCCCGAATGCTCTTCCTCCAGTTTTCGCCTGTCTCGTTTCCGCCTGAAAGATGTAGAGCGGCTTTTGCTGCTGCAGTATCCAGTTCGCTGCCGGCAGTGCCACCGCCGGGCTTACGCCGGCTTAACGCTGGCCCTGGTGCTGTCCAGTCAAGCCGGGTTCGCCGCGAGCGCCGCAGGCACGAGGCTACGCGCTAACGGACACTCCTGCCGCCGGCCCGACTTCGCGGCTGGATCCAACGCAAACTTGAACCGGGGTTATGCCGAGAGACTCAAGTCACCTGCAAGAACACATCGACATCGTTGTAAAGCACGAAGAGGAGTTTCTAGCCCGGCGCACTGCCGCTGAGCGCTTCGGGGATTCGCTGGGCGCATTCGTGGGGATTTTAACTTTTATAGTTATCCACCTGCTGTGGTTCGCAATCTGGATTCTACTTAACACGCTTCCGGGTGACACAGTTCGCCATTTCGATCCTCCGCCGTTTTCCCTACTCAACGTCGTAGTAGCCCTGGAGGCCATCTTTCTCGCCAGCTTTATCGTAATGAGGCAAAGCAGATTGAGCCGCCGTTCCGACGAACGCGATCACCTGATCCTGCAAGTATTGATTCTTGCGGAAAAGGAAGTGACTGCCGTTCTGGAGTTGGAGAGGCGGATAGCGGCCAAGGCTGGGTTGACCAACCTCTCAGCCGATGAGGAGATCGCGAAATTGAGTCAAAAGACCTCGATCGAGATGGCCGAGATGGCCGAAACCATCAAAAAATCGTTGTACGGGGAATGAAGAGGAAGAAGATACAGGTTTGATTTTGATGGTCGGGACGGGCAGATTTGAACTGCCGACCCCTCGCACCCCAAGCGAGTGCTCTACCAGGCTGAGCCACGTCCCGACGGCAAAATTATCCCTTGAGTGTACACGACGCGTGCTGCACTGAATCGCCCTAGTGAGCCGGCGGAACATATTCTTTGGGCAGCGCCGATCCTTCACCGAAGAAATACTCCTGCATCTGCTCCACCAGAAACTCCTGCGCTTCCTTCGTCCAGGGCTGCAACCGATACTCGTTGAGCAGCATCTTTTGCCGCTCGATCCACTCCGACCAGGCTTTTTTCGAAACATGGTTGTAAATCTTGTGACCAAAATCACTGTCAAACGGAGGCTCGTCGAGACCCTCCATCTCTTGCTTGTAGCGCGCACAAACTACCATGTGTGGCATGGAATCTCTCCGAAAAAATCGCTTGACCCATTGTAAGAGATAAGCGGCTCTAGCTGCGCTTCTTTCCGGGACGCTTGCTTTTTGCCCTCTGTTTGCCCTTGCGCAGCACCTTATTTTTGGGGGGCAGGTAGGGATGGGCCTTGCCGCTGGATTTTGTTTTCGCCTTCGCGGGACGGCCCAGGCGCACCGGCGCAACTTCTTCCAGGATGGAAAACTGTAACCGTCGCTGCACCGAATCGACGCGATCGAGAACCACCCGCACCCGGTCGCCCATGGAATAACGCCGGCCTGAGTGCTCTCCCATAATCTGGCGCGTGTTCTCGCGGAAGGTGTAGTGGTCGCCCTGCAGGCTCATGATGGGCACCAGGCCCTCAATAAAGAGGTTGTCGAGCTCGACAAAGCAGCCGTACTTGGTCACGCTGAGGATCATGGCGTCAAAGTCGTCACCGATGCGATCCTGCATGAATTTGACTTTTTTCCACTCCATCAGCTCGCGCTCCGCATCCTCGGCGCGACGCTCCGCCTGGCTTGATTCATAAGCAATGCCGGCAAGCTCGACTTCGCTCAGCGGCGCCGCCTGCGTGCGCCGTCTCCGTCGAATCCTTATGCTTGCCGCGGGCGCTTCGCCAGGACGCCTACTCCGCTCTCACCAGAGGCCAGGACTGCCTTGGCGATGCGGTGAACGATGAGGTCAGGGTAGCGGCGGATGGGCGAAGTGAAGTGGGTGTAGCAAGGCGCAGCCAAAGCGAAGTGGCCCTCGTTCTTCTCGCTGTAGCGGGCCTGGCGCAGGGAACGGAGCATGAGATGGGCGAGGATGCGCTCCTCGGGCTTGCCCGCAATCTTGAGCGCCAGTTGCTGATACATGCGCGGGGTAACGGCGATATCCTCCGGGATCTCGTACTGGCGCGGCTGGTGGCCGCCGCCCGGCGGCGCGGCCTCTCTGCTCGCGGCGCTCCGACTTCATGGTCACGCGCTTCACCGGCAATGGACCCAGGCCCAGCGAGTAACCAAAACCGGCAGCCACGGTTTCAAATTCGACTACCCGGCGGGGCTCCGGCTTTTCGTGAATTCGATACAGTGACGGTACTCCGAGGTTCTGCAGCCAGGAGGCCACACACTCGTTGGCGGAAAGCATGAACTCCTCAATCAGGCGATTGGCCCAGCTTCGCTCGGAACGAACGATGCTCTGCATGGCCCCCTGAGCATCAAACTCGATGACCGGCTCGGGCAGATCAAAATCAATCGACCCGCGGCGCTGGCGCTTGCTGTGCAGCAGCCGCGCCAGTTCATACATCCGTTCGAATTCGGGAACCAGCGGGGCGAACTGCGCGCGATCCTTTCATCGCCGCTGATGACTGCATGCACCTGGGTGTAGGTCATGCGGCTGACGGAGCGGATGACGCCCTGGGTGACCTCGTAGCTGCGGATCTCGCCCTCCTGATCGATCATCATGATGCAGGAGAGGACCAGGCGATCTTCTCCGGGCCGCAGGCTGCAGATGTCGCTCGAAAGCTCCTGCGGGAGCATGGGGACGGCACGATCGGGAAAATAGACCGAGGTGCCGCGCAAGCGGGCTTCGAGATCGAGCGCCGACCCGGGGGTCACATACTGGGCGACATCGGCAATGTGGACCTGCAACTCCCAGGTATCGCCGTGCTGGCGGACGAACACAGCGTCGTCAAAGTCCTTGGCGGTTTCGCCATCGATGGTAACGATGGGCAGCTCGCGAAAATCGCGGCGGCGGGCGGCTTCGTCCCGATCCAGGTGGGCGGCGGCGCGCGCCTCCTCGAGAACCCGTGGAGGGAAAACATGGGGCAGATGGTGCTTGCGGATGACGATTTCCACATCCACACCAAAATCGTCTTCGCGGCCCAAAATCTCGATGACCCGGCCGCGGGCGGAACGGGTAGGGGTGGGCCAGTCGGTGATCTCCACGTCGACCACCATGCCCTCCAGGTCCGAAATAGTCTCGAAACGGATCTGCGGGCCGATATTCTCGCTAACGACGCGATGCGGAGTTCCTTCGCCTGCGGCCGGCGCTTGCTCCAGACCAAAGGGGATGAGGATGGGCTGGGTCACCCGCTCATCGAGAGGCGTTACCGTATTTCCCGGCGCATGTTCGTTCAGCGCATAATGGAAGATGCCGACCACAGTTGGGTTGCGGCGGCTGAGGACTCTGGCGATGCGCCCGCTGCGCCGGCCGTCGGGCCGGGGCGGCGCCAGTTCTACCAGTACCTGGTCGCCTTGCATGGCGCCATTCATCTCGTTGGGAGGAATGAAGATGTCGTCATCACCGGTAGCCTGGCGGGTTTCCGGCCGCACAAAGCCAAAGCCGTCGCGGTGCACATCCAGACGGCCGGCGACCAGGTTGTTGCGAGCGGCTGCCTGGGGCAACGCCCAGTGATCGCGGTCGGACTTGACCAGTTCGCCGCGCGCGGTCATGCGGTCGAGTTGTTCGAGCAGCATACGGCGTTCGCGCCCGCCACCCAGCCCCAGTTCGCGGACCAGCTGTTTGTAGCCGGCGCGGTGGCCGGCGGAGCGTTCAATACGGTGAAGGAGTTCGCGGTCAGTCATTCCAGGAACATGTGTGCGAATCGAGACAGGTCACCAAAAGACATGTCTTTGTTGATACTAATGGGTCAGCCACCCGGAACTCTGAAAGTTTCGGAATGGGGGATTTCAATTTTGCGGCAAGCGTGATTAAGATGCAGAGAAGAGCAAGGATTGCGCGGCTTGCAGGGATTTGACCGTGCAAGCAAGTGAGAAGGAAAACAACAGCTCCGCCTGATTTGCCCTGAAATGCGGAAGAACTTCCGCAGGGTTGTTCCGGGGGCCTGTATCCAGACGTAAACGAAAGGAAGTACAAAAGAGATGTGGAAACCGAACCAACCTGGAAGTCCCTCGCAGTCCCCCAGCACGGAGCCCACGCGTCCGTCTGTACCTACGACTGCAAGTCACGAACCAACCAGCACGCGTACTTCCAGCACCTCGCCCGCATCGCCGGCAGCCGCCGATCAGGCCACGATTGGCAAGAGCCTGGTAGTGAAGGGCGAAGTGACGGGTTCCGAGTCGTTGTACATTGACGGCAAGGTCGAAGGCGCGATCAACCTACCTGGCAACCGGGTTACCGTAGGCCGCAATGGCCAGGTGTCCGCCAACATCTCTGCCCGCGAAGTAGTGGTATTGGGCAAGGTGCGGGGCAACATCAATGCCAGCGACCGGGTAGACATCCGCAGTGAAGGTTCACTCACCGGGGATGTAATTGCCCAGCGCATTAGCATTGAAGATGGTGCCTTCTTCAAGGGCGGCATCGACATCCGCAAGCCGGGTAGCGGTAAAGAAGGCAGCGCGCCGGTGAGCGTGTCCAACTCTGAAAAGGCCGCGGTCGCCGTTCAGGCGTAGAGCAGCACGACTTTAAACCACGGGCAGCGCCGGCTATTCGCCGGCGGTGCCCGTGGTTTGTTTGCGTTGGCGCAGAACAGATCTCTCGGCTTAGTTCCGTACCTGCCACGAATCCCGGGTGCCAAATAGCGCTGCTTTTAACCGGGAGTGGAGGACTTTCAGGCTGCAAAGGCTGGAAATTGACCTTCGCGGTATCCCACATCTCGCGAAAAACCAGCGAGATGTGGGGCACCCGGGATTCGTGGCAGGTCATGGAACTACCTCCTAAGACCAAGCCTGCGGTTAGAATTACATCAGGCATGATCCTCCCCTTTGTCCGCGAGTTGCTCGCGGACCTGGAACACTGTGCACCGTTTGAGCGCGTACGAAGGCATCTGGCCCTCGTGCGGGGCGTAAACGTGTCTCCGGGCTCACCGCCACGGCTCGCGCCCTCTATCTTCCGCTCTTTGCCCGGGCTGCACAGTCGCCAGTAGTGGTGATTGTGGCGGATAACAAGGCCGCCGAGCACTCCAGCTCACGCTGCGCGCTGCCTGTGAACTGACGGGGGCGATCGAAACGGATCGCGTGCTGCGTATGCCGGCGCACGATGTTCTGCCTTTCGAAAATATGTCGCCTCACCCGGATATGCAGGAGCAGCGCGCCTACGCGTTGTGGAAAATCGCCACGGGCGCGGCCTCGATCGTCATTGTCCCGGTGGAGGCGGCCAGCATGCGCTCTTTCCCGCCGATTACTACGCCAAGCTGGGACGCGTACTGCGCCGAGACGAAGAGATGGACATAGACGAGCTGACCACCCACCTGTCCAGCATGGGCTACAGTCCCATGGACATCGTCGAGATGCCGGGCCAGTTTACCCGCCGCGGCGGCATCTTCGATGTCTACTCCCCGGAAGCCGACCGGCCGGTGCGCGTGGAGCTCTTCGGAGACGAGATCGAATCGATCCGCAAATTCGATCCGGACACGCAACGCTCGTCCGCCGCCATGGACGAGGCCTGGCTGCTGCCGCTGACCGAAACTCCCGTCTCTGAGGAGCTGCTGGCTGCCGTCCACCTGCGGCTGACGGGAAGCCGCCTTGATGCTGGAGACGACCCGGAGCTGTTGAGCCAGGCCGTGACCGCCGGCGGCGTGAGCGTTTTTCCCGGATGGGAGTTCTTCTGCCCGGTGGCGGGCGCCGACCGTACCCTGTTCGACTTGTTTCCCAAGTGCAGGTTCTGGTGGAAGAACCCGCGATGGTGCGCAACCAGCTGGACCGCTGGTGGAACAAAGTCGAGCAGCGTCATGAACGAAGCGGCATCGGTTCGCTGATCACCCCCGGCGACATCTACCTTTCTCCGGAGCTGCAGGCCAGGATCGCTTCTTTGCCAGGGCTCGAGGTCGATCAGCTGGGCGCGGTGGATGTGCTGGAAGAGGACGTCAACCCCTGGACGAGATCAGTTCTCTTCCCGTCCAACGCTGCGTTTCCACGGTTCGATCCCGGCGCTGCTGCAGCAGATCAAGTCGCTGGCAGCAGGAGACACGCACGCTGCTGGTGGCGCCGAACCAGGGCGAGGTAGAACGGCTAGCCGGTATGCTGCGCGAGTATGGTCTGCCCTACCGGCTGGGCAGCCGGCCCAAGCGCGGGCAGCGAGCAGGCCTACGACGAATCCAGCTACCTGGCGGGCGATTTCCGCACGCCGGTCATTGTGCAGAGCGCGCTCTCGAGCGGTGTGAGCCTGCCGGAGAGCAGCTGGTGATCTTCGGGGCGAAGGACTTTTCTGATGAAGCGGACGTGGCGGCTCGCCCGTGATCCGGAAGAAGTCCAAGACTGCGGCGTTCGTCTCCGATTTCGTGATCTGACGGTGGGCGATTACGTGGTGCACGTGGAGCACGGCATCGCGCGTTACCAGGGGCTGAGGGAGATCGAGCAGGACGGGATCTCGCTGGAGTTCATGATCCTGGAGTTTGCCGAGGGGGCGCGTCTCTATGTGCCGCTGACGCGGCTGGATCTGATCCAGAAATACCGTTCGACGGAGGCCGGGCCGGCGCCGGTGCTGAACCGGCTGGGCAGCCAGCAGTGGGCGAAGACCAAGGCGCGCGTGCGGAAGGCCATGCAGGACATGGCCGATGAGCTGCTGAAGCTTTACGCTCAGCGCAAGGCGGCGCAGGGACACGCGTTTCCGCCCGACAACGAATTTCAGCGCGAGTTTGAGGACGCGTTCGATTACAACGAGACGGAGGATCAGATCTCAGCCATAGCGGACATCAAGCGGGATATGGATCGCCGCTGCCGATGGATCGGCTGCTGGTCGGCGATGTGGGCTACGGCAAGACCGAAGTGGCGATGCGCGCGGCTTTCAAGGCGGTGCAGGATGGACGCCAGGTAGCGGTGCTGACCCCGACGACGGTGCTCAGCTTCCAGCATTTCGAGACCTTCAAGAGTCGCTTCAAGCAATTTCCCATCGTCGTCGAGATGATCTCGCGCTTCCGCTCTCCCAAAGAGCAGAAGCCCATTCTGGAGCGAGTCGAGGCGGGCAAGGTCGACATCCTGATCGGCACCCACCGCCTGTTGTCGAAGGACCTGCGATTCCAGAACCTGGGCTGTTGGTAGTGGACGAAGAACAGCGCTTTGGTGTTCGCCACAAAGAGCGCCTGAAGCAGATGCGGCGGGAGATTGATGTGCTGGCCATGTCGGCCACGCCGATTCCCCGCACGCTGCACATGTCGCTGGTCGGCTTGCGCGATATGAGCGTGATCGAGACGCCACCCAAGGACCGCATGGCCATCCAGACGGTGGTGGCCAGGTTTGACGAGAAGCTGATTCGCTCCGCCCTGGAGCTGGAGCTGGAGCGAGGCGGCCAAATCTATTTTGTGCACAACCGGGTGGAAACCATTTACGAGATCAGCGCCAAGATTCGTGAACTGGTGCCCCAGGCTCGCGTGGCCGTCGGCCATGGGCAGATGAGCGAAGGCGAGTTGGAGCGGGTGATGCTGGCCTTCATGCACGGGGAATACGATGTGCTGGTGGCGACCACGATCATCGAGAACGGGCTCGATATTCCGCTGGCCAATACCATCCTGATCAGCCGCGCCGATCGCCACGGGCTTTCCGAGCTTTACCAGCTGCGGGGAAGGGTCGGCCGGTCAAACCGTCGTGCGTACGCGTATTTATTGATTCCGCCGGAGCAGGAGCTGACTGAGATCGCCCGGCGGCGCCTTGCTGCGCTGAAGGAGTTCTCTGACCTCGGCGCCGGCTTCAAGATTGCCGCCCTCGATCTGGAACTGCGCGGTGCGGGCAATATGCTGGGCGGTGAGCAGAGTGGCCATATCGAGGCCGTGGGCTTTGAAATGTACACCAGCATGCTGGAGCACGCGGTCAACGAGTTGAAGGGCGAGGAGCTGCCGGCGCGGGCGACAACCCAGCTCAACCTCGGAATCAGCCTGCGCATCGACGAAAACTACATCGAGGAAGAAAACCAGCGGTTACGCATCTAAAGAAAATCGCCGGCGCGCAGGATGAGGGGATGCTGGGCGAGGTGCGGGCTGAGCTCGAAGACCGCTACGGCGAACTGCCCGTCAGCGTGCACCATCTGCTGGAAGCGGCCAGCCTCCGCCTGCAATGCGAGCGGACGGGAGTGGCCCAGGTGGATCGCAAGCGCGACCAAATTCATATCCGCTTTACCGGCCAAGCCAATATTGATCCCGGCCGGTTGATGAAGCTGGTAGCGCAAAATGCCAAGAAAGGGGCACAGTTCACGCCCCAGGGAGTGCTGCGTTTTCCCCTCAAGGCAACCGAGCCGGGTGATGTTCTGGATGAGATACGGGCTCTGCTGGAGACGCTGACCGCAAGCGAAGAAGCCGCGGTGGCGGGACCGCACCAACGCAGGTAGAGAGTTCAGGAGACAAGCGAACGATGTGGTGTCGGTCCGGCGGGAAGCACCCGCAGATTTGTTGCATCGTACTGCTCGGGCTGGCTGCGATCGCTGGCTGCTCTCGCAATCCGCCAGCACCCCAAGTTCAAGGACCAAGCAGCGCCGCAGCCAGGCTTCGTACGCTGGCGGATGAATATTTCGACCAGGTCTATTTCCACTTTGCCCCGTCGAACGCCACTCTCCAAGGCCTTCACCAGTACGACGCGCAGCTGGAGGATTATTCGCAGGCAGGAGTGGATCGCGAGATAGCCGAGCAGGAGCGGTTCGAACGTATATTCGCTGCTGTTCCTGCCGACCAGCTCGATTTGACCAGCCAGGGTGACCTGGAGCTGCTCCTGGGGAACATTCGCAGCAGGCTGCTGGCTCTGAAGACCATTCGCTTATGGGAGAAGGATCCGGACCAGTATTCGAGCGGAATTTCGAATAGCGCTTTCGTGCTGATGGAGCGTTCCTTCGCCTCGCCGGACGACCGGTTGCGCTCGCTGGTGGCCAGGGAAAAGCTAATGCCGGCAGCGCTCGACGCGGCGCGTACGAATCTCAAGAACCCACCGCGGATTTACACCGAATCGCTCTTGAACAGCTGCCTGACATCATCACTTTTTTCCAGACGGATGTTCCGGAAGCCTTTAAGCAGGCGCAGAACGAGCAACTAAAAAACGATTTTTCCCAGTCGAAAGCGCCGTAATCGCAGCGCTCAAAAGCTATCAGGGCTGGCTCAAAAAGGACGTTCTTCCGCGCTCGCATGGAGACTTCCGGTTCGGCGCGGAGACCTACTCGAAGAAGCTGCTCTACGACGAGATGGTCGACACGCCGTTGCCCAGGCTGCTGGAAATCGGGTATGCGGATCTACGCAAAAACCAGGCGGAGTTCAAGCGTATTGCCGGAGAGATCGACCCCAGCCGGCAACCGCGCGAGGTGCTGGCGGAATTGGATCGCGACCATCCGGCGCCGGATCATCTGCTACAGACTTTTCGCGACACGTTCCAGGGTTTGATCCAGTTCATTCAGCAAAAGCATATTGTCGACATACCCTCTTCGGTGCTGCCCACGTTGGAAAATACGCCGCCTTTCATGCGCGCAACCACGACCGCATCCATGGACACGCCGGGTCCCTTTGAGAAGGGTTCGACCCAGGCCTACTTCAATGTAACTGTGCCTGGAGCGCATGAGAGCGCAGCAGAGACGGCAGAGCTGATGTCGGAATTCAATCGCGGGACTGTCATCAGCACGTCCATTCACGAGGCTTATCCGGGACACTACGTACAATTTCTGTGGACGCCGCAAGCACCAAGCACGGTGCGCAAGCTTTTGGGAGCCAACTCGAATGAAGAAGGCTGGGCCCATTATTGCGAGCAGATGATGCTCGATGAGGGCTACGGCCAGCCGGGAGCAGGCGCGCGCGACGCCCGGGATGCCGAAATGGTCCGACTCGGACAACTGCAGGATGCACTGCTGCGCGACGCCAGGTTTGTAGTCGGCATCCAAATGCACACCGGACAGATGACGTTCGACCAGGGGGTAAAATTTTTTGTAGAAGAGGGCTATCAAAGTCATGCGGGCGGTTTAGTCGAGACCAAGCGCGGGACAACGGATGCAACCTATCTCTACTACACCCTGGGCAAGCTGCAGATTCTCAAGTTGCGCGACGACCTGAAGAAGAAGGAAGGGGCAAAGTTTTCGCTGCAGCAGTTCCACGATGACTTTCTCAAGCAGGGGTTCCCGCCCATTCGCATCGTCCGCCGCGCCTTACTGGGCGACGATTCGCCTACACTCTAGCAAACGCGGAAATGTCGCTATCACTGTGATACTGGACTGGAGCATTTGGAGATGAAAGACAGAGTGCGCAAAGCAGTTTTTCCGGCAGCCGGCCTCGGCACGCGTTTCTTGCCGGCCACCAAAGCGCTCCCCAAGGAGATGTTGGCGCTGGTCGATAAGCCCCTCATCCAATATGGCGTGGAAGAGGCCATTGCGGCGGGCTGCGAACAGATCATCATTGTTACCGGCAGGAACAAGGCAGAAATTGAAGATCACTTCGACATCAGCTTTGAGCTCGAACAATTGCTGGAAAAGCGAGGCAAGACCGAGCTGCTCGCCATGACCAGGCAGATATCGCACATGGCGCGGATCGCGTATGTCCGGCAGAAGGAGGCGATGGGTCTGGGACATGCCGTGTTGATGGCCCGCGACCTGGTAGGCGACGAGCCGTTTGCGGTGATTCTGCCGGACGACATTATTGAAGCCAGGGTGCCTTGCCTGCAGCAAATGATAGAGGTCTTCGAGAAGACGCAGTCCTCCATTCTGGCGACACAGGTGGTTGAAAGTGATTCCATCTCCTCCTACGGTGTGCTCGACTGCACTGCTGTCGAGGGCAGTGAGCGAGTGTTCGATGTCAAGGGCCTGGTGGAGAAGCCGAAACCGGAGGATGCCCCTTCGCGCAACGCAATCATTGGGCGCTACATACTCACCCCGAGGATCTTCGATGTACTGGAAAAAACGCCGCTCGGCGCTGGCGGGGAGCTGCAATTGACCGATGGCATCAAGGGCCTGCTGCAGTACGAAAAGGTCTACGGATATAGTTTCGAAGGTTTGCGCTTCGATGCCGGCGACAAGCTGGGCATGCTCAAAGCAACGGTGGAGTTCGCCCTGAACCACAATGAGCTGGGGACGGCTTTCCGCGAGTATCTGAAATCGTTATCGATCTGAGGAATGTCCGGCTTCAACCCTGCTAAAGCGAAAGGGTTAGGCAGACTGGGGTTTGAAGGGGACGGACTAAAGAGCCGTAGAACTGAACCAAACGAGGCCGGCTCTTAGCCGCTACAGGTCCGTACGTATTCGATCGAAACGAGGCCCGGCTTTAGCCGCGTCATTTCACTGTCGTAGGTACGTACGGCCTAAAGGCCGTACCCTTCAAACCCGCGTAACGATCCGAATACCTGGTAAGCAAAACGCCTCTTTTTAACCCCTGGGCAAAGCTTTCCTGGATGCCCCTCGTCTATGAATCAGTAGAGGTACAGCGTGGCATGGTACCTTAGCGTCGGGAAATGAACATCTCGCAAGCCAGCGCGCGAATCTATTGAGAAGTCGGGGTGGCAATGAAAACCAAGGGCCAGGGTAAGAGCGCGGTTCTCCTTAAGATGCAGTCGCTGGGAACATTGGTGGGTGAGTCGGCCTTCAGGCCGATGTCCGGAGAATCGAAGAAGCCCATCCTGGTTTCACCGGAAGAACTTGGCGTCACGTTTATTGGCCACTCGTCTTTCCTGGTGCAGATTGGCGGCCGAAAGGTGCTCATTGACCCGGTGTTCGCCGAACGGCTGATCGCGTTGCGCCGCTTGCGCCGGCCCGGGGTAAAGATCAAGGATCTGCCCGCCATCGACATGGTGCTGCTCTCCCATGCGCATATGGATCACCTCAATCGGCCTTCGTTGCGCCGGATCGTCGCCCACACCCCCAAAGCCGGTGGCCGAGCGCCGATTGCGGTCGTGCCCTGGGGAGTAGAGGACTTGGTGAATGACCTGGGGTTTTCCCGGGTGGTCACCCTCGAGTGGTGGCAAACCAAGTCGATTGGCGGCCTTGAGGTGACCATGACCCCCTGCAAGCATTGGGGAGCTCGCTTCTTCAAGGACACGCATCGAGGCTTCGGCGGCTACGTGCTACGCGGCGGCGGTCATGCTCTCTACCACTCCGGTGACACCGCCTATTTCGACGGCTTCGCCAAGATCGGCAAAAGGCTGAAGCCTGAGATCGCCTTATTGCCCATCGGGGCCTATCGGCCCGACAGCTATCGCGGGGTGCACACCTGCCCGGAAGAGGCCCTGCAGGCTTTTCTCGATCTGGGTGCGCGGCGGATGATCCCCATGCACTATGGCACTTTCCGGCTTTCCCAGGAACCAATGGAAGAACCGGTGGAGCGGCTGATGGCGGCTGCCAGGCAGGCCGGGGTGGCAGGATCGGTTTGCGTGCTCCCGGAGGGGGAAACGGATGTGACCGAGCCGGTGACCGGCCTCACCCGGCGCGCTGCCCGGGGGTGATCTGGGTGGTTGGAGGCGGCCGCAGTCTCTGCCACATCCCGCGCAACGCTTTTATGACCCAGTGTGCCATCAATACGGTCATCACGAGGAGTGCAATGGTGATGCCGGCGGCGGCCCAGGGATGTTGGGTGGCCAACCATGTAATGCCTATCGCGGCAACGTCTTCGGTTCTGCTCAGGGCAATGTTGGAGACCGGTTCCGGACTGGGAGTGACCAGCGCCCGCGCCGCGGTCTTGGACCCATGGGCCGCCAAGGCAATGGCAGCGCCCGCTGCGGTCGCCAACACCTGCATACCGGGTGACAGTTGGGTGGTGGCGCGGTAAGCCAGCAAAGCCGCAACCGGAACCCGGATAAAAGTGTGCAGCGCATTCCACAGCAGGTCGAAACCGGGAATTTTGTCGGCGATAAACTCCGCCGCGAAAAGTGTTCCGCTCGCGCCAATGATCCACCAGTTGGATAGCGCTTCCAGGCCCGGCGGCAAAACCACCCAATGCGCATGCGCCAGTAGCCCCAGGGTCAGCACAGTCGCATATACGTTCAGCCCGGCGGCAAAACTCGCGGCGATGACTAGCGCGGCAATGGTGCTCGGCGTAAAGGGCATGGTGCGAATTTTACGCCAGCCGAACCTTTGAGCAGCCGCGGAACATCGGAGTTCACTATGCAGGCCCGGTGGGCGCCGTTATGATGCTGGCAAGCGTCCGGCACAAGGTCGCAGAAAAACCATGAAGTTTATCAAGCCGGACCTGCACTTGCTGGTTCTTTTTATCTCCTCCCTGGTGTTGTTCGCGGCTGGGGGAGCCAGAGTCATCCATGCTTCCAATGACTTCGTTCCTGTTTATACCGGGGCGCGTTGCCTGCTGCACGGCTGCAATCCCTACGACACAACGCAACTGGAACAGCAGTTTTTCCAGGGAGGGGGCCCGCGAGTGAATTGCCTTCCTGGCAAATCGACGTACCTGTCTATCCACCCTCAACCTTCCTGGCGCTCTCCCCGCTAGCGCTGTTGCAATTTCCCTTCGCCCGCTTGGTCTGGTTCCTTTTGAACGGTTGCCTGTTCGTCATTGCTGCATGGCTCGTTCACTCCATCTGCCCTCCATCGCATCGATGGCTAGCCACGATCCTGGTCTCGTTCCTCCTGGTTACGGCCGCAATCCTGCTGGTGTTAGCACAACCTGCGGTATTGGCGATTGCCCTGCTGGTGATCGGAAGTTATCTTTTTTTGCGCGGCCGCTTTCTCGGTCTTGGCGCCGGGCTGCTCATGCTCAGCCTGGCTGTCAAGCCTCAGATCGGCGGCTTCATCGTGCTCTATTTTCTGGCGCAGAGAATCTATTGGCGCTACGCTGCGGTTGCGTTGGCCGGCGCGGCCGCGATTCTCCTTTGCGCGGGTTTGATTCTCGGACATCATCCGCGCAGCGCCGGCTGGGCTTCGACTCTTCGCGCAAATCTCTCGGCAACATTGAGTCCAGGGGGCAGCGCTGATCCGAGGCCGGCAAACCAGCAGTCGATCGGCGACGAAAATCTGCAGACCCTTACCAGCATTTTCTTTGCCGACGCGCGGAGGTTTAACGCCGTCGCCTACGCGGTTTTTCTGGCTCTCCTGGCCGCGGGACTTCTGGCGGCCCGCAAAACCAATGCAGGCCTAGAAAGACATTTTGTTGTCCTGGGCGCATTGTCGGTACTTACACTGATGCCGGTCTATCATCGCTTCTACGACACCCGACTGCTTTTGCTTTCCATGCCGGCGGTTGTGATCGTTTTTGAAAAGCGCCGGTTTCTGGGTGCTCTCATCGCCGTGCTGACGGTGCTCGCGACCGTTTCCGTCCAGTACCGGGTGCAGAATTATCTTTTGCAACACGGGGAGTGGCAAAACATATTGGCTAACAAATTCCTATTTATTCTTTTGCTGCGGCAGCAGAACCTGGAGCTGCTGGTTCTCTTCTCCCTCTACCTGGTTGCGATTTTCTCCCTCCGCTCTGCCGCGGCAATGGACCGGGATCACCTATACGAGCCCGCTATACCGCTGCATGCAGAGTGAGGTTCAGAGAATTTTTTTCCCGAAGGCTGAGCAGATCAATTCCACCGCCAGTTCGGCGGTTCGATTGTGCTCGTCAATGACCGGATTCACCTCGACAATCTCAAAGCTCAGCAATCGTCCGTGGTCGGCCAGGATTTCCATCGCCAGGTGTGCTTCGCGATAAGTAGCGCCGCCGCGCACCGGCGTGCCCACGCCAGGCGCGTCTTCCGGGTCGACCCAGTCCATGTCCAGGGAGACATGGTAGCCAGACCGTTCCTCGGCCGGCCGCGCGCAAAGCTTCTTCCATCACCGTGCGCATACTCCGCTCGTCGATGTCGCGCATGGTGTAAACCTCGGCAATGCCGGCGCGGCGGATGTTCTCCTTCTCAGTGCCATCGATATCGCGCACGCCAATCAATACCGTATTTTCCGGCGCAATTTTGGGCCGCCAGCCAAAAATATCTGAAAGCATGTCCGGTCCCATGCCAAGCAGAGCGGCCAATGGCATGCCATGCACGTTGCCGCTGGGAGAGGTATCGGGAGTGTTGATGTCGGAGTGGGCGTCGATCCACAGCAGCCCGATCTTCTGGTTACGGCGCCGATAGAATTCAGCTACACCGGAGACCGAGCCAACCGCAACGGAATGATCGCCGCCAAGAATCAACGGGGTGATGCCTTCCTCCAACGTCTGCAGCACAATGCCGGCGACCCGTTCGCAGGTCTCGCTGATTTCCTTAAGGTATTTCGCGTTCGCCTCGCCGGCGTTGTGGGTCTCGGCGATGGCCACCGCTACATTACCGCCATCGCTTACCAAGTGACCCAGAGACTCAAGCCTGGCTTCCAGTCCGGCTACCCTGACTGCGGAAGGCCCCATGTCAACACCGCGGCGCGCCTGGCCCAGATCGAGGGGTACGCCGATGATGCGGATCTGGCGCGGCGGAAGGGACTGTACCCCACCGTGTAAACCGCCCGGCCCGCGTCTGCTTGTGGTGCCCGAAATTGGGTCGTTGGCCATGGTCAGGGATAGATCCGATTGAGCGTGCGCGCGAAAGGAATCGTCTCCCGTACGTGCTCCAGGCTGCAAACCCAGGCCACAACGCGCTCGATGCCCATGCCGAAGCCCGCGTGGGGAACGGAGCCGTAGCGCCGCAGATCCAGATACCAGGAAAATGCTTCGAGCGGCAACTGGTGCTCCTCGATCCGCTTCTTCAGCAGATCGTAGGAAGCGATACGCTGCGAACCGCCGATGACTTCCCCATAGCCTTCCGGCGCCAACACGTCCATACACAGTGCCAGGTTGGCGTTTTCCGGATCGGGCTCCATGTAGAACGCCTTCACTGCGGCCGGATAGCGGTGCACCATGAGCGGGCGATCGAACTGGGAGGAAAGATAGGTCTCGTCCGGCGATCCAAAGTCGTTTCCGTAGTCAAATTTTTGTTCGATCAAGCCGCTCGAGAAAGCCTCGTCTAGCATGCTGACGGCCTGGTCGTAGGTAATTCGTGGAAAGGGCGGCTTCACGGCTTCAAGCTTCGCCGGGTCACGGCCCATCACCTTCAAATCCAGCGCTCGCCGGGTCAGCACGCGCTGCACCAGGAAGCTGAGAAACTCCTCCGCCAGCACCATCAGATCGTCGAGCTTGGCGTAGGCCATCTCCGGCTCCACCATCCAGAACTCCGTCAGGTGACGCCGGGTCTTGGACTTCTCGGCGCGGAAGGTGGGTCCGAAGGAATAGACCTTGCCCAACGCCATGGCAGTGCTTTCGATATAGAGCTGGCCGCTCTGCGTGAGATAGGCTTCGTCGCCGAAGTACTCCACGGGAAACAGTGTGCTGGTTCCTTCGCAGGCAGCAGGAGTAAGAATCGGCGGGTCGGTCAGCACAAAGCCGTGATCGTCAAGATAGTCACGCGCAGCCTTGATGATCTCGGCGCGGATGCGCAAAATCGCCGACTGCCGCGGAGTACGAATCCACAGGTGCCGATGCTCCATCAGAAATTCGACGCCGTGCTCTTTGAGCGTGATGGGGAATGGTTCTTCCTCGCTCACTCGCTGCAGCACTTCGACGTTATCGACATCCAGTTCGTAGCCGCCGGGTGCGCGCTTATCGGCTCTCACCCTGCCGGTCACGATCACGCTTGATTCCTGGGTGAGCCCGCGTATCCGCTCAAAGACTTCCGGCGCTACCGCAGCTTTGGGCACGATGCCCTGCACCGTGCCTGTCCCATCGCGGAAAATGGGAAAGAGAAGCTTCCCGCTTTCCCGCAGGTTGTAGAGCCATCCCCTCAGCGTGACCGGTTTTCCTTCATGCTCATTGAGGGTCGCGATGGTGGCCAGCGGGGCGGCCACGGCTTGGTTGTTATTCTCTGCTGCCATTTCCACCTATAGCTCGAGCATCTTGAAGGTCTCAGCGGCCCGGCTGGCGATGTGATCCGGCGAGTCCTCGGGCAGGTAATTGATCTCCAGCACGGCGGCGGACAATTCCGGCGCGGTGCGCAGATCTTTCATCGTCTCCGCCCAGGGAATGGCGCCGTCCCCGGGCCAAAGATGCTCATCCTTCTGCCCATGGTTGTCATGGATATGGGCGGTACGGATGAGCGGCTTCAACTCGGCGATCGCCGCGGAAATGCCCCCACCCAGGTTCGCATGACCCACGTCCAGACATACACCCACGTCTTTGAAGTGGCCGATCCTTATGGTCTCCACCAGGTTGGGCGATTCAGTCACTTCGTTCTCGATATTTTCCAGCAGGAGCTTTACGCCTAAGGGCCGGGCGAAGGCTTGCAGGTGCTCGATGGCCGTCATGGCATGCTCCAGGGTGCGTGGGCTCCAACGGTCTTCACGCTGCCCCAGGTGCAGAATCAGATAGCGCAGGGGCATCTCTTCGGCGGCTCTCGAGTGCTCGCTTCACCTCGTCCATGGCGTCGATCCGGCGTGCCTTCTCCGGATGAACGACGTTGACCCCTGGAGCACCGCTGCGTCCCATGTCCGTATCGGAAAACATCGGCATGTGCATGGAGAACGGCTCCACGGGGTTGGCCGCGAACCATAGCGCGATTTCTTTCACATGAGGCTTGGAGGTGTAGTCGAAATGCTGGCGCGCGGCAAAGATCTCGATGGCCTGCGCGCCTCCTTTGGCTAAAGTTTCCAGCAGCCCTGGATGCAGCCGCTGGCGCAAAAATACGTGAGTCGAAATGGTTCTCAGCATCGCGCCGTTTCCAAGGAGCTCCTCGGCTCCCTTGTTCCTTACCTATCTTCTCACCGCCCACCAGCATCCGTTCGGCTTATGAATCAGGAGAAACACTGCGGGACGTGATTCGAAGGGTAACGAAAGCCTGGTCGCCCCACATCCCTCACTACGGAAATTGATACCTGTGAGTCGTGTGCAGGTCCGTGGCGACTGCGATCTCGGCAAACGCTCGGGATGACAAGAGGGACTGGAGTGATTTTCGAAACTGTGACAACCACGTCCCCGAAGCGTCGAGAGTATCCCCTGTGTCATCCCGAGCGTACCCGAGGGATCTTCAGTGCGCCCCGGCCCAGCACACGACTCACCCAGGTGATCCAGTTCCGTCAGGAAAAATTACCAATTAGTTGAGGTTTGTCGCTAGCGGGAAGGACGGTCGTTGAGGATGGAGAGAGGAGCCATTTCATCCTGGAGTGAATAATACGGAACCGGCCGCCATTGCATCAGGCAGTCGAGCACCGCTTCGGAGTCATAAGCGATATCGGCGACCACCAGCTGCTTTCCACCATCCCCATGGATGACGACCCCGCGATCGCAGCGAATGCGGTAGGCACGCACATGCTTGAGCTCCTGCCAACGGATGCGGCTGGAGGCACAACGGCCTTCGAGCAAACCTTGGCCATCCAGGATCAACGGCTCCGGCCAGTCGCCCAATACCAGCGGAACCAGGATGAAGCCAAAACCAAAGCCCACCCACGCTGCCCAGTTGGAGGTGCCGAAGGCAAGCAGTTGCGCCGCGCTGAAAGCAACCGCGCCCATTCCGCCGCCCAGGACCAGGTAGTAAAGCAGAAGACAGGTTGGTTTTACCGGAAAGCGCCAGCCATCCACCGTTCGTTTCGGCTTCAGGCCGAAGTTGGGGGCAATCAGGATCAACAGCCCAACCAGGCCGGCAACGAACATGCCGATTTCAATCAGTCTCTCGGGGGAGGGCTGCACCAGAAGAGTGTCATCCGCGGGACCAGCCATTGGCAATAGTGAAATAGCAGGGGCGCTGCCAAAAAGTACTGTGTTCGCGGCGACAGACTAAAATCGAACCGATGCCCACCCGCGTTCGGTCGCATACCAAGATCAATCTGGGCCTGGCGATCGGCCCTCTGCGTCCGGATGGTTTCCACCAGCTCACCACCGTTTATCAAACCCTCGCACTGCACGAGTGGGTAACGGTGGAGGCGCACCAGGCCGCCGCCACCCGCATCACGCTCAGCAGCACTCATCCGCGCGTGCCCACCGACGCCGGCAATACAGCATGGCGGATGGTGGAACGGTGCCTGCAGTTGCTGGACCTGAACGCCGAGGTGCACATCGCCATCGACAAACAATTGCCTCTGCAAGGCGGCCTGGGCGCGGGCTCAGCCAACGCGGTGGCCGCGCTCATTGGGCTCGAACACCAACTCGACCGCCAGCTTTCGCCGCCCGACCGCCTGCGCGTAGCGGCCGAGATCGGTTCCGATGTACCGCTCTTCCTGCTGGGCGGTTCGGTGATTGGAGTAGGACGCGGGGAGGAGGTCTTCCCTCTACCTGATATTCCGGCCTTCCCGTGCGTCCTCGCGCTCCCGGAAACCGGGGTTTCTACCCCGCAAGCCTACCGCGACTGGGACAGCCTGCAGGCCGCGTCCGCGTTGACCCTGGATGCTTCGTCAGCTACAATCAAGGAGTTGAGTCGGTCGATCGCTGTTGCATTTGGCGAACCGCACTCCTCCGGTGTCTTCTCCTTGAGAGAAGACCGGGCCGAGGATCCGCTTCTCGCGCTTGTCCGAACCGGGATCGAAAACGACTTTGAACAGGTCGTCTTTCCTCAGCATCCCTTTCTCGGTGAAATCAAGCGCATTCTTGTGGGCGGCCCCAGCACGGAGGACGCGGCTATCCATGCCGGCCTCTCCGGGTCCGGGTCAGCCCTTTTCGGGCTCTACCGTACTGCGGCGGCGGCGCAGGCAGCCCTTGGCCGGCTCCAGCGGCACGGCGTAACTGGCTTGGTCACCAGCACGTTGCCTCGCAGCGATTACTGGCGCACTATGATGGTGGCAGACGCAGATTAGCGCGTTTGCCGCCACCCAGTTGGGCGATCGACTAATGGTAGGTCAAGTGCCTTTGGAGCACTTTGTCTAGGTTCGACTCCTAGTCGCCCAGCCAGCTTACTGTCACGGCAAAACACTCCGTGGCGCGACAATCAGGCGGAACAACCATAGCAAACCAGCTTGGGAGGTTCGTGTGAAGGGAGATTCTTCCGTATTGACTGTTCCCGCTTCGCAACAAGAGGTCGGGACCATGACCCAGGAGCCAGCGACACCGGGAAAGGTGAAACCGGAGCGCAGGCGTGCCGGGCGCTTGAGCGAAGATAAGCGGTTCAAGATCTTCGCCGGGTCGGCCAACCGCAAACTGGCCGAGGATATTTGTACCCATGTCGGGGTGCAGCTGGGCGAGAGCAAGCTGCAGCGTTTCGCCGACGGAGAGATTTATTTCCAGTTGCTGGAGAACGTCCGCGGTGTGGATGTTTTTATCGTGCAGCCGACTTGTTTTCCGGTGGATCAGCACCTGGTGGAATTGCTGATCATGATTGACGCGCTGAAGCGTGCTTCAGCCGGACGTATCACTGTCGTGGTGCCGTATTACGGCTATGCCCGGCAGGACCGTAAGGATCGGCCGCGGGTGGCTATTTCATCCAAACTGGTCGCCGATCTGTTGACCACGGCGGGGGCCAACCGGGCGTTGTTTATGGATCTGCATGCGGCGCAGATTCAGGGGTTCTTCAACATCCCGGTAGATCACATGTTCGCCAGTCCGGTGATGGTGAGCTACTTCAAGGAGCTGAACCTGCCTGATCTTACGGTGGTTTCACCGGACGCAGGCGGGGTAGAACGGGCGAGGTTTTTCGCTACTAAGATGCAGGCTCCGTTAGCCATTGTGGACAAGCGGCGCACGGATCTGAACGTGACCGAAGTGATGAACGTGATCGGCGATGTGGAAGGAAGAACCTGCCTGATCATCGACGACATCATCGATACCGCGGGCACGCTGGTTAAGACGGCGCATGCATTACTCGATGCGGGAGCAGTTAAGGTGTACGCGGCGGCTTCGCATCCGGTGTTTTCAGGGCCGGCCATCGAGCGCATCACCAGCTCGAAGCTGGAGGAAGTAATTGTGACCGACTCTATCCCACTACGCGAAGAGGCGCAGAAGTTGGAGCGGCAGGGAAAGATCAAAGTGCTCTCCGTCGCCGGGCTGTTGGGAGCCACGATCGAGAGCATTCACATGGAAACGAGCGTGAGCTCGTTGTTTAGTTAGGAGAGAGTATGGCTGAGCAGGAAGTGGTGGCAGCAAAGGCCCGCGAGGGCAAGTTCAATAAGAATGCAGCGCGCCGCGTGCGCGTCGCCGGTATGATCCCAGGCGTTCTCTATGGCGCCAAGGAGCCCGCGATTGCGGTGGAGCTGGATCCCAAGCAGATTACCCGTATCCTGCACTCCGATTCCGGCCACAACACGATTTTCGATCTGGAGATTGGCAGTGGCAAAACCAAGGCCATGATTGTGGATTGGCAATACGAGCCCATCAAGGGCAAGCTCATGCACATCGACCTTAAGCGCATTGCCATGGACAAGGCAATGCGGGTCAAGGTGCCGATTCTATTGGAAGGTGTTCCGGTTGGTGTCAAGATGCAGGGCGGCATTCTTGACCAGGTGTTGCGCGAAGTCGAAATCGAGTGCCTGCCGGCCGATATTCCGACCCATATCGACTTGAATGTGAGTGGCCTGGGCTTGAACAGTTCCGTGCGCGTGGCCGATTTGCCGCATACCGGCAAACTCAAGTTCATCACCGATGAGGGTGCGACCGTGGCTCACGTGGTGGCGATCAAGGAAGAAGTTGCGCCGACCGTGGATGCGGTGGTTGCCGCGTCGCCGGCGGAGCCGGAAGTTGCCAAGAAGGGCAAGGTCGAGACTCCGGATCCGGCTGCCGAAAAGGGCGGGAAGAAGTGATCGGGCTCTGAGTGGATGGGGAGCAAAGGGGACCGGCCCTGGTGGTTGGCCTGGGAAACCCGGGTATCGAATACCAGTTTACGGCACACAATGCAGGCTTTCTGGCCATCGACCGGCTAGCGGAGCAGGGCGGTGTGACGGTGAATAACCGTCGCTGCCGGGCGTTGACGGCAACTACCCGCATCGCCGGCAGAGAAGTGGTTTTGGCCAAGCCGGAAACCTACATGAACCTGAGCGGCATCTCGGTTCTGGCGTTGGTGAATGAGTTCGATGCCGACGCGAGCCGCGATCTGATCGTGATCTACGACGAGATCGCGCTTCCCCTGGGCTCGCTGAGGATTCGGGAACGGGGCAGTGCCGGCGGCCATAACGGGGTCAAATCCGTTTCTGGTGCGCTGGGTACGGAGGAGTGGCTGCGGATTCGTATCGGGGTTGCTCCCCCGGGAGATGAGGCGGCTGAGAGCGCCAGGCGGGGGCGGAAGGATTATGTGCTCACGCCCATGCGCAAGGCGCAGCTGGCGATCCTGGATGAGGTTCTGGATCGCACAGCGCGCGCTGTGGAGACAGTGCTGGCCAAGGGACCCGGCCCGGCAATGAATGAGTTCAATCGCCGCGAAACAGGCGGCGAAGAGGAAAGAATTGGAGAGTAGCCATGCAACGCACGTACGAAATCATGTTTATTGTTCGTCCTGACATTCTGGACGAGGATCTCGACAAGCTGATCGCCGGTTTGGAGGGGAACATCACCCAGGGTGGCGGCAGCATCAAGTCGATGGAAAAGCTCGGCCGCCGCAAGCTGGCCTATATGGTCAAGAAGTTTAACGATGGCAACTATGTGTTGCTAACGATTAACGCCGACGGCTCCCTGGTGGGCGAGATCGAGCGCCGGCTTCGCGTCTCCGAGCCGGTGATCAAATTCATCTCCGTGCGCATGGACGAAGAAGAGAAGCGAGTGGCCAAGATCAAGGCTATCCGCGCCACGCGCAAGAAGCTCAGCGCCCAACCGGCGGCAACTCCTGCGGCTCCTGTGGAGCCCGCTGCAGCTCCCGCGCCGGCAACAGAAGCAGCCAGCGCCTAAGAGAATTTTGTTTTGTTGAAAGGATAAGAGAATTATGGCTGACGAAACCAGCACGCCAAGCGCACCAAGTACCAGCCGGCCCGAAGGTTCAGGGCCCGGATCTTCAGGCCCCGGCGGACGCCCGCCGGGTGGACGCCCCAGCGGCCCTGGGGGCGGGGGACGCAAGTTCTTTCGCCGCAAGAAGGTTTGCAAGTTCTGTGTGGAGAAGATCGACGCCATCCACTATCGCGATGTGCGCCTGCTGCAGCAGTTTGTCGCCGAGCGGGGGAAGATAGTGCCGCGCCGCCTTACCGGCGTTTGCACCACCCATCAGCGTGGACTGGCGCGTGCCATCAAGCAGGCCCGCAATATTGCTTTGCTGCCCTTTGCAGCGCGTTACTAGGAGATTGGTCATGGAAGTGATCCTGAAAGAAGATGTCAACAAGCTCGGCCACCGCGGCGATGTGGTCAAAGTAGCTGACGGTTACGGGCGCAATTTTCTGCTGCCGCAGAAGCTTGCCATGGAAGCAACGGCCGCGAATAAGGTCGTGATCGAGCAGATGAAGCAGGCTGCCGTGCGGCGTTCGGCTAAGGAAAAATCCGAGGCCGAATTACTGGTCACGCAGCTTAATCAAGTGGAGCTTGTTTTCACCCGCAAGGTGGGTGAGAACGATCATCTCTTTGGTTCCGTGACTGCGGCGGAAATCGCGCATCAACTGGAGCAGAAGGGTTTCACCATCGATCGCCGCAAGCTGCAGTTGGAAGAGCCGCTACGTCAACTGGGCGAGTTCCATGTGCCGGTCAAGCTGCACCGCGAAGTGACCGCGCACGTTAAGGTCACAGTTAAGGCTGAGGACGTCGAAGAGTAAGCATTCGATACCGATGGGAGAAACTGCAGATCCCTCGGCTTCGCTCGGGATGACAAAGGGAAGAGTGGTTTTTTGCTCAGCATTCGACGCTGGTGGAGCATTCCCTCCATCATCCAATCGTCGATGGAAGCGCCTCCCTATCCTTTGTCATCCCGAGCGAACCGAGGGATCTACCATTTCTCTCCACCCGCATCAATCTATGATGGAAGCGACGCCCTACCCTTTGTCATCCCGAGCAAAGCCGAGGGATCTCAATTTCTCTCCACCGGCATCAATCTATGATGGAAGCGACGCCCTATCCTTTGTCATCCCGAGCGAAGCCGAGGGACCTGCGGTTTCTCTCCTCAAGCCAAGGCTATGGGTCAGCGTCCGAAGCCTAGCCGCATGGCTAACTGGTCGGGAAGTCCGGCGCGCATGATGCGCATTTGCGCCAGCCGGAAGTCATAAGGCACGCGGCGGAACTCGACGACCATTCGCTCATCGTCAAACAGCGCGAACGCGGCACGGCGATCATGATCCCGAGGTTGGCCCACAGAACCGGGATTGATCAGGTAACGCGCCCCCGGAATCAGCACCAGCTCGGACACGTCGGGCTCATCGTCGCTCGAGTAGACCGGGTCCAGCTTGAACCAGTCCTCGCCATGAACGGCAAAGCCGCCCTGCAGATGCGTATGGCCGAAGAAATTGATGCGCGTTTCCGCCTGCTTCAACGGCAACCTCGCATCGCGCACCGAGAGCAGATATTCATCCTCGTCGAGATAGGATCCATGCATGCAGCTGACCTGGGGACCGTCCGGCGTGATCGGTCCGCGGACCATATGCTGCAGCCAGTCGATGTGCTCGGGAGTGAGCACTTGCCGGGTCCAGCGGGCGGCACGACTGGCCACCGGATTAAAATCGTCCAGAGATAGCTGCCCGCTGCAAGCACGATCGTGATTGCCTCGGACGAAAGGTCTTGCCCAGGTCGCGTACCCGCTCAATCACCTCGTTCGGCGCCGCCCCGTAACCGACTACATCGCCCAGATTCCAGACCACATCGTGCTCCGGCGCGGCCTCGAGCACCGCCTCCAGGGCATCGATATTGGCGTGAATGTCGGAAATGAGTAATGCGCGCATAGTCCCACAGGCCTGCTGCGGTCCCCGAAATCAGCCGCAAACGATCAGGATATCAGAGTGGTCAGATGCAGCGCACCCAATGGCCGGGAGCCTGCTCCACCATGGTTCCGGCGATTGCATCCGCCCCTGCCAGAGTGGCCAGTGGCTGGTCCCGGTCGGTGGTAAGCGTCGGCACCGCCCCTAGCAGGCTCTTCGTATAGGCATGCCCGGGATGGAGAAAGACCTGGTCGCGCGTGCCAGTCTCGAGCAGCATGCCCTTGCGCATCACTGCTACCCGGTCCGCAATCTGTGCCACCACGGCGAGATCATGGGAGATGAACAGCATACCCAGTCCGTTACGCTGCTTGCAGCGACTTGAGCAGGAGCAGAATCTGCGCTTGCACGGTGACGTCCAGGGCGGTCGTGGGCTCATCGGCGATCAGCAGGGATGGATGGTTCACCAGCGCCATGGCGATGAGCAGGCGCTGCCGCTGGCCGCCGGAAAACTGGTGCGGATAGTCGCGCATGCGCTGCTCCGGCTCGGCAATCGATACGGCGGCCATCGCCTCCACCACGGCGTCGCGCACCTGCTTACGGCCCAGCTCAGGCTGATGGGTTTCGATGGCTTCGGCAATCTGCCGCCCTACCGGCATGACGGGATTGAGAGCCGTCATGGGTTCCTGAAAGATCATGGCGATCTTACGCCCACGATATTGGCGCATCTGCTCCGGCTTCAGGGTCAACAAATCCTGACCCTCGAAACGGATCGCGCCTTCTACCCGCGCCGCGCCGTCCAGGAGCCTCAGCACGGAGAGCGAGGTCAACGACTTTCCCGAGCCTGACTCGCCGACCAGGCCCAGCACTTCGCCCTGCCCGACCGAGAAAGTCAGGTCGCTGACCACGGCCTGCTCGCGAAAATAAATCGAGAGATGATCGACTTCGAGCAGAGGAGGCACGGGGCAAGATTACAACATGTGGGATGTAGCGGTGACAGTTGCTAAAGCAAAAGCCCCTGGCCGATCCCGGATTTCCTCGTGGCGTGGCGAGCCAGGGGCTTCCGCTAAACCAGGCCGTTGGCGTCGATCGTAGAGGGGCGCTACTTGCGGATGCCACCCATCGTAATGCCGCCAGGCGTTTGCTGATTTTTCTTTTCTTCGTTCGCCTTGCGGGTCGCCATGGTCTTGTCGCGCCATTGATCGAACATGGCCATATCCTGCCTTGTGCGCGGCTTCATCGCCGCAATCAAGGTCGGCCTTGCGCCGGTAGAGCAAGCTGAGATACGACATCGCGTCATCGTATCCGGGGCGCAGATTGACCGCTTCCTGCAACTCCTTGATGCCCTCATCCACAATAGGTCCGTTCTGCGCGGCGAGTTTCTGGCATGCGGCCTTGTCCTTGATCATGTCGCCGTTATCCTGCATGCCCAGGCTGTTACGAACCTGGATCGCATTCTTATAGGCAACTCGCCAGTCGACGACCCCGATGGTGTAATGCGCGACCGGGTCCTTGGGATCGACGGCGGCAACCTTACGCTGCCACTCCTTCGCCTCCTCAGTCTTGCCGGTATTGAGGTAGACAGCTGCGATTCCACGCAAGGCATTCAGGTCGTTCGGATCCTTGGCCAGCACCTTCTGATAGGCGTCCACCGCTAGCTGAGCGTTCTTCGTGTTCTCAGGGGTGTTTGCGTCGGGAACCACCTGCTGGGCGTAAGCGGTGGCGAGGTAGAGAGGAGCGTTTTCCAGCGTCGGGTCAAGCCGTTCAGCATTCTGGAAATGGTCGATTGCCTCTTCAAACTTGGCGTTCTTATACGCCTGGACGCCCTTAATCAATTGATCGCGAGCCTGCAGCTTGCTGCACCCGGTAACCATGGTCAGCAGCGACAGGGTGGCGACCGCCAGCACCGGAATATATGCGCTTCGCTTCATTCTGGTTTAAATCTCCTTATAACCGCCAGGCTTTGCCTGATCTTCAAAAGCTTACCCGACCTCAACTTGAGGGGAAAAAACTCCGCGCAGTGATTGTACTTGGTTTCTGCATACTGGCAAGTGCTGCACAACAAACAAAAAGTCCGCGGCTGCTCAATAAGCAGCCGCGGACTTTTTTGAAAGCGCGCTCATCCGTCGATCTTGTTTGCCAATGCGGATCATGGAGCAGGGTCAGGTAACCTTTCCTTCAATTCCAGCATGATGCTATTCAGCACCTCGCTGGATCCTCGTTCGTCGCAACTCCCAGTAAACCTCTCAGGTATTGGAGCGAAGAACGAGTTCACCATGGCCCGGCCTGCAACAACCCAACCGCTCTACTGCCCCGCTTCCACCTTCGGCGTGATGAGGCCAATGTGATCCACACCAGCCTCGTGGCCGATGTCGAGCACATCCGCTACTGCCGAGAAGTCGAGGGCTGGATCCCCTTTGACGAACATAACCTTCTCTGCCCGTGTAGCAAAAATACCTTCTAGCTTATTCAATAGATCTCCGTGGGAAATGTCCAGCTCATTGATCTTGTAGCCTGGGACTCCTCCCCCGGCCCGATGCGTGATCTGGACCACGATCGTGCGGTCATTGTCCTGCTGCTTCTGCGGCTCTTTCGGTGGCTGCGGGACCAGGGCATCCAGTCCCTTTGGGGTCACCGGTGTAATGACCATGAAGACGATCAGCAACACCAGCAGAACATCGATCATCGGGGTCACGTTGATGCTTGCGTTGAGCCCACCACCACCGCCTGTATCGAATGCCATTTTCGTCCCTCGTTTCCTAAGTTCTCTAAGTCGTTAGGTTGTGATCCAAACTCACTGTCCGGCTGGCGGTGTCGCAGGAGGCGGAGTGGTTTGTTCCTGCCGGCGGTCGGTCAGCAGTCCTACCTGATCTACACCCGCGGCGCGTACATCGTCAATAGCATCCATGACCGTGCCGTACTGCGACCGGGCGTCCGCACGCATAAAGATCTGCTTTTCTGTTTTGTTCTGCAGCATATCGGCTACCTTGGCACCAAGGTCTGCCATGGAGACCTGGTTCTGCCCCAGGTACACCTTGTTATCCCGCGTGATGGCCACGACCACCGCGTCTTCTTTATCGGCATCGGGCATCGAGGTCGGGTCGGTTACTTTGGCCAGCTCGATGTTCACCTTGTTCTGCAGCATAGGTGTGATGACCATGAAAACGATCAGCAGCACCAACATCACATCCACCATGGGAGTGACGTTGATGTTCGAATTTACTTTTGCGCCTTCGTTTCTGACTACGATTCCCATTTTTTTGCTCCGTGGGTTCGAGCGGCTATTAGCGTTTTCAGAGTGAGTGCCGATGCATTTGTCGGTGCCTGCACCAACTATGAAAACGCTTCAGGCTTGCCCACCTTCAAGATGACTTTCTGTAGGGCCGGTGAAAACCACCAGGTTGGAACGGACTTTAGTCCGTTCCAACCGGTGCAGGATTCCCGCTGTTGAGGGCTTGAACACACGCGCCGTTTAGCGGCGGTGGCTCTGCTTGATGAAGTAATCGATCAATTCGCTGGAGGAATTGTCCATCTCCACGTCAAAGGCTTCCACCTTGCCGGTGAAGTAGTTGAAGGTCATAACGGCGGGGATGGCTACCAGCAGTCCGAAAGCCGTGGTGACCAGAGCCTCAGAGATACCGCCGGCGACTGCGCCGATACCGGAGGTCTTCTGAGTCGCGATCTGTTGGAATGCGTTCAAGATACCGACCACCGTTCCGAACAGCCCGATAAAGGGCGCCGTCGAACCGATGGTTGCCAGACCGCCCAGGCCCCTCTTCAGCTTGGCATGGACAATTGCTTCGGAACGCTCGAGAGCGCGCCGGCTGGATTCGATCTGCTCTTCCGTGACCGCTCCGCCGCTGCCGTAGTTGCGAAACTCCTGCAGGCCGGCAGTAACCACTTCCGCCAGGTGAGACTTCTTATTGCGGTCAGCAACCTTCACTGCTTCGTCCAGCTTGCCTTCCTTGAGGGCGCCGGCAACGCGCGGCGCAAATTCCCGCGACTGCTTGCGAGCTGCGCTGAAGTACAGTGCGCGGTCAATGATCACAGCCAGCGACCAGATAGACATAATGAAGAGGACGGCGACTACGGCCTTGGCCGCGTTGCCCATGTTATGCCAGAGATCCATCGGGGAGAAGCCGACGGTTTGTCCCTGATCCTGGAAGAGGTACATGCCGAGAGCAGCCTGATGGGCAGCGAATTGGGTGAGGTGGGCGAGAATCACTGAATCTTTCCTCCTACGGAATGACTTTCGTTATAGCTCTGAAACATCCAGATGCTAGCACTGGGCCACTTCGGCCTGAAATGACCCGAAGTGGCCACAAGGGGGATTACCGGCTACCACCTTTGGTGAAAGCGGCGCCGGCAGGGTTTTTAGCCGCCGAGGTTGAAGACTACGTTGACCGTGGTCTCCACTTCGACGGGGTCTCCATTAAGCAGATAGGGTTTGTAGCGCCAGGAGCGGACGGCATCCAGGGCCGCTTGCTGCAGCATAGGAGGACCGCTGACGACTCTGAGGTTATCGATGCCGCCACTCTTGGAAATCGTAGCCTGCAAAACTACGGTTCCCTGAATGCGGGCCGCTTTGGCGATCGCCGGATATTGCGGCACGGTCTTTTGCAGCAGGTTCCCGGCCATCACGCCGGAGGAAATGCTCAGCTTCTTGGGGGGCGCTGCCTTGACGATAGCCGGGCCATTCCCGATACCGCCGAGGATACCGCCCATCACGCCGCCAGGGGTGCCGCCGCCCATGCCTTCCATGCCGGATACACCAGCCATGGCAGGCGGAGCCGAGGACTCCTTGATCTGCTTGATGTCTTTCGGGATCTTGCTGGGCGCTTGTAGTTCGTTGTTGAGCATCTCAGACTTGATCTTGACCTGGACCGGAGCCTGAGGTGGTGGTGGCGGGGGAGGGGGCGGTGGGGGTGGTGGGGCAACCAGCAGCGTGGCCATCATCTGCGTTGGCAGCGCTTCTGGATGCAGCAGCGGCCAGATAATCAGACCGGCCAGGATAGCTCCGTTGATACACAGAGTAACGATAGACCAATATTTACTCTTGGTCTTTAGCTTGCCACCCGACTCCATTAGAGAATCTTCAAACATCGCCTTACCTCGGATATTCGAACTTGTACCTACTTAGACACCATAGGATGCAAATTTGATCCCGAAGGGTGATTGGCGTGCGCGGCTAGTCTGTGCGAAGTTGTGCCGCAAAACGGCAAACAGTCGAACGGCTACAGATGTCCGGGATCCCGGTGCACCGACTATCCCGATAAGCTGTGCTCAGCCCTGCGACTTTCAGTCCGATTGCGGAGCGAGTTTTCACGATGCCCGCGGGGGAAACGCTCCATCTTATCAATCTTGAGGCCGACTGTTAGCCCTGAGCTTATCGGGGGGTGCAGGACCGCCTCGGGAAAGCGAAGACTAGACCCGGGCCTTCTTGCCCGCCGGCAAAACCGCGCGCTTACCCCTTTTGGCTCGCCACTCCTGGTAGGCCACCAGCATGGGGGCCGCCACCGCAATCGACGAATAGGTGCCGATAAGGATGCCAATCACCAGGGCGAAGGAAAAGCCATGCAACACCTCTCCACCGAAGAGGTAAAGCGATAAGACGGTGAGGAATGTCAGCCCCGAGGTCAGAACCGTCCGGCTCAGCGTCTGGTTGATACTGCGATTCACTACGCTGGTGAGGTTCTCGCGGCGAGAGATGCGCAGGTTCTCCCGTATGCGGTCGAAGACCACGATGGTGTCGTTCATCGAGTAGCCGATCAGAGTCAGAATGGCGGCGATGACCGTCAGGGTGATTTCCTGGTTGGATAAGCTAAAGGCGCCTATGGTGATCAGGGTGTCATGGAAGACCGCCACCACAGCGGCCACTCCATAGATCAACTCGAAGCGGAACCACAAATAGACCAGCATCCCAGCCAGCGAGTAGATGGTGGCCCAAAAAGCCTGCTTGCGCAAAGCTGCGCCGACCTGGGGCCCGATAATGTCGGCTGCGAAGACGTGGAAGCCGGAAAGGTAAGCGCCCTGCTTAAGCTGGCTGACGACCGCCGGATCCACGACTCCATTAAGCTGGTCGATGCTGCTGAAAATGCCGCGCAGGTCCTTGTCGCGGTGACTCAGAATAGCCGCCGCCTGCTGGGCGTATCGCTGGGCGCCCCCTCCTGTGCTCGCCAGGTGCTCGGGGTCGCTTTGCTGCAGAAACTGGGCCAGGCTGCCCTGGCTGGCATTATCTAAATCCAGTTTGCCCTGGGCGGCTGCTCCATCGCTCGAGTAATTTGTAGCCAGCGCCTGCACGATGGTCTGCCGCCCGGTGTCGAGGGCCGACTCCTGGGTTTCTTTTTGGGCCAGCGAAATCGCCACCTGCTTTTGTGACGACGTTCCGTAGGTTTGAATGCGCGCGTCGTGGATACCGGCGTGGTCGATCGCCTGGCGAATCCGGTCGAGGTTCGGCGGCTGCTCGAATTGAACGTAGACCAGCGTGCCGCCGCGAAAATCTACTCCCAGGTTGATGTGGTGCCAGAAAAGAATCGACAGCACACCCGATACGCTGAAGACCAGCGAAAAGGCGAGGAAGTACCACTTCTTACCGAGCCAATCAACGTTAACGCCACGAAACAGTTCCACTAGAAACTCCGCCTTACTTAGCCGATCGAAAGTGCCTGTCCACGCTGCTTACGCTTGAGAATCGAATCGAAGATGTGGCGCGAGACAAAGACCGCAGTGAACAGGTTTGCGAACAGACCAAAACTCAACGTTACGGCAAAACCCTTTACGGGTCCGGTGCCGAAGAGAAACAGGATGATCGCCGAGACAATTGTCGTTACGTGGGTATCGACAATCGTTACCCAGGCATGGGCAAATCCCTGGTCGACCGCCGCCGACGGGGCTTTGCCTGCGCGCAGTTCTTCCCGGATGCGCTCGAAGATCAGCACGTTCGAGTCGACGCCCATGCCGATGGTGAGAATCACACCCGCGATTCCCGGCAGGGTCAACGTGGCCCCGGAGAAGCCCATAAAGCCCAGCAGGATCACCAGGTTCAGCATCAGGGCCAGATCCGCATTGATGCCTGCGCCGTGATAGTAGATGAGCATGAAGATCATGACCGCCAGCATGCCCACGATGGAAGCGAGCACGCCCTTGCGGATGGAGTCGGCGCCCAGCGACGGCCCGACAACGCTCTCCTGCAGGTAATGAATGGAAGCCGGCAGCGCGCCGGTGCGCAGCATCAGGGAAAGGTTCTGCGCCTTCTCCTTGCCCAGGCCGGTAATCCGGCCCTGGTCGCGGATCGCCTGCTGGATATTAGCCGCCTCCTGGACCCGGTTTTCGAGGACCACAGCCAGTGATTTCCCGATATTGGTGCTGGTGAACTGGTAGAACCGGTCGCCCGCGTTGCGGGTAAGAATAAAGGTCGCATCCGGGCGGCCATTTTCGTCCACCGACGGCTGCGCGTCGCGGAAGTCGTCGCCGGCCACGATGGGCAGCCTCTGCAGAACATAGTACTGACCCTGCAATTCCGGCTCCGTGCCCCCGTAGGCCATAACCATCGTCTTCCGGAGGAACCGTCCCCCCGAGGCTTTGCGCCGCGGCCTGCTCCGTGGGGAACGGCCCTCCCACGACCAGGTGAATCTCCAGCCGCGCGGTCGACTGGATGATGTCGCGCACCCGGCTCAGGTCGTCTACGCCCGGCAGCTCCACCAGGATCTGGTTGGTGCCCAGGTTGTACTCCTGGATAGTAGGTTCGGCGACTCCCAGGTTATCGATGCGGGTGCGAATAGTGTCGATCGCCTGCTGCAGCGCATGCTGCTCGATCGACTGCACCTCGGTCTGCTTCATGGTGAGGGTCCAGTTATTGTTCGGCGCCGACGCTACCGTGTACTGGGCTCCATAGCGGGAGTCGAGCAGGCTGCGCACGTCGCCGATCTTGTCCGGGGGCGTTCCTTGAATCTGAATTAGCTCCGGTTGCTTGGGATCGGGCTTGAGGACCGAACGGGCGGGGAAGCCGCCCTGCTGCAGATCAGCTTGAATCCGGGCAACCGCGTTGTCGGTCTCCGCGCCCACCGCTTCCTCCACCATCACCTGCAACACCAGGTGGATGCCGCCCTTGAGATCGAGACCGAGGTGAATGCGGTCGGTCATAGCCGATTTCCAGGCGGACGGGCCTATGCCCTTCGGAATGCCGAAGATGCCAAAGACGAAAACGAGAAGAACTGCAATGATCAGGAGGGTTTTACGCATGGGATTTCGCTATCAGGTGTTGGCGAACTACGGTTATTTAGCTTCCTCTTGGTTCGTGGTCACGGAAGCGATCGCACTCTTGATGACCTCTATCTTGATGCCATCAGGTGGGACGCGCAGCTGCACCGCGTCCTCTTTAATCGAAATGATAGTCCCGCGCATGCCGCCGGTGGTGGTGATGCGGTCGCCGGACTTCAGGCTTCCCAGCATCTCCTGCCATTGCTTCTGCTTCTTCTGGTTGGGGCGCACCAGCATCAGGTAAAACACCGCGATGATCAGCAGGAAGGGGAGAAAGGTCACCAGGCCGGGTGGAATGACGGGAGCCAGTAACAGGGGGGTGAAGGTCAACGTACCATCCTCAGATTTTCTTATCCAGTTTATTACTACAGCCTATCCGCGCCGGTTTGTCTACTGGAGGATGATATCGCTGGAGGGGCCAACCCGATCGGCTTGGGCGCGCACGCGGGCCAGCAGGGCGGGAAGAGTATCCGTGGCAATAGCATTTCGTACCGATCGCATGGTGTCGAGGTAGTAGGCCAGGTTGTGCAGGGTATTGAGTACCCCGGCAAGCGGTTCCTGGGCTGCCATCAGGTGGCGTAGATAGGCCCGGCTATAGCGGCCGCAAACCATGCAGCCGCAATGCGGGTCCGGGGGCTCCGGATCCTCAGCGAAGCGCCTGTTTCTGATGTTGAGCCGCCCTCCGGAGGTAAACAGCAAGCCATGGCGAGCGGCCCGGGTGGGTATCGTGCAGTCCATCATGTCCACTCCCAGCGCGGCGTACTCCACAATCTCATCCGGGTAGCCAACGCCCATCACGTATCTTGGCTTTTCCGGCGGAAGCAGCGGCAGGGTGCTTTCGATGATTTCCCGCGTCAGCGCCCGCGGTTCGCCCACGCTCAGGCCGCCGATTGCGTAGCCTGGGAAATCCATGGCCACCAGTTGTTCAGCACACTGGCGCCGCAGATCCGGATACATGCCGCCCTGGACGATGCCGAACAGCGATTGGCCGGCACCGGCATGCTGGTTGAAGTGCTGTTGGCTGCGCCTGGCCCAGCGCAGGGTTAATTCGAGGGATTGCAAAGCTCGCCCGCGGTCAGCGGGGTATTCCGTGCACTCATCAAAGGCCATGATGATGTCGGCGCCCAACGCCATCTGCACGTCCATGGAGTGCTCGGGCGAGAAGAAATGGGACGATCCATCCAGGTGTGAGCGGAACTTCACCCCGTCCTCACTGACTTTCCGTAGCTCGTTGAGGCTGAAGACCTGAAATCCGCCGGAATCGGTAAGCATGGGGCGGGGCCAGGCGATGAAGCGGTGCAGTCCGCCGAGCCGGCGAATCAGCTCATGCCCCGGGCGCAGGTACAGGTGATAGGTGTTGGCAAGAATGATCTGCGCATCCAACTCTTCGAGCAGATGCTGGGGGATGGCCTTGACCGACCCCGCCGTGCCCACCGGCATGAATGCCGGAGTCTGGACCAGCCCATGGGGAAGTGCTAGGGTCGCCCGCCGTGCCTGTCCACTGACGGCTTCTATCTGAAAAGCGAGAGACACTCGCTGATTTTAGCTTGAGAGCAATGGAGGGGCTTCGCCCCAACTTTTCGGCCCACGTACGCTGCGACAAACGTGGGGCACCCGTCCCCTCCCCGAAGCCTTCTTTAGACCTTTGAATGGAAGGCGGAGTCGCGTCTTTGAACTGCTCCTAAGCGAAGCGCTGGGTGCCCCATGTTCGCCCCAGCTTACGTGGGCTGAAGATGGGCGAATCCCCCTCCATTGCCCTCTAAAGCGAACTCAGACGGGCAACCGGCGCACTGCGGAAACAGAGTTCTCACCCTCGTCGGGCAGCAGAGCCAGCAGTTCTGCCATGGTCTGGTTGCTCTGCGGGTGGCGAAGCTGAGGGGCAATCTCGGCTAGCGGCGCCAGCACAAAACGGCGCTCGGCGAGAGCCGGATGCGGCAGCGTCAGCTCCTCTTGAGCGACAACGGAATCTCCCATGAGCAATAAATCGAGGTCCACCGTGCGCGGCCTGTTGGCAATGCCATGACTGCGATCGCGACCCAGCTCCCGCTCGATGGCCAGCAAAGCATGCAGCAACGGTAGTGGTTCCAATTGCGTGTCCAAAGCCAGCACCGCGTTCAGGAAGGCAGGCTGATCGCGATATCCCACAGGCTCGGTTTCATAGACAGAGGAGCGCGCCACCACCCGGCCCAGCCGGCCCAGACGGTCGCTGGCAGAGGATAGCACTTGCGCCCGGTCGCCCAGATTGGAGCCGAACGCGATATAAGCAACAGCCATAGAAGTGGCCCTAGGATACAGCCGGCACGATACGATGCCCCTATGCGCATCGCCTTTTTCGGGGGCACTTTCGACCCGCCGCATTATGGGCACATCGCGACCGCCCGCGCGGCCGTTACCCGGCTGGCGCTCGACCAGGTGCTGGTTGCGCCCGTAGGAACCCAACCGCTCAAGAGCGGCGTCCCCCGTTCCAGCTTTGAGGACCGGCTGGCCATGGTGAGGCTGGCGGTGGCGGGAGAACCCGGACTCACAGCGAGCAATGTAGATGCGCCCTTGCCCGGCGGGCAGCCGAACTACACCTTTGATACCCTGCAAAAGCCTACGCAGCCTCCTGCAGCCATCGGATGAGCTCTTTTGTCTGCTGGGAGCCGATTCCTTCCTGACCCTGAAGCGGTGGCATCGATGCACCGAGCTACTGCTTTTTTGCGACTTCATCGTGGCTGGAAGACCGGGCTTCTCGCTGGAACAGATCAATGCTGCCTTGCCCGAGGGAATCGAAAACACGGGCGAGCATCGCGAAGCCGGATTCACCCGCTTCGACCTTTCCGGGCCTGAGGGACAGAGCGCAAGCCTGTTTCTGCTCCCCGACCTGGACCAGGACATCTCAGCCACCGAAATCCGCGCCGCTCTGGCTGAAGGGTCGGAGCAGCAAACAGTACTCGCTCCCGCGGTTGCGGAATACATTCGCTCCCGCGGCCTCTACCGGCCGGTAGGGATACCATAGAGATTAAGGAGAAACCACCTCACCGAATGGCAACTACGGAAACGCGCCGCATGGTTCTGGCCGCTGCGGAGGCCTGCGAAGACAAGAAGGCCGAGGATACGAGAATTTTGGAACTCGACGCTCTCGACGCTGGTTTCACCGACTTTTTTCTTATCTCGAGTGGCTCCAACGAACGCCAGACCCAGGCAATCGCCGACGAGATCGAGATTCGCCTGAAAAAGGACTTTCAAACCTACCCCAACTCCGTCGAAGGCCGCCGCCAGGGCGAATGGATATTGATGGACTACGTCGACTTTGTGGTCCACATCTTTCTCACCGAAAAGCGGACCTACTACGACATCGAACGGCTAAGAAAGTCGGCTCGCACCGTGGACCTGAAGCAATTGAAGGCGATGTTGGTGGAGAAGACAGCGGTTGCGCGCGCCAAGCCAGCCAAGAAGGCGGTAAAGAAGGCCGCAGCCAAGAAGGCTCCAACCAAGGCAGCTGTTGTCCGGCGCAAATCTGCAGCGAGCAAGACCAAGAAGCACTGAGATCAAATGCGCATCGGCATGATCACATAGCGATACTTGAAGTCATCGGCAGCATCTTCCGGGCGCATTTGACCTGCCGACTGCGCGTCTTTAAATTCAAGCCGCACTTCGCCGCTGGAGCCAACAGCCCGGAGAAAGTCGATGAGATAGGTCGAATTGAAACCGACTACGATGGGATCAAAACCGTAAGGAGTTTCGATCGTGTCCTCCGACTCGCCGGACTCCGTTGAAGAGGAGGAGATCTTCATCTCATTCTGCTCCAGCCGGATCTTGATGGCGCCGGAGCGTTCGTCGGCGAATTGCGCGACTCGTTGAATCGACCCCATCAATTCTTCGCTGCGCACCACCACAAATTTATTGTTATCCCGCGGTAGCACCGCTTCGTAATTGGGGAATTGGCCGGTCAGCTTGCGGGTGGTGAGCACGCGATGACCAAGCCGAAAGAACAGTGTGTGCTCGTCGTCGAAAAAGTCGAGCGATTCCTCTTCGGTATCGGCGAGCAGCGATTGCAGCTCCGCCAATGCCTTGCGTGGGATGAGGGTCTTCTTTTCTCCGCTGATGTTCTTGAGCGATTCGCCCGTCTTTTCAATGTGCGCCAGCCGGTGACCATCGGTGGCGACCATGGAGAGCGACTCCGCCTTCAAAATGAGCAGAGCGCCGTTGAGCGTGTAGCGCGATTCCTCATTGGAGATAGCGAAGATAGTCTTCGAGATCATGCCTTTGATCGAGGCCGCGGCCAACTGCGTCAGGCCGTTTTCGGGAAACTCCGGTACCTGGGGAAAGTTCGCCCGCGCCATGCCCACCATCTTGGTGTTGGAACGGCCGGAACGAATCTGCACCCAGTGATTCTCCATCAGCTTGATGGAAATATCGCCGTCGGGCAGGAGTTTCACATAATCGAAAAGCTTACGCGCGGGTATGGTGCATGCCCCGGGCTTTTTCACTTTGGCGGCACAGGAAGTGCGAATGCTCTGGTCCAGGTCAGTGGCCGTGATGGTCAGGCGGTCGACACCTTCGCCCTCCCCTTGCCCGGCCTCGAGGAGAAAATTGGAGAGGATAGGAATCGTAGTCTTCCGCTCTACGACGCTCTGCGTTGCACTCAGCTCTCGCAGCAGGTCATGACGGCTCACGCTGATCTCCATCGTTGTGGCTCCCTGTACGACCGGTCTCTCCTGCTCAACCCCCGCGCTCAGCATGGTGCTCTCCCCTTTTGATAGGTTTGACTCACTCTACACCACGCCGAAGCCGGCTGAGAATGTCAACTGTGTTCTTCCTGTGGATTCTCGGGACTATGCATTGGCGGGGCGTACACCCCAAAACTACTACTACTATTAAAGAGCTAAAAAATCTATTCCTTGTTAGTAGTAGTAACCGTTCAACACGGAAAAGTGGAAAGAGGCGCTGAAACCAAGCAGGTGGCGTGGATGGCAGCCGTACACGTTTTAGAAAACCCGGGCCCGGCAAAATGAAAAGCAGGAAGAGTGGCGAATAACGCCGGTTTGCGATGCCGAGTTGCCCACGGTCTGCACAGCCCGCTTGAAAGAGGCTGTGGAAACCGGCGGCGCCAAGGTGCAAAGCGTGGCCTCGAACAGTCCTGATGGGCACTTGTGAGCCGCCTGCTTTCCACAATGCAGGCAAACCGCTAAGGAGTCTTTTCCGGCGCCTTTTCCCACAGTTCCTGATGGCGATCGTCGGAGAAGAGAAGCCCGGTGACCCGGCCGTCGGGACCTTTCTCGAAGGTGAGGCGGGTGCTGCTGCCGCTGGGATAGAAGAATCGATTGGGGAGCTCGGGCAGCAACTCGGTCTGATCGCCGGTGCGGTTCCTGGACATCAACCTGGTGCCCTGGCGGAAGACAGTCAACTGCGTCACGCCGGCGTCGACATACTCACCCTGATAAGCGTCATAGACGGTGGGATCCACATGAATCGGCGGAGGATGAATGGGGATGACGCGTTTTTCCGAATACGGTTTGGTGGTCGCGATATCGGCCAGGCGATGAGCCAGGAACCACTGCGGCAATTGGGGATCGACGTACGCCCTGTCCCAGGCGTTGTGATGATAATTGGCATACTCCCAGAAGCGCACGTTGCCGCCTGCGGCGGTGAGGGCGGCAAACATGATTTGCGACTGCATCGGGGAAACTACAGGGTCGTCTGCCCCATGAAAAATCCACACCGGCGTTCGGCCAATGGCTTTTACGTACTCCTGAACAAGTTCCGGCTGATGCCAGCGGGCGGGCGCGTAGGACCAGTAGATGCCTCCGCATACCGGAGCAATCGCGGCAAAGCGTCCGGGGTAGTCCTTGGCAATCTCCCACACGCCGTAGCCGCCTAGCGACATCCCGGTGAGGTAGAGACGCTGGGGATCGCCGTGGAATTCCTTCACTTCCGCATTCAACGCATCCATGGCCATAGCCATGATGTCCGAATCGGTCCAATGATGGTGGTTGTAAGGGACCTGCGGCATCACCACCACGAAAGGCCAGCGCTCCTCATGAGAACGCAGCGCGTTGGGTAGGCCTACCTGCGTCTCGTCGAGGCCGTCCGAGCCCCGCTCTCCGGATCCGTGCAGAAATAAAATGACGGGCCACTTCTGCTTGGGGGTCCAGTCCATGGGCAGATAAACGACATAGTGATAGTCGATTCCATTCAGGGTGATGCTGCGGTTGAGAAATCCGGTGTCCTGCTGGCGAGCGAAGGCGGCCGGCCCGCTGCTTGGGACAGCGCCGAGGAACACAGCGGTGAGCAGGTAGCCAGCCAGGAAAGCCAGCCGGCGCCGCGACTCGGAACGAAACATAGACAACTTGAGCATACCGGGAGCGGCCCGAAGCTGAAAAGGTTCAGTCCGCTAGTCGTCGGATGCAATCAGAGAGTTGGACGTGGTCCGCTCAGCCGTTGAGGGTTTCCAGGAGTTTGTTGATGGAACGATTGAGGTCCTTGTCTGTGCGCCGTTGCTCATCGATCTTGGCAATGGAATGCATCACCGTGGTATGGTGCTTGCCGCCGAACTGCCTTCCGATCTCGGGGAGAGAGGCCTCGGTCATCTGCTTGGCCAGATACATGGCGATCTGACGCGGAACGACCACGGAGCGAGAATTATTTTTCTGCTTGAGCTCGGCGACACGCATGCCAAAGCTCTCAGAGACAGCGCGTTGAATCGCTTCGATGGTGATTTTGCGGACCTGGGTATCGATGAACTGCTTGAGGCACAGCTGGGTGGTGGGCAGGGTAAGCTCGGCGCCATTGAGGCGGCACCAGGCTAATAGCCGCACCATGGCGCCCTCCAGTTCGCGCACATTGGTGCGCACGTTGGAGGCGATGAAGAGAGCGATATCGGTGGGCAGCACAACGTGCTCGCTCTCCGCCTTCTTCTGCAGGATAGCGACCTTGGTCTCCAGGTCAGGCGGCTGAATATCGGCGATCAATCCCCATTCAAACCGGCTGCGCAGCCGGTCTTCGATCTCCGGCAGCTCCTTGGGTGGTCGATCGGAGGCGATGACAATCTGCCGCATGCTCTCGTGCAGCGCATTGAAGGTGTGGAAGAACTCTTCCTGGGTGCGCTCCTTCTGCGCCAGGAATTGGATGTCGTCAATGAGCAGCAGATCGACCGAGCGAAATTTATCGCGGAAGCTGGTCATCTTGTCGTAGCGCAGCGAGTTGATCATTTCGTTAGTGAATTTCTCGCTGGAGACATAGCACACGGAGCATTGCGGCTGGCGCTTCTTAACCTCGTGGCCGATGGCATGCATCAGGTGGGTCTTGCCCATGCCGACACCGCCATAGATAAAGAGCGGGTTGTAGGCTTTGGAGGGGCGTTCGGCAACCGCTTCGGAAGCGGCGCGCGCGAACTGGTTGCCATTGCCGATGACGAAGGCGTCGAAGGTGTAGCGGGGGTTGAGCTGGGCAGCCGTGGTCCAGTCGAACTTCGCCTGTTGCGCAGCCGGCAAGGGCACCCCGCGGTTGGGTGTGCGTTGGGCTCCGGCGGAATGGGAAGGGACGGGTGCGAACCCTCCATCCTCGCGCACGCGCACAGCGGCTGGATCTTCCTGCGGGATGACAAAGGAGACGTCATCGAACTCCAGGTGGAAGGCATCGATGGCTTCCTGAATGAGGTCGCCATAGCGATCGCCTATGTGCTGAAACTCGGGCGTGGGAACCCGCACGAAAAGCATCCGGCCATTGACGTGGCTGAAGCGCGTGGGTTTTAGCCACGTATCAAACGATTGCCGGTTTACCTTCTTTTCGAGAGCACCCAGTATCCGTACCCAGGGGTTGGGTGCGGCGGGGGCGGTGGCGACAAAAGACATACAATTCCTTCGTTCAACGCCGACTGCCTGATACTTTCTGCAAAGTGCAAAGAAGCAAGCCCGCAACGGTCTCGACCGTGCGTGCCACGTAAACTCCTCTGCTTAGGAACTGCCTTTGGGGGACGCAAGCCCCTTCGCGAAAGTATCCAGATCGAAAGATCAGGTAGTGTGGACGTGCAGAAAATCAATCTTGATCGGAGCCGATACTAGCACAGTTACAAGGCAGTGCAACTGCTGATTCCGGGCAAAAATTTCTTTCTTTCCCGAGTTGCACCATGCGCAGTGAAAGCGATCGCCTCTGCGGCCGGAGGCCTCGGCTTTCTTGGCCCTTTGGCCTGAATCAGTTATACTTAAAACTTGCCTTCAGGCAGAAATTTTTGAGTGAGATCAGGAGCGCAGTGTTATGCCCAAGCGCACATTCCAACCGAACCGCCGCCATCGGGCGAAGACACACGGTTTTCTGACACGGATGAAGACCAAGGCCGGGGCAGCGGTGCTTTCCCGCCGCCGCGCCAAGGGACGCAAGCGCGTTTCTGTGAGTGCCGGCTACCGCGACTAGCAAACTCTACGGGTGCCCTCGGTTGAGGCTTCTTGCCCCAAGCAACGCTCGGCTACGCAAGCACGCTGACTATCAACGTGTGTACCAGCGGAGCCGTAAACACTTCTCGCCTTCGATGACGTATTTCTTCGCCGAGCGGACGTTCAGGTCCTGTCTCGCAACTTGGCTTGCGACCGGGTTTCGGTCCGCGTGTGGGTCTGACCGCAGGCCGCGTGCTGGGCAAAGCAGTCGAGCGCAACCGCATCAAGCGACGCATGCGCGAAGCCATTCGCCTGAGCCTGGATTTGCTTACGCGCGACGTCGACGTGGTGCTGCATCCAAGACGAAGCGTATTGACGGCGGAATTCGCGCGACTGCAAGAGGAAGTTGCGAAAATCTTTATCGTCATTGAAAAGGCTGCGAAAACGGCAAGCTCGCCATGCGCTGACCTCTACCGGCGCTGGGTTTCGCCCCTGTTGCATTCCATCAGCGGGGTGTCGGGCGCATGCCGCTTTCAGCCCACATGTTCGGAATACGCCCTGACCGCGGTCGCCCACCATGGAGTGCTGTGGGGAGCCGTTCTCGCGCTGTGGCGAGTGCTGCGCTGCAATCCCTTTGGCCGGGGAGGCTTCGATCCGGTTCCGGGTACTTACCCGGGGCCCCTCCCGCCGTCCCTTCCGCACAGATGACCCCCGCCATTTACCATAAGAGAGTGGCCATAGGTGCTTCTGCCGCGCTTCACGATTACCGTGCCCTATCCAGCCTCGGCGAAGAAGGGCTTTTCCTGGTGAAAAGCCCCGTACGAGGTATTTGCATCGGGTTCGCCTATCGCGAAGCGACGGGCACCACCCGGTGCCGCAAGATCGAACGACCGACAGGAACTCTCTTTGGCCGAAATACGCAATCCTAATCAGCCGGGTGGCGGTGGGCAGGACTCACGCACCCTTCTCATTTTCTCCGTCGTTTTTGTTTTGATTTTCCTCGGCCTGCAATATTTTTCGCCCAAGAAAAAGACGCAACCGGAGACTCCGGCCGAAGTAGCCTCAACTTCCGCGCCCAAGGCGCCCGCAGCTCCTGCCTCCCCTATGACCGCAGCCCCCGCTTCCGCGAAAGCGGCCACGGACGCGGTTGTGGCGGCCGCCGAAAGCACCACCGTGATCGAAAACGAGCTGTACCGGATTACGTTTTCCAATCGCGGCGCCCAGGCTACCTCCTGGATTCTGAAGAAGTACAAAGATGACTCCGGCAAGCCGCTGGACCTGGTGAATGCCAAGGCTGCGGCCAAGCTCGGGTATCCACTCTCGCTTTGGACCTATGACGCGGGCATGCGCAACCAGCTGGTGCAGGCGTTGTATGTGCCATCGGCCTCGGGTACCGTGAATGCTCCTGCCACGCTTACCTTTACCTACTCCAACAATGGCTTGGAGGTGAAGAAGGTTTTCACCTTCGACTCCACCTACGTTGTGCATGTGGATGTGACGGCCACCGATCATGGGAGCCCGGTCACCGCACTGGTCTCCTGGCCGAGCGGATTTGGCGATCAGGAGACACTGCCGGATTGGGCAGCGTCTCAGTTTGACACCATGCAGGGAGGCAAGGACGAGCGCCAGGCGGCGAAGAAGATTTCCGGCGGCGCCACTCTGCCTGGGCCTTTCGAGTGGGCCGGGGTGAGCGACCTCTACTTCGCGGCGATTTTTCTTCCCGATGATCCGTCCCAGACCTTGCTGGTTGGGCTGCATGATTCGATTGACGTCCCGCGTCATGGCAAAACGGACCAGACCGACTCCGCGTCGGTGCTGGGCGCCGCGATGGGCTCGACCTCAGGGCACATGAGCTTACGCCTTTTCGCCGGCCCCAAGGTGCTGGATGTGCTCGCCTCTGTGCGCGCTACCACCAATGGTGGGCAAACCGGACCCGAATCTGGAACCGGTGGTGAACTTCGGTTACATGGGCATCATCGCCAAGCCGCTGTTCCTGGCTTTGCGCTGGGTGCATGAGCATATCGTCTCCAACTGGGGTTGGGCCATCCTGGTTCTCACCCTGGTGATCAACCTGGCCATGCTGCCGACGCGCATCCAGATGATGAAGTCCGCTTTGAAAATGCAGCGCATTCAGCCGGAGATGAATGCGATCAAGGAGAAGTTCAAGAAGTACAAGACCACGGATCCCCGCCGCGCGGAAATGAACAAAGAGATGTTTGACCTGCAAAAGCGCGAGGGCGTGAACATGTTTGGCGGCTGCCTGCCGATGCTGGTGCAGTGGCCGTTGCTATTTGCCTTTTATCGCATGTTGCTGAACACCATTGAACTGCGCCAGGCGCCCTGGCTGTGGCTGCACAACCTGGCCGCACCCGACCCGCTGCACATCCTGCCTGTTTTCTTTATCGTGACCATGTTCCTGGTGCAATACCTGACTCCCTCGCCGGGCATGGATCCCGCGCAGCAGAAGATGATGGCCTTCACCATGCCTGTGTTTTTCGGCTTCATGACCTGGAATTTGAGTTCCGGGCTGGCGCTTTACTGGGCTTTCGGCAATGTTATCAACGTGATCCAGCAGGCAGTGATGAACCGCACCGGCATTGGAAAGCAGATGAGGGAAATTGCCGCCAAGCGAGCGGCGAAGCGCGGCGGCGGACGGCAAGCAAATCGCAAGCCCGGACTGGAACCCCGCAGGCGTCCGGAAACGGGCGGTTAGTGAGTCCCTACAAAACTGGTTCTCCAGGATCGGGTCCGTTCCCGGGACTGCAGAGTCTCAACCTCATGGACAAGGTGATGCGCGCCTCGGGTCGTGCTACTAAGGCCTGGGATGGCACTTCACGCAAATGCCGGGAGACCCGAGTTCTCACCCACATTCCATCTGATGGGCATCGAGTACCTACGTCCTCTCTCGAAGCAGATGCTTTCTAATTCGGTCATCCGGCAGCGCGTGCAGGATCCCTTGGTCATCAAACCGAGCCTGAAGCACCGAGCACCGTATCCATGCGGTTCTCACACAGACCGTGACATCCTGGGCTAAGCTAGCTGTCCCTTCAGCTCTCCCGCGATCCCGCTGTTGCTCTTCAATAACGTCCGTCATCTTACCGGCCATGGGGAAATGGCTTCTCGCGAGGCTGACTTCCCGGCGCGCAAAATGCGATACTAAACCGATGCCGATCGTCGACCACGCGGCTGCAGCTCAGAAGATTGCAGCATTCCTCAAGACCCTTACCACCACCGGCGGCCTGCGATTGAAGTACCGGATCACAGCAGGTGCGGGAGCCCGTGATCCCGATGGCCTGGAAGCCCGCGAGATCTACGTGGAGATGTCCGGGCCTGATGCCGTGCTTCTGACCCAGCGCGGCGGCGAGCTGCTGCGGGCACTGGAACATATCGCGGCCAAGATCGTGCGCCTCGAAGCCGAGGAGCATGACGTCATTTCCTTCGACGCCAACAACTTTAAAGCGATTCGCGCGCGCGAGCTTAAGCTGGCTGCGGAGACGGCCGCCGAGCGGGTTCGGGGCACATCCCAGCCTTACAGCTTTGCTCCCATGAGCTCGCGCGAGCGCCGTATGCTGCACCTGGCTTTCCGCGACTATGCTGACCTGGAAACGGAAAGCAGCGGCGAGGGGCTACGGCGTTTCGTGGTGGTCTATCCCAAGGGTGCGGCGCGGCTTCGGCCACGGCCTTCTGAAGTTGGCTCCGGGCCACGCCCTTCGCGGCGCAACTCGCCTTACTGAACAATCGGGGCGCTCGATGCAGCCCGATCCACACGTCGTTTACCAGAACGAGACCATCGTTGCCATTGCGACGCCTCCCGGCCGCGGTGGCATCGGCATTGTGCGGCTTTCCGGCCCTGACGCGAGCACGGATTGCCGAGCCCATGCTGCGCCTGCGCAATCCTCTGGCCCATGCGCAGGCCCGCTTCGCGGATGTGCTTGACCTCGACACCCAGGAGAAGCTTGACGAAGCGGTCGTCACTTTCTTTGCCGCGCCCCATTCCTATACCGGCGAAGATGTGGTGGAAGTGGCGGCCCATGGTTCGCCCGTGATCCTGGAGACCCTGGTGCGGCAGGCGCTGAAGGGTGGGGCGCGTCTGGCGGCTCCGGGGGAGTTTACCCAGCGGGCGTTCCTGAGTGGCCGCATCGATCTAACCCAGGCGGAAGCAGTGCATGACCTGATCGAAGCGCAGACGCTCTACCAGGCGCGGGTTGCGGCGCAGCAGTTGCATGGCGCGCTTTCGCGCCGCATCAAGCCCATCAAGGAAAATCTGGTCGCGCTGATTGCTTTGCTCGAGGCGGGCATCGACTTTGCGGAAGACGATGTGGATGTGCTGCCTGTTGCTGAGATCCTGAGCAGGATCGATGAGACGCGCGCCCTGCTGCAGCCGGTTGCGGACAGCTTTGCCCGCGGACGCATTGTGCAAGCGGGGTTGATGCTGGCGATTGTGGGGCGGCCGAACGCGGGAAAGTCTTCTCTCTTCAATCGCATCGTGCAGCGTGAACGCGCGATTGTCACCGCCGCGCCGGGGACCACACGCGACCTGGTGACAGAGCGCGTTTCGCTGGGCGGAATCCCGGTGGAGCTGGTGGATACGGCCGGCATGCGCGTGGCCACCGATGAGGCGGAGCAGATTGGCATTCGCAAATCGCGTGAAGCGTTGGCGGATGCGGACTTGGTGCTGATGGTGTTGGATTCGACTGCGGTGCCGGGCCAGGAAGAGCTGGAGCTGCTAGCAACGTTGGCACAGCGCCGGGCATTGGTGGTGGTGAACAAGAGCGACCTGGCCCACCCTCCCGCCGCGATGAAGGAGGCACTGGGCGAGTTGGGCCTGCCGGTGGTTCATACATCCGCGCTCAGCGGAGAGGGGGTGGGCGAGCTAAAGGAGAAGATGTTGGCCATGGTGGGCGAGCGCACGCCGGAGACAGAGAGTGGCATGTTGACCAGCTTGCGCCAATACCAGGCGGTAGCGGCAACGCTCGAAGGCCTGGCGGCCGCGGGTGCTGCAGCCGGGCAAAACATTCCCCACGAGATGGTGCTGTTGGATCTATACGGAGCGCTTCGTCATCTCGACTCGCTCACTGGCGAAACCACCAGCGACGACATTTTGAACTTGATCTTCTCCACCTTCTGCATCGGAAAATAGGACATGGAACACGCGGGACCGCAATCTGTTCTAAGCGTGCGACCGCAATTCGCCCGGTGGCCGTATCAGGGCAAATAGGCAGATGGTGGCGAAGAGCGGCATCAAACCCGCCACCAGAAATGCAGGACCGTAAGAGAATCGATCGACCAGCATGCCCACGGCAAAGGTGAAAGCTGCGCTTACCAGGCCTGCGGCCAAGCCGCTCATTCCGGTTACGGTAGCGACTACATCGTGGGGAAGCAGATCGGAAGGCAGCGTCAAGCCCATGGTGGACCAGCTGGCATACCCCCATAACGCAATGCAAATGAGCGCCAGCGCGAAGGAGACACTGTGGACCCGCGAGGCGGGAATGCCGGCCAGGATCGGCAGGCAACTGAAGGCGCAGACCCAGGTGCGGGCCCGCACCACCGAAACGCCGCGGCGAATGCAATAGCCGGAAATAAAGCCACCGGTAAAGTTACCAATATCGGCGGCGATAAAAGGCATCCAGGCAAACATGGCGATGCGCTTCAGGCTGAAGCCGCGCGCATCGCTCAGATATTGCGGCAGCCAGAAGACATAAAACCACCAGATAGGATCCGTCAGCGCGCGGCCCAGCACGATGCCCCAGACATTGCGGTTTTTGGCCAGGTCAAGATAGCGTCGCAGGCCGCGCGTCGGGCGAGGTGAGAGGCACATCCTGCCCGGCGCGGATCAACGCTACTTCTTCCGCCGTCACCCGCGGATGACGGTCCAGCGGATGATAGACGCGCAACCACATGGCCAACCAGACGAATCCCAGCAGCCCGGAAAAAACAAAGGACCACCGCCAGCCAAATTCCAGCGCGATCCAGGGAATGGCCAGCGCTGCCAAAGCGCCACCCACGCTCGAGCCACTATCAAAGATCGCAACCGCAACGCTGCGTTCCTGGCTGGGAAACCACTCGGCAACCGTCTTGCTCGCGGCCGGCCAATTGAAGCCTTCGCCGATGCCCAACAGAAAACGGCAAGATGCGAAGCCAAAGACAGAACCGGCAAATCCCGTCAGGATATTGACGACGGACCAGAAGATGACCGCCACGCGCCAGGCCCACACGCGTTCCAACGGCATCGAGAAAGATACCGCCGAGCAGCCACGTGACCGCGTACGAGATCTGGAAGGCGCCAAGAATCTTGGCCAGGTCAGTGTGGCTCAGATGATATTGCGCCGCGATCATCGGCGACAAAACTGAGAATGTCTGGCGGCTGATGTAATTCGTGACCGTAGAAAAAAACAGCGTCCAAACAATCCACCACCGCACCCGCCCCACCGCTGGGCTTGACTGAATTCATGGTTTCTCAATTCTTGCCAGCGCAGGCCTCTCGCTGTAACAAACCTTTAGTATCCTCGTTTGTGCGCGACTAGTTGCCCAAGGCCGGCATCTTTGAACTGGTGAGACCTGCCCTTGCCGCTTGTAGCCTATTCGCAACCTAAGGAGAAAATCCATGCCGCTGCCCACAGACGAAAAAATCGTTGCCCTGAGCAACGAGATACTGCAGAAGTTCGACGCCCTATTTGGGGTGCACCCTGGCTTTCGACCGGCCCACGCCAAAGGCATCATGCTGAATGGGTCGTTCACGCCGACGGCGGAAGCGGCAGCGCTCAGCAAGGCGCCCCACTTGAACCGGCCATCCACGCCGGTGTCGGTGCGTTTCTCCAACTCCACCGGCATTCCAGTTATACCCGACAATGATCCGAATGCCGACCCACGCGGCTGTGCGGTCCGGTTCCACCTCGCGGAACGCGTGCACACAGACATCGTCGCCCATTCGACCAACGGCTTTCCTGCGCGAACGGGTCAGGACTTTCTGGAATTCCTGACCGCCATTGCCGCCACCGATCTGACCCGCTTTCCCGGCTCGCCGCTGGAAAAATACCTGGGCACCCACCCGGCAGCGCTCGCATTTGTGCAGACTCCGAAGCCGCCGCCTTCCAGCTTCGCCCGGGAAACCTATTTTGGTCTGACTGCCGTGCGCTTCATCAGCCAGGATGGTGTGAGCCGCTACGGGCGCTACCGCATTCTCCCGGAGGCCGGCAACGAGCATTTGGACGCGGCGGCTGTGGCGGCGAGAGGTCCGAATTATCTGTTTGAGGAAATTGAGCAACGGGTCGCAAAAGAGCCAGTCAAGTTTCGCGTGGTGGCTCAATTGGCCGAAGACGGAGACACGGTGAACGACGTGACCGTTCAGTGGCCGGATTCACGCAAGTTGCTGGAGTTGGGCACGCTCTCTTTCACCGCGCCTGTGCTCGACGAAGCGCATGAACAGAAGCAGATTATCTTCGATCCCATTCCCCGCGTGGACGGCATTGATGCTTCTGACGATCCTCTGCTGGAGCTCCGCGCCGCTGTATACCTGTTGAGTGGACGCCGCCGGCGGTCAGCCCCCGAATAAATAATTTGCTGCATATCGTCAGGTTAAACTGCTCACACCTGCGGAGAACCTCTCCTGAAGGGTACGGGCTTCAGCCCGGTACATACTAGCAGACAAGAATGTCGGGCTTAGCCCCTGAGGCCTAGCTTTTACATCTGGAATCATGCACGTCGAGGGCTAAAGTTGCAATATCGACTAGTATCGCCCCCTCAGTCGGCTAGCTGAAGCCATTTCACGGCAGTGGGCACGCAGCTTCTAAAGGCCGGTATCTCATTCACAAGCTTTAGTGCTTTTCGCAGCCTGTTAAGCCATTGCAACCCGCACTAAATAATCCGAACCGTAAGCCTTGATCCTTCGTATCTAGCATTGCGGGGGAACAGGGATGCAGATTGCCGCAGATGTTCGTTACGCGTTACGTCAATTCGCCAAGGCGCCGGGATTTACGACCACTGCGATTCTCACTCTGGCGTTGGGCATCGGCGCCACCACCGCGATTTTCACCCTGGTGTATGCGGTGCTCCTGAAGTCGCTGCCGGTGGTCAATCCCGAAGACTTGTGGCGCGTCGGCAATGAAGAGAACTGCTGCGTCAACGGCGGCATGCAGGATAACTGGACGCTCTTCTCTTACGAGCAATACAAGCAGTTTCGCGACCAGGCAACCGGCTTCGCAGAGTTGGCGGCCTTTCAAGCGGGCAGGACATGATCGGCGTTCGCCGCAATGGCAGCAATAAGCCCTCGGAGCCCTTCCAGAGCGAATTCGTCTCCGGCAATTATTTCTCCACCTTCGGCATTCTTCCCTACTTCGGGCGAACGATAACGCCCAATGACGACAGGAAGGGCGCGCCCGCCGTGGCCATGATGAGCTTCAGGACCTGGCAGGAAAAGTTTGCCAAGGACCCGTCTGTGGTTGGAGCAGGCTTTGTGATCAATGGCCAGCCATTCACGGTGGTCGGGATTACTCCGCCCGGATTCTTTGGCGATCGCGTACAGAGCACGCCGCCTGCATTTTTCATTCCCCTCAACGATGAACCTTTGATTAGCCCAACCGGCACGATTCTGGAGGAAGCGTCACTCGACTGGCTGGATCTGATCGGCCGCGTCCAGCCCGGCGCGGATGTTCAAGCCATGGAAGCGCACATGCAGGTGCAGCTGCGGCAGTTTCTGCTCAGCCCGTTGAGCAAAGTCGAGGAGCGCGATAAGCCGCTGGTGGCCAAGCAAACGCTGCACTTCTCTCACGGCGGCAACGGCGTGCAGATGATGAGGGACCAGTATAAGGATGGCCTGCACCTGCTGATGTGGGTTTCGGGCTTCGTTCTGCTGATTGCCTGTGCCAACCTTGCCAACCTGATGCTGGTGCGCGCGGCCAATCGCCAACAGCAGACCGCGGTGCAGTCGGCGTTGGGAGCATCCCGGTCGACGCTGGTACGCCAGACTCTGACGGAAAGCATCGTGCTCGCCGTGCTGGGCGGTATTGCCGGCATCGTGGTGGCCTTCGCCGGCACCAGGGTAATTCTCTATCTTGCTTTTCAACACGATCCCGTGCCGATACCGGCTAGCCCGTCGCTGCCGGTGCTCGGTTTTGCCCTCGCGGTCTCGCTGCTGACAGGAGTTCTCTTCGGCGTTGCGCCGGCGTGGTTGACGTCCAAGGCAAATCCGGTCGAAGCCTTACGTGGGGCGAACCGCTCCACGGCGAGCCATGGCGGATGGGGACAGAAATCCCTGGTGGTGCTGCAGGCTGCTCTCTCCCTGGTTCTGCTTTGTGCCGCCGGGCTTTTGGTGCGAAGCCTGAGCAACATGCAGCACCAGGACTTCGGCTTCGTAACCGCGAATCGCTACATCCTGCACATCGACCCGCAGATGGCGGGCTACAAGCCCAACCAACTCGAAGCGCTTTATCGGCAACTGCAGGCCAACCTGGCGGCGATCCCGGGTGTAAAGCAGGTGAGCTTTTCCATGTACAGCCCGATGGAGGGAGATAACTGGGGGGAGGGCGTATTCATTGACGGTGAGCCGCCGCCGCCCCCGGGAACTCGCGATCATGGAGCTTCGTGGGTGCGCGCGACTCCCCATTATTTTGAGACGATCGGCACCAAGATCGTCGAGGGTCGCTCCATGAATGAGCAGGACACGCCAGCCACGCGCAACGTCGCGGTCGTCAACCGCTTCTTCGAGCAGAAATACTTCAAGGACGGCCACGCGATTGGAAAGCACTTCAGCGACGATGAGAAGCATCCCGGGTGGTTTGAAATCGTGGGTGTGACAGAAGACACGCATTATTGGGGGCCGTCGGAGAAGATGCGCCCGATGTATTTCCTCGCCCAGGGCCAGAGCGTTCATAGCGGCGAGCCGCGCTATCAGCAGTTCGAGGACCGGTCTCAATATCTCAATGCCGTTGAAATTGAAACGGTGGGCAACGTGTCTGGACTCGAGGAACAAGTGCGCCGTGCAATCGCACAAGTCAACCCTGATCTGGCGGTCATCAATTTCAAAAGTTTCGCCGAACAGGTCAAGGCGAACTTCACCCAGCAGGCCATGATCGCCAAGCTAACCTCTTTCTTCGGTGTGCTGGCGCTGGTGCTGGCATCGATCGGACTTTACGGTGTGACCGCGTACTCGGTGGAACGCCGCACCAGTGAGATTGGGATCCGCATGGCGCTGGGAGCCGATCGTCTGAGCGTGTTGCGGATGGTGCTGCGGGGTGCGTTTCTACAGGTGGGCATTGGTCTGGCCATTGGCATTCCGGTTGCGGTCCTGGCCGGTCACGCCATGGCGAGCCAATTGTTCGGCGTAAAGCCCTACGATCCTTTGATCCTGTCCGTCACGCTGCTGGTGTTGTGCGGGGCAGCTTTTCTTGCCGCGCTCCTGCCGGCGCGCATAGCCGCCAGCCTGGAACCGATGCGGGCGCTGAGAACGGATTGATTGCGCGCTACTCGATGCCAGAGGGATCAAAACCAGCGACGATGGTGACGATTTGCCCATAGGGAATGAAGAAGGCGAGACCTGGCGACGAGGGTTTCTTTTGTAATCTGCCAACAACTTTGTCGACTGCTTCCTGGCTTTCTATCCAGATGCCGGCTTCTTCCACGGCGAGGAGCTTCACGCTTTGCAACTTTTCGTTATCGACAAAGCTTGGTCCCATCACGATGACCCGATGGCCGATCAGCCGGCGCAACTCGATTTCCATGGCTACCTAGACGTGTTCCGCTGCAACTTGGTTGCAGCTCTCAAGCTGATTCATGCCTGATACTCTGATCTCTCAGCGGTGGCGAAACAGTCCGACTCCGGCGTAACAAAAAATCGGCCCGGAAATCACGTTCAAGCGTCGCCGTTAATGATCATCTGTGCACCTTCCGAAGTAGCCCCCTAATTTCCGGAACAATTAGGAATAATAAATCATGAGCAAATCACAATTTCTGCTGAAGACGCTGCTCAAATACGCGACCCTCCAGTCGACCAGTTGTCCCTACTGCGAGTGCGACCGAACCAGCATCGTGCAGTGGAAGAACCGGATCTTGCAGCTCCGGCAGTGTGCTGAATGCTCGCTGACCTTCAGGTTTCCCAAGGACGACCCCGAGGAAAACGTCAGCTTCTACCAAAGCAAATATCGACAGGGAAATGTCACAGACCTGCCGCGGGAGGAGGACATTCCTTCCCATATTTCGGACTGTTTCAAGAGTGTCGGGCGCGATTTAACAACCCATCTTAGAACCGTACGAGCGATGGTTCCTTCGGGTCGTGTTCTCGACTACGGTTGCTCGTGGGGATACGGCGTTTATCAGCTCTCCAAAGCGGGATATGATGCGACCGGTTTCGAGATCTCGCGGCCCCGTGTCGAATACGGCCGCCGGACCCTTAATGTGGATTTGACCACCGATATTGACAGCTTGCCCAGCGCGAGCTTCGATGCGATTTACTCGGCCCATGTCCTGGAGCATATTCCAAACCCAAGAACCACCTTGATGACCTTTCAGAGGCTTCTAAAGCCAGGCGGGAAGCTCTTCTTATATGTGCCAAACTGCTCTGGGGACCGAGCAAGCGGTTAGGGGTAAAGTGGGGTCAGATGATAAACGAGAAGCATGTTTTGGCCCTGACGGCGGAGTTCTTTCATAAGAATTTGCCGGGACACGGCTTTTCGACGGAATTTTCCAGTTCTCCCTACGAGAAGGCGCCTCAAGCTTTTGAAGAGGATTGGGACTCAAGCGGCGAAGAGCTCCTGGTAATGGGGACATTGCAATCTTGATGTGTTCGAGTCAAGATGACGCGGTACGAGCGACAGTGATTGGCTGAGGACCAGCTGAGCCTGCTTGATCCGAGTTCGGGGTGTTGCTGGCCGCTAAGGCAACGGGGTCCCTCGTGACACTGGTACTCGCGTCGCATCACGACGATCGCGTGCTTTTGCTATTCTTGAGAAGACGTTAGGGTAACGGTTTTCGCGGCAGCCATTGCCGGGGTGTTGCGGGCAGAGGAAACAAATGCCTATCACAAGTTCGGGAACGATTGGATCTCGGGCTCGACCAGAACCTTTGTGGAAATCGCGCCAATCCTTCTTTACTGAGGTGGCTCTATTTATCCTTGGAGTTGCAGGCCTTTTCAGCCTTAACCTCATCGGCGCGCTTCCTGGCAGCGAAGTCATTCTTCTTCCAATTCTTCCTATATTGCTTCTGGCCAAGGGCAGCCGAGCCTTTCACCGACAATATTTGATGTTCTACCTATTGGCCGGAGGGTGGCTTTTAGGAACGATCATCGCAGATACTTATAACCACATCTGGATTTTTCTGCGGATGAAAGGGACCGCGAGGGTCGTCTTTTTCATTCTCGACTTCGTGGCACTTGCCATTTTGTTAAATAACAAGACTCGAAGGCTGGTAATTTTCGCGCTGAGCATTGCTGTCGTGTTGATCATCAATGCGTGGCAGTTGTTTGCCGGCGAGTTCACCATCCAGTGGAAATTTGGCATAAGCCAGGGTCTTGCAATTATCGCGCTGCTTGGTTCCTCTTATTTTTATGCCAAAGGGAAATATCGGGTTTGCTTTACCATTAGTTTTATCTTGGCGGCGCTGAATTTGCATTATGGCTTCCGTTCACAGCTCGCCGTGCATTTCATATCGTCGGTGCTAATTTGGCCGCTTTCTGCGCAGGTACGGACGCGGGACGGAGTCTTTCGTGGCCGCCAGGACATAGTAAGAATTTTGACCCTGTTGATGCTGGCAGGCGGAGCTGCTTATGCGGCGAATGCATCGATCAAATATGCCGCGGCACATAATTTTTTTGACGAATCTCAGAACGAGAAGTTCCTCTCGCAGTCGCAAGGAGATTACGGAGTACTCGTCGGCGGACGGCCCGAAACACTGGTAGCCATTCAAGCCATCCGTGACAACCCTATCATCGGCCACGGTTCGTTTCCCGAGGGTCTGAAGTATATCCAAATGAAACAAGATATTCAGTATGAACACGGGTACAGCGATTCCGACGAACCTCCAGAAGTTGAGACTGAGACCCCGGTCATTCCAACCCACTCTCATTTGACTCTGGCTTGGGTAGAAGGAGGTATACTCGGCGGTCTTTGCTGGATCTACATCCTGATCTTGACCCTGCGAGGGACCTTTCGTGTGACCCAGCTGCGTCCTAATTTGGCCCCTTTATATTCTTACCTTCTGATTAGTTTCTTATGGGACATACTCTATTCCCCATTCGGGAGTGTCAATCGAATCAGGGCTGCCTTCTATATCTTGCTGAGCTACTCCCTATTAAAAGCCCCTATGGCGGCGACTCTGCAGGTCCGGGGTTCTCAATTCAAAATGAATTACGGGCGGCGCCCAGTCCGGCTTCCAATCAGGGCCACGCATTAGAGTTCCGTGGTTCCAACAAGCCTAGCTGCGGCGCTTCGGTCTCTGTAGGCTCGCAAGGAACCAGATGAATGGTCAGTTTCGCGACTAAAATCAGGATGAGAAGACTTTCCAAGGCAACCGTCTGGAGATCGGACCATTTTGGATGCTCGGCGCCATATAGACGAATTACAGTCACTTCGCGGCATCGCTGCCTTGATTGTGGCGGTCTCTCACATGAGTTCAATTTATGTGCTTCCGCCGGCGCCGCGAATCGCCATCGATGCTGTTTGTAATGCGCACGCTTCGCTGGTTGTCTTCTTCGTGTTGAGCGGTTATGTCCTGACTGGTTCGCTTCTCAGGCGTGGCCTCTCCCGATCGAGTGTAGAGGGTTTTTATATTGGTAGGTTGTTCCGACTCCTCCCTGCACTTTGGGTCGCGAGTGCGATCGCCGCCTTGTTTCTTTTCCTATTCCCACCATCGTTGATTCATCCTCCTCCTACCTTTTGGTTCGCCCTGTTTCTCCATCCATTTCCTTCTGGGGTGCAGATGATTACGAGCGGCACTAGCAATCGACACATCGCTCATTATGCCTGTGTGGACTATCTTCATCGAACTCGATGGGTTCGGCAATCATGCCGTTTCTCGTGACCCTGGCGCTCATCAAGGGGCGTCTGTTCAACTGGATCTCTTAGGTGCCGGAGTGGCGGCCTATAGCCTGGCTCATGCGCCACATCGTCTTGATTCTCTTGCGTACATGTTTGATTTCATGCTCGGAGCATGGTTGGCTTCGAGAAAATGGACATTTCCTGTTGGCAGGTCATTACCAAAGCTCTTTGCCGCGGCTTTTGTCTTGATTTTTTTTCGATGTCTCTGGTTTCGAGTGCGCAACGGCCATTTTGCCCCGCTCTACTATGGCTACAATGATCCCCTGCCAATGCTCGTCGAAGGTCTAGCAGCTTTCTTTTTAATAGGCTTACTTGCCTCGGAGCACGGGGCTATTCGGCTACTCCGTAATGGATCCGCCATTTCGCTTGGGAATGTGTCTTACAGTCTCTACCTGGTCCATTTCCCTGTTGCGATCATGGTCGCTAAGATGCTGAGTAGGATATTTTCCGATGGCACGAATCCGATAACGGCCACAGTGGTATTGATGGTGTTCGGTCTTGCCGTGTCACTCGGACTCGCTTCCTTGATCTACCGGTTCATCGAAATACCTTCGATAGCCTTTGGAAAGAAGGTCTCGAAACACATCGGCTCGTACCATGCGCCTATAAAAGTTTGATCGTGGTCTTGCCTGTCGCTTGCAAAAACCCGATTTCTCACGGAGGCTTGTGGCGATCATCGTTGGGGTTACGAAGCGCTCTCCTTTGCCGGCCCCCGGCCTGGTATTTCCATAACGCTGACAGCAGCTGCCAGGCTGTGGCGCGCGTCCTGCGAGGCGATCCGCCGCCCCAAGGCGAATAGTGAGGGCCGTTTCGCGTCCGGCACCTGCGCCGTAGCCTGCGGAATCTCCGGCTCGACTCCCTTGACCAAATCGATCATCTTGCTCAGTGCGTCTTCCGGTAAGGCCGTAAAATAGCCCGCGTGTCCGAGCATGGATTTTTCCATCAGCGCATTGCAGGGCAGACCCTGACGCAATGCCCGCAGGAGACACAACTGGAGCCGGCGATCTGCTTTCCTCCATCCCACAGCACGCGGGGATGTTCCGATGCCCAATTGTTCCGTCGAGGGAGATTTCTACCGGGATGGAGTCCATGTTTATCCTGAGATGCGGTGCACTACATAATCGAATTTGGGGGAGTCTATGGAATACGTTAATCTGGGCTCGACAGGCCTCAAAGTATCCCGAATCTGCCTCGGGACCATGACCTACGGCTCGAAAAAGTGGCGTGAGTGGGTGCTGGAGGATGCGGAAGCTCGTCCCTTTTACCGCCGCGCGATTGAAGCCGGCATCAATTTTTTTGATACGGCGGATATTTATTCACTGGGATTGAGCGAAGAAATTACCGGGCGGGCGCTTAGAGAGTTCGGGCCCTCGCGAGACAAGCTCGTGATCGCCACGAAGGTCTTCAACGCTATGGGGGACGATCCGAATCAGCAAGGTCTTTCCCGCAAGCACATCATGCACGCCATCGATGACAGTCTGCGCCGTTTGCAGACTGACTATGTAGACCTTTATCAGATCCACCGTTTCGATCCGCATACCCCTATCGAAGAGACGCTGGAGGCGTTGGACCAAGTAGTTCGCTCGGGCAAGGCACTTTATATCGGCGCATCGTCCATGTATGCCTGGCAGTTCCTGAAAATGCTGCAGACCTCAGAGAAGATAGGGCTGGCCCGTTTTGTGGCCATGCAGAACCACTACAACCTGGTCTACCGCGAAGAAGAGCGGGAGATGATTCCCCTTTGCTTGGCGGAGGGTATCGGGCTCATCCCCTGGAGCCCGCTGGCACGCGGTTTTCTGGCTGGAAACCGGAACACCGAAAGCCGAGGGGAAACTTTGCGCGCAAAAACCGATGATTTTGCGCAGAAGCTTTACTATCGTCCTTCAGACTTCACCGTAGTGGAGCGTCTGTCGGAGATCGCAAAACAGCGAGGGGTAGAGAACGCGCAGGTAGCTTTGGCCTGGATTCTGGGGAAGCCCGGAGTCAGTTCACCCATCATTGGCGCCAGCAAAATGTCTCATTTGGATCAAGCGATCGAAGCGCTCAATATCCACTTGGATGAAAGCGAAATCAAAGCACTGGAAGAGCCCTACGAGCCGCACCCCGTTCTAGGCTTTTGACACTTGGCTCTTCCATTCGAGATCGGTTGCGCCAGTCCCGAAGTTGGCTGCTCGTATCAGGACACGACTTTAGTCGGGCCGTAGCTGACTGAGAAAAGAATTGGGCTTTAGCCCCTGAGGGGGCATAGCGGAACCAAAGGAATTAGATGGTCACCCTGGTTCCCTCACCAAGGCCGGGCGCCCCCACCTCTCTCCCTTTTTCCCCGAGGTGGGGGACCCCCCTCCCCTTCCCTCTAACTCTCGAGTCATCGATGCACCGAGCGGCTGGTGAGGGAACCAGATCCAGCCCCCGCGGGAAGGATATTTCCCCTCCCCGGTAACCATTTCCCAGCTGGCGCAACCGATCTCGCCTGGAAACTTCCGTCCCTCATTAGGAACGCAGGTTCACTCCTACTCCTCCAGCATCTGCAAATCAAACGGCGGCGCCAGCATACATTGCAATTGCGCAATCTTCTTCAAAGCCGCCTTTAACGCCGAGCTGGGGCATGGTTCGACCGTGACCACAAATGGCAAACGGTCCTTAGGGTAGCCTGGCTTCTGCAACAAGGCGTCGATATTGATGTCTCGCTCAGCAAGGTGGCCCGCAATCGCGGCCACGATCCCCGGGCTGTCGTCGACCACGAACCTTATATAGTGAGGCACAACAAAATCCCCCTCAACCCGAGCCCGGCTGCTGGCTATGTTCACCGGACAACCACCATGTGCGATTGCCAGCACATCAGAGATCACGGCAACCGCTGTCGGATGTCCTCCAGCCCCGTGACCGGAGAAGACAGTTTTGCCCCCATATTCGCCGCCCGAAATAACCATGTTTTCCGTGCCTCGCGACCACGACAAGGGAGAACTTTGCGATACCAGCATGGGCCCTACCGTGGCCAGCAGTTCCTGTTCTCTGACCTCTGCCCGCGCAATCTGCCGTATGGTGCAGCGGAGGTCCTTGGCGTAGGCGAAGTCGATGGCAGTGACGTCACGAATAGTGCGGCAGGCAACTTCCTCCGGCAGCACCTCCACCCGCAGGCCAATGCGGGAGAGGATAACCAGCTTGGCCCGGGCATCGAAGCCATCGACATCTTCAGTCGGATTGGCTTCGGCGTATCCGCGCTCCTGTGCCTCTCGCAAAGTGGGTTCAAACTCAGCTCCCTCTTCCATGTGGCTGAGAATGAAATTGCAGGTGCCGTTCAAGATGCCGTGAAGGCGGACGATGCGGTCCCCCGCCAGCCCCTGCTGCACGGCGGGAATTACCGGAACACCGCCGGCCACCGCAGCGCCGTAGAGTAGCTGACAGCCATGGCGCCGGGCCAGCTCCTCCAGAGCTGGGCCTTGTTCGGCAATCATTTTCTTGTTGGCAGTCACCACCGACTTGCCTGCCGCCAACGCTTTTCGTACCCAATCGCCCGCGGGCTGCAGCCCCCCTGCCAACTCAACCACGATGTCAGGATTAGAGTCGAGGACCGCATCGAAGTCTTCTGTCCAGAGCACGGACGAGGGGACCCAGGAGACCCGTTTGCGTTCAATTCCGCGGTTGAAGATGCAGCCCAGGGCCACACCCTTTGGCGGGTGTTCCAGCAATATGCGAGCAACCGAATTGCCCACGGTGCCAAAACCCAAAATAGCGACCTTCACGGGCGACCCTGCTTCTACATTTTGTCTATCCATATTCTAGAAGTGGCGAAACTGCTCTTCTGCCACAGCCTCAGCAGCCGGGCGAGCTGCTTCTCGTTCGAGCGAGCGGCTTACCAGGTCACGGGAACCAAGGCCGACCGCCAGGGCCAGCGCCAAAACAATGCCGCCGAACAGAATGCCGAATGCCAGATCCACAATAGCGGCGCCAATCGACAGATGATCGAGCACCATGGCTGCGGTCAGCACCAGGACCAGCCACTTTGTCCCCAGGCTCAACAAGCGCGCGTAATGCAAATTCATGTTCACCGCGCCGATCAGCACACTGCGGGAAAGAAAACGGGCAATCACGTTACCCAGGATGAGCAACACCACCGCGCCCACGACATTAGGAATGTAGCCCAACAGGCGAGCAGTCAGCAGATTATCTGAGGATGCGCCAAATGCTTCCAGCCCAACCAGAAAACCCGCCAGCACCACGCACCAAAAGACTACGCGGGTGATCAGAATGCTCGGCGTATAGGTGGGCGACCACTCTGCGATGGCGTTCGTCCCCCGCGCCAGCCGCTCGTCGATGCGAATCGCTTTCAACACTGTACGCACCACCCAGGCCAGCAGCCATGCGATCGCGGCGAAAAACAGCACAGCGACGATTAACGCCAGAATACCCGGAAGCAGAGTGGCGATGCGGCTGATCACCCGAGCCATCGATTCGTGCAATGACTGCGACACTTGAGTCCACATAATGATCTCCTTCGGGGCCTAAGGGTTGAAGCGGTCCGGCCAGCGCCACCGCGATAATAGATAGGGCTTGCCCTCTTCATAGGCACGAGCCAGCTTCTCCACTCTCTGTTCTGCCTCCCCCGCGCTGGCATTGCCCACTTCCAGCGCGTACGAGGCTACCCACCCCAAGTAAAGCGGGGTGAGCGCCCCCAAAAGATGGGTACGGCTTATGGTGCGCAGCCGGTAGGCCAAGGCGAAGTCGTAGACAATCCGAACCCAGAGTTCGTCGGGCATGTGGAAGCTCGTCGTGCTCGGCCGCGCCAGACGCTTCAGCTCCAGAAGCGTGACCGGAGGCAAGACCAGAGACCACACCTCCTGCAAATTGCGGTAGCCGAGCTGAAATGTCTCCAACATCGGAGTGGTATCCGCGGGCGCTCCGTCGGCCGGGGGCGCCACCGCTGAACCCCAGGTTTCGACCGGCTGCGAACCTCGCACCCGCTGCCACAGCGGGGCGTTGATGGTCATCTCCGCAAATAAAGGGCCAACGGTCTGGGACAGAATGGTGCTCAGGTCTATGCCTTCGGCGGAGGGAACGTGCCGTGTATCCACATACACCTGGCAAATTCCGCATTCGCGAATAGCAGCTTCGGTTGCCGGCCAGAAGATAGATCGACCTTGGTCGGTGGTCCGCTGCAACGCCACTTCCAGGTCGGGAATCATCTTGCCCGAAAGGCAGAAGTCCGGCGCCAGTGGGAAGCGCACCCGCCGCCCATAAAGCGCGCGAGTGAGCGGCGCAAGGATGCTTGAGTTCAGCAGGCCGTCGAACTTGCCTAAGGCATAAAGGGGCATAGCGAGGTCACAGCGCTTTTCCAGCACCGGCGCCATCATCGACGCCAGGAAATCGGAGTGCAGCGCCGCAAGATCGACACCAATCACCGCGCACGCACTCACCCCCAAATCCCGAGCCATGGCGAAGAGCGCTTGATACGTGCTGGCCCCGGGCAGCCAGGGGATTCTCGATGGACTACCGGCGGGTAGCGAGTAGGGCAGGAAACGCAATGCGCCGCCCGTTTCCTTCTGCTCCGGGTCCATCCCGGCCTGTGCCGCGGGCTCCGTACCGCCGGGATATGCAACCACGGTGCGCAGAGCAGAGGGCGCAGGTTGACCCATACCCGACACTGCTTGCGTGGCCGCAACCCGCAGCTGCTCGGCGTCCACCGGACCTGCGACCGCGATTAGCAGATCGGCTCCCTTTACCTCTTCCGTCTCTGCTTTCGTTTCTTCCGAAAGCTCTAGCTTTGCCATGCGTTGTACCTTCGGTCCCTACACGGATCTTAACTGCTGCTGGTGCCCTCATGGGCTAAAGCCCCAAGCCGGTTGCGGGGAATTTGACGTACGGGCCAAATGTACGCCGAGCGCTTCAAGCCGCAAATACGGGCCACAGGCGATGTCCCTCGAGCTACAGGGGCAAGGTGAAGGGTGCGGCCATTTAGCCCGGCCTAATCTCGCAAGAATAAATGCCTTAGCCCCTGAGAATGTTACCCGCCTACAGCGGTAAACCGAGTATTCCCGTCAGCGGAATCATCACCCAGCTGGGCCGGTTATTCAACTCGTACACCAATTCATAAAACGCCTTGTCAATTACGTATGCCTCCAGTAATTGCTCAAACAGTTGCGGTTCCGTTGGGACAACCGCCACGCCCTTGGCAAATTCACAATAGGTGCGTAAGAAAGCGGACGAGACCGATTGCTCCCATAAATGGGCCCAGGGCTCGAGGCGGCGAAAGTCTTCCGGACGTCGCGACGAGTACTTCATAAGCGCCGAAAATGCCGCATAACTAAACGACCACAACATACCTGCCACGTCCTTGAGCGGCGACTGTTTCGTTCTGCGTTCCGCCAACGTGCGTGCGGGCTCACCCTCAAAGTCCAGAATGACAAAGTCCCCTTTGGACCGAAGCACCTGACCCAAATGATAGTCCCCATGGATGCGGGTGCGCAGTGCATGGATCTCGCTCGCCGAAAGTCGACGGAATCGGTCGAGCACCAGACTTCTGCGGCTGAGCACCAGGCCTGCTCTCTCCAGCACGCTATCGGGCAACCGGGCTACGTTTTCCTTGAGGGCATCAAACGCGGCGCCGGAGTGAGCGATCAGCTCTTCGCGCAGCAAATCGAGGTCCGTGGAACTCAGGGGTTCGGGCATAAACGCCGGGTCGGGCGTCGGCGATGCCAGAGCGAGGTGCATCTCCGCCGTTCTTCTGCCCAGCAACGCTGCGGCGTCGAGGTAAGTACCCACATGTTCCCGCGCGAACTTTGTTTCCGTGCGCCTGACTCAACTGCAGCAGGCTGGTTGGCCCTTCGTCGATTCCCGCCTGGGCAAAGTTATGCGCCGCGCTGGCCTCGTAGTAGCGGTCCAATTCTTCCAACGTCCATTGCCAGCCGTCGCCCTCGTTCGTAACCAGGCCCTGCAACATGGCCACCGTCGATGGCTCCTGCCCTTCGCGGGTGTATTGAATAGAGCCCCCGAAGGGTGCGATATGGGTGAAATGGGTGGTCTCAGTGAGGTAGCGGCCGATCTCGGTGTCAGGGTTCGGACCGAATTGCTGTCTCCGGAACAGCTTCATGATCAGCTTGTCCCCGAAAAGAATGGAGGTGTTGCTTTGCTCCGCCGAACCACGGCGAGGCGCGGCATGGTCTCCGGCCTCACCCTGCAACTGAGCCAGCGCGCTACTGGGGATCGCGAGGAGGTCACCCTCCCGTGAGGGAATCTTGCCGCCCCCGGAAATCAGCGCCAGCAGCGCTTCACTGGCGGTGTCGTTAAAGATTCCTTCGTGGAGCACGCCGTCACCCTCCGCCGAGGTTAGCCGAGCCAGCAGTGCGTTCGGCGACTCCTCCCGCAGCGCGTCGGCGGCTTTGCCAAAAAGCAATCCGAGCGTGACCAGGTAGGTGTCGGAATCCCCCTCAGCGTATTGCACCTCCACCCACACCAGGGCGCTCATCCCCTGATTGAAGACCGCCCAGTCTTCGATTCTGGTCCCGGTGATCGGCCGCGATTTGGCGCCAAACCAACGTTGACGAGCCAGGTAGCCGCGAAGAACCGTCTCCTCCAGTTCCCGGCGGCCATTGCCTTCGAGAACGCTCATCCAGTCGGTGGGCCCGCTCACCTCGATTTCCGGCTCGCCTTCCTCTGCCAGGCTTGGCGCCGGCTCGGGGGAGGGTTGCAACTCCAACCACAGAAAACCGTAGGGACCGACAGTGAGCGGATAGGCGGTGGTGATCCGGGGAAATTCGACGTAGCCCAGCATCTCTACGGGCACCATCCCTCCATAGGCGGCCAGGTCGAGTTCCACGGGCTGCGCGAAGCGCGACAGATTCGCCACGCACAGAACTTTCTCGTTCTTGTATTGGCGGATGTAGGCCAGGATTTTACGGTTCGATGGATCGAGGAAAGCGAGCGACCCCCGGCCGAAAACCTGGAAGAGCTTGCGCAGCGCGATCATGTTGCGCATCCAGTTCAGCAGCGAAGAAGGGTCGTTCTGCTGTGCCTCCACGTTGAGGCCTCGTAGCCCCAGACCGGATCCATGATGACCGGGCTGTAGAGCTTTGCGGGGTTGGCCCGGGAGAAACCGGCATTGCGATCCCGTCCACTGCATGGGAGTGCGCACGCCATTGCGGTCGCCGAGATAGATGTTGTCGCCCATGCCGATCTCGTCGCCGTAGTAAAGGATCGGTGTTCCTGGGAACGAAAACAGGATGCTGTTCAGCAGCTCGATGCGGCGACGGTTGTTATCGAGCAGCGGAGCCAGCCGGCGCCGGATGCCGATGTTGATGCGCATGCGCGGATCGGCACTGTAGGCCAGGTACATGTAATCGCGCTCGTCGTCGGTGACCATTTCCAGCGTCAGCTCGTCGTGATTGCGCAGAAACAGGCCCCACTGGCAGTTGTCGGGGATATCCGGCGTTTGCGCCATGATGTCGGTGATGGGCAGGCGATCCTCCTGGCGCAGCGCCATATAGATGCGCGGCATCAGGGGGAAATGAAAGGCCATGTGGCACTCGTCGCCGTCGCCGAAATAAGTGCGCACGTCGGTCGGCCACTGATTGGCCTCGGCCAGCATGGTCCTGGCGGCATAATGCTCATCGATTTCCGCGCGGATGGCTTGATCACGGCGTGGGTCTCGGGCAGATTTTCGCAATTGGTGCCGTCACGTTCCACCAGGTAAGGAATGGCGTCAATGCGCAGCCCGTCGACGCCCATATCGAGCCAGTAGCGCATGACTTGAGCACTTCCTCGAGAACATCGGGATTGTCGTAGTTCAGGTCCGGCTGATGGGAGAAGAAGCGATGCCAGTAGTAGGGCTGCGCTACCGGATCCCAGGTCCAGTTGGATTTCTCGGTATCGGTGAAAATGATGCGCGCGTCTTTATATTTCTGATCGGTGTCGCTCCACACATAAAAATTGCGCTCCGGCGAACCAGCGGGTGCGTGGCGCGCACGCTGGAACCAGGGATGCTGATCGGAGGTGTGGTTGATGACCAACTCGATCATCACCTGCAGACCGCGTTCGTGGGCAGCGTCAGGAAGTCCTGAAATCCTCCAGCGTTCCGTAGCTGGGATGAACGCTCATGTAATCGGCGATATCGTAGCCATCGTCCCGCAGGGGCGAGGGGAAAAACGGCAGCAGCCAAAGGCAGGTGACGCCAAGGTCCTGCAGGTAGTCCAGTTTCTGATCAGCCCCTGAAAGTCGCCGAGGCCATCGTTGTTGCTGTCATAAAAGCCTTTACGTGCAACTCGTAGATGACCGCGTCCTTGTACCAGAGCGGGTCGGCCACGCTGCCGGCTTGCTTCAATCCTGCCTCCCGGCTTTTTTTATGCTGAATCGTCACCACGAGAGTTACGCCCGCTGGACGTCCACCCGGAAGAGATGTGCCGGCATTTCCGCTGGCCGCAAGGCGACATTAATTTTTGACTCGCCAGCTCGTATGAGCGATCCGTCAACAGATCGTAAACTTCAAATGTATCGTCCGGAGCTAGCCCTAGTACGTTTAAATCAAGATCAATCCACCCACTCTGGACGTAAAAGAGAATCGAGGTTGACAACCACCAGGATGAGGTTGCTGCCATCCGCCGTCCGTTTGGAGTAGCAGAGGAGGGACGGATTGTCGGTGGGGTGGAAGTGCAACCGCTCGTTGCTCTGCAGGGCCCGATTCTCGTGCCGGATTTTGTTCAGAGCAGCGTAATCAGCGGCCTAAGACTCAAGGGGTTTTCGAAGATTCCAGGTCTTGATCGACATTTTTTCCGAGTTCAGGTATTCTTCGCTCCCCGGCCTGACCGGCGTATTTTCTCCCAATTCGAAAGCCGGACCGTAGATCCCAAAGTTCGAGGTCATGGTCGTGGCCATGAATCAACCTGCTGCGAAATGCGGGTAGTCCACCCGTCTGCAGGTGGCCGGGCAGAATGTCAGGGTATTAGGCCAGAAATTCGGCCGGAAGTACTCCTTGACCTCGGTGGTGGTGAGTTCCAGCAGATATTGGGTGAGCTCTTCCTTGGTTTCGCGCCAGGTGAAGTAGGTATAGGACTGCGAAAAGCCGAGCTTGGCCAACCGCTCCATCACCCGAGGCCGGGTAAAGGCCTCAGCCAGGAACAGCACATCGGGATCTTTCGCCTTGAGCTCCGGGATCACCCATTGCCAGAAAGGGAATGCCTTGGTGTGCGGATTATCCACGCGGAAGATCTTCACCCCCTGATCCATCCAGAAGCTGAAGACGTCTTTGAGAGCGTCCCACAATCCCTGCCAATTGGACGATTCAAAGTCCAGCGGATAAATGTCCTGATATTTCTTTGGGGGGATTTTCTGCATACTGAATCGACCCATCCGGACGCTTCTTGAAGAATTCAGGGTGCTCGGTCACCCAGGGATGATCGGGCGCGCATTGGAAGGCAATGTCGAGAGCGACTTCCATCTTGAGCTGCTGGCTCGCTTCACCACGTCTGCGAAATCCTTCAGGGTTCCCAGCGCGGATGGATTGCCGTATGGCCTCCTTCCGAGGAGCCGATCGCCCACGGGCTGCCTTCATCTCCCGGGGCCGCTTCAACGGAGTTGTTCTTGCCCTTGCGAAAACTTTTTCCGATGGGAGAGATGGCGGGAAGTAGAGGACGTCAAAACCCATTTCCGCCACGTAGTCCATCCGCTTGGCCACGTCGCGAAGGGTCCCGTGCTTTCCTGGGGTGGTGGACCAGGAACGCGGGAAAAGCTCATACCACGCGGAAAAGCCGGCCCGCTCCCGGTCGACCACGATCTCCAGCTCTCGCTCGTACCAGGTCTCGAGCGCGGGGTCGGGATAACGACGGGCCATTGCCAGAAGCTCATCCTGCAATGCGAATTCGACCGTGGTGGAATCACTGCTTCGGAGCTTCTCGGCCCAGGTGGCTAGCTTAGCGCTGTCTTCTTTCGTTGCCCGGGTCGGACTTGTTCCAGAAGCAGGGCGCCGGTAGCAAACGGCACGGCGAGATCCTGTTTCGCCTCCACCCGCTTCTTGAGGTCACTCTGCCACGTCTCGAAATGATCTTCTTCTCCCACCAGGCTGTACCGGTAGCGGCCGACCTTCGTGACTGGAAACTCAGCCCGCCAGCGATCATTCCCCAGGTCCTGCATTTCTGTGGACTCCCAGCTGCTGCTGCCCTCCTCCTTCCACAGCAGTCGCGCCCGTACGTGGTCGTGCCCGTCTCCGAAGACGTCTGCCTCCACAGCGACCAGGTCGCCGACGATTCGCTTAATTGGAAAGAGGCCACAATTCAGTTGTGGTTTTACGTTTTCAATAACTACCCGGCATCGTCCCTCGTTCGGCTTCGCCATTAACCCCCCATAATCTGAAGTTCCATTGTAGGCAGATGCAGTTTCCTGCGGTTGCGTTCCACTTCCCGTGCGGCGCTTTTAGAGGCTGCGGAAAAAGCAGGAGATAACCGCCACCCGGAAGTATCCCCCTTCTTCCTAGCTCCCCCTCTAGGCCGCAGCTTCCCTCCCTTCAGGGAGACTAACCGCGCAAAGAAAAAAAAAGAGATTCCTATATCCCTCCCGCCCAAATCCCTGGCGCTCTCGCAGCCTCTATAGTCGAGAGATGAAATTTGCTCTGCGCCCCAAGGCCGCCCATCTGCTGCTCGCAATTGACCTGGTGGGAACCGCTCTCTTTGCCGCTGAGGGCGCGTCAGCAGCCATGCAAGCCAGGCTTGATTTGCTCGGCCTGCTGGTCCTTGCCTTTGTTACCGCGTTGGGAGGCGGCATCGTTCGCGACCTTTTGATAGGCGACGTACCGCCGAGTTCCATCCGAAATTGGAACTATGCCGCCGTGGCGCTGGCCTCCGGAGCGGCGGTGTTTGTCCTGCATACCTACACCTCCACGGTGAATAGTTGGTTGATCACGACTCTGGATGCCGCGGGCCTCAGCTTCTTTGCTATCGCCGGGGCCACCAAGGCGCTGGAATTCAAACTCCATCCGCTGCTGGCCACCATGATGGGCGGCATCACCGGAGTGGGCGGGGGCACAATCCGCGACCTGCTGATCGGTCAGGTGCCAAAGGTGCTTCGCTCAGATGTATATGCGGCTGCCGCACTGTTCGGCGCTGCCATCACGGTTCTCTGTCTCAAGCTAAAAGTCAACGCCGTGGTGGCCAGCAGCAGCGGCATCGCCGGTTGCTTCACACTGCGCATGTTGGCCGTCTACCACCATTGGAACTTACCAGGCGCGGCCGGCTCCTGATTTGGGAGTCGCTTGCCACATTTTTTACCCATTCCTGCGCTGGCCGATGGACAATCGATGGATGCGCCTCATCACCTACCGTCGCGATGCAACCATTGCCCCGGCACTCCTCAAGGACGGCCATGTCTTCCCTCTCACCCAGCTCGGATACCAGGACACGTTGACGTTCATCGCCGCGGGGCCCAGTCGATGGGCTGCGGTCAATACTCAGCTGGAAGAGACCGGTCTGAATCTGCTGGCACCCTTGTCTTCCGTCATTCTGGAACCACCCATCGTGCGGCCTTCCAAGATTCTCTGTATCGGCCTCAATTACCGCGACCACGCCACAGAATCGAAAATGGAGCCGCCCAAGTTTCCGACCGTGTTTTCCAAGTACCCCCTGGCCCTCATCGGGGACGGCCAGCCGATCCTGTTGCCCCGTGCCAGCCAGCAACCAGATTATGAAGCCGAGCTGGCAGTCGTGATTGGCCAGGGTGGCCGCAATATCCCCGAGGCCCAGTGGGAGGACCACGTCTTTGGCTATACCATCCTTAATGATGTAAGTGCCCGCGACGTGCAGTTGGCGACCTCGCAATGGACGCTGGGCAAAAACTTCCCCACCTTCGCGCCCCTGGGCCCCTGGATCGTATCCAAGGACGAGGTGCCTGACCCGCACCAACTGGATATTTCGCTCTCCATCAACGGGGAGACCCTGCAGAGTTCCAATACCCGCGAGCTTATTTTTAAGGTGCCCCGGCTTATCTCTTACATTTCGACCATGATGCCCCTGGTGCCGGGAGACATCATCAGCACCGGTACTCCGGCGGGCGTGGGCATGGGTCGCACTCCGCAGCGCTGGCTCCGGCCGGGCGACGATGTGGTGGTGAAGATTTCCGGCATCGGCAGCTTAAGAAACCCGGTCCTTGCCGAACCGTGAAGGTATGGATTATTCACCCTGCTGGTGCTAGCATTCCGCCAGAGAGACTCTCTATGGTCAGGGTGATCACGGTAGAACGGGAGTACGGCAGCCAGGGAGCGGAATTCGCCCATCGCTTGGCCAATCAGCTGAACTGGAAGCTCATCGACAATTGCCTCATCGAGGAGATCGCCCGTAAGGCCGGGGTGCCCAAAAGCATGGCGCAGCAGTGCGATGAGCGTCTTGACCCGTGGTACTACCGGATGGGCAAATCGTTTATGCATGGCAGTGTGGACCGCCTGCCTGCACCCCCGAAAGACCAGGTTTTCGACAGTGAGCGCATGGTCGAGTTTGTGCGCAACTACCTCAAGCAATGCCTGGCTGACGGGCAGTGTGTGATTGTTGGCCGCGGCGCAGCGTGTGCCATGGCGAGTCTTCCCGGGGTCTTCAACATTTTCGTCTACGCGTCGATGTCGAGGAAAATTCGTTGGTTTGAAGAACACTTTCCAGAACAGGCAGGAAACGCCCGGGCAGAGATTGAGGCCACCGACAGCCGGCGTGAAGGCTACATCCGCCGCTACTACGATCGGGATTGGACTGATCGCCGTCTTTATCACATGATGATCAACTCATGCATGGGCTGTGATGCCATGATCGAAGCTGTGCTTGACGGGGCGGGCATGCGAGGGGTCCGCGAGCAAGTAGGCGCCGGCCGCACCGGCCGGGAATAACCTCCGGATCTGATTCGTAACCCCATGTCCGAACTCAGTCCCGCAGGGACGTCTGACTGTAGCCCAGGACGTCAAGCTCTGAACAAATTTCCGATTTCCCGCGTAATAGCCCAGCTCCTCGTCCAATTCCAGTCCTGGGTATATCGAGACGTGATTCAGTCCCGTAGGGACGGCTGAAAGTTGCCCAGGACGATAGTCCAGGGTCTACTGGACTTTTGGAGCATTTTTCATACCCAGCGTGAACCTCACCGTCGCTTATGTGGGCCAGCGTAGCCGCAACGATCTGTTCGAGCCGGCTACAAGTCTGTATGTGAAACGTATCGCACCCTATGCCGGCATTGAAACCGTTGCTTTCCGTGACGAGGAGGCGTTGTTCACCTTTGTCCCCCGGCAACGAGCGCGCACCCTGGCGTGGCTGGTGCTTCTTGATAGCCGCGGAGAAGCTCTCTCCTCGGAAGAGCTCGCCACATGGCTGAGTGCGCGCCGCGACTCAGGCCAGCAGACGATCGTCTTCGCCGTCGGACCGCCAAGCGGCTGGTCAGGCGGAGCGCTGCGGCACGCGCAGACCATCCTCTCGCTAGGGCGGATGACGCTACCCCACGAGCTTGCCCGCCTGGTGCTGGTGGAACAGCTCTACCGGGCATTTACAATACTCGCAGGGCATCCCTACCACACCGGACACTGATGCCTGGGGTGTTTCCGCAGCTTCACAATCAAAAGCTGCACAAAATAAGAGGCAAACAAGCTCAGTAGCTGTAAGAATGCTCGGAGGCGGCGGCATGGGCGTCGCAGGGGCGCATGGCGGAAGGAATACATGTCCTGGTTTAAGCGGCAGGAAAATGAGATCGAACCAAATACGGCAGAAAAGAGTGTGAGAACCGAGGGATTATGGCAGAAATGCGAAGGCTGTGGCCAATACGTCTTCAAGGCCGATCTCGAGGCTAACCTGCAGGTGTGCCCCAAGTGTGGGCACCACCTCCGCCTGGACGCGCGAAGCCGGATTGCCAGCTTGCTCGAGCCGGGTTACCAGTTAGTAGACCTGGAACTTGTATCCACCGACCCACTGGAGTTCGTCGACATAAAACCCTATCGGGATCGTCTGGAAAAGGCTCGCCAGGAAACCGGCCTCAATGACGCGGTGATGAATGCCCTGGGAAACCTCGGTCCATACGCCGTTATTCTCAGCGTGATGGAATTCGCCTTCATCGGCGGAAGTATGGGCTGTGTGGTCGGGGAAACCATCGCACGCGCCATCGACCGCGCAATGGCAGCCCGGCAGCCCCTCATCATCGTTGCCTCGTCCGGCGGCGCACGCATGATGGAAGGGGTCGCGAGCCTCATGCAACTGGCGAAAGTCTCTGCCGGCCTCGCTCAACTGGAAGACGCCGGCGTGCCGTATATATCGGTCCTTACCAACCCCACCACGGGCGGCGTGACCGCGAGCTTTGGCATGCTGGGGGACCTCAATATCGCCGAGCCCGGCGCCCTGATAGGCTTCGCCGGCCCGCGCGTCATCGAGCAGACGATTCGACAGAAGCTCCCGGAAGGGTTCCAGCGGTCGGAGTTTCTGCTCGAGCACGGTATGTTGGACGCGATCGTTGCTCGACGCGACCTGAAAAGCTACCTGATCCGCGCGCTCGACTTTATGGTGCCCGCGCCTGTTCACGCGTAGCAGCAGGGAATTCCCTCTAGAATAAGACCATGTCTTATGCATCGGCACTTGACCGTCTTTATGCTCTCGGTCAGGAATTGCACACTGCGCCCGGCACGCCACGCCGGAAATTCGAGCTGGCGCACATGCGCACGCTCATGGCTTCCCTGGGCAACGCCGAGCGCAACTTTACTTCGGTGCTGGTTGCCGGCACCAACGGCAAAGGTTCCACTGCGTCCACTCTGGCCAGCATCCTGGCCCGCGCCGGCTACAAGACCGGCCTTTACACCTCCCCTCACCTGAACCGCGTCAATGAACGTATCCAGGTGAATGGCTCTCTGATTGGCGACGACGATTTCGCCGCCCTCTTTTCTCATGTCGAGGAGGTTGCGGAGACCTTGGTACGGGACGGCCGGCTGCCCGGGCCGCCGAGTTTTTTTGAGACGGTCACGGCGATGGGCTTTCTACATTTTGCTTCCTCTCAGGTGCACACCGCCGTGGTGGAAGTGGGTATGGGCGGCCGCTTGGATGCGACCAACATTGTCGAACCTGCGGTGTCAGTGATTACTGATATTTCGCTCGACCACACTGAGTGGCTCGGTTCCACCATCGATCAGATAGCTCGAGAAAAGGCCGGCATCCTGCGCAGCCAGGGCGTAATGATCACATTGCCCCAACACCCTGAGGCCAATCAGGCGCTGGGCGAAGTGGCAACATTACTGGAGGTCAGGGGAGTTAATGCTGCAAGCTATATCCCCGTGCACAACCATCCCGAACAGTACACGCGCAACCGCTACCCGTTGTCCGTTATGGGAGAACTTATCGGGATCGATTCCCCACTGGCGGGCGCCCATCAACAGCGCAACCTGGCTCTGGCGATCGCCGCCGCTGTGGAGTTAAGAAACAATCACGGTTACAATATCACCCCTATCGATATTCAGGCAGGCATTCGGGATACGGTTTGGCTGGCGCGCCTGGAGTATCTCGTGGGCAGTGCCGGTCGGGCAGATGTACTGCTGGACGTGGGCCATAATCCTGCTGGGGCTTGGGCGCTGCGGGCTGCGGTCTCGCATCTGGACCGGGGTCAACCCTTGACACTTGTTTTTGGCTGCCTCAAAGACAAGCCTGTCGTGGAGCTGGCGCAGATTCTCTTTCCGCTGTTTGGCAAGGTGGTGGTGACGCCGGTCGATTCTTCGCGCAGCACATCGATCGAGGATTTGCTGGCGGCCGCGCAGACCACGGGCAGCGATGTCGAGGCGGCTGCGGGCGCAGTCAAAGCGGTTGAGCGTGCGCTGCAACTGACCCCGGCGAATGGCCTCGTCGTCGTCACCGGCTCAGTCTACCTGGTGGGTCAAGTCCGATCCCAGCTGGTGGCCGCGCAGGGTGCAACGACGGAGCCGCTGAAGGTATGAGCTCAAAGCCTGCCGCGCACCCGGAACTTTCGTTGGGCAGCCGCGTGTGCTCGAACCTGGTCAGAAGCCCACTGTTCTTTTTGTTCACCGGACTTTTTGGATGCATGTCGCTGGCGGCGTCTTGCCTGGAAGAGGACGGCCGTTGGCAGCACAATATTGCTCGGCAATGGGCACGGACTTCGTTGCGGATTGTGGGGGCCCCGGTCTCCGTTATCGGACGTGAAAATTTGCTGCCCGTCGCGATCTATACCTCCAATCACACTTCATTTATGGATACGCCGCTGGTCTTCAGCAGCCTCCCCTTTCAATTTCGAATTCTGGCCAAACAGAGCCTCTGGCGGTGGCCATTTATCGGATGGCATCTGCAGCGCTCCGGCCAGATACCCGTCGACGAGGAAAGCGGCAGCGGCTCCATCGCCGGGCTAAACCGGGCTATCCGGGTGCTGAAATCTGGGATGCCGCTTTTTATCTTCCCTGAAGGCGGCCGAACCAAAGGATGGCGAGATTCAGCCCTTCATGAAAGGGCCCGGCGTACATGGCGATCCGCGGCCGGGTGCCCCTGGTGCCAATGGCGCTGATCGGCACCTATGAGCTGTTACCGATTCACACCCATCACTTTCGGCCGCGGCCGATCAAACTGGTGATTGGCAAACCAATCGATTCGTCGGGATACACCATCCGGCAAGTGGACGAGCTCACCGCCAGGCTGCGCAATGAGATCCTCGAGCTCTATCAAAGTCACGCCGCGCCTGGCGACCTCGCACCCGTTCTGGCGGCGCCGGCCGAGGGCGAAATGTTGGACAGCCGAGCGGAGCTCGCTAGAGAAGATCAATGACATCACTCAATCCCCGCATCGCCATCCCGGAGCCTACTTCTACTGACGAGGCTTACAACCAGCGCAGCATGCCGCAGTACATTCGCGCCGTAGAAGCAGCGGGAGGTACAGCGGTGCCCATTCCGTTGCGTGAGTCACCCGCCGCTCAAGCCGGCATCCTGGCCTCGTGCGCCGCCATCCTGCTTCCGGGCAGCCCGGCGGATGTGGACCCAGGGCGCTACGGACAACAGGCCGAAAAGGAATGCGCGGCCAAGGACCAGCCGCGCGAAGCAGCCGACGACCTGCTGTTGCAGGATGCCTTTGCTCAAGGGAAGCCGATCCTGGGAATTTGCTACGGCCTGCAATCGTTAAATGTATGGCGCCGCGGCTCGCTCATACAAGATCTGCCGCACGCAGATACGGGCGCGGTTGATCATCAGCCAGGAAGAGAAGTACAGAAGGCTCACCCGGTTTTGGTCACTCCCGGGTCGCGTCTTTCGAAGTTGGCGAGTGGGATGAGTGAGGAAACCCCGGAGCTTTTTGTCAATTCGAGCCATCATCAGGCTGTCGACCGCCCGGGACAGGAGCTAGTTGTCGCCGCAATTTGCCCCGAAGATGGCGTGATCGAAGCACTGGAGAGCGCAGAACCAGAGCGATTTGTTGTCGCTGTGCAATGGCATCCGGAGCGGACTTACGAGAACAGTGGCGTGTCGCGCGCCCTGTTCGCGGCGTTTCTTGAGGCCGCCCGGTCCTGGTTGACTCGATCGTCAGTCCTGGCCAAGTGACCATGCACGCCTCTGAGTGGAGCGGCAACGCAAATTAGAAGCGCGTTCGCTGAAGCTGGTATTAACGAACTGCCTCCAGTAGCCTACGATCAGTTCGAGACCTACCTGGAATTATTGCTGCGATGGAATCTGCGGATGAATCTGACCGCGGTTCGCGAGCCGGAAGCAATCATCCGCCGCCATTTTGTGGAGTGCGCATTCGCTGCCCAGCATCTGCCCAGGGAGATAACGACTCTGCTGGATTACGGCTCGGGCGCAGGGCTGCCCGGGATACCCATCGCGATCTGCCGGCCGGAGATTCGAGTCACTCTCGCCGAAGCCCAAGGTAAAAAGATCGCCTTTTTGTCTGAGGCGCTCCGGGTTCTCCGCCTTGCGGGAGAAGTCTTCGGTGCCCGCGTAGAAACAATGCCTGCAAAGCTGGTCTTCGACGCGGTCACGATGCGAGCGGTAGAAAAGATGGCCTTGGCAATGCCCTTCGCAATTCAGCACGCCAAGCACTGTCTGGTCCTGTTCACAACCCAGGAATCGGCGGGCGCATATCTAGGTCAGGCTCCTGAGCTGAGATGGCTGGCTCCACTTGCTATCCCGAACACCGAGCAGATGGTCCTCGCAATCGGGCAACGCGCTTGACCAGCGCGGCCTGTGTTCCACGTGGAACACGGACCCGGTTATGGGCCGGAAGCCGCTTTTGTTCCACGTGGAACGTACCGCGATTTCCACCGGCCCCCGAAGGAGCCCTCCCAGTAAACGCCATTTGCTGCCACTCTATCTCCTTATAAATCTGGCAGTTCCAGCACCCCTCTTTCCCGAGTCGTGGGTTCTCCACAATTTCGCTCCCAGTTCTGCACATCGCAATTCTTGCTCTCCTCCTCATCCCCCGATACTCTTCCAATACGTCATGGGTAAAGTAATCGCGGTCGTCAATCAGAAGGGCGGGGTTGGAAAAACTACTACCGCAATCAACCTCTCCGCAGCACTGGCTCTTGAAGGATTGACTTGCCTCCTCGTCGATTGCGATCCACAGGCCAATTCCTCCGGGGGATTGGGAGTGCCCCGAGACGAAAACCGCAATTCAACCTACGACATCCTGACTGGCAACGCGACCATCGCTGAAGCAACCCTACCAACGGAAATTGAAGGCCTGAAGTTAGTTCCGGGCAGCAACCACCTGATTGGCGCCACCGTTGAATTGATCCAAGCCGAACGCCGGGAGTATCGTCTCCGCCAGGCTCTGGAGCCCGTCCGCAGCCTTTACAACTTCATCTTCCTCGACTGCCCGCCGGCGCTTGATCTTCTTACCCTGAACGCCCTCGTTGCCGCTGACCGCTTGCTGGTCCCGATGCAGGCGGAATACTTCGCCCTGGAAGGCATTTCAGAGCTGCTCACGACCCTCGGCCGCATTCAAGCGGCCTTCAACCCCACCCTCGACATTGAGGGCGTAATCCTCACCATGTACGACGAGCGGACCAACCTGGCCCAGCAGGTCACCGAAAATCTGCGCCGCTTTTTCGGAGCAAAACTGCTCAAGACTGCCATTCCCCGCAACGTACGTCTGGCGGAGGCCCCAAGCTATGGCAAGCCTGTCGTCCTCTATGACCCACGATCCCGCGGAGCAGAGGCGTATAGAGACCTTGCCGCAGAAATCCTTGCTCGTAACAACATCGAAAGCCCGCGCGCACTGGAGCGAAAAGCAGCCTTGCAGGCACAGTCAGCGCCGCGTGCGGAAACGAAAGTGCGTTTCTGGCCCTATGCTTGATTTCCTCTCCCCAGAGAGGTGTTCTCCAGAATTCCGGCCAACTGTGGAACATGGCCGCAACCGAGTTCGCAGTTCTCAACCTCCGGCTTTTAGGACGCAACAATGACTCCTTCCGTTGAAATACCAAAACGCCGCGCCCTCGGCAAAGGTCTCGAATCCCTGCTGCCTGGACGATCTGGATTCACTCCCACTCCTGCCTCTTCCTCCTCCTCCGCTCCTCCTCTCAACGATGAGGGCAAGCCCAGAGAGATTCCCGTCGACCAGATTGAGCGGAACCCTTTTCAGACGCGAGCGACCGTCGATGAAAACGCTCTGAGAGAACTGTCTGCCTCAATTGCGTCTACGGGCGTAGTGCAACCGATCCTGGTACGGCCGCTGGCGGACGATCGTTTTCAACTGATCGCCGGCGAGCGCCGCTGGCTCGCCTCCAAGATGGCCGGCAAAGCCACGGTGCCCGCCATTCTGCGCCATGTGTCCGACGAGCAGGCGATGGAAATAACCATCGTCGAAAATCTGCAGCGTACCGATCTGAATCCCATGGAACAGGCTCGTGCTTACGATCGCCTAAGCCACCACTTCAAAATGACGCAAGAGCAAATGGCCCAGCGAACAGGCAAGGACCGGGCCTCGGTCGCCAACTTCCTCCGCCTCCTTCGCTTGCCCCTCGAAGTGCAGCAAAAAGTAGAGACCGGAGCTCTCAGCTTTGGCCACGCGCGCACGTTGTTATCGCTGGAGTCGCCCGAGGCCATTCTGAAGGCGGCGCAAAAGGTGACTGCCCTATCCATGTCAGTGCGCCAGACCGAAAGTTATGTGCAGGGATTGCTGAACCCGGAAAAGAAACCGCAGGGCGAACAAAAAGAGAAGGAGCCGCTGGATCCGAATGTCCGCGAGGCGCGCGATCTGTTGCAGCGGGCCCTTGGCCTGAAGGTCTCGATCGAGGACAAGAATGGCCGCGGGCGAGTGATCATCGAATATTCACGTTTGGAAGATTTCGATGCCCTGCTCGAGACCATTGCCGGCAAATAGGGCTCGGGCAATGCCCTGTTTATGAAACCAACACAGTTACATTATGCTTCTCCGCCAATGAGAGTGCGGCGATCCGGCCAGTCATGAGTGCGGCGGAGCTGGCATTTCGCTTCCGCGTCTTCCTCTTTATCCTGCTTTATCTGCTAGGTTTTTTCCCGCCCTGGGACTTTCTAGCCGGCAGCCGCGGCACGCTCTGGCTTGCAGCATCGGCCTGGGTGGCGCGTGTGGGCGGGATGGGCCTGGCAGCCGCCACCATTGGAGTGACGCTGGCTGCCCTTCTCTGCCTGGTGGCGGGAGCTATTCTGCGGGTCTGGGGCACCGCGTATCTGGGTTCCGGCGTGATGCGCGGTGCTGCGCTCGCAGGCGACCAAGCTCGTCGCCGCCGGACCGTATCGTTATGTACGCAATCCCCTCTATCTCGGATCGTGGTTGCTCGCCGTTGGAGTCTGCATCCTGATGCCGCCCAGCGGAGCCGCCTTCTTTCTGCCGGCCTTCAGCATCTACACCCTGTTGCTCATTGGCGTGGAGGAGCGCTTCCTGACGAAGAGGCAAGGGGATGTTTACCAGCAGTACCGCCGCCGTGTTCCCCGTCTGTTGCCTCGTATGGCCGCGCGGAGATATCACCTCATCCGGCAGTCCGCAATGGGTGTCAGCTTTCTTGAACGAGACTTATCCAATCGCCATCACGCTTTGTTTTGCGCTGTTCGCCTGGCGCTACAACGCGCGCATCCTGATCCGATGCGTGCTTATCTGCTATGGCCTTTCTTTAGTGGTTCGCGCAATGACAAAGCGGCCTGAGGCAGAAGCGGGCCCGCAGTGAAACCCTGGTAGCTGATGCTTTGTATCAGGCCCGACTTTAGGGCCATTTGTGACAACAAAGAGCTGGGCTTCGGCACCTACATATTAAGTAAAGAGACGCGCAAGCCCCTAGCTGCTGACCTGTTGTGCCAGCCCCGGACTTTCAGTCCGGGGGAGCGGGTTTTCAAACCCGCGGAAACGCTCGGTATATCAATTTCGGGGGCTTTAGCCCTGGTGGGCTGCTTCTCAAGCGACCTGACTTTTCCGTCACACTCATTGTTCCGCACGCAAACTCGAGCGTGGTGATGCGGCCTACCGGAAAAGCATGAGGGGTACAGAGGGCGAGGCAGGTCGCCTGCCCTCCTTCGATAGCCGTACCATGCTGCCGGTGTGCTACTTCCTTGGCGGCGCGATGGTATCTTTAGCAGCCTTGGCCACACGGAACTTAACGACGGTCTTGGCCTTGATCTTGATGGTTTCGCCAGTTTGGGGATTGCGACCCATGCGGGCCTTCCGCTCGGCCTTTACCAACCGGCCAAGCCCAGGGATGACGAACACGCCATTCTTCTTCGTTTCCTTCACCGCCGTCTCTGCCAGCAGATCGAGAAATGCAGCCGATTGCTTGTTGGTCAACTCAAGTCTTTCTGCCATCGTTCGGACCAGTGCTGTCTTGGTCATGCCTGTTGCCATATTGTGTCCTTCTTTCCTGTGTGTTATTTCATGGGCTCATGGTCACGGTCTTCCGCACCCTTGAGAATCCATGTCTTGACCGGTTTCCGTAAATCTGACGCCCGTCAATAACGTGGCATCGATCATCAGGAACCCCAGTGTTTATGCGGGTAAAACGACCCCACCGCCGTTTACGATGCGGCTTTGGCCAGCGTTTGTCAACCGAAAAACCGAGATTTGTTCCGTTTTTGGCTTGTTTTTGCCACATTTCTCCGCAATTTGTTGGGATTTCCTTGGAATAAGCCCTGGTTTTCAAAGAGGACTACAAGCCGAACAACGGCCGTCGCTTCTTCTGCATACTCGCTAACAGCGGCGTATTGAGAGCATTCACCAGGGGCGTGGCGAGGCGGAAACGCCGGATTATCTGGCCGGCAAAATCCTTCTTAAGTGACGCCGCCGGCTCCAGCTTGGCTTCAACGCCCCACTGCCGGCATAACAGCAAATCCATCGCCGGGTGCTCTTTAGGAAAACCTTTTGGCGCCCGGCTGAGCGGCATCCCAGTAAACGACTCCATGGTGCGCTTGAGCTTGCGATCGGCGAGCAGCTGGCGCACCTCCGCATGGTGCAGCAATAGGTACTCCCTGATTGCCAGCAGCTGCTCGCGCTCTGGCATATAAACGCCGGCCGCAATCAGCACCTCATCCGGGGAGATATGCATGTAGTAGCCGCCCCCGGAAGTCTTTTCCAAACCTTCCCGCGACCACCAAGCGGAGATGTGGCTTTTGTAAGGCCGTTTGTCAGAAGAAAATCGTATGTCGCGATAGATGCGCATCATACATTTTTGAGCTGGGCGCACGTGGGCGGGAGCGAACCCTTCCATGGCTCGGTTCACGGTTTCGATGAGCGCAAGCATCGGCTGCTTCAGCTCACGCTCGAACTCTGGTTTATGGGTCTCGAACCACTCCCGGCGATTATTTCGCCGCAGGCTGCGCAGGAAACTCAGTCCGGCTTCACGGAAGTACGGTTCACCGTCAATGTGGGGAAAGGGAGAGATCATGATCACGAATAGATCGAAAGACGCGGCTTCCGCGGGCTGAAGCCATAAGAAAGCTTGGTGTCAACGCAGGTAACCGAGACAGTAACTCCGAAGGATATACTTAAAAATTCGCATTCAAGTACAAAGGTAATGGACTTATTAGGCCACAATAGAACCTGTTTTGATGAATGTGAAATAGACTTTGCTTGCCTCCCTCAATCTGACAAGGCTGTCCGGCTGCTTACCTACATGAGACAACTTGCCTTTTTTTTCTTAATTTTGGCCACTTCTACGCTGTGCGCGCGTGCGCGTGTGCATGAGATGGAGTTCGACCAGGCTCGCCAGGTCGCGCTTATCGTCGCCAAACACGACAACATCACGGTGGATGATCGCACGATCGTGATGAACTCGATGGATACTCGGACAGACACCGGCTTCATCCGCGGGTACTATAGCTTTCTCATCGTTCGGGAAAGCGACTCGCCCTCCAAGCCTGATGAAACGATTCGCATGTATGTAGTTTCCAAGAAGACCGCCGACACTTGGGAGCTCAATCTTTGCACGCATTACTCGTTTCCTGAACTGCAGAAATTTCAGCACGACATTATGCACGAGACCGGAGCACGTTCCGGTGACGATGCCGATATGCCCAAGGCAATTGGCTGTGTCGATAAAGGACAGCTGGAGCCGGCGTCGGAGTAACCTTTTTGGTGCAAAAAGAAGATGCCCACACCTCCCTGGCATGGGCTTCTTCTCCGCGGCATCACCGAAGTGAGCTGCAAACTCAAGAACCGCCGGGGGAACGGCTCTCTTTTCATCTGTGGTGTTACTCTCTGGTTACTGCATTTGCCGTGCCAAACAGCAAAGCGTAAGAGCATTGTGGTTTCAGCACTTTACCGGCCTGTGGATATTTGGTGAACGCCAAACAGCAGGCTGAATCTACGCGTTGCTGGGAAAAATCTACCTGTCAGATAGCGAGATTTAATTGCGCATTCCAGCCAAAGCAGCCCGAAAAAGCGTCTCAAAATTGTCCCCTACCGTCTTATCCTTGGCCACTGCGGCGGCGATTGCTTTTTGCGCCAACGGGCGTTGATAGCCCAGGTTCACCAGGGCGGAAAGCACATCTTCTGTGGACGGCCCGGTGGCGATCTCGCGCGGTGCGGCCGCCATATCTTCGAGTTTGTCCTTCAGATCCACCACCAGCCGCTCGGCCATTCGTTTACCGATGCCGGGAATTTGAGAAAGCGTGGCATGATCCTGGCCGCGGATGGCGCCTACTAACCGCTCGCTGCTCAAGCCGCTCTGGATGGTAACTGCGAGCTTCGGGCCCACGCCGCTCACCGTGATCAAGCGCTCGAAGACGCGTTTTTCTTCCCGGTCGAGAAAGCCGTAGAGGGCCAGGGCATCTTCGCGCACGTGGGTGTGGATGAAGAGGGCCACCTCGGTTCCCTCCGGCGGCAGCGCGCTAAAAGTGGGCACGCTGATCACGACGTCGTAGCCGACTCCTCCAGCTTCGATGATCGCCTGCTGAGGATACTTCGCCAGCAACCGTCCGCGCAGGTGCGCAATCATGCGCTGATTGTACCGTTAGCGCTTTCTAGAATTTGTGGCGATAGGAAATTTGAAAATCGTAGCCGGCGTTGGGAGGAAACAGCGCCGCGACGTGGCGCAAACGCTCGGCCAGCGCGGGCGCGGCGAGCAGCGGATACTCGCGCTCTCGAAGATCGGTGTAGTTGAAGTCGAGAGTCAGGGACAGCATATAGATGGCGAGAGCATCGGAAAACGCGGACTCAAAAAAGCTGCTCTTTGCCTTTTCGTCGATTCGTCCCTTTTCCGCTCCTCGGCCTAGAGGGCTGTTCCAGGCGGGAGAAACTTCTCTCCGCCCCGCGCGTAGGGCTTTCGTTGCGGCCGCGGTCCAGTGCCCGCCGCCGGCTTTCGTAGCTGTCCTGGCTGGTTTCTCCGCGCACCTCGGCCAGGGCCTGCGACCACGCCAGGTCGCAGAAACTTTGCGGCACCCCAGCCGCTTCGACAAAGTGGTGCCCGACATTGATGAAAAATTCGAAAGCCAGAGCAAACCGGTCCTGCATCAGCCGGGTGGAAATGAAGATGCAATCAGCGCCGTCGAATTGCACATTGCGGTGACACATTGCGCGATCGCCCAGGTCGATGGTGTAGCCGGGCGCCACCATCGTCTCTTCGGTTTCCCCAATGGTGAGAGGCACAAAATAATAGGCATGCCGGCTAAGTGCGGCGGCGATTGCGTTGGGCACTGCCTGCACGATCGGCGCCAGCTCCTGTTCGGTGATGTGCGTGTCGGCAAAGATCGCGTAAGACAGGCGGTTTTCCGCCTGACGCACGGGTGTCTGCTGCGCCACAAGCGATGCCGGCAATAACTCCATTTGGGCGACTTCAGCCATAACCTAGTATTCTAGCTGAGTGGAGGGGGGTGCACTTCCCCTTTCCGAGGCTGATTATGGATACGCAGCAGCAGAACCTGCACCAGGTTCGTCCCTCGGACACGAGGGGAAGATTTTTCGGTGTCCCGCTTGGCGATCTCGGCCTCGTTACCAGTGTTCTCATGGCCTTGACTGTGGGATTTCTGAGCTTCTTCCTGTTCACCTTCCTCGCCATCGTGGGCATCATGATCTACAACGGCATGGGCCACCATGTGGACTTACGCTGACAGCTACAAGTACATCTCCTTTCCCGCCGCCTGCGTTGTGCTGGCCGCAAGTCTCATCTTTTTTGGCACGCTGTGGCTGCGCCGGAAGGTCTCCGGCGGTTAGAAGACGCTCTCATGGCTCTTATCACCATCGATCTCGCGCCACCCTCGGAGATTCAGGCGCGAGCCTGGTGCCAGCAGCTGGAAGCAGGCGACATTCTCTTTTTTCCGCAAACGCCCATTCAGATTCCGTCCCGAGGACCTGTCTTTTCTGCTCGGCCAGCAGCAGACGGGCAGCACCTTGCACAAGAACATCGCCTACAAGCCGAATCTGGACAGCGTGAGCGGCCTTGATGCCGGCACCACCGGCGCCGCGGAACTCAATCAACTGCGGGCGATCATGCGCCAGTACTCGCAGGATGTAACTCGTTTCCTCACCCGCTTCTTATCTCCCTACCAGCAGCGCTGGCAGCTGGATTACGCCAGCTTTCGCCCGCAGGAGGAAGAAGGCCGCGACCTGCCGCTGCGCCGGCGCAACGACCTGCTGCACACCGACGCCTTCCCTACGCGTCCAACGCGGGGAGCGCGCATCCTGCGTTTCTTTAACAACATTCATCCAACGCGCACGCGCGACTGGGTGGTCAGTGACCCGTTTCCAGTGCTTGCCCCCAGGTATGCGCCGCAACAAATTTCGCTCCCCAGCCCCGGCAACTCCGCCGGCCGCGCGCTGCGGTCGTTGGCCAACACCGCCGGCCTGGGTTTGGCGATCCCCAGCCTGAAGCGATCGCCTTATGACGACTTCATGATGCGCTTCCACAACTTCCTCAAGGAAAACGCCTCTTTCCAGGCGGAGTGCCGCAAGGAATACCTGCAGTTTCCCCCCGGCTCCAGTTGGATGGTGTACACCGACATGGTTCCGCACGCGGTTCTCTCCGGCCAATACGCACTGGAGCAAACCTTCCTGGTGGAGCACCAGGCCATGGTTTCCCCGGAATCATCGCCTCTCTCTGTGCTCGAGGCCATGACCCACACTGCTCTGGTGTAGCCGCGACTCTCGACGGAAGAGGGTAGAGACAATATCCTTGGGTATTACCCCAGCAGGAAAATGACAGCGATCGCAGACTCGATAAAGGTTCATCTCCCCGACGGCTCCATCAAAGAATTCCCCGCCGGATCAACGCCCCTCGACGTGGCCAACAGCATCTCACCGCGGCTGGCAGCCGCCGCCATCGTGGCCCGCATTCGACCACTGAACGGTGCAGGGCCGGCAAAAACCAACGACGCTCAGCCCGAGACGGGTGAAGCCAGCATGTATGCCGCTGAGGAAGCAAACGCCGAACGGCTTGTGGATCTGACCACACCGCTCCAGGAGGACCTGTCGCTGCAGCTCCTGACAGAGAAAGATGAGGAAGCACTGAAGGTGGTGCGCCATTCCGCCGCGCACGTGATGGCGACCGCGGTGCTCGAGCTGTATCCCGAGACCAAGCTCGGTCACGGCCCGGCCACGGATGCCGGCTTCTTTTACGATTTCTACCGGCCAACGCCTTTTACTCCGGAAGACCTCAAGGCCATCGAAGCCAGGATGGCGGAAGTGGTGAAGCGCAACGAGCCTTTCGTGCGCGAATGGGAGCCTCGCGACCAGAGCCTGGCCCGCTTCAAGGCCGGCAACGATTTCATGAAGGCCCACTTTGTCGAGCGCTTCACCAAGCCCGGTGAGGAAATATCCTTCTACCGCAACGGCGCCTTTGAAGATTTTTGCCGCGGACCGCACGTGCCTTCGACCGGCAGGGTCAAGGCCTACAAAGTAACGAACCTTGCCGGAGCCTACTGGCTGGGGGATGAACACAATCCCCAACTGCAGCGCATTTACGGCACCGCCTTTTTCTCCGCCAAAGAGATGGAGCAGCACTTTGCGCGCCTGGAGGAGGCGCAACGCCGGGATCATCGCGTCCTGGGCAAGCAGCTCGACCTGTTCTCCATCCAGGAAGTCGCCGGGCCGGGCTTGATCTTCTGGCATCCCAAAGGCGCCATGGTGCGCAGGATCATGGAAGACTGGATGCGGGACGAGTGCCTGAGGCACGGCTACGAGCTGGTCTACACGCCGCACGTGGCGCGGGTAAATCTGTGGCAGATCAGCGGTCACGAAGGTTTCTATTCGCAGAACATGTTTACGCCGATGGAGCTGGACGACGCGGACTACCGGATGAAGCCGATGAACTGCCCCTTCCACATTCTTATCTATAAGAATTCGCCCAAGAGCTACCGGGATCTGCCGGTGCGCTATGCGGAGCTGGGGAACGTATACCGCTACGAGCGCTCTGGCACCATGCATGGGCTGTTGCGGGTGCGAGGCTTTACCCAGGATGACGCCCACATCTTCTGCACCCCGGCGCAGATTGAAGATGAAGTGGTGGGCTGCATTGAATTCGCCCAGCTGGTGCTGAACACGTTTGGCTTTGCGGAATTCAAAGTCGAGCTGTCCACCTGGGATCCAAAAGACCGCAAGAGCTACACCGGCTCGGATGAGAACTGGGCCTTGGCCATTCATTCGCTCGAAAACGCCCTGGCGCGCAAGGGAATTCCGTACAAGACCATCCTTGGGGAAGCCGCGTTTTACGGTCCGAAGATCGACATCAAGCTGGTGGACGTGCTGGGACGCTTATGGCAACTGTCGACGGTGCAATTCGACTTCAACATGCCGGCGCGCTTTGAGATGGAGTATGTGGGGGAAGACGGGGAGCGCCATCAACCGCTGATGGTCCATCGTGCGCTTTTTGGATCGGTGGAGCGGTTTTTTGGGGTGCTGGTGGAGCACTATGCCGGCGCCTTCCCGCTCTGGCTGGCTCCGGTGCAGGTGGGTATTGTGCCCATCAGCGAGCGCCATCTGGACTATGCGAAAAAGGTACAGACGACGTTACAGAACGCTGGTTTGCGCGTGGAGGTCGATCACCGCAACGAAAAAATGGGAGCCAAGATCCGCGACTTCACCTTGCAGAAGCTTCCCTACATCCTTGTCGTAGGTGACAAAGAATCCGAGACGGGCGCGGTTAGCTTGCGGGTCCGCGGCGAGGGAGATAAGGGCGGAATGCCGTTGGAGGACTTCGTTACCCGGGCGCGGGGGCTGGTCGACACCAAGTCAACCAGTCTCTAACAGCGACAGTCCCGAATCGACCGGATTTCGTTTCCCGTCCAGATCGTCGTTGCCCTCTGGAAACAATTCGCGCAAAGGTACGGGCTCTATGTCGCAACCGAACCTAGGCCCGGAGGGCTGTCAGCCAAACGTGAGCCCAGCCCGGAAGGGCTGGGATTCTGAATAGAGGTTTATCCCGCCTGCCCCGGCCCGCCGTGGGAGCGCCGTAGGTGCGGCACTATTTTCGTATGACAAATGACGGCGAAAATTCCGCCGCCTACCATTGCACTCCCGGGTACATGCTGGGCATGCGAAATGCGCGGTAGGCATTGGCCCCTGATACTTGCATGGTCCACACCGTCTGCGGCGTGCTCTGGTTCGTCACTTCATAAATGTAAGAACCGCTTCCCACACCGCAAAGATCGTACTCCACATTACCGTTTGCGAGCGGCTCGGCGTTGCCACCGAAATTGCTATAGAGGTTGGCAGGCAGTATCTGGTGAAAGATGAGGGTTGCGGTTTTCGCGTTCTCGTCGATTTGGAATATGGGGATCGTCGTGTAGAGGCAAGGCGGAGCTCCCGTAGTGCCGCAAGGGACACTACCGGCGGGAAAGATGCGGTCATCGCCGTTGTCCATCAATCCAAGGGAAAACACGCCGGTGGTGTTGGTGCTGAAGAAATTCGGCATGTGCTGCGCGTATTGCCAATCAGTCGGGTCGACGCCATTCTTCAGCGTGAAGTCGCCGCCTTGACCCAGCCGCCAGATAATGGCGCCTGAACCCTTCCCGTCTTGATAGTTCACTTTCACGACCCAATTCTGGTGGCGCATGGAAACCAGGATATTCCCATCGTCCGGCGAATAAAGGATGTCGTTGGTATGGGTCCAGTCGGGGAACAGGTAAGGATGCCGGTTGGGATCCAGGTGGTTGAACTCGTTCCAGGCCCATACAGGCTGCAGGTTCGTATCCAGGTCCACAATCACGTCGCCCAATACGGTGGTACCTGGAACGTTGGTCAGGGCGGGGGTCGTCGTGCTGGACAGGTTCATGAGCGTGTTGGCAAGCACCAGCCAGTGACCGTTCGGCAGCGGTGTCACGTCATGATGGAAGACTTGCAGCGTCACCTTGCATTCAGCGCAAGTGGCGTTCGCAAGCTCGACATTCAGATCGTTGATGGTGATCTCGCGCACGGTATCGCCCGCCAGGTTCACTTCCCGGATTTCGTTGATTGCCCCGGGGGGCACTCCTGGGTTGAGCGGAACGCTCGAACCAGGACTGATCGCCATCAGGAAGTCCCCGTTTGGCAGCAGCTTGATGCCCTGAACATTATCGGATGCGCTGGGAGCCGCGTAGGTCCAGAGGACGTTCCCTGCGAGATCGGTAACCGCCACGTCGGAGGGCGCGGCGCCGACCATATCGACTATCTCCACTCCGGGTTGTGGGGTCATTCCTGCTGCGGTGGTGACCGTCAGGTTAGGCAGCAGGTTTGCCGGCACCGCCTGCGTCGTAAACGTATGGTCGATGTCGGTAGCGTTGATGCCGTTGGTAAACTGAACCGCGGCCTGCATATGGTAAGTGCTGCTCGCCTTCATCCCGGCGACAAAAATGCTTACCTGGCCGCCGCTCTCCGTCGTCGACTGCGCCCATGTCTTCAGCCCGTAAGTTGTGCTAGGGCCAAAGCTCACCGTCATGCTTCCAGGAAAGGGCAGCGTCATCGTATACAGCGCCACCTGAGGGTTGTTCGTCGCGGTGACCTGCCCAGCCGGTAAAGAAGCTGAGGTTCCGGAGAGAGCGACGCTCTGGGCAGTTCCAGCGGGTACATCTGCGAAGCCAAGGTTCAAGACTGTGTTTTGCGTGGTAGGAGCAGAAGCTGTCTTGGGAGTGTAGCTGACCATCACCGGGCAACTGGCTGCCGCTGCCAATTGTGACCCGCAGGAGCCGGTACTCACAAGAGCGTACCCTGGATCGCCGCTGAGAGTAGGGCTCATAGTTAACGGAGCCGTGCCGGTGTTTGTAACCGTAACCACTGACTGAGTAAGAGTGTTGTTGACCAGATTGTTACCGAAGCTGAAAGACGAAGCACTCAATGAAGCAGTCGTCGACAACGGCGGCGCTGCGTTGACTGTCACACCTGCAGAAATGCTATGACTGAGCGACCCGGATGTCCCCTGGAGCGAAATGTTGGCGGTTCCCACCGCCGCAGCCGGACCCGCAGTCACACTAATCTGCTGCAGACTACCGGGAGCCATGGATAGAGTCATGGGCGTGGCCGTAACGCCGCTGGGCAAGGCACCAACCGCCACGCTCACGTTCCCGGTAAAGCCGTTTACTGGTGACGCAGTCACCGTCATGGTCTGCGCAGCGCCGCCTGGGGTGATCGTCACCGACGACGGAGCGATCGCCAGAGTAAAGTCTGCGGTCGATTTTGAGCTCCCACCACCACCGCATCCGCTCAAAACCGTAAGCATAGAGATTGCGCCTAGAAAAACGATACGCGGTTGCATGAGACAAGCTCCTACCGTGTTTGTCACGCCTCTTTTTCTGTCGCGCAAACAAACCATTAGTGCGCATTCTGAACGGTTCCTGCGGCAACGGATTGCAATATTAAAGTGGATGCATCAAGGGTGCAGATGCAAAAGCCTAGAGTGTACAGATTGACGGAAGGAGGAGAAAAGCGAAATCCCTACTCCGAGTTTTTTCGAAGTGGGGGTGCATAGATGATTAGTATTCGCTACCTGAGGCGAGGGTGCCTCGCGGAGGTCAGAACGCGCTGAGCGGGTTCTTGCAAAGCATCGCCCAAATGAGATTACTTCGCCCCGCTTGGGATTTGTGTCAGATCCCGCCCGTTACGCACGAGGAAGGTATAGTTGTCCATCGTTCCCACAGGCTTGAAGTTATCATGGATATAGCGCACCAACGGAAGGCCACTGATGTCGTGATGATCTCGATTCCACAGTGCCAGGATCTCGGGATTGTAAATGGCACAAGCGTTTGGATGTGTTGATAAAGCCGACGCAATGGCTAATTGCTCTTTGTCAGTAAGGACTAAGATCCAATCGTCAATGTTCAGCCCCGCTGGTGGAGTCATCCCGGTCCACAAATTCAGGCTGGGAATGTTTGGCAGTCCAACCAAGATGTCACAGTAATTGAGGGCGCTTCGCGTTAGCCATTGGTAGTCTTTGGCCTGCTGGTCGCGAAGGTGTATTTTATTGGCCCCAGCAAGCTTTAGAGCCGGCAGCAGTTTATAGCATTCGCGCTGATCGTATATCATCCACCCGTAACCTAAGACCAAGCATAACAAGAGTGCCGAACGCAAAAGACGCCGGGCCACAGACTGCCGCAGCCTTGTCGCATATCTAGCGCCGAACCAACGACAAAAATCGCCGACACAGACTGTTCCTAAAACAACAAGAAGAGTTTGAGTAAAGTAGATTTGACTACCCGCGATCGGGAAGGCGTAGAGTGTCTGTATCACGGCCGTTGTACACAAGAAGGTACGCGCGAAAACCAGCCTTCCTGAAAATGGATATAGCACGAGCCAGCAGAAGGGGAGCGCGAATGCGAGCAGATGAGAGTGATTTGGTGACAAAAGTGCGTCGAAGATACCGAGGCCAAACAGTAGCTTAACGGGGAAAAGTGATTGGGATAGCCAATTCCCTTCATCCTCTTTCGAAAACGCCACCAGCCCGGCGGCGGCCATCCCGCTGAGTCCCCAAGGTATCCATTTGGGGCTTAGAAAAGCCGGAACATACCAAAGTCCCGCCATACTCACTCTCAGATGAAGCAGGACTAAAGCGTTCAACATCGCTTGCAGTGAGCTTCCCAGTGCAAGGGAAACCAGCATGATAGAGCCGAAGGCGAGCACGAAGGATAGGACAACAACCCAGCAATCCTTGAACGTGAGTGAAATGCTCTTCCTAGCACAGAATAGAACGAGACTGACGCCTATGACAGAGGAGGTAAAGAGCAAACAATAGACCCTAGCCCGAGGGTCATCCAAGTGATGCCTCATTAGCGCGAACGGCAAAAACAGGCTTGCTGCTACGGCGAAGGTACGTGTGATCCTCGAGAATCGATTTTCTCTTACGTGAAAGCTGAGCGAAAGACCAACCGCGAGAATGGCAAAGATTCCTATATTCACCTTGACTAACAGCAGCGCAGCCGGCAGTGCTCCTAACAAGATAATTTCAAGAAGACGCTGTCGCTGCTCGAGCAATGTACCAGTTGCGACAAGACAAACCAGCAACAAAATACACAGTTCTTGCGGGTGTCCGGGTTCATATGCAAAGAACCGCAGGGAGTACAGAGTCAGCAAGTGCGCGACCGAAGAGAGGACTACTGAATCAGTGAATCGCAAAACGATCCACGCACAAACTAATGAAGTGAGCAGCCAAGGCAAAAGCGAGCTAATACGAACGACGTCGTGTGTTACGGGCGTTCCAGTGCTCGAACGAAGTAACCAGTTGTAGAAGTAATAGACAGGTCCGTACCCGCTCCAGACCTGGTCATACAGTTTGAGGCCGCCAAGATACTGTTTGACAGAGGCCATTAAAGAGCCTTCATCATCCCAGATGCTGAAGCCGGTGAAAACGCTGTAATAAGCCCAAACGCCACCTAGGAAGGTAAGGCAACTAAACCAAAGAGCAAGTGATATGCGTGAAGATCGTGTTGCCCCGTTTCGGTCCATCGTGGCGGCCATATTCAAGGTGGGACTGGAAGTTACCACTAGATTTTGCCTTTGATTCAACTGTTACGCACAAGGGTCGCTCATCGAGCATGCTTTTTGGCAAGTTAGAGGAATCGATAGCGGCCACGACCTCCGTTTGCTCTTCGTCCGAAAGGGAATTGTAGAACGGCAAGCGGAGCAGACGATCACAGACATCCTCAGCAACCGGGCATTGTCCACTACGTCCTCCATAGCGCATCCCCATCTCTGATAGGTGTAATGGCAGATAGTGAAACACGCTCAGAATCCCGTTACTTCTCAAGTGCTCTATAAGCCCTTGTCGGATTTCAAAAGAGGGCAGAACCATATAAAACATGTGGTAAGCCTGATCACAGTGGCGAGGCACGGATGGAAGTTTGACATTGTGCGCATCCGCCCATTCTTTGAGGTTGGAGAAATATTTATCCCAGATGCGTTTCCGCGCCCTTTGTATTTCGTCTCGTTTCTGGAGCTGCGCAAATAAATATGCGGCCAGGATGTCAGACAGTCCATAACTGGAGCCAATGTCAACCCAGGTATATTTGTCTACTTGTCCTCTAAGGAAGCGTTTTCGGTTCGTACCCTTGTCACGAATAAACTCTGCGCGCTCGAGAAGATTTTCGTCGTTTACCACGAGAGCACCACCTTCGCCGCATGTCAGATTCTTAGTTTCATGAAAGCTCAGAGTCGCGAGGGCGCCAAACGTTCCTAAATACTGGCCCCGGTATCGCCCAAAAATCCCATGAGCGTTATCTTCAATGATGGCGATGCCGTGCTCTTTGGCCAAGGAGTCGATCGCGTTCATCTCGCATCCGACCCCTGCATAGTGAACAACAACGATGGCTTTGGTGCGAGCTGTGATGAGCGTCTCAAGTTGTTGCTCATCGATGTTCAGCGTGTCCGGTCGGACGTCCGCAAACACCGGTACAGCTCCCCGAAGCACAAATGCGTTCACCGTTGAAACGAATGTAAACGACGGAATAATTACTTCATCCCCAGGCTGGATGTTCAAAAGCAACGCGGACATCTCAAGCGAGTGTGTGCAAGAGGTGGTTAACAAAACCCCTGGAACTCCGAACTCCCTTTCCAGCAATTCCCGACATCGCTTTGTGAATCGCCCATCAGACGAGATGTGGCCCGCGCTGATCGACTCCGCCAGGTTGAGCAATTCGTTACCGGACAACGATGGCTTATTGAAAGGGATACGAAAGGAACTCATAATGTTCTCCGGTCGAACCAGCGGTGATACCAAAGCTCCACAGTAGCGCTCCTGAATCCACAGTTTTGGTACAGACGTTGCGCTGCACAGTTTCGGCCTTGTGTAACAACCCTGACGCGTTTACATCCCGCCTCCTTGAAAAACAAGAGGGCTCCAGACACGAGTTGCCGTCCAAGCCCGAGACCACGTGACCAATCTGCGACGGCCAGCAGACCAATGGTCCCTGTCTCCTCCGCTTCAAGGTGACAGGAGACATAACCTGCTGGCTCAGAACGAGATTCAGCAACTAGAACGGCGTCGGCGTAACCGTGGCATGAACGATCGATCCAGGTCTGATAAAGGTCATCACACCGTTCGTCTGGAAAGCCACGGTCATTGTAGAACCTTGAGTCGCGGTGGCTGACCGCAGCGATGGCCCGAAGAGAGGGCAAATCTGCTTCCGTGAATGTTCGCACCGAGGTCGTCGACCCAGCATCGCCGCCTAATTCGCGAATCAAAGTGATCCGTACGTCTGCCATCCTAAACCCGTTTGTCTCAGCTAGCTCGATCATCTCTCGCGATTCGGCAGATGCCAGGAAGTAGAGGCACCGCACTCGTTCGCGATTGCACCACTCCAAAACACCGGAAAGGGCCAGACCTGTCAATCCAGATTGTCGGAGCCGGGCGATACGAAAACCAAAGAACGCCGAATCCCAATCCAGCAGCTGGCAAAGACCTGGATCAGGTTTCACTCGTAGTGACCTGCACCGCATATGGGGGTTTATCCATGGTCCGAGTGTGCACCCGTGCCAGGTATTCTCCAAAAATTCCGAGAGCAAATAATTGAGCTCCAGAAAAAATAGAAATGATCGAGGCCAAGAAAGAGAAGCCGGGAACGACCCCCCCATAAAGGAAGTAGCGGGTCATGACGAAGGCCAAAATCCCGACTCCGAACATGGTCAACAAAAACCCTACGATGCTGGCGATCTGTAGTGGTAGGGTGCTGAACCCTGTTAGCATGTTCATCGCGTGCGTAATCAGCTTCCGGGTCGTGTACCCCGAAACTCCCCCGGAGCGAGGATGGTTTGCGACCGGAATTGCCGCAAAACGCTGAGTACTCCACGTCAATAGGACATCGATTGATACATAGGGACCGCTATATCTTTCGAACGCGGCGCGCAAGTTCGTCCGAAATGCGCGAAATGCGCTGACATTTCTCGCTGTCTCTGCGCCCATCGCGTTCTGTAGAGCGATCTTCGTGATGCGCGACGCCAAATCACACATCAACCCGTGGTTCTCTTTGGCTGGAGTTCCATAAACTACGTCATAACCCTCTAACAACTTCCTCAAAAGTTTTGCCACCTCATCGGGCGGGTTCTGGAGGTCGTCATCCATAGTAACGATAAACTCGTTCTGGGCGGTTCGAATACCACATAGTAGGGCATTATGTTGGCCGTAGTTTCGCATCAGATTGATTCCTCTGATCCAGCGGTGCTTAATTGCCAGGTCGCAAATGATATTCCAACTCCGGTCTCTGCTGCCATCATTGACGAGGATCAACTCCCTTTCAATTCCGGCCAGGGCCTGATCGATTGCTTGAACCAAATTTTCTAAGGTGTTCGCGCTATTGAATACCGGGACAACGACAGAAAGGGAGATAGCCGAGAGAGATGACGTCGGGTGATCAGTTGCTCTCGTCTTGTCCACGCCGCATTATAAATCTCTGCAATATAGTGCGAGCGATTTCCTTATTGACCATCGGGCACGTCAGTCTGCGCAAGGTATCCGCATGGTACACGGATCGGATTCCAGCGCCTTGACTCCGGCAAACCCCTAGCTTTTGGACGTCATTGACCAATAACCATCTCACTAGCAAGATCAGACCCATCGTGTGCTGGCCCAGCGGTCACGATCACCGCGTCAACGATCTCATCGGGAATCTAGTTCCCCTGATCGTAGTGCTATGCTGCTGGGGTCATACCAGTGCCAGTCAAAATCAAGCTATCTCGTGACAAAGGCTAGACAAAGGTGCCCATATTGGCGAACCGTTTGGATTACCCATCCTATCTGCAAAATCTCAGGTAGGGCGCAGTTCTTCTCTCGCTCCGAGCCTGCGCGACCTTGGCGTAAAGGCCATGAAATACCACTTCAGATAGTAAGGGAGCCACTTCCACAACTTGAAGCGGGAAGTTCCCGCAGTTCGATCCCGCCAGGTGGACGGGGTTTCGGTGATCGTATAGCCGGCTAAAAAGGCCTTTACCGTGATCTCCAGGCTCAATTCGAACCCACCCTTGCTTTCAATGCGGATGTCGTTCAGCATGGCGCGATCGTAGATTTTGAACGCATTGGTTGCGTCATGAGTCGGTATGCCGCGGAACCAGCACAGGGTAAGTCCAGACAAGCGGGAGAGCAGCTGCTTAAACCACGGCCCTCCGATAAGCCGGCCGCCCTTCATATAGCGGCTTCCGACAACAATATGGCTTCCGGCGCGATAAAGTTCGAGCATACGGCGCACCTGTCCAAGGTCATCCGAGAGGTCAGCCATCACCACCAGCACAGGGCCCGGGGGCGCGGCATCAAAGCCGGTTCGGATAGCACCCACCACGCCGCGGCCGTACGTGTTCTTGACCAGCCTCAACCGGGTCTCACCTCCGGCGATGATTTGCTGTGCCACTGGAAGGGTGTTATCCCCGTCAAAGTCGTAGGCCACCAGCGCGGTAAAGGGAAAATCGAGGTGCTGCGTCATCTCTGCCCAGAGCCCAGGGAAATTGGCCCCCTCGTTGTAAACGGGAATCACTATGGTTAGCGGCCTGTCCATAAAATCTCCTGTCGAAACCGGTGCGCTTGCTCCTTCGATCACATCTGCCCTATTTCCACCTGCTCCGCGATCCACGGAATCACCTCATCCAGTATGTCTGAGAGAGGTGTAGTCGCCTCAAAGCCCAGCAAATCACGCGCCTTGTCAACCGCCGGCGCTCTTTCCTGAACATCGTACTCGTAAGCGGGGTCGCTGACGTAGCGGAACGGCTTGTTCGAGCCGTGGATCTTCTTCCAGATCACCTCCGCCAGTTCGAGCACGGTAGTTCGCACCGGAGTAGAAAGGTTGAAATCCTGGTTCAGCGCGGCCGGGTGTTCGATGCAAACCCGGATTCCGCGCGCAAGATCCCCGCCATAGGTATAGTGGCGCACCTGTTTGCCGTCACCCAGGATGTGCAGCGGATCCTGGCCCTTGATCAGCTTCTGCACCAGGTCCGGGACCACGTGAGACATGGCCAGGCGTACATTGCCGCTCATGATGTCGCGGTCAGACAAGGCACGCTTCTCCCCGATGCCGACGCAATTGAAGGGCCGCACAATGGTGTAGGGAAGCTTGTATTGTTCGTAGGCGCCCTGAACGAAATACTCGACTGCAAGCTTTTGAAAGCCGTAGGTCGAGCGCGGCGGCGGGCTGCGCCGCTCCGCCCCTTCCGGCGTGGGGTATTCGGTGGTGCTCTCGAAGACCATGCTCGAAGAAAGCACAACGATCTTCTTGAGCTTGCGCTCCTTTTGGGCCCAGATGGCGGCGTCGAAGGAAGAAGCGATAATGCGTTCGTTTTCGGCCAGCAGGTCGTAGGCAAACTCGTGGAAGTAGGAAATACCGCCGATCATGGCCGCCGCCGCGACGAAATGGTCGCAGTCGGAGAGCAGTTCCTTCATCAGTGGGACATTTTTTGCGTTTCCCTCGACTAGCCGGTAGCGGGGGTGGGAATCGTAGGACTTTTGCAGCCTGCCATACTTGCTGAAATTGTCCAGGCCAACCACTTCGTATCCGTTATCCAGCAGCTCCTGGATCAGATATCCACAGATAAAGCCGGAAGCGCCAGTTACCAGTACTTTCACGATGCGAGGTCCCCCTGTTGCAGTTTGATGCCGGTTTGGCCAGAAACCCCAAACATCCACAACGACCTTATCGCTGGCAATAGGAAGATCGCGATAGGCCGCATGCGGAGCTCCCAAAATGATGACGTCTGCACGCCGCAAGGCCTCTCCCAGCGGAACAAGCTTCGGGTCGGCCACGTACGGGTCGGTGCAGAGTACTTCCTTCGCTTCCACCATCAGCAGCTTCCGCAGTTTGTAGGAAAGACTCTCCCGCTTGTCATCGGATTCCCCTTTGAACGCCATGCCCAGAACTGCGACCACCTTATCGCGAAGGTTCTGCTGTTGGCGTAGCTGGTTCACTACGAAATTGGGCAAACCCTCATTGACCAGCATAGCCGAATGTCCCAGGAAAAAATTATTCCCGGAGAACGCCGATAGCTGCAGCGTGTCCTTCAATAAACAAGGTCCGGCCGCAAAACCCGCCTTCGCGAAACTTTTCATGCGCGGGTAGCGATGCGTCACCGCGCCGTAGATGCGCTGGAAGTCAAGGCCATAAGTCTCGGCAAGCACATAGAACTGGTTGGATATAGCAAAATTCATGTAGCGCCAGCTATTCGTGAACAGCTTGGCCAGCTCTGCCTCCAGAGGAGAGAGCTCGATCAGATCTTCATTAATGATGGAAAACAATTCGCGCACGCGAGCTAGGGAATCGGGAATCGAACGCGGAGATAATCTGCGGCAAGGTCCGGATCTCTTCCATCGCTTTGCCCTCGGCGATTCTTTCCGGGCAAAAAGACAACAGGATCTTGCGTCCGGAAGCCTGCAGGCGCTCATAGACCAGCTTGGTGACACCGGGATACACGGTGCTGCGCAGGACCAGAAGAGCATTCTCCGGCATCCGGGCGATCACTTCATCGATGCTGTGGTAAAGGTCCGTAACGGTGGGATTGAGATGCTCATCGACCGGGGTTCCGAGGACCGCGATGGCAGCATCCGAATCGTGCAGGCAGGAAGGATCTGAGGTGGCGGTCAACTTCTTGCCCACGACGCGCCCCAGCTGCTCCAGGGCATTCGTCTCCATAAAGGGCATTTGGCCCGCGTTGACCGTGTCTATCTTGGTTTGGTCCCGATCGAGAAGAACGACATCCAGTCCGCAGTTGGCGAAGACGATGCCTAGGGGAAGACCCACATGGCCGCACCCGCCGATAATGACAATCTTTTTCTGTTTCTCCATGAACTCCTGGTAGCCCCGTTTTAATCGCTGCAGCGTTTGGCGATTGGTA
>CAWDVZ010000023.1:0-27514 GCA_963805955.1 uncultured Acidobacteriaceae bacterium
TTGGAAAATTCGCAGCCAGACCGAAAACCCTTTGCCTCTCAAATTTGACGATGTCAAGGATCTCTTGGCGACTACCGTCATCGGCGATAGCTGTGGCCTGCCTTCCAGAACCGCCACCCATAGATCCCCAGGTTTAAGGTGCAGACCGCCACGGCGAAACCGATGATCACCGATGCCGGAAGGTTTGGATAGACCGATGAGTCGAGGCAATGCACCAGAAAACCGCCGGTCCATGTATGCTGGCTGGCTTTGCCTTCAAACCACTGCTCGGCCAAAGTCAACGGACACGGCCAGGGACTGACTTCGACGATGATTCCCCAGACCAGCGAAAGCACGTGGAATACCGCCAACCAAGGACGCCCACGGGTCCATAGCGCTCCACAAATGACCCAGAGGATCCAGGACAGATGGATGACCAGAACAGCCGCCGCAAGGGCTTCCATACACCCGATCCTAATTCCTGACCTGCGAAACCATTGAGCGAGAGTAAACCTCCCACACGGTAATTACTTGGCCGAGCCAGCTGCGGTTGGCTGCTTGCCGGTATTGCGCGTGGATAAAGTTCCTGTTGCAATCCCCGGAGAGAGGCTGGTGCAACCATCCGTTTCGCGTCACAATGAACGCCATGGTCTTTTGTTTCCATCGCCTTGGCGGCAAAGTTGAATGGTTCACGTTATCAATTTGCAACGGCTTGCCGCCAGCAGACATCTCTACTTCATGCCTCTTGCCATCAGCCCTGCACCGTATGAGCCGATGACTGCGGTCTCTGGGGTTCTGCATGAACGGCGCCTTAGACCCTTCAGCCAGGTATTCGCGCCATTTCTGTGCGGCATGTTCGCGTTTATCGATCTGTACTGCACCCAGCCGCTTCTGCCCCTGTTGGAAACTGTCTTCCACGCAACAGAAGCCAACGTCAGCCTGACCATCAGCGCCTCGACCCTCGGTGTCGCCTTGTCGGCCGCACTCATGGCCATTTTTGCCGAAAGAGTCGACCGCAAACGGACGATCGTGGGCTCCATGACGGTGCTTGCGCTCTGCACGCTGTTGGCCGCAACCGCTACCAGTCTGCCGGCGCTGGCGGTGTGGAGGTTTCTGCAGGGGCTGGTCACTCCGGGGATCTTTATCATCACCATTGCCTACATCACCGAGGAGTGGCCTGCATTGCTGGTGCCCCGGGTGATGAGCTTTTATGTGGCCGGCACAGTCTTTGGAGGGTTTTTGGGCCGCATCCTGGGTGGCGTGATCGGCGCCCACTACGGCTGGCATGCGGTGTTTGTGGTGCTAGGCCTGGTAGGGCTGGGTGGCGCCGCACTGACGTGGCGGCTACTGCCACCGGCGAAGACAACGCGTACACTGCCACAGCCTGAATCGAAGTTTGCGCCCCTGCTGAATAACCTGCGCAATCCTCGGCTGCTGGCCACCTTCGCGATCGGATTCTGTATGCTGTTTGCGCTGGTAGCGACATTCAGCTACATAACCTTTTATCTTGCGGCTGCCCCCTTTCACCTCTCGACTCAACAGTTAAGCTACCTCTTCACGGTCTATCTTTGTGGACTGATCACAACGCTGGTTGCAGGAACGTTGCTGGCGCGAGTCGGGCTCCGGCACGGGATGATAGCGGCCATCGCCTTCTGCATGATAGGTGTCGGCCTGACACTGGTGCCTTCCTTGTGGATCGTGGCTTTGGGGCTGGCGATTGCCGGCTCGGGGGTCTTCGTAGCGCAGACCTGTGCCAATAGCTTCCTGCGGGATGCCGCCCCGGCCGGCAGCCGCGTCTCGGCTGCCGGCATGTACATCTGCAGCTACTATATCGGCGGTACGGTAGGCGGCATCCTTCCCGGCTTGCTGTGGACACACGGCGGATGGCCCGCCTGCGTAGCGCTGGTCATAGGGATCCTATGCGTTGCCGGCATGGCGGCAGTGTTTGGTTGGCGCTTACGGCCGCCTGTACCCGACCCAATCCCGCTGTAGCGGTTGCGGTGGCGATGACCTCTGCAAGCAGAGGATCGCACAATGAGGTTAGCGAGTGGGCTTTAAAACCAGCTTCTGCACCCGCCAATTCAGCAACTCGGCAACATAAAGTTCATTTTCCGAGGGACAGGCGATTTCGTGAATCCAGCCAAATTGCTTCAGCTGCCTACCCGACTCGCCCAAATAGCCGAGCACCTTCCCGTCGAGACTCAGCTTGTAGATCCGGCCTGGGTAAGCATCTGAGCTGAAGAGCACTTGATGGGGAGGCGGCGTTATGCAAAGTGCCCAGGGAGATCCGGCCTTCATGGTGCCGTTGGCGGAAGTAGCCTGGCTCGGCACCGGCCCTATCGCGGGACGAGTATTCGGATCGAATGGCACATCAATGGTGATCTGGCGAAGAAACTTGCCCTCCCCATCAAAGACCTGAATACGGCGGTTGCCGCGATCCGCGACGTAGATATTTCCTGTCGCATCTACGGCAATGCTATGAGGCACGCTGAATTGACCGGGTTTGTCTCCGGGCTCGCCCCAGGACTTAATCCAGTTGCCGTTCTTATCCACCTTCGCTACCCGCGAGTTGATGTAACCATCGCTGATGTAAGTGTTCCCTTCCGCATCCCACGCCATGTCGGTCACCTGGCGGAACATTCCGTCCACTGGCGGCAATGGCGGCTTGGGATGCTTGAGAGGTTCGGTGCCCTCATCCGAAGCCTCCTGTTTGCGCCCGAACACCATCACCACGCGGCCCTCGGGATCGAACTTGATGACCATGTCCGAACCCTTGTCCGCCACCCAGATATTGTCTTCCGGATCGATCTTTACCGAGTGCCCGAAAGACCACGCATAGAGATGGTGGCCGATCTCGCGGATGAACTTGCCGTCGGAGCCAAATTCGAGCAGCTGCGATGCGGCAGCTCCATAAGCCGGACCGGTCGTATTGCCGCGCGTTAAAGCAAACACATGGCCTTTGGAGTTGACCGCCACGCCGGCCATCTCTCCCAGATACATGTCAGGCGGAAGCTTGAGAAAATTCGGCACCGAAGTGTAGTCAATCACCGGTACGGAGGCTTGTTGCGCGAAGACGGAAAGGTTGAGCAGCAGGAACGTGAGCAGCCACTTCAAATGGAGCCTCCCTATGATTGTCAACTCACTCTAGTGGACCTCGGCCTGCCTGTAAATCACCGACTTGCAGGGGTTGGCTTTAATCTAACTACATACCCTCGCGGGATAAGGAGCGCCATGTCGCAAAACTACCAGAGTCAGGATGTATGGAGCCGGGCAACATCGATCAACGGGTATGCCTTCGACGAGCTCCGCTCTGTGCTGCAGAAGTCCATACGCCGTGGTTGGCTGGAGGAGGCGGTGCTCGCAGCGTATGAATTTTTCTCGAGCGGCCCCGAAGCCGAGGAGGTGCTATGGCGCAGGCTGGAGATCATTGCCACCGAAGATGTTGGCTTTGGATTGATGGAGGCCCCCGCCATCCTCGAGGCTCTGAACGCCCAACGTCTGCGCATGGCCGATCGGGGCGACCGCTGGATGTACTCCGTACATGCCGTGCGCCTGCTGGCGACGGCGAAGAAGGACAACACCACCATGGAACTCGCCACCTGGGCTCAATTTGCCGTCGCCCGCGGAGAGCGGCGGGTCGAGGTACAGGATTTTCAGGTCGACATGCATACCCGCCGAGGCGCGGCGATGGGGCGCGACGTCGTCCATTGGTGGACGCAAGGCGCAAAACTCGAGAACAAGCTCGACCCGGCGCAAACCAAGTGGGGCAAGTATCTGGACGATCTTTATATGGGAAGAAAGGATGCGGGGCCGGAAGGTCAACGGTAGCGTTCTCGCACGCGTGTCTCCACCGCGCCGGCAGCGTTGTAAAGCGCCACCGAGAGCGTCATGGCCACCAGGCTGGCTCCCCAGGCGCGTTCGGTCTCGAAGGCCTGACTGGAGAGGGCGAACATATTGCCCAGGCCTCCTGTCTGCATCAGGTATTCCGAGATCATGGTCACCATGATGCTGTAAGCCGCCCCGATGCGCAACGCAACTGCCATCCCAGGCACAGCGGCGGGCAGAGCGAGCCACACCAGCCGCTGGCCCCGGGTTGCAGCCAGCACCGCGAAGAACTCGCCAGACCCGGGGGGCAAGGTTTTTAGCCCTTTGCTGGCAAAAACAAAGCCGGGGAAAAACGTCATAATGGCCACGGTGACAAATTCCGTCCGGCTTTGGTAGCCGAAGATGCGCGCCAACAGCGGTATCAGGCACACCACAGGAGTCGAGCTGAGCAGCAGCGCGGCAGGACTGATGGTGGCGGATAAGATCTGGGATCTCCACCCGGCGATCGCCAGGAGCAGCCCCAGGATTAACCCCGCGGCTAGCCCGCTGAGCGCGAAGCCGAGTGTCCACAAAGCAGGCATCAGATACACCACTGGATGGAGCACGATATCGCGCACCACTGCGACAGGCGAGACAGCCACGATACTGTTGTAATGGGCCGACATAACCCACAACTGCCAAACGGCGAAGATCAGCAACAGTCCCCAACTCTGGGTGAAGAAGCGCCGCATCATAGAAATCTCCGCGCCACGTAGCGTTCCGCAGCATGGGCAGCGCCATAACCCGCGAGCGAGATCAATGCCACCAGCAGCACGGCGGCCCACATCAGCGGTATCTCAAAGTTCTGCATGGTGTTCAAAATAACGATGCCTAAACCCGTGGGAGCCCCGAACCACTCCCCCACTACGGCTCCGATCATCGCAGCGGTGACAGAAACTTTGACTCCGCTGAGGAAGGACGGCGCGGCGGAAGGAAGATCGAGGTAGCGCAAGCGCTGCCAACGGCCGGCCCCGAAGGTGGTCATCATCGCGCTCAGGCCGGCGGAGGCAGTACGCAGGCCGGCGGCCACGGCAACGTAGATGAGGAAGAAAACGGAGATGGCCGCAAGCAAGGCGGGGGTCAGCTCGCGGCTCACCAGCAGGATGAAGATTGGTCCCAACACAACTGCGGGAATCGCGTTGACGGTCACCGCCAGGCGATCCAGTCCCGGCCGCAGCGGGGGAAGCAGATACGAAACCATTGCGGTTGCTGTTCCCAGCAGAGCGCCCGCAGCAAAGCCCGCTGCCGCCGAGCTCACGGTCGCAACTGCGGACCGGTAGAGCAAGGCCGCGAATCGGGGCTGAAGATACACCCGCAGGACGCTGGCCGGTGTGGGAACGGTAAGCCCGGCGGCGCCGGAATGGGCTAACACCTGCCAGGCAGCCAGCAGACCGATCTGCGCCAGGACGATATAGACGATCGGTTTTTTTTCGCTCTGCACTTCAGTGCTCCAGAAGCAACGTCAGGTGATCGATTAGGTGGTGAAACTGCTCCGAGCGCATGCAGTCGATTCGGCGCGGCCGGGGGAAAGGCACGGGAATCGCCTCCACGATCACGCCTGGCCGGCCGCTCATCACCACCACTCGATCGGCCAGAAAGAGCGCTTCGTCCACGGAGTGAGTCACCATCAGCGTCGTCAGCTTTCCCTCCAGCCAGATTTGTTGCAGCTCCAGATTCATGCGCCGCCGAGTGACGGCGTCGAGCGCGCCGAAGGGCTCATCGAGCAACAGCAGAGTGGGTTCAAGACAGAGCGAGCGGGCGATTGCGGCGCGCTGGCGCATGCCGCCGGAGAGTTGGCTGGGCCGCGCCTCTTCGAAGCCCTGCAAACCAACCAGCTCGATCAAGTGCTGCACCCGGGCGGAGTCAACGGGCTGGCCGGCGATCTTGAACGGCAGCGCGACGTTGGCGTTCACCGAGAGCCAGGGCAGCAGCGCATGATCCTGGAAGGCAATTCCCAGCCGGTGCTGGTCGCGCAGCAGCGCCGGTGATTCGCCATCCACCAGGATGGATCCGGTCGATACCTGCTCCAGTGCAGCGACCAGGTGCAGCAGTGTGCTCTTTCCACAGCCGGAGGGGCCAAGGAGAGCGACGAACTCGCCGTCTTCGATGGTCAGGTTGACGTCCTTGAGCGCAAGCACGGAGTCGCGTCGATCGAGAGCATACGCTTTGCTGACGCCATGGATCTCAACCTTGGCCATAGGTCAGGCGATGGCCCTCTCGAAGCGCTCCATGAGAACGCCGTACTGCCGGCGGAGCCGCTCCTTCATGGCTGCTAGATCGACGGTGAGCAGAACGCGGTCTTTCATCACCACCCGGCCATCGATGATGACTGTCCTCACGTTGGGGCCGACTGTGCTCTCCGCCAGCGTGATCATGGGATCGTAATTGGGAAACTGCGCATGGGCAGTGGACTCGACCAGGATCAGGTCGGCCAGCTTGCCTATTTCGAGGGACCCGATATGCCGCTCCAGCCGCGCCGCGCGCGGCCCTCCGCGTATGGCGGCCCGCAGCATCTGCTCATGCGTGATCGGGGGATCGATGTGGTAAGGGGTTCCTCCCACCGACTGCTGGCCGACCGTGGCTGCATGCACGACCTCGAACATATCCAGGCTGCCGCGGGTCGCGGCGCCATCGGTGCCCAGGCCCAGGCGAATCTTGCGTTGCAGCATCTCCAGGACCCGCGGCGCACCCATCTTGTAGTTATTGAAGGCACAGTGACAGGCCGAAACATTGCGTGCCTGGTAGAGGTCGAGCTCATGCAGGCTCAGCAGCACCGAGTGGGCTGCGTGGACATTGGCGTCGAGAGCTCCGATGCGCTCCATGTATTCGGCCGGCCGCAGGCCCCATTTGCTGATAGCGTAGTCCACCTCGTAGGTTCCCTCTGCCAGGTGGGTGTGGATGGGCGTATCGAGCTGAGTCGCCAAGGCGCTCATGCCGCGCGTCAGGTCAGTCGTGTTGACCATGATCTGGCGCAGTGAGAGCCAGGCATTTACACGCGGATGATGCTGCCAGCGCTTGACCAGCTCTTCATTTTTCTTGAGAGCTTCTTCGGTAGTGAAGCGCGAGCCCCTGGGAATGCTCTCATCCATATCCATGGTGGAGAGCGCGATGCGGCCGCGGATGCCGATCTCGTCCGCCGCCCTTCCCATCTCATCCGGGAAAGGTCCGCCTGCTTCGAGAAAGCAGGTGGTGCCGCTGCTGATCATCGAGGCGTAGGCGGCGAGCCCACTGCAGTAGACATCCTCGGGTTCGAGCCCGCTTTCAAACGGGATCAGGTAGCGGGACCACATGGGGCTCTTCAATTCACCCCGGCGGCGAATGGCGGCGATCTTGCCGTGCAGAAACTGCTGCGCGGTATGAACGTGGGCATCGACAAACCCGGGCATGGCGATCAGCCCGGTGGCGTCGATCGTCTCCCGGGCATGAAAGTGTTTTGCGCTCTCCGCTGTGGGCCCCATCCAGGCGATGCTGTTGCCCACGATGGCGATGGACGCGTCGCCGAGTTCCGTGCTGTCATCATCGAAGGCGACGATGCTGGCGTGATGAATCAGCAGGTCGGCCTCTCTTACTTCAGTCATGCTTCTTTCCTTTCGATTGCCAGGCTTTGGTAGGCCTCCTGGAGCAATGACATGTCCATCAGCCGCGAGGGATCGGGCAGATTGGTTCGACCGGCGGCGCTCGCCGCGCTATACATGTTGTTGACCAGGTCGTGCTCCGAGATCCAGAAGGGGCCCGGGGATCCGGGCGTCTGATACAGCGGCAGCTGCAGTTGGTTGGTGCGCAGCTCATGCTGAAAGGTGAGGCCGAGATCGACGCCGAATTTGTCCACGGCAAGGCGGGCTGCATAGGCCGGGTCAAGAACGTTCGCTGCCCTGCCCCGGAGGCGGCCCTTGAGCAACCCGACCAACTCTGCTCGCCGCGCGTGCAGCGTTGGCCGGTCGACAAACAGGAGAGTCGATGGGACCTTGTACCCGAACTGGTCGAGCCTGGTCACAATAAAATCCACGCCGGGACGCATGCCCATGTCCTCAAGCATCAGCGGCTGGTTGGTAATGAAACAGTAGTACGCGTCTCCCGCGCCATTGAGCAGCGCTTCCGGGGAAAAGCCGACGGGGATCAGTTGATAGTCGGGCGGAAGGTGATTCAGCTTGAACATGGCTTCAATGGCGGTCCGCTCGCTCGGGCCTTGTACGAGAAAGCGAGCATGAGGGAGGTCCGCCGGCTTGCGGATCGGCCGCCGGGGCAGAGACATCAACGCGGCGGGGTGCACAGGGAAGATGGAACCGATGATCACGAAGTCGTTGCCGCGGAGGCAGGCATCGAGTAGCGGTAGCCACTCCGCTTCTCCGATATGGGCCTGACGTGCGGCCACTTCAATCACCGGCTGCGGAGCGTTGGGGCCGCCGGGCCACACCTTCACGGCGACCTTTTCCTGGGTGAAGTATCCCTTCTCCAGAGCGACCCACAGATCGGCATACTCGACGTTGGGGACCCAGCCTAGAGCTAGGATGAGGTCTCGCCGGTCCAAAGATTTGCAGGAACTGAGGAAAGGGAGCGAGGCGGCTAGCGCGGCGGCGTTGCGCACGAAGCTTCTTCGACTCCATTGGGACAACTGCTCCATAGAATCCAATATGACAGGTTTGTCCTTGGGTATTGTATGCAATCTAAAGACGCGTGGGGCTGGCCCGGAGAGGGATAAGCACCGCCGAGGTTTCCTTCGGCTACGCGCCACTGAGGGCTGTGTCACGCGATCCGTGAGGCGCTCCGCTCCCACGGCTTGCCGGGGCAGGCAGGATGACGATTCTGTGGGAGGACTAACGGAACGGAGACCTTTGTGTGGGAGCCGGGGCGCACCGCAGGTCCCTCCACTTCGCTCCGCTCCGGTTCCACGGCACGCCGGGACAGGCGGGATGACAGTGGAGGGTGGTGCATCCATGGGGAATTGGCTAGTGGCTGAAAGAATCGTTAGGTGAGTGCCGTGGTATCCCACTCAAGCCAACACCGGGCTTGAATGGGGCACCCAGCGGTTGTTGACGATCAAGCAATCAAAAAAGTCACAGCCTCTCCTAATGAACAAAAAATAAAGCCAATAGAATCAACCTCGATTTCCAGCGTTCATTTCACTCTTAACTTGCAGCAGGCAAGTCGGCTCCTCGGGATGACAAAGGGGAGGGCGGTGACTTTTATTAGGAGCCGCCGAATTGGATGGACAGAAACGACCGAATGAACGGTGTGCATCGATCTACTCTTTGGGGTCCGGAGTACGGCCGAAATTGTTGGTTAGGTAGTCTACGATTTCATTGAATTGTTCATCGGTCGCGGAGGCTCCATGCTGCGCCATTCTCTGCACCGTCCCGGTCCACTCGTCCCGCGTCTGGCGGTGGGTGGTGATCAAGTCGACGGAGTGGCAGCTGTTGCAAACCTTCTGCACCAGGTCCTTGCCGTTGCCCTCCGGCAAAACGTGCACGATGCTCGGGCCGGTCCCTGCGGATGCTTTCCCGTCCAACGCAAACGCTACCAGGTTCTCACCTGCTGCGACTGCGACGTATTCTTTTCCGGTCTTGCCGGTGTACACGATGGGAACTGCCAGGGGCGCCTGGTCCAGTTTGAAGGACCACAACTCTTTGCCGGTCTTCGTTTCCAGAGCGCGAAAATATTGGTCGAGGGTGCCGGTCATGAAGATGAGGCCACCCGCCGTGGTCGTAGGGCCTCCGCGAGAGCTCGGTGCTCCTGTTTTGATCCCCGCCGGAATTCCGGCCATGGTGCCGTACGGTACCTGCCAGGCGATGTTGCCGGTGTTCACGTTTACCGCGGTAAGCCGGCCCCAGGGGGAGCCCAGCAAGGCCAACCGTTGGCCGAAAACGAATACGCCGAGAACGAGATTGCTGATTGGGCCTGGCTCGGCTTGGCGCTGTACAAGAGCGGCGATTGACCATCCGGATCGGCGTAGAGCGGTGCGGGCTTTGGATTCGGCTGGTTTTCTATGAAGTGAAGAGCACCGGAATCCGTTGTATTGATGATGTAGTACCCGAGTGCGGGATCGAAGGCTCCGCCCCACATCCAGGCTCCGCCCCAATGATCGGGAAATTGCAGAGTTCCATTGGGAGAAGAGGGCGTGTAGGGGCCTTTGTTCACCCCGCCCCTCTGCAAGAACTTCGCATACCAGTCGCGGCATGCGGCCTCGTGTTCGGGCGTGATCCTGGCGAAGTCATCTTCCGTAAAGGTTAGCCGGGATAACGGCGGGGGCTTGAGGGGAAACGGCTGGGTCGGAGAATACCATTCGCCGGGTGCGTTTCCTGCGGGCACGGGGCGCTCTTCGGCGCCGTAGATTGGCTGACCGGTTACGCGGTTCAGAATGAACAGGAGAGGATTCTTGGTGATGACCGCGACGGCGGGGATCCTCTCGCCGTGATGAACAACGTCGAAGAGCATGGGCGCCGCGGGCATGTCGTAATCCCAGAGATCATGATGGATGGCCTGGAAATACCATTTCAATTTCCCCGTCTTCACATCGACGGCAACCAGCGAATTGGCAAACAGGTCGGGACCCGGACGATCCACGCCGTAGTGATCGTTGTTTACGGAGCCTATCGGCATGTAGAGGATTCCGCGCTTCTCATCGATGGTGAAGAAGGACCAGACATCGCCGCCGGCAATGTCCTTCCAGGTATCGCCCTTCCAGCTCTCGTGTCCTTTCTCGCCAGGCCGTGGCACCGTATGAAAGGTCCACACCAGCTTTCCGGTGCGGACGTCCCAGGCGCGCACGTCGCCGGCGGGGCCCTTGGAGCCGGTTTCGTCGTCAATGTGACTGCCGGTGATTACCAGGTCCTCATAAATCAGCGGCGCGGAGGTGAGCCCGTAGTGCATGTGATCGTAGCCCTTCATCACCTCCGGCGTTTTGAGGTTGACGATGCCATGCGCGCCGAACTCTTCCACCGGGACACCCGTCTTCGCGTCGAGCGCGTAGAGTTCGCCCTCTTCCGTACCGAAAAGAATGCGCGCGGCCCGCGTCTTGTCGCCTGGCCAGTAGGCCATACTTCGCATGGACGACAACCCCGGGCCACGGTAAGGACAGCGGGGTGCGGTGTAGCGCCAAAACTGCTGACCGGTGTCGGGGTCCAGCGCAGCGACATGGCAGAAGGGCCACGATACGTACATGCGGCCGTTCACCACCAGGGGCACGGATTCTATGGTCCTGCTGCCGGTTCCATCGGGTTCGTGAGTGAGCCCGTACGTCCACACCGGCCCCAGCCGGGATACGTTCTGCACATCGATCTGCTTGAGGGGTGAGTATCTCTGAGCCTGATGATCGTGACCGACATCTGGCCAGCCGGTTTGGGCATGCACGGGCACGAGAGAAACGAAGACGAAGAAGGCGATAATTCGCAACGCAAGTACTCCCTGACTGACAGGAAATCCGGAATGGCCGAGTGTACCGGTTGCGATGGCGCAAAGTCACCTCGTCGTCATCTCGTCAACCAGGCTTCGAATCCGATGGGCGAGGAATCAATCCGCGGCTCGATCCAGCCTGCTTCCAGGGCCATGCGCCGGATCTCTTCCAACCGATAGGCGCGTTTGATCAACATACCGCGGAAGACCAACATAATGAACCAGCGGTTCAGGCGGCCTACGCCCATCCCATTGACATACTGCTTTAGCTCCTCGACCTTTACGTCCCGCCGCATGTCGATCAGAAGCGCCGTCCCACCCGGACGCAGAACGCGCCGCATCTCCGACAGAGCCTTCACCGGTTCGGTGAAGTTCTTAAACGCCGCCCGGCATACGACGAAGTCCACGGCGCTATCCTCTAGCGGTAGAGCCGCCGCGTTGCCCACTTCGAACCGCGCCTGCACTCCGTCGGTGGCCGCGTTGCTCTGAGCTATCTCGACAAAGGTCTTGCTGATGTCTACCCCGCGCACCTGCAATCCCCTTTTGGCCAGTTCGATGGAAAGAAAGCCGGGGCCCGGCGCTACCTCGAGGACCGCGCCGCCGGAGGGAACGGCGGCCGCGATGCGCTGCGCCAACGCCTTGAACTCTGACATGTCTTTGCGCGTGGTGCGGTCATACCAGCGCGCCGTGCTGCCTTCCATGCCCATTCCCTTGTAAGCTTTGACTGTTGTGGTCATTCGTTCATCCTCCATGTATCTTATAAAATAAGATACATGGATAGTAAGGCATATTGAGTTTGCATGTCTATATCCACTAAAGCCAAATCGCGCCGCGTTGCGGCTACCAAAGCAGACCTCACCAAGTTGCCGGCGCCGGTTACTACCGCCGACCGCGTTGTCCTCGAGATCCGCAAGTTCATCGCGGCGAGCATCTTCTTCAATGCCCAGGCTGCGGAAAAGGCCGGACTTGGCCTCACCGACATGCAGCTGCTGCATATGCTGCAGCTTTACGGTCCGTCCACGCCCAGTCGCCTGGCGGGATGGACGCGCCTGAGCAGCGGCGGTATCACGGTTGCGCTCGACCGGCTGGAGAAGGCCGGTTACCTCCGGCGTGAGGCCAACCCGGCTGACAGGCGCAGCCTGCTGATTACGCTCATACCCACCCGTTTATCCAAAATTGCCTCCATGTATGAAGGAGTCGAAAACGAGACCCGTCGCCTGCTTGGGACGCTGCCGCAGGCCGATCTTGAGGCGGTGGTGCGTTTCTTCGAGGCCATGCAGGCGGTCAGGACTGGCGAAGGGCCGGCGCAACCATAATCAGGAGCGGCGTGTAGATTGGGTGACCGCTGCATCCAATTGCGCTGCGATCGCCGGGAAGGCGCAGACAAGCGAAAGCGAGCCGGACGGGTGGGCCCGCGCTCGCTCAAGGGTTGGAGTACTAGTGAGAAATCCAGCCGCATCCTGAGATGCCGATCGACCCGGAGGGGCGCACGGCCAGCCTTGAAGATGGTTTGCCAAATACATGTGCGCTAAAAGCGCTATAGGCGCTAAAAGCCCCTTCTCATGTGACGGCTCGCCAGGCCTTTGGCGATCGCGTCTTTTCGTGCTCCCCGGCGGCTTGTCCGGCTTGCGCAGAAATGTGCGAATTAAGCTGACTAAGCGAGCTAAGTCACCGCGACACCTTTTTTCTCAGCAAGATGATCAAGCATTTGATTTGATCATCTTGCTGAGTGTGGGGAGGTCTGCCGAATAGAATGTGCGCGGAAAGCATGCAAAGCGCGCACAGCTTCTTTTCATGCGCCGGTTGCCGAGCTGTCCTGTCCTTTGCCGATCGGGGGAGGTTTGTGCTCCGGAAAACGGCGTTGTCCGGTGGTGTATTCCAAGTTGTCAAAACTGCTTGATCAAGAGGACGCACTGGGCGCACCCTGCTCGGGTTGTGATTTCTGCTCTCCGCAGGCGCCCCCGGGGGCGCAGGAATGCTGCGGACAGGCGTGATCCATCGCTTTCGTGTGGGGCGTGCCCAGGGCGACGACCCTGGGTTACGGTTTGGTTTCAGGAACGCGGTGTCCTCGTCCTGGTTTCACTCGGGGTGGCTGCTAAGTCCTTTGTTTCACGAAGATGATCAAATTTTTATTTTTCCCGCCCCCATAAGATATTTAGGGGACTCATACTTGCCGGCTGTTGACGGCCATCTACATGGGAAGGGGGCGTGTTTCCATCGCGGTCCCCTGTTGTTGGGAGTTCGATCATCTTCATGGAATGCCGATCTTTATTTAAAGTAGAGGTCACGACACGACAGCCGAGGTGCGCCTTCCTCGCAGCAAGCATCATCCGTTACGCTCCACGCTACCGATCGTTGATTTGCTACAGATATAGATGCGCGTTAGGGTGGATTCGGTTAATTTCTTAGCGAGAGTTTCCGGGCGAGAAGCGGGACGGCCTGACTATGCGATTTATCTATTGCGCTGAACAATAGCATGCAAGTATGCCACGAGGATCTCGATGCGTGTTATCGGGGGTGCCGCATTAAAACCGCGCAGGCCAGGAGTGAGTCGGAGAAATAGTTTTTTTGCGTGCATGAACCGCAATATGCAGCCCAAGATCCATCGTTCGGCTACAACTTATGGTGTGCAAAATTCTATCTCCGACACACTCCAGAGCTGCCACTTTCACGGAAGCTTCGTCGACGAGCGTTTCTGAAAGTGTCAGGTCCGTCCACGAAACTTTGGCATAACGGGAAGTATGGGTCCCCCGTTATGCTGGTGATGTAATGGTCACCCATGAGGAACCGAGACGTTCAGATAGACCGAAGTTCGACGCGTCCGACCGCCGGCGCGCTGTACGTCCTCCAGCGAACAGCCATTGTCCGGGGCTGTGAAGATGAAGGTCGGCGCCTCGCCCGTCCTGCTCTTCCCTAATCTAAGATACGGTGGTTGCTCTCGACTCCATCCCTAGCCTGTCCGGATATCGAAGGAAGCGAAAACTATGGAGACTAAATTGGTAGACGTCTTTGACCACATCCCTCCTCCTGAAGTCACGGAGAAACTCCGCACGGCCGTGATTGATGACATCTGCTGGGTCTACGACACCTTTCCTGACATCCGCAAAGTTACTTTGGCGGACATGGATCCCGACGTCTATCAAGCCTTCAAACAAAAATACGGTTCGCTGCTTCATTTTGGGAGCTTCAATCTAACAAAGTCGAGAACCCTCGCGAATGAACTCGTCTGGAAATGGACAGAAGCAACCGGGAAATACGTTGGGTGTCAGTTCTGGAGTAGGAACGCGAAGGCTTTGTTCGATGCTGAAGTTTCAGTCGCTGATGGCTGGCCCATCGCCCCGGCTCTCGCGAGGAGGATCGAGAGAAAGCTAAGCGAAAAAGGCGCTAATGGGGTGAAGCGCCCGCCAAGCAGTCGGTTAACGCATGAACACGTTTACCCGATAAAGGACATGAAGCAACTGCTCTATGGCAACACCAAGCGAACTGTCGAAGAGATTCGAGGGTTGTTCGACCGCCATTGCGTGGGCTGTGTTGTTCTCGAAAGCGAGCACGACCGGTTTTCTGGTGATGAGACCAATCCGTGGATACGCTATGCTAAGGCGCGCATCAAACTTGCCGACAACCCGGCATGGTCACATATTCAACGGCAAATGATTGTCGAAGCGGGCCTGCTGTAGCGATCCGGCGACAGCGCAGCTCGATTTGGTGCTCCCCTTTCTTCCGCGGCGTGTCCGCCAGGTGCAAAACTATCGCTTAAGGACTCTACCCATGCCGTGGATTTCTGCCGCCGATGCCTACCAACGCGGCCCTCGCGCGACGAAGAAGGAAATCGACCAGCTCATCGAATTTCTCCGCCGCAATGCCAAGTCCAGGTTTTATGCCGACGAAAATTTTCCGTCGCTGGCGACACACATCGTCCGCGCCAACGCTTACAACGTACTGACCGCCCAAGATGCAAAGATGAGAGGCCACCCCGATGAAAACCACGCGGCATTCGCTCTCAAATGCAGGCGCGTCCTCCTCACCTGTGACCGGGACTTCTTGGACGACAACCGTTTCCCTCTCATTCACTGCCCCGCGATCGTCGTCTGTGATTTTGGCACCGGCTCCATGCGCGAAATAGGGCAGACGTTCAGATGTCTTCGCACCGTGTGCCGCTACCCGCAGATTTATGATAAGTGGGCTAAGATCGACGCCCAAAGACAGTCGTGGAGCGAGTACGCGAGACATCTCGACGGCACGACTTCAAGAACCCGTTACCGCCTTCAGGCGGGCGAGTTGCAGGAATGGACTGATTAAGGGCGTTTCCAAAGCCCCCTACGGTGTTCCTTCAGGCTGCGCGTCTTCTGACGGATCTCTTTTATCATGCGCGAAAGGGGGAAAGAGATCATGGCTGACAGGACACCCCATGCGGTAACCGCCGAAGCATTGGCACTGTGTCGCGAAGTAATCCCGATGGAGAGCCAAAGGCGTTGACAGACGGGATGTTCACCGTTCCGTTTTCGCCTACGCTCCATCGGCAAGCGGAAATTATTCAGTGAACATCCCGTCTGTCAACGCCTTTCCACGAACGCCTTTCCACGAAAGACCTGGCGCCGCCGAACAAATTGATTGCAGAAACCCGGATCTATCCGTACGGCAAAGACAAGACCGCCGCTGCGATGAAGTTTCCGGACGGGTCGACGACCCCTGCAGACATGCTGTTTCCGCAGGACGGCTCGTACTTCGATATGTTGGCCAGATTTATTGAGGAGGAGACGGTCGATTCTGCAGATATGGACTGGCGCGGTATGCTGGCAGCCATCGGTATTCAGAAAGGCCAGCCATTTCAGCCCACACCCCGCCAGCGCGGACTACTGGATAAGGCTGCGAAAACAGCCTTTAAGATGAGCAAGGTCGAGGTTTACAAGGAGCTCGTCGAACAGCCAGGAGGGAAATACTATCCTGACCGGCATTGGATGAATGTGTTTGCTGGCGGGAACACCCTATTCCAGGGGAGTGGGACATTTACAAACCTCGTGCAGCGCGATGCTTACTTCACCTCCGCATACGCCACCAGCCCGGGCATGATCGTAAACATGGTTGAAAAAGGCGCAAAGTATCCGGCGGCATTTAGTGATTCGAATGGCGACTTTCTAAGCGGAAGCAACACTTATCAGCTTCATCTGCCGCCAAACGTGCCTGCCGCTAATTTCTGGTCGGTGACGGTTTATAACGCGACGACAGCATCAGGACTCGAAAATGGCCAGCCGCTCCCATCGTTGAACTCTATGGACAAGCCCACGTCGAACACCGACGGCTCCTACGATCTCTACTTTGGACCGAAGGCTCCCGCAGGCAAGCAATCGAACTGGCTTGCAACCGTCCCCGGCAAAGGCTACTTCATCATCTTGCGTCTCTACAGCCCCAAGCAATCTTTCTTCGATAAAACCTGGAAACCCGATGACTTAGTGAAGATTGGAGGTTAGGCTCAGCCGTGCCACCGGGTGATACGACGCAGCCTGCGGTCTAGTTTCTAGAACACCTTCAATCGGTCCCGATTCGACGTCATCAGCGCCTGTGCAGAAACGGTGATGTCCCGAAAACCAGGATTCTCGGTAACTTCCCCCATCAGACTTCTCCACCTCTCCGGCAAGAGGAAATGACTGAAAATGCGATTTCGCGGGCACCATGGAGGGTCCCGCCGCGTCCGCCAATTGGACGGAGCCTTCCTCTTTGGTCATGAGCGGATGGTCACCTACCCGGACATTACCCCATTTTCGGGTTTTCACCTCTAAGTTGACAGCGCGCGCGATATACTATCTTTAAAATAGGTATCTTGAGGCAAGTACCAGGAATGACCAAGCATCCCGAATATCGAGATCTCTTCCCGGGAGCCCTGGAGATGATGATCCTGCAGTCGCTCCGTCTACAGCCGATGCACGGGTACGCGCTTGTGAAGCACATCAAGCAGGCTTCCGACAATCTACTCCAGGTCGAGGAAGGCTCGCTCTATCCGGCTCTGCAGCGCATGCTCAAAGAAGGCTGGGTGGACGCGAAAGCCGGCACTTCCGCCAAGGGACGCCCCACCAGAATCTATCGCTTGACCAACGCCGGGCGTCGCCATCTCGAGCAGGAGATCGCAAGCGTTGAAAAGATGTTCGCCGGCATCAAGCGTGTGCTCGCGATTGCTAAAGCTTAGGAGACGTGGTGATTCCTTTCAGGCAGTTCTTTTCCCGCCGCCGCCGCTATGAGGATCTTTCCGTCTCGATTCGGGAGCATTTGCAAGAGAAGGTCGAAGAGCTGATGGAACAGGGGATGTCGCGAGAAGAAGCGGCCTTTGCCGCTCGCCGCGATTTCGGCAACGCGGCTCTTCTTGAGGAGCGCAGCCGGCAGGTCTGGCAACAGCCGTTGCTCGCATGCCTGTTGGCGGACCTTAAATTTGCTTGCAGGCAGGCGTTGAGGTTGCCACGCTTTACCTTGGCAACCATCGCAACCCTCGCCATCGGGATCGGCGCACAGGCAACCATGTACAGTGTGGTGCACGCTGTACTCATGGACCCGTACCCATATCAGGGCGCGATGCGCATGGTGCATCTGCACCTTTACGAGAAGGATCCGGTGCCCGATGATCTCGGGTTGACTGGACCGCAATTCGCTGCCTTCCAGCGTTCTCCTCTTCTTGACGGGGCGATCGCCGAGGACATGTACAGCCGCGCTTTGACTGGCGAACCACTGCCCGAGCAAGTTCAGGCTGCTCGCATCTCGCCCAACGCTTTCCAGTACTTCGGGGTACCTGCGCTCTTAGGCCGCGAGTTCGGCCCCTCGGACGACATCCATGCGGCCGTGCTCAGCTATCACTTTTGGAAATCGCACTACAACGGCCGTCGCGACATCATCGGCACTACGTTTGCGATGGATCACGAACCCTTCACCATCGTCGGCGTGTTGCCGCAGCGCTTTGCCTGGACCGGCAGCGACTTATACACTCCGCTCGCTTACTCAGCAGATCCGCAGCGTGTCGCCAACGTCTTTGCTCGCCTGAAGCCAGGCATAAGTGATTCAGCAGCCGAGGATGCCATCGAGCCCATGCTGCATCAATTTGCCCGTGAGACACCGGCCAATTTCCCGCAAATCTTCCACCTGCACCTGGTGCACATAAATGAGCTGGCCATAGGTCGCTTCCATGGCGTGCTCATCATTCTCTTCATCTCCGTTTCGTTTCTGTTGCTCCTGGCCTGCGTGAACGTCGCCATCCTCTTTCTTGCCCGAGGCGAAGCCCGGCAGACAGAGATAGCTCTGCGCAAAGCCCTCGGGGCCGGACCGTCCCGCATCGTCGGCCAGTTGCTTACTGAATCACTGCTGCTTTCTTTAGTTGGTGGCGGGTGCGGGGTGATCCTTGCCTTGGGAGGAATACGGCTCGTCCGTCACTTCATGCTGCCCACCCTGTTTCCCCCCGAAACGGAGATCGCGCTCAACCTGCCTGTGCTCTTCTTCAGCGTAGGTGTCTCCGTTGCGACCGGCGTCCTCTGCGGGCTGTGGCCTGCCCTTCGGGCTGCGCGCATCGATGGCCGCCTGGCGGTCCACGCTGGATCGCACAAACTGGCCGGGCGCAAGGGAACACGTACCAGCCACATGGTTCTGTTGGCAGGGCAAGCCGCAATCACCATGCTGCTTCTGGCATGTTCAGGCGCAACCTTGCAGAAGCTGAGCCGTCTCATGCACGCCGATCTGGGCTATGATCCAAACCATCTGCTTTCCGTCAGCCTGGCCTTGCACGAGGGCGATCACCACCAGTGGAGTGATCGTGTCGCCTACTTCGAGCAAATTCGGACAACCATGGAGACCGATCCCGGCATTTTGTCCTCGGCTATTCTGGAAGCCGGTTTGCCTCCCAGCGCGGGGCAGACAACGCCTGTGTCCGTTCCCGCAAGCAACAACGCGGGGGGAGAGGTGCAGTGCGAACGCATCAGCGCGGAATATTGGCGCACGCTCAGGATCCCCCTGCTGCATGGCCGCAACTGGAGCAAAGCGGAGATAGTGCACTCGGCGCATCTTGCCGTGATCAACCAGGCCATGCAGCGTCGCTATTGGCCCGACGCAGACCCCATCGGGCAGACCATCGTTCTCAATCACGGCGTGGCCGTAGGCAACGTATGGACCCTGGCAGCGCCGGGCAACGATCAGCATTTCCAGATCATTGGCGTGGCCGGCGACGTGCCAAATCAGGGTATCCAGGAGCACGTAGCTCCAACAGTCTACGTGCCCTACACCGGGATCATGCATGACTGGTTCAACCTGGTGCTGCGTACCCGGGGAAGTGCGACCGCTGCGTTGCTGCACACCATTAAAGAGCGGGTACACGCCATCGACGCGGCCCAAGCGGTAGGCGATATCGTAACCGCCGACGACCTTCTGCAGGAGGATACTGGGAGGGACCGGTTTGTCGCCAGCCTGTTTACCGCATTCGCCTTCCTCGGCTTGGCCTTCGCGGTGAGCGGCCTGTACTCCATTCAGTCCTTCCTGGTGACCCAAAGAACCCGCGAATTTGGTGTCCGCATCGCCCTCGGCGCTGGTCGCGAACATATCGTCGGCCTGGTGACCTGCTCCTCGCTGTTCGCGATACTCGCAGGCACAGCAGTTGGCCTGGCATTAAATGTGTCGGTGAGCAAAATCTTTTCCCGCTGGACCAGCGGTAACTCCCGTGACCCGGAGATGCTCGCCATCGTAGCGGCTATTCTTTTGGCCGCAGCAGCCCTGGGCTCGATTGTTCCGGCGCGCCTTGCGATCTCAATCGAGCCGGCTGAGGCCCTGCGCTCGGAATAAACAAGTAACGGAACCACACGTCACCCGCCTTCGTATACTCCAACCATGGCCAACGACCTTCGCTTCGCGCTGCGCATGATCCTCGCCCATCGCTGGTTTTCAGCCGCCGTCGTCATGACCCTGGCGCTTGGCATCGGCGCTAACACCATGGTCTTCACGCTGGTAAATGCCGTACTCCTCCGGCCCCCGGCCGTGCCTGGAGGCGAGCGGCTGATCGCCATCAGCTACAGCAACCCGGCGCACGGCGACCGCGGCATGCGCTTGTCCTATCCAGACTTCCGCGCTTACCGCGATGGGGCTTCGTCGCTCGAATCGATCCAAACCGGCAGCAGCGCCGACGGCGTCCTGAGCGACCGCGGCCATTCGTCGCAGACCTATAACCTGGAAGTCGCTAGTCCGGGCATCTTTGCCATGCTGCACATACGTCCCATGCTGGGCCGCGGTTTCGTGGCCAGCGACGCCGACGATGCGTCGGTGGTTGTGCTCGGATACGGCCTGTGGAAGCAACGTTACAGCAGCTCGCCCGGCGTGATTGGTCAGACGGTACGCGTCAATGGAAAAGCCGCCACCATCATCGGCGTTATGCCTGAAGGTTTCAAATTCCCTGTCCACACCGATCTGTGGATGCCCATCGCACCCTCAACCGACCTCGAGAAACGCGACAACCGTGGTTACGAAACCTGGGCCATGCTCAAGCCGGGCGTACACCTCGCGCAGGCATCCTCCGAATTGAAGGGCATTGCCGGACACCTCGCCGCGCAATATCCCCAAACAAACAAAGACCTCACGCTGAACGTGGAAACCTTCAACCAGCGTTACAACGGCGGACCGATCCGCGTGCTGTTTCTGCTCATGCTGGCCTCCGTCGGCTTTGTGTTGCTCATCGCCTGCGCGGACGTGGCGAACATGATGCTCAGCCGCGCCCTTGTCCGTCAGCGCGAGATGTCGATTCGCGCTGCCCTCGGCGCCTCGCGGTGGCGCGTCGTCCGCCAGTTGCTCATTGAAAGCGTTCTTCTGAGCATCGTCGGCGGCATCTTCGGCCTGGGCCTGGCCGCGCTCGGTGTGCACGGCTTCGATCTGGGCACACAGGACGTGGGCAAGCCCTATTGGATCGATTTCCGCATGGACTACTCCGTCTTCGGCTATTTCGCCGTTCTCTGCATCGCGAGCGGCGTGCTCTTTGGCATCGTGCCGGCTCTGCGCTCGTCAAAATTCGATCTGAACGAAGTCCTCAAGGAAGGCGCACGCAGCGTCGGCCGGCATCGCGGGGGCCGCTTGTCTGCCGTCCTCGTGGTGCTGCAGCTCGCTCTGACGCTGGTCCTGCTTACCGGTGCCGGAGTCTTCGTCCATCAGATTCTGCAGGCCCTCGCCGCCAACCGGTTCCTGCCCGGAGACAAGCTCCTGACCGCGCGCCTGGACTTGCCCCATGACCGCTACAAGGACACGGCTGCGCGGCAACGCTTCTACGATCAGCTTCTACCCCGGTTGCAGACGCTCCCCGGCGTCTCTCACACAGCCATCGTCTCCAACCTTCCCGGCCTCGGTGCTGCCCATCGCGACATCGAGATAGAACATGCGTTCATCAGTCCCGGATCGGCTCGTCCCCAAGCCTCCCTCATCGTCCAATCTCCCGGCTATCTCGATGTCATCCATTTGCCCCTCCTGCTCGGTCGCGACTTCAATGCATCGGACGGCGCCGCAGGGCATAAGGCAGCGATCGTTACGCTGCAATGCGCCCGCCACTTCTGGCCGGACCAAACGGCCATCGGCAGGCGTTTCCGTTTGTATGACGACAAGAACGTTCCCGGCGACTGGATCACCGTGGTGGGCGTAGCAGCGGATATGACTCAGGAACTCAACGAGAAGAAGCCCAACCCGCTGCTGTTCGTGCCTTTCCAGCAGGAGGGGTGGGAAGGTATGGCATTACTCGTCGAATCCAGCATCAATGTCAATGCAGCCCTGCGCCCGGCTGTCGCCACGTTGGACCCTGACCTCCCCTTACGCGACGTTGCCAATCTCAGCGAAGAAATCGCCCGTCAGGAATGGTTCATCCAGCTCCTGACCATCGTTTTCCTCAGCTTTGCGCTCATCGCCCTGATCATGGCATCGGTGGGACTGTACGCCGTGATCGCCCACGCGACCGCGAGCCGAACTCAGGAGATTGGCGTGCGGATGGCCCTGGGGGCAAACGCTCGCAATATCCTGCTCCTGGTGATGCGCCGTGGGCTCTGGCAGGTCGCCTCCGGTCTGGTCCTTGGCGTCGCTGCGGCCTTTCCCGTCACGCGGATCATGACCAGCCTGCCGATCGGCGTCTCACCCGCGGACCCGCATGTTTTCCTCATCGTCGCCACGCTGCTCGCCTCGGTCGGCCTGTTCGCCTGCTGGCTACCCGCACGCCGCGCTGCCGCCCTCGACCCCGTAAAGGCTATCCGTTACGAATAAATCGCGCGCGGGTGTCTTTCTGAGAGTAGTACGTAAGCAGACCCAAGCCCCGGCACCTCAGACCCTTGTCGCCTTGAGCGGTCATCGTGACATGCAGAAATCTGAATGATTCACCGTGGCAGTTACTTTCCGGTCAGAAGCAACTCATAAAATTTTTCTAATTCTCGAGGGTGAATCGATCGCTACCACTTCTCTTATCTGGTAGAGCGAACACCCACGGGAGCTGTTATGTCACCGTCATTAACACAAAATGCGCCTCGCGCATTCGTACCTCTATCGACCCTTCGTGAGGTGAAGTATCAGTCTTCCAGATGGCCAAACCCAAAACGGCTGCCATGTTGTCTTCTGCGGCCGGTCATGGTTGGCCTGGCGATGCGCCTGTTCGTCGCCGCCATTGGATTTCATAGTTTTATGAAGCCCGCTCGCGATCATTGGGAGTTCGCCTTCGAGATGGGCCATATTGCACGTTCCGTGGCAATGGGCCAGGGCTTCTCCAATCCCTTCTGGGGAAATACCGGCCCTTCTGCGATCTTGACACCGGTGTATCCAAGCCTGCTGGCGGCCATTTTTAAAGTATTCGGTGTCTTCACGACCACATCGGCGCTGGTGTTTCTTTCTATCAACTGTTTCTTTTCTGCCCTCACCGCGGTTCCTATCTTCTTCGTCGCTCGAAGAACCTTTGACCCGCGTACGGCAAGGCTCGCCGCGTGGGTGTGGGCTTTCTTTCCGTATTCCATCAACCTTGCCGCAGCCACGATGTGGTACCACGGTTTTGTCGCCCTCCTGCTATCGGCGATCGTTCTCTTCGCGCTCTCGCTCCAGCACAACGATCGCTTAGGCGCGTGGTTTGGGTTCGGAGCGCTTTTTGGCTTCGCGGCGTTAACCAATCCGGTGGTCGTTGTCGTTGCGCCGGCAATTGGGCTCTGGCTGCTCGTTCGTCTGGCTCGACAGGGCAAGCATTGGATCAAGGCAGCTATGGTGGGTGCGCTTGGCATGTTGCTGCTGGTTCTGCCCTGGCCTCTACGCAATCATTTCGTGTTGGGTCAGAATGTCGCCTTCAAAGACGGCTATTGGATGGAGGTCTGCGTCGGGAATATCCACGAAAGCCTGCACTGGTGGGACGACGCGGAGCATCCATCCGGGAGCGACACTGAGGCGGCACGCTTTGCTCATCTTGGCGAACTTGACTACATGGCCGCCAAGCGTGTGAAGAATGGGGGACGGCCTGATCTGCTCGGTTTCCCCTATTCTCAACGCAAGTAAATCACGCAGGTCAGGCCGTCCCTCTTTCCCTCTCTTTCCCTTCACCTTCCCGGACCGGTCTGCTCGCGCAGACGTTCTGGAGGTCTCCCGGTTCTCGTGCACACTGCTTGCTGACGTGCCTGGACTCTTCGACTACGCCGAGCCCAGCGACCACTTGCGAATAGCGCGGCTCGCTGATGTTGCCTTCCCACTGACAGAAAAGGGTCGGCGCCCGGTTGCATGTTTTCGGAGCTCAATCATCCTGCCCGCCAGCCCTCTGTCTACGCTTCGCTGCTACCCCTCACGGGATCGCAGGCAAGACTCGAGGCCGGAATAGAGTCGCTTCTCCTTTTCCGTAGGGCTCTTCCATCCCCTACAATGTGCCGGTTTATCCCGGCACTCTCTGTCCTACGTTTCCCGTGCGGCGTCCGACAGGACAAGATTGCAACGAGCACGTCATTCGTGGAACTCTCCAAGCATGCCCAGACTCACAATCGATGTCGTACAGCAACTCTTGGATGAAATGAACCGACTTGTAACCGATTACCCAAAGGGTCTTCAGATGACCGGGCGAAGCGTCAAGGACTTGATTGCAGGCACGGCTTTTTTCCCGGGCGGGTCAGGATTATGGAGGGGAAACCAGTCGGGAGGGCCACTCCCAGAATATTTTCCAGAGCAACCTGTCATGTTCGTTGGTCACAACTTCGATAGTGTTGACGCATACCAACGAGCGCTTCTGCTGAAGGGGTTGGTCGATTCAACTTTCTGGCAAAATTTGAAAGGCTTCTTGGAGAGGGCTGGACCGCTTGATCCATCAGACTGCTTCTTTAGCAATGCTCTAATGGGTCTCAAACCCGATAAGCCAGATGGGCCGATGCCAGACTGCGAGGGGTACAGGCCCCAATGCCAACGGTTTTTGGTGATGCAGTTCGCGATCGTCAAGCCAAAAGCCGTGGTAACTCTGGGCCGAGATGCCGCGGTTCAATGGCGCCATGCCCTCAAATTGGATAACTCGCTGCGACGGATCTCGCACGTCGGAGTGATGCACCCGTCCGCACGTCCTAAAGATCAGAAACCTGATCGAGAGGGATGGTTAGCAGCTCAAGGGTCTCGTATAGCGCAGCACGCAGCCGTCGCCGGGCTACACAAGGGAACACAATCCCTATCCCCCGAATTGCTGCAATAGGTATGCTGTCTCTTCATCTCCCTCCGCCTGGCACGATCCAAGTGGACCTGGCCTGCTGGTCAGGAGCAGAGGCTAACGGTGCCCTCCACCTCCGCCGCCGCCGTGAAATCCGCCGCCGCCGAAGCCACCGCCGTGGAAGCCTTCACCGCCACGCGCTTCTCCATGCGGCAATGGATGCCCGCCGGCTCCAGGTCTGCCATAGAAGCCGCCGCGGTAAAATCCACCGCCGTAAAAACCGCCGTAGAACCACGGGGGATAGAACCCCCAGCCAAATGGGCTGAAGAAGGGGTCGGGCCCGAAGAAGGTGTAGCCGTACATGTACGGATCCCAGAACCAGCCCGGCGCATATCCCGCAGCATAGGGATACATATTGGCGATCTGCGAGTTTGCTTCAGACAGGTACCCGGATCGAAGACTGCTCCAGTTGTACAGATCGTCCTCGCTGGTTTTTACATCAAAGCTCTTCGGCTTGCCGATTTCTCCTGGAGTCAGAGCGAGCTCGTGGTGGGCTTTCACCACGGTCCAGTGGTTTTCAACGGTGTTCACAGCCTCTCTTCCCGAGAACACCATGGTCTCTCCCTCTCTGGCGCTCCATTCATAGAGCCCGGGCTTCAGTAGCTCGGTGGGAACGCCATGATCGACAATCTGGATATCGTTCTGGGGATGAATGTCATCCACCTCCACCATGGCGCGACCACGCTCGAGATCAACGGCGGTGTGCGTAAGACTGGGCGACAACATCCTGACCGCGCTGTTGTCATCGAGGCGGAGAAATACTCCTGGGGTAAGCAGCATCTCGGCTCGCCCTTCTCCGGTGGTCAGCTCCTGTCCGGTTTCGAGGGTTGCGTTGCCCACAGATTGGGGCGTGAGTCGTTGCCCAGCGAGTTTCGCTCCCCCTTCCACATAGTTAATTGTTCCTGGACCGGCTGGGTTCGCGCCGAACGCCGGCGTGCACAGAGTCGCCAGGGAAAGCAGCAAAATCACTCTCAACCTGGTTGTCATCGTTTTTTCCTTCTGATTATTGGATGCACGATGAAAGGGGACGACACTATTTCCGCCTGGGTTTGGCCGATTGGAAGATGTCAATAATTACAGCGGAATCGCCGGGCTTATTTATTCCGTCGCGCTGGGAGCGAGAGTGGAAGATCGTTGGCTGGTAGCGGCATTTCTTACAAACCTGGCTTTCTGTACTGCTGTTTGTCGTCCGGTTCTCCCACAGAATCTCATCCTTGTAGCGAAGCGCATCACCGATTGATCGCATGATAGAGCGCTTGTGGCGCGGAGTCGATGGACCCCGGTGAGGCTTGTTTTACCCATGCTGCTCGGAGCTTTTCGACCACCGTAGCCCCGACAGCGGGGGGCCCGCCATGGTGCGTATCGCAGCGGACTCTATTGTCGGGCTTCTCCGGTTAAAAAGCTTCAAACAGCATGGGGTAAATTAGCTCCGCCGAGGTTCCTTCGACTCCGCTCAGGACAGGCTCTTCGACTCCGCGCCACAAGCGCTGTATTACGCGATAAATCGGTGAGGCGCTGCGCTCAGGATGACGATTCTGTCGGAGAACAAACGGAACGGAGACCTTTGTGCGGGAGCCGGGGCGCACTGCAGATCCCTCGGCTGCGCTCCTAATGAACAAAAAATAAAGCCAATAGAATCAACCTCGATTTCCAGCGTTCATTTCACTCTTAACTTGCCGCAGGCAAGTCGGCTCCTCGGGATGACAAAGTTGAGGGCGGTGACTTTTATTAGAAGCCGTCAGATCGGATGGACAGAAAGAAACCACAGCTCCCTCCACTTCGCTTCGCTTCAGTCCCACGGCACGCGGGATGACAATTTTGTTTAAAACTCGAAGACTTCGCACGAGAAATCAATTAAGTCACAGCATCTCAGGATGACGATTCTTTGCGAGAATTAACCGAACGGAGACCTCTGTGTGGGAGCCGGGGCGCACTGCAGGTCCCTCGCCTCCCCCGGATTTCCTGTCAAGAACCGTAGCTTCGGTGGATTCCGTGCGGCTCTCTTTACAGAGAGCCGCATACGTTGCCGCCGGTAGAGCCGTGTAGTAGGAAATCCGGGTACGCTCGGGATGACAAGGGGAGGGTGGTGCGTCCATGGGCAATTGGCTAGTGGCTGAAAGAATCGTTAGGTGGGTGCCGTGGTATCCACTCAAGCCAAGACCGGGCTTGAATGGGGCACCCAGCGGTGGTTGACGATCAAGCAATCAAAACAGTCACAGCATCTCCCACGGCACGCCGGGGCAGGCAGGATGACGATTTTGTGGCGGGGAGAAGGAAACAGCAGGTCCCTCCACTACGCTGCGCTCCGGTCCCACGGCACGCCGGGGCAGGCGGGATGACAAGTGGAGGGGCGGTTACTTTTATTAAGGGCCGTTAGATCGGATGGATAGAAAAGAACCGGCAGGTCAATTTCGGTGAAACTTGATGAGTTCACGTGAAAAGCAATCAAGTCACACGCTCTCAAGGAGGACGATTTCAGGCTAGCGGCAAGCGCAGGATGGAATGGCCAGCTTTACGGCGGTTCGCCGGCCACGTTGAAACAGGAGGTCCGGGTTGACATCGTATTTTTTAACGGCGCGGAGAGCGACGTGC
>CAWDVZ010000024.1:0-14344 GCA_963805955.1 uncultured Acidobacteriaceae bacterium
GTCTCAGATCAATCCGGCCGGGATGCTGGTAATTTGCGCTGAACCATGGCCCAAATTCGCATTCCACATCTTTGCCCATTTCCTCCAGCGCCACCTCAACGTCTGGGATGCACAAAACGCCCGCTTCTCCTGTTCGATGCTTCTTCCATGCGTTATGCAGGTGGAACATCGTTTCGATTTGGCGGGATATCATCTCATACCGGCATTCGAGAACAGCGCCGCTCATCGACCAGATGGAGGTCCATGAGAGACCGCGTATCCCGCGCAGTGTGCGCCGCAGGGGCACTCGATCGAGAAAGCAGAGCAATTCGTGCAGGGATCGCCAAACCTGCCAAAGCTGGTACACTTCCGCAAGCATGATGGCAATGGAGATCAATAACGAGAATCCGTAGATTTGGCCGATTGACCGAATGTCGGGATCGCGGATACCGAGCCGCAAAGTCACCGCCGTGATCAACAATACGAAGATGATTCCCGCGAGAAGGAGCGCCATTGACTTGCCAAGTGGTAGGCTCCACTCCTCGCCTTTCATATAGGCTTCACGGGCAAACATCTTTAGAACTAACTCGCGGCTTTTTGAAGGATGCGACGACTCGCTCTCGCCACACTGCGACGCTGCCCCAGGCGACTTCAATCGCAATTGCTCTTCCGACGGCAGTTGAGGTTCATCGAGGTTGAATAGTGCAAGCCGGTGCAGGTTCTGGAAGCACCAGAGGTATCCGCCGATCGCCAGCAATAGGAAGGGCGTTTCAGGAGAGACCCCGCACAATACATGCAGCCCGCGCCATTGTTCAGGAAAAGCAGTGGCGGCGTTGAAGCCGGGCAGAAGGAGCGCGAGCAATGCAAGAAACCCGAGCATGACAATCGCGCTTAGAAGGGCGGCGAATGCTCCCTTGGCCCCCGGGGGGTACTCCCTGCGATTCCGGAGCCAATCATAGATCGGAAACCCGGCACAGACAACAATCAACAGTCCAATGACAAGCCCGAAATAGATGTAGTTGTGTGCGATTTTGCCGGCATATCTAGAAAACCAGCCGAGCGCAATCACAGCAACCCCAATGCTCGCCCAGGAAAGGCTCAATATTAGCGAGTGCTGCCACGCTTCAGTCAGCGAGACATACGCCCTGATCCTTGGCCTCTGCACGACTGACGCCTTGTGGCGAAAATACGCATGCAGAATCACCCAGCACACACAAAGGACAACTGCCAGTCTGAACTCCAGCGGAACAGACGCCTCGAAAACCGCCTTGGAATACCCATCAGCGGATGCGGTGGTGTCAATCAGCAATGTCTTGGGAGACTCAAGCAACAATTTAGAGCCCGTAGCGCGATTTCGATGATCCCCGTCTTGGTGTGTACCTTGCTGGAAGCTATCGAGAGAGTCTTCGTCCAGCGCCGCCAGCGGCCATGGTTTGCCTGCCGAAATGGTGGCAAGCCATGTGACAGGAATGCGGGCCCGAAAGGTATCATCTATCCAGAAGGGTGCGGCATAACCGTCCAGAAAATTCGCCTTGTCTCCGCTCTTTGTACTCCCCCGCAGAAGATACCTCGTGGCGTAATACACCCCTTGCGCCGTGTCGGTCGTAAATATCTCCCCCTTTTGCAAATCTTTGTCGGTTGTCCACGATTGAACAACCGGGCTAAGCGGATAGGGAGAAAGAGTCAGGACACCTCGGAGCTCTCCAGCTCCTCTTTCGCGGAAGAGGAGCTGGTTTGAGCCCAGAATGACGATCCGTACGCTCGGGCAGGCCGCGCGCAGGAAGCGAGTAAGGAATAACTGATCGAAGGGATTGCTGCTGATAAGCAGGACATACTGCATTTGATGGTGCTGCAATTGGAGCACCAACTGCAAGAGTTCCGCTTCGTCGGAGAGATTTGCCTGGTCGCCGGAATAGATCTTTACGGTATCGTCTGATACTTCGATTCCTTCGCCTAAGTTTTGCGAAAGAAGACGTTGGTGGTTGGCATACTCGGCCTTGTTGCCTTCAGTCCCGATCAATCCTTGCTTCTGGTATGCGGTTCGGAGGCTTGCAATATCCCGCGGATAGCTCAAACTCAAGCCGGGACTACAGGAAGCGGAAGTCGATTTGCAGTCCTTCGTACCTTCGTTCGTCTTCGGATTCCGATGTTCGGTCCCTTCTAGTTCATCTTTAGGCGCACTTTCAGTGCTGACTTGTAGACCAAATGCAGATTCATCTTCGCTTACGACTGCGACTCTCGATGGATCATATCCCTCAAGAGCCAGCAATCGGAGGTACCGCTGAATCTCCACGATCGTGTCTTCATTGAAAGTTCTCACCTTGTACGATTCGAGCCTGGCGCCCGCTGCACGTTCAAAGTTAGTGATGAGCGTTCCTGAAGAAACCGTGCCGCTGGCGATTTGAAAGCGATTTACAGTTGCGCCTGGTCCATTGCTGATTAAGTCCTTCAATGACGCGAAAGATCCGGACGCCGACGGCCCGAGAATTTTAAGCGGATTCGTTGCCAACTTCGGATCGAACTGCTGAATCCAGGAAATAGCGTTCTCGAATTGCGCCTTATTCACGCCAGCCGTGGTCTGTTCTCCAACAACGAAGACAATGAGACTTTCGCTGTACGGATCTTCGTCTTTGGAAGCCGAGTTGCCGTTTCGGAAGAGCACCACCCCGGGCTGATCCTCCTGATTGCTCCGGAGCTCATGCGCCCTCAGGTTATCGGTCAAATACGAGTAGGGGCTATCTTGCTCTCGCCATGGAAGCCAGGAGGAATCAAACGTGAAACTCTCGTCCGTAGCCGCGTGTATCATCGATTCCATCCATTGATCGAAGATCGACGCCATGCGCGTGTGCAGAGGATCTGGAAACAACGCAATCATGTAGTGGGCGCTGTCTGCTCTCTTCCACTTTCCGAGATCGGTACTCGATGGCCCTCGTTCGTCGACGAGACATTGTTTCGGCGCCTTGATTGCATCGCGGTCAATCAGAAAGAACTTTTGCAGTGATTCTTCGATCCCTCGGCACCCAACGACATCGCTCAATCGATTCTTCGACAAGGACGCCTTTCCCGGCGTCTGCGACGGGCTCTGTTGCCGCCCGACGATAGGGAGGCCAGCCGGCGTTTGCTGTCGGGATATTCCTACCCATGCCGTAAGAGCCACCAGAATAGCTGCGCCCCAGCCGAGGGAACGATTCATCTGCCTGCCCCCTTTTCAATTCAATCCCGCGCTCGATCGACCATTGCTTCGTCGAACTGATTGCCGAAAACACCAGCCTTTGGAAACCATTGTTCAAGGTTCCATTGACCTCGAGCACCGTCTGCTTCGACACTAGAGAGTAACTTCCAATTCCACCCAATAGATGAGCAACTTGCAGTCCGCGTGAAGATGACCTCAGATACACGTCGAATCGCTCCCCGGTGAGAGGGTGCTTCTCCGGTGCTCGTCGATTCCGCTTGAATCGGACTATCCAGCGAGCAAGAGACCCACATACTGAGTTTGGCCACGTAGGCGCGGCTTCTAACAGAGTTGACTGGGGAATAGGCTTACTAAGCTACGGAGCTAACACAACGCGCTACTCGGTTCTTTGTCTAAGGTCAAAAAGATCCCTTCTTCGTGGAGGAAGTAAGCGGATATGTGAAAGACTTCAAGCAGCTGGACACTTCCCGGATCGAGTTGGCTGCCGCCAGAGTCAGGCGCGCTCATGGTGAGCATGCAGTTGCAGCAATGAATGAGTTTCCTGATCAGGAAAGCATCATCCGGAGTGAGCTGCCAAGTGTCGCCGGCATAAGCCCCTCCGCAAGATCTTTGCAGAAGCCTCGGATGTGCTTGCCGCAGTTTGTCCCTGCTGGATGGCCAGCCCACTTCCTGTATGTCAACTCCTTGAAACGAACGCGACCTTCGACTATGTAATCTTTGACGAAGCCTCCCGGATCCTTCCTGAAGACGCGATCCCGCCGATCGTGCGAGCGAAACACGCGATTGTTGCGGGAGACAATCATCCGCTTCCACCGACGACCTTCTTTACCGCGACCGACGATGAAGAGAACAAATCGGAGGCCGATGGAACGGAATACGAAAGCCTTCTGGACATGATGATCCCGTTTGTACGAGGGTTTCAGCTCAATTGGCACTATCGCAGCCGCGACGAATCCTTAATTGCATTCTCAAATCATCACATTTGCGACGATCGACTCGTTACCTTCCCCGGTGCTGGGACAGCCAAAGCGATTTCGTACATCTACGTCAATTCAATTCCAACTTCTGACGGGCAGAAGGAAAGTTCAGGGGCCGAGGTCAACAAGGTCGTTCAGTTGGCGATGGAGCCTGCCCGCCCTACCCCGGATGTGAGTCTCGGTGTTATCACCGTGGGCATAAAACACGCCAATCGCATTCAGGCGTCACTGGATCGGGAACTGAATGGCGGACCGGAATTCTCTGAATTCTTCGACACAGGCAAAAGCGAACGATTCTTTATCAAGAACCTTGAACGGGTCCAGGGCGACGAATGAGATGCCATCGTTATTTCCGTCGGCTATGGCAAGAATAGGGCGGGAAATCTCCCTTTAAATTTTGGCCCAATTCTGTCTGTGGGTGGACGGCGACGGCTGAACGTCGCTGCAACGCGCGCGAAGCAAACAGTGACCGTCGTATCATCCTTTATGTATAGCGACGTGGATAGTTCAAGAGTGCGGCCCGGAACGGGACTGGAGTTTCTTAAAAACTATCTGGAATACGCGCATTCTGGCGGGCGACTGCTCACCAGCGGCGAACTCACCACCGAACCGATGAACGACTTCGAGCTGGATCTCTACGAGGCACTGAAGTCAAAGGGCATCGTGCTGGTTCCGCAGCTTGGGTGTTCGAAGTTCCGAATCGATTTCGCCGCGTGCCATCCAACTTCGCCGGGAAGATACGTCCTTGCGATCGAGTGCGACGGTGACATAGCACTGACACAGTCACATAATCCACCGGATCATTGCTTGTAAGTTATTGATTTAATGGTGCGCCCGGAGAGATTCGAACTCCCGACCTACTGATTCGTAGTCAGTCGCTCTATCCAGCTGAGCTACGGGCGCACGGGGTTGGTTTCTCGCAAAACCATAGACAGATTAACAGGGTTGCGGCGGCCGCGCAATCAGGCGACGGCGACGGGTTCCGGCTGGGACTCGGGGGGCGCGACGGCCGGCACTTCTTCCACTTCAAGACCGGCCTGGCGTACCAGGGAGGTGACGGCGGCGGCGTTGAGGCGGGTGGCGTCGTACTCGACGGTGAGGGTGCGGGCGACGCGATCGATGGCGAGGCGGCGAATGCCGTAGACTTCGCGGGCGTTGGCCAGAGCCAGGGCCGCCTGTTCGCTGGGCGGGGTAGTGTAGCGGTAGAGAATGTCGACCGAGGTCATAAAGGAATGATAGCAAGAATCCGTATTTCGCTGGGCTCGACGCTGCTAGAGCCCATTGATATAGTCGCGGATTTCGGGGCTTGTCCAGTCCTGGGCGCCGATGAATTTGCGGCGGATGATTCCCTTGCGATCGATGACGTAGGACTCGGGCCACATGTCGCTGTGGTAGAGGCTGGCGGCTTTCTCGGTGGGATCGTTCACAGTGATCAGGTCGACGTGGCGCATGGCGACGAAGTTCCGGTACATCTCGGGATCTTCATCGATGCTCACAGCCAGGATGACCAGATTGGGCTGGTCGTGATGGAGCTGGAGGAGGGAAGGCATCTCCATGATGCAGGGGGGGCACCAGGTGGCCCAGAAGTTCAGCAGGACGACCTTGCCGCGATAGCTGGCGAGGTGGACGGTGGTGGTTCCGTCGGAGACGGTAAAGTCGGGGGCCATGTTGCCGGTTTGGGCGGGATGCGCGCCGCGGTCGCAGGCGGGGATGAGGGCCAGCGGCAGGAGAACCAGGGATGTGAGTAAACGAGGAAACCGCACATACATATAATACGGAGCGAAAGGCCAAGATGCCATGGGAAGCAAGAAGACCGAGGGGAACGAAGCGCCTGGAGCGGCACAGGGTCAACCTGTTTTGGGGCTGGCAGATGCGGGCAGCGAGCCGGCGGACCCGGCAGCGCGCTGGGCGGCGGCGCCTGGAACTGTTTTTGATCAGCCGGAACCGGATGCATTGCTGGAACTTACGGTGATTGTCCCGGCACGGAACGAAGAGGACTGCCTGGAAGCTTGCCTGGAGTCGCTGGTGGCGCAGTCGGATAACGCTTTCGAGCTGGGCAAGGACTGGGAGTTGTTGGTGGTGGACGACCACTCGACAGACCGGACGGGGGAGATAGCGCGGGGTTTTGCCGGGGTGACGATGCTGGAGGCGGGGAAGCTCGAACACGGCTGGACGGGCAAGGCGAACGCCGTGTGGACGGCGGCAAAGCGGGCGCGCGGGAGATGGATTCTGTTTACCGACGCGGACACGATCCACCAGCCGGGGAACCTGCATCGCGCCATGCACGAGGCCAAGAAACACAAGGTGGGGATGCTGAGCTACTCGCCGCGGCAGATTGTGAGCGGGCTGGCGCAGCGGTCGCTGATGCCGCTGGTGTTTTGCGAGCTTTCGCTGGCCTATCCGCCGGCGAAGGTGTCGGACCCCAACCAACGGATTGCCGCCGCCAACGGACAGTTTCTGCTGGTGGAGCGGGAGGCGTACCGGCGGCTGGGCGGGCACCCGAGCGTGGCGGAAAAGGTGCTGGAGGACGTGGAACTGGCCTACCTGGCCAAGCGGCGAAAGGTGGGGCTGCGCTTCCGCTATGCGGACGATGCGGTGTCGACCAGAATGTACCGCAATACGAGAATGATGATCGAAGGGTGGACGAAGAACCTGGCGCTGCTGTTTGCCAATACGCTGGCGCTGGCGGTATGGCGGGTGATCGATATTTTTCTGCTGGTGGGGCTGCCGGTGCTGGCGGTGTGGCTGTGGAACGCGAAGTTTGCGGCGCATTCGCTACAGTGGCTGGGAGCGGGATGGGTGCTGGCGCTCTTGTGGGTGCGGAACCTGTTCCGGTTCTACGGGCGGGTGGCGAAGTCAAATTTTCCGTTTGTGGATTGCGCGATTGCGCCGCTGGGGCTACCGCTGTTTGTAGGGCTTCTCTACTCGAGTTGGTTTCAGCACCGGATTCTGAAGCGCGTAAGCTGGAAGGGTAGGAGCTACGCGAGCTGAGGGGTTGGAGTTGGTTCTGTGTGTTGAGGACATCCGGCTTTTGTGCGGGGTCAAGATGGGATTGTTGTGGTTCGTGCTATCCCAGGTCTCAAAATCGAGACCCGGGGCACCCAGCTTTTGTACGAGGTCGCGCGGGGCCGGTTGATCGGATGTTTTGCGGCGTGATTTTGATGGTGTGAATTTGGGCCTCCATAACCTGAAACCAAGGCCGTAGTTGTGGCATCTTTTCCAGAGAGGGACAGGAATGGTCTTTTTGACGCGGCGGGCCACGTTTTCCGCATCGCACTATTACTGGAATCCGGCCTGGACGGCGGAGAAGAACGAACAGGTTTTTGGGCGCTGTTCCAATCGGAATGGGCATGGGCACAACTACGCGCTGGAGGTGACGGTGGCTGGGGAACCGGACCCAGTGACCGGCTTTGTGGTCGATCTGAAGTGGCTGAAGGATGTGATGGAGCGGGAGGTGTTGGAGGCCTACGACCATCGGCACCTAAATCTCGATGTGCCGGAGTTTGCGGCGACCGAGCAAGCCGCAACGCTGCCGACGACGGAGAACATTGCGATGGCGGCATGGAAACGGCTGGAGCCTGCGGTGAGGGCGGCCCGAGGGGCGCGGCTCAGCCATATTCGCGTATATGAGACGCCAGAGATCTTTGCCGAATACCGGGGAGGCGCATGAGCGGCGCGACACCGAAGGCCTATTTTGGACGCCGGTATCTGCTGAGCGCGAGCCACCGTCTGCACTCCCAGGAGCTTTCGACCGAGGCCAACCGGACCACATATGGCAAGTGCAACAATCCGCGCGGGCACGGGCATAACTACGTTATTGAAGTGCTGGTGGGCGGCGCGGTGAACCCGGAGACCGGCATGGTGGTGGACATGGTGGCACTGGACCGGGCAGTGACGAGCCGGGTAATGGAGCGGTTTGACCACGCCAATCTCAACTTGGATCCGCTCTTCGTGAATCGTGTTCCGACCACGGAGAATCTTTGTAGAGCGGTATTTGGATTGCTGAGGGGCGCCCTGCCGGGAGGAGATCTCGAGTATGTGCGCGTGGAAGAAACGGAGAGCAATTTTTTCCAGTGTTATGAGGCTTGAGCCCGGCGGGCTCGAATGACCGATGATAAAGAGGGATGCAATTCGCCCCATTCCCCCAGGGCGAAAGGAAGTGGATGATGGCACAGCCGATTGCGGTGAGCAAGCCCGTTCGCCGGACAGCAGGGACAGACGTAGGGCTGAACGAGTTCAGCACGCAGGAGATGTACCGCGAGATTCTTGGCAGGCTGGGCGAAGACCCGGGCCGCGACGGCCTGCTGGCCACGCCGGCGCGCGTGGAAAAGTCGATGTCCTTCCTGACCAAGGGGTACGACGAGGACCCGACGAAGATTTTGCGCGGCGCGCTGTTCGATGTCGACTACGACGAGATGGTGATTGTGAAGGACATTGAGATGTTCTCGCTGTGCGAACATCACATGCTGCCATTTTTCGGCCGGGTTCATGTGGCCTATATTCCCAAGGGGAAGGTCATCGGGCTAAGCAAGATTCCGCGTCTGGTGGAGGTGTTTGCGCGGCGCCTTCAGGTGCAGGAGCGGCTGACACGGCAGATTGCCGAAACCATTCAACATGCGATTGAGCCGCAGGGCGTGGGCGTGGTGATTGAGGCGCGGCACCTTTGCATGATGATGCGGGGCATTGAAAAGCAGAATTCGTCGACGGTGACTTCGGCCATGGTGGGATGTTTCCGGCAAAAGGAGACGCGGCTGGAGTTCCTGTCGCTGGTGCGGCACCCGGGCGCGGGAGGAGTGTGACGCGGGCCGGGTCGGGTCGACTAAAGTAGTTAGGTGAATGGGCTACTGGTAATCGACAAGCCGGGCGGGATGACCAGCCACGATGTGGTCGGCAAGCTGCGCAGGATCACCGGCGAGAAGTCGATCGGACACCTGGGTACGCTGGACCCGATGGCGACGGGCGTGTTACCGATGCTGCTGGGGAAGTTTACGCGCCTGGCGCAGTATTTCTCTTCTGCCGAGAAGAGCTATTCGGGAAGCATTCACTTCGGATTTTCTACCGACACTTACGATGCGGAGGGCGAGCCTGCCGGGGCGGACGCATGTCCGGTGTTGACGCTGGAGGCAGTTTGTGGCGCGGCTGCGCGCTTTAACGGCGAGATGGAGCAGATGCCACCTCCTTACTCGGCAAAGAAGATTGCCGGAACACCGGCCTACAAGCTGGCACGCGAAGGCAAGGCGGTGGAACTGAAGCCTGCCATGGTCCGTATTGCCTGTTTCAAGATTCTTGCGCTGCATGGGCGCGAGGCGAGCTTCACGATGAGCATCAGCGCCGGAGGGTACGTGCGCTCGGTGGCGCACGAAATGGGCCAGGATCTGGGTTGCGGGGCGCACCTGAGCAGCCTGCGCAGGACGCAGGCCGGGGTTTTCACCCAGGCCGATGCACACACGCTTGAGGAGTTGCAGCTTTTGGCGGGGAACGCCGGGGCGCTGGAACCGCTGTGTATTCATCCGCGGACGCTTCTGCCGGAGATGCCCTCGGTGACGGGCGATGCGATGGCGCTGGGACGGCTGCGGAATGGTGCTCAGGCGAATCTGCCGGAGTTCTCTGACGCGCCGATGGTGAAGGTGTTTGCCGGGCAGACTGAACTGGTGGCGATTGCGCGGCGCCTGGCGGGGACGCTGTTTCAGCCGGTGGTGGTGATGGGGTGAAAGAGCAGCTATTAGCTGTTAGCTATTAGCTTTCAGGTATCAGCTGTCAGCTAGGCCGCGGTGAGGCGGGCTTCGCGGATCTTTTTGGAAGTGGGAAACGGAAGAAGATGGGACAGGAAATCAGGATTCCGCAGCGTGGTTGATGGTTGGGCAAATCAGTCAAGAGCCAAGAACCAAGAGCTAAGAGCTAAAAGCTGAAGGCTGAAAGTTGATAGCTGAAAGCTAATGGCCGCTTTTCCTCAGCAGTGGCTTGAGCGCGGGGAGCAGCGTTTTGGCGATGATCTCGGAGCCTTTGGGCGTGGGGTGGATGCCGTCGCGCTGAATCGTGTTGGGGACGTTGACCAGATCCTTGTAGATCATGGGGACGAACGCCACGCGGTGCTTGGCGGCGAGGCCGCGGAAGACCTGGTCGAATTGGCGGATGTAATCGCGGCCGTAGTTGGGCGGGAGAGTAATGCCGGCGAGCAGAACCTTGATGTGGGCCTTCAGGAGCGCGGTGAGGACGATGTCGAGGTTGTGGCGTGTGTCGGCTGAGGGAATGCCGCGGAGGCCGTCGTTGCCGCCGAATTCTACGATCACCGTATCGGGGTGAAGGGCGAGGATGGATGCGAGGCCGGCGACGGCGTCCTTGGTGGTGGCGCCGCTGGTGCCCTGGTTCTCGACTTGGTAGTGGTATCCCTGGGCGTCGAGGGTGCGCTGGAGCGCGGCGGGATAGGCCTGACTCGTGTCGATTCCATAGCCCGCGGTGATGCTGTCGCCATAGCAGACGAGCAGGGGGCGGCCGGCGGCCGGCATTTTCGCCGTACCCAGGGGACCGGCAAGAAGCAGGATGAGAAGCGAAACGATAATCGTGCGGCGAACGTCCACAAAAACAGTGTAGCTGGGAGAAGCACGCGAACAAGGCGGCCGGGTTGATCGACAGCGGCATAAGTTCAGCAATGCTGGTGAGCTTTTCAGGAGGCGGGCGGGTGATTGAGGTTCGAGACGCGAAAAAATGGATCCAGAACGGATCGCGGCGGGTGGAGATTCTCAAGGGGATTTCGCTGACCATTCCCGCGGGGCAGTTCGTAGCCATTGTGGGTGCCAGCGGCAGCGGGAAGAGCACGCTGCTGGGGCTGCTGGCCGGCCTGGATTCGCCGAGCGAAGGCGAGATATGGTTGGACGGAGTGCCGATTCACAACCTGGCCGAAGCGGAGCTGGCCACAGTGCGCGGGAGCAAGATCGGGTTTGTCTTTCAGAGCTACCAACTGATTGCCACGTTGACGGCGCTCGAGAACGTGCTGCTGCCCTTTGAGTTGAACGTGGAGGGCAACGGGCTGGAACGGGCGCGGAGGCTCCTGGATGAAGTGGGGCTGGCGGATCGAATGGAGCACTACCCGGTGCAATTGTCGGGCGGCGAGCAGCAGAGAGTGGCGCTGGCGCGGGCCTTTGTGGTGGAGCCGCCGATTGTGATGGCCGACGAGCCCACGGGCAACCTGGACTCGACAAATGGGCGCCTGGTGCTGGACCTGCTGCTGGAGCGGAACAAGCGCGCGGGCACAACACTGGTGCTGGTAACGCACGATCCGGAGGTGGCCAGCCGGGCGGACCGGAAGATCATGTTGCGTGACGGGATGGTGGTGGAAGATACGCTGCCCGGCGCTGGCGCGGCGGCCGAGACTGCGGTCGTTGAGGAAGAGGGCGCGCATGGCTAAGCGGGCACTGACCTGGAAGCGCGCCGCGGCGATTGGCTGGCGCGACCTGAAATCCGCGCCGGGAAAATTTGGCTTTGTAGTGCTGAGCGTGGCCGTGGGCGTGGCGGCGCTGGTGGGCGTGCGGGGGTTTAGCCAGAGCTTCAGGCAGACGCTGGGACTGGAAGCCCGGTCGCTAATGGCAGGGGACCTGAGCGCGCGGATATTCCGCATGCCCACGGCCGAGGACGAGCAGAAGCTAAAAGCGATTGCGTCCAAGGGGCTCGAGGGAACCGAGTGGACCTGGGTGACGGAGACCATTTCGATGGCTTCGGTGCCCCAGGATCCGGTGCCGATCCTGGTGACATTGAAGGCGGTCGATCCGGACCAGTACCCCTACTACGGAGCGGCGGAACTGGATCCGGGGATGAGCCTGAAGCAGGCTCTGGAAGGCGACTCCGCGGTGGTGGCGGACGAGTTTCTGATCCGGCTGAAAGCGCGAGTGGGCCAGACGCTTCGGCTGGGTGACAGGGATTTCAGGATTGCGGCGGTGCTCAAACAGGAGCCGGACCGGATCAGCGCAGGCGCGGGAATGGGTCCGCGGGTGATGATTTCGAACGCGGCGCTGGAGCGGACGGGGCTCATGGGGCCAGGGAGCCGTGCCAGCCACAGGCTGCTCGTGAAACTGCCCGCGAACGCCGATGCCCCGGCGGTGCGCAAACAGGTGGAAGATGCGCTGCCTGATGCGCAGGTGATGGATTATCGCGAGGGGAATCCGGCGCTGACCCAGGGGTTGGATCGAGCGACGGCAATCCTAAGCCTGATTTGCCTGGTGGCCATGGTGTTGGGAGCGATTGGCGTGGCCATGGCGATGCATGCGCACCTGGAACAGCGCATGGACATGCTGGCGATTCTGAAAGCCTTGGGGGCCGGGTCGGGCGACTTGCTGCGGATTTTTCTGCTGCAGACGCTGGGGCTGGGGCTGGCCGGAGGCTTGCTCGGCGTGGCCGCTGGTTTGGGCGTGATGGCGGCGCTCCCGGCGGTTTTCGGCAAGTTGATTCCCATCCACACCGTGCTGACTTTCCCCTGGCGGTCGATTGCGGCGGGTTTGGGGACCGGGCTGCTCACCACGCTGCTGTTCTGCTTGCCGCCGTTGCTGGATGTGCGGTCGGTGAGGCCGGTGCTGGTGCTGCGCCGGCTGGTGGAGCAAGGCCCGCAGGGAGTGCGCGGCTGGCTGGCAGCATGGTGGGGTCGCCGGCTGCAACTGGGAATCGCGGCGCTTGTCGTCGTGGCATTGGGCGGCATTGCCTGGGCACTGTCGGAATCGGCCAGGGTTGGCTCCGCGTTTGCCGGCGTGTTCGCGGCGGCGCTGCTGGTGCTTCTGTTGCTGGCTTTTGCGGCGCTGCGGACGCTGCGGTTTGTCCTCAATCGGGTGAGGCTGCGGCTGCCTTCGTTTTTGCGGCATGGATTGGCCAACCTTTACCGGCCCGGAAACCAGTCGGCCGCCGTGCTGGCCGCGCTGGGAACGGGTGTGATGATGATCCTGACGGTCTACCTGATGCAGGCCACGTTGTTGCGTGATCTGCGGGAAACTGCTTCGCCCAAACTTCCCAATGTCTTTTTGATTGACGTCAGCAGCGACGAGGTCGCGGGGGTGAGGCAGTTCTTTCAGCACCAGCCGGGTGTGCTTCAGCAACTGGACATGATGCCCGTCGTGCAGGGGCGTTTTGTTTCGCTTAACGGTACGCGGTTGGACCAGATGAAGGAGGAGCACTTCCCGCATCGGATGCTCGAGAACGCCAGGCTGAGCTGGGCGGATGCACCACCGGCAGGCGACAAGGTGATCGAGGGCAAGTGGTGGACAGGCACGGAGGCGGCCGAGCTTGCGGTGGGAGATGGCGTGGCAAAACGGCTGCACCTTGGCGTCGGCTCCGGAGTGGAACTGGAAGTGGGCGGGAAGGCTCGCGCGCTACGGGTTGCGGCCATCTATCGCGCCGATGGACAACATATGGGCATGGATGTGTCGTTTGTGCTGCCTTCTGGGCAACTGAAGGACGAACCGGCGACCTGGTACGGAGGCTTGCACATCGACCCAAAGCAGGTTGGAGTGATGGAGAGGGCGCTGTTTGCCGCCTACCCAACCATCACTGTGATCAATCTGGCTGATGTTCTGCTGCGCATTGAGACCGTCGTGGATCAAATCACATTTGTGGTGCGTTTTCTGGCGGGGTTCTCCATCTTTGCGGGCTTGACGATCCTGGCGTCGAGCATCGCCAGCACGCGCTTCAGGCGGATGCAGGAGGCGGTGGTGCTCAAGACGTTGGGGGCCACGCGCATGCGGATTGTGCGCACGTTCAGCGTGGAGTTCAGCGTTCTCGGCTTGCTGGCCGGTTCGGTGGGCGTGGTCTTTGCCAACGTGCTGACCCGTGTGCTGTTGCGCAGGCTGGAAGTAGGATTCCATATCGAATGGGGGGCTACAGTTATTGCGTTGGTGGGCACGGCGGTGCTGGCGATGGCGACTGGCTGGATCGCCAGCTACAGAATTCTAGGGCTTCGGCCGCTCGAGGTGTTGCGGGAGGAATAGGATGCGGCTCACAGAGGCTGGCAAAGATACCATTTGCCATGCCAGTGAGTTTGACCCCAGCCATTCACTCCACTTATGATGATTGGGTTGGCTTTTGGTGTCCCGGCGTCCTGCTGAGGCTCAGGCCGACACGGTTGCAAGACAGGCCGCGCCTTTGCGCTTGCTGCCCCCTCGTTCAATGGTAGGACAGCCGCCTCTGGAGCGGCATATCGGGGTTCGAATCCCTGGGG
>CAWDVZ010000025.1:0-10796 GCA_963805955.1 uncultured Acidobacteriaceae bacterium
GATGAGGACTGCGCCGGGGAAGCCGCAGACGCAGTCGCGCGATGAAGCCGCGACAGGAAATCCGGTTCGCCCAACCTGTACCCTCGGGCCGTGGGCTACCCATCCAGTTTCTATTGGGTTCTGCTGGACACGGACTCAAGCAGCCTCTAATGGCCCGGATCTTTGTGTTGCGCAGCAACGGTCCGACCAAAGTCGGGCCCTGATACGAAGCATCCTGGACCTATCGCGAACCTGCTGCAGGTTGCGTAGCGAGCCATATGCAGGCTTCTCGGACCCTTGCGGCCTGCGTCGGGTCAACCCGTAGAAAGAACCGCCTGCCTTGCGCGGTGGGTTGGAAACTGGTGGACCCATTGGCGGCGACCTGCACATTTCCTGGCGGTGAGACGTTAAAATATCCGCGATCGGGCCGCAAATCGTAGAGGACCGTAGTCAGGTCCCAACTGGGGCGGTCGTAGGGCATCTTGGCGTACGACCGGTATGCTTCCGCGACGGGATTGCCCTGGGGAAAGTCGTTCTCAATACTGGTCGCGGGATACAAAATGGCCGCTCCAACTGCGTAATCGCTTATGTAGATGTCGGTGGGCCAAGCGGCAAAGAGTTTGGTTGCGGCAGGAATATCGATCATTACGTTGTATTCGGGTTTCGCCTCGGCGAAGTTCCCCGCCATCATGGTGAGCAAGCGAACTTTTTTCTTTACCAGGTCCATCCCGTTGAGATCGCTGTAGCGATCTGGCGCCGAGTCGAGCAACCGCGCCAGGTTGGTTGAGAAACCCACCTGGATCATGGTTACTGCACCATCGCTTTCGCCGGCCAATGTCTTTCGCAGCAACTCCACCGCATCTTCCACGGCCGCCTCATTCGGGTGGCGCCCATGGAGTTCACATACCTGCCGCACGTACAAGCCATCGTCCTTTGTCTTGCCGTCGTGGACGATGCCGACCGGGATCGTACCCCGGCCGTAGTACTCGTCCACCAAACGGACGTACTCGGCGGCCCAGGGATTGTCTTTGCTTACCGTGACGGCCAGCAGTTTCACTTCGCCGCGCGAGGCGAAGGCATGCAGCATCGCCAGCGCCAGCGCGTCGTCCACATCGTTGCCCATATCGGTGTCAAAGATCACATGGAGCGGCGGCGCTGCCGATGCCGGAGCAGCTATGGCCAAGGTCAGCAAAATCGCCAGAACAATCTTCATCATTCAAGAGCCTCCAGAGGGCTTCACAGGAACCATACGATAGAGCGTCAACAAGTCTCTTTCATCATGGTCAAAGACGCGAAAGGTCGCAACCTTGTCCAGGCGGAAAGCTGACAGAGAGTCAACGATGTCCTGATCGAGCTCATTCCAACCTACATACCAGCCGGGCTGATAGCGAGAGAGTTTTTGCGCCAGGTCTTCGCTGCTGTATCCATCATTAATCGAGGGAATGCCGGTCATCAGCGACAACTGGTCCCCACTGGAACCGAGCAACAGGCGGTGTGCGTTCGAGTCTGCATTCACGATTGCCTTGATGGATTCGGCCGCGTTGTAGAACTGATATTGGCGATGGCTCAGGAACCCGAAAACTCGCGCGGTATCGAGCACCATGGCGAGCGCAAGCGTGGCCAATAGCAGAGACGCCAGGCTGCGGTTGCGGTTCTTAAGTTCCGGCAGCGCAAGAACCAGGACCAGGATCAAGGGCACCAGCATGGCCAGGAAATATCTGGGGGCGTAATCATCCTGGCGGCGAAGGATATAGACGGCATCGCCCGCAAAAGCAATCCAGGAGGCGGTGAATAGCGGGTTTCTCCATAGCTGACGTAACCAAACCAGCGACAGCACAAGCACGGCCAGCGCGGCTGGATACAGAGTGGGGTCGATCCACATGCAGTGACGCAATAACTGCCGGAAGAGGAACGCGGTGCGCCCCCATTTCACGTCCGCCAGTGCATTGATGTCAAAAAAGTAGTGGTAGTCATCCGCGTACCTGGAGTGCAGGATGGCGAAAAGATAAATCCCTGTCACGGCGGCTGCCACTGCACCCACCAATAGTGTCGCCAGCAGGAATCTTTTCCTCGTTGCCATCCAGAGCAACCATAGCGCCGCCGGCACTAAGACAACTGCAGTGGTCTTGGTCAACAGCATGACGGGGATAAGGATGCCAAGCAAAATCGACGGCCAGATTCGCCGCGGGTTGGCGTAGGACGCTATCCACAGCAGCAGGCCGAACTCGAAGTCCACCATGGTGTCTAACGTTGCCAGCCGGCTGAAGACGAAGGCGAACGGACTGGCTGCCAATAGCAGCGCTGCTATTGCGGCTGCTGTCTCCGAGGCATAGCGGCGAACGAGAAGGTAAACCAGACCGACGGTCGTAATGGAGAAAAACACATTCACGGCACGCGACGCGACGATACTGACGCCGGTGAAGTGAAAGACCATGGTCAGCAAGACGGGCCAAACCGGAACCGCTGCTGCCGGATTGTAGTCCCCCGCAACCTGCCAGTGCCCGGTGAGGAAATGGCGGACCGCCGCGTTCGCCCACCAACCCTCGTCGGTGAATTTCGACTGATCCATCATCCATGGCGAGTGGTTGGGAAAGTCAGCCCGCAGATAAGCGAAACGCAGCAGGCAGAGGACGAGCGCCAACGAAAGCAAGATTTTATGCAACCAGCGCTCCACCTTTGTCCTTTCAACGGATGACGGGTGCCCCATTCAAGCCTCTATGTACCTCCCCAGAGTTTGCGGTGCAGATCTTTGAAGCGGGCGACAATCTCCTCCTGCAATGGGTGCCGCTGATCGCGGACCACCCAGCGGCCATTCACCATCACGTCACAAATGGCGGACCGGGTGAGCGAGAAGACGGCCAAGGGCAGTAGATCATTGCCGGAGTTGCCGGCGATCGACACATCATCCAGATCCACGGTGAAGAAGTCGGCGGACGAGCCTGCGATCAGTCCGCCGGCTGGGACGCCAAGCGCTCGGGCTCCATGGACTGTCGCGCAATCAAACAGGCGCGCGGGTAATGTCTGCTCTCCGATCTGGTCCAGGATGGCGCGTTGTTGCCGCTCCAGCCGCAAGTGGTACTCCAGCTCGCGCGCATCTTCCAGCGGATCAATCTGCGCCTGGCTATCCGACCCGAACGCAATGCGGATGCCCTGTCGCATAACCTGATCGGCGGCGATCACACCATCCCCAAGGTTGCGTTCCGTCGTGGGGCAGGAGCAGACGGTTGCGTTTGCTGTGGCAAGCAGCTCAATCTCATCCGCGGTGACATGGATCGCGTGCACCGCGGTGAAGTCAGGACCAAGAAGACCTTCCCTGCCCAGCAGCGCGACCGGAGTCAATCCATATTCGCGCAGGCAGGCTTCATTTTCCCCAACCTGCTCCGCCACGTGCATGTGGACAGGCAGCTTTCGCTCGCGGGTCCACGCGGCAATCTCTTTGAGCTCGTGCAAAGGCACGGCACGCAGGCTGTGCGGGGCTACACCCAAGCGCACTTCCTTCGAATCAGCGGGATATTCTTTGCTGAGTGCCTGCATGTTGTCGAGAAACTGCGAGGCAGACTCAAAAAACCGAACCTGGCCCGGGTCCGGTGTCCGTTCATATCCTGAGCGGAGATAGGCCGATCGCAATAAGACGATCCGTATCCCTACGGACTGGGCGGCGGCGATGATCTGCTTGCTCAACAGGTTTGGATCGTCATAAGGACGCCCGCCGGGAGCATTGTGCAGGTAGTGGAATTCGCCCACCGTGGTGGTCCCACTCAGCAGCATCTCCAAAAATGCCATACGCGCTACATCGTAGACATCCTGAGGATCAAGTTTTGCCGCGGCGTGGTACATCGTCCCGCGCCATGACCAGAAGTCGTGGCCGCTGGTTACCCGAGACTCCGACTTGCCCCGGATCAGGCGCTGAAAGGAGTGAGAATGAGAGTTCACAAAGCCGGGAAACAGCGCCTTCCCCGGCAGATCGACAACGGTATCCGCGGCGTTCGTATCTGCCGCTAAGACACTCCCAGTTGGGCTCACTAAGAGTCCCGGCCCTTGAGTGAACGCAGGCCGGGAATAGAGCAGATCCGGACGGTACAATGTGCTCACGAGCGGCGCGCCAGTTGCACCATTTCCACCAGCACCTTCCTGGTCTCGAGCGGGGTGCTTACTTCACTGGGGAAGGCCACGCGGGCGCCCTTCATGCCCTCTTCGGTCTTCATGCGCACGTGAAAACCCAGTCGATCGACCGCGGTCATCACCGCCTCCTGCGCTTCTATCCCGGCAAAGACGCGCGCCAGCAGAATGAGCGCGTCCTGATGATCGGCATTCATGTGCTGTAGGATCCCGGCTGCCGCATCGGCCAGCGGATCTGGATGCGCCTGGATATAGTCCGGCGCTGTGACCCAGCCCATCACTCCGAAGCCGCCAACGTAGTAAACATCAACCACGTCCATCGCGAAAAAGGAAAAATCGTCGAAATCAACCCAGTACTTACTATTCTCGTGGCGTTCCAGGTAGATCCGTCGCACCTCCCCAACCTCGGCCGAAACCACCACTGAGACGTTGCCCACCAGGGTGACTCGCGCGGCTCCCAGCGGATCGCCGCTCGCTTCCGGCTGCGTCACCAGCAAGCTGGCGCGGCCATCCTGCTGCAGGTTTTGCGTGTGCATGGCCATGGTGCTGATCAGGAACACGGGCCGTCCCCCGCCGTCCAGGGCATAGGGCATCAAAGAGCCGAAGGGAAAGCCCGGGCGCTTGCGGGAAAGGGTGGAAAGACTGCCGACACGGCCCAGGTGCAAGAGCGTGCGTGCACGTTCCGCGAAGGATGGTTCAGGAATGGGCGGTTGTGTGCTTGTTGCTCCCGTACCCGCATGCTTGTTGCTCGATGACGAAGCCATGATGTCCCCTGGAGAAGTCTAAATGGTATAAGACAAGTAAGCGGAGGCGCGCATGTACACCCCCAAAGCCTTTGAGGTAACCGACCTCGCTCTGCTTCATGCAGCCATGAAACAAAGCGAGCTGGCGACCTTGGTCACAATGACTACCCAGGGGCTGGTAGCCACCCATCTCCCGCTGCTATTGGATGAGACTAAGGGTGAATACGGGACCCTCACCGGGCATGTTTCGCGCGCCAACCTGCAGTGGCGCGAAACGGATCCCCAGGCGGAGGCGCTCATCATCTTCCTCGGTCTGGATACCTATGTGTCTCCTAACTGGTATCCCGCGAAGCGGGAGAATGGCAGAGTGGTGCCGACGTGGAATTATGCCGCCATTCATGCCTATGGCCGCTTAACCTTCTTTGAAGATCCGGAGTGGCTAAGAACCATGGTCACTGAGTTGACCAAGCGGCACGAGGCCTCGTTCCCTGCTCCCTGGCAGGTCACGGATGCACCCGCTGTGTATATTGACTCGCAGCTGAAGGCAATTGTCGGTTTCGAATTTCGCATCCTTCGCCTCGAAGGCAAGCAGAAGTTCAACCAGAACCGTGCCGTGGAAGACAGGCTGGGGGTTATTGAGGGACTGCGCGGACTCGGCAATGAGCGCAAGACTGAGGTTGCCGACCTGATGGAAGAGATCGAGTCCCGGCGGGGCCCGAGCGAAGGCTGAGTCTCGTGCTGATGCGCCAAAGCCTTGTGGTAGGCTACTGCTAAAGTATCTCTCCTTTATAAATCCGGGTGCAGTTTCTCTTCATTGTTGGGGGGATGCTCTATTTATCTTCAGCCGCCTGAAGGAGATGTGCTCGCGTGAAATCTACCCGCCTGTTCGCCATCGTCTTTGCCGCCTCCTTTCCAGGCATAGCCGCCTACGCCGCCTCACCAGCCAGCGCCGCCAACGACACAGCTACCACGTCGCCCACCACATGGAACCAGGCCGCCGCCGCTCACTATCTTGATAGCCGCGAGGTGTGGTGGCAAAGTTGGCCTGCGGCAGAACGAGATCATAAGACGGTTTGTGTTTCGTGCCACACCGTAGTGCCTTATGCGCTTTCCCGATCCAGCCTGCGGCCCGCATTGGGCGAAGATGCGCCTACCGAACAGGAGCACATTCTGCTGAACAACGTACTGCGGCGGGTCACCCTGTGGAACCAGGTTCAGCCCTTTTATCCCAACAGCAAAACCGGCCCCACGTTGGCAGCAGACTCACGGTCTACCGAGTCGGTCATTAACACCCTTATTTTGGCCTCTTACGACCAACGAAAGAACCACCTCACCGACATCACGCGCAGCGCCTTCGACAATATGTGGGCCCTCCAGATCAAATCCGGCGAGCAGGCCGGCGCATGGGGCTGGCAGAACTTCCACTTGGCTCCCTGGGAATCAAGTGAGTCCCAATACTGTGGCGCCACACTGGCGGCAATCGCGGTTGGGAGAGCTCCGGACAATTATCGCAACGACCCAAAAATTCAGGAGAATCTGCGGTTGTTGCGCGGCTTTCTGCGCCGGGAGTATGCTTCGCAGCCCTTGTTGAACAAGGTCTATTTGTTGTGGGCTTCCGCCAGGCTACCTGGATTGTTGAACGAGAAGGAGCGCACTGCCCTGGTGACAGAGCTCGCCTCCAAGCAGCAGCCGGACGGGGGTTGGAGCCTGAGCGACATGGGTACCTGGAAGAGGCGAGATGACACCCCCGAGGAAACCAAGAGCGACGGACTGGCTACCGGCCTGACAGTCCTGGCGCTGGAACAGTCTGGCTTAGAGCATGCGTCCGTGAAGCGCGGGCTGGTCTGGCTAGCACAGAATCAGAGCCAGGATCAGGGGAACTGGTCTGCCTGGTCGCTGAACAAGAAGCGCGATCCTGCCACGGATATCGGCCGCTTCATGAGCGATGCCGCCACTGGATTCGCGGTGCTGGCATTGGAGAACAGTCACTGAGACAATTTGCGTAACTTCATCGGCTGCGCCAAATTAGCGCGAAGATACGGTTTTTCCGTATGTATTTCGTTGAAAAGATTAAGACGAGTGGGGGACGAAATCAGGTTGCCAGAGGATTTCCGATCTACCCATCCATCGGCAACAACATTGCACGGAAGCGCAAACCTCCACTTTGTCATCCCGAGGAGCCGACTCGCCTATGGCAAGTTAAGCGAGAAATGACACCGGCAGCAAAAGCATTGGGTGCCCCATTCAAGCCGTACTTTGGCTTGAGTGGGCTAGGATCCCCCCCCGACCTGTTTGTCATTAGGAGGAGACACCGATTTCTCCTGTTGCCTTTGGCCCGTTGGACACTCAACCGTTTTCCACCTGCTTAGATCATCGCCCGCCAACCGAAGGATCGGCAGTGGGCAGCGCGGGATCCTCGAGCTCACTCCCCTGCTTACTGCCCTTCACCGTCTGCTTGGGAGCTTTCGTCTTGTTGGCGGTCCGCGTGCTTCTTTCCTGTGCCCCTACGACCACGGCTTCCATGCTCTTGAGAAACTCCGGCAGGTTCATCTTTTGCCGAAAGCCGGCAAGGTAGGGCTGGATCTTTCCGAACTGGAAGTACATCTCCTGGCAAGTGTCGAAAATCAGCGATTCGTCCAGCGCTCCGTGTACAACGAAAGCGGCGACCATGTCCCAATATCCGTAGACCTGCAGGATGTGGCCACTCGGCTTACCTCCGTCCTTTACCAGGCTCACAAACTCATCCACAGACTTGGGTTGAAACTCTCCCCCAACATAATCCCGTGCCGCGCGCAGCGCCGTCTCCCGGCGAATCTCATACAGCTTGAGAATCAGCTCCGCCTGTTTCAATGCGTTCTTGGTCTTCACTTGCTATCTCCCGTCTCAATTCCCGCTAAACCTTAGACGACTGTTTGTAGTACGGAACATGGTGCGCCTCGTCATAATATTCGCCATAGTAGCTTTTTACGAATTTCCGCATCTCACGAGCGATTCCTATCCGCGCCGTTTCCTCACTCGTTCTGGGCTTTGCAAGCACATCGGCAATCTCTTTCAGAATCACTTGCCGATCAACGAATGTAAACTTTCCGTTTTCGTAGACGGTCACACCGCCAATGACCGTGGCATCGACTGCGTCGGTTTTCGCCCTCTGGATAACAGCATCGACGATTTCGATCAGATCGTCCTGATAGGGCCATAGCGCCCGCCGGCAATTGATGACCACGAAATCAGCATAACGGCCCGGTTCAAGCCGGCCGATGGAATGGCCGAACGGCGTGGTCGCAGCCCCGTGTTCCGTCGCCATGCGGAGAACCTGGGGACAGGTAGGCACATCATCGCCCATGCCTGGAACCCGATGCACATTCAAGATCAAGCGCATCTCCTGCAGCATGTCGCGGTCATCGTTAATGCCCGCCTCGTCCAGCCCGACGGCTACCGGAATACCCTTCTCCGCAAAGACATTCAGTGGCGCAATCCCGCTGCGCAAGCGGAAATTCGAACTGCAATTATGGCAAATGCATACGCCGTGCGCGGCCACCAGTTCGATGTCTTCCTCACTCAGCCACACCGCGTGACCTAAGGTTAGACGAGGGCTCAAGAGGCCTAGTTTTGCCAGGTGCTTCACCGCCGTCGTACCGGTTCTGCGGCGCGCATATTCCTTCTGGTAGGCCGTTTCCAACAGGTGCATATGCATGGGCACGTTATCTCTCTGCGACCTCTCGTTCAACGCGGAGAGCGCATTATCCGAGCACCAATGCAGATTGGCAGGCGCCAGTTGGATCCTGGTCAGATCCTGGCCTAGATTCTCTTCCACCAGCCGGTCGTATAGTGCCATGTTGTCGGCAAAAGGAAACTGCTGCGGCAGCAAAATTTCAGCGAGGTGGCGGGATAAGCTTTCCGGAAGCGACTTTAGCAACACCTCGTCGCTCGCGTAAAGCATTCGGTTTTGATCTCTGACGGCGTAGGAATAGGACGCGCGCATGCGAATATCCCGATACGCCTGCAGTATTTGCTTTGCCCTCCCGAACATGGCGTCAACCGGTCCGGGTCCCCAGCCATGGATGTGTTGCACCGTGGTAATTCCGCTCGCGATCATCTCGAACGCGGAATACAGGGTATCGAGATACAAGTCGATGGGACGCGCGGATAGACGGCTGACCAGCCATTCCTCCAGCGGCAGGTCTTTCGAACCCAGTTGCAAGGGAGTCAGCCCGACATGGTGATGGGAGTTAACAAAACCAGGGAGAACGATCTGGTCGTTCGAACCCGTCACCTCGACGCTCTCATATTTGCGGATCAGCTCGTCCGCAGCCCCAATCTCCACCACCAATCCATCTCGGTGGAGTAGCGCGCCGTCTTCAACAATGTCCAGGGTTTGCCGGTCTTTTACCCCTTGGACGATCCACTTCGCTTTTACAATTTTTTGTGACATTTTTCGACTCAGGGGTTGATGGGTGAACAGTGATATCCAGTCATTCGGCCGGCGCTGATGCTCGCATGCCGATCGACCAATGAAATTTTGCGGTGCCACGCACGGCCGCGATCATCCCCAGGTACAAAATTACGGCCGCGAACCATCCTTCAAAAGGCGCCAACCCAATGCTTAAACCAAAATTCGGAATCACGTTGCCAGGTATCGACAAAACGATGGAGACGATGACTCCGAATAGGAGCGCAATCATTCCCAGCCAGTTCGTAGAATCGAGGTCGCGCCAGTTCAGCACGTGGCTAAGATCGCGCCGCGTTCCGAAAATCTTCGGAATCAGCAGAACGTCGATTGCCATGAGAGTGGTTGCCGTGGGAACGGTCGCGGCTCCGATACCGGCGACGATGAAATACACCTTCTGGCTGACGGCGGTCGCCATCCAGACAGACAAAAGGCAGCCCAAAAACAACAGAATCGCAATGGAATAATAACGCTTCAGGTTGAAGAGGTTGGTCATTGCGTTGATGGATTCATAGAGGTTGACGTCGTTCAGGGCGACCTGCGAAAGCACGATGACGATCGCCGCAAAAGGAGCCGAACCGAACAGAGTGCGCACAATCACATGCGCCTGTTGCTGTGGGGAGGACCCAGTCGAGCTTAAGGCCATGACCCAGCCGGCGATGGGAAAGAGAAACATTCCCAGCGCGTAGGCTAGAAACATAGGCACCGCGACGGACTTGAATTCACGGCGGGAGAACCGCCAGATATCCGGCTCATTGCCGAACACGCCGGATCCTAGGATCATGGTGGCGGTCACCATCATCGATGTGGTGTTAACAATCTTTGGCGTGGCCCAGAGGACGCCTGTCGGGGTCTTGGCAAAGGCTTGCCAGAGGGAATATACCGCGATGAAGAAGACCAGGGGAGCCATAAACTTACCGAATTCGCCGATGCCTTTGAATCCGATTACGTTATTCGTGGCCATCACGACAGTGAACAGGATTGCGCATAGGGTAGCCGAAGCAAACCCTGGAAAAAGACCCTGGACCAGCTGGCCGGTATAGACGGCCTGAAACGAATACCAGCCGCTCCCCATGACGATGAGAAAAATCGAGACCAGGACAGAACCAAATTTTCCAAACACCGCACGCGTCAGGAAAGGGTGCATCTGTCCCGTGACCGCGCCCAGATAGCCTGCGAGAATTCCGTAAATGCAGAGGCAAACAGTGCCAAGCCCACAGCCAATCAAGAGCTCGCGCAGGGATTGGCCGGAATGCTGGGCCGAGAAACCAATGAACATGCCGGCAAAATTCGTTTGCGTGGCCAGCCAGAGAAGACCCATGGAGAACGGACCCTGGCGAAGACTCTCGGGCACGATGTCGTATGCCAGGTCATAGGTGACCGCCTGGCCAAGATTTTCGCCGTGATCTGGTTTTCCCGACATCCTTTTCTCCATCCCTCAACCCGGATAAGCGAACGAATTCCCGGTTCACAAAAACATGCTTGCAGAGCGGGCCGGAAGACGGTTA
>CAWDVZ010000026.1:0-10799 GCA_963805955.1 uncultured Acidobacteriaceae bacterium
ATCACCGCACCAAGAATCAAATAACGCCCGGTTGGATCATCGGCCATGCCTTGCAGATATCCCGGAGAAATGAACATAAATGCTACTGCCAACAGTATCGGAAGAATCTGCAAAACGAGGGCTGTCATGCGACCCTGGGAGGACAGCGCCTTGACGTGCCCCTTTAGACGGAATCGCCCTCGGATCAGCGTGGCAAGATTGCTCAAGATCTCAGCCAAATTTCCGCCAGTCTCTCGCTGCATCACCACCGCGGAAACAAAAAAACGCACATCGATAAGAGGGATCCGCTCGGACAGATTCCGCAACCCGACATCGAAAGGCGTGCCGAGATTTAGCTCGTTCGTGAGCCTCCGAAACTCTGGGCCCAACGGAGCTTCCGCGTCGTTGGCGAGCAGTTCTAGGCTTATGGCGAGTGCATGTCCGGCCTTGACCGATCGGGCCAGAAAATCTAGCGCTTCCGGAAACTGGCGCTCGAACTCTGCCATGCGCTTGTCCCGCTTCCGATATACATACCAAACCGGTGATATGCCCAGGACCACGGCTGTTACTGGAATGCTGAGATATGGGAACACAAGAAGATTGAAGCGGTAGCCCAGGAAACCTCCCACGATGGCCATTCCGGCCATGGCGCATAGCACTCCCTCGACTTGCCATCCCAGCCCAGCGCCGCGGATCGCCACATCCAGACTTCGCAAATGCGCGAATCTCCCGGCTAGGGAGGATTTGTCCCCTGCTTCCGGAGCTAATTCCAGCGCCGGTGATGTCTTGATTTCGACGGTCATTGCGGAGGATGAAACCGTCTTCAGCATCTGTTCCACCCGCTGCTTTTGGTGGCTTTCCATGAGCTTGAAGCCTATTCCACAGGCGAGCATCATGACCCCGAAGAACCCAAGGAAAAGCAGAATGATAAGACCCGGCATCGGTTCCCTTTAGGAAAGCTCCACAATCGTTTGGAACATCTCGGCCGGCAGCACGAACCCGGCCGCGCGCAGTTTCTCGTAGAATTTGGGCCGGACGCCCGTCGCGCGGAATCGTCCAATGACTCTGCCGTCCGGAGTGATGCCCGATTTCTCGAACAGGAAGATGTCCTGCGTGGTCGCCGTTTCGCCCTCCATCCCCACGCATTCCGTGATGTAGGTCACTCGGCGGCGCCCGTCGCTGAATCGGGCCGTCTGCACGATAACATCCACGGCCGAGGTGATCTGCTGCCGGATCGACCGGATGCTCATGTTGGAGTTCGCCATGCCCAGCATCACCTCGAAGCGCGCGATGGCGTCGCGCGGGCTGTTGGCGTGGACGGTAGTGAGCGAGCCATCGTGCCCGGTGTTCATCGCTTGCATCATGTCCAGGGCTTCCTCGCCGCGAACCTCGCCGACGATGATTCGGTCCGGCCGCATGCGGAGCGCGTTGATCACCATTTGCCGGATCGTCACGGCTCCGGCGCCTTCCACGTTGGAGGGGCGGCCCTCCATCCTCGCCACGTGAATTTGGCGCAGTTGAAGCTCGGCGGCATCCTCAATCGTTACGATGCGTTCCGACTCCGGGATCACTGCGGAAAGAACGTTCAGAAATGTGGTCTTGCCGGAACCCGTCCCGCCGGAAATGATGATATTCAGGCGCGACCGCACGCACGCATGCAGCAGGTCCATCATCCCCTGAGTCAGGGTCAGGTTCTGTACGAAGTCCTTGTCGGTAAGCCGTGTGGTTCCAAACCGCCGAATCGAAAGGATCGCGCCGTCAAGGGCGATCGGCGGAACCACTGCGTTCACGCGCGAGCCGTCCGGCAGGCGCGCATCCACCATCGGTGAAGACTCGTCCACCCGGCGTCCAACGCGCGATACGATCTTCTCGATAATCCGCATCAGGTGGGCGTTGTCCTTGAACTCCACCGGCGTCTTGTAAAGCTTTCCGGCTCGCTCGACATACACCAGCTTTGGTGAGGTTACCAGAATGTCCGAGATAGTCGGATCTTGCAGCAGTGGTTCCAGCGGGCCTAACCCGAAGACCTCGTCCAGGACCTCGTTGACGACCTGTTCCTTCTCAACCAGACTGAGGGGGGAGTCCTCTTCGTCAACCAGTCGCGAGACGGCGATGCGTACTTCCTCCCGCATCCGCTGCTCCGGCAGCGCGCTCAGGGCCTCGAGATTCACCCGGTTGAGCATCTTCCGGTGGAGCGTGAACTTCAGCTCCTGGTGCTCTTTCGAGTACGATTCCCGGTTGAAGAGACGGATCACCCACGCCGCTTCTCTCTTTGCGACGGAGGACTGTCCGGGTCCGGTTTGTCCCGGTCCGAAGGGAGATTGATTGGGGAAGGATGCCATGAGAGCTTGCTACCGGATCAGAAAAACGTCGAGAAGAAGCGCTTGGGTGTAGGGGCCTCTTCCAGGCCGGCTAGTTTCGCCATCATGTTTCCAATCTGCTTGCACAATTGTGTCTCCGGCATCAGCAGCCGGCCCTCCGACGAGGCCTCATACAGCGTCTTGTAATCGTTCCCGATGATCGCAAACACGCTCATCCCCAGGAGTTTCTCCAGGTCCGGGATGCTCAATTCGGGCCGCCGGACCACCCGGTTCAACACCAGCTTGATGCGGTGCGGGCTGAACCTCCGATCTCTCAAGTACTGCAGCAGCTGCTTCACTTGCAGCAGCGCCGGCACTTCCATCGTAGTAACCACCAACAGCTCGTCCAGCTCGTCCAGGGCCCCGGCGAGCATCTCGGAACGTCCCCTGCCTAGGTCCGCGATCACCCATTCGTACTGCGTTCGGACAAATCGCAGCACATGCCGGAGTTGTGAGGCGCTGGGCACCTCCTTCACTTCCGACTCGATAGGTCCTCCCAGCACCTCCAGCCCTACATGGCCGTTGGTAACCAGCGCTCTCCAAAAGCTCTTGTCGAGACGATGGATGTTGCTGCACGCATCCAGGATCGAATACCTGGAGCTGGTCTTGATGAAGGACCGCACCAGCCCGGCCGAAAGATCCAGATCCATGATGAGCGTATCTTGGTTCGTCCGCCGATGGATTTCTGTGGCTGCGTGGCAAGCCAGCGTAGTTGCTCCTAGCCCGCCCTTGGCCGACACGACCCCAACGGTGCGGCCGCCTGGGCGCGTAGTCTCCGCTGTCTTCTGCCGCTCACCCGAGAGCCGCTCCAAAGCCTGTTGCAGGCTGGGAGTACAGGGGGGGTAGACAAATTCGCGGGCGCCCGCGCGAATCGCGCCGAGAATCTCCTCCGGATTTGACGTCGCGCTCACTGCCACAACCTCGGGCTGGCTGGAGCAGCTCCGAATTTGCCGGATCAGTTCAGGCAGGGTTTCCGAGGTGTTCCGCACGTCGAGCAGAACGACATCTGGAGCCGACCGCTCGATCTTTTCGAGGAAACTCGCCGGATCTTCTACGCCAGCCTGTTCGTACACCACCCGCACCGGGAGCTGCTGCAGACAGGAACTGACCTCCTCCCACAACTCACTGGTCGAAATGGCGATGGCGAGGCTTATCGGATACATACCCGGCCTCCGAAGACGTAGTTCAACATCAGTTTCCGCCCTCCCCAGGCTTGGCCCGAGGCGCGACGGCCGGCTGCGCGGCTGGTGGTTGCTGCGCGGCGTCCGGTTGCGCGGCAGGAACCGCAGGCAGCATTGGAACCAGTTGATAAGAAGGTGTGGGTGCTGCGTTCTCTTTTACGGGCAGAAGATTCTCCACAGGTACGCTGTCCACCATCGGCTTCACTGTTTCCGTTCCTGTGCTCTCAATGCCGGGGGTCCGTGGGGCGGTTGTCGCACCTTGTTGCAGGAAATCGATTGGCATCTTGACTTCAGGTTGCGCCAGGCCCTGGGGGACAGGCCGCACGATTTCCGGCGTTACCACCACCAGCAATTCAGTCTTGCTCCGGCTTTGACTTCGTGACTGGAACAGCTTCCCAAACAGCGGGATACTGCTGAGCCCGGGGATCTTGTTGAGATTTTCAAGCACGCGATTATCGAGCAGGCCTGCGATCGCAAAACTTTGCCCATCTTTGAGTTCCACCTCGGTGGAGATCTTGCGCGTGCTGAGCGCCGGGATGTTGAACCCCTGGTAGATCAGTCCGTTGGTGTAGTCCAGGGAACTTACCTCGGGAACCACTATCAGGTTGATCGTGCCGCGCGGTGTGATGGTGGGCGTGAAATCCAGCCGGATGCCGAACTCCCGGAACTGGATAGTGACTGTGGGGGCCGACCCCACTGTGCTCTGGACAATCGGGTACGGAAACTCGCCGCCCGAGAGGAAGCTGGCCTTCTTCCCATCCGAGGTCAGCAGGTTGGGTTCCGCCAGAATTTGAAGCACGCGCTCGTTCTGCAGCATCTTGATCGTCGCACCTAGATTAAGATCTGGCCGGAACAGGAACAGATTGAGCGCATCGGACAGAGTGAAGCTGGTGTTGGCAGCGCCTTGGCTCTGGTCCACTGTGACTTTGGGCGGAGTGTACTGTTGGGTGGAGATGCCCCCGACGGTGTTCGTCGCTCCAGTGCTCAGCAGATTGATGCCGAAGTCCGAGCCTATCGACCTGTCCACGTCGGCGAACTTCACCTTGAGTAGGATCTGTGCTGGACCCGTAGGCGTAGCGACCCGCAGCAGGCTGACCGGCTTGCCGAAAACCTCGGCGATGGCCGCCGCCCGCTGTGCGCTGGTCAAATCCTTCACCGTGCCGCGCAGGAAGACCGCCTTGTTCTCGTAGCTGACCGAAATATCCTGATCGCCCAATTCCTTGCGGATCTCGCTCTGAAGCCCTTCTACAAGCTTCGCCAGCTTTTCGTCTTTGACTGGTTTCACAGGCGGCGGCTGTACGCTGACGTCGAACATCAGCCGGTTTCCGCCCGTCTGCCACACGATCAGGCTCGTCTCGCCTGCGCCCTTTCCGTTAAGTATTAGTTCCCGTGAGTTGATGGCCACAACCTCAACGATATCTTCGCTCACCGTGGACACTCGCTGGATGTCCGCGGGGCTCTCCAAAACCAGTGACTTTCCAACGGTAACCGTCAGCATCCTCGGCTGGTTCGATGCGGCAACTCGCGGTGTCCCGGCGGGGAACTCCGCGGACCGACGCTGGTCCTGCTGCTGCGCCAGAACTGCCGCCGTCGAGGCGGCAACGAATAAGACGGCGGACCAAGTGCGCGATGTCATTTCGACGAATCCTTCGTGGACGACGCGCCGCCTCTCCGCTTCGAGCCTGTGATGATCTCCACAGTGGGGGGCGCGGGGGGCCTGGGCTTCGGCACCGCCGGTCTAGCCACTGCGGCAGGCTGTGTCTTGCGTCCGACGCCCTCCAAAATATAGGCCAGCGCCGTGCCTGGGGGGGTCGTCTTTTCGGTGTCGAGTGGGTTACGCAGCACAAGCTGGATTTTGGTATCCGAACTCGCCAGGCTGAGTGTTTCCGCTTCCTCCGGCGTCACCAGGAGATTCACCACCTGCACCGCGACTGGTTTGCCTTCCGCATCCTTCTGGATGTTCTGCCCGGCCGAGAGCACTTCTATGTTCTGCAGGACTGTACGGGTCTGCGGTCCCAAATTGCCCGTCGCATTGGGCGGGGTCCCGGAAGCGAGCAAATCTACCCGCATCCCGGGGCTCACAAAACCGGCCACGCCTACGACGTCATTAACGCGGACCGCCACGGCCCGCTTGCCCATCGGAATTGTGGCGGCCATGCCACCGCCGGCGCCCGTGGCGGCTAGCCTGGCGGGGTTCAGCGGCTCGCCGGCATAGATGTTGGCGATAACGCCGCGGCCTACGGCTTCGTCGGCCTTCGCCACTGCGTAAGCTGGTGGTGTGCCTTGCCAGTCCATAGTTCTGAGATCTTCGCTCTTCAGCATCGTGCCAATCCGCAAATCGCGCGCGGCGACCAGCACCTTCGGAGCCCTCTTCGACGCGTCGGCGATGATGCCCCTCTGAAGCTGCCGGTAAACGATATAACTCGCAATTAAGGCAACCACGAATGCGAAGGCCGCCACCGCTAAGAACCGTTTGTTCATAATTCCTCGGCTCCCTATCCAGCTTTAGCGAGGTCGAATAGGGTCGTACTGGCGGGCTTCTTGGACATCGCCATCCAGAAGCCCCACCAACGTCGTAAGAGCGACCGCACTCGCTAAGCCAACGCATCCCACGAACACGGTCCAGTGCATGGAGTCCTGCACGCCTCTGCCCGTAAGCGGCGAACCGAAGGACATTCGCAAGAGCAAATATACATTCGGGAACCGCAGGGCAGAATCGGGCGATTTCAGCGCGCCGGTCTGCCCTGCGTCTCATCCATCACTACTAGGATCCCAACGATGTTCCGATCGACGTGAATTTGCTATTGACATTTGAGCCGAGGGTAGTGACCGCGACCACAGCAATAATCGCGATGAAGGCGAGCAATAGCGCGTACTCCACCATGTCCTGGCCCTCTTCGTCATTGAGGAAATTCTTCAAGTATGTCATGTCTTAGTTCCTTTTCTAGTTGAGTTAAGTGAGTTCGTCACTGTAAATGAACGTTTTTCATGGCCAAAAGACCACGAACGCTTTCGCCCTTCACCTCTAATGCAGGAACGAGAGCAGAACGGAAAATATAGGCAAATCCCAAAAGTCGGACAACCTGACCGTGCCGATGCCCGAAACCCCACGCTGTCAGCTCAGAGCGTGAAGCGTCACCCGCATAGGCGAAACTCATACAGCCCCTCCGCCGCTCACGGCGGGCTTGGATCGAGCGATGCAGATTTGATCATTCAGTATACTGGACTTCATTATCCGAAATTGCATCCGATCCACAAGCATACCTAATCTGACGCCGTCGTCAAGCCCGCGCGTTACGAATCCCACCCGGCCCTCGCATCGAAGACACCTCGGAGAGAACGGTCGCCGCTCAGGCAGATCGATCTCCAAAGCGATTTTGTCCCTCTCCTGAAAGGCGGCGGCGGAAACCGTCGATTCCCGCAGGCGGACAACCGCGAGATGCCTGCTGATGCTCTCAGTCCAAACTGGGAGCACTCCGGGAGTAAGATTCCCAAACTTCAACCGGGATGGCAATCTCAACTCGGGGATCAATCGTTCGTCTCGATTCCAGCCTTTGGTAAGCTCCAAGTGTGGGACGGACCATCGCCTTGCGTGGTCTGTCGTTCCTCGTGAAAACTAAGTGTCGAGAATGATTGTGATTTGGTCAATCCTCCATTTGGTTAGTATACGGAGGGCCTAGTCCTCGACCGCCCGGGTACTAGGTACTTCTCTCTCAATAGCTTGGCTGCCACCCGCCGATGTTCGGCGGACTCGCCGATCATTCCTGTCGGGCTTAGAGGTATTAAGACCGCTAAGTCCTGATTTGTCCCACCGAACTCGGCCAACTGGCGCATGGTCGTTCCGCCCACCTCACATGGGCATGGTACTGTAAACACTATCGTACCACTCCTGTCAAGGTCAAGATTTCCTCTCTGCACTCATCCAGGTCCGTAAATGGTTGTTTTTGAAGGTGATCTTCTCATGGAATGGTTTTCATCATTGACGGCTGCAACACTCGGTCCTCCCCGCGAACTGTGCCAACTTCGGGCGAATCGTCAATGCCAGGTTCTGGCGAGATGCTCCGGAGATTCACTCCAGCAGCGCCCCCTCTCCCGGTTACCGGCACACGAGAGCGCGAACTTTGGTGCCGGGTTGGTTGGCATGCTGTCGCGAGGCACAGGCGCTGCCAAGCAGGCCCATCGCGAAATCCGCCATTCTCGAATTCAGCAAGACAGCAGGACTCTTTAGGACGCTGACAGAAAAAACTTGATGGTTTAGTATGGAATGTTATACCTAGAAATTTCCCTTGGAACAGGAGCATCATAGTAATAGTACTCCCGCTATTGACGATGTCGGGTAGGAGTGATAACTTACATGTCGTCGCTATTGGGAGAAACCACGCCCTCATGATCCCCGCTATCTCTCCTCGCAGATCGGGACGCCGGCGACCGCGCGGTACGACAATGGTCGAGGCGGCGCTTGTCTTGCTCCTGTTCCTCAGCTTCATCTTCATGATAATCGACGTCGCCTGGAGCATTTTTGCAAAAGCGACGCTGCAACACGCGGTCCGGTCGGCGGTTCGCTATGCCGTTACCTCCCAGGCTCCCCCAACTGTCGGAGGGAAGTCGATTGGCTATTTGGCCGCCGTTAAGCAGATGGTTCAGGCACAATCCATGGGGCTACTGTCCGCCAGCGACCTGGATTCGTACGTGACCGTGAACTTCTATCCCGTAGGCTCATCGGTTGCATTGGATCCGAAAACAAATCCAAATGCAAATGCGGCGGGCAATTTGATAATTGTCTCAGTGAACGCCTGGCCGCTGAACATTCTGGCCCCCTTGCCGCAAACCGGCAAGCAAATCCACATCACCGTCAGCTCGGGCGATCTGATTGAAACCATTGGAGATGGGACAACACCGCCACCCCTCTTCCCAGCTACGTAAGAGATGGCCTCATATGCGCAAAATTCTCAAGTCGGACCAGTGGAAGCCTGAGCGATGCGGGCCTCGGGGCAGCATGCTCGTCGAGGCAGCCTTGGTGATTTCCCTCGTCCTAGTGCCCATGCTTTTGGGAGTGAGCGTGTACGGACTTAACTTCATCCGCCTCCTCCAGGTCAACCAGGTCAACCGGGACGCCGGTCATATGTTTGCGCGCGGGTTGGACTTATCGGGCGTCGGGAATGGGTTGGTGAACCAGTCTGTCATCACCCAGTTGTCCCCAGCGCTGACGAACGGAACCGGCGTTCTCGTCCTGTCTGCGGTGGAATATATCGGCGACCTGACCTGCCCCAGCGGCTGTACCAATAAGGGCTCGATAGTATTCACCCAGCAGATCGTCATCCCTGCTAACAATGCGGTCCGGAAGGCAGCGTTCACATGGTTCGGTTCCAGCGGCAGCTTTCGCAAGGATCCGGTTACTGGCAAAAATGATGGGACTGGGGTAGTGGGTGACCCGCTCGGCGATGCCAACGTGATCGCCCTAAGCAGACAACTGCATCCCAATAAAGGGACAACCTACCTCGCAATGACGGATGTATCGGATGTGGCGAACGGAGGAACGGTTGCCTATATCGCGGAAGCTTACTTCAAGCCGGCCATGAGCATCCCCGGCTTTCCCAGCCCGGCGATCATTTCTGCGCGCGCGTTCTTTTGATATTACGAGAGGGAAGTGCAAGATGCGAGAAATGGTCAAGGCACGGAAGAGCGATCAACAGACTCGGGAAGACCAGGGCCGGAAGACCGGGCCAAGCCATCATCCTGATGGCGATTTCCTTCGTGGCTCTTGCTGGGATGCTGGGACTTGCCACCGATGTCAGCATTATGTACTTCATGCAGGCGCGGTTATCACAGGCGGTGGATGCCGCATCGCTCGCCGGGGCGCGTTCATTGGCCCGTGGATCTACCACCGATCAGCAGGCCACGAATGCCATGCTCGTGGCCAATAACTACTTCAAAGCCAATTTCCCGCCTGGATTCTGGAGTTGCACGACACAGTTGAATTCGACCAATCGCGTAGACCCGGGAGCTGTCGGTAGTAAGATACGCAAACTCTATTTTGGCGCAACCGCCACGACGCCGCTCTACTTCATGCGCATCTTTGGGAAGACCACCGCTACCGTCGCTGCGACGGCTACGGCGCAACGCCGCGATGCGAATATCATGATCATCCTGGACCGCTCCGGCTCGATGGCGAACGCCATCAGCCAGTTGGTCACAGTCCGCCAATTGGTTTGTGGATCAGTTCGCTGCAGGGCCGCGACAAAGTTGGACTGGTGACGTTTGGCGGAACCTACAATCTCATCAAGCCGACAACAACATTCATTAGCGCGTACTGACGAACGTGCCTGCCGCGATCAAGCACGCTTCACATCAACCACTGTCAATGGAACCACCAACCATTCGCAGCCGCTCTGGGTGGCATATCAGGCCCTGGCAGACCCCGCGATTGCCAACGAGCCCGCCGCATTGAATGTCATAGTCTTCTTCACGGACGGCCAACCGAACACGATTACGGCGGATTGGGTGACACCGTATGGAACGAATTCGAATCTGAAGAACCCAACCACCTGCAACAATGGCACCACGGCAGCGGCGCCACCCTTAAGTACCTCCCCGTGATCGGCTACGCCTTGGTCGATTCTGGTAACACGTGTCCAAGGGCTCTTCGCCACCACACTCCCTACGCCCTACCAGCCCAACTCAACTAGCACTGGCACCGTGCCTACCGCCTATATGATCAACGGCGTATGACATGAAGGGGGTTGGCTCGCAAAAAGGCGATTCTAACAACCCCGGTGAGGTTCTCTCGATGGCGAAATCTACGGGGTGCATTTCCCACCGGCGCTACGTCGGATTTTACGCAGATTCCGCCGGCTGACTACTATGGCAATCTGACGGCATCCGCCACACAGTACAAGCCGGTGAACGTTGACCAACTTTACGTATACGAATCTCATCGCTGCGGCATTTAACGCCGGCGGACAACGCGGCCCAGAGAATGCGAGCGGGTGCGCTCGGCTCGCCCAAGCCCATCGTCCCATTGATTGATACCATCGCCCTCAACAATCGGTACTCCGCCCGAATCCGCTTACATGAAGCGGCTTGCGAACACGGTGGACAGCGGGGCAGGATTCTATGATCCGACAAAGCCGACCGGCCTTTATGTATAGCTGCCACGAACGCCGATCTCCAGGGTGCATTCGTGCAGATCGCTTCTCAGATCTTGCACTTGGCCCAGTGACCGCGCTCAATAGCGAGCAGCCCCACCTCATTTTTGCGTGCTTGTAGGGCGGACCCTCAG
>CAWDVZ010000027.1:0-15623 GCA_963805955.1 uncultured Acidobacteriaceae bacterium
TCATTTCGATCCAGACTGAGCGTGAAATAGAGCAGCCAGTTGCCCATGGTGATGCTGTTGGCATCGATATGGGCATAGTCCGCTTTGCAACGCTCTCAGATGATACTTTCTTTGAACCTCTGAATAGCTTCAGACATCACCAGGCCGCTTTGCGGAAGGCGCAACAGGCCATGAGCCGGAAGAAAAAGTTCAGCCGGAACTGGAACAGGGCCAAGGTTCGAGTCGCCCACATCCACATTCGCATCGCCAACGCCCGCCGGGACTACCTGCACAAAGCTTCTACCACCATCAGCAAAAACCACGCGATGGTTGTCGTCGAAGACTTGCAGGTAAGCAACATGTCCCGCTCGGCCACCGGTTCTGTTGAGTACCCGGCAGGAACGTCCGCGCCAAGTCCGGCCTGAATCTGTCGGTCCTCGATCAGAGCTGGGCTGAATTCCGGCGTCAACTGGAATACAAGCTCGATTGGAATGGAGGCCGTCTGATCGCTGTGCCTCCCATGAATACCAGCCGGACCTGTCCCGAATGCGGGCACACATGCAAAGGCAACCGCAAGACTCAGGCCAGGTTCTGCTGTGTTGAATGCGGGTATGAATCCAACGCCAACCTGGTCGGAGCAATCAATGTTCTAAGGGCAGGATACGCCCGGTTAGCCTGTGAAGTGAACGATGAAGTAAGTCGTCAGCAGCAGGAACCCTCCGAAAGGGCCGCTTAAACGGCCCTCGTAGGAATCCCCTTCCTTCCCGCTTTAGCGGCGATCGTAGGTCGAGGGAGGGGAGGATGTCAAAACTTGTGTTGAGTGCTTGGATGAATTGTGCAGTTCCATTCGCCACGGCCATGGAATTTGTCTGGCTTCAGATTGACATGGGCAAAGTCTTCATCTGTGATCCTGCGCCCAACGGGGTATTTGCGGTGATCCAGACGACAGGTGACTTTCAAGCCCTTGGCCGTAGTCGTCCCGGCGATCAGCCTCACCACCGTCTCGTAATCGCGCAGCGGCTCACCGCGCCAATGGGAAGAGATGAAGGAAAACAACCGGAGCTCCACCTTGTTCCATTTGCTTGTGCTCGGCGGGAAATGACAGACCGTTAGCGTCAGCCAGGTCTGATCGGCCGGCCGCTGCAACTCCCATTTCCGCAGCCGCAGTCGCCAGCCGTTGCTGCCACCGCCATCTGCGGTGATCAGCAGTCGTCCCACGCGCAAATACAGGCGGCGGCCCTCGGCGCACCACCAACCGTGGATCGAAGCCACCGCGAACGCGCCCGTGTCGTGGTCCGTGCCCACGTTGACGAAAACGACGTTGCGCCCCATGTCATAGTTTCCGTAGGGATAGGCGCGAGGCACCTCGGGACCGGGAAAATCACGGGAAAATCATGTCCGTTGACCGTGTCCGCCGTTCCCGTCTTACGCCACTGCTGGCCCTGGTTCCGGTGATTACCGATCAATTCCTTCTTCTTCGTGTCCACGGAAATAACGGGGTCGCCCGCCCTCAAAGCGTGTTTGACGGCGCGGTTGATATGCCGGAACTGCGCGTCTCGATCGGGATGATCGTCGCCCTCCTCGGTCTTGCGGTTGCCTCGAAGGCTGTAGCCACATTCACGCAGGAGTTGAGTGACTTTGGTGTGACTGACCGGATGGCGTCGGACTGTCAGTTCCGCCGCCAGCGTACGGGCGCTCTTGCAGGTCCAGCGCAAGGGCGACTGCGGATCGCCGCGCGCCGTGGGTTCGACCATACAATCCAAAGCGGGCGCCATGCCAGGATCGTTGAACGTCAACGCATGCCGTTCGCCACCCTCATGCCGAATCCGGCCCGGAGCCAGCGGCGCTGCCTGCAATTCCTCAACGCCCTTGCTCAACGTGACATGCGAGATGCCGCCATAACCCAGTTCCACCGCTTTGCTGGCGGCCGCCAGGCGGCGGGCGTGGTCATCCAGATGCGGCCACATGCCCGCAAACAACTGGGCTAGTTGGGCATCGGCGTCCATGCCCAATGTGATATTACTGCTGCCCAGCAGTTGTAAATGTTCTTTATTTACGTAGCATTACGTGTCGCTCTAATTCACTCTTGCAGGTGCCACCGTTATGCCTTGGGTCTCTGCCGCATTCGGCGAAACTATCTTTGCCTTTAGCAGCACAGCGGGCCGATGGCTCACCTTCAACAATCTTCCCTTGCCATCGAATGTCATGGTCCACTCAATGGGCTGGAGCTCCTCTGCAATGTCCGAAAAATGGATGATGGCGCCGCCGTTGTATGGAATGTCCATCACCGGCCCCATCGCCCTCACGAACGTCTGGATGTCGGCACTCTCGGCCGACATAGCGGCTCTTGGGTGCGCTCCTGTAACGGCGGCAGCATAGCATAAGGCTGTATCTAGCCAGTTGGGGACATTTCCATGGCGCTCTTCGGCTCGAATATGATTGAAGGCCGATATGGTCAGGGCATTGATCGGCGCGGGCGAGAAAAGAGAATAGCCGCGACGTAGAATGGGAATGATCCGCACTCGGCCATCGCCTCCACGCGGAATCGAGGCCGTAAACATGCTTACGTCGCCGCTACCATTGTTGCGTGTGAACTTCAGGAACATATGGCCCGGCAATGCCTTGCATACCAGCTCTTGGTAGTTCCACTTGCCTTCGTTGAACTCCAGCCCATCAAATCCTGCATGCTCGTTGATTGATGCTTCCGCGTCTGCGGCCAGATCGCGATCACTCTGGATCATCTGGTCAACGGAAAGGAACTTGATCGCCTTCCCGGCCCCGGAATACTCTACATCGGGAGAAAACGGCATTGGATGGAGAGCGGTCTCGCGCACCGGTCTAACCTTCCATTGGGTCGTGGGAATTTCCTGCGCTACCTGGGCATTGAGAGGGGCCCCGATGCCAGCGACGGCGGCAACAGTGAGGAATACGAGGATGAACCGTATTCGTTCCATCATGCCCATAGGCTACTACATCGAATCAAAACAGAACATCGTGCCGGTATCGGAGTCATGAAAGCGGATACAACGCAGGTGTATAGGATATTCCCTTTGGCTGAAGGAGCCGTTGAGCGCCATGTTCTGATCTGCGATGATGCCAGCGGCCCGGTCTGTTCGGCTTGTCGCCCCTGTTCGGGTTGAGCAGTTGGTCTTGGGCCTCCCTCGTAAGCCGGCTACGCCCCGATTGGACTCACTGTGAACTGAACGACTTTTTCGAATAGGACAGGTGTATTGCTGGACAGTGCCAGTTTTTCTCTGTCTCATGCGGCGGCCTCCAAGCCGCAGTCGTTGGATTGTGAAGCGTTGCTGCAGCTCTCTGTAGTGGCGGAGAATATTTCTCAGTTTGTGCGGGAGCGCCGCAGCCTGGAGAAATTCCGGCAGTGTGGCGCGCAGCGCGCAGGCCACGACCAGTTCCGAGGGCGGCAGCGCGGAATTCATGGTGCGCAGCCAACTTCGGAATTGGCGCCAGACCTCGGCGGTGTGATTCAAGGCTAGATGTTGCAGCAGTCCCTGCGCGATGCAGCCCAACTGCACATGCAGATGGTAGGCGTTCATCTTGCGCCGGATGGCGTCCCGGTAGGTCTGGCTCTCGCGGTGCAGATACTGGTTGAGCCCTATCCGCGGCGGCGCGGCTTCATGGCAGCCATCCAGAAATGATAGGCATAACTTCCCACCACATGCACGGCTTCGCAAAGCCCTGATCGTGATTCAGGTCACCGATGCCAAGGGAAGGCCTAAAGAGTCTTACCTGTATGATGCGTGGGGGAACTCCATTTTCCCGGCGCGCCAGAATCAGCCGTTCCGATTTGCCGGGCAGGCCTTCGACGCGGTGCCAAGTCTCTACTACATGCGGGCACGGTACTATGATCCCAGCGTCGGGCGGTTCATTTCTAGAGATCTTTTCGCAGGATCTGTCTACATCCCTTCCAGCCATAACCGGTATTTGTTCCGTGGCGACGACCCTACGACGTTAGTTGATAAAAGCGGCTTTGCCGCAGGGCACGGTGGTGGTAACCCGTACTATACGGGGACGGGACAACCGCCCCTGGGCAGTATCACGTCCCAGCCTTGGTCCCCCTTCGATGCTGCCCAATTCTAGCCAAAGATATTTGAAATTTGCCTCTACCGGTCGTCTATCCGATGATCTTGTTGTCAAGACGAGAACACGGGAGGGCGACCGGTGGAGACACTCACAAGGCTGTTTGGCAAGTTCATCACCCGCTTCAGCTTGCCATACTCCAGATGCAGAACCTGGCCGGTGCGAAACACGCCGTGCTCCCGCGCCGCCTCCGCAGCTGCCTTCCACAAGCCTTCCGGCAACGGCGATCTGCCTTGTCGCGTTCTCCCGCCACCGCTCCAGCTTCGGATAAACACGCCGCAATCCGGCAGGTATTTCACCTTCCGCTAACTTGGCCATGTCGGCTCCCTCGCCCTTGTCGGGCTTCTCCTCCGACACTACCAACCCGACTCTGTTACGTCACGCACGCCTGCCGAAAAGACACGCTCTAACGATCTATGTCAGTTGCGAGCTGAAACAGAGCCCGCAAAGCGGCCACTGATTCCGGCAAGCCCTGTGCCTCGAAGATGCGAGAAATTCTTCAATCGATTTCGGTGGGTACTTGAGGCTCTGGCGATGCGATTCGGCGGCATCCATAACAACATCGGGAGCCAGGTCGATCAATTGGAGAATAAATTCGTCCGGATGCAGAGCCTCGATTTCGTACTGCTGAAGAACTTCGCTCGGAAAGTCCTTCAAATTCATCGTGACGATCACCTGAGCGTCGCCTTGTCCATCAGATGCCGAGTACGTTCCAGCTTTTCCCGCGTGAGGTCCGGCCTATTTTTCAGCAGATTTGAAATCCATTCCTCGTGAACAGCGGCGGACCACTTGGCGCGAAAGAGACCGGTGAGCGCCTAGTGCATCAGAAAATTCCGAAGCTCCGCGGGGTACAGAACGTTCGCATCGTAGAACGCAATTGGCGCAGCCATGCTCAGATACCCAACGCCTGATCGTAGGCCGCGAGTTCATCAAGGGCCTCCTTGCGCTCCGTATCGATCTGCCGTTTATAAGCCAGCGCGCTCTTGAATGGAACCCGGCGATGTGTTCCAACCTTGTGGAATTCGATCTTGCCCTCATCGAGCAGGCGGATCAAAGTCGGCCGCGAGACACTCAACAAATCGGCGGCCTCCTGGGTCGTGAGTTCCGCATGGACCGGGATCAGCTTGACTGCATTGCCACGGCTCATCTGATCCAGAATCTGAACCAGCAACTGCGCAGCCTGGGCAGGGATTTTGATCGATGGCTCTTTGAGGGGATTGATTGCCCGAAGATCGAACGGCGAGGTTGCACTCAGGCGCGGAGCCAGAATCTTTTTGGTCTCCTTGGCCAGCTTGACGTCATCCTCGGAGGGGATGAGAGGGGTGCGTTGGGCCGTAGCAGACATGGCAGTAGTCCTCAGCTGCGATTATATATAATCGAAGCAAACGAATACAAGAAAAATATTCGAAAGCTCCCGCTAGGACTGGATCTCGGCTAAACTAAATATGAAGTCTGATTAGCACACCGACGACTGCACCAAACCGACCGCTCCATCTGATAAACTAAAATTCGTTTTTGGTTCGGCAGAATTGGTGTCTTGCTTGGTGTCCATTTGGTGTCCACGAAGACGCGAAACTGAGTCCAAACCAGCGACAAGGTAGGATTGATCGAAAATAGCGAAACCTGCGAAATCGCTCATTCTATGTGACATATAACCAAGTTGTTGGAAAACAATCTCGGGGCGTAGCTCAGTTGGTCAGAGCGCTGCCCTGTGAGGGTTGCCGGCACAGTTTACGAACCGTTCCCGCTTTCTGTGATCGCCTCTCGCTGCACCAGCAACGAGAGGGCTGCGCTGTACGTCGGCAAGCCGATCGCAGTCTCCCATACGCGGGCGCCTGGCCTCAGCCCTTTTTCGAAGAACCAAGCCGCAGCGGGCACGGCCTGTGGCTGCTTCGAGAGCGGCTCTCCGCGCAGCCAGCGAACAGCCAGGGTGGCCTCATTGAGGTGCCCCTTCCGCACCCAGCGCACGAAACTTGCAGATTGGGTGTACCATCGCGCTCTCCCTTCCTGAGACCACACCACAGCCGCAGGGCAGGCGGTCAGCGTCATGAGACGAACGGCGGATGAGGTAAGAGAGGTCTGGCAGGCAGCGGCAATCGATTGAATGGCGTCAAGAGATGGCTCCTGCTCCACCCACTCCCGGATCGCCTCCCGCGGCATCAGGATCTCCGCCGCGAAGCGGTTGGCGGCGCGTTCGGCAGGATCGAGGACCCGCTGCCAGTTGTCGATCCTGCCCGCGAGGCAAGGCATGGATAGCTCCTGCTGACCGGGCAGAACATAGTGACCGATTTCATGGGCCAGGGTGAAGCGCCGGCGGGACTCCTCCTTGATTTTGGAGTTGAGGACGATGTAGCCCATGCGGGAACCTGGAACGCGCAGCAGCGCTCCTTCGTAGCTTTCCGCTTCGCTATATCGAACTTCCAGACCCAACTCGCCGGCAATCTCGTTGAGCCGCTTCCCGCAGTCCCGGCCGAATCTCGTGAGAAACTCCGCGCTGACAAGAGCGGGCCAGTCCGGCTCTTCGCCTGGCCGGTCTCGCCGGGTCTGCTCGTAGAGCTCAGCGGCAAGACGATCAAGGTCTTGTTGATCCTGCTCGGCAAGATTTCCTGCCTTTCGGTAAGCTCGGCTGGCCTCAATATGCGTGGGCAAAGCGAAGGACGCGAGAAAACCGTCCAGCCAGTGTTCGGCGAAGACCCGGGTGGCCTCCACTTCCCTCCCTGCCCGATGGGCAGGGGGGGCTGATCTCTCCGTGACGCCGATGGCCTGCTGCAAGGATGATGGCACTGTTTGCCCGGCGTGACGCACGTCTTCGGCGAGCCGCTGTGCGGCTTCCTGGAAACGCACCGTGCCCGTGCCGGATCGATTCCGGCACTATCGAGCGCTCGGCGCAATTCCTCCCTGTCCAGAGCGTCGTCGCCCTCGCCGAGCAGCACAGCGATGCGCAGGATTTCCGGCTCCGGCGATTGCGCTTTGCCCCTAGTCATGCCTTGCCCTCCTCATTTGGCGCCCGGACGCAAGATTGTTGAGCCTTGTCTTCACTCTGCGCTTGCGGTTTTCGATCTCCGCCACAGGAACGGCGAGCATCCGCGCCAATTCAAGATTGGAGAAGGCGTTGTAGCCCTCCATCTCCAATTGAAGTCGCAACATCGCCTCAAGCTCCGGCTCTGCCTTAAACTGCTCAAGCAACCACGCCGTTACTTTGCGGCTGATGGCCTCATCCGCCGGGCCGTCGCCGTCCGTCGGAAGAGTGTTAAACCAGTCGCCCCCGAATTCTTGCCGTCCAATATCCCATTGGGTGCGGTCCGGATAGACGGTGTCCCGATAGCGTTTGGAGCGCACCAGATCGAGAAAATCGCGCTCCAATACGACGCGGAGAAAGGCCACGACACCTGCGCTGGTCGGCGTTCCCATGCGCTCCAACCACACGACCGAAGGATCCCGGGGATCAAGGAGTTTGAGCAAGGTCGCGCTTGCCAGGTCTGCGGGACTGTCCCCGCCAGGCAACACGAGGTCTTCGACTCCCAAACACCTGGCAGCGTTGATCAGATGGCGTGCATGCAGAGCAAGACAATGCACCACCTCTTCGAAGTCGACATGGGTCAGTGAAAGCTCCGACAAGCTACCTCCTGTGCACCGTGCGAAGCGTCCCCCTTTCTGTATCAAGAGCTTTTCACAGAACGACTTACGCGGCAAGCCGCAAAGTCAACTCTTCCCACCCGATTAAGAAGTAAGGAGCGAATGCGCCGGTCGCGCCGGAGTCCGAGAAGCGGCAACGTTCCTTTCAGAACGTGCCCGGCAAGCCGCAAAACCGGCCCTTCCGACCCGATTAAGAAGTAAGGAGTGAATGCGCCGGTCATGCCGGTACAGGAGAAGCGGCAATGTTCAGATCAAGGTCACCCACCGGACGAGATCCGTAAAGCCGATCAGGAGGCAAATTCCTTTATGAATCCGGAATTTCGCTTTACCTATCGGCGAAGCAACCGAAGCCGCCGACATTTTGACAACCCCGGCAGCCATCGAATTTGAACTCAGCAGCCCCCGGAAGACCGGTTATCGAGGCGCATATGGCAATTCTCCCCCAATTGCCGGAGCGATCCCCTGAGTGGAGTCCCGACGCTTTGGCCATGGCCGCAAAGGCAAAAGTGTTGCCAGCAAGCAAGTTAGAACAACTCGTCACCCGCATTCAGCGCCACACAGGGCGGCCGAAGGAAGCTTGCTGGCGCCTGATCATCCAGCGCGGAATCAAGGGCCGGCAGGACTACCGACGATGGACCGATGCCGAGTTCGACATCGTGCGCAAAGAGCTAGTGCGGCGCTCCGTAGACCAAGTGGCAAAGTCGATCAACCGTACGCCCAAGGCGGTCCGCAACATGTTGCGAAGAAACCATCTCACCTTGGGCGAGATTCGCTGCGATCGGTTCTCTGTGCACAGCCTGGCCAAAGCGGTCCATATCCGCAAGGCGGAGATTGTTTTCTGGATTGAGCAGAAATGGCTTGACGCTCCGGCCGTCTATGAGGGCAAGCGGTGTCGCTACATCATCACCCCCGAGGCTCTCAGGGATTTTCTCAGGGATCACCGCGAAGACCTCATGAAGCGGCGCATTCGCAATCTCCCGCTGTTTGAAGCGTATGCGGATTTTTGCTACGCCCCAAAACACACAGTCGGAAAACAACTGCTCGGTGTCCGCAGCGACAAACGAGAGCGGGCGGCATTCGCGGAAGCGCAAAGAGGCGGGCCCTGGATGGACGGAGAAGAAGAGGAGGACGACGACGTTGAAGACGACCTCGAAGAGCGTTATGGCATTGAAATGGTCGAAGTCGACGGCCGGGCAAGAAGCTCGGAGAGCGAAGACCTCTGATCGTTCTCTGCCTTGCAGAGTGCCAGTTAGATCATCGCGGGAATCGGTCTGCGAGATTGCGTTGGATGAGGTTTGCGGGAAAGGGTTGCTTTCGATCGGCATCCCGGTCTTCCCGGTCGCCGGTCAGCGGGCCGAAGACGAACCGCATCGGTCTGCGGACCGGATGGTGTGGGCTGGGCCGGTCGAGAGCTGGAATCAATGAGTGATTGGATGGGGGCCGAGGCCCTCCCAAGAGGAGTGGTTACCGCGCGCAATCTGCTTCGGCCGTCTTGCCGGAATGGGGTGCGCGGTAGTCTTTGCGTTGGCCTGGCCATCTGACCAGCGCCTCCATCGTTCGAAGGAGGCGCGGCGTAGTCGATGGCGGTCGTCTGTCGCATCTCCGGAATCAAACACAGACGGTGCGCAAAAGTTGGCACGAACGATTCGATGACACCCCTGTTGTTCTCTGGAGTCCGCGACCTAGAAATGCGATGGTTCCGGTACATGGCCTGCAAGTCGGCGGCAACGAGTTCGAGGCCATGACCGAGCCGTGCTCGGTTGAGTCCGAGTTGCAGGTCGTGACCGCACCAGGCTATCTTCTCTGCGCCGCCGAGCGCGTCCTTCAAGGCAGGTGGAAGAGATTGGCAAGGCGATCAATTACACATTGAAACGCTCGGGCGAGTGAATACGGTTGCTTGATCATCCCGTCATCGAGCTATCGACGAACTGGGCCGAAAATCGATGCGCCCCCTTGTGATGATGGGTGGCCGCAACTGGCTGCACTTGGGAAGTAAAGAGGCGGGACCCAAGATTGCCGCCATCGTCTCATTCCTCGAAAGCAGCCGCAAGCTGGGCGTCCCCATTCGCCAGTATCCGGTCGATATTCTGCCAGGCCTGGCCGATCGCTCCATCCAGGAGCTGGCCGGCCTCAAGCCCACTGCCTACGCCGCCAAAATGGCCAAGTAGCCTAGCCCGTCTGCCCGAACCCGTCAGCCAGGGTTTTGCTCGAACGCCCGGGACTGACTTAACCCTTCGGCCGGGCTTTGGTCGGGCCGTATCTCGCGGTCTTCATCCATTCTTCTTTACGTGCTTTCGGATATATCGTGAAGTGGGGTAGCTGCCTTAATACAGTGCCCCCTACAGGTTGTGTTTTTCAATCTGATCGCGAGAACGCGACGGCCTGTACCGCGTTGGCATGGTGACCACCGCGTGTTGCAGCAACCGGAGAAAGAGCAAGCCGCGACGGCGTGAGTGGCGGCGATTGAAGCGAAAGGCGAATTCATTGAGATAGGCATCCAGATGCGCGGCTGTAACCGATCCTTGATGCGTGCCGAGCAGCCAGCGTTTGAGCAGCGCAGCAATGCGATGCACTCCGGGCATGGTAACGTGTGCGGGATCTCCGCTGCTGGATATGTTGGTCACTCGGTGCCTGTATCCCTGTTCGGAAAGGCCGTTGTATCCTTTCCATCCGTCGGTGTGAACTTCTGAGCCGGACTCAACCGCCGCCAGGACAAAAGGAACCAAACTGGCGCCGGAAACGTCGTCAAGACGTTGCATACGCACACGGCCAAACCCCTTTGGCGACAACACTTCGATGGCGATCACCACAATGAACTTGGTCTCTGTGCCGCGCCCGCGAACACCGTGCTCGATGCCGCCCACATAGGTTTCATCGACCTCGACCGAACCATGAAGTCGATCACGCCCAGGCCGCACCATGGCCGTGCGCAACTTCTGCAAGATGGTCCAGGCGGTTTGATAACTGCCCAGCCCCAACAAGCGCTGAAGGCCGAGTGCGCTGACTCCATGCTTCTGATTGGTCATGTACCAGGCTGCGGCAAACCATTCTTGAAGCGAAACCCGGCTGCGGTCGAAAATCGTTCCTGCCGTGACCGATACTTTGCGGCCGCAGCCCGAGCAAGCCCAGCGCCCATCTGCCGTCCGCCAGCCCTTTTCCTGCTCACACTTTGGACAGCGAACCCCGGTTGGCCATCGCAACCGCTCCAGATACGCGGCGCAGGCCTGTTCGTCGGCAAACCAGGAGCAAAACTCCTGCCATGTTGCCGGATAGGGCGGGTAAACTTCCGGAGGCGGAAAATCAATAACCACTACATATAGAGTCTACTGTACTCAGGCAGCTACCCCACTTATCGTGAAAAACAAGCTCGCACGCAAACCCACCATCGCCTTTGGATTCCATCCCAGAGGCTGTATCGCCCACGAGAAATGACGTTCTGCCGGCGCATTGCGTCCGGGCAGACTCGCTCGAAACTTCTCCAGATCCTCGCGATACTTCGACAGGCGGTGGACTCTCATACCGCGGATCAGGCCGAAAATGTAGTAAAGAAAGGTGACGACAGGCCAGGCTACGAGCCAGTCGAATGCGCTCCCTGGGAGGGCGAACTCCCTGACAATCCATTGCGCCTGTGCGGCGACGCAGGGTCGGAGTTTCGCCACGAGGGCCGCAACCTCGCCGGTGGTGAGGCAATCATGGAAGGAGTGGCTGGCGATGAGATCGACATTGGTGGTGGAGGGTACCCAGCAGCGCGCTTCGGTTTGACCGTATCCAACACCTCAGGGTGACATTCAAGATAGGGCCCAGGCTGATTTGGCTGCGTCTGATCCCGAGGGCCGGAGTCGGCTCCGCGGGCTCCGGGTTGCATCCGCAAGAGTTCGGCCGAAAAAGACAAGCACTGCGGCGGGATGGCGTTCAGGGCCCTTGGCGCCGGGCTTGCCGTTCGCCGAAAACTTCTGGTTGAGCCACTCGGGCGCCTTGCCGGAGCCATCTTGGTTGCAGCCGGGGTTCCTTCCGTTGCCATCGAGCCCCGCTCAAATGTACGCCCACCGGCATGGATGCGGACACTGGCGCCTTTCGGATCGATCCCCAAGAAGAGGTCGACCATGACTCCTTCTAAGCTCATGACGCGCTTCGGTTTGTTCCTTCAACCCCGGCCGAAACAGTCAGCGGGGCGCCGCTCATGTTTTTTGACTTTGCGCAAAGACGGACCGGCCATTCCGCGAGAGAATTTTTCATTCTTTAATTAGCCTGCCCACAAGTCGCGGCAGGTTGTGGAAGTCCCCGGAAGAACTGAACTTGGATTCGGCGGTCGAAGCCTGATCCATACATCCTCAGCTCTGCCCTCGGTTTGGCACCTTTCGCTTCCGGAATTCGGTATTTTCGTAATCTGAAAAAGACGACCCAAATTGCCGAAGAAGATCGCAAGGACAGTCAGATGGATGCTACATCGTCGAACTACTCACCTGCTGCGCTTCCCCAGCCCGTGGCGTTAAGTGCCGCTCGCACTCCGCATCAACGCACCATCTCGGCGCATCCGGCCCGCGCCCGGACCACCCTGGGCCACGCAATCGAATACCTGACCGATCAGTTTGTGCATGACGGCGAATCATTGGTGGCCAACAACGACCGGCTGGAAGCGGTGAAATTGCTTATGACGCTCAACCGCCAGGTATTCTTCGAGTACCAGCAACTGCCCAAATGGAACGTGCGGTTCCGCTCGGTTCTGGGATTGTTCTAATCGCCTGAGCGCCGCTGCTGACCACCCACTGGACGATGCTGATCTCATGAGGTGCGGTTGTGTTCTTCCAGCGTGATTTGGAGCATGTCCCGCGCGTTGTTGAAAGTGGCGGGCGTCGGGTAGGTTGATGTCCCTACGCGGCGACCTCTGCGGAGGCAGGCTATGCAGGGTTGAGGGTGGCTTCCCGTGTCCACAGATAGCGGCAACCCATGATCTTGTTGAAGCGCTTTCCGGTGCGGAGGAAAGCCGAGGCCATCGAGCGCAAGACCGTGTTGCCGTTTTACCAGTGAGTCACGCGACGGGTCTGGATGCGCACGGCGGCATGCGGACTTTCGGTGATGTTGGCGGTGGCCAGACGGTGGCCAGGGGCGGCACAGCAATGGCGGCACATCCAGGCGGTTGATGGTCAAGCATTCTTCCAGACCTTCGACCAGACAGGAGGCCGCGAAAGGGTGCTTCTGATCCAGCCAGGCGGCCAGTTTCTTGATGCGCGCCATGCCTTCCTCGGACGGGAGTTTCCAGGCTGCGCGGAGCACGATTTTGACTTGCAGCCGGTCGTCTTTGGACAGGTAGTCGAGCACGTCCCGGCGGACGCCGCTTGCGGGCGCGGAAGCGTTGCACCGGCAGGTGGACGCCGAAGACGGCGTCGATACCGACCCTGAGAACCTTCGATTCATCGATAACGAACAGCATCCTGGGGTCGGGACCGACGCCCCTGCGCCACGATATCTTCCAGCAGGGCGGTGATGACCGTAGAGTTCTCCGTGGCCCCTTCGCGGATGCCCAGCACATGCTTATCGCCCTCCACATCGACGCCCACAGCGCCGAACCCGAGATGGCACCCCGGTGTAGTCGCCGAAGATGAGTCCGTCGATATCGGTCGCATCTCTTGATTGCAATCCGCGATTGAAACACCGCACGAGAATGGGCGCTTTGCGCTTGAGCAACACGAGCTTCGCTCCCCGGGGAGAAAGGCGAGTCCTCCGATTTGACGCAGTGCTCCAATCTACCCGAGTTCCCAGAGACCCGATGCGTACACCGTCAATTGGGCGAGTAGGAATGAATCCAAAGAGGAGGGGTGCAGGCGGGCGGTAGGACCGACGAGTTCTCGAAGACAGCGTCTGGGCTCATTTTCCAGCAGGAGTGCGGAGGATGCAGCACTCTTGAGTGCCACCTCAGGAGACCTCTCAAGTACAATCACAGAAGCAAAAAGCTGGCCTAACTTTCCTCCCGCCACCTCAGAAACTCACCTTCCGCCCCGGGTACCAGGTCAACTGAATGGTAGTAGCCGTGACCGTCTGTTCCCCAGCCATGTAGATGGGCGCCTTCCAGTGCTCGTATGCGAAGTTCCCGTTGATCTCAAAATCCCTCCCAATCCGTTTCACCACCTGGAAGTTGATGTCGTTTAATGTAGTCCCGCCAGGAATAAAGTCCTTTGGCGTCTTCTTATTCAGATACTTCCAGTTGCACCCACTCGTTCCCTGAAAGGTGATAGGTGAGCCAAGCCTGGCCGCCCTTGGCCTCGCGCCCGATCCAGTCGCCCAGAATATTGCCCTTATTCGTATACGCCTGCTTCTGAATCGGGTCTAATCCGTGTATTAACCGTTGTTGCCCGTATTGGCACACCAGCGTCGAGCAGTCGGTCGACACCCCTTCCACGCGGAAGTCAAGCTTCGGCGCCCCCGGAACCTGCGACAGATAAATCCCTGGCCGGTACGCTGCGCGCCTAGGCGCCGAGATTGGAAACAGATCGTCGTGCGTCTCTGAGTCCGCATACAGCGCGTCAGGTCCGGTACGCGCCGAATGGCAGCCGGTAGGAGAAGTTAAACGCGGAGAACCGCGCCCAGGGATGCGTCGCGAGAACTTCTACACTGGAGGCCGTATCGTTGGTGTCGAAGAACCCCTTCAGAAACGTAGTGCAGCGTCACCGGCTCATGGCCGTGGCCGCCGAAGACGATCGTCCGTTGCAGGCTGAATTCGAAATCCCGCGTCGGCTGGAACGAAACGATAAGCTCCGAGTGAACATAATCGTCGTTGGGATCGGTGTGTCCCTTCTATAGGCTTCCCATAGAAGTCATATCGCACCGGCCCCAGCAGCTTCGAGAAACTTCACCCGCAGCGGTTCCACCCGGTTGATCCGGAACGAATAGATGTTCTCCGCGTTGTTCGACCAGTCCATCGCTCCGCCCGGCCCCGGCCCGAGCCAGTTGTCCTGCTTTCCGAAAGAGATGACATGATTCAGATACTGAAGCGATATGTATGCCTCCATCACCCGCCCGGTCGTAGTCGCGGCGATGGGTCCGGTCGGAATCGTGGATCTGTTGGCTCAGTGGGATCGGGATAGTCGAGTTGAGGTAGTTGGTGGTGAGGTCGATTCCGGCTAAGCCTCTCTGCCAACGTGGCCGAGTAGCCCGTCGCCGAAGGAGCACCCTGAAACTCGCCGCGCGCATAAAGCAGAAACCGCCCCGCGCTCGCGTAGCCGCTTACGCCCGAGTAGCTATTGAACCCGTTCGAGTACTGACGCCCGTAATCGTTTACGATCGTCGATCCAAGATGAAAACTGTCGCGCAACGGCGTGCCACTCAAAGCGCGGGCGACCGAGTAGACACGACTCAATGTGCATCATGCCCTGATGCTCCATGCATGGACCCTCGATGTCGAGACGCACGTAGTGCATCACTGAGTCATAGATGCCATGCGCCTTCATCCGTGGCGGGCCCTGGATCCGCATCCTGAATGCGTGCCCCGGCCTGTTCGAGCATGTGTTCCAGGCTGGCCCGCGTCCATGGACGCATGCCCAGGAAAACGTCGTCGACAAATCCCAGTGAGTAAAGCCGGAGCATGGCCGGGTAGACCCAACTGTCAACCGGGACGAACGGCGAGCCAAGCGTGGCCGGTTCGCATGCTCGGCGCTGGTTGACTGGAATCGCGCCGCCACTGCCCGGCGCCCATTGCCGCGGCATCCTTGAGCGCTCCGGGCTGCTGCGACCAAAGCGGGCCGAAGGTGAAAATTAGGAGTCCCGCCAATAGGGCTAAGCATTGGAGTCGAGGAGCCTTGGACACAACTTCACTCACACACATTTCTACACTCTACCACTCGCCCGACAAGGAGGGCGCCTCAATGACTGACCCAAAATCCGGAAGATGAAGTTGCGGCTTCTGGTATGAACTA
>CAWDVZ010000028.1:0-23422 GCA_963805955.1 uncultured Acidobacteriaceae bacterium
CGAGGAGACTCGAACTCCTGACCTCTACCGTGTCAAGGTAGCGCTCTAACCAACTGAGCTACGCGCCTGTGATTGTACCGCCATCGACATCTGACCTTCCCGGCTTTGCCGGGACGCTCTAACCAACTGAGCTACGCGCCTGTGCATTGTACCGCCATCGACATCTGACCTTCCCGGCATTGCCGGGACGCTCTAACCAACTGAGCTACGCGCCTGTGATTGTACCGCCATCGACATCTGACCTTCCCGGCTTTGCCGGGACGCTCTAACCAACTGAGCTACGCGCCTGTGATTGTACCGCCATCGACATCTGACCTTCCCGGCATTGCCGGGACGCTCTAACCAACTGAGCTACGCGCCTGTGATTGTACCGCCATCGACATCTGACCTTCCCGGCTTTGCCGGGACGCTCTAACCAACTGAGCTACGCGCCTGTGCATTGAACCGCCATCGACATCTGACCTTCCCGGCATTGCCGGACGCTCTAACCAACTGAGCTACGCGCCTGCGCCGAGCATCTCGCTATCATATCAAAAGCTCATGTACCATCAAGATTCTCGGGCTGCAGCCACCAAGATCGGAAACCCTTGCTGAAAGAATTGCGCGCAGCGCCCAACCTGCTCACTTTCCTGCGCCTCTGCCTTATACCCTTTCTGGTCATCGCGGTTCTCGAGTCGCACTACCGAACCGCGCTTTGTCTCTTCGTGGTCGCAGGGCTTAGTGACGGCCTCGACGGCCTGGCCGCACGGTTGCTCAAACAGCAAACCCAGATCGGCCAGTACCTCGATCCCGTGACCGACAAACTCCTGCTCAGCACCCTCTTCCTGGTACTCATGCACCAGGGGCTGGTCCCGCGGCGCGTCACCGTCCTGGTCTTTAGCCGCGACCTGGGCATCCTTATCGTTGCCTCGCTTCTCTACATCAGCCTGGGGATGCGCGATTTCCGCCCCAGTATTTACGGCAAGACAAGTACCTGCGCACAGATCCTGGCCTTGCTCGTGGTCCTGCTCTGCCAAATCTATTCGCCTGTACCACTGATCATGCTGCGCACCCTGGCCCTGGATGCCACCGCGCTGCTCACCATCGTCTCGGCCTTTAATTACGCCTGGCGTACTGCCCGGCGCCTGGCTGTCGCCGAAGCGCCTTGAACTAGTGCGCAGGAAAGGTTTGAAAAATTCGCTTTCAATGACAAACTATTGCCAGCACTTGGCTCGCGGTTTAACTTTACTGAAACAGTTTTTTACCCGGGCCTGGATTGCACGCTCGGGCAGAATCGCAGTTTCTACGAAGGCCCTTAATGTCTGAGACGATCCAAGCACGAGTTCTTCGAGTGATTGCTACCACCCAAAGAATTCCCCTCGAGAAGGTCAAGCCCGACAGCACCTTCGAAGAGTTGGGCATCGATTCGATGGACAGTATCAACATCCTCTTCGACCTTGAAAGTGAGTTCGACATCGAGATCAGAGACGAAGACGCAAAGAAGATCCAGACCATTCGCGAAATGATCGACGGTGTCACCTACCTGGTCAATTCCAAACAGAATCCCTCTCCCCAAACCGCAACCGAATAAGCCCATCTATCGGGAACAAGGCGGAGTTTGTTACCCTCGGTCCAGCAACAGTCCTCTATGAAAATGGTGTAGATGCGAGTTGTCATATCAGGAATGGGCGTTATCAGCGCTCTGGGCCTCGACCAGCAAGTCTTCTGGCAGTCGCTCGCCAAGGGTCAGACGGGAATCGGACCAATACCCGAAGCCGTAGGGCCCGTTCCGGAAATGGGCATGAATCAGGTCCGTTTCAAAAACGGAGGCGCGGTGCTTGGGTATGACGCGGAGACGTACTTTCCTCGCAAGACCCTAAGTTTTATGGACCGCTTCGCGCAATTCTCCGTCATTGCCGCCCGCGAGGCCGTGACCAACGCCGGAATTGAATGGACCGAGGAGTTGCGCGACAGCGCGGCGGTCATCACCGGTTCCTGCATGGGCGGCAGATTTACAGACGAAATTGGCTATTGGGAACTCTTCCACCATGGAAGGAATCGCGTTCACCCGCTGACCATCCCCCTGGGAATGAGTAACGCCGGCGCCAGCCACATTTCTATGGAGTTTGGTCTGCATGGGCCGGCGTATACCTTCTCCACCGCCTGTTCCTCGTCTGCTCACGCCATCGGCAACGCATTGTGGATGGTGCGCTCCGGTGCAGCTCCTATGGCGATCGCCGGGGGCAGCGAAGCGCCTCTTTTTTTGGGGGGATTGAAGGCCTGGGAGGCGATGCGTGTGGTCAGCCCCGACACCTGCCGCCCCTTCTCGCTGAACCGCTCCGGGATGATTCTAGGGGAAGGCGCCGCCATGTTGGTTCTGGAGCCGCTGGAGCGTGCTCTGGCGCGCGGGGCCAAACCACTGGCTGAGATTGTGGGTTTCGGCATGTCGGCGGATGCGTGCCACGTCACCCAGCCGTCGGCTGAGGGCGCCGCCCGGGCGATTCGTTCCGCCCTTCGTGATGGTGGGTTAGCTCCCGAGCAAGTTGGCTACATCAATGCCCACGGAACCGCGACCGAGGCCAATGACCGGATGGAGACAGCGGCCATCCATGCGGTCTTCGGCAGCCACGCCGCCGCCTTGCCGGTGAGTTCGACCAAGTCGATGCACGGCCATACTCTGGGCGCGGCGGGAGCAATTGAAGCGGCGGCCACGGTGTTGGCCCTGTGCAACGGCCTGCTGCCGCCCACCATCAACTTCACCCAGCCGGATCCGGAATGCAACCTGGATGTCGTTCCGAACCACGCCCGCGCCGCGCAGCCAGAAGTAGCTCTGTCGCAATCCTTCGCCTTTGGCGGGCTGAATGCCGTGTTGGCCTTTCGCGCGTGGCAGCGATAACGCCGCAAGTCCCCCGTGACGATGCGGGATTCGGACGCTTAGCGCAGAGCAGTGGCACATCTGCGCAGCAATGGCGGCCTTTGTCACGCCTTAGTTGCGCGCCATCTTTTCAAACACATCCAGCGCATATTCCAGGTCGGCTTGGGTGTGCGCGGCGGTCACGCACAGCCGGAGCCTTGCGGAATCCTGGGGAACCGCTGGAAACAGCACGGGCGTGGCTAGAATGCCATGATCGCGCAGCCGTCTGGCGAAAAGGCCGGTAGTTGTCTCGTCATTGAGAATCACCGGAATGACCGCCGTCTCTGATAATCCCGTGTCATAGCCGAGGGAGCAGAGACCGCTGCGCAGAAAATCCGCGTTGTGCTTGATCTTCGCTACCCGCTCAGGCTCTTCCTTCAAAATCGCCAGACCCTCACGGATCGCGGCTACTGCAGCCGGGCTCAAGGCCGCGGAAAAAATAAAGGGCGATGCTCCATGCTGAAGATAGATGGCAAGTTCCTGCGAAACAGCCGCAAAGCCACCGGTCGAAGGAATGGACTTGGCCAGCGAGCCAGTCCAGATGTCTACCTCATCCGTGGGGATGCCAAAATGCTCATCGGTGCCCCGGCCGCAGGCGCCGAGCACACCCGACGCATGCGATTCGTCCACCAGCAGAAAGAATCCAAACTCCTTCTTCACTTCGAGGATCTCAGGCAGATGGCAAACATCTCCGTCCATCGAAAAAACGCCGTCCGAGATGACCAGAGTGCGGTTCGCCGAGGATCCGTTTTGCAATTCCTGGCGCAAGGAGGAGGCGTCATTATGGCGGAAGCGTTGTAACTGCACCCCAGCGAAACGGCACGCGTCCGTAAGGCTGCGATGGCAGAGCGAATCCATAATCACCCGGTCCGCCGGACCCAACAACGCGCCCAGCACGGCCACATTTGCTAAATAGCCTGAGCTGAATGTGATGGCCGCTTCAGTACCTTTGTAAGCGGCGAGGTCCCGCTCCATTTGGATATGCTGGTCGGTGGTTCCGGTAAGCAGCCGGGCTCCGCCGGTGCCGGTGCCATATTTCCTGATGGCTTCAATGGCGGCCGCGTCGATACGGGGGTCGCCGATAAGGCCCAGGTAGTCGTAGGAAGACAGCATCAGCATGGAGTGACCGTCCGCCTTCACCTGCGGGCCGGTTCGTCCTTCTAATGGAATCTGAAAAGGATAGGCATCGTGGCAGCAGGCAAGGGCGGTGGTCTCAAAGAGGCGCCGCGCACGGGCGTCGATGAGGTCGTTTTTGCGGAAGTTCCAGCGCTTATCTGGGCTGAAATATCCGTTAAATGACTTACCGGAGGAAGAAGGAAATCCTGCTGTTCCGTGGCGAACTTGTGATTTCGTCTCTGTCGGAGTATCCATTTATTTAACTGACTATAGTGCAGGACGGGAGCCTTGGGAAGCCTGGAGTTGCTGTCCCGGCACGGTTTAGAGCATTTTCTTCCTTCGTAGGGGCGTTTTTTTGCCTGCCCCGCATGCACCATCATGACGCAAAAATGCTCTAATTGTCATAGGGATACGGAAACCCGCTGCATCGGAACCGGCGCGTTATCCGCATCCAAGTAGCCGGAGTCGTTCACATGTCGTCGCTTGATCTGCAAATTCCGGTTGCTTCCCTCAGCCCGCCGCCGCCGGCTAGCCTCAGGGACAAATACGGACGCACCATCACCGACTTGCGTGTTTCCATCACCGACCGCTGCAACTACAAGTGCGTGTACTGCCGCACCGGCTCCGAGGGTGCTCAGTTTGCCGAGTTGGCGATGGAAGATTACCTGCGAATGATCCGCGTATTTGTCGGCTTGGGTATTCAGAAGGTCCGTCTGACCGGGGGCGAGCCGCTGCTGCGCAAAGGCATCCTCTCTTTATTGGAGCAGCTTGCCCAACTGCGCACCCCAGCCGGCGACTCATTGGACCTGGCCATTACCACCAATGGACACCTGCTGGCAGAGATGGCAGACCCGCTCGCGCGTGCCGGGCTTAGCCGGATCACGGTGAGCATGGACGCCGTAGATTCAGCAACCTTTGCCCGCATCACCCGGGTCCCAGGCAGCTTCGAAAAAGTTTTAGCCGGAGTGCGTGCCGCCCAGCGTGCCGGGCTTGGCCCCGTCAAGGTGAACTGCGTGCTGTTGCGAGGATTCAACGAGGACCAGATCGTCCCTTTTGCGCGCTTCTCCCGCGACGAAGGTGTGATTGTCCGGTTTATCGAGTTCATGCCGCTCGAAGAAGACCGCTTGTGGACTCCTGAGGTTGTGGTTCCACTCCGTGAGGTGGTCGATAAGCTCAACAGCTTTCGTCCGCTGGTTGCACTGCCCGCCAACCACCCCGGTGAAACCGCGTGCCGCTATACCTTCGACGACGGGGTAGGAGAAATTGGCATCATCGCGCCCGTATCGCAAGCATTTTGCGGCGCCTGCAGCCGAATCCGGCTCACCTCCGATGGCAAAATTCGTACCTGCCTCTTTTCCCACTTCGATCACGATCTTTACGCCGTGCTGGCGCGCGGCGGATCGGATGAGGATCTTACGAACTTCATTTACAAGACCGTCGAAACCAAGGAGGCGCGCCACCACATTGGCGAGCCGGGTTTCCTGAAACCTTCACGCAGCATGGTCCACATCGGAGGCTAGCCGATTTGCCGCCACGCCTAAGAAAAAACTGCTCGTCACTACACTCTTCCGTGCGGAGTAGAAGGGAAATATTTTAGAGGCGCCACAACTGCGGCTCGGTCCTGAGATGGTCGATAGTTCCTTCCCAGAGCGTCCGCCATTGCCTGAAGACCTGAGGGTCTTTCACGACGTAGCACGTGCGCTGACTTCTTCGCTCGACCTGGATTCGATTCTGCGCGCCATCATGCAGCAGATGGAACAGTTTTTCAAGCCAGAATCCTGGTCGCTGCTGATCGTCGACGAAGACCAGGGGAACCTCTATTATGCGGTTGCCGCCGGCAAATCGTCCGGCGACCGCAACCTGCGGCTCGAGATGGGCGAGGGTATCGTCGGCTGGGTAGCTCAATATGGCGAGACGGTGATCGTATCCGAACCCGGCACCGATCCCCGTTTTGCTGTGCATCCCAACTCTGCGCCGGCCTCACTGGTACGATGCGCGATCTGCATACCACTCCGTTCGCGGGATCGCACCCTGGGAGTGATCGAGCTGCTGAACTATCGCGCGTCCACCCTGACCGATGAAACCATGGCTTTTCTGCGCGTGTTGTGCGATTACGCCGCGATCGCCATTCAGAATGTGCGTTCGGTCGAGCGTATCCAGGAATTGACCATCACCGATGACTGCACCGGCTTGTTCAATTCCCGTCACTTGTTTTCCGTCACCGAGAGCGAGCTCGAGCGCTCCCGCCGCTTCAATCTTCCCTTCAGCCTGATCTTCATCGACCTGGACCACTTCAAGCGCGTCAATGACGAGTATGGCCATCTGACTGGCAGCCGGCTGCTGGCGGAAATTGCCCGGACCATCAAGCACAATGTCCGGGGGATCGATTCGGCCTTTCGCTATGGCGGAGATGAGTTTATTGTTTTGTTGCCGCAGACGGGCAAAGATGCGGCGCTCGAAGTGACCCAGCGGCTCTTGCACTCCTTGCGCGATACGCGATATTTGTTATCGGAAGGATTGGAGCTGCAGATTTTGGCCAGCTTCGGAATTGCCAGTTATCCGGAAGACGGCAGCACGATCCAGGAAATCATCGGCGCTGCGGACGAGATGATGTACCTGGTGAAAAACTCCTCGCGCGGCAACATTGCCGTCGCCCAGCGCGGGTTTATTCAAGAAAGGTAAAGATGGACCAGCAAACGAGACGTCTTCGTATGGGGATGGTAGGCGGAGGTGCGGGCTCCTTCATTGGTCCCGTGCATCGCATGGGGGCCGAGTTGGATGGAACCATCGAATTGGTCGCGGGCGCGTTTAGTCAGGATGCGGCACGCTCGCGCCAGGCAGGCGAAAGCTACCACATAAGCGCTGACCGGGCCTACGCGAACTATGAAGAGATGATGGAAAAGGAGAGCAAGCGAGCAGACCCCATCGACTTTGTCTGCATCGTCACTCCCAATCATCTTCACCTGCCGATTGCAGTCGCCGCTCTGGAGCATGGCTTCCATGTGATGAGCGACAAACCGGCGACCGCTACCCTTAAAGAGGCGCAGACTTTGGAGACGGTGATCCGGCGTACCGGCCTGCTCTATGGATTGACCTTCACCTACACCGGCTATCCATTGGTACGCGAAGCCCGACGGATCGCCCGCGGCGGTGCGCTGGGAACAATCCGCAAGGCAGTGGTGCAGTACTCGCAAGGCTGGCTGAGCAATGCGATCGAGAGCACGGGTCAAAAGCAAGCGGTGTGGCGGGCTGACCCGAAGCAGGCGGGCTTGGGCGGAGCGATTGGCGATATCGGCGTCCACGCCTTCAATTTGCTCGAGTACGTGAGCGGCCGCCAGGTGGCCGAGATCTGTCCTGACCTCACCTCCGTAGTTCCCGGCCGCTCCCTCGACGACGACTGCAATGTTTTGCTCAAGCTCGACAACGGAGCTCCGGGGGTCCTGTTTGTTTCCCAGATCGCATCCGGGGACCGCAACGACCTCCAGCTTCATCTCTACGGCGATAAGGGCGGGCTCCATTGGTGGCATGAGAACCCCAACCACCTGGACATCAATTGGGTTGGGAAACCGAGCGAGATCCTGCACGCGGGTGAGGCTTATCTGTCGCCGTCTACGCGCGCTGAATTCCGCTTGCCTCCAGGTCACCCCGAGGGGCTGTTGGAAGCCTTCGCTAATATTTATCGCGACTTCGGCAACGCGGTGCGCGCCCGCTTCACCAATCCGGCTGCGCCCTTGAGCGAGCTGGTGCCCGGCATCGAAGAAGGGTTGCGCAGCATGACCTTTGTGGAGCGAGCCGTGACCAAAAACCGTGCGGGATGGGTCCAATTATGAAAACCGTTAAGGGGCCGGCTATCTTCCTGGCCCAGTTTGCCGGCGACCAACAACCTTTCAATAAACTGGAAACCATTGCCAAGTGGGCTGCGGGATTGGGGTTCAAGGGCATACAGATTCCCTCCTGGGATCAGCGGCTCTTCAATCTCAAGCTGGCCGCCGAGAGCCAGGACTATTGCGATCAGATCCTCGGCATGCTGAAGGGTCACGGCCTGGAGTTGACCGAGCTCTCGACTCACTTGCAGGGTCAGCTGGTGGCGGTCCATCCCGCCTACGATCTCCAGTTCGACGCATTTGCGGCGCCGGAGGTGGCGGGCAATCCGAAAGCTCGGCAGCAGTGGGCCGTCCAGCAAGTGCTCATGGGAGCGAAGGCCAGCCGCAATTTAAAGCTCACGGCACATGCGACGTTCTCTGGAGCTCTGGCTTGGCCCTATATGTATCCCTGGCCGCAGCGGCCGGCGGGGTTGGTGGACGAAGCCTTTGGCGAACTGGGGCGCCGCTGGCGTCCCATTCTCGATGCCTTTGAAGAGTCAGGGATTGATCTGTGTTTTGAAATCCATCCTGGAGAAGACCTGCACGATGGAGTCACCTTCGAACGCTTTCTGGCAGCGGTCGGTGGGCATCCCCGGGCGAAAATTTTGTACGATCCCAGCCATTTCGTATTGCAGCAGCTGGACTATCTGGCCTTCCTCGACATCTACCACGAACGCATCCGCGCCTTTCATGTAAAGGATGCGGAGTTCAATCCCAGCGGGCGATCCGGAGTTTACGGCGGCTATCAAAACTGGATCGACCGTCCTGGGCGTTTTCGCTCTCTGGGCGACGGGCAGGTCGACTTCGGCGGCATCTTCAGCAAGCTGGCGCAGTATGACTTTCCCGGCTGGGCGGTCATGGAGTGGGAATGCGCGCTGAAGCATCCGGAAGACGGAGCGCGCGAGGGTGCGCCTTTCATCCGCGATCACATTATCCGGGTGACCGAGCACGCCTTCGATGACTTCGCCGGCGGGCAGGCTGACCGGGAGACGAATCGGCGGTTGCTCGGCCTTTGAGGCTGGTATGCCTTTCCAGGCGCGCAAAAAGCCGGAACCGCTCGACGAGCCCGCGCTGTATCAGTACGCGGTTGCAGCGCTGGCGCGGCAAATGCGCACCGTGGCTGAACTCAAACGCCTCATGAGCCGCCGGGTCGAAGCAGGCGAGGTGGGAGAGGGCAAGGTGGCGGCGGTCGTCGCGCGTCTTCTGGATCAGCGCTATCTTGACGATCCCGCCTTCGCCTCCACCTACACCCGCCTGCGCCAGGAAAACCAGAGCTTCGGCAAGCGCCGGGTGCAACAGGAGCTTACCCGCAAGGGCCTCCAGGCAGAGCTGGTCGCGAGTACCATCGAGAACGCCTACGCACAGGTAAGCGAAGAGGACTTGGTTCGGCAATACGTCGCCCGCAAGCGTCTGGTAAAGCCGCAGGACGAAAAACAAACCGCCCGCCTGATTCGCCGGCTGGTGGGTGCAGGATTTTCCTTTGCCATCATCTCCAGGCTGCTCAAGACCTGGGACATCGATTGCAGCGAAGCCGACCTGGCGGTGCCTGAGGATGGCTCCGAATGAAAGAAATATCCGAGCTGACAGATATAGATCGTGCCCTCGAATCTGCGATCATCGAGCTCCTTTCCCGTCGTGCCACCGGCAAAACCATTTGTCCCTCAGAGGCTGCGCGCCTGCTGGATCCTGAGAACTGGGAAGAACTCATGGAGCCAGCCCGCGGGGCCGCCCGTCGGCTGGCAGCCCAAGGAGAAATTGTCATCACCCAGCGAGGAAAGGTGATCCAGCCCTCGACTCCAAAGGGACCGATCCGGCTGCGCCGCGTGTGACTGTTGGTTGAGTCCAAGATGACCATTTACCACGGCGAAGTGGCCTACCGCAGCCAGCGATGCTCTAAACTCAAGGGATGCAGTACCGCTCTGGTTCTGAAATCCGCGAAACCTTCCTGCAATTCTTTGCCTCGAAGGGGCACCGCCGTGTGCACTCCTCCTCGCTGGTGCCGGCGAACGACCCCACCTTGCTGTTCACCAATGCGGGCATGAACCAGTTCAAAGACGTTTTTCTCGGTGTCGAGCGCCGTGACTATAACCGCGCCACGACTTCACAGAAGTGTGTGCGCGCCGGCGGCAAGCACAACGATCTGGAAAACGTCGGCTTCACCCGCCGGCACCACACCTTTTTCGAAATGATGGGCAACTTCAGCTTCGGTGACTATTTCAAGCGCGATGCCATCGCGTTTGCCTGGGAGCTGGTTACATCGCCGGAGTGGCTGGGTATTCCCAAGGACAAGCTCTACGTCACCATCTTCAAGGGCGAGGAGGGCGTCCCACGAGACGAAGAGGCCTACGAGCTTTGGCGTGGTCAGGGCATTCCTGCAGAGCGCATTCACGAGCTGGGGATGAAGGACAACTTCTGGGCTATGGGTGACACTGGCCCTTGCGGGCCATGCTCCGAGATTTTCTATGACATGGGCTTGGCCGCGTCAGAAACGGGAGAAGACAAGCCTTTCCCACTGGACGAAGCGCGCTACGTAGAAATCTGGAACCTGGTCTTCATGCAGTTCGATCGCGATCAGCAGGGGGAACTCCACCTGTTGCCCAAGCCTTCCATCGACACCGGGGCCGGCCTGGAGCGCATGGCCGCCGTGCTGCAGGATAAGATCTCAAATTTCGAAACCGATCTGTTTACCCCGCTGATCGCTCGCGCCTCAGAGCTTACCCAAACCCGTTACCAGGACGGCCGGGCCGAGAGCGATGCCTCGCTGCGCATCATTGCCGATCATTCGCGCGCGGCAACGTTTCTTATCTCGGATGGCGTACTCCCGGCCAACGAAGGCCGCGGCTATGTCCTGCGCAAGATCCTGCGCCGCGGCATCCGTCATGGACGAATGTTGGGCCAGGAAGACGCATTCATGTATCGCATGGTCGACGCGGTTCGTGACGAAATGCAGACGGCCTACCCGGAGCTGGCGGAGACCGCCGGCCGCGTCGCCAAAGTAGTGCGTGCGGAAGAAGAGCGCTTTGGACGGACGCTCGCCTTGGGATCGAAGCAGCTTGATTCCGCCATCGAACGGGTCCGCAAGGATGCGGGAGACAGCGTTCCTTCATTGCCGGGCGCGACTGCCTTCCATCTCTACGAGACCTACGGCTTGCCTCTGGACTTCATGCTGGATGCCGCCCGCGATCAAGGCATTGCCTTCGATCTGACCGGTTTTGAACTAGCCCGCAGTGAAGAGCAGGTGCGTGCCCGCGCCTCCTGGAAAGGGGGAGCGAAGGCTTCCGCGAGCCCTGCCTTCCGCGCCCTGCCCAAGACCATTTTCGAAGGTTACCGCCAGCTCACTTCGAAACACTGCGAAGTGCTCGCCATCGTCAAGGATGGCGTCGGCGTTCCCAACGCGAATCCCGGTGAGAGTGTCGAGGTCGTACTCGATCACACCTCGTTCTATGCCGACTCCGGCGGCCAGGTAGGGGATACCGGCTGGCTCTATTCTGACGACCACAACGTCGTCGTTGCCGATGTTCTGGGTTGCGTACAGCCGGTACAGGGGGTTCGGGCCCACAAAGTCTATGTGCGCCAGCCGATCGAGCTGGGCGTTTATGTCGACACTGTGGTGGATACAGAAACCCGGTCGGCAATTCGTCGCAATCATACCGGCACTCACCTCCTGCATGCCGCCCTGCGTGAGGTTCTGGGCAAGCACGTTAAGCAGGCCGGTTCGCGCGTCGACCCGGAGCATCTGCGCTTTGATTTTTCTCACTTCACCGGCGTTGCCGAAGAAGAGCTCGCCGACGTGGAAGAGATGATCAACCGTCAGGTACTGGCCAACACCAAAGTAGAGACGCTGGAAGACGTTCCCATCGATGTGGCAGTGAACGAATACCACGCCATGGCGCTGTTCGGAGAAAAGTACGGCGAGAAAGTTCGGGTGGTGAAAATCGGCGACTTCTCGACCGAACTCTGTGGCGGCACCCACACCGGTGCCAGCGGGGAAATCGGCATGGTCAAGCTGCTGAGTGAAGGCGGGGTATCTTCTGGCGTCCGGCGGGTGGAAGCGGTGACCGGCCTCGGCGCACTGGGTGAGTTCCGGCGTGAGCAGCAGGCGGAGGCGCTGCACAGCAAGCTCTCGTCCCAGGAAGAAGAGATCAAGAAGCTCCGTCGCGAGCTTGACCAGGCAAGAATGAAGTCCGCTGCCTCCTCGGTTTCGTCAGCCGCCAGCCAGGCGGTTGTGGTGGATGGAATACAGGTGCTGGCGCAGCGGGTCGATTCGCTGGATCGCGGCCAATTGCGCACGCTGGTCGACAATCTCCGTAACAAGCTCGGCTCGGGGGTGGTGATTTTAGGCTCGGCGCAAGAGGATGGCAAGGTAGCCCTCATCACTGGAGTTACGCGCGATCTCACCGGCCGCCTCTCCGCCGGAAAAATCATCGCGCCCCTGGCGCAGAAAGTAGGCGGCTCCGGCGGAGGCCGCCCAGACATGGCGGAAGCCGGCGGCAAAGACGCCTCAGCACTCAACGCCGCCTTGGCCAGCGCGCCCGAAGTCGTTCGCGAACTGCTTGGGAAGAATGGCTTTAACGCGTAGCCGAGACCGACGGGTGCCCCACGTTCGCCAAAGCGTACTCCGGATTTCCTGTCGAGACTGGTGGCCTTGGCGAACTTCATGCGGCTTTCCTTAATGAAAGCCGCACACGCGGGTCTTGGTGGTGCCCCGTGCAGGAAATCCGGATACGTGGGACGAAAAAGACGGGCGAAGCCCTACGATTGCTTTTGCTCCGGCGGAGAGCATTGAATGGATCAATCGTACGTACACTGGTGCAAACCTAGGGCGCCCGTCCGTTTCCTCCATCATCCTTCGTTGCTGCTCGCAACTTGCCAACCTATAATCGGGTTAGCTCTGGCGTGCGGGTTTCGGGTCCGCTAAAGCATCTATGCTCCATGCCGCGCGTTTGCTCCGTGGGTTCTGTTCTCGAAGCCGCATGACGCCGGCTTTGCAGGTGTGCGCCGCATCGATCTTGCTCGCCTCTATTTCTCTTTACGCGCGCCCATCTCAACATTTGACCCCTTATGAGCAAGCGCAGCATCTCCGCCAGGCGCTCGAGGCCCGGCCCGAACCTCGTCGTAACCGGCCAGACTACGAATTTGTGCTCGATGCCTATCGCGCCATCTATCACCACGACCCCGCGTCGCCCAAAGCCGATGCCAGTGTGCTCGCTGTCGCCCAACTGCTAACGGAAGAAGGTCAGCTGTTCTCTGACGAAAAGCTGCTGCATGACGCCCTGATTCAATATGAATTCCTTCGTGTGCAATATCCCGCCAACCCTTACCGCGACATGATCGTAGAGGGCGAGAAGCAGGCCCGCCTCGACCTGATCGCGATCAATCATGCCCCAGCACGGCCGCCTTCCCCATCCCGCGAAAAGCACAACGCTGTTCTGGCCGCGGCCATTGATTCGCAACAACCTCGCCCTGCGATTGCCACCACACCGCCTGTCATCCAACCGCAGCAGGTTGTACCGCCGTCCCGTCCTCCTCCTGCTATGACGCCTGCGGCCATCCAGCCAAGCCCCTCGCAAGAGGCCCCACCGAGCGCGCCCCCCGCGCTGCATCCCGGCCAAGTCTCGCTGGTCACTGGGATCCGACACTGGTCCACTCCTGTCTATACCCGTATCGCCATCGATCTCGGAGACCAGGTGGCCTATCAGGCCGCAAGAGTCCCCGGCCCTGATCGCATTTATTTCGATCTCTATGGCGCGCGCCTGGAGCCTGGGTTGAACGGCAAGTCAATGGAAGTGATCGATGACGGCTTTCTCAAACGAATTCGTGCGGCGCAATTCTCCAACAACGTCACCCGGATTGTGCTCGACGTCAGCTCCGTATCTGACTACTCAGCCTTTCTGCTTCCCAATCCATGGCGCCTGATCATTGACATCCATGGCCTCAAGCCCGGAGTAACCCAGACCACCAACCTGGCAAGTGCTCCCGCCGCGCCCCCAGCCGATGCCAAGCCGCCGGTCAACAACTCACCCCAGCCCAAAGCCGTGGCAAGCGTGGCTGCCGGGCCGCGCTCCGGCAAGCAGGAGATCGCGGCCCTGGGGCAACAGCCAAATCGCGTTCAGGCCACCGATCATCCCACCACGCGGCCTATCGTAGCCTCGGTCGCGGGCACAGTTCCCGCGCCCCAACCGGACGACGGGTCGTTGGCTTCCCCCACCGCGGCTACGACCACGACGCCCGCCACGACGGCGCCCCCTGCCGTGACGGCCTCCACCAGCGCAGCGCCCACTACTCCACCAGCGCCAGGCCGTAACCGTAAGAAGGCAACCACCCGCGCCATCCCCACCCCTACTGAGGCGGATGACAGTCTTTCTGTGCCCACGCGCGAGGCTGAGCCAACCGCGGACGGTGAGCGCTCCCTGGTCCGGACCCTGGGCCTCAAGATCGGTCGCATCGTCATCGATGCCGGCCACGGCGGCCATGACTCCGGCACCATTGGACCCGGCGGGATCGAAGAGAAGCAGGTGGTTCTCGATGTCGCGCTGCGTCTGGGCAAGCTGCTCAAGCAGCGCCTGGGCGCCGACGTGATCTATACCCGCGACAACGACACGTTCATTCCGCTGGAGACGCGAACGGCCATCGCCAACAAGGCGCAGGCAGACCTCTTCCTTTCGATACACGCCAATTCCAGCCCCGACCCATCGGCGCGCGGCGTCGAGACCTACTACCTCAACTTCACTACCTCACCCGATGCTCTGGAAGTAGCCGCCCGGGAAAACGCTGTTTCTAACGAGTCCATCTACGAGCTCTCTGACCTGGTAAAGAAAATTACCCTCAAGGATAAGATCGACGAATCGCGCGAGTTTGCCGCCGATGTGCAGAAGTCGCTTTATACCGACCTGGAAGACGGCAATCGGGGACTGCGAGACCGCGGCGTCAAGAAGGCCCCATTCGTGGTGCTGATCGGGGCCAACATGCCCTCCATCCTGGCCGAGATATCCTTCCTCACCAATTCTGACGATGCACGCGAGCTGCAGCAGCCTGCGTACCGCCAGCGCATCGCCGAGTCGCTCTACCGCGGTGTCGAGAGATACATCAGCGGACTGAGCGGCGTTCGCCTGGCGCAGACTGCCGGGCACCCCGTCGGCAACTAACGCTTGCTGATTCGACACCCATGGGAGAAATGCTCTAGTCTCTGATTAGGTGCGTATGCTTCGTGCCCTACCGGCCTCGTTTCTGTTCCTGTCTTTGCTGGTGCCGTCGGCGCTGGCTAAACCAGCCCCCGCTGCACCCGCCGCTCCACCTCTGTTGCCCACCGACTTTGCCGGCTGGAGCCTGAGCGGACCCGCGCAGGAAAGCGCCGCGCCTGAGGCCGCCGATGCTGCCAACGCCTCCGTTTTGAAGGAATTCGGATTCCAGCAGTTCTCAGCCGCACACTACGCAAATGCGGACAACAAGCTCAGCGTTCGTGCCATTCGTTTTCAGGACGCGAGTGGCGCCTTCGGCGCATTCACCTTCTTCCGGCGTGCCGGTAGCATCCCCGAGCAGATCGGTCGCAGCGCGGCCTGGGATGGCAGCCACGTCTTGTTTTGGAACGGCGCCACCCTGGTGGATGCCACGCTCGATAAAGTCACCCCCATGACAGCCTCGGAGCTGCGTGAGCTGGCCAAGGATCTGCCACAGCCTCCAGGCTCGGCGAATGTCGCTCCTCCTTTACCCGGCTATCTTCCCCGCCAGGACCTCGAAGTTAACCAAACCCACTACTCCCTTGGCCCGGAGGCCTATACCCGCGGGGGAGGCGTTCTGCCGCCGCCGCTGGTGGACTTTGCTTCCAGTGCCGAGGCGGTCACTGCCAACTACTCGAGCCGCGACGGCGACGGGCAGATGACCCTCTTGATCTACCCCACGCCGCAAATGGCCGCAGCCCGCCTACGGGACATAGACGCCTTCCTCAAGGCAGGCAATACCAAATCCGCCTGGCCGCAGCCGTTGGCGGAGAGCCGGCCTGACTCGCTGCTTACCCGCCGCAGCGGTCCCATCGTTGCCATCACCAGCGGATCGCTTCCCGCCGCCACGGCGCACAAGCTCATCAACCAGGTCAACTACCAGGCCGACGTCGTCTGGAACAACCCGCAGGGCTACATCAGCGACGGTTCCAAGGTCGCGCGGCTCATCCTGGGTATCTTCGCCCTCACCGGCATCCTGGGAGCCGCCGCGATCCTGCTGGGCCTGTTTCTCGGCGGTGGACGCGCGCTGTACCGGGTTCTTCGCGGCAAACCGGCCTCTGCCTTTCAGGAAGAGACCGAGTTCATCCGCCTCAACCTGGAGGACTGAAACGGACGGGGTCTGACAGAGGGGTTACCCCTTCGCAGCAGACTTTCGCTTCGAGTTGATTTGAACCAATCTCAGGGCAGCCAAACCCTTAAGTGCTCAGATTGCAGCGGGTTGGACCCTCTTTCCTAGTGCCTCCAGCCACCCACAGCTTGCGCCGGATCAGAACACGGTAATCGCTAAATGGCTATAAACAAGAGACTTAGTTGCATCTTGATTTTGCCTTGACACCCTCGGGAGCCAACCATAAGATTTCGCCAGAAAGTTCTGATGGCTTTGCCTCCGTTGGAACTATTCTCCCTAGAGAAGAGGCCGCCCTGTTGCCGGGTGGCCTTTTCGTTTTCCCGGCGACACCCGTCCAGCCCATCTTTACTGAGCGCTAAGGCGTAGATACAATCCGACAAGGTACGTGCAACCGGGCGCGCCGACGTAGCTCAGTTGGTAGAGCAGCTGATTCGTAATCAGCAGGTCATCGGTTCAAGTCCGATCGTCGGCTCCATAAGGCATTCCCACACCCATCTTCTTCCCTCCTACCTGCGGCCGGCGTGGAACGGTGCTTCTTCTTTGTCATGATTCCGCAAATGGTGCTTTGCGTTCCGCTTTGGAACAAATTTTGTTCTGCACCCCTGCGCCTCGATGAAAGCAATCGCCTCCGTGAAACACCTGGGCGATAGCTATTCTGAGGGCCCAGCAGATTGTTATCTAACCCCGCCTTAAAACAGTCCGCCTATATGCCGACGTTGGATGGTTGGCGCGCGCTGTCCATCGGATTGGTGATTCTGCATCATTCCCGGGTGCCGGATACGGTTCCGATTCTTGGGCCACTGCTGCAAGCTCTCGCCAACTTGGGTGAGGTGGGCGTCGAGCTGTTCTTTGCCATCAGCGGACTCCTGATCTGCTCCAGGCTGCTTGATGAGGAGTCGAGGTTAGGGCGCATCAGCGTGAAGGGCTTCTACACCCGTCGCTTCTTTCGCATTCTGCCCGCAGCGGTCTTCTACCTCCTGGTGATTGCCATCCTGGCGATGTTTCATGTCATTCCCCTCTTCCCGCTCGATTGGTTCGGGGCTCTCTTGTTCTTCCGCAACTACGCCATGCTGTTCGAATACCTGCACCATAGCCCCCTGGCCCTGCATTGGTATACCGGTCACTTTTGGTCGTTATCGATGGAAGAGCATTTCTACCTGGTACTTCCAGGTGTGCTCGTCCTCTTCAGAGGGTTACGCCTCTGGGTTCTCGCGGGATTAGCCGCTGCCGTCGCAATCTGGAGATCGTTTTTGGCGCACATCCTGCATCGCCAATATGAATTTAATTTCCGCACAGACACACATGTGGACGCCCTTCTCATCCCGGCGATGATCGCTTTGGCGCTCTACCCCTTAATGCGCAATCAAGCGGCCAGAAGATATATCCCCGCCTGGTCCTTTCCGCTATGGATCGCTATCGAACTAGGTCTTCTTACTACCCGGGTTCCATTCTTCTTCACCCTGCAAGCGCTGGTTATTCCGCTGCTCATTCTTTCCACAGTGCTTCACCCCAACACAATGCAAGCGAGGATCCTGGAAACCAGGCCTCTACGCTGGATTGGCTGGATTTCATACAGCCTGTACCTATGGCAGCAGCTTTTTTTGGGTGTCAACTTTGTGGGTAGCCCACGGGGGCTTGCGGTACTGCGTAAGCCCCCGATCAACCTTGTAGCTCTGCTGGTATGCGCTACCTGCAGCTACTACCTGATCGAAAAGCCTTTCATACGATTGGGCCATAAACTCGCGCCACGCCTGCAATCGAGCAAGCTCGGCCGCTCTGAACACCCACCCGCTCCGGAGCACGGTGCCCGAATAGTGGCATCGAGCTAAATAAGCCGGCTGGCGTCACGCCAACAGAGGAACGCATGAAATTGAATTTCTTGCTGCACAAGGTACCGAGACGGCTGGGAAGGGTCCTTTACGAACGACTCCCGGAGCCGCTCCACCTTAACATTCTCTCGATCTTTGTTGCCCTGTTCGGCAACTACAAAATGAAAATTGCCTTCGACTTGGTGGTGCGCCAACAATACGCGTTCAGCCTCCTCAAGACGGCAGAGCTCGCCATGGTTCGAGGGCTGAAATCCGTGACGGTCATCGAGTTCGGCGTCGCTGCGGGCGCTGGGCTCGTGAATATTTGCAACATATCCCGAAACATCACGAAGTTAACGGGAGTCGAGTTCAACATCGTTGGATTCGATTCGGGCCAGGGGATGCCTCCCCCTCGCGATCATCGCGACCACCCCGAAATCTTCAGCGAAGGTTCGTACCCGCTCATCGACCGTAGTGCGTTGATTCAAGCCCTGCCGAATAATGCCAAGCTCATACTTGGCGACATTCAAGAGACATTGCCGCCCTTTATAGCTGGGCTCTCCGCCATCAGCCCTGTGGGCTTTGTGGTGATCGATGTCGATTACTATTGGTCGGCGAAAGAGTGTCTCACCGTCTTTCTAGGAGCGCCAGATAATTACTTGCCGTGGACGCTGGTCTACCTGGACGACATAGGATTTGAGAGTGCAAACCCGTGGGCCGGAGAGCTTCTAGCTGTGCAGGAGTTCAACGAAGAAAACGAAATGAGGAAAATTCATTCCTTTGAAGGCCTGCGTCACAAGCGGCTATTCAAGCACACGTCGTGGATCGACCAGGTTTACTTGCTGCATGTGCTCGACCATGCGCGGCGCAGCGTGAGCGGGGCTTCCAAGGAAATTAAGGTCTTAACGAATTTATATCTGTAAGTGCTCGATGCTGGAATGCCTACAACGGGTCCATTCGACTGCGCAAGCATTTCCTTTCATTGTTCCTGTACCGAGTTTGGTACCACCTTATCCACTGTTTTTTTGCTGTATTGCTTGCGGTGAAAGGGACCCGCTCCGCATAATCGCCTCAGAAGCTGAGGTATGAGGGTGCCGGCCTCCAACGAGCACATCACTGTTTCGCATTACAGCCGGCAAGATGTTCTTCGCATTCTGCGCATTCGTCTCAAGCAGCTTTGCGCCTGGGAGCGTTCCGGGCTCATCAATCAAAGCGAGACGTATTCTTTTCAAGACCTGGTCCAGCTGCGCAAGTTAAGGGATCTGCGGGCCACACGCCTTTCCGTCGCCAACATCCGGGCCTCGATTCATGCCATGCGTCAGGTTTCGGGTGTAGCCAACCCGCTGCTCGAGGCAGGTGCTGTGCGCAACGGAACGCGGCTTGCTTTTCGTCTTAGCGGTGCCATGATGGAGCCGATCGCGCGCCAATTCGTTTTCGACTTCGACTCGCCGCGACAGAGTCAGCTCGCGGAAGTAAGTTTAGCTGCCGGCCATCAGGCTGCTCGGGAGGCTCGCGTGCAAGCCCTCTTTTTCGAAGCCGTACGCATGGAAGAGCGGGGCAAGACGCAGGAGGCCGCGCAACACTACGAAAACATTCTTGAGCTCGATGGTTGTCACGCGCCCGCCTGTATCAACCTGGGTACGATTCAATACAACCAGCGGCGCTTCATCGAGGCGGAGAGACTCTACCGCAGGGCGACCGAAGCGGATCCGAAGTACGCACTGGCCTTCTTCGATCTCGGCAATGTGCTGGATGAGTTGCAGCGTCTTCCCGAGGCCGTTGAGGCCTACAGCACTGCGATTCGCCTGGTGCCACACTATGGTGACGCACACTACAACGTCGCTTTAGCCTACGAACGGATCGGCGATCGGCGGGCGGCGCTGCGCCACTGGACCACTTACATCAAACTCGATCCCGTCGGCCCCTGGTCCAATCACGCCCGCATTCAGGCGCGCAAGATCCTGGAACGGGAAAAGCTATCCATCGTTTATCGCGGCTCAGCTGCCCGGCATGACCACCATTTGCGGCGAAGCCGCCCGGTGCCCAGTCTTCTAGCTGTATCCAAGCCACTCCTCCCCATGTAGCTAAGGAACTGAGCGAATTTCTTTCCCTTACATTTCTGGACCCGTCCGGAGGGGTGGCTTCCATGGCCATTATTCTTCCTTGATTCTCGCGAGTCGTGCCCTGACACAGAACCAAACCTCAGTCGGCACGAAACCCCTGCAAATTCGATAGACTTGATCCACTTAGGCTGGATTGGAGGGTAAACCGCTTGCGTTTCTTCGCGGTTATCAGCATCGCCGTAGCGCTGTCTCCCGCCGCCTTCGCGCAGACGCGGGGCGTTTTTGTCACCCCGATTCCGAATGCTCCGCTGCTGGCCGTGGTGAACACGCAGAGCAGTCGAATACTCCCGGACGGAACCACATCGAACCAGAAGACCTTGAGCGCAATCGCGCGAGACCGGCAGGGACGAATTTTCAATGAGCGGCGCCCGCTTATTCCAGCATCGGAAACGGCCACGCCTCCGATCCTATCCATCCATATCTACGACCCGCAGACCCGGACGAGTACGGTCATTGATCCTCAGCAGCGGGTCGCGTGGCAAAGCACGCTGAACCGGCCGCCATCAGCAGTGCCGCCATTGGCCGCGGGTTCGGCCGCCAGCCCCTACGTCAAAGAAGAAGACCTGGGTAACCGGAAGATGGAAGGCGTGGAGGTTCATGGTATCCGCAATACCCAGACCATACCCGCGGAAGCAAACGGCGGAAAGGAAATCAAAGTCGTCGACGAATACTGGTATTCCGAAGACCTGCGGCTGAACATGCGCGTCATCCATAAAGATCCACGCACCGGAGAACAGACCACCACGGTCACGCAAGTCGACCGCAGCGAGCCCGATCCCGAAATCTTTGAGATTCCATCCGGCTACAAGATCCTCCCTCGAGAATCCTTGCAGCAGTAGATGGAGCAATCCATTGCATCGCGAACCGCACTCCGCGTGGCGTTGCGCCGCGCGGCTCACCAGATTCACGACTCGCCAGTCGTGTTCAATGATCCACTCGCGGTTGCCATTCTCGGGGGAACCTATGCGGAAGAATTGCGGCGAACTCCATTGCGGCCAGATCGGCCCTTCTCCATCGGGCTGCGAGCGTTTCTTGTTGCCCGCAGCCGTTATGCCGAAGATAACCTGAAGCGGGCGGTTGATTTCGGCGTCCATCAATACGTTTTGCTCGGCGCCGGACTCGATACCTTCGCGTATCGGAATCCTTATGCAGAGCTTCGCGTTTTTGAGGTAGATCACCCTGCTACCCAACAATGGAAGCGCGAGCTGCTGCAACGCAACGACATCGCCATTCCGGAGAGCGTCACCTACGCCCCGGTCGACTTTGAACGCCAGTCGCTCTCCACGCAGCTTGGTGACGCTGGTTTCAACTCGCAGGCGCCGGCATTTTTCGCCTGGCTTGGGGTAGTTCCGTACCTGACCCTGGAGGCCTTCCGGGCCACTCTAAGCTTCATCGCGGCCCAGCAGCCGGGAAGCGGACTAACTTTGGACTACGGGCAACCACGCGCGGTTCTCCCGTTCCTCGAACAGCTGGCTCACGATTCGCTCGCTTCCCGGGTGGAGAAAGCGGGCGAGCCCTTTCAACTTTTCTTTACCCCGGCCGAGATCGCTGAAGAGCTCTCTGACTTCCACAGCCTGGAGGATCTTGGCGCAGCCGAGATCAATGCGCGCTACTTCGGGCAACGTGGCGATCAGCTCGCCATGCGGGGCGCCGCCGGCCGTCTTCTTAGCGCCTGGTTATAGAGGAGGAAATTCCGACTTCAGTCCCGTAGGGACGGCTGAAAATTGCCCGTGACGTAGTCCTGGGTTGTGCTGGACTTTTACGGCGTCCTGAGTGTTTCTCAGCCGCTGGTCGAGCCGTTTGAGTCATTCATACTTGAGGGACTCGACTGGATCCAGCTGCGCCGCGCGGGTAGCGGGGAGGGTGCCAAAAACGACCCCCACCAGCGTCGCTGCTGTCAGGGCAATCACCGCAGATATACCTGAGATCGGAATGCGGTACGAGGTGAAGAGCCTCACTGAGTAGGGAACGGCTAAGCCCAGGATCGTGCCAATGACACCGCCGCTTAACGAAATGAATACTGCCTCAATCAGGAACTGCAGCTTGATTTCCCGGTAGGTCGCCCCCAGCGCTTTGCGAATGCCGATTTCGCGGATGCGCGAGCGGACATTCGACAGCATGATGTTCATGATGCCGATGCCGCCCACGGCAAGCGTTACCGATGAGACCAGCAGCAGGACCAGGGTCAGTGCGTTGGCGATCGCCGCCGCCGTACTCAGCAGCTCGGTGAGAGTCTGTGCCTGGTAGACCGAGTTGCGCTGGTGTCGAGACTGAATCACTTTGAGGATTTGTTTCGTCGCCAGCTCGACATCGCCAGTGTCGCGGATGGAAAAGAATATCTGCTTGACGTTGTCGGTCCCGGTAAAGTAGCGGGCGACTGAATAGGGAATGAGGATAGTTTGATCGGCAACTTCGGTTTCTCCCAGAGTATCCACCGCCTCTTTGAAGGTGCCGATAACGGTGAACGGGATGCCTTTGATCTCGAAAGTCTGATTGACGGCGTTGGGGGTCCCGAACTTCTGCCTGGCGAAAGGCTCAGTCACCACCGCGACCTTGGCATGAGTTATATCGTCCTCATCGTCGAAGAACCGGCCGGCGATCAGGATCAGGTTGCGAACCTGCCTGTACTGGGGCGAGACCCCAAGCACCAGAATGTCTTTCACCACCCCATTGCCGAAGCCGATGCGGTCATGCATCTGCAGCATGGGTGAGGAATAAGCTATGGCCGGGACTTGCTCAATTACGGCCGTCTCGTCTGCCCGCGTCAGGTAATCGTTGCGGAAGTCGTGTTGCGCACTCGACCCAGGGCCGCCGCCGGAGTATTCCACCTCCACCATGTTGCTCCCGATGGCCTGGATCAGGTGCAGGATGTACTGCTTACCCGTAAGTCCCACGGTCACCACCAGGATGAGCGAGGCCGATCCGATGACCATGCCCAGGGAGGTAAGCATGACGCGCACTTTGTTGGTGCGGAAGCTGTCGATGGCCAGGCTCATGATCTCGCTCAGCACCATGGTTCTCTTGGCGCTGGCGAGCGTACGTTCGAAAGACCTGCGGCTGGCAGTGCGGGCTGTCATCCTGGCGACCCTCGCTACCCCATGGTAAATGTTCGCCAGCTAAGAGCCGATGAACTGCCGTGGCGCCGTGATCATTCCTTAGCTGCTAAGCTATTCATACCAATCGCGCGGAGGGATGTGTGAGCGGTTGAAACAGGCGGTCTTGAAAACCGCTTTACCCGAAAGGGTAACGGGGGTTCGAATCCCTCTCCCTCCG